>CAWCKT010000038.1:0-147313 GCA_963796155.1 uncultured Alphaproteobacteria bacterium | reverse complement strand
CAATGCGCTCGCCACGATCATGGTGCTGCTGGTGGCAACCGGAATCGCGATCTCGACGGTGTGGATGCGTTACCGCGAGAAACGCCGTGTGCGCGACCTGCAGCTGGCAGCCGCCGCCAACCTGTGAGCGAAGCATGGTGCGCGCAATGCTCGGCATCGATGTGGGTGGTTCCTCAATCAAGGCCGGACGGGTCGACGTCGCTGCCGGTCGCTTGATTGGGGAGCTGATGGCGGTCCCCACGCCGCGGCCGGCAACCCCTTCGGCGCTGCTCGCGCTGATCAGGGACCTCGTGAGCCGCCTACCCGCGGCGCGACAGCGCGTCGGCATCGCCTTTCCCAGCGTCGTGAAGAACGGCATCACCCACACGGCGGCCAACATCGATAGGACGTGGATCGGTGCGGCTGCAGCGCGGCTCGCGTCGCGCGAACTGGCCCGGCCGGTGCTGTTTCTCAACGACGCCGACGCGGCCGGTCTGGCCGAGATGCGCTGGGGCGCGGGTCGCGACTGCACCGGTACCGTGATCATGCTGACCTTCGGCACCGGCATTGGCACGGCATTGTTCTGCGGCGGCCAGCTCTTCCCCAATACCGAGCTCGGTCACCTGGAGCTGCACGGCGTAGATGCTGAGAAGCGCGCCTCGGCGCACGCGCGCACGCTCGAGCGGCTTGACTTTCCGGCCTGGGTCGAGCGCGTCAACGAGTATCTGGCCGCGATGCAGCGGCTCTTCTGGCCGACGTATTCATTCTCGGCGGCGCGGTGAGCGAGCGCTTCGCCGAGTTTGCTCCGTTGCTGCGTTCGCAGGCGGAGCTGCGGGCCGCACACTTCGCCAACCAAGCGGGTGTGATCGGCGCGGCGCTGGCGGCGGCCGATGAGCGCTTCTGACGGCGGCGGCCGGCCCAGCAAGCTGCCGGAGGTGGGCACGACCATCTTCACGGTCATGTCGCGACGCGCGCGTGAACTGGATGCCCTGAATCTGGGGCAGGGCTTCCCGGATTACGACATTGACCCGCGCCTGACCGAACTTGTGGCGGCGGCGATGCACGCCGGCCACAACCAGTACGCGCCGATGGAAGGCCTGCCATCGCTGCGGGCGAGAATCGCCGAGAAACTGCAGCGCTACTACGGGGTGAACGCCGATCCGGAGACCGAGATCACGGTTACGCTCGGTGCCACCGAGGCGATCTTCTCGGCTATCCAGGCGGCCGTGGGCGCGGGCGACGAGGTGATCGCGTTCGACCCGGCGTACGATTCTTATGAGCCGGCCGTACGCCTCGCCGGCGGCCGCTGTCTGCGCGTGCCGCTCACCCAGCCGGGCTTTCGCTACGACTGGGAGCGGGTGCGCAGTCTCATGAGTGCGCGTACGCGGCTCGTGCTCTTCAACAGCCCGCACAATCCGGCCTGCACCACGGCGAGCGCGGCAGATCTGGATGCCTTGGCAGCGCTGCTGCGTGGCCGCGACGCTCTGGTGCTTTCCGACGAGGTATATGAACACGTGGTCTTCGATGGCGCCCAGCACCACTCGGTGCTCACGCACCCGGAACTGGCCCCGCGCAGCTTTGCGGTGTTCTCCTTCGGCAAGACCCTGCACGCCACCGGGCTGCGCGTTGGTTACTGCGTCGCCGGTGTGAGGCTGACGCGCGAGCTGCGCAAGGTGCATCAGTTCAACACCTTCAGCATCTCGCACCCACTGCAGCACGCCATTGCGGCCTACCTTGGAGAACACCCCGATGCCGGTGGGGGGCTGGCGGCCTTCTTCCAGGACAAGCGCGATCGTCTGCGTACAGCACTGGCCGGCTCTGGATTCGGCCTGCCGCCCGCGCAGGGGACGTATTTTCAGTTGCTGGACTTCAGCGCCTTTGCAGCCGCTGACGATACCGCCTTTGCCGAGCGCCTGCTAAGCGAGGCACTCGTGGCCACCATACCGCTGTCGCCGTTCTATGAGACGCCGCAGCCGCTGTCATTCGTGCGCCTGTGTATCGCCAAGAAGGACGCGACGCTCGATGAGGCGGCACGGCGGCTCAACACGTTCGCCGCGCGCCTGCGCGGGAGTTCCTGACTATGAAGAAGCCGACTCGTGTCAATCATCCGCCGGAGGTCGAGCTGCCACCCGGCAACCGCCCGCTCGTGGCGCCGATTTACCAGTCCGTCAAGTTCGAGTTCGATACGCTGGAGGAAACCGAGCGCTACCTGCGTGGCGAGCGAGCCGGATTCTTCTACACGCGCACCTCGAACCCCACCACGCGTCAACTTGAGTTGCTGCTGGCCGAACTGCAAGGACGCCCCGATTGCCTGGTGACGGCGACCGGCGTCGGGGCCATTGCCCAGACGCTGCTCGCGCTCACCAAGCAGGGCGATCACATTGTGTGCTTCGTCGAGACCTATAACCCGACGCGATATCTGATCCGGCGGCTACTCGGTCGCTTCGGGGTCACGCACACCATGCTCTCCATCGAGGATCTGGCCGGCGTGGAGCGCGCACTTGCGGCCCAGGCCACGCGCCTCGTGTTCTTCGAAAGCCCCACCAATCCGGTGACCAAGATCGCTGATGTCGCCGCGCTTACCCGCTTGGCACACGCGGCCGGCGCGCTGAGTGTCATGGACAACACCTTCGCCGGCTTTCACCAGCACGGCGGTTATGAGGTGGACGTGTTTATCCACAGTCTCACCAAGTACGCCTCCGGCGCCGGGGATGTCATGGGCGGTGCGGTCATCGGCCGGCCGGAGATCATCCGTGCCCTGCGCACGGACTTCGGTGCGCTCGGCGGCGCTCTCGACCCGCATGCTGCGTATCTGATCCTGCGGGGTCTGAAGACCTACTTCACGCGCTACCAGGCGCAGTGCGCCAGCGCCGGGCGCATCGCGCACTATCTGGCGCAGCACCCGGCGGTTACGCGCGTGCACTACCCCGGGCTGCTGACGCATCCGCAGCACGCACTCGCGGCGCAACAGATGCAGGACTTCGGCACCATCGTCACGCTTGACCTCAAGGGCGGTGCGGCGGCGGCGCGACACCTCGCCGATCACCTTGAGCTGTTTGCGCTCGCGGTGAGCCTCGGCTCCACCGAGTCACTGCTGGTGACGGCCCAGATGATGGCGGGCCGCGAGCTGAGCGCGGAGCAGCAAAGGATCTCCGCGATCACCGACGGCACCGTGCGGCTGTCGGTCGGCCTCGAGGATGTCGATGATCTGCTGCAGGATCTGGCTCAGGCATTGCAGGCCGTTCCGGCCTGAGGTGCCGGCGCAACGCCTGCACCGCCCGCGCAATCATCGCGCCTCCTGCGCGACCGGTGATTGTCATCGCTTCGTAGCAAATCACGCGCTTTGAGCGACGCGCCGAAGATCTGTCAAGAAGTCTGCTGCGACGGAACCGGCGCCTGCGCGTGGGGTCCCACGACTACCTGATTCGAACCCTGCCGGAAGGATGCCGCATGAACATCGAGTCGCCCGTGTTGCCTTACAATTTTTCGGATCTTGAGCCCGCCGTGTCGCGGGACGCCCTCGTTTTTCACTTTCTGCGCCACCAACGCGTGTGCCATGACCGGCTGCAGCTGCTGATCCGCGATACTGCGCTGGCGGAGCTCTCACTCGAGGAACTCATCCGCAGCACCGCGGGTAACCCCGCCCAGCACACCGTCTTTCGCTGGGCGGCAGAAGTGTGGAATCACAATCTCTACTGGCGCTCGATGCGCTCGCGTGGCGGCGGCAGCGCTCACGGCCCCGTTGCCGAGCAGATTCGCCGCCGCTTTGGCTCCTTCGAGCGCTTCACGCAGGAATTCAGGGAAACCGCCCACGCGCATTTCGGCAGCGGCTGGATCTGGTTGGTGTGGCGTGACGAGACGCTGCAGATCGAGTCGACCGCTAACGCCGGCACACCCCTGGTGCGCGGCGATGTGGCGCTGCTGGCGCTGGATCTGTGGGAGCACGCCTACTATCTTGATTTCCAAAACCGGCGCGCGGCGTACGTGAACGCGTTCCTCGAGGATTTGGTCGACTGGGACTGTGCCAACCAAATTCTGAGCAAGCTCACCGCGCCGGCGCTTACGCGAGCGGCCGCGCTGCAGGAGAAGGCACGCGAGCGCGCCCTACCCTAAGCGGCCTTGAGGTTACAGACTGCCGGCCACGCGCACCCGGTGCGGATGGTAGGGCAGCACTTCCACGACCTCGCCTTCGCGCAGGCGCTGCTGCACCCCGCGCCAGAACGCCGCGGTGAGAATCTCCCCGTGCAGGCGCAGCAGCGCGGCGCGCTGCTGGTCAGTGAAAGAAAGGAAACGAATGAAGGTCTCGGGGAACACATCGTTCTCCCCGACGTAGAACCAGGCTTCGCCCCGCATCTCATCCTCCGGATTGGTCGCCTGTGGCACGTCGCGGAAATTGCAGTCGGTGACCTGGCACAGTTCATCGTAGTCGTAAAAGATGACGCGTCCATGGCGCGTGACGCCGAAATTCTTCAAAAGCAGATCCCCGGGAAAGATATTGGTGTAGGCGAGGTCGCGGATGCACTGCCCGTAATCGAGCACCACCTGCTCGGCCGCCGGGGGCGTGGCACTGCGCAGGTACAGGTTAAGGGGCGTCATGCGCCGCTCGATATACATGTGGTCGAAGACCAGGTCCGTGCCATCTTCGTGCACGGTGTGGGCGGCCTCGCGCTGCAGCTCCTCGAGCAGCGCGGGGGCGAAGCGCGCCCGCGGAAAGCGCAGTCGCCGGAATTCCTGGGCATCAACCAGGCGCCCGGCGCGATCGTGGATAAACACCAGCCGGTACTTCGCCATTACCTCATCGCGTAAGACGGTCTTGGGGTAGGCGAAGCGCTCGCGGATCACCTTGAAGACCACATCGAAAGAGGGCAGCGTGAAGCACACCATCACGAGCCCGCGCTCGCCGGGCGCGTCGGTGAACAGGTCGTCGGTGTGCTCCAGGTGCCGCATGAGTTCCCGATAGCGCTCAGTCTTGCCCTGGCGGGCACGGCCGAGCACCGTGAACAGCTCGCTCACCGGCTTGCGCGGCATGATCGCCTTGAGAAACACCACAGCCTCCGCGACCCGCTCAAGATCGACGTGGAAATATGAACGCGTAAAGCTGAAGACGATGCTGATGTCGTCCTCCGCGAGCATGACGGCATCAACCAACACCCCGCTGTCGCTGTTCTTGAGCGCGATCACGAGGGGCAAAGTGAAGCGCCGCCCGACGATCCTGCCGACGATGTAGGCGCGCGAGATCTGATAGAAGACCGGCCGGATCACCTCCACCTGCTGCACTTCGCGGCGCTCCGCGTGTGCACTGAGCGCAGCCCTCACTTCGGCGGCGACGTAGGCAATGCTCTTGTCCAGATCGCGCCACGGCGAGCGGAAGCGCACGTCGCCCAGCAGGTCCTCAAAGAGCAGCGACAGCGAGCCGTGATTCACGTACAGGTTGGTGCCGATCGCAGAGCGAACGTTAGCGAGCGGGTCAAGATCGGTGGCGACGAACTCGATGTCCGGTGCCACGCCGACGGTACCGAAGAGCCGGCGGCTGATCGAGCTGAAGAAGGTCTTGGTGAACTCCGGATCGGGCAGATCGCCGATCTGGGCCGCGAATTCGTTATGGATCAGCTTCCACAGGTCGCGGTTCTGCGCCTGCTCGCCCAGGGCCTGCTTGAGTTCCGTGACGGTCTGATGGACGAAGCGCTCGTAGAGCTCGATGCGTTCCACCGCGTCGTGCTGGTTGCCGCGCGCATCACGGCTGTCGAAGCGCAGCGGCGCGCGGCGGGTGATGGCGCGAAACTCGGCGTTGTAGCGCGCGAAGGCGTCCACAATCTGCTGCGCGCATTCGCGCGCGCTCAGACTTGGTGGGTCGGCCGTCCCTTTCATGCAGGCACATTTCCCCTCAGTCGAAATCGGTAGGCAGGGTGCGATCAAGTTGGTGCTGGTACAGCCGCTGGATCTGGGAGCTGAGGATGCGACCGGTGGAGAGCTCCGGAAGCCCCGTGAGGGGGAAGAAACCCACCGCATCGGTCTCGAGACTGGTTGTGGCCTGGCCACCGAGGAGCTCGCACAGAAACAAAAGCTTGTAGATATGGTGCACGCTGGGCGGATGCGGGTGCCGGTTCCTGTCGACCAGGGCAGCCAGTTTCACCGCGCGCGCTTGGTAGCCGGATTCCTCGAGGATCTCGCGCGCGACCGCCTGCGAGGGCGCGTCATTGACATCGACCCAGCCGCCCGGAAGCGTCCAGCGCCCGTCGCTGCGCTCGCGTACCAGCAGCACCCGCTCGTCCTCGAACACCGCCCCACGCACGTCCACCTTGGGCGTTGCGTAGCCGTACTCGCCCTCCCAGAAGGCTGCGGCGCGCTCGAGCGGAACATCAAGCTCGGTGTGCAGCGCGTTCACGGCGAGCTCCTGCAGCTGCAGATAGCGCTCGCGATCGAAGGGATCCTGGCTGAAGGCGGGGCCGTTCTGCGCAATCGCGTGCAGCTTGCGGATCCACTCGAGGAGCGTGGCGGCGTGTGCGGGCATATTCAGCTTTTCCGCGCGGCGCGCCTGCCGGCCGCGGGCCGCGCCGCCTTGCGGATCACGAGCTTCAGCCCCGACCACACCTCGTCCACGGCGCACACCTTGATGTCGACCAGCGTCATCGGCAAAGCAATTTCGCGGATCCCGTCTTCCGTGATGTCGGTCGCGACTCCAGAGGATTTTTTCGGCCAGCTGACCCAGATGGCGGCATCAGGTCGCATGGTCCTGAGCGTACGGCGTAGCGCCTGGGTGAGCGCCGCGCGCCGCAGCGCAAACACATGGATGATGTCCGTGGATTGATCCAGGCGCGCCACGAGGCGCACGCCGGCCGGTAGGGGCGCGAGCAGGGCCGCATAGTGCTCCGGCGCGGCGTGCGCGAACAGCCGACTGCCCTCGCGCAGGCCGAGCTTCTTTGCCAGGGGCGTGCCGGAATATCCGGTCATCGGGCCGGCAGCGACGGGCGGCGCAGGCTGTGCGGCCGCCGCATGGCGCTAGATGTTCCGGATGAGGGCGTCGGCGAAGCCGCTGGTGGAGACTTCCTGCGCACCTTCCATCATACGGGCAAAGTCATAGGTGACGATCTTTTGTCCTATGGTCTTGTCCATGGCAGAGATGATGGCGTCCGCCGCTTCGACCCAGCCCATGTAGCGGAACATCATCTCACCGGAAAGGATTTCCGAGCCGGGGTTCACTTTGTCGAGGTTGGCGTACTTCGGCGCCGTGCCGTGCGTCGCCTCGAACACCGCGTGCCCGGTGAGGTAGTTGATGTTGCCGCCCGGGGCGATGCCGATGCCGCCAACCTGCGCAGCGAGGGCGTCCGAAAGATAATCCCCGTTCAGGTTAAGCGTCGCGATGATGTCGAACTCTTCCGGGCGCGTAAGTACCTGCTGCAGCGTGATATCGGCAATGGCGTCCTTGACGATGACGCGGCCGGCCTGTTTGGCAGCCGCCATTTCCGCATTCGCCGCCGGCTCGCCCTTGGCGGACTTGGTGCGCTCCCACTGCTCCCAGGTATACACCTGGGCGGCGAACTCACGCTCGGCGAGCTGGTAGCCCCAGTTGCGGAATGCGCCTTCGGTGAATTTCTGATGTTGCCCTTGTGTACCAGCGTGAGGCTCTTGCGTCGGTTAGTGATCGCGTACTCGAGCGCCGCGCGGATGAGGCGTTCGGAGCCGTCCTTGGAAACAGGCTTGATACCGATGCCGGAACTCTCCGGGAAACGGATCTTGGCGTACGCCTTGGGGAAGGCCTGGCGGAAGAGCTCCAGGAACTTGCGGTTGTCGGGTGTGCCGGCCTCGAACTCGATGCCGGCGTAGATGTCTTCGGTGTTCTCGCGGAAGATCACCATGTCGACCTTCTCGGGGTGCTTCACGGGCGAGGGTACGCCCTTGAACCAGCGCACCGGGCGCAGACACACGTACAGGTCCAGCATCTGGCGCAGCGCGACGTTCAGCGAGCGGATGCCCCGCCCACCGGCGTGGTGAGCGGACCCTTGATGGACACGAGGTACTCGCGACACGCGGCCACCGTTTCCTCCGGCAGCCAGGTGTTAAACAGCTTGTTTGCCTTCTCGCCGGCGTACACCTCCATCCAGTGGATGCGCCGCTTGCCCCCGTATGCCTTGGCGACCGCGGCATCCATGACGCGCACGGAGGCGCGCCAGATATCCGGCCCGGTGCCATCCCCCTCGATGAAGGGCACTATGGGGTTCTCCGGCACGCTCAGCTTGCCGTTCTTGACGGTGATCTTCGCGCCCGCGGCGGGCGGCGTCACCTTGGGGCTCGTCGGCGTGGTCATGGGGCTCTCCTCGAGGATCACCGGCGTGGCAGCCTCGCCGGGCGCGCAATGCTAGCACACGAGCTGCACCGGACGCGGCGCGTACCAAAGCCGGACGCGCCTGTGCGACACTGCTGGCGCGGAGCACGCCGGGGGGCTGCCCAGAAACGAAAGTGCGAATGTCAAACGCTATGCATGGGGGCGGTCCGGCGGCGGCGAAACGCTCGATCCTCAGACAGATGTGCGCCATCCGGCCGGTCGATCCGACCGAGGTGGTCGGCGAGAGTCGCCTTAAGAAGGTGCTCGGACCTTGGGGCCTGACTGCGATCGGGTTGGGCGCCACGATCGGCACCGGAATCTTTGTGCTGACCGGACAGGTTGCCGCTACGCAGACGGGCCCCGCGATCACGCTGTCGCTACTGATTGCAGCCTTCGGCAGCATGCTTGCGGCGCTGTGCTACTCGGAGTTTGCCGCGTTTCTGCCGGTGCCCGGGAGCGCTTACCGTTATACCTACGCAACGCTCGGTGAAGCGCTCGCCTGGTTCATTGGCTGGAATCTACTGCTCGAGTATGCGATTTCGGCCTCGACCGTAGCAGTGAGCTGGTCCGCCTACGTGGTTAACCTGCTCGGTGATGCTCACATCCAACTGCCGCCGTCCCTTGTGAATGCGCCTCTCGGTCTGGATGCGCACGAGCACCTCATGCGCACGGGTGCGATTATCAATCTGCCCGCCGTGCTGATCGTGCTGGCGATGACGGTTGTGCTGTACGTGGGTGTGCGCGAGTCCGCCGGTGCCAACACCCTCATGGTGACCCTAAAGGTCGCAATCATCCTGATCGTCGTGATCGCAGGGCTTAAGTTTGTGGACCCCGCGAACTTCAGGCCGTACGTACCCGCCAACACGGGAACCTTTGGTCATTTCGGATTGAGCGGCGTGCTGCAGGGTGCGGGCATCATCTTCTTTTCTTATGTCGGCTTCGACACCGCCTCGACCATGGGCCTTGAAAGCCGCAATCCCCAGCGCGATTTGCCGCTGGGCATTCTTGGGGCGCTCGTGATATCCGCCGTGCTGTACGTGGCCATGTCCAGCGTTCTGATCGGAATGGTCCCGTACCAGAAACTCAATGTCGCCGCGCCTGTCGCCGTGGCACTCGATGCCCACCCGCAGCTCGCGTGGCTGTCCTGGCCGGTCAAGCTGGGCGTCATCGCCGGCATGACTTCCGTCATCCTCACGTCGCTCCTGGGACAGCCGCGTATCCTGCTGTCCATGGCGGATGACGGGCTGCTGCCCCCGTCCATGAGCCGTTGTCACCCGCGCTTTAAAACTCCCACGTCTCAACCGTGATCACCGGTATCGGCGCGGCGCTGATCGCCGGAGCCTTTCCGCTCGACGTGCTCGCGGATCTCGTTTCCATCGACCTGCTGGCGTTCGCAGTGGTGTGCCTCGGAGTGCTGGTGCTACGCCACACGCGTCCGGATGTCCCCCGGCCGTTCCGGGTTCCATGGGCGCCCTTCACCTGCATACTCGGCTTTCTGTGTGTTGTGGCCTGACTCTTACCCTTTCTCACGGCACCTGGATCCGTTTGCTCATCTGGACCGTCATCGGCATGTCGATCTACGCCGTCTACGGGTTCCTTAACAGTCGCTTGCGCAACTACGCACGCCCTTGAGAGCACTCCGGCCTCGGACGGCTTTCACATGCCGGGGAATTCGAGCCGCACGCCGGCTGCTGGATGCTCTGGCCGGAGCGACCCGATAACTGGCGCGAGGAGGCGGTCCCGCGCAGCGGGCGTTTGCACAGGTCGCGGCGGCTATTTCCCAATTCGAGCCCGTGACGGTCGGGGTGTCGCCCGCGTACTTCACGGCGGCGCGCGCGGTGCCGGCGCAGCGCGTGCGCGTGGTGGAGATGACGCACGATGACAGCTGGATGCGCGACGTCGGTCCCACCTGCGTGGTCAATCGGCGCGGCAGCGTGCGCGGCGTTGACTGGCACTTCAACGCGTGGGGAGGCTTGAACGGCGGGTTGTATTTTCCGTGGGACCAGGATGATCTCGTGGCACGCAAGGTGCTCGAAATCGAGCGCTGTGGGCGCTATCGCGCGCCGCTGGTAAACGAGGGCGGCGCGATTCACGTGGACGGGGAGGGCACGGCACTCGTGACCGAAGAGTGCCTGCTCAACCCTAACCGCAATCCCGGCCTGTCGCGCCAGGATATCGAGCGCGCGCTGCGCGAATACCTGGGCGTAAGCCAGGTCATCTGGCTCGGTCGCGGCGTGGTGAATGACGACCGGCGGCCACGTCGATATAGGCAATTTGTGGATCGTGATCATCACAATAAGCCAAGCTTCGCGGCCGAATTTGATGCCACATTTCGCCGCTCGCTCCGATTACGCCTACGCCGGTGGGCGCACCGGCTGCGAGAATAAGCGCTGCCTAAAACCTCGCTCTCTCGCGCGCGACCCGGCGCCTCATTCCCTGCGGCAGCATCGCCTGGAGCGTGTCGTCGCGGCGCCAGAAATGGTGGTAGAGCGCCGCTGCGGCATGAAGCGCAATCAGGCCGAGCAGAAGGAGCCCGACCGTTTCGTGCACCTTCAGGAGCTGCTTCGCGAGCGGGCGGTCCCGGCCGATCAGCGCCGGCAGCTGGCCGAGGAAGAACAGGTTCACCCGGTCGCCGTGCGCGTTGGTGTGGAGGAGCCCGAGGATCGGCTGGGTCAGCAAGAGGACGTAGAGCGCGTATTCGCTCCACTGCGCCGCAAACCGCATCGTCTGCGGCATGTCGGCGGGCCAGTTGGGAAAACGCGCGAATTGGCGCCAAACGAGCCGACCGAGCGTCACGACCCACACGGTCACGCCGAACGAGCGATGCAGCTGGATGAGTGCAACGGCCTCCTCCCTGGACGATGCGAAATCGATCGAGAAGGCGAGCACGAAGATCGCGGCGACGAGGAAAAGAGTCAGCCAGTGCAGGAACCGGGTCACCGGGTCGAAATCGAGCAATCCGGGATCCTCATCTGTCCGCAGCATCCGAATACCTCACTCTGATGCCCTGCAGGGCTGACAGGAGAGGAGATCGGATCGCGCGCGCCTTTATTCCCGACGACCCTCACGCCCGTGCCGATGCCGGGTGAGCGGGTGCCGTTGGCTAGGACCGGGGCGAAGGGATACTACTTCCTACTCAGGCAAAGCCCTGCGCCGCCGGTTTGCGAATGCGCGCGAAGCAGCAGGGCGCGCGCGCGATGAAGGCGGGACATGACCGTTCCGATCGGCACGCCCGTCACCTCGGCGATTTCGCGATAGCCGAGCTCATACAGTTCGCGCAGGACGATCATCTCGCGCAGCGGCGCCGGAAGCGCCTCGATCAGGCGGTCGAGAAGCCGCAAGTTGGAGCGGCTTTCCAGCAACGCCTCGGTATCGATCGCGGACGTCGCGACAGCGTTGCCGAATTCCTCCTCCGCTTCGAGCGAGACGACATCCGCCGGCCGGTTGCGCTCGAGCCAGCTGTAGCAGGTGCGCCGCACGATCTTGAGCACCCAGCTCTTGGCATCGTCGCCGCGATAGCTGTCGAAATAGCGAAACGCCCGCAGAAACGCTTCCTGCACGACATCGGCGGCATCGGCATCGTTGCGCGTCAGCCATCGGGCTAGCGCGTAGGCAGCATCGAGATGGGGCAGCGCTATCGCCTCGAACCGCGCCTGGTGACGCCGATCGGTGTTCCCCGGCCTTTGCCCTTGCCCGACATCCCCCGGTTTCTCGACACGATCGGCCGTGGGCGTAGTCACGTGGAGACGATGGGCACCCCGAAGGCCACTGAGCCCTCGTTTGGGGCTGCTCCTTCCGCCAGCTCCGAGATCGTTTGCCAATGTTCAGATCCCCTCCGCGTCCGGGCTTAGGCGGTGAAGGTATGCGGCGGGATGAGATTAAAGTCCTTGTCGGTGCGGGCGATCTCTCCTGAAATCCTCTGAAGGCGACACCGGGCGACGCCACGTCATACCGACCCGGTATCGCCGCGGAACGAGGGGTTCCTTCAGCCCGGCAGTCGAATTTTATTCGCGGAACGTTGCTTGACGCCCTTAATCGAATATAAAATTTCATTAAAAGACCTTAAAAGGCACCCATGAAGGTGATCGACGAGGCCCTGGGAGGTGTCGAGTTCGGTCGGTTCCGGTTGCTGCCGCACCGCCGGGAGCTCCGCGCCGATGGGGTCGCGGTCGAGCTTGGCAGCCGCGCCTTCGATATACTCGTGGTTCCTGACCGAGGCGCGCGGTGCGCTCGTCACCAAGGACGAGATCCTGAGTCGCGTCTGGCCCGACACGATCGTCGAAGAGAACAACCTGGTCGTCCAGATCTCGACGCTGCGCAAGGCGCTCGGAGAGGATCGCGATTTCATCCGGACGGTGTCCGGCCGGGGCTACCGGTTCATCGCCGAGATCCGCACTGCCGCCGCCGAGGCAGCGCAATCCGGTGCGTCCAGCCACCTTCCGACGCCGGTCTCCAGTTTGATCGGGCGCGAGACAGAGCCCGAAAAAGTATCGGTTCTACCGGCCGGTGTTGTCGATCTCATAGATGTTAGAACGGCACCAAGGCGACCGCCCCGCCCTCTTCTTTGGAGGCTTTTCGGCCTTGGTTCAGTCCTCGTGGTAGTGGCCTTGCTCTCATGGATTCTCTACTCTCGGAACCAGGCCTCCCCTGAAATTCGCTCCATAGCAGTACTGCCATTTGAAAGCCTCTCCGGCGATGCTTCGCAAGATTACTTCGCCGACGGGATGACAGACGAGCTGATCACCGACCTGGGGCAGATCAGCTCGTTACGCGTGATCTCACGTACCTCCATCATGACCTATAAGCGCGCTCGCAAGCTCTTGCCCGAGATCGCTCGTGAGCTAAACGTAGAAGGCGTGGTGGAAGGAACCGTGTTGCGTTCTGGCGAACAAGTTCGGATTACCGCCCAGCTGGTCGAGGTGCCGGTTGAACGGCACATATGGGCCCAGAGCTTTGAAGGAGATTTGCGGGATACGCTAGCGCTGCAAAACCGCGTAGCTCGCGCTATCGCCGAGCAGATCGGGGCCACGGTGAAGCAACCGGAACCGGCTGCGCTGCAGAACCCAAAGGCGGTGAACCCGGAAGCTTACGAGGCCTACCTTAAGGGACGGTACTTCTGGAACAAGCGAACCGGAGATGGTCTGAAGAAGGCGATCGGCTATTTCAACCTTGCGATAGATAAGGATCCAAACTACGCCGAAGCGTACACCGGCTTGGCCGACTCCTATGCATTGGCCGGAGATTGGGAATACGGGATTCTATCTCCCCAGGATGCATTTCCTAAGGCCAAGGCAGCGGCGACAAAGGCGCTGGCTTTGGACGATCACCTGGCTGAGGCGCACACCTCTTTAGCATTCATCTTGGACCTTTATGAGTGGGACTGGGCGTCTGCTGAGAAGGAATACAAGCGCGCAATCGCGCTGTATCCCGGTTACGCAACGGCTCATCACTGGTTTGCCTGGCATTTGATCGTGACGGGACGGACTAGCGAAGGCATCGCGCAACTGAGAACAGCGGAGAGCCTGGATCCGCTCTCCCTGATCATTAGCGCGGACCTGGCGGATGCATTGTGCATCGCTCACCTCTATGATGAATCAGTGCAGCAGAGTCGGAGGACATTAGAGATGGACTCGAACTTTGCCATCGCACATTATGAACTGGGTCAGGCTTACCAGCAAAAGAACATGCATGACGAAGCAATCGAGGAATTTCAGAGAGCAATCCAGCTTTCCAGAGATAACGAGATATTCAAAGCCAATCTCGCTTATGCGTACGCCGTTTCAGGAAAGCGCGAAGAAGCGTTGAAAATGGTTAAGGATCTGGAGGACCAACAGAATCGAAACTCTTCCGCCGACGCCAATATTGCCTTGATCTATGTAGGCCTCGGCGATCTGGACCAGGCGATGATCTGGCTGGAAAAAGCCTATCAGGCACGCTTCAACCCGTCCATCCTGCTGCGGCCAGCTTTCGATCCTATCCGATCCGACGCCCGGTTTCAGGATCTCCTGCGCCGTATCGGCTTTCCCCAGGCCGCCGGGCGCGACCTGCTCCACTGACCGCCCCTCCCCGCGAGCGGACACAAGCGGGGAGAGGGGGAAGGATCGGTCACGAGGACTTGCCGGCGGGTTTGACGATGATTTTCCCGACCATGTAGGGATGGATCGTGCAGATGTAGGGGTATTCGCCCGGTGTTGCGAAGGTGTGGGAGAAGGTGTCGTCGGTGTCGAGCGCCGCCGATTTGAGCGTCCCGTTCTTGTCGCCGATCCGGTGCGGGCTGTCGTCCTCGTTCTTCCAGGTTACGGTCGTTCCGGCGGTAACGGTCAGGGTCGTCGGCGTGAAGGCGAAGTTGTCGATGTTGATGGTGGCCGAGTTTGCCGCCGCCTGGACCACCCCCTCGCCCGCCGCGGTCAGCTCGGGGACAGCGGCAGCCAAGAGTGCCGTCACTCCGATCGCACCGAGCACCAGGGCAATCCGCCGGCGCCGCAGCGCCGGACCAATGGTCGTCAACATGGCTCTACCTCTCAAACGACGAGTGTGCTGTCGATGAGCGCGGGGGCGCCCTTGCTGCGGACGTAGTTGACCGTCCTGATGCCGAGGTATTTGCGCAGATCGCCGGCCGGGACTTCCTTCATCGGGCCGGGAGCCGGAGCGGCGCCCGGTGCCGGCTGCGGGTAAGCCGTCGAATCCGCGGTGTGGAAGGTGACGTTGCCCTCGACCTTCTGGATGATCTGGTGGATGTGGCCGTTGAGCACGGTCACCGAGCCAAAGCGCTTCAAATAGCCGAGCGCGCGGCCGGCGTCCGCGGTGCCCCAGCCCCACGGCTCGTAGATCGTCCACAATGGCAGGTGGGCCATCAGCACGATCGGCGTACTGGCCGAGAGCCCTTTGACATCCTTCTCCAGCCATTCCTGCTGCTCGTCGCCGATCTTGGCGAGGCCGGCGGATTTGAAGCCGGGTTGAAATTCGAAGACGTTGATCAGGCCGATAAAGTGCACACCGGCCATATCGAAGCTGTACCAGCCCTTGCCGTGGGTATTCTTGCCGTAGCGTTCGAGATAGGCCTTGCCGTTGTCGGCGTCGGCGACGTCGTGCTCGCCCGGTATGTAGAACACCTGCTTATTGGCCGTTTTGATGATCTGATCGGCGTCGTCCCACTGCTCCTCCTTGGAAAGGTGGCTGATGTCGCCGGTGTGGATGAGAAAGGCGGGCTGCGTCGGCATCGCCTTGATCTTGTCGATCGCCTCGGTGAGCGTCGCGCTCGGGTCGGGGTTTGGCGGCAGATGAAAGCCGATATGGCTGTCGCTGATCTGCACAAAAGTGAGCTCGCCCTTGGGGGCCTCGGCAGCGGCGGCCCCGCCGATCAGGCCGAGCGTGCGCGGCACCCCGCCGCTCAGGGTCCAAACGACCCCGGTTCCCGTCCAGGCCATGCACTTCAACAGACCGCGGCGATTGATGTTCGGCCCGCTCAATAATTCCTTCTCATCACGATTGGCCATCTCTCTCTCCTGAATGACGGGGTGTGTGACGCCGATCCAGACCGGTGGGCGCGCCGGTTTATTCCCGGCAGCCTCGTCCCGGAATAAGAGGGCTGCCTCGGAGGTCTGCTCACGAGACGCCGGCGGAAGCGCGGCACCACTCGGAGTGAGCGAGCATGCAGAGGTGGCGGCGCGTCTTGGTCGGAACGGTCGGGATGAGCGCGCTATTGGCAGCAGTGGTTTACGCAGCGTCACCCGAAGACGGCAAGGCGGTGTTCGAGCGGCGCGAGGCCGCGATGAAGCAGATGGGCCGGCAGCTTTATCTCGGCGTCGGACGCGTCGTGAAGGGCACTGCGGCCTACGGCGCTGATACGGTCACCGCGGCGCAAACCGCCGCCGTATCTTCCCCTCGACATGCTGTGAGAGATGGCCCTTGCCGGTGGTGTCCTCGACCAGGATTACTTCGCCGATGCCGATGACCCGGCTCTCGCCGGGCAATAAGCGCTGGCCGTATTACCAACAGGCGAGCGGCCAGATCCGGATAGCCTGTTGCCCACATCTCCGGCAGCAGCAGATCTGAGCATACCAGCCGGGGCCGAACTCATCAAAGCCCTCATGCGCGGTATCCTCTCCGCAATCCTGGCAAAACCGCCGGAACCGATCGGGTCGATCATCCGAAGGAGTCTCACCGCGCCAAGCGGCGCTCCCCAGCAGGAGACCGAACACCGTGACGGAGCCACAGCGCTGTTGCAGAGTGACCAAGGTGGCCGAGGATGTCGCGGACTGTGAGAGGCAGGGCGGACCGGGCGAACATCGCGTCCTCCATCGCGGCGATGGCGATGATCGCGATGCATTAAACATGCCAGACGGATTTAACGGCTGTTCGTGCATTCCCGCTTCCGAACTCAAAACGTGTGGCGCGGGATCGGGCATCTGCATCGGTGCGGGGCAAGACTGGCCGAATTGAGTACTTGCGTGCTTCGGTCGGCTTCGCCGTTGGGGTCTGCGTGGTTCTGTCAGATCGCCGCCTCGGACTGCGTGTCGAAAAAGTGCAGGCGTTCCGGATTGAGCGCGAGACGCAAGCGGTCGTGAATATTCGCGCGGATGGTCGGCTCCACCGAGGCCACCATCATGCTGGGACCGACCGCCACGTCGAGAAGGATTTCGGAGCCGAGCTTCTCGACGACCTCCACCGCGGCGTCGAAACCAAGTTCGGTGGGGTCGGCCGCGGAGGCTACGTGCAGATCCTCCGGCCGGATCCCCAGCGTTACTTCCTTGCCGACATAGCGGCCGAGCCGGCCGGCGGCCTCGCCCGGGGGTCTGATGCGCAGGCCCTCGGCCTCGACCCACAGCGCGCCGTCGGTCCCGCTGACCCTGACCGTCGCGAAGTTCATCGCGGGCGAGCCGAGAAAGCCCGCGACAAACAGGTTGGCCGGCTCGTTGTAGAGCTCGAGCGGCTCGCCGACCTGCTGGACGAGACCATCTTTCATGACAACGACGCGGTCGCCCAAAGTCATCGCCTCGACCTGATCGTGGGTCACGTAGATTGCGGTGGTGCCGAGCCGATTGTGCAGTTTTTTCAACTCGACCCGCATCTGCACCCGTAATTTCGCGTCGAGGTTCGACAGTGGCTCGTCGAACAGGAATACCTGCGGGTGCCGCACGATCGCTCTTCCGAGCGCGACGCGCTGGCGCTGGCCGCCCGACAGCTGTCGCGGCTTGCGCTGTAACAGCTCCTGGATGCCGAGGATCTCGGCCGCCTCCTGCACGCGCCTGGCGATGTCGGCGCGGGCGAATTTCCGCATCTTGAGGCCAAAGGCCATGTTGTCGTAGACGCTCATATGCGGATAGAGCGCGTAATTCTGGAACACCATCGCGATGTCGCGGTCCATCGGCGGCAGCTCGTTGATGACTTTGTCGTCGATCAGGATGCGGCCCGACGTGATCGATTCGAGACCCGCCACCATGCGCAATGTAGTCGTCTTGCCGCATCCCGACGGACCGACGAGGACCACGAATTCCTTGTCGCGGATACCGAGATTCACGTCCTTGACGGCATGGACCTCGTCGAACTTCTTGTTCAGGCTCTGGATGTGGACCTCTGCCATCGCTCTCTCAAATTCGGTGTTATCCCTTGACCGACCCGGTCAGGCTGGCGACGTAGTGCTCGACAAAGAAGGAGTAGACGAAGGCGACCGGGATCGAGCCCAGCAGCGCCCCGGCCATCAGCTCACCCCAATAGAACACGTCGCCGCGGATCAGCTCCGAGGTCACGCCGACCGGCACGGTCTTTTCCTCCGGCGAGGAGAGGAAGACGAGGGCATAGAGGAACTCGTTCCAGGACAGCGTAAAGGCAAAGATGCCGGCTGAAAGGATCCCCGGTACGGCGATCGGAAAGATGATGTAGACCATCGCCTTCCAGCGCGTCGCGCCGTCGATGCGGGCGCACTCCTCGAGCTCCTTGGGGATGGACTTGAAATAGCCCATCATCAGCCAGGTGCAGAACGGGATCAGAAAGGTCGGGTAAGTCAGGATCAATGCCCACGGCGAGTTGCCGAGGCGAAAGTTGCGGATGATGTCGGCGAGCGGGATGAACAGCAATGTCTGCGGCACCAGGTAGGTGATGAAGATCATTGTCCCGAGGCTGCCGGCGAACGGAAACTTCAGACGCGACAGCGCGTAACCGGCCAAGAGCCCGCAGAACAGCGAGATCGCGGTGGCGGCAATCGAGATGATCATCGTGTTCATCATCCAGGTGCTGAACAGGGTCTCCGTCAGCAGATCGTGGATGTGCTCGAAGGTCGGATGCATGGTCCAGAAGGGCGCGTAGTTCGGCGAGTTCCACGGGCGGTAGAGCTCGCTGTCCGGCCGCACGGTGGTGACGATCATCCAATAGAACGGGAATAAGAGCGCGACGATGAAGCCGGTCAGCGGAATGTAAAAGAAGACCCAGCGCCTCCACAGCGCGCCTTCGACCATGGTTCAGCGCCTGACCACAGAATTCGTCATTCCCGCGAAAGCGGGAATCCATGTCGGGCTGATTCTCTGCAGACGCCCTGGACCCCCGCTTTCGCGGGGGTGAGGATAAAATGCTCGACCGTATTGCATCATGCGAACTCAGTGGGTCTCCACCCGGCGGATGTAGAGCAGCTGGACGATGACCACGAGCAGTAGCACCGGGAAGACCGCCAGCGAAATCGTGGCGCCCTCGCTCAATAGGCCGGTGCCGATGCCGAGCTGGTAGGCATAAGTGGCGAAGAGCTGGGTGGCGTTGGCCGGCCCGCCGCCCGTCAGCACATAGACGAGCTGGAAGTCGGCGAAGGTTTGAATGACCGAGAACAGCACGATCACCAGGGTTACCGGCAACAGCAGCGGCCAGGTCACGTGCCGGAAGCGCTGCCAGGCTCTGGCCCCGTCGATCGCCGCGGCCTCGTGCAGCTCGGGGCTGATGGTCTGCAACCCGGCGAGCAGGGCGATCGCGTAGAACGGCACGCCACGCCAGATGTTGACGATGATCACCGAGATCAGCGCCAGGTGCGGGTCGCCGAGCCAGTTGATCCGGCCGTGGATCAGGCCGAGCCTGAACAGCATCCAGTTGATCACGCTGAAAGTGGGGTCGAACATCCACTTCCAGGCGAGTGTGGAGAGCACGGTCGGGATGATGAAAGGCAACAGGATAAAAGCCCGGGTGAACGCCTTACCCTTGAAATGATGATTGAGCAGCAGGGCGAGCCAGAGACCCAGCGCCAGCTTGAATACCGTGGCGACGGCGGTGTAGACGCAAGTGTTCCACACCGCGACGTGAAAGATGTCGTCGTTCCAGATCTTTACGAAGTTCTGCAGTCCAACAAAATGGCCCGGCACACCGACCTTGGCGTCGGTCACCGATAACAGCACGCCCTCGACAAACGGGTAGGCGATAAAGAGCCCGAGTAAAGCGAGGGTCGGCAGCAACAGGAGCATGGCCAGCCACCGCTCGTCCTCGAGCAAACGGGTGACCGGCCCGCGCCTGGGGGTGCCGGCGTAGGCGCTCGGGGTTGCGAGGGTGGTAAAGGTCATTTCGCGGTCTTCCCGGGCGCCACGTCGATGGGTCAAGCGTACACCTTCACAAGCTCGTCATGGGCCCACTTTACGGCCTCTTCGGCCGGCATGCCCTGCACCGCTTTCGCGTACATGTCGACGATGATGTATTTCGTCACGGCCTCGGCGGCGGCGCGCCCCGGCGGCCCGGCGTACCCGACCATTCGCGAGACATTCGGCAAGTCGCGGAAGGGCAGCATGACCGGGTCGATGTTCCATACCGGGTCCTTCTCCCACTCCTTTGTCGCCCCGTCTGTATAGCCCTGCTGTGAGGTGAACCACTTCTCGAAGACGGGTTTGGTGTGCACCCAGCGCAAGAATTCCTTGGCCGCCTTCTGGTTGGGCGAATAGCCCATGACCAGGTCGGTGAACGGTCCCGGCAGCGCGAACTGTCCGCCGGACCCCTTCGGGAGGCGGGTATGAAAGATGTCTTTCCAGAGCGGCGTGCCCTTCTCGGTCAGGTATGAGTCAGGCTTCTTCTTGGCCTCGAGATAAATCGAGGCGCCGTTGTTGGTCGAGCTGATCGTGCCGGAGAGAAAGGCCCGGTTGTTGCTCGAATCGTCCCAGGCGAGACCGCCCTCGTCGCAACAATCCTTCCAAAAGCCGACCGCGAACTTCACCGACTCGATCGTCTCCTTGCTGTTGAGGGCGACGGTCTTGCCGTCGGCCTCGACCTCCTTGCCGCCCCAGGACCAGAGGTAGGGATACCAGAAGCCCGGCGCGTCGCCGAAGGTATGGCCGAGGGTCTGGCCAAACGGGTGGCCCGCGGCCTTCAGCTTCTTGCCGGCCGCGCGATATTCCTCCCAGGTCTGCGGGAACTTGCCTTCCTCGTAGCCGATCTCGGCGAACCACGACGTCCGATTGGTCAGCAATCCGCCGCCGATCGCCCAGGGAACCCCGATCCATTTTCCGTTGACGTTGTCGATCGTTCGGGCGATGTCGTAATAGCCGCCCTGCGCCTGGCCGATCGCCTCGGCGACATCGCTGACGTCGGCGACGCTGGCTTCATAGAGTCGCGGCCAGTTGCCGACCACCATGATGACATCGGCGCCGGTACCCGATTGGATCGACGAGGTGATCCGCGCCTGGATGTCGTTGGCGTTGATCATCTCGAGCTCGAGCTTGATGCCGATGTCCTTGGCTGCATTGCGGCATGATCTGGTTGCGTAGCAGCTGATCGGAGGCCGGTACGAAATCGGACCAGCGCACCCAGTGAACCGTGCTCGCCTGAGCATAGGCCGGGGCCCGCCCCGAGGCGAGGATCGCCGCCAGGCCGCCGGTGGTGCTTGCCGCGATCGCACCGGCGCCGGAAAGTTTCAAGAGCCTCCGCCGGTCGATGCGCGCCATGATCTCTCCTCCCTGAGGCCCCGAAGCATTTCGCCTCGCACCGCCAAATGTTTAAATGCAACCGTGCTGCAGCACAAGGTCCGCGGGACGGTGAGGGAGGGTCTCGTGACCGCCTTGCCGACATCGCAAAGGTGCGTTAAGGGGTCGCCGGCAACACCGGAGCTAGTCCCATGAGCGAGGCTAAAGGAATCTCTGTGCTCGCCATGTGCGGCAGCCTGCGCACAGGCTCATACAATCGTGCAACGCTGCGCACGGCGATCGAGCTGAAGCCGCCGGGCATGACGATCGAGACCGCGGATATCGGCTCGTTCCCGCTCTACAACGAAGACGTGCGCGCGCAGGGGTTCCCGGCGCCGGTCGAGACGCTTCGGCGGCAGATCGCGGCGGCAGATGCGCTGCTCTTTGTCACCCCCGAGTACAACTACTCGATCTCGGGCGTGTTGAAGAACGCGATCGACTGGGCCTCGCGCCCGCCCGATCAGCCCTTCGCCGGCAAACCGGTGGCGATGATGGGGGCGGGCGCCGGAATGGCCGGCACGGCACGAGCGCAATACGATCTGCGTAAATGCTGCGTCTTTCTCGACATGCACCCGCTCAACAAGCCTGAGGTGCTGATCGGCCAGGCCCAGACCAAGTTCGATGCCGAAGGCCGCCTTATCGACGAGGCCGCGCGCGGGTTCATCCGCGATCTGCTCGTCGCGCTCGGAGCAATGGACGCGCCTGATCGGCCGCAAAGCCTGACGGCATCAAAGATACCCGAGTGAATGCCGCACCGCTGTCATTCCGGATTTTGCCCGTCAGGGCTTCGTCCTGGAATCCAGGATTGACCCTGTCCGATCCATAATTTTGCAGGGCCGGCGTTCAACGATTGCCGTGGCTCGCGGACGTGCCCGCGCCCCGGAAGCAGTCGGCGATAGGACGAACGAACGGAGGAACGCCATGGATCTGGACTTCACCGGCAAGGTCGCGCTGATCACCGGCGCCGGAAACGGCATCGGTCGCGCCACGGCACTCGCTTTCGCCAAGAGCGGCGCCAGGGTTGTCGTCGTCGACCGCGACACGGCGGCCGGCGAGGCGACCGCCGGGATCATCCGGCAGCAGGGCGGTGAGGCGCATTTCGTCGCCGCCGACGTCACCAAATCGGCCGAGGTGCGGTCTTACGTGAAAGCCGCACTCGACGCCTATGGTGCCATCGACTGCTTCTTCAACAACGCCGGGATCGAGGGCAAATGGGCGCATACCGCCGAGCACGATGAGGACGCGTTCGACCAGGTCATCGCAGTCAACGTCAAAGGCGTGTTCCTCGGCCTGCGCCATGTGCTGCCGGTGATGCTGCAGCAAAAGCGGGGTGCGATCGTCAACACCGCCTCGGTGGCGGGTCTCGTCGCGACCCCCGGCATGCCGGCCTATGTCGCCTCCAAGCATGCGGTGATCGGCCTGACCAAGACCGCCGCGGGCGAAGTCGCCCGCCAGGGCATCCGCGTCAACGCGGTCTGCCCCGGCCCGGTCGACACGCGGATGATCCACTCGCTCGAAGCCCAGCTCAACCCGGCTGACCCGGCGAGCGTCGGCCGCCGCTATCAGTCGGCGATCCCGATCGGCCGCTACGTCACGCCCGACGAGATCGCCAACACCGTGCTGTTCCTGTGCTCCGACTTGGCCTCGGCGATCACCGGCGCGCAATACGTCGTCGACGGCGCGCGCACCGCCACCGGCGGTGCCGTGACCCAGGCAATGCAGGGCTGAGCGGGTAGTAAACGGGGCGCTCCCTCGCGCGGACGATTTACCGCGGCGGTCATTCGGCCGCCAATAAGCGCGTCTCCGCGCCCGTTGCCGCAATCACTCGATGGCTCTGCGATCAAAGCTGGCGAATACCTGTCCACCCAGGCGGCGGCCCTCGAAGGCGATGACGCCGTCTGCGAAATCCCCGCCCGCCTCGAATACGGCAAGCCCGGCATCGACGGCCGGCCGATCCACCTGGACGCTCGCACTATCGACCAAGCGCCGGACCGCGGTTGCGATCGTTTCGGCTTCGACGCTGTACCCACGTGCGAGCACCCAGACGAATTCGCACAGCGTCGGCAGCGTCACCGCGATAATTTCTGCGTCACGAAGAACTTCTGCCGCCAATCTCGACTGGTCCGGATCGTCGCCGACAGCGGCGCGGACGAGAACGTTTGTGTTGGCGGTGATCCTCAACGGCCGCCCGCCCACCCCTGCGCGGCAATCTCCGCAATTTCCTCGGTCGAGAGTGGCCTCGACCCGTGGCCGCCGGAGACAGCCGATGAACCCATCGATCGACGCCGGGGATTTGGCTGCCCGTAATTCGGCGCGGCCTGTGGGTAGGAAATCAACGACGACCTTCTCGCCCGGCTTGACGCCAAGATGGCGAAGCACCTCCTTGCGAAGCGTGACCTGTCCCTTTGCAGTAATCGTCAGCGTCGTTCCCATCGGCCCTCGCAAGTCGACCGCAGAAATGTAAGGCGATCTCGCCTTACATTCAAAATGCTCGCGGCCGCTGCAGAGTGTCCTTAACGCCTTCGGCGACAACGGTCTTTGCCGCCTCGCCGCCCGCAAATGCGAGAGCGGCGGCGATCACCGTCAACAGCTCCATCAGACCCGGCCTTTAACCTCGATTCAATCGCACGAAGCGTACAGCAACCCGTGTGGGCGTGCTACCGCCGCGAGGGTCGCCCCCTTGCGGAGGTTTGGCCTTCACCCATATAGCAGGTTGCGTGTTGAAATATCAATTATGAAATAGGTTCTGATGCTCGAGTCACAAGTGGGAGGCCGTGCTGCCGAAGCCCCCGCCCAATCCGCTGCCGATCGCGTTTTTTCCGCTGCCGGCCGGCTCGGACAAATCGTATTCAAGTCGTTGATCTACAAGAGATTTTCGACGTCGCGTCGGCTCTTTCAAGGGCCAGAACGGATTTATTCCCTGCCGACAGGGAAATCCGAGACCTTCTCGAGACCTGGCGATCTTGCCCCCTCATTCCCGCTGCAGTTGGCGGACGGCGCGGGCCGCCGGGCGCTCGGCGCAGTTCCTGAGCCACTCGGCGACCTTCGGGAACGGGGCCATGTCGATCTGCGCCGGCCGCGCCCAGGCGAGGATGCTGGCGAGGTTGAGGTCGGCCACGGTGAATTGCTCGCCGAGCAGGTAGGGGGTCGGGCCGAGAACGCCGTCGAGCACCCCGAGCGGCTGCGCCAGGGTCCTCTCCGCCTCATCGGCCGCGGCAGCGTCGCGCTGGTTCTCCGGAAGAATGGCGCGGTTGAAGAGCGCGGTCAGCACCGGCCGCTCGACCTCGGTCATGCCCCAGAAGCTCCATTGCCAGGCCCGCGCCTCATCCTCGAGCCGGGTCGGATAAAGCCCGCCCGCGCCGTATTTCTTGGCCAGATAGAGATTGATCGCCATCGACTCCCACAGGATGAAACCGCCATCGTCGATGACCGGAACATGCCCATTGGGATTGAGCGCCAGATGGGCGGGCCGGCGCGTCTCGCCGGTCGCGAAATCGACCTTGACGTGCTCGTAGTCGAGCCCGAGCTCCTTCGCCATCCACAAGACGCGAGCCGCGCGCGAGCGCGCGACGCCATAAATCTTGAGTGCCATGACCGCTCCGCTTACCTCAGATCGCGCCCGGCCGCGTCGCCGGCGAGGAAGATGTTCGGCTTCAGAAACATCGACAGCACCAGCGCCCCGCCGGGAGAGCGCGCGATGTGCCGGTTGCCCTTGGGCCGCCAGACGTAATTTCCGGCGCGCACCTCGCCTTCGTCGTCGACGAGGCTGCCTTCGAGCACAAAGGTCTGCTCGATTTCGACATGCTCGTGCAGGGCCAGCTCGCTCCCTGGCTGCCAACGGAAGAGCGCGGTCAGGAGCCCGGTCTCCGGGTCTTCCAGCAAAACTTTCATGTCGATGCCCGGACACGGGGTCGGCTTCCACGGCAGGCTCTCGACCTCGACATAGCGCGAGGCCAGCGGGCCGAGCTTCTCGGCCTTTTCCAAAAACGGGGTCGTAGCGGTCATCGGCTTCCTCCAGGATGGGTCGCCAATCATAGCGGAAAACCCGGATCGACAGGCGCCGTCGGCGCTCTGCTAACGCTATCTTGACGTTTTTTCGATTTACCCGCATCAGGCGAGTACGGCTCATGATTAGGGAACGATAGTTGGGATTCCCGCGTATCACCATGCGAACGACCTGCACGGACCATCGCCGAATGACGAGTGCATCCAAGCTGTTGATCGTCGTTGCAGCCGCGCTGGCGATTGCGGTCGCTACCCCGGCCGAGGCAGGGCATGAAGGGGGAGGCGGGCACGGGGGAGGCGGCTGGCACGGCGGTGGAGGCTGGCATGGGGGCGGCGGTTGGCACGGTGCCGGAGGCTGGCATGGCGGCGGCTGGCACGGTGCCGGAGGCTGGCATGGCGGCGGCTGGCACGGTGCCGGGTGGCGAGGAACCCTCGCTTCTGCGCAATTCGGCCACGGCTGGGGCGGGCCCGGGTTCGGCGGCCGGAGCATAGGCTGGTGGGATTGGCGCCACGCCTGGGCGTGGAACGATTTCGGTTGGGGGTGGGGTGCAGGCGCCTGGGCATGGGGCGGTCTGCTGGTGGGCGCCTCGTTCGGCCTGATCGTCGCTCCGCCGCTGATCGTGGCACCCCCGCCGATCTACATCGCGCCTCCGCCGATCGTGCTCGGACTTCCGGCGATCGCTCCGCCGCCGATTGCGGCAGGCCTCCCGCCGCCGGTCGCTGCTCCGCGTGCGGCCGCGGCCCCGCCGCCGCCCACCGGCGCCTTGCTCGGTGCGGCGTTGCCACCACCGATCGTAGTCCTGCCGCCACCCCCGATCGTCGTTGCGGCGGCACCGCCGCTCGTCATCTTTGCGCCGCCTGCCTTCGCGCTCTTTATCGGTCCTCCCGTTCTGGCTTTCGCGACCATCGGACCGGGCTGGTGGCATGGGGGTTTCATCACCGGCGGCTTTGGCGCGGTAGGAGCAACAGCGGCGATAGCGCATTTCGGCCACCGGGGCTTTGCCGGGGGGCCGGTCGGCTTTCACGGCCGAACATGGGGCTCGTCCCGCTGGGCCCGGGGCGGCGGTTGGCACGGCGGATGGGGCGGCCGCGGCTTTGGGGGTTGGCACGGCGGTGGGGGTTGGCACGAGGCTCGGATCGGCGGGGGCGGCTTCGGCGGTGGCCACGGCCGGTGGCGCTGAGGAGAGTAGACATGTTCAGCTCATCCCTTGCACGCGGTGTCGCTCTGGCGGCTTTCCTGGGCCCCTCCATCGGGCTCGCGCAATCGGCAGCTCCTCTCCCCCCGACGGCGGCCCCCGCGGCCACGGCTCCGTCGAGCGCGTCCGCGCCTTCCACCGCAACCCAAGCTGCCGTGGATCAGCGGATTAAAATGCTGCAGTCTCAGCTCGGCATCACCGAGGCGCAGATGCCCCTCTGGTCTGCCTTCGCCCAGGCAATGCGCGACAACGCGGCAGCCACGGATGCGCTCTTCACCCAGCGCGCCGGCGCGGTGGCAACGATGAACGCGCCCGACAACATGCACTCCTACGCCCAGATCGCGCGCGCCTACGCCGACAACACCGAACACCTGGCGACCGCGTTCGACAGCCTCTACGCGAGTCTTTCGGACACCCAAAAGCAGGCCGCCGATACGCTCTTCCGTCAGCAAGCGGCCGCCGCCCAATCGCGCGCCCGACGCTGACCTGCCCCACGCCATCCGTCGCCGCTCGTTTCGCTGGCATCCCCAGCCAGTCTCGGCGATGATCTCCCAAACCCTTGGGAGGGACCGATGGCAAAGGGCATCCTGCTGGCGGCGATGGATTTCTCAGCCGCCCCCGAAGACGAGTTTCACGACTGGTACGATCTCGAGCATGTCCCCGAGCGGCTGCGCGTCCCCGGCTTTCTGAACGGCGATCGCTGGATCGGGGCGACGAACCCGAAGATCTCGGTCGCGACCTACGATCTCGACAGTGTCGGCGTGCTGCAGAGCCCGCCCTATCTGGCCGTTGGAGGCGAGAACTCCTCGCCCTGGACAAAACGCACCGCGCGCTTCCGCAAGAGCCTGATGCGCTATGAGGGCGAGCAGCTGTTTCCCGGTGACCGGACCGCGCCGGAAGGAGCTGCCGCACTGCTGGTCATCGCGATGAACATCGCCCCCGAGCACGAGAGCGATTTCAACGAGTGGTACAACAAGGAGCACATCCCGGCGCTCGCTGCGGTACCCGGCACGCTGTGCGCCCGCCGCTACCGCGGCGCCGGTGCCCTGCAGCGCTACGTGGCACTCTACCATTTCGCCTCGCCCGAAGTGCCGGGTTCCGCCGAATGGCGCAAGGCCGCCGATACGCCATGGACGCAG
This sequence comes from uncultured Alphaproteobacteria bacterium, assembly GCA_963796155.1. Classification (GTDB taxonomy): domain Bacteria; phylum Pseudomonadota; class Alphaproteobacteria; order ATCC43930; family CGMCC-115725; genus AP-15. The sequence continues at coordinate 119,751 of CAWCKT010000038.1, read as the reverse complement.
CGTTTGCGGCCGCATGTCCGCGACATGGTGCGGTTCGACTGCCGCCGCTACACTCGCGCCCGGTAATATGGATATCGGCTTTACCGAAGAGCAGGAGCTGTTGCGCGCGAGCGCGAGGAAGTTCTTCGAAAACGAATGCCCCTCCGCCTTTGTGCGCCAGCGCATGGCGGAGCCGGCGGCGATGACCGACGCATTCTGGCGGAAGCTCGCCGAGCAAGGGTGGTTCGGCATTCTCTACCCTGAGGCGCTGGGCGGCAGCGGGCTCGGCCTTGTCGACATGACCGTGCTGATGGAGGAGATGGGCCGGGCGGTGATGCCGGGACCGTTTTTCTCGACCGTGCTGCTCGGCGGTGCAGCAATCCTGGAGGCGGGCTCGGCCGCGCAGCGGGAGGAGTGGCTGCCGCGCATCGTGGCCGGCTCGGCCAAGGTGAGCCTCGCCTGGACCGAACCGAACGCGCGCTGGGACGCGGCAGGGATCGTGGCGAACGGGCGCGAGACAGCCGGCGGGTTCGTCCTGTCCGGCACCAAGCTCTTCGTCCCCGACGCGCATGTCAGCGACGCGCTGGTCGTCGCCGTGCGCACGCAGGACGGCAGCACGCTGGAGGACGGCGTCAGCCTGTTCCTCGTGCCGAAGGACGCCGCGGGTCTGACCATCACGCTGTTGCCGACGATCGACGAGACCCGCAGGTTGTGCGAGGTCAGGCTCGACAATGTCGCGATGCCGGCTGCTGCCCTCATCGGCGATAAGCACGGCGGCTGGCCGGTGCTGTCGCGGGTGCTCGACCGGGCGACGGTAGCGCTCTGCGCCGAAATGTGCGGCGGCGCCCAACAGGTCCTCGACATGACCACCGCCTACGCCAAGATCCGCATCGCTTTCGGCAAGCCGATCGGCAGCTATCAGGGGGTCAAGCACAAGGCCGCCGACATGCTGGTCGATATCGAAAACGCCAAGTCACTGACCTATTATGCCGCCTGGGCGAGCGACGAGGGGCTCGCCGAGGCACCGCTCGCGGCCTCGATGGCCAAGGCCTACGCGTCGGATGCCTACCGCAAGGTGGCCGGTGCCGGCATCCAGCTACACGGCGGAATCGGCTATACCTGGGAGCACGACCTGCAGCTCTACTTTAAGCGGGCCAAGGCCTCCGAGGTCGCCTTTGGCGACGCCACGTGGCACCGCGAGCGCGTCGCCCGGCTGCTCGCTCTGTAGAATGGCGGGACAGGTCCGGCCCGGAGACGCAGGCCTGACAAACTCGCGGCGGAACAATTTCGACGCGCTGCGCCTGGTCGCCGCCGCCTCGGTTGTCTTCTCGCATTCGTTCTTGATCGCCGAGGGCACGCAGGCTCACGAGCCGCTGATCTGGCTGACCGGCAACCAGTCGATCCTCGGTCTCGTAGGCGTGTTCGTCTTCTTTGCCATCAGCGGCTTCTTGGTGACGCAGAGCTTCGAAGAGACCGGCGATCCATGGCGGTTCCTCGCCAAGCGGGCATTGCGCATCTTCCCCGGGCTCTTCGTCGCGACGTTGCTCTCCGCCTTCGTATTGGCGCCGCTCGTCTCCACGCTCCGGCCGGGCGCCTTTTTCAGTACGCCTGCACCCTGGAAATACGTCATCGGCAACACGCTCCTCGATCAGACCGTGCACGAGCTGCCGGGGGTGATGTTCGTCAACAATCCGGTCGGTCTCGAAATCAACGGATCGCTGTGGACCTTGCGGCTCGAATTCGCGATGTATCTGATGGTGCTCCTGCTCGGCGTGCTGCGGCTGTTGACCGTGCGTTCGGCCCTTCTCCTGCTGGCGTTCGGTATGGCTTGCCTGCACTTCAACATGCTCGACCCGCTCGAAAAGTGGGGCTGGTTCTTCCGGCTGTTGAGCGGATGGGGGTGGCTGGTCGGCTTCTTCGCCGCTGGGATGGTTCTTTACAAGCTGCGCCACACCCGCGTTTTCGACGGCCGCATCGCGCTCCTTGCGCTCGCCGGCCTCGTCCTCAGCGTGCCGCTGCGCCAGTTCATCCTACTCTTCCCGCTGTTCGGCTGCTATTTGGCACTCTGGCTCGCACTTACCCCGCGCCTGCCGGTCATGCCGGCGACGCGCCTCGGCGATCTGTCCTATGGCATCTACATCTATGGCTGGCCCGCCGAGCAGGGTGTGATCTGGCTCCTCGGTGGCCGGGCCGCGTGGTGGCAGGTGTTCCTGCTCGCATTGCCGGCGGCGGCAGCGCTGGCTTTCCTGTCCTGGCACCTGATCGAGCGCCCGGCACTCCGTCTGAAGCCGGGGGCGAGGCGTTCGCTGGCGGCACCGCGTCGAGAAGCTGGCGTCGAGGTTCGCCCGGCCATTAGTATAGCCTCGATTGGACAAATTTGAGGGAGGGGACGGTCATGCGGGTACACAACCTCTATACCGACGCGAGCGGCCAGTCGCATTTCCGGGACGTCGAGGTCGAGTGGGTCGAGGAGACGCGTGGGGGCAAGCTCTCCAAGCGCCTGCCGGCGACCGGCATCATCTTCCGCGAGGTGCCGCCGACCTACGATCTCGACTGGCATCCCGCACCCCGGCGCCAGTACATCATCAATCTCGACGCCGGCGTGGAGATAACTGCGAGCGACGGCGAAAGCCGCAAGATCGGCGCCGGGGAGGTGCTGCTGGTCGAGGACACGACCGGCAAGGGCCACCTCTCCAAGGCGATCGACAACAGGATCCGCAACTGTATCTTCGTACCCATCGACTGAAGGAGCACTCGACATGAAGCTGCTGTTCTTTGACGACTACAAGCTGGGTGTGCTGAAGGGCGACCGCGTCGTCGACGTCTCGTCGGTCGTGCGGGACATCCCGCATACCGGCCCGGGTGACCTGATCAACGGGCTGATCGCGCGGTTCGACCAGTACCGCGCAAAGCTCAACGACGCCGCGGCGAGCGGCCAGGGGGCGCCGTTGTCTTCGGTCAAGCTGCGCGCTCCGCTGCCGAAGCCGGACAATATCGACGCGATGGCGGTCAACTACATGGAGGACGGGACGCGCAGCGCGCCCGCCCCGATCAACGCGTTTCAGAAGACGGCGAACGCCATCTGCGGACCCGGCGACACAATGGTGCTGCCCGACGTGCCGGCGACGATCTTCGAGGGTGAGGCCGAGCTGGCCGTCGTCATCGGCAAGCGCGCGAGCAACGTCAAAGCCGCGGACGCGATGGATTATGTCTTCGGCTATACCTGCTTTATCGACGGCTCGGCCCGCGGCCTGCCGGCCCCCGGCTTCTTTGCCATGAAGTCGCGCGACACTTTCGCTCCCATCGGGCCGTACATTGTGACCAAAGACGAAGTTCCGGACCCGCAGAAATTGCAGATTCGGCTCTACAACAACGGCACCTTGATGCAGAACTTCAACACCAGCGACATGGCGCACAAGATCCCGCGCTGCATCGAGTGGCTGAGTTCAGTCCATGCCTTGGAGCCAGGCGACATCATCGCGACCGGCACCAATCACCGTGGCCTCAACCCGTTTATGGACGGCGACAAGATCGAGCTCGAGATCGAAAGCGTTGGCCGGCTCGCTTTCAACGTCAAGGACGAGCTGAAGCGCAAGTGGGAGCGGGTGACGCGGCTGCAGATGCACGAGCGGGCCGCGCAAAAGACGGCGGGGGCCTATCCCGACATAACCCCGCAATTGACCGGCAAGTACGCGCCGGCGGCGCGCTAAGCCACAGCACCCCCCTAGGGTTACTGCCGCTCGCTGCCCCTCACCCTCCCGCTTCGCGGGTCCCTCCCTTTCCCCGCCTGCGGGGAGGGGGCCGGGGTGAGGGGCTATCCTGCGGTGTGGCCACGAGAAAGGAACGACAATGCCCGACGGCGGTTTCGCCTACAGCCATCTCTTCGCCAAGGGCCTGCCGCCGCCGGCGCCGCGCTGGACCGGGTTCCCGAAATACAACTTCATCGGCGGCCACAACGACCCGGCGCGGATCCCGGCCGCAGAACTGGCCGAGGCCGCGACCGCCGTGCTGCGGCGGCGGGGCGCCGATCTTGCGCTCTACAATTTCGACGGTCCGCAGGGCTACCGCGGGCTGCGTCAGCTGGTCGTCGACAAGCTTGCGCAGCGGCCGGCGATAAAATGCACGGTCGACGACGTGCTGATCACTTCGGGCTCCGGGCAAGCCATCGACCTCGTCAACGGTCTGCTGCTCGAGCGCGGCGACACGGTCATCCTCGAGGAGTTCACCTATGGCGGCGCGCTGACCAAATTGAAGCGCCTCGGGGTCGAGATCATCGGCGCGCCGCTCGACGACGAGGGCCTGAAGATCGACGCCCTTGCGCGCATCCTCGAGGATCTCGGGCGTAAGCGGATCGTGCCCAAATACGTCTACACGATCCCGACGGTCCAGAACCCCACCGGCTCGATCCTGCCGCGGCGGCGCCGCGAGGAACTCCTCGCGCTGACCCGCAAGCACGGCGTCCCGGTCTTCGAGGACGAGTGCTACGCCGACCTGACCTGGGACGGCGCCGGTCCGCCTTCGCTCTACGCGATGGACCCGCAGCAGGTCATCCATATCGGCTCGTTCTCGAAGACATTGGCGCCGTCCTTGCGCCTCGGCTATGCCGTCGCCGTCCCGCAGGTCATGGGCCGGCTCGTCGCCTGCAAGCGCGAGACCGACAGCGGCACTGGCGCGCTCGATCAGATGGTGGTGGCCGAGTATTTCTCGCAGAGTTTCGGCGAGCACGTCGGCGGCCTGACCCAGACCCTGAACGACAAGCTCGACACGATGGTCGAGGCGGTCGAGCGCGAATTCGGGACCGCGGTCGAGAAGATGTGGAAGCCGAAGGGCGGCATCTTCTTGTGGCTGAAGCTGCCCGATCGTGTCGACGTGACCAAGCTCGTCGCCCCCGCCGCCAAGGCCGGGATCGCCTTCAACCCAGGACCCGAATGGTCGTGCAACCCGGGCGAGACCAAATCGCATCTGCGGCTGTGCTTTGCGTTGCCGTCGAAGGAGGACATCCGTGCCGGTGTCGCGGCCTTTGCGCGGGTCTGTTTCGAGGAGACCGGCATCCCCGAGCAGAGCGCCAACATCCGCCGCCCCGCCGCGCCCAGGTAAAGTCGACGTAAAAACTCAAATTGGCGTAAAAACTCAAATTAGGGAGAGATCAATGGCTCTGACACTGGAAGAGGCCAATCGCATCGTTCGCGGTGCCTTGGCGAAGGCCCAGGAGCTCAACATCAGGATCAGCGCTGCGGTCTGCGACAGCGGCGGCCGTCTGATGGCGCTTCAGCGCATGGACAACGCGATCTGGGCGAGCGCCTATGGCAGTCAGGGCAAGGCCGTCGCGTCGGCGGCGTTTGGCCGTCCGAGCGGCGAGCTGACCGAGCGGGCCGACCAGCCGACCCCGCGCGGCATCGCCGCGGCCTCGGGCGGCCACATGATCATGGGCCAGGGGGCCGTTCCGATCGTGCGCAACGGCATCGTTGAAGGCGCTTGCGGCGTCGGCGGCGGCACCTCGCAACAGGACGAGGACTGCGCCCGGGCGGGTGTGGCGCAATTGTAGCGACGCGTCGGCAGAGATTTTTGCGACGCCGCAAGGCGGGGCTCCGCCCGCGCCATCTGCCGCGCCGCCAATCGGCGTTGCGAACTTTGGTTAGCGGTCGACGCAGTAGGCAATGCCCAACGCGATGCCGAGTAGGAGGAGGGCCATGCCGCAAAGGGCCGGCGCCGAAAAGCTGAGTATCAGGTAGAAAACACCAAACCCGCCGAGCACCGCGGAGATCGTCCACAAGACAGTTTGCAGCAGGAAGAACTCGGGCATGAACGCGGGCTCTCACTCGATCGATGCTGATGCACCAACAATCGCCCAGAGCTCCCCGCGTTTCATAAAATTCGAGGTTAAGAATACCCACGCCTTCGTGGCATCTGCCGCGTGTGTTCGAGGAATTGCCGGCTGACCTTCAGATGAGCCCTTGACCCACCCTGTTCGTCTGGCCCACCGGTCAGACTGACCAGCGCGGCCCGTCTTGGGTGGGCCTCATCCGAGCGGACGGCCCGCGTTTCGTCGGGGACGGCGAGATCTCTTTTCCTCGTATATGTCCTAAGCCGCGCCGCAAGGGCCGATCAGGAAGCGGTTGCGTGCGATCCGTTCCTGCGAGAGGTTGGGGCTTCAGAGGTCGGAGGGGTATGGGCATGACCAAACCGCGCGACGTCGCCAATGTCATCGCCTTTCTGGCCAGCGACGACGCCTCGTTCCTCTCCGGCCAGGTCATCTATGTCGCCGGCGGACCGCGCGGATGAGCCTGTCGGTGGAGTGGCGCTACGATCTCCTGACCCTCGGCGAAACGCTGATGCGCCTGTCACCCCCGGGCGAGCAGCGGCTCGACCAGGCGCGTCTCCTCGAGATCGGGGTCGGCGGCAGCGAACTGAATGTCGGCTGCCTCCTCGCTCGGCTCGGCCGCCGGGTCGCCTGGGTCTCGCGGTTGCCGGAAGGGCCGCTCGGCCGCATCATCGACGGGGAGGCTCGGCGGCACGGGGTCGACACGCGCTGGGTGCGCTGGATCCCGGACGCGCGCCTCGGCCTGATGTTTTACGAGCCCGGTCCGGAGCCGCGGACGAGCCGCGTCATCTATGACCGCAAGCATTCGGCGGCCTCGGAACTCGCTTTCGAGGACGCGCCGTGGGACGCGCTCGTTCAGGCGAGCACGTGGCTGCATCTGTCCGGGATCACCCCGGTGCTAGGCCCGAGTTGCCGGGCGCTGATCCTGCAACTTGCAGCGCTCGCTGCCGCGGCCGGAAAGCCGGTGTCCTACGATCTGAATTATCGAGCGACCTTGACGACCCCCCTGGAAGCGCGCGAGTTGCTCGAATGGGCGGCGCCGCATCTGCATCTTCTGGTCCTCGCCGAGCGCGATGCACAAAAGGTTTTGGGCTTCACCCAGGCGGGAGAGCCGCTTGCCGCGGCGATCGCGGCACGCTACGGCGTGCCTCTCGTCGCGCTGACGCGGCCGCCCGATGCCGAACCCGGCACGCTTCTGCTGACCCGCGGCGAGTTTCGCTATGCGCCGCGCTATGTGGTGAAGGTGGTTGACCGGATTGGCGCCGGGGACTCGTTTGTCGCCGGGCTGATTCACGGGCTGCTCGACGGGAATCTCGATCTCGCGATCCGCCTCGGCGCCTTCGCCGCCGCGATCGGCCTCGCTACTCCTGGCGACATCAATTACCTAGGTCCCGAGGACGTCGTGCGGTTCAGTGCCGGCATGATCGGCGGGCTCGAGCGCTAGCATCGCCGCCCCTTCTTAGCACTTGACGTAATGGCAGGTGACGATACCGGTGATGACCGGTCCGGTGATGTTGTTCAGCACGGTAAAGATCTTACTGATCTGCGCCGCCGCCGCATCGGCAACAAAGATGATGTCTTTATCCCGAACCGGAAATTGGTCGGCTATAAAATTCGAATCGGCATCGGCGAAATTGAACCGGTACGCGATCGGCGAGATCCCGTCTTGCGTTTGCGTCGCCATCGGCTGGTCGAGCGCTCGAAGCGTCGAGACCGGCTCGTAGCGGAACAGGAACACACCCTTGGGGTTGGCCAGGTCGTCGCGCAATCCCTGGGATTTCGCAAGCGCTTGGCTTAAAGTGAGGTGCTCGGCGTCGAACGTGATCGCTGCATTGCGGCCCGCCGCACCGAATACGCTGAAGGTTTGCGGCACGCGAACGAGAGTGAGCACATCGCCCGGCTGGGCATAGATATCCTCGGCCGGGTCGGCGACGAGCTGTTCGAGGGGGATCGCCGCGGTCACATCGTTGCGCGACAGCCGGACAAAGGTCTCGTAAACCGGTGCTTTGGCGCCGCCCGCGGCGGCTATCAGCTGAAGCAGCCTGTCGCCCTCCGGCGAAAGCGGAACCCTGGCACCGGCGACCACTTCTCCTGTCACCGTGACCGCGTTGGCGGCGCTCTTTTTGACGATCACCAGCGCCTGCGGTCCGAGTGCCTTGTCGGCGAGCACCGTCTCGATCGTCTGCTGCACTTCCGTCGGCGTTCGCCCGGCGGCCGGGACCCGGTCCGCATAGGGGACACTGATCGCACCATCCGGGCCAACCTGCTGGTCGGGAATCGTCGCGCCCTGCCGGCTGCTCGTTGCTGTGGCTGCCTCGATCGATAACGGTTCACTCGCGGGATTGCCGCCGCTCGGGCGCCGGGCCGGTGATGGCGCCGGCGCCGCCGAGGGCGCGCCGGCCGGCGGGTTAGGAGCGCCGAAAAACGGTTCGAGCGGCGGATTCAACCCGCCTGGCGCCTCAGGCGGCATGTTCAATCCGAATGGCGCTTCAGGCGGCTGGGGCTGCGATCCCGGTGCCAGCGGCCCGGTCGGCGGCGGCTGTGACTCCGGCGTCAGTGGCTCGGTCGCGGGCCGTGGACCTGTAAGAGGCTGTTCCGGCGGTGCTTCGCTGAAGAGCCCGCCGGCGGCACTTTCCCAAATCGTGACCGAGATCGTGTCCCCGACCGCGATCTTCAGCTCAGGCGGGCCGACGTCCTTTGCGAACCGCGCGTGAAAACTCTCTCTCGGCTGGGCGCGCAAGGTGGCGATGACGGCTTCGTCGACCTCTACCACGTCGAAGAGAATCTGATCCCCAGCCTGCCCCTGAGCGACCACATCGGACGCCATCGGCGCGGCGCTTTGGAGCATCGAGCATCCGCCAAGCGACAGGGCGGTCAGGCAAGCAAAGAGGCCGGCGAGCTTCATGGGGTCCCGCAAACCTCCTAGCACTTTTGAGTTTCAAATCCAAAATCAGCACCTTGACGACGCGCGAAGGAGGTGAGGCCGAGTACATTGATCGCTGTCCTGCGGGATATGGTCCAGTTGTTGGCGAAGCGCGGCTTCGAGCGCTTTTACTTCGTCAACGGGCATGGCGGGAACATCGCTACCGTGACCGCTGCATTTTCCGAAATCTACGCGGAGCGCAGCCTGTCGGCGGCGGTGAGCGTCCCGCCGATCAAATGTCGCCTGAGGAACTGGTGGCAGAACCAGGAGGTTCGGCAACTGGCGAAAGAGCTTTATGGTGACGCCGAGGGCAGCCACGCCACTCCGAGCGAGGTTGCCGTCACCCAATTCGCCTACCCGGACACGATCAAATCTGCACCGCTCGATCCCCTGATCGCGCCCCGGGGCGAGTTCACCGATGCCGCAGATTACCGCCGCAACTTCCCCGACGGCCGAATCGGGTCCAATCCCGCGCTGGCGTCACCCGAAGCAGGCCATCGTTGCCCTGACGGCTCAGGTTTGTGCAGGCCGGCATTTCACGCGGGCTCAGGCTGGCATCGCGGGCAATAATAGGCGGTGCGGCCGGAAAACTTGGCGCTTGCGATTTCGCCACCGCAGCGCGGGCATCGTCCCCCCTTTTGGCGGTGCGGAATGAGGAAAGAGCCGGGCAGACGATCGACGAGCTGCTCTGCGCCGGCACCGCTTGCGATGGCGGTCTCCAACACTTCCTTGATCCGGTCGAACAGATGCCGGCGCGCGTCGGCGTCGAGCCGATCGCAGCGCGTCCGCGGGTTGATGCCGGCTTGAAAGAGAATTTCGTCGGAGTAGATGTTGCCGACCCCCGCCAGGACCTCCTGATCCATCAACAGCGATTTGACATCGCGTTTTCGGCCCTCGAGCGCCAATTCGAATGCCGCCAGATCGAAGCGTGGATCGAGAGCGTCCGGACCGAGCCCTTCGGCCGCGATAAATGCATCGGCGTCGGGTGCGAGGCCGACGCGTCCGAGCAATCGAGGGTTGACATAGGCGAGATGATGTCCGCCGGCGAAATCGAAACGCACGCGGTCGTAAGTCGGATCACCCTCGCCGTCTGTGAAATGCTTGAGCGAGCCGTTCATCCCGAAATGCAGCGTCAGCCAGCCGGGTGGTCCAACATCGACCAAGAGGTGCTTGCCGTGCCGCCGAGACGCAGTCATCCGGGCACCTTCAAGGCGGCGCGCCAACTCGGCGGCCGAAACCTCTGCGAGAATCCGCGCATCGCCGACCGTCACGCGGCGAATGGTCCGGCCCAGGCAGGTCGCATCCAAATGCCGCTTGTACAACTCGACATCCGGTAATTCCGGCATAGCTTCCTCCGTTCCACCTGCGCCGAATTGATCATTCCGTTCGCACTAACCAGCCGGCGCCTCTTGCGGCTGAAGAACCTTGCTCACCCGCACCAGGCCGGGATCTTGCGGATCGACGCTGATCGTGAAGCCGAGCGCCCGGCACATCTGCAGCATAGCGATGTTTTCGCGCAGTACTTCGCCGACCAGCTCGCCGATGCGGCGCCGCCGCGGCGTCGCGCCAATCAGCGCCAGCGATCCGGGCTTGAAGAGTTTGTCGAGATTGCGAGCGGACATTTGACACTCTTTCGTCACAGCACCCTTCACCCGCTGTCGAGCCCTGTAGAGCCACGCATCTGCGAACGCGGAAGCTCCTTCGACTGCCCACTGCGAGTGACTTCCACCACGCGCCGGCCAAACCCCCAACCGCAGGCTCCTCGCTCCCACGGGCGTCAGGATCTCTCGGCTCCTTCCCGCACAGATCAGCTGCGCGGCCGCAGATCCGTTGCGCGGCCTTCAATTCGAGGTTAGCGTCGTGCGGGATGGCCGGAGACACAGACTATTCGGAAAATCTCAGTTGCAGCTCCCCCGGTCGATGGCGGCATAGCCAGGCTTTAAATTGCAGCGGCGTCTGGGGAGCAAGGTTGGAGATATTCGGCGAAATCCCGGTATGAAATCAGCTGGTTCGAGTTTGTCTTTCGCCTTCGCCACCGCGGAAGCGGGATCTGAATACCTCACCACCGCAGAGCACTACCAGTATCTTGCCAGAGGCATTGTCGACGCCCTGCGCCGACGCGGGCTGGTTCTCGTAACTGGTGAGCCGCCGGCGAGCCTCGCGATGCTCTGCGAGGCGTTGAGGAAGATAGCGGCGCCGCAAAGGGTGATCGAGATCTCCTGCAGTCCCGAACTGGATCGCGACCACCTGCTCGGTGACGGTTCGGCGGGCCTAGGCGCGCCGACACCCGGCGCCGCGGCTGGGGAGGAACCTGGTAGGGCGGTGCTCTCTTCGCCGATTTTGGTCTTCGCGGACGCGGATCGACTTTCCGATGTTCAGATCAAGGACATTTTCGAGGCGGTGCAAGCCGTGCCGACCGACCCTCACGCGCTCGAGGCGGGCGTCTTGTTGGCGCATCCAGCTTTCCTCGCGCGCTTCGAGAGCCCCGAGCTCCACCCCCTCGAAGGGGCTCTCGCCGCCAAGCTTTGCGTCCAGCAACTCGAGCGTCACGAGGTCGAGGCGTTCATTCGCTATCAGCTGCCGCCGGGCGAGGGAGCGGATCTGTTCACCCCGCGCCGCGTGGGGCTGATAGCATTAACCTCGGGCGGCGATCCGGCGCTGGTCAACCGCCTCGCGCGCCGCATGCTCGAAATCGAACCTGAAGGCTCTGCGGGCGGCCTGTTGGCAAAGCTGTCCCAGTCGGGGCGGCGCCGCGCTCGAAAACCTGCCGGTGATGAATCCGTTGCCAGGCCCGGCGCGACCGTCACGAATGACAACATTGCACCGCCCAGCGCGCCGCCGCGCCGCTATTCGGTGTCCTTCAAGCTGCCGGCCGCCATCGTCATTGGCCTTGGCGCCCTCTGGCTGATCGTGGGCGAGTTCGGCTCGCAGGACATCGGGGCGCTCGTCAGTCTTGTGCGCAGCCACATCTTCCCCCGTAACGAGGCCGCGGACGTGCCCGCCTATGTGGCGGCGACGCCAACGCCCGTGGTTGCCCAGGACCCTTCGTCGGCCACCGTCGCGGCGCCTTCGAGCGCACCGCCGCCGCGCGAGGCTGCGTCCGAACCGATAGCTCCAAGCGCCGCGCGGCCGGGCGTCGCACCTTCCGCCCAGCCAGCGCCGGAACCGACACCCCAACCGGCGCCGGCCGAGCCGCACCTCTCCGCTTCGGAGATCGCAGCTCTCGTGGCGCGCGGCGATGCCTTCCTTAAAGCGGGCGATGTCGCCTCGGCCCGGCTCTTCTTCGAGCGTGCGGCCGATGCGGGCGACGGTCGTGCGGCGATGCGCATGGCCGTGACCTATGATTCGGCCTTTCTCGATCGCGCCGGCCTACGCGGTGTGAGCGGTGATCCGGAGCAGGCTTCGTTCTGGTACCGGCGAGCGCGTGATCTTGGCGGAGCCAAAGCGGACCGAGAGGTCCACGGCCCCGAGACCAGTCCTTCCAACACGCTACCGCCCCGTTGAGAGAGAAGCAGCAATCGGCGACGTCATTCATTGGTCAGCGGGGTGCGCCGAGGCGTTCTGGGCGAGATCCTGTTCGGTGGGTTGCCATCTTCCGCATTGTCGCGCCCCGCGGGACTATCGACACGATCTGGTCGGCCTTGACCGCGTTTAAGAGGAAAATCGCCTGAGCACAGGCCGATAAGGTCCCTCCTGCCGTGCCAGACGGCGATCAAGAGTAAGCTTCGCATGGATATCGTATTCACCTCTCCCGTGCCGCAGGCGACGGGTTTGCGCCTTGCGATCCGAGACAGCTGCCGAGTGGACGAAGGGGACGCGGTGGCGCGCCTTCTCGCCGCAGCCGAGATCCCCGCAGACCGCCGTGATCATATCGCCGAGAGCGCGCGCGGCTTAGTCACCGCCGTCCGTCGCGAGCGGCTCGGCAAGGGCGGCATCGACGCGTTTCTGCACGAATACGCGCTGTCCTCGCCCGAGGGGGTGGCTCTTTTGTGTCTCGCCGAAGCATTGCTGCGCATCCCCGATGCGGAGACCGTCGACCGGCTGATCCGGGACAAGATCGGTGAGGCGGACTGGGAAAGCCATCTCGGACGCTCGGGCTCGATCTTTGTCAACGCCTCGACTTGGGCGCTGATGCTGACCGGCCGCTTGTTGCGCGCCGAACCGACCGAGCACGATCTGCGCGCCGCCCTGCGCCGTTTTGTTGCCCGCTCGGGCGAACCGGTGGTGCGCCAGGCGATAACCGCCGCGATGCATATCCTCGGCCGTCAATTCGTTATGGGGCGCACGATCGAGGAGGCGCTCGAGCGGGCGCGGGGAGCCGAGCAACACGGCTACCGGCATTCCTACGACATGCTCGGCGAAGCGGCGCATACCGCGGCGGATGCCGCGGGCTACGCCGCCGCCTACGACCGCGCCATCGCTGCGATCGGTAGGTCGGCGGCGGGCCGGGCTGTCGCCGAGGCTCCCGGTATCTCGGTCAAATTGTCGGCGCTGCACCCGCGATACGAGACCGCACAGCGCGATCGGGTGCTTTCCGAAATGCTCCCCGTGCTCCTCGACCTCGCGCGCCACACAAGGCGGGTCGGCATCGGCCTGACGATCGATGCCGAGGAGGCCGACCGCCTCGACCTCTCGCTCGATCTTTTCGAGAATCTGGCACTTGCCCCCGACCTTGCCGGTTGGGACGGGCTTGGCCTCGCCGTGCAGGCCTATCAGAAGCGGGCTCTTCCGGTCATCGAGTGGCTCGCCGATCTGGCCCGGCGGGGCGGGCGGAGGCTGATGGTCCGCCTCGTCAAAGGGGCCTATTGGGACAGTGAGATCAAACGTACCCAGGAGCGCGGGCTCGACGGGTACCCGGTCTACACCCGCAAGGTCGCGACCGATGTCTCCTATCTCGCCTGCGCGCGGCGGCTGCTCGCGTTGGGGCCGCTCTGCTACCCGCAATTCGCCACCCACAACGCGCATACCGTCGCGGCGGTCCTCGAGCTTGCCGGCGAGCGCCGCGATTACGAGTTCCAGCGCCTGCACGGGATGGGCGAGGCGCTTTACGAGCGGATCGTCGGGCTCGATCGGATGGATCGGCCGTGCCGCGTTTATGCACCGGTCGGCAACCACGAGGATCTGCTGCCCTACCTGGTGCGGCGACTGCTCGAGAACGGTGCCAATACCTCCTTTGTCAATCGCATCGTCGACGACGCGCAACCCATCGAGGAGATCATCGCCGATCCGATCGCGCGCCTCGCCCGACTCCCGGTAAAGCCGCATCCCCGGATCCCGCTACCATGTGACCTCTATGGCCCGGCGCGACGAAATTCGCGCGGCCTCGACTTGAACCATCCGCCGGCGCTCGCGGAATTGCGCGACTCGCTCGCCGAGGCTTTCCGCCGGCCGCGGACGGCAGCGCCGAGCATCGGCGGGATCGAGCAGCCCGGCGCGATAGAGCCGGTCCTCGATCCGAGCGACCGGCGGCGCCAGGTCGGGACCGTCGTCGCGGCGGGTCCGGGGGAGCTCGATCGAGCGCTTGCTCGCGCTCACCGCGCCGCGCCGTCCTGGGATCGCACGACGGCGGGTGAGCGGGCCGTCATTCTGGAAAGCTGCCGCCGATCTCTACGAGAATCATCTGGCGGACCTGATGGCGCTGATCATCCGCGAGGGCGGGCGCGCGATCCCGGCGGCACTCGCCGAGGTCCGCGAGGCGGTCGACTACCTGCGCTATTATGCGCTGCGCGGGCGGACCGATTTCGCCGCCCCCGAGCAGCTACCCGGTCCCACTGGCGAGCGCAACGAAATCGCCCTCCATGGGCGCGGCGTCTTTGCCTGCATCTCGCCGTGGAATTTTCCGCTGGCGATCTTCACCGGCCAGATTGCCGCCGCACTCGCGGCCGGCAATGCGGTCGTCGCCAAGCCCGCGGAGCAGACGCCGCTCATCGCCGCGGCCGCGGTGCGGCTGTTGCACGAGGCCGGCATCCCCGGCGACGTGCTCCACCTCCTACCGGGGACCGGCGAAAAGGTCGGCGCGCCGCTGGTCGGCGATCCGCGCATCGCCGGGGTCGCGTTCACCGGATCGACCGAGACCGCGCGGCGGATCAACCTCGATCTCGCCCGGCGCCCCGGGCCGATTGTTCCGTTGATCGCCGAGACCGGCGGGCAGAATGCGATGATCGTCGATTCCTCCGCACTCGCCGAGCAGGTCGTCGGCGATGTCCTGACCTCCGCCTTCGAGAGCGCCGGGCAGCGCTGCTCGTCATTGCGCCTGCTCTATGTGCAAGCCGATATTGCCGACCGGCTCTTGGCGATGCTCAAGGGTGCCATGGCCGAACTTGTGGTGGGCGACCCGGCGCTGATCGCGACCGATATCGGTCCGATCATCGATGCGCCCGCACGCGAAGCCCTCGAGCGGCACGCCGCGCGGATGATGCGCGAGGGCCGGCTGCTCCATCAGTGTACTCTGCCGGCCGGGACCGAGCACGGCACGTTCTTTGCGCCGCGCGCCTTCGAGATCGATGGCGCGCAACGGCTCCACGGAGAGGTCTTCGGCCCGATCCTGCACATCGTGCGCTGGCGCGCCGACCGGCTCGACGCGGTGCTCGAGGAGATCGCCGCCACCGGGTATGGCCTCACGCTCGGCATCCAGAGCCGGATCGACGAGACCGTGCGCCACATCCTCGCCCGGCTCAGGATCGGCAACAGCTACGTCAACCGGAACATGATCGGCGCCGTCGTCGGGGTGCAGCCCTTTGGCGGCGAGGGTCTGTCGGGCACCGGCCCCAAGGCCGGCGGCCCGCGCTACCTCCACCGCTTCGCGACCGAACGCACGGTGTCGACCGACACCACCGCGGCCGGCGGCAACGCCAGCCTGCTGTCGTTGCAGGACGAGGCTTAGTTCTGATCGGATCTGCCGTACTATTCTTTAAATAGGCCTCGACATGCGGAGCGCGACATGAAGGAAGCACGGCTCAAACACTTCGGCTGGGGTCGCGAGGGCGAGGGGTTGTCGGCCGAAGAGGAGGCCGCCGCCCTCGATCGCTACCGCCGCCTCTTCAATGTCGAACGGTTCGACGAGCGAGAGCCGCCGTCCCTGTCGGAGATCGAGCTGCGGCCGCCGCGCCTCGCTCCGCCTGCTGCCCTGGCGCCTTGCTGCTCGAGCGAAACTTACGACCGGCTCGCGCATACCTACGGCAAGTCCTTTTGCGACTATGCGCGCGGTCTCGTCGGCGACTACGACAATGCGCCCGATATCGTGGCCTACCCGCGCGACGAGGCCGAAGCAGCCGCAGTCATCGACTGGGCCGGCAGCGTCCAAGCGGCACTCACCCCGTTCGGCGGCGGAAGCAGCGTGGTCGGCGGCGTCGAGCATCGGCTCGACGGCACCGCGCACCGGGCGGCGATCACGCTGGACCTACGGCACCTGAACCGGGTGCTGGAGATCGACCGCACCTCGCGCGCCGCACGCATCGAGGCCGGGGTATTCGGCCCGGCGCTCGAGGCTCAGCTCAAGCCGCACGCGCTGACCTTGCGACATTTCCCGCAGAGCTTCGAATATTCGACCCTGGGCGGTTGGATCGCGACCCGCTCGGGCGGCCATTTCGCCACCCTCTACACGCATATCGACGATCTTGTGGAATGCCTGCGGGTGGTCACGCCGCGCGGTGTGCTCGAGACCTGCCGCCTCCCGGGCTCGGGTGCCGGACCCAGCCCCGACCGCCTGTTC
This sequence comes from uncultured Alphaproteobacteria bacterium, assembly GCA_963796155.1. Taxonomy (GTDB): domain Bacteria; phylum Pseudomonadota; class Alphaproteobacteria; order ATCC43930; family CGMCC-115725; genus AP-15. The sequence goes on along the minus strand of CAWCKT010000038.1, from coordinate 103,317 downwards.
ATCGGTTCGGAAGGCATCCTGGGGGTGATCACCGAGGCCTGGATGCGGCTGCAGGACCGGCTGCGCTTCCGGGCGGGCGGGGCGGTCCGTTTCGCTGATTTCTTTACCGCTGCCCGCACCGTCAGAGCGATCGCCCAGGCCGGGCTCTACCCGGCCAACTGCCGGATCCTCGATCCGCAGGAGGCGTACAACACCGGGGCGGCGGACGGTACGGCGGCGATCCTGGTGTTGGCATTCGAATCTGCCGACCATCCGCTCGATGCCTGGATGGGCCGGGCGCTCGAATTATGCGCAGACCACGGCGGCATACCCGAATTGACCGGCAGTGCCGACGGGCATCGCGAGGGTGCCGCCGGCTTGTGGCGCAACGCCTTCATCCGGATGCCCTACGCCCGGGAGCGTCTGGTGAGGCGGGCGATCATCGCCGACACCTTCGAGACCGCGATCACCTGGGAACGGTTCGAGAGCTTCCACGACAAGGTCAAGGCTGCGACCGAGGGGGCGATTCGCGAGGCCACGGGGCGGCCGGGGCAGGTCACCTGCCGATTCACGCATGTCTACCCGGACGGGCCCGCGCCCTATTTCACGTTCCACGCGCTCGGGCGGCACGGCGACTTGCGCGCACAATGGCGCAGGATCAAGAGCGCGGCGAGCGAGGCGTTGATCGCCGCTGGCGGCACCATCACCCACCATCACGCGGTCGGTCGAGACCATCGGCCGTGGTATGACAAAGAGCGACCGGACCTGTTCGCTGCGGCGCTACGGGCGGCAAAACACGCGCTCGATCCGCGGGGGCTGCTCAACCCGGGCGTTCTGATCGATCCCTGAGGTTCTAACGGCCGACGTTAAATTGGTGCGTCACGGCACGGCTTCGTCTTCACCGGACGTTGAATAGGGCGAATGAGCAGGGGATGCTCTGCGGCCCGATTCGGGCTGCGTCATAACGGCTCATTCGGTTGCCGGCCGACCGCAGCGGCGCCGGCCGGTTGCTTGGCCTATTGCTCGGTGTTGCTGAAAAGACGCGGCTCGATCGGCGGAAATTTGCAAGCTTGCATCGAAACTGTTGCCCGAATGTCGCATCGCTCGGCGTTCTGCATCGATTCCCCGGCGAGCGGCACCGTTCCGTCAAAAACCGTTTGCCATCGGTCAACGGGATGGCGAAGATCAGCCAACGGTGGCGGGACGACCATCGTCACACGCGTATTTGTGGCCGGAGGTAAGGGATGACAAATCGCTATCTGCTAGGCGCCGGGGTCGCGCTTGCCGTAGCGTTCGGGGGCGCTCAGGCGCACGCGCAGCTGTTCCCAGGACCTGGAACGCCGGGAGCTTTCTATATCGGACCCGAGGGCGGGTGGACCAGCCTCACAAGCACGTCAGGCTCGATATCGAGCGCCCATTTCGGCGGCTCCGGGCCCACGCCCGGGACTACGCAGGTCTTTACCACCCCGGGGGTAAGCGCGACGCCGAATTTCGACAGCGGCTTCAATGTCGGCGCGCGCGCCGGCTACCAGTGGGGCCCGTGGCGTTTCGAGGAAGAATACAGCTACCGCCGAAATGGGCTGTCTTCGGTCACCCTGCCCAACCTCGGCTTCACCACTTCAGGCTCGCATGGTGATGGTCAGAGCCAATCCCACGCGATCATGACCAACGCTGATCTATGACTTCACTATAGGCTGGCCGATCAGTCCGCATATCGGAGGCGGCGTCGGCGCCGTGGACGTCCTCGACAGCGCCTCGGTCAACTCCTTCACCCTAACCAAGCCTATAGGTCGCGCCGATCGTCCCGGCGGTCCCGTTGTCGGTGGCGCCGCAGACGTTCGGCGGCACTATCCTGAACGGCGGCTCCTGGCGGTTTGGCTATCAGGGGATCGCGGGCTTTCGCTACGATTTCAGCCCTTCAGTCGCGTTTGACCTCGACTATCGTTACTTGGGGACCACCAGCCAGACGGTCACCAATAATGCCCGGTATCCGTTCCCGGGTGGCACCGCCGGGACCAATTGCTGCGTAAACACCAGGTTTACCTCCAACTACCACACGAACAACATAGTGGCGAGCGTAACCATGAAGTTCGGCGCGCCGCCGCCGGCGCCGCCGCCGCCGTCTGCCTCCGGCCCCGCCGCCGCCGCCGCCGCCGAAGGTCTTCCTCGTCTTCTTCGACTGGGATAAGTACAACATCACGCCGGAGGGCCAGCAGATCATCCAGCTTGCGGCGCAACAGTACAAGACGGGCGGCTCGGTGCGGTTGCAGGTCACCGGCTACACCGACCTGTCAGGCTCGGCGGGCTACAATCAGCGGCTCTCCGAGCGGCGGGCGAACGCCGTGGCGAACGCTCTTGCCGCCCTCGGCGTCGCGCGCAGCGACATGGCCGTCACCGGCCGCGGCATGAACGATCCGCGCGTGCCGACGGCGCCAGGTGTGCGCGAGCCGCAGAACCGGCGCGTCGAGATCCTCTTCCCGTAAGCCGGTCTCGTTCTCCAGAGCCCGGGGTCTCCTCGCGAGGCCCCGGGAAACGCCGCGGATCACACCGCGGCGTTTTCTTTTTTTGGCTCGGCTTCTGCGCCTCGGGATTGTCCCTACCAGGGCCGGGATGGTGCCTGCTGCGCCCGGCATCGCGAAACCGCGGTTGCTCCTCCAGCCTCCCTGGACGCTCGGTGACAGAGACGTTCAGGCGAATCCCCAATTCGGGTCACCATTGGCCTGTTCGTCGCCGAGCCGGTTTGCCCACCATCTAAATGATACCCGGAATAGATGAAAGTGGTTGATCGCTGCGTGCGCTCGGCTGGCTGGCAATATGAAATGCCGCGCTGCGATGTCGCAGCGATGCCGCGCTGGGGGTTTATTCGATAATTCTTACCCACCGTGGGACCTAATCGGGGTAATATCTAACGCGATTCAAGGTCGCAACTAGTGCGATGGTAATGCCGGTCGGCAACTCCCCACGAGTGCGAGAAAAACCACGAATCGTTATTTTCACCCAGGAGTTCCTCATGAAGGCGCTGATCTCGGGCTTTGCCTTGCTCACATTCCTCGCCGCCACAACACTGCCGATCGAATCTTATGCTCAGACCGCTACAAGTGGCGCGCCGACGGTTGCGCCGGACACGGGTACGGCTCCGACCAGCAGCACAAAGAAGTCAAAAAAGTCATCGAAGAGCCACGCAAAGAAGAAGACGAAGAAATCCTCGACGAGCCAAACGAGTTCTGCCAAGCAGCAGCATCACACGATGAATACCAGCAAGAGCTCGTGGCACAGCGCCAGCTGAGGTAGCGCTTCTTGGGCCTGCCGCAAGGCTAATCGGGACGTCGGGCAGGCTCCACCCGTTAAGGCAGCGTCGACCGAGTCGCGCCTGGTTTATCGACCTGCCGGCAGTTCGGGATGCGGCCCCTGCCAATGATGGCCGCCGTCGACATTTTCGAGATCGCCATCACTGGCCGCGGCGCACACGCGGCCAGATCCACGGCGGCGACACCTGGAACGTCATCCCCGAGAGGGTGGTGGTGCGGGGTACCTCGCGCTCGTTCAGGCCCGCTCTCGGGTCGACCCGTTGCGCAGCCTCGTGCGCGACACCGGCGGAGTGCATCGCTGCATCTCGCTTTTCCCGTTCTTCGCCGGCATTCCTGGCTACCTCGGCGCTTGAACGCTGCCCGTTAAGGCTCATATTATCTTGTGTTATTGGAACGGAACGACGCGTTGCATCGTTGACGCACGTCGCCCACCTAGAGCGTATAACAAGCGTCTGGTATCCCTTGGCTAATCCGGAACTGCAACAGAGGATCAAAGACATGAAGCATCTCTTGAGCGGCGTAGCGATCATCGCCGCGCTGGCGATGGCCGCACCGGCCTCGGCACAGCGTACGGGGCCTGGTCCGGGCGCTCCCACCGGAACCGGCCCGGGCGTCACCCCCCCGGGGGGGCTCGGTCCCTCCTCGCCTCTCTCCAATGTGCCAAACCCCTCGGGGTACGCGCAACCGGCGCCAGCGCCATACCAAGGACAACCGGGGCAGCCTCCGGCAGCAGGGCAGCCTCCGTCGTATGCCCCGGGGCAGGGGCCGACATCATCGGCGTATCCGCCGACGCACCGGCATCCGCGCCCCCACCATGGCTACGTAGCTGCGCATCACACCACCAAAGGGAGACCCGTGAGCGGAAATCCCAACATGTCGGCGAATCAAATGAACGCCGACGAGCTAGCGCGCCTGCAGGCGGCGAACTACTCCAACCCGCCGCCTGCCGCGCTGCCCTATGGGGCGCCCCCTGCGCCCCCTGCCTATGGTGGGGCTCCCCCTGCGCCCCCTGCCTATGGGGCACCCCCTCCCCTATTGATCCCACGCGGGCATATGTCGAGCGTGTGAGCGCATGACAAGGGGGGCGTGAGCCCCCCTTGCTCTTGTCTATTCGGCCGCTTGCCGCGATCGAAAGGTCGACGGCCAATCCTCGGCGACCGCGGCCGTGTCTGCTACGCGCTCGCCGCAGATCTACGCTGCCGGGCGACCCTTTCCATTTCGGCAAGCAGATCGCGCAGCGCGTGGTCTGCGACAAAAGCCATCCGGGCGAAGGCGCGCAGAAAGCTGTCGGTGCGCGGCAGCTGAAATAACGTTTCCTCGCTTTCGCCGTCTCGGGCCGTTGCCGCGCTGATCAGGACGACATTATCGAAGGGTTGTAGGACGAGTTCCTCGAGGGCCTTCCCCGGGCCGGTGACGTACTCGACCACCCGATGACGCTGCGCTTCCTGCCTCTGCTGCACGATGGTCATCCGGTAGGCGGCGCGGGTCGTCGCAGCCTCGATCAGCGCCCGCGCAAAGGGGCGCAGAAAGGTTTCGTCGAAACCGAGCATCGCGGTCGGACGGTCGTCCCCGACCGACGAGCGCACCTCGAGGGTCGCCCACAGCGACGCGCGGCCATCGAAATAATCGGCTGAGGCAAGGTCGAGGTTGATCGAATTGATCGGCATCGGCGGTGAGATCGAACGCTCCGACAGAAACGCAAAGCAAGCCGGCTCCCGTTTGAGGGAAATATTCGTCGTCGCTTCCAAATTTCGATCGGTGATTGCGGGAGTGTCAGCCATCTCGGAAACCTATTTCGCAAGGCCGCGGCGGCGGATGTGGGGTTTCATCTCGTAAAGCCGCGCCGCGACGTGAGCAAAGAACATCCGCCTCCTCGATCGGAGATAGACTGGCAGCGATGAGCTTGTCAAAGTGGAACCGGTTCCCTTGTACATCTGCGGCCATTAGTCGCGTATGAAGGGCGCATTTGTTGCTTAACGATCATCTTGGTCGGCAAGTTTGGCATCGGACACCGCCTTAGTGATCGGCTCAAGAGAGGGAGAAGTTCAAGCACGGCCCCAGCCGCTGTAGCTCGGGTGGTCCGCTGCGATCGGCAGGATCACGGCAGCGCCGGTCGCCGCCGAATGGTAGAGCGCGCTCGCGAGCTCGAGCGACAAACGGGCGTCCCCAAGGGTGACCGGAAATGCCTCGCCGGTGGTCAACGCCGCATGGTAGGCGTCGAGCTGGCCTTCGTAGCGCGACGGTACGCCGCGATGGCCGTCCAGCGCGTCGGCTATCCGCCGCTCGGCTTCGGGCGAGGCGGGATAGATTGCCCAGGGCTCGTCGCCGGGCGAATAGGGGGCCTGCGCACTCTCGAACGTCGCGTGCTCGAAACACAGGCGCAGCCGACTGATCTCGCGCGGCGAACCGAGCGTGGCAGCAAGCGAGACCAGGGCGCCGCTCCGCATCACGAGGCTCGCAACGGCGCAGTCCTCGACCTCGATCGGGTTGACCCGCGTCGCGGCGCGCGCGAACACCAAATCAACCGGGCCCATCAGCCAGGTCATCAGGTCGTGGGAATGGATCGCATGCATCAGCAACACGCCGCCGCGCTCGGTTTCCCAGCGTCCGCGCCACGCAGTCTCGTAATATTTGGATGTCCGTTTCCAGGCGGTCTCGACTGTGCCGAGATAGGGCTTTCCGGCGATCCCCAACTCGATGATCCGCTTAGCCTTTTGCACCCCGTCGCCGAAACGGTACTGAAAAATCGGCATCACGCGCCCTGCCGCAGCCTTCTCGGCCGCGATCACCCGGTCGATCTCGGCGAGTGAGCTCACCAGAGGCTTCTCGCAGACGACCTGCTTGCCTGCCGAGAGGGCCGCGAGGATCTGCCCAAAGTGAAGCCTCGCCGGCGTACAGATATCGATGATGTCGACGTCGTTCATCCGCAGCACTTCGTCAAACGAACGGGTGCGCTGCGGAACCGAGAATTCATCGGCGACCGCCGCGAGCCGACCCTCGTCGATATCGCACACCGCTTGCACGCGGAACCTGTCCGGGTGCTTGCCATAACCTTGAACGATGTGGCTGCGGCCGACGCCGCAGCCGACGACGGCGACCGTCCAAATCCTGGGCTTTGGCATGCCGATCAAGAGCGGTGCCGGAAGCAGAGGATCAGCCCGGCGGCTCCCTTGGTGTGTCCGTTCAAGGGCGAGATCATTTTGTCGCAGAGAGCCTCATTCCCGATAGCTCGCGATTGTAATCGATTATCGTGCAAAGCGGCCCCGGGGCAAACAGCATGGTGGTTTGCGGAGCGGGCTCGACACAGCGATGGCGCCAAGCCGGCCGGCAGGTCCGCCGGATGACCGGGCGCGTCCGCCTCTGCTAAGGTGGCGTCGATGCCGGGTTTGGTGATCACGATCGCGCAGCGCAAGGGCGGCGCCGGCAAGACGACGCTCGCCGCGCAGCTCGCGGTCACCTGGGTAAGGCAGGGAGCCCGGGTGGCCGTGCTCGACATCGATCCGCAAGGGAGCCTCGCGGCGTGGGTCGATCTGCGGCGGGCGCGGCTAGGCCCGGGCGCGATCGGCTTCGACTTTGCGGCACTGCCCGGCTGGCGCGCGGCGCAGTGGATCGAGGATCGGGCGCGCGGCGCCGATCTCGTCGTGATCGACGGTCCGCCCCATGCCGAAACCGAGACGCGGATCGCGGTACGTGCCGCCGAGCTGGTGCTGATCCCGGTCCAGCCTTCGCCGCTCGATTTGTGGGCGACCGAGGCAACGCTCAAAATGGCGGGCGACGAGCGGCGGCGCCCGCTCGTCGTGTTGAACCGCGTCCCGCCACGCTCGGGCTTGACCGACCGCATCGCCGCCGACCTCGCAGCGATGGGCGCACCGATCGCGGCGACCCGGATCGGCAACCGCGTCGCGCTGGTCCGCGCGATGGCCTCGGGGCTGGGCGTCGTCGAAAGCGCCGGCACGAGCCGTGCCGCAAATGAGATCGCGGGGCTCGCCGACGAGGTCCATAGCGGTTACAACATGCCAGGCAATCCGGGGGACCCTAGATGAGCGAACGAACCACCTCACCGATCGGGATTCGTCGGCCGGCCTGGATCGACGAATTCCGCGCGTTCATCATGCGCGGCAACGTCGTCGACCTCGCCGTCGGCATCATCATCGGCGTCGCCTTCACCGCCGTCGTGAACAGCCTGGTCAAGGATCTCTTCACTCCGATCATCGGCCTCCTCGTCGGCGGGATCGACTTCACCAACATCTTTGTCACGTTGAAGGGGCAATCAGAGCCCACGCTCGCCGACGCCCAGAAGGCCGGTGCCGTGACCTTGAACATCGGCGTCTTTTTGAACGCCGTCATCCAGTTCCTGATCGTCAGCTTGGCGGTATTCTGGATGATCAAGGTGTTGACGCGCCTGCATGTGCGCGAGGAGGCCGCGCCCGCACCGCCTCCTCCGCCGCCACGGAGCGAGGTGCTGCTCGAGGAGATCCGAGACCTGCTCGCCGCCCGACGCGATTAGCCCCCGCGCTCTTTGAAGCGCGGGCCGAGGACCATCAGCGAGAAGAGCTCGAACAGCATCTGGGCGCCGACCATCGCGGTGTTGGTGGTCGGGTCGTATTGGGGTGCCACCTCGACGACGTCGCCGCCGACAATGTCGACGCCCTGGAGGCCGTGCAGGATCGCCTGCGCCTCGCGGGGGGTCAGGCCGCCGGCTTCGGGCGTGCCGGTGCCCGGCGCGAAAGCCGGGTCGAGCCCGTCGACATCGAAAGAAATGTAGGTCGGTCCGTCACCGACCACCGCGCGCGCCCGCTCGACGACACCTTCGATGCCGATGCGGTCGACATCCTCGATGTGCAGCACGGTCATCCCCGATTCGTAGGAGAACCCCCACAACACCTCCGCCGGGCCGCGGATGCCGATCTGGATCGTCCGCTCAGGATCGAGCACGCCGGCGAGCACGGCCTGGCGGAACGGCCCGCCATGGTGGAACTTGGAGCCGTCGATCTCGCCCATTGTGTCGCAATGTGCATCGATATGGACGAGCCCGACGGGGTGATCCTTCCCCAACGCGCGAAGGATTGGGTAGGTGATCGAATGGTCACCGCCGACCGAGAGCGGCCGCACGCCGACTTCTTGGATGCGCGCGTAGAACGCGGCGATATCCTCGATTGAGCTGTCGAGGCTGAAGCGCGAGCGCATCGGCACGTCGCCGATATCGGCAGCCTGGCACTCGCCACGGGGTGCCACCTTGAGGGCGTGGTTGTAGGGGCCGATGCGCTCGACATCGCGCACCGCCCGCGGCCCGAAACGCGCCCCGGCGCGGTTGGTCACGCCGAGGTCCATCGGGACCCCGACAAGCGCCACCTCGAGCCCGCCAAAGTTCGGCAAATCGGGCGCCTCCGGCCGATAGGGCATGTCCAACAGGCTCGATAAGCCGGCATAGGGCATCGAGCGCCGGTAGTTCTCGCCGAACACCAGCGACAACGCCTTTCTGAACTCGGCCGGCGCAACCTCAGTTTCCTTCCCGGCACTATATTTGGCGCGCAGTGCCGCGAGTTTCGCCTGGTCGAACATAGTGAGCGAACTACCGTACGCCGCGGACCCGTGGCGGCAGCATGACCTTCCAGGGGTCGGGCATCTCGCCGACCGCGACCTCGATCAGGGTCGTCCCGCGCCGCTTCAGGGCCGCGGCGAGTTCGCGGCGCAGCCCGTCGGGGTTCGTCGTCCGCACCCCGGCGGCGCCGAAGCTTTCGGCCATCTTGGGGAATTGCGGGTTCAACAGATCGACCCCGATCAGCCGGTTGCCGTATTCCTCCTTTTGCATGCGTCGGACGTTGCCGTAGGCGCCGTCGGCAAAGATGATCGCGACGATGTCGATGCCATGCTTGACCGCCGTCGAGAGTTCCTGGACGTTGTACATGAACCCGCCGTCGCCCGAGACCGAGACGACCGGCAGATCGGGCCGCCCGACCTTGGCGCCGAGTGCGGTCGCAAAGCCGAAGCCTAACGTCCCCTGGTAGCCACTGTGGATGTAGGTGCGCGGGCGATAGACCGGGAACGCCATCCGCCCGACATAGCCGACCTGCGTCAAATCCTCGACATAGATGCCGTCGTCGGGGAGTTCGGCGCGGATCGCCTTGAGGTATTCGCATTGCGGGCCGAGGCGATCGGCGAGACTGGCGAGGGTACGGGCCTTCAATGCTTCGAGTTCGTCCTTGCGCGACGAGCGCCTGATGGTGCGGCGCTCGAGCGCGCGGTGGAGTGCTGCGAGCGCCGGCTTGGCGTCTGCGACGATGCCGAGGGCCGGCCGGACGATGCGGGTGATCTCGACCGGATCGATATCGATGCGGATCAGCTTCAGATCGCGATCCACGCCCCAGCGGGTCTGCGGCTGATGCAGCCGGGTGCCGACGGCGAGCACGACATCGGTCTCGCGCCACAGCTCGTGGCCTGCGAGCGCCGGCTGGGCGAGATAGTGGCGATCGCTGACGATCCCCTTGCCACCGGTAAAGCCGACGACCGGCGCCTCGAGCATCTCGGCGATCGCCAGCACCTCCTCGGTCGCGCCGACCGCACCGCTGCCGACAAAGAAAAGCGGCTTCTTGGCGTCGGCGAGCAGTGCCGCCGCCTTGTCGATCTGCTCAAGATCGGGCATCGCCACCTCGGGCGATGTGTCGGCGGCCGGCAGCGCCACTTCTGTCTCAAGCGCCAGCACGTCAGGCGGGATTTCGAGCCCGACTGGGCGCGGACGGCCGTCGCGCAACTGCCGGAACGCCTCGTTGACGAGCCTTCCGGTCTGGGTCGGATGCTCGATGCGCGCGGCCCATTTGGTCAGGCGCCGCAGGATCCCGAGCTGGTCGGGGATTTCGTGCAACAGGCCGAAGCCGCGGCCGATCAAGTCGGAGGCGACTTGGCCGCTGATGCACAGGACCGGCGCGTTCGTCGCATAAGCGGTGGCGAGCGCCGCGGTGGTATTGAGCAGGCCGGGTCCCGGCACCACCGCATAGGCGCCGACCTTGCCGCTCGCCCGGGCATAGCCGAAGGCCATGTAGGCGGCACCCTGTTCATGGCGCGTATGGATCACCCGCAGCGCCTCGCCGGCGTCGTAGAAGGCGACGAACAGCGCGTCGTTCTGCACGCCGGGCAGCGCAAAGATCGTGTCCACCTCGTGCCGGCGCAGCATTTCGACCAGCGCGCCGCCGCCCGTCATTCTCGCCATTGCTTTCCTTCTCGCCCCTATTCTGCCGCGACCCTCGGCTCGCGGCCCAGGATGATCGACATGATCAAGTCTCGTTTTGCCGAGGCGTGCTGCACATCATAGCCAACCGGCTCGCCGTCTTCGCCGAGATCGAGCATCACGTCCTCTGCGATCTCCCGTGTTCGCTTCGCCGGCAAAGGTCTGAGCTCGATGTAAAGACTATCCGTCGATTTATCGTATGAAAGGCTGACGCTCACGGTTGGTAGTCCTGATCGTGGAAGGCGTTGTGGACGGTCTCACCGTCGGAGAGTAGCACGACACGAAGGTAGCCGCCGAGGCTCGCGGCGTAGCCCCACAGTCGTATTCGGCCATCTTTCTGTACTTGGCGGCGCTCCGGACGCCTCATGATCCTCTGAATCTCGATCGGATCCAGGTAGTCGCGCCGAGCCAGAATATCAAAGGCGAAATATCGCGTGCGCCAGAAAGGGGGTGGCGGAAGGCGTTCGGGGTCTGCGGAACCCATGAATGTGCCGGCCGTAATGCTGAGGCGAGGAAGATGTATCCGGCTGCTACGCTCACGATTACTCGAATGCGTACCAAAAGGCGCTGCCCCGCCGGATGATCCGCCCCACGGTCGGCGCCGGAAAATGGGCCGGGAGCAGGCGGGTGCCGCGCTCGGCATGCTCCTCGACCAGCCTTGTGCGCGTTTTGCGCGACAGCTCCCGGTCGGTGCAGGCGAGCGTCGACCATTCCGGTTTTAGCAGCTGCAGCGGGTGGTGGATCACATCGCCCATGAAGACGCCGGTCTCGTCGCGCGAGCGGGCGTGGATCACAACGTTCCCCGGCGTGTGGCCGGGAGCACCTTCGAACCACAATTCGTCCTCGAAGGCGTAGTCGTCGTCAACCAGCACCGACTGCCCGGTCTGCACCACCGGCAGGACGCTGTCCTCGAAGGCGCGGCGGTGCGGCGTGTCCTCGCCCCGCTGCTGCACCTCTTGCCAATGCGCGAACTCGCGGCGGGCCATGACGTAGCGCGCATTGGGGAAGGTCGGGACCCAGCGCCCGTTTTCCAGCCGGGTGTTCCAGCCGACATGATCCCAGTGCAGGTGCGTGCACATCACATAGTCGACGTCTTCGGGCTTCACCCCGACGGCCGCGAGATCGGCTAGATAGGGGGTCCGCATCCGGTGGAATTGCGGCCGCGTCGGTCGCTCTTTGTCGTTGCCGAGGCAGGAATTGATCAGGATCGTGTGATGCCCGGTCTTGACGATAAAGGTGTGAAAGCTGAAGACGAGCCTGCCGCTCGCCGGGTCGATCAGCCGCGGTCCGAGAAGTTCGGCGTTTGCCCGCACGACCTCAGGATCGAAATCGGGGAAGAACTCCGCCGGGGTCAAAAACGGCCCCTCGAACTCGGCCACGCGATGAACCTCGAAATCCCCGATGCGGGTCGACTGCATCTTCCCCTCCGCTTTCGTTCGGGCCGGAAGCGTACGCCGACGTGGTGGAGGCGCGAAGAGAAATTGAACCTCTGACCTCTCCCATGTCCTGGGAGCGCCCTGCTGCTGAGCTGAGGGCGGCGCGCTTCATCAGCTGCCGCACCATCGCCGGCGCCCCGGTCTTTATCGGATTTGTCAGGAAATTGACCGTCTATCTATTGCGCCGTCGGCGGGGTCAGTTTAGCGGCCAGAAAATGATCGCTTTGATCGCGCATCTCATCCCGTTGCCGCTTGCAGCTTGAGCAGTTCAGGGTCGGCATATTGCGGGCGCAATGGCTGCGGCTTGGCGAGCAAGGTCTGCACCTGGCATTCGCCGGCGCCGGTGTTGAACACCTCGTGCTGCAGGAAGGGCGGCAAGCAGACGAGGTCCCAGCGACCGAGCAAGATGTCGAAGCTTGCCTCGCCGTCCCAGCAGCGCACCAGGCATTCGCCGTCCAGGATGAAGAAGACCTCCTCAGTCTCGTGGCAATGTACCGGGATGCGGTTGCCCGCCGGCATTGTCTGGATCGACATCGTGAAGGCAGTCGCCGGGATGGAGCCGCGCAGATCCGACGGGTCGGTCGAGCCGCTGGCCCCGAGATAGCGACGCTGCGCCCGCGCATAGCGCGGGTCGAGGGCGGTCTCGAAGCCGAAGACGGACCAGTCCTCGCGCCGATCAGCAAAACGCGCAACTCGCCCGGCGAGCCTGTCCTTCAGCGGAACCGCAGCAGTCGTGTCCATCGGCTTCTCCTTCTCTGTCATGCCAATGCCGGATAACCCAGCTCTGCAGCCTCGCGTTCATAGTCGAGCAATCCGCGATAGGCGGCGGCGGGCACATCGATGATGTCGGTCACCAGCAAACCGCAGCGCGCCGTGGCGTAGCGTGGATCATGAGCGAGCTTGCGCAGCGCCGCTCGCAGGATCTCCACGGTTGCTGCCGGTGTGGCGGCCGAGGTTACAAACGGGATCGCTGGGCTTGGCGGGGTTCGCGCCAACACACGGACCTGCCGGGCTGCTTGGGGTCGGTAGTGAGACCAGAAGGCGAAGGTCACGCAATCGACCGACGTTGCGTCGGCCTCGCCGCGCGCGATCCGATCAAGATTGCCGGGGTGGCTGCCGGTTTCGATCACCTGCGCAAAGAACGGGCGGCCATCGGCGACTTCAGCCAAGGCGCGCCGCGGCAGGTTCATTCCGGAATTCGAATGACGGTGGTTGAACAGGAATTTGCCGCCCTGCAGGTCGCGCAATTCCCCCGCTTTCGAGCTGGCCGGCACGACGAACAGGCCGCAATGCGAAGGGCCGTCGCAGCCCGGCGCGTCGTAGCACGGGGTGCCGATGCGCACGGCCTGACCCGAAAAAATCGTCTCCAGCGGATAGCCGCAAACCTGCGAGAACAACACTTCGGGGCCGATACGCTCCGGCACCGGCGGGCAATCGAAACTCAATGTCTCGGGGACGTCGCGCAGTTCTGCCTCGATCAGCAGCCCGCGCAGATCCTCCCAGAATCTCGCATTGACCGGCCCCATCTCCGGCAGGTTGTACATCGGCAGGCTTGCGGTTGGCGTCATCGCAACGCCTCGATGGCCGCAAGGACGCGCTCGGGCGTGAACGGAATCTGCGTCAGCCGCACCCCAACCGCGTCCTCGACGGCGTTGGCGATCGCGGCGGCGACACCGAGCATGCCGCTTTCGCCGATCCCCTTGGCGCCGAACGGGCCAGGGCCGCCATGCTCCACCACAAATCCCTCGTAGCGTTTCGGCAAATCGGTCGCGAGCGGCACGCGATAGGCGAGCGGCGTCGCGTTGATCGGTTCAGTCCCGCGATAGCGCAGTTCTTCGAAGAGGCTCTGGCCGAACGCCTGCAGCGCGGCACCTTCGACCTGGCCGCGACAGGCCTGGGCATTGACGCTGGTGCCGGAATCCGCTCCGACAATGAGCTGCGTGACCTCGACCTTGCCGGTTTCGCAATCGACCTCGACCTCGGCACCGACCCAGCTCGGGATCCAGAACAGGTTCGGTGCGGCAAGCGGGGCCCGTGGCTCGTATTCGATCCTGGTGCCGCCGCGGCCGATGAATTCGTAGCCGGCGCCGCCGAAATAGCCATTGATCAAAGGCTCGAGCAAATGCGCGTAATTGCCGCGCCGCACCGTCCAACGATCGAGCGTCAGCTCACCCGCTGAACAGCCCAGCCGGTCTGCCGCGAATTCCAGGATCTGCCGCCGGGCGTCGGCGGCGGCGCGTTCGATTGCCATGCCGGTCACCGCGGTAGCGCAGCTGACGTGGGTGCCGTTGTTGAGTGGGGTATGGTCGGTGTCGATCGCCCCGTAGCGCACCCACTCGAGCGGCAGGCCGAGGACCTCCGCCCCGATCCGGCACAGCGCGGTTGTGGCGCCCTGGCCGATCTCGACGGTCGCCGCATTGACGATCGCCCGCCCGGAGGGCAGCACCTTGACCAGCGCCTGGGCATAATTGGTACCGCCGCCATCCTTGAGGCCGATGCTGAGCCCCATGCCACGCCGCTTCGTGCCGGCGCCGGAGGGTGCAACGCGCCGTCGGTAGCCAAGCCGATCGACAACCGCGTCGAGACCGGCGAGCAAGTCGCTGTCCATGCCGCTATCTCCGGGCTGGAATGGCTCGCCGACCGAGAGCAGGTTCTTGCGGCGGAACTCGTAGGGGTCGATCCCAAGCCGGCGCGCGATCATGTCGATCTGCGATTCCGAGGCGAAGCTTGCCTGCGTCCCGCCAAAGCCGCGGAACGAGCCGGCCGGCACCGAATTGGTGCGAACGGCATAGGCGCGGGTCGCAACCGCCTCCCATCGATAGGGCCCCGTGATGCGATAGCCAGCCTTGACCACGGTCATGGCACTCGCGTCCGAATAGGCGCCGGCATCGAGCTGGATCTCGCTTTGCCGCGCCGTCAGCCGGCCGCCGGTCGTGACGCCCGTTTTCAGAACCAGGATGCCGGCGTGCTTGGTCAGGGTGAGGAGGCCCTCATCCATGCTGAGGCAGAGGCGCACCGGGCGCCCGGCCTTGAGCGCCAGCAATGCTACCAGCGGCTCCATCTTGCAGAAGCTCTTGCCGCCAAAGCCGCCGCCTACATAGCTCGAATGGATGCGGACGGTGTTGACGGGCAGTCCGAAGATGCGAGCCAAGTCGTTACGCAGGACGAACGGATCCTGGTTGCACGACCACAGCTCGATCTGGCCGCCGCTTGCCCGAGCGACATTGACATAGGGTTCGAGGTGGAAGTGGTTGATCCGCGAAAACGTAAAACGGTCTTCGAACACATGATCGGAGCCAGCCAGCACCGCCTCGGCATGGCCGTTGCGGTAGGCGAATTCGGACAGCACATTGGGGCGCGGCTCCTTAAGGCTGGTGACGCCGTCGCCCACCTGGACCGCGGCACCTCCGGCCGGTGCCTCGAACAGAAGCGGGGCGCCCTCGGCCAGCGCTTCCGCAATTGTCATTACCGTCGGCAACAGGTCGTACTGAACCTCGATCAGGGTCAGCGCGCGATAGGCGGTTTCCTCGTCGATCGCCGCCACCGCCGCGACCATGTCGCCGACATAGCGCACCTTGTCGATCGCGATGACCGGCTGGTCGCGGATCGCCACGCCGTAATAAGGATCCGGCAGCCTCGCCGCATCGGCACCGGTCACCACCGCAAAGACGCCAGGAAGCGCCTCGGCGCGGCCGGTCTCGATCGAGCGGATGCGCGCATGCGGGTGCGGGCTGCGCAGGACCTTGGCGTGCAGCATACCCGGCAGGCTGACATCGAAGGTGTAGCGGGCCGCGCCGGTGACCTTGTCGGGACCGTCGAGCGGGACGACCGCCGCGCGGAACGGAGAAGAGCTGCCGTCCATCAGCGGGCCTCGGCCCTGGCTGCCGCGCGGACAGCCTCGATGATCATCTGATAGCCCGTGCAGCGGCAGATATTGGCGTTGAGCCATTGTCGGATCAGCGTCTCGTCGGGGTCGGGGTGCCGCGCCAGCAGTGCCTTGACCGACAGGATCATCCCCGGCGTGCAGAAGCCGCACTGAAACGCGCCGTGATCGAGAAAAGCGCGCTGGACCGGGTCCAGCGCGCCGCCGGGGGCGACGCCTTCGATCGTGGTGATCGGCTTACCGTCCAGCTCGAAAGCGAAGGTCGTGCAAGCGGTGACCGGCATGCCCTCGACCAGAACCGTGCAGGCGCCGCACACCGCCTGATCGCAACCGATCTTGCAGCCGGTCAGCTGCAGTTCTTCGCGCAGCAGATCGGCCAAGACCCGCCGCGGCGCTACGCTCAGCCGATGGCTGCGGCCATTGACGGTAAGAGTGATGTCGATCGGCTGGCTCATGCGACCGCACGCAGGATGCGGCGCAGCAGAACCTCGATCATCCGCCGCCGGTAGCCCGAGCTGCCATGATGGTCGCCGAGCGGTTCGGGCAGGCCAGCGGCGACAGCCTGCGCGAGCGGTGCCGCGCGGCGCGCCAGCTCGGCCGGCGGCAGCGGCTCGTCGAAGGGCAGCTTTGCGGCCATCGGCGCGGGATAGGCGCAGCCGATCGCCGCCCGGCCGCCGGTGATGCGGCCGCCGGCAAAGTCGAGGCCCAGCGCCAAGCTCACGATCGGGCGCAGCGACCGGTCGAAGAGAAGCCGAAGCGTGCTGCCGGATGGAAAGGTGATCGCGGTCAATAGCCCGACATGCTCGGCGACGCCCCGGGTCGCGGCAAAAACCGTCGTGCTGCCGTCGAGTGCGAGGAAATGCAACCGCGCCTCGGCGGCCATCGCCGCCAATGCGAAATCGTAGGTCGGATCACCGGCCATGATGTTGCCGCCGATCGTGCCCTTACAGCGGATCCGGATATTAGCGACATCGGGCCAGGTCTGCACAAGCGCGGGCAGGCGCGCCCCAACCTGCGGTGAGGTCGCGAGGCGGTCGTGGGTAACCAGTGCGCCGAGCTGGAGTCCTCCATCCTGTTCCTCGATGCGATCGAGCCCGTCGATATGGCCCAAATGGATCAGGTCGGTGACCGGGACGCCAAACTTCATCCGGTTGACGACATCGATGCCGCCGGCCATGAAGACGGCGCCAGCACCCACTGCTGCCTTCAGTGCTACCGCTTCTGCCGCGCTGCGCGGGCGGTGCAACCGAAATTCCGGGATCAGCTTGCGCGAACGGTGCACCGCAAGGGAAGCCGCTGCGGCGAGCGGCGTCATATCACGCCGCCGACCGGCATTTCGCCGCCATACCGGCGCCGCACTGCCATTTCGCCGAGTGCGACGAGGCCGAACAGAGCGAGGCCGATGCCGCAGAGCAGGAGCCGAACCGGCGGGCTGGTGGCTTCCCCGAAGGCCGTCATGATTAACGCTCGGCTCACCTGGCGGGTGAATTCGGGATCACTCGGCGGCGAGAGCCATGACCGGGTGCAGCGCTTCCCCGAGCGTCCGCTCGTATGCTTCCAGCCACGGCTCGCCCTCCGGCGCGATCAGATCGCCCGATCGCGCATTGCCGGCGATGCCGGGATCGTCGACGCCGGGCGGGACCGTCCCGTTGTCCTGTAGCGCTCGGACCGCGTCGAGCAGCCGCCGCCGCGTCATGACGATCATCCGGTCGCTCGGTGCCAGATTTTCGAGCGTGCGATCGGAAATGTCGCCCATGCTCTCTGTGACCGCCGAGTCCTGCGGGAACACGCCGTCAATGCCAGTATAGCTGATCGTGCGTTGGGCTTCCCGATCGATCAGATAATCGTTGCTCTCGTTGGCGACCGCGCGCCAGCGGCCGAACCAGTCGGCGGTGTTCGGTAATGTCGAGCTCACCCGATCGAGAAGCGGCAGCGGCTCACCCTTCTTGTTGAGACTGAGCACGGGGGTTTTGCGGGTCCAGCTGAAGGTGAAGGCCATCGTGTGCGTGTCGTCCATCGGGACCCAGCCCTGAGCGAGGACGTTGTCGGTCAGCGGGCCGTTCGGGAAGAGCGTCCAGAACGGAAATGCAAAATGGGCAAAGCGGTAATAGACGTGGCCCGGTTGGGCCGGCCTGTAGGCCGCGTACATCGTACCCCATTCGGTCGGCCGCGCGTGGTAGCGCGGTGCGCGGTCGGTGAATTGGAACCGCTCCGGATGATCCGGATCGATGTCGTCGATCGTGACCTTGCCGGTATGCAGAAAGCTGAAATGCGAGGTGTCGATGTCGCCTTCCAGCGCCTGCAGCCAGTTGCATTGCCGCTGGCGAGCCCAGAGGTTGGTCTCGTCCGGCGGGCAGAGCATGGCCTCCAGCGCCGGCAGCGGCGGCGCGATTTTGCGCTCACCCATATAGACGTAGACGAGGCCGCCGCGCTCGGCCGCCTTGTAGGCCTTCGCCTTGATCTTGTCCCGGAAGTCCTGGTCGGCCGGCAGATTGGGCATATCGAGGCAGTTGCCGGCGATGTCGTATTTCCAGCCGTGATAGATGCAGCGCAGGCCGCCTTCTTCGTTGCGGCCGAAGAACAGCGAGGCGCAGCGGTGCGGACAGCGGTGATCGAGCACGCCGACCCGCCCGGCGCTGTCGCGAAAAGCTATCAGCCGCTCGCCCAACAGCATCAGGCGCAGCGGGTCGCCGTCGGCCACCAGTTCCGACGACAAGCAGGCCGGCATCCAGTATTGCCGCATCAGCGCACCCATCGGGGTGCCGGGGCCGACACGCGTCAGCAATTCGTTTTCCGCTTGAGTGGTCATGGCTTGGTTCCTCCGGTGCTGATTAGGACGTCGGTCGATCAGCCTAAATATTTGTCGAATTCAGCGACCCGTTGACGGATTCGACCATTCCGCCTCGGTGAGCTTGATCCTGCCGGCAAAGCGGTTGGTAAAGATAGCCTCGGGATCGGGTCGCTTGGCGCCGGGCTCCACCAGATAGTGCATGACGAGAATAGCCGGCCCCCTCGCCCCACCCCAGCCCGTGCTCGTGCGCCTCGGGGCGATCGATGCCATGCTGCCACATGCCGAGCCCGATCCGGGCGAATTCCTTGAAGCTCGAGTTGAGCCCCATCTCGGGCACTTCCTTTTGGGAACAGCTCCAGCGATTCCTGCGGATTGGTCAACGTAAAGGCAAGCGCTTCGAGGAGGCCACCGACGACCGCCTCACAGAGAGCGGGATCGCTCTCCAGGGTCTTCTTTTGGATCGTGATCGTCTGGCCGTCGTTGCGTATGCCGGCAGCGCAGCACCATGCTCGTATTGCTTCTTGACAGATTTGCATATGCATGCTATTTTAGCAACGTTTGAGGAATATCAACGATCGCGTATGTGGATACTCGCCGTCGCGCGCAACCATGCAATCCCGCGTGCTCGCCGATCGGGAATTCGCGACGATTTGTTTCAACGCTCGGGAATACAACTGTCCGGGGAGATCTCGCTACTGATTTGCTGCCGGGGCAATATCGTGAAATTTTCCACATGCCCAGGTTGCACCCAAGAAACGAGCTGTCATGCCGCTGTTATTTCGTTCGCCACGCCGCCGGCGATCGAGGATTCCTGCGACGAAGAGGCGGTACGCCGCTGATAATTTCCAGTAAAAACAGCAGAAACAGCGGAGGCCGGTCCGCGAAGGGGCGGTCGAGACGGATGTCGGGTGGGACCAGGAAGCGGCCCGGGACGGAGGACCCGTCCTGTTTTTATCCTGCAGAAACAGGAGGTACGGTGGTTCACGGCGCGAACGCGAGGCAGCGACGGCGCCGAGCCGCTCGCTGGACATGGGGCCCTCGGAGCGCCACATTGCCGTGCGGTGAATCAGCTGCATAATTCCGCAACAGTGACATCCGCCGACCCGACCACATTGTTCGATCGCCACGCCTGGCGGTTGCACCGCGACCGCGCGGCAGGGAAGGGCTGCGTCGACTTTCTGCATGCCGAGGTGGCCGATCGGCTCATCGAGCGCCTCGAGGATGTCGGACGGCAATTCCGCACTG
The DNA here is from genome assembly GCA_963796155.1 of uncultured Alphaproteobacteria bacterium. Lineage (GTDB taxonomy): Bacteria > Pseudomonadota > Alphaproteobacteria > ATCC43930 > CGMCC-115725 > AP-15. Next base: position 83,450 of record CAWCKT010000038.1, on the reverse strand, counting down.
CACTCGATCTCGGCGTCCACAACGGCGGGCTGTCCCGCGCGCTCGAGCGCCGGCTGGGGATCGAACGTGTTGTCGCCACCGACGCCTCCCTCGCCTTCCTCGAGCGTGGCCGCGGAGTACGGGTTGCCGCCGATCCCGAGTTCTCCCCATTCCGCGAGCGGAGCTTCGATCTTATTGTCAGCGCGCTCGCGCTCCACTGGGTCGGCGATCTGCCGGGCACTCTCGTCCAGCTCCGCCGGGTGCTGAGACCCGACGGGCTCTTTCTCGCGGCGATGCTCGGCGGGCGCACCCTGGTTGAGCTGCGGACCGCACTCTTCGAAGCCGAGCTCGCCGAAGAAGGCGGAGTGAGCCCGCGAGTGTCGCCGGCGGCCGATCTCGCCGATATCGCGGGGTTGCTGTTGCGCGCGGGCTTTGCAATGCCGGTCGCCGACGCCGAGACGATTACCGTAACCTACCCCGACGCTCTGGCGCTGATGCGCGACATACGCGGCATGGGGGAAACCAACGCGCTCGTGGCGCGGCGACGCACACCGCTGCGCCGCAACACCCTCGCCCGCGCAGCGGCCCTTTATGCCGAGCGGTTCGGCCTTGCCGACGGCCGCATCCCCGCAACCTTTGAAATCCTGTTCCTGACCGGTTGGGCGCCGTGACGGCACCGCCCGGCATAGACGAGGTCCGCACCGCCGCACAGCGCATCCGCGGGTTCGTGCGGCGAACCCCGCTGCTCGCGGCGGCGCCGGTCAAGGAAGCGCCCGGGCTCGCGCAAGGATTGCTGCTCAAGCTCGAAGCGCTGCAGGTCACCGGCTCGTTCAAGGCGCGCGGCGCGATCAATGCGGTCTTCGCCTTGCCTCTGGAGAGACTGCGTCGCGGCATCGTCACCGCGTCGGGCGGCAATCACGGGCTTGCGGTTGCTTATGCCGGTTGGGCAGCCGGGGTGTCGGCGACGATCTTCCTGCCCCGTTCCGTCGCCGCCGACAAAATAGCCAAGCTCGATACCTGGGGCGCGCATGTGGTCATGGCGGGCGAGGTCTGGGACGACAGCAACCGGGCAGCCTTGCGGCATGCCGAGGTCGAAGATCTCACCTATATCCACCCGTTCGCCAACCCCGATGTCATCGCCGGTCAGGGGACGATCGCGCTGGAGATCCTCGAAGAGGCTCCCGATCTCGATACCTTGCTCGTCGCGATCGGCGGCGGCGGTCTGGTTTCCGGCGTCGCAATCGCGGCCAAGGCGCAGAAGCCCGGCATCCGCATCATCGGGGTCGAGCCGGTGGGCGCCCCGACCTTGCATCAGAGCCTCGCTGCCGGGCGTCTGGTCGAGCTCGCCAGCCTCGACACTGCGGCGGTTACCCTGGCGCCGCGCCGCAGCGAGCTCCTGAACCTCGCGATCATCCGCCAGGCCGTCGAGCGGATCGTTCTGGTCGAAGACGCCGAGATGCGGTCAGCGGCGCGCTGGCTGTGGCGCGAGATCGGGGTTGCCGCAGAGCTCAGCGGAGCCGCTGCGGTCGCGGCACTGCTATGCGGCCGCTATCGGCCAACCGAGGGCGAGCGGGTTTGCGCCATCATCTGCGGTGCCGGGACCGACGGTATAGAGTAAATCCCTGAGCCGTGCACCGTCACGGCGAGCTTGCTGAAAGTATTTATTAACAGAACGGCGCCATCATGCCATTTGATGAAAATTCAACCCATCACGCGTTTGACAAAACGTATGCGATATCCGACCGCCATCTTGGTGGCGGTGGTGGTGGTCGTGGCCTGGATGGCGGTTTCGAAAGCGGATACCGGTGCTGCTTCGAATGAGACGACGAAACCCAGCGGTGATGCCGCGGCAAAGCCCTCGGACAAGTCTTGCTATGTGCGCCGGGAGGATGGCTTAGTTCGCTACTACCTTGAAGGCCCCTTGCGCGATGGCGAATTGCCCTATCTTCAGGGCCAGCCGATAACCGGGGCAGACGGCAAAATGGTGCTCCGCGACGAAGTCCCGCAATCGGATATTCCGCCACGCATATTGCGAGCGCCGCCTTGTCCGCCCGGCAAACATCACCTTTGAGAATTCCGTCCGGCTGAATTTACAGCAGGTCGCGCAGCATCGCGACGAGGGGCTCGTCGGCCGGCGGCATCGGGTAGTCGCCGAGCCGCGCCGGCCGCACCCAGGCGAGGCGCTGCCCTTCCTGCGCGGCCGGGATCCCCGACCATTTGCGGCAGACATAAAGCGGCATCAAGAGATGGAAGTCGGGATAGGAATAAGATGCGAAGGTGAAAGGTGCGAGGCAGCTCGCGGCGACATCGATGCCGAGCTCCTCGGCGAGCTCGCGGATCAGCGCCGCCTCAGGCGTCTCGCCCGCGCCGAGCTTGCCGCCCGGAAACTCCCACAGGCCGGCCATTGATTTACCCGCCGGCCGCTGTGCGAGCAGTACCCGTCCGTCGGCATCGACGAGCGCCACCGCCGCGACCAGCACGATCGGAGTTTCAGCTTCGGTAACTGGCATTGATGTCGACGTAGCCATGGGTCAGATCGCAGGTCCACACGGTCGCCTTGCCGCGGCCGACGCCGACATCGACGGCGATCTTTATCTCGCGGCCCTTCATGTGCTCGGCCACGGGGGTCTCGTCATAGCCGGGGACCGGGCCGCCTCCCGCGGTGATCTGGATGCCGCCGATCGAGATCGACAAGCGGTCGGGATCGGCCTTTTCTCCGGCCCTGCCGACTGCCATGACGATCCGGCCCCAATTGGGGTCGCCGGCCGAGAGCGCGGTCTTGACCAGCGGCGAGTTGCCGATCGTAAGCCCGATCCGGCGCGCGGCGCGCGTCGTCGCCGCGCCGGTGACATCGATCGTCACGAATTTTTGCGCGCCTTCGCCGTCGCGCACGATCTGCTGGGCGAGATCGATCATGACCCGATCGAGCGCCCGGCGGAAATCGGCAAGCCGCCGATCACCCGGGCTCGCTACCGGACGGTGCGCCGCCTGCTGGGTGGCGCAGAGAAGCACCGTGTCGCTTGTCGACGTATCGCCGTCGACCGTGGTCGAATTGAACGACCGGTCGGCCGCCGCGGTCAGAAGCGGCTGCAGCACCGCCGAGGGCAGCGTCGCGTCGGTAAAGACGTAAGCGAGCATCGTGGCCATGTCGGGTGCGATCATTCCGGACCCTTTGGCGAACCCACTGAGGCGGACCTCAACGCCGTCGATCGAGGCCGTCGCGGTCGCTCCCTTGGGAAAGGTATCGGTCGTCAGGATAGCCCGTGCCGCCACCTCCCAGCCATCCGCCGAGAGCACCCGCACAACCTGGGGCAGGGCGCTGACGATCTTGTCTGCCGGCGGCGGCTCGCCGATCACGCCTGTCGACGAGATGAACACCTGCCTCGGGTCGCATTCGAGCAAGCGCGCGGCGGTCGCCGCCGTCGCTTCGACGACCTCCTTGCCGAGGCGGCCGGTGAAGGTGTTGGAGTTGCCCGAATTGGCGACGATGGCGCGCACCGTGCCGCCCGAGAGGCACTCGCGGCACCACACGACCGGGGCCCCCGCTGTCAGCGAGCGGGTGAACACGCCGGCGACGGCGCTGCCGGGCGCCAGTTCGACCAGCATCAGATCGTAGCGGCCGGTGTAGCGAATACCGCAGGCGAAGGCGGCGAGCCGCACGCCGGCGATTGGCCCGAGTGCGGGGAATCGCGCCGGCGCGAGCGGCGAGACGTCGGCCATCTATTTGGCTGCCGGCAGCGGCTTGCCGTCGAGCCCGAACTCCTCGATCTTGGCGGTGCCGCGCAACTCCTGCAGCTTTGCCCCGATGATTTCTTGGGCAAGGTCGTGGTTAAGCTCCTCGCGCGCTTCCTCGAAGCTCGGGGGCGTGCTCAGCCGACGGTCCTCGACCTTGATCACATGCCAGCCGAACTCGGTCTTGACCGGCGTCTTGCTGTATTGACCCGCCGGCAAGGCAAAGGCGGCGTCGGCAAATTCCTTGACCATGTCGTCATGACCGAAATACCCGAGATCGCCACCCGACCCGGCGGCGGGGTCGGTCGAATATTTCTTTGCGAGGGCCGCGAAATCTGCCCCTTTGTCGAGCTCGGCGATGACCGATTTCGCCTCCGCCTCGGTGGCGACCAGAATATGGCGGGCGTGCACTTCCTCATGAGCCGGCTTCTCTTTGAGCAAGGTCTGGTAGCTTGTTTTGAGCCGATCCTCGGTTTCCGCCTGCTTGATCTCGCGATTGAGATAGGCCTCCTCTATCAGGCGATCTTCGTAGCGCTTGAGGCGGCTCTGCACGTCGGGATCGCGGTCGAGATGCTCCTTGCGTCCGGCCTCGGTGAGCAGTTCGTTGTCGACCAGCCGATCGAGCAGCATCGGATAGATTTGAGCGAGCGGCAGCTTTTGTGCCTGCGGCGGTAGGTTATGCTGAGCGGCCTCGACATCCGACAGGCGGAGCTCGACCCCGTCGATCCGGGCCACGACTGGATTACCCTGCGGAAGGGCCTCCGTGGCCGGGCCGCCGGAGGTTGGCGACGGCGCGGACGGATCGGCCGCCAGCGCGGCAGGGCTGGCGAGGAGGCAGGCGGCGAGCCCGGCTCTGCACGCGAAGGCAAGCGTCGGAGTGAACGTGAGACGAGCGAACATCGCGATACCTTTAATGGAGGAGGCGTTAATCAATGCATGATCGGCGCCGCGCGGACAAGGCCCCCTCCCGTTCCCTTCCCCGCAAGCGGGTGAGGGTTTGGGTGGGGAAGGGTCAGTGGGGCCGCTCTGAAGGCGGCGGCGAATTGACACCTCCGGCGGGTCCGCCTATCTCTGAACGGGCCGCCGTGCGAACACGTTCTGCCTTCCTTCCCCGTTTTTCGAGGGTCCCATGTTTGGCGCCTTAGCCAGGCGGCTGTTCGGCTCCGCCAATGATCGTTACGTAAAGAGCCTGGGGCCGATCGTCTCGGCGATCAACGAGATCGAGCCGCAGCTCGAAGCGATGTCCGACGAGGAGCTGCGCGCGCGGACCCAGCGCTTCAAGGAGCAGCTCACCGACGGGGCCGAGCTCGACGACCTTCTCGTCGACGCCTTCGCGACGGTGCGTGAGGCGGCCAAGCGCACGCTCGGCCAGCGGCATTTCGATGTGCAGCTGATGGGCGGGGTGGTGCTGCATCGCGGCATGATCGCCGAGATGAAGACCGGCGAGGGCAAAACCTTGGTTGCGACCCTGCCGGTCTATCTCAACGCGCTGACCGGCAACGGGGTGCATGTCGTCACCGTCAACGACTATCTGGCCCGCCGCGACGCCGATTGGATGGGCCAGATCTACCGCTTTCTCGGTCTCACGGTCGGGTGCATCGTTCACGATCTCGACGACATGCAGCGCAAAGAGGCCTATCTCGCCGACGTCACCTACGGCACCAACAACGAGCTCGGCTTCGACTATCTGCGCGACAACATGAAGTTCCGGCTCGAGGACATGGTCCACCGGCCGTTCCATTACGCGATCGTCGACGAGGTCGACTCGATCCTGATCGACGAGGCGCGCACCCCGCTGATCATCTCGGGCCCGACCGAGGACAATTCCGAGCTTTACATCCGGGTCGACAAGCTGATCCCGGCGCTCGAAGACGGCGATTACGAGAAGGACGAAAAGCAGCGCACCGTCGCCCTGACCGAATTGGGGGTCGAGAAGATCGAGGGCATGCTGCGCCAGTTCGGCCTGATGACGACGGGATCGCTCTACGACATCCACAATGTCGGGCTCGTCCACCACGTCAACCAGGCATTGCGCGCGCACAAGCTCTTCGCCCGCGACACCGATTACATCAGCAAGGACGACAAGATCATTATCATCGACGAGTTCACCGGCCGCATGATGGAGGGGCGGCGCTATTCGGAGGGATTGCACCAGGCGCTCGAGGCCAAGGAGGGTGTGACCGTCCAGAACGAGAACCAGACGCTCGCCTCGATCACCTTCCAGAACTATTTCCGGCTTTATCCGAAGCTCGCCGGCATGACCGGCACCGCAATGACCGAGTTGCAGGAGTTCAGCGACATCTACAAGCTCGACGTCATCGAGATCCCGACCAACGAGCCGTGCATCCGCGACGACACCGATGACGAGGTCTACCGCACCACGCGCGAGAAATACGATGCGATCGTGCAGCATGTGCTGGAGTGCCAGGAGAAGAAGCAGCCGATGCTGATCGGCACCATCAGCATCGAGAAGTCCGAGGCGCTGTCGGCGCTGTTCAAAAAGCACAAGATCCCGCACAACGTGCTGAATGCGCGCTATCACGAGCAGGAAGCCTACATCATAGCGCAGGCCGGCCGGCCGGGCACGGTGACGATCGCCACCAACATGGCCGGGCGCGGCACCGACATCCAGCTCGGCGGCAATCTCGAAATGCGCCTCAAGACCGATCTGGCGCCGATCGAGGATGCGGCAGTTCGAGAGCCGCGGGCCGCTGCTATCCGTGAGGAGATCGCAACGGCGCACGAGGATGTGGTCGAGGCGGGGGGCCTCTTCGTCGTCGGCAGCGAGCGGCACGAGAGCCGGCGCATCGACAACCAGCTGCGCGGCCGCTCGGGCCGCCAGGGCGATCCCGGCGCCTCCAAATTCTTCGTCTCGCTCGAAGACGACCTGATGCGGATCTTCGGGTCCGAGCGAATGGATTCGATGCTGCAGCGCCTGGGGCTCAAGGAGGGCGAGGCGATTATCCATCCCTGGGTCAACAAGGCGCTCGCCAAGGCGCAGCAGAAGGTCGAGGCGCGCAATTACGACATCCGCAAGCAGCTCCTCAAATACGACGACGTGATGAACGACCAGCGCAAGGTCGTCTACGAGCAGCGCAAGGAAATCATGAGCGCGCGCGACGTCGCCGAGACGATCGCCGACATGCGCGGCGAGACGATCGACGAGATGGTGGCGCGCGCGATCCCGCAGAATTCGCTCGCCGAGCAGTGGGACATCGCCGGGCTTCACGCCGAGTGCCTGCGTTTGCTCGCCCTCGACCTGCCGCTCGCCGAGTGGGCCAAGGAGGAGGGGATCGGCGGGGACGAGATGCGCGAGCGCATCACCGCCGCGGCCGACCGCAAGATGGCCGAGAAGTCGGCGAATTACGGTCCCGAACTGATGCGCATGGCCGAGAAGAGCCTGCTCCTGCAGCTGTTGGACCAGACCTGGAAGGACCACCTGCTGACCCTCGACCATCTGCGCCAGGGCATCAATCTGCGCGCCTACGGCCAGCGCGACCCGCTCAACGAATACAAGCGCGAGGCCTTCGAATTGTTCGAAGCGATGCTGGCCAATCTGCGCCAGCACGTCACCTCGGTCTTGAGCTATGTCGAGTTGCGCGTGCAGCCGCAGCCGGTGTTTGCGCCGGCAGGGGCCGAACCCGAGGAGGCGATGGCCGAAGAGGCGCGCGCCACCGGCACGACCGGCCGGCCGGTCTCAGCACCCTCCCGCGCCCAGCGCCGGACAGGCGCGGGAAACGGCACCGACCGCGCCGGCCCGCGCCTGGCCGGCCCGCGCCCGCCCTGGGCCGGCACCCCGCGCAACGCCCCTTGCCCGTGCGGTTCGGGCAAAAAATTCAAGCACTGCCACGGCCGGGTCTGACGACCCGAGGCGCTATCGACAAGCCGTGGGCGCTTTGCTATAGAGCGCGCCCCGCGGCGGGTGCATAGCTCAGTTGGTAGAGCAGCTGACTCTTAATCAGCGGGTCGAGGGTTCGAGTCCCCCTGCACCCACCAATAAATTCCGATAGTTAGACGGAGTTCGCGCAGGAATCACTCGACCTTAGGTATCCCCAAGGTAACCCACGGTCCAAATTCGGCGGCCGACGGGAAATCCTCCACCTCCACAGGCGCGCGTGACGCCCCTTCGGGTTGGAGAAAAAATCCCCTCGCACCCTCGCGCGAAAAGGCCGCCCGCCCATGCTCGGGCGATTAGCGCGCGACGGGACAGGAAGCGCCACCTCGCGAAGAGCTCGCCAGAGAATTTGCAGCGCCCAAGGTAGGCCCGCGGACTGAGAAAACCGGGCGCGTTATGGGCGGCCTCAAAAAATTCGAGTGCCCTCGCCAAACCGCGGCCGATTTCTCGGGATCACTGCCGGCATGCCGGCCGAATAACGCGACACCGTAACCCAGGGGGAAATCGGACTGCGTGCTGCGGCTCCGCGATTAAACAAGAAGTTGCTGGCGGAGGGATTGTCTTCCAGACCCTTGATGATGGTGGCAAGTGGGATTTTCGATGGTCACGGTCATCTTTGAACCGACCTTCCGCTTCAGCGTCCGATCGCCGTCCACTAGCTGGGATAGCCTAGCCGAAGGGCCGCTCTGCGTCGATTCAAGCGCTGCGTGCAGCGGACTGAAGGGCACTGACCGTCGCTAAATTTGCTGCTACCAGCCGCTGCGAGGGACGCCGTAGCATCTGCGCGTCGGAGAACGGGGTATGAATGGCGGATCATTCTAGGGAGGCCGTCCCTGGCGAAGGAATGCAAAAGGTATTCGTGACAAGCCGCACGACCGACCAAATGGTTGAGGACGACCAGGATACCCCACCGGGCCGCGGCGGCCTCGTTATCGCAGCGCTCGGCGTCGTCTTCGGCGACATCGGAACAAGCCCCGTCTACACCTTTCGCGAGTGCTTCAACCCTGAGCATGGGTTGGCGTTAACACAGGACAATGTTCTCGGCGTTTTGTCTTGCTTGATTTGGGCACTCGTGCTCGTCGTCGCGGTCAAATACGTCCTTCTGATCATGCGCGCCGACAACCAGGGCGAAGGGGGAATATTTGCGCTCCTCGCCCTGGCTCTCTGGGGAGCTCCCGGCAAGCACCTACCCTGGGTCCTGACCATGCTCGGCCTGGTGGGAGCCTCGTTGTTTTACGGCGACAGCATGATCACGCCGGCGATTTCGGTGCTGAGTGCCGTAGAGGGGGTCGAGGTGGCGATACCCGGTTTAAAGCCCTTCGTCCTGCCCGTGACGCTGCTGGTGCTGCTCGGGCTCTTTGTCGTGCAAAAGCGCGGCACCGAACGCGTCGGCCAATACTTTGGTCCGGTTATGGCGTTGTGGTTTGCTGTGCTGGGCATCCTGGGACTGATCCATATCGGTACTTTCCCTCAGGTCCTCACGGCGCTCAGCCCCTCGCATGCCTTCGACTTCTTCACCGCCCATCCGGCGGTCAGCTTTGTTGTGCTGGGCGCCGTCGCGTTGGCGATCACCGGCGGCGAGGCGCTCTACGCGGATATGGGACATTTCGGCCGCTTTCCGATCAGAACAGCGTGGTTCGCGGTGGTTATGCCGGCGCTGGTATTCAATTATCTCGGCCAGGGTGCCTTGGTCCTCGCCGACAAGAACGCCATCGAAAACCCGTTCTTTCGCCTGGCTTCCGATTGGGCGATATTGCCTCTCGTGCTGTTGGCTACCGCGGCGACCGTCATCGCCTCCCAAGCGGTGATTTCGGGTGCTTTTTCGCTGACAAGACAGGCGATGCAGCTCGACCTGATGCCGCGGCTCGACGTACTTCAAACCTCGGCTCATATATCCGGCCAGATTTATATCCCCCAGATCAACTGGATGCTTCTCGTCGCTGTCCTGGCGCTCGTCCTCGGCTTCCAAAGCTCGAGCGCGCTTGCTGCGGCTTACGGCTTTGCCGTTACCGGGACGATGGTGATCACGACCGTACTCGCCACAGCCGTGGCGCACCGCATTTGGGGGTGGCGCTGGTCGGGTGTGGTGGCTGCCTTCCTGCCGTTAGGGCTCGTCGATCTCGCACTGTTCTCCTCCAACGCCCTGAAGATACCGAGCGGCGGTTGGTTTCCGTTGGCGATCGGGATGATCGTATTCACGGTGATGTCGACGTGGCGTGAGGGTCGCCAGCTCGTCTTTGGCCGACTCTCGGCTGCCTCCGTTCCCCTCTCCTCTCTCGCGGCAACGGCCGAAACTGCGGAGGCCCGCGTATCGGGCACCGCAGTCTATCTCACGACCCGTACTGAGGATGTCCCGGTGACGTTCCTGAACAACCTCAAGCACAACAAGGTGTTGCACGGGACTGTGCTGTTCGTCCGGGTCGTCACCGAGAACATCCCCCGGGTGGCACGCGAAAATCGGGTTCGCGCGCATGAGCCCTGCTCGGGCTTTTGGCAGATCGATATCCATTTCGGCTTTGCGCAGACCCCAAATGTTCCGCGCGAGCTTGGCCGCGCGGATATACCGGGCCTTATTCTCGATCCGGATCGAATGTCGTTCTTTGTCGGGCAGTTCAACGTCAAATCGACCGCGCGCCCAGGGATGGCACGATGGCGCGAGCGTCTCTATGCAGGCTTGGCCCGCATTGCGACGCGTCCGACCGAGTTCTTCCGGATCCCTGCCGACCGCGTCATCGAGATTGGCGCCGAAGTCGAAATCTGACGTCGCCGCATTCAACTGGAAAATTCGGAAATCCCCAGCGAATATTGGCTTGTGGTGGTGGTCTGCTTTTGGTACGCATGACGAGCTGATCGGGATCGAGAAGATCTGAGAGTTGGCCTTCAGCGGAGGTGCTTGCTAGCGGCACGAACCGAGCGGGTGACGCGATCCAGAAATTTGATTTGGCAGCGTGGCGTTAGCGGGTGCTGCGCTGATCGCGGTATTACCTTGCCAGGCCCGCACTCCCGGCCTATTGCATAACTGTCCGACCAACGCGGTGCATTGGTTGTTACAACTCAAACTCTTGCTCGTGATCAACTCGTGCATTAGGTTGAGAGCGTGCCTTTAATGAGGGGGAGTATGTCGACGGCCACGCTTTCTGAAGTACGGGAGGGCTATTTCCCACATTGGAAGGTGAAGACAACTGGCGTGATCATGCCCGAGGAGCGCTTGCCTTGGGGCCAGACTATCGTTTCAGGTCTGCAGCACGGGGTCGCGATGGCGGGCGGAACGATTATCGCGCCGCTCATCATGGGTTTTGATCCCAACCGAGCACTGCTCTTTTCGGGCGTCGGCACGCTGATCTTCTTTGTCGTTGTCGCAGGACGCGTACCGAGCTACTTGGGCTCGAGCTTCTCGTTCGTCGCCGTCGTCATTGCTGCAAGCGGTTATTCCGGCCATGGGCCGAACCCAAACCTCGATGTTGCGCTCGGCGGCATCATTGCGGCGGGTGTCCTGTACGGCATCATCGCGTTGATCGTCATGCAATCCGGCGTCGGCTGGGTCGAACGATTGATGCCGCCCGTTGTGACTGGCGCGGTCGTTGCAGCCATTGGTCTCAATCTTGCGCCCGTGGCCATCAAATCCGTCAGCGGTAGCCAATTCGATACCTGGGTTGGGCTGCTTACGGTTCTGATCATTGGGCTGATCGCCGTCGCGGCGCCGGGGATCTGGCGCAGATTGCCGATCGTTTTCGGGGCCATCGGCGGATATCTGCTGTATTTATTGCTCGCAAACGGTTTCGGATGGGAGAAGCCCATCGACTTTATGGCGTTGGCCGCAGCACCCTGGATAGGTTTGCCGGAATTCACCGGTCCGAGCTTCCATCCTGATGCCATGTTCTTGATTGCACCCGTTGCAATCATTCTCGTCGCCGAGAACCTTGGCCACATCAAAGCCATCGGTGTGATGACAGGCAGAAGTGTCGATCGCTTCCTGGGCCGCGCGTTTTTGGGAGACAGTCTGGCCACGATCGTTTCCGCCTTCGGCGGCGGCACCGGGGTCACGACTTACGCCGAGAACATCGGTGTGATGGCGGCTACAAGGGTCTATTCAACTCTGCTGTTTGTCGTCGCCGCGGTCGTCTCGATCCTGCTGGGCTTCTCGCCAAAATTCGGTGCTCTTATTCGCTCGATCCCAGATCCCGTTATCGGTGGCTTGTCGATAGTGCTGTTTGGCCTGATCGCCGCCATGGCAGGCCGGATCTGGGTAGAGAACAAGGTGGATTTCTCCAATCCACGAAATCTGATCACGGTCGCAACAGCACTTACGGCAGGGGCCGGCGACCTCACACTCAAGTTCGGCGCCTTTACGATCGGAGGGATTGGCACCGCGACGTTCGGCGCCATCATCCTCTATCAAATTCTCGCGTGGAACAGCACCGAACAATAACGTCCGCCGATGCAGCTGCTCGGCGGCCTTGGCACGATCCGCCGATTGTGGCGCGGCCGAAGCGGTACGGTCGCGCTACCACTTGTAGACGTTCTGCAACGTTCCGCCCATGAGCGCTGCCTTGTCCTTCTCGGACAGGCGTTTGGTGTCGCGGAACGGCGTGACGCCCTGCTCATAGGTCAGCATGCCGATCGTCCGCGTCCAGTCGGTGCCCCACATGCAACGATCCAGTCCGAACGCATCGATGACCCGCAGTACCGGCTCCCAGATATCGTCGTACGGGAACGGTTGGTGCGACATCGTGCAGGCGCCGCTGATCTTTACCCTTACGTTCGCGTATTGAGCCAAGGCGAGCAGCTTGGGAAGATCGGCCCAAACATCGGCGGGGACCGGCGGGCGGGCAGGTTGCAGCAGGCCGAGATGGTCGATGACGATGACCGTATCGCGATGTCGCTGGATGTGCGGCCGCCCTTTGTCCAGGATGCCCCAGCAAAGCAAATTGACAGGCAAACCATGTTTGGCGGCGGCAGCGAAAGCGCGGTTCAAACCGGGATGGTCCGCGTCCATCGGCAGGCCGTCGCGCATTCGTATGCGAATGCCGCGCGCGCCTGGCGTCGCCGCCCATTTCGCCACGACATCATCAACCGCTGGATTGGTCGCGTCGACCGGCGTCACAACCCGAAACTTATCCGGATAGGTGTTGTAAACTTCGAGCGCGTAGCTCGGATCGTATTCATAGGCGCTGAACGACGAGACCATGATCGCACCGTCGACGCCCACACTGTTCATCGCAGCGACCATCTCTTCGCCTGTGGCGGAGTTGAGTCCGTGCGAGGGACTGGCCCACGGCCGGCCGGGATGATTTCGATCGAAGGGATGAACCTGAACGTCGATGACTGGCATGGCCGTCCTCCTGCTTGTTCGACCGATTGTCCACCATCGTGACCGGTTTGCACAGAGTGATGAGCGCAGTGAGTTGACGGTACCCCCGGGACAGCGTCCCAGCCTTAGTCTGGAAGATACATCTCCTCCATGGCGCGCAGACGCGGCTCGTCCAGAATGCCGCCATTGCTGGCGACGCCCCAGGGACTCTGAGCCGCCTGGGCGCGGAGCGCATCCAGGGCCAATGTGCCGCGCTGCTGAAAATCACTCAAGAAATCCCAGTTAGCCTGCAAGCCTGCCATGGTGGTCAGCGCGGGAAACCAGGCCGCGGCGGCCCCGGCATCCTGCTGCGCCTGTAAGGAGGGATACGGCGACAGGTGGGCGGGAATGAGCGGGACGACGGGCCCGGGAATGAGGCGGATCGCCTCTTGAATTTCTTCCCAGGTGCGCAAGCCATTGGGGCAGATGACATCGACCTGCGCTTCGGCTTTGTAGGCCTGGCAGCGTTCAATGATCTCTACAAAGCTGGCGCCCGGCACGCCAGCGAGATCGCACCGGGCCATGATCACGAAGTCCGGGTCGAGAGCCTGTTTGGCATCCATCGCCGCCCGGAGCTTTCCGACCATCTCCTGAATCGAGACACAGCGGCGGCGGGGGCCGGATTTCGGCGGAAACGTCTGGTCTTCAATGTGGGCGCCAGCGATGCCCGCCTGAATGTATTCCCGCACGGTGTAATGCGTACTGATGGCATCACCGTAGCCTGTGTCGGCATCCGCGAAGACCGGGATCTGCACGGTCAGGACAATTTTCCGAGCGTTGTCCACCATGTCGCGCATACTGGTCCCGGAGTCGGGCCAGCCCAGTTGGTGGGCCGAGGTATTGCCCCCGGACATGTAGAAGGCGTCATAGCCCAGCGCTTCCGCCATCTTCGCGCCAATGGGATTGATCCCGCCCGCTAAGACAAATAATTCGGGCCGTTGAAACAGGGTCTTGAGTCGGGTCGTCATACGTTGGCGCTCTGGCATACGCAGTCTCCTCGTGTGTAACCGAACCGTCCTGGCGTCGCGGGGCGCATCATGGTGCCCAAAGTGCCATGGGCGTCCTCATCCGCGGATGGGGGGCAGGACCCGCGTTAGGTGCTCACCGGCACAGTAGCACTGATCCGCGGAACTCCCAACGAGCGCGTCGTGTGGCCCTGGCCCGTGAGGTCGTCAGCGAGGATCACATCGCCCGGTCCAAAACGGCGCGTGGTGCCATCGCCGATCCCGATTTCCATCTGCCCCACGAGAATAAAAATGTATTGTCTCCGGGGCGCGGTGTGCCAATCGCTCCAATAGTCCCCAGGGAAACAGCGGAACACGAGGTTGCCACCCGCCTGAAGCGCAACGTTGTGGCTCTCCTCGGCCGGCAGGGGGAGATCTTCAAAATGGGTCTGGCCGTCGTGGCCCGTATATATCCGTACGATCATGCGCGTGCTCCTTCCCACAGAGAGATCATCGTGGCTCAGTTCGAACTTCGCGAAATCTGTCGTGAGGGGACTATTCAGAGTTGTTGCGAACCTTGGAGAACAGCGGAATCGGTTTGAGATAAATTACCACGTTTTCGAAGCCGAAAAGCCCGCGCCATTTGGTTGCAGAAACCATCCCCTGCTTTACAACAACGCGATCAATTCCCTCTTGCGGCTTGATTTGTCGGGAAGGTTGGTTAGCGTGAACGAGAGGGATGTTGCTCGTCGCTGATGGGACCCGCCCCGTGTTCCTCCCCACTCCATTGACGGCGCACTCAATCTCCTCACCACGCATGATCCGGACAAAACCTTAGACCAGGCGATTTCGAAATGAGATGGGTCGGGCGGCCTTTGCCGCGCTACGAAGATCCGGTTCTGCTGAGGGGGCGCGGCCGTTACACGGCTGATCTGGCGCGGGGTGCCCAAATATTGCGGTTTGTGCGAAGCCCGGTCGCACGGGGCCGGATTCTGGCGGTGGAGGCGCCGTCGGGAGTGCCGATCATAACCGCGGCTGCGCTGGGCGAAGTCAAACCGATCTGTCCGCGCCTCGATCGCCCGGATTATGTCCCGGTAGCGCAGCCGATCCTCGCCCGTGAGCGCGTCAACTATGTTGGCGAGCCGATTGCCGCGGTGATTGCCGACACCGCCGCTGAGGCCGAGGATCTCGCCGAACAGGTCACGGTCGAGATCGACGCCGAGACGCCGGTCGTTACCCTCGACGAAGCGCTGGCACCCGATGCGCCGCTGGTACACGACACGGCCGCGTGGAACACCTTGATCGACGCGCGCTTCGAAACGGCAGGCGTCGCCACCGCCTTCGCCGCTGCAGACCAAGTGGTCGAATTTACGTTCACCTCCGGACGGCAGGCCGCGGTGCCGATGGAGACGCGCGCTGCCGTCGCCGCCTTCGACTCGGCGACCGGACGCGTAACCCTTTCCGCGTCGACCCAGATGCCGCATCTGCTGCGCACCGGCATCGCCGACGCTCCTGGGGATCCCGGAATCCGAACTGCGCGTCGTCGCGCCCGAGGTCGGCGGCGGATTTGGCCAGAAGATGCCGCTCGTCCCGGAATATATCGTCACCGTATGGGCGGCGCGGCATTTGGCCTGCACCGTCGCCTGGATCGAGGACCGGCTCGAGAACCTGACAGCCTCGTTTCACGCGCGCGATCAGCGTCTGCATTTGCGCGGCGCATTCGATACGGACGGTAGATTGCTGGCGATCGACGCCGACGTTCTCTGCAATGTCGGCGCCTATTCGAGTTTCCCGGTCACCTGTGGGGTCGAGCCATTGATGGCGATGGCGGACATGCCCGGACCATACCGAGTGCTCGAATATCGCGCTCGCGCCCGTGGCATCGCGAGCAACACCTGCCCGATGGCGCCCTATCGCGGCGTGTCGCGGCCCGTCATTACGGCGGCGATGGAGCGGCTGATGGATTGCGCCGCGACCGGGCTCGGTCTCGATGCGCTTGAAATCAGGCGTCGCAATCTGATCGCCGAATTTCCCTATACCTCCGTGACCGGCGTCGTGCACGACCCCGGCAGCTATCGCGAGGCAATGGAGGCTGCGGCCCAGGTTGTTGACATCGCCCAGTTCCGCGCACGCCAGCAAACGGCGCGTGCCGATGGTCACTGGCTCGGCCTTGGGATGTCGGTGTTCGCCGAGCGCACCGGCCCGGGCACTCCCGCCTTTGCGGCGCGGCGCATGGTGATCACTCCCGGCTTTGAGCGGGTCGAACTGGTAATGGACCCCTCGGGTTTTCTCGAAGCCCGAATTGGCAGCTCACCGCACGGCCAGGGGTTGAAGACGACGCTGGCGCAGTTGATTGCCGACGAGACCGGGGTCGCGCCTGGTAAGATCCGGGTCGTCGCGGGCGACACCGACCGCAGCCCCTACGGCTGGGGCACCTTCGCCAGCCGCTCGCTGGTGATCGCCGGCGGTGCCTGCAAGCTCGCGGCTACAACGCTACGCGAGCGTCTGCGAGCGGTCGCCGGCCAGATATTGGAAGCCGGCGCTTCCGACATCGAAATTGCCGACGGCCGCGCCTTTGTGCGCGGTACCGATCTGGGCGTCGAGGTGCGGGAGGTGGCGCGCGCCGCCTATCACCAGAGCCACCGCTTTCCAATGATCGCCGAAACCGGGCTGTCGGCAGTGGCGACCTACGACCCCTATGGAACCTTCTCAAACGCCTGCCATGTCGCGGTCGTCGAAATCGATCTCGCGACCGGCCAAGTCACGATCGAGCGTTTCGTGGTCGTCGAAGACGCCGGCCGCCTGATCAACCCGATGATCGTCGAGGGACAGATCCATGGCGGTGTCGCCCAGGGCATCGCCAACGCGCTCTATGAAAAGGTGATTTATGACGACCGCGGCAACGTATTGACGGGCTCGCTCGCCGACTATCCCGTGCCGACCACTGCCGAAATCCCGAACATTGAAATCCATCATCTGGAAACGCTGACCGAGGCAAGCGTCACCGGTGCCAAGGGTGTCGGCGAGGGCGGCACGATCGGCGCGCCAGCGGCGGTACTCAACGCGGTTTCCGATGCGTTGGCGCCGTTTGGCATCGGTATCTTCGAAATGCCGATCACGGCGCAGCGGATATCGCAGTTGCTGCGCCAGGGCGGAGTTCAAAGCCGATGAACCAGACGGGACGCCACTCTTATGGTGAACGGTGGTGTGTACCGCCCAGCCAGCGGCGCACCTTGGGCGTGCGCTGGGATTGCGGCCTCGCCGGCACGCATCTCGGCTGCGGGTACCGATCACACCAAGCCGATTCCGCGCTGCGAGCGGAGGTTCCTCTCAAGGTTCGCAGATGTTCCCACTTGGCGTTGTTTAGATAACAACCGACGCTATGCCCTCGACCCGACGGACCACGC
Organism: uncultured Alphaproteobacteria bacterium; assembly: GCA_963796155.1. GTDB lineage: Bacteria > Pseudomonadota > Alphaproteobacteria > ATCC43930 > CGMCC-115725 > AP-15. The sequence goes on along the minus strand of CAWCKT010000038.1, from coordinate 66,143 downwards.
TCTTTTCAGGGGGTGTCATGGAGTTCTGGACAGAACCACAGATGGCGTCGATCCACAAAATGCTCAACCCACGCTCCATTGCGATCGTCGGCGCGACGCCGCGGATGCAGTATGGCGGGCGGTTTCTGGCTGCCGCGCTCAAGGCCAAAGACCGGGTGCGGGTTTATGCCGTGAACCCGCGTTATGACGAAATCATGGGGGTGAAGTCCTACCCGAGTGTGACGAACCTGCCGGAGGCCCCCGATGTGGTAGGCATCGTGGTGCCCTGGGACCAGGTGCTCGATGTCCTCGAGGAGAGCCACCGCAAGGGGGCGGGATCGGCGATCGTGATCTCGGCGGGCTTTGCCGAGCGCGGCGTCGACGACCGGCGTGATTTGCAGCGGGAAATTGGGTGCCTTTGCCAGCACCTCGGGCATGCGTATCAGCGGCCCCAACTGCCTGGGGCTCGCGAATGTCAAAGACGACATCTGGGCCACCGCTTCCTCGCGCGGGGCGTCGGGTCTGACCGGGCCGATTGGCCTCGTGTGCCAAAGCGGCGCCACGGCGTTCGGGCCGTTCCTGGTGCGGGCGGTCGAGAACGGCATCGGCTTCAGCTATATCATCTCGACAGGGAACGAGGCAGACCTCGACTTTACCGATTTCGCCCGCTATCTGCTGGACGATCCGGATACTCGGGTCATTGCCGGCTTTGTCGAAGGCTTCAAAGAGGCCGATAAATTTCTCGAAGTCGCAAAGCTCGCAGCAGAGCGCGGCAAGCCGATCGTCCTGATCAAAATCGGGCGTTCGGAACTGGGAGCCCGGGCGGCACGCTCGCATACTGCAGCGCTGACGGGTGCCGATGCCCGGTACGATGCGATCTTTGCCCAATACGGGGTGATCCGGGTCCAGGATTACGACGAACTCCTGGAGGTGGCACACCTCCTGGCCCACACCCCCAAGCCCGGCGTGCCCGGCATCGCGGTGGTATCCCACTCGGGCGGCATCAGCTCGCTCACCGCCGACATGTGCGGTCAGGCCGGTCTCGATCTGCCGCCGCTTGGGGACCGAGGCGCGTGACGGCATCAACGGGATCCTGAAGGGCTTCGGGTGGGCGGCCAATCCTGCCGATGTGACAGGCTTTGCCAACAGTGAGTCCTTCCCGCAAATCATGGAGCATATGATCAATGATCCCCGGATGGGGACGCTCGTCGTGGCGAGCGCCGGGGCGGACACCCAAGCTCAGCAGGTCATCAGCCAGCGTGATCGGACCGACAAGGGTGTGGTGTTCTTGTGGACGGGAAGCCGGGACGCCAAGACTGGCCTGGCACAGCTCAAAGGACGCCCGGATACCGATCTTCTACACGCCGGACAAATTGGCCCGAGGCCTGCAGAGCCGCCTCGCGTATCATACCTGGCGCGAGCGTCGCCTGGCCGATGGCTTTGCCACGGCCCCGCCGCGCACGGCGCCGCAGGATGAGGCCATCGCCCAGGCTCTTGGGCTTGGGGCGTCCGACCCTCTCGGAGTCCGAGAGCAAGCAGCTGTTGGCAGCCTGGGGAGTGGGGAGTGCGCGCGAGCACCGGGCAAATTCTGCAGAGGCCGCCGTCGCGGCCGCAGAGCAGCTCGGGTTTCCGGTGGCTCTCAAGGTCGACTTGCCGGATATTCTGCACAAGACAGAGGCCGGGGTCGTTCGGCTGAACTTGCGTGATGCGGCACAAGTGCAAACGGCCTACGCCGAGATCCTGGCCAGTGCCAAGGCCTATTTAAGTGCCCTCCCCCTCGATGGGGGAGGGTTGGGAGGGGGTGACCGTGCCAGTGGCAATCCATTCGGGCACCGGGCGCGGAATTCACCCCCACCCCGGCCCTCCCCCATCGAGGGGGAGGGAGCAGAGGCGGCAAATGCAATAGCCCTGCAGGCTCGGATCATCGGCGTGTCGGTGCAGGAGATGGTCGGAGACGGTGTCGAAGTCATCATTGGCGTCAATTGCGACCCGCAATTGGGCCCGGTGCTCCTGTTCGGTAGTGGCGGCGTGATGGTCGAGGTCTACAACGATGTGGCCCTGCGACGCTGCCCGATCACGCGCTCGGAAGCACAGGCGATGATCGCCGAGGTCAAAGGCGCCCGGTTGCTCCAGGGCTTTCGCGGACGGCCGGCGGCGGACCTCGAGGCGCTCGCGGATACCCTGGTGCGCGTGTCGCACCTCGCCATGCACCTTGAAGGACACTTGGCAGAGTTGGACATCAATCCGCTGATGGTGCTGCCGTCAGGTCAGGGAGTGAAGGCGGTAGACGCCCTCGTCGTGTTTCGCGGCACATAGCACTGCACGTGGCTGAGAGCCTGACCCAAAAGGTTTGCACGGCCTAACAGTCGGCAGCACCGGACCGCTTTGGAGCCCACAACCGCCGCTCAGCCTTGGCGGCGGGAACCGCTCTTGATGCCCAAAGCCGGCATTGACCGATGTCGGCATCCACTTACGGTATATTTCCTATTTTACGGTGCATGTCCCATTGGACAGGGAACGACACGGATTGTGTCGCAGCTCGGTCCACCAAGGCTAAGCGCGCCCGGGGTACACATGCGGTCTACCTGACTAAGTTCCTTAGCCATCGCCTCCGCCTGTTCTTGGGCGGAGGCGGCACGCCCAACTCGGGTATAGCATTCTGCGGCCCAAGCCTTTTGCGCGGCGGCAGCGACCCCTTTGTCTCGCATGCAAGTATCTGCCGTGACTTTTGGTGGCACCGCCCCGGCCTGGCTGCTTGTGGACCGCGGGCAGCTCCAACCTGGATATCCGTTCAGAAGTTGTTTAACCCAGTACGCATGAGGGCCTGAGTAGCGAACCGCATCGGCGGCTTGCCCCGCCTGGGGCAAGAAGGACGCTAGAGCAACGCCCGCTAACAGGATAGTCGAATACAACCTCATGTTTTCCCTCCTCCTTACCTCATTGTAAACTTGCAATCGCATTAGCGTGATCTCGAGCTTCTGCTTCTGTGCTGAAAAACACATCTGCCGTATCTACATGTTCCGTGATTGTGCTGCCATCGCTTCGGGTAATTTTCAGCACAATGTCCGGGCGCTTTGAATGCAGTGTTAAGACCCATTTACCGTCCTCAAAATTGATTTCAGTCTCATCTCGCACAATCGATCGTCTGGGGACCCAATACTCTTGACCCATTCCCGGAGGGTCTTCTGACCTACTCTGCCGTATAGTAATTGTATCTTGGATCGGTTTTATCGACTGCACGATATCGCCAATCTGCTGATTTCCCCAGAAGCTATTTGGCTGAACCAAAGCATTTTTGTGTAAGTTAACGGGAGGAGTTGTTTTTGCGGCGTCGCACTGCACCTCCACGCCCCAGTTACCCGTCTCCGTCGAAGCCTTCAACGGTGGTATCACGGCCGCCGTTCGGGACATGAGCATGACGCTACGGAGTACCCGTCCGTCTGGCATGTCGTGTTCAAGGCGCAGCGTTCCGCCGCGCAGCGTCACGGTCTGCTTCACAACGGAACCATCGTCCTGCCGATATTGCCCTTTCTGCCACTGCGCCTGCGCCCGTTCGCCGACCGACAACGCCAGCGATGCTAAAGACACGGCAACTACGAGTCCGATCCTCACCTTCTTATTCCTCCATCCCGGGCCCGGCTGTGCAACCGGTGTTTCCTCAATTGTTGGGAATGCAGTTATCTTGACCACAACTTGTACTATTATCGCAACACCACACATCGTTTCCGTAATAGCAACAATGGGTCCCCGGATTGCACTGGCTCCCATCGGTGCATGTCACCTGAGCATTGGCCAGAGTTGGAATGCTGGTTGCTAACGCAACACCGACAAACCCCTTAACAAAGTTGGCTAGAAAACGCCGACGGTTTGCCATGAAGTCTTCGTGCTCCGGATTGAACATTGCACGTCGCCGGGCAAATCTCATAGCAGAGACCAACAAGTGAAATGTCCAGAGTGAAAGTGCTATCAGTGCCAACGCGCTTGTGACTGTGGCGGCCGTGTAGCCAACCCCAAGCAACGGAGCAGCACACAACGTTATTATACTTACGACAACAGTAGCACAAGCTGCTTTAAACGCCTGCCGCATACATGCAGGACACCTGCCAATTTCGTAGAAAAAGCTAGGAATAGCGATGGTAGACTTTTTCCTTACATTCGTAAGGCTATGCTCTTTATTCATTTGTCTTTGCTCCCATCCTCCCCAAATGCAACAAACCACCAAGTCATCTGATCCGGCGTTCGTCAGATTCCTGAGGTCCCCGTATACCCCCGTTGGATCATAGCCTTAGGGAGGATGTGGTTCAACAGCAAGCGTAGGGCGGAACAGCGCAGCGCATTCCGCCTTCGATCGGTGTGCGCCCCGGCGGTCATCGGCGCTCACCGGTCTGCGCCGGTTCGTCTCCTGCGCCCGCCCAGTCGCTTGGATACATTCCGCTGGCAACGCAGCGGCGAAACGTCGAGTAGGGCCAATCCGCCGGATGCTCGACCAAACCGTGCTTGACCAGATTGAAATGGATGTAATCGAAATGGCGGGCGAAATCGCGCGCAGCGCGGATTGTGTGCTCCCAATAGCGGCGCTGCCAGATACCGCGTTCGTCGCGGCTGGTCATAACCGCCGATCGCGGTTCGCAAGCGGGCAACGACTTGGCGAACGCGATCTTGATCGCGCGCCAGCGGCCGGGGAAGTCGGCGTCGCCTTCCAGCAAGCTCCACAGGCAATGCATGTGGTCGGGGAGCACGACCCAGGCATCGGCACGAAATGGAGCGCGGGCTCGCACCCGCCGAACGGCGTCGCGCAGCGCATCGATGTGCGTCACCAGCAGATCCGAGCGCCGGTCCAGCAAATTGACCGTGAAAAAGAGGGTTCCGCCAGGGGCCCGGTTGCGGCGATAGTCCGGCATGGGCGGAGTATGCCCGGCCCCGCTGCGCGGCGGAATGCGCTGCGCTGTTCCGCCCTACGCCTTTGATACCAGCGTTAGATTTTGACCAATAGTACGTGGCTGAGAGTGATCGCCGGGAGCCGGTGATCTCCAATGTCACAGGCCGTCAGCTCGGGGATTTGCCGAACATGATCCAGCCGCCACTGCTTGGCGTGGTGAATGCCGCCAGCGCAGTCTCCGCCCGAACCCTGACCTGCCGTGCGCCAGCCGTGCCGCGGAGCTGCTCGATGCTGTCGGTGTACATGGCCGTACGGGTGCGCCCGTTCCCCAAATTGCCGCCGCTCGAGCAGAACGGGTGCGGTCCCTCGACCCTGATATCGCCCGCGTAGAACGCGAAGGCATCGCCGCGTTTGACGCCGTGCCACTGGAAGGCCTCCAGGAAGAACTGCGTCATGATTGCATAGCCGTCGTAAGGATTGAATATATCGACGTCCTCGGGCCCAAGCCCGGCGCCCTCGTACATTCGCCGGGCGGCGCGGTCGGTCCAGTCCTCGATCTCGTCCAGATCGGCCTGTGTGCTGCGCTGCCTGAAGTTGTGCTGTGAGTGATTGAGCACATAGACCGGCCTTTGCCGCATGTCGCGGGCGCGCTCGGCAGTCGTGAAGAGATACGCGGCCGATGCATTGACCGGCCGGTCGCAGTCCCAGAGCCTCAGCGGGTTCAGGACGTAGCGCGAATTGACGTAATCCTCGATCGTGAGCTGCGGCACGTGGTGGGTGGCATTGTACCCCCACGGCGTCAGCAGCCCGTTGCGGTGCTGGTTGACGACGAAGGGGGCGAGGTCGTCGTGCTTGCCGCCGTATTTCAGGCAGTACTGACCGTGCGGGAAGATGTTGATGAAATCGTTGCCGCCGTGATTGCCCCAGGGTGCCGTCCATTGGCGTGCGCCGCGGGCGTAGTCGTCGGCGTTCTCGCCACCGCGACGATAGCGGCCTTCGAGATTGCCTGTCGGGTAGATGACGAGACAGGTGTGGCAAAGGCCGTCACCCACGGCCTGGGCTGCCATGCCCACCATTTCGCTGATGGTCGGCACGCCAGTCGGAGCAAATTTGACGTTGGGCAGGCGCATCTGCTCGATGAGCCACTTCGCGTTGACCAGAGTGAGCCCCCACTCCGAATCGTAGGGCGGGGCGAAGTAGGGCCGTGGCGCCCACTGCGACGCGGAGCCGCCGCTGCCGCCGGCAATATGGCTGTCGCAGCAGATCACGCCCTCGATCTGATCCGGGCTCACGCCTGCCTCGTCCATCGCCTTCCGGCAGGCCAGGATGGAGTAGGCGCCGAGCGTCTTGTCCATCGAGACGCCGTCCCAGCGACGGTCGACCGGCGAATGTCCGACACCAGCCACTGCGACCTTGCCGCGGTGCTCCCATACTCCGAGCCCGTCCTTGTCTCGCCGCCACTGATACCGGTCTGGCGCGGTCATGGCTCCTCCTTTCCTCTATGCTCTGGCAGGGCTGTCCGGGGAACCGAAGCCGATTGTACGCGTGCTGTATTGCGCAATCGCGAGTTCACCGGAAATAGCCCCTCTCCGCCCTTTAGGGGGGAGAGGGAGGGGCCCCGGCGCGACAGCGTCGGGGAGGGTGAGGTGGGCGGCGCCGCAAACTGCATCATCGGCCCCCCTCACCCTTCCCTCTCCCCCCGGCCGGCGGGGGGAGAGGGTTAGAAGGGCGAGTGTCGGAGGTAAATTAGGCAGCAAGACAATCCCTCGATGTTTTCCCGGACAGCCCTGCTATGCTCTGGCAGTGCAGGTATGGCAGGGACGAACTAGGCGACGACCCGCCACTCGTGGATGAGCTGGCCTGGCGCCACCTCCTCGAACGTCACCTCGACGGCCGCACCCACCGGCACCTTGTAGGGCGGGGTGCCCGGGAGATTGGAATAGAAATTGACCCTGAGTCCGCGTCCAGCGTCACCATTGCCAGGTTATAGGGCTGATCGGGCATGCGGCGGTTGAGGCGGCCATCCTCGATCACGATGTAGGTCGCGATATGGCCTCTTCCCTCGACCTCTTTCCACGTCAGGCCGGCGGCCGAGTTGCAGACTTGGCAGGCCTGCTGCGGCGGGTATTGCAGCCTGTCGCATTGAGCGCAGTGCTGCAAGACGAGCCGCCTTTGGTTGACGGCGTCCCAGAAGGGCTTGCTCAACGAGTTGGGGACGGGGATCAGCTTCGGCATCGTTTCACTCCGCGCTCCGTCCAACCCACTGGCCGTAGACGGGGTACTGGCAGCAGATGAACTCGATATAGGCCGGGCGACCCGACGTATTGATGTCGAGCGCCCGCCGCAGGGCCGGGATGATCTCGGCCGGCTCGCTGACCCGCTCGGTGTGAAAGCCGAGGGCGCCGATCACCTTCGACATATCCACCTCGTCGGGCCCCAGCACCCGGTGGGTGAAGGGATCGTGTCCCGGCCCCCAGAAGCCGGGTCCATAGCCCGCAAAGCCGCCATTGCTGATGTGCACGACGGTGATCCCGAGTTTCTCGCGCAGCAGAACCTCGAGGTTGCCGAGCATGTAGCCAAGGCCCGCCTCGCCGGTCACCGCCACCGATGCCCTCTCCGGAAACGCCTTCTTGGCGGCGATGGCGGCCGCCAGGCTGAAACCGAGCGTCGAGACATTGCCCCAGCCGAGGAAGCCGCGCGGGATCAGCGTGTCGAAGACGGTGCTCAGCTGGTCGCGCGTGTTGCCGCTTTCGTGCGTCACGAACGAATTCTTCAGATCCAGCACCTCCATCAGATCGCCGTACACCCGATAGGGGTTGATCGGCGTCTCGTCGGAGTTCATGACCTGCCGGTATCTGGCGAGTGCGGTGTCGCGTGCCGCCCGCACTTCCGCCGCCACATTATCCGCCGGCCGTCCGGCGCCGGACGTGCGGTCGGACACTTCCTGGCGGAGCGCCTGCAAGGTCAAGCGCGCATCGCCGATCACCGCGTGCGCCGTGGGATACATCTTGTTGATGTGCAGCTCGTCGACGTTGCAGTGGATGATGGTCTTCGTCGCCGCATCGGGGATGGCGTGGCTGAAGCGGCCCGGCGACAGGCTCGAGCCGACGGCGAGGATCAGGTCGCTTTTGTTCAGGTAGTGTGCCACCTGATCGCCGCGCACGCCGACAAACAGCGGATGGTTCTCCGGGAACGCCCCTTTGGCCTTGAGGGTCGTGATCACCGGCACATTCACGAGCTCCGCCAGCGCTTTCAGGTCTTCCGACGCACCCGCGTAGATGACCCCCTCGCCGGCGTAGATCAGCGGGTTGCGGGCTCCCAGGAGCTGGTCGACTGCAGCGCGCACATCCGCCGGGTCCGGCGCCGATTTCCAGCCCTTCACGGGACGGTAGGGGTCGGCGGTCTCGTCGTATGTGGCCGTGGCATTGGGAATAGCCAGGATCACGGGGCCCGGTCTGCCGCTGCGCAGCATGGTGAAGGCGCGGCGCATCAGCTCAGGCGTGCGCTCGGGCCTGTCGAGATAGCCGAACCACTTCGACACGGTCTTCATCGCCGATGCGACATCGTACTGGCTGTTGCCCGAGTTGCCGGCCGGCACGCCATCGGTGATGCACAGAACCGGCGAGCCATCCTCATAGGCCTGCGCCATCCCGGCGTAGGCGTACTGCATGCCGGCGGCATTCACACCCCCTTGGAAGGTGCACACCCCGATCCGTGAGCCCCCCTGGGAGCCCGCCGTGATGCGCGAGAACGCGTCGGCGACCGCGACGGCGTAGCGGTCGTCGCGCATCATCAGCATCGGCACCCCTTCCCGGCCGAGCGCGTTGTTGACCCGGCAGACCGGGAAGGTCGAAACCCAACCCACACCCTCCTGTTTGAGAATGCGGACAATGCCGGTCGCTACATCGATCGTCATGGATGTGGTCTCCTTTGCATGGAGCCGAGCCGTCAGCCTCCGTGTGGGCGCACCGAAGCATACTCCGGCAGAAGGCTCCGTGGGAGGGGTAGGGGGCGCATCCACGACTACCCGGGGCGAGCGGCCACGGCGACGACGAGCACGGGCCGCTGTTCCGGCCGATCCGCTTCGCCAGCGCCTTAAAACAAGGTTTGGCCCAGGCCGAATGCCGGGGCGTCTCCTCGGCCCGTTATGGCCGCAGTACGAGCCCCTCCTGGGCTACGATCGTACCGGGCCGGGCGATCGCCGCATCGATCGCCACCTGGTCCATGAAGCCATCGTCGTGACCGGGGTCGTGGTGGAAGATCACCAGCGTTTTTACCCCCGCCGCATCGGCAAGGCGCACCCCCTCCTGCCATGTCGAATGGCCCCAACCCCGACGGGCGGGATATTCGGCGTCGGTGTAGGAGGCATCGTAGATCATCACATCGGCGTGGTCGATCAGCTTTAGGACATTGCGATCCAGCCCGTCCGCCCGATGCTCAGTATCGGTGATATAAGCGACGACCTTGCCGCCATATTCGATGCGGTAGCCGGTGGACTCGTTCGGATGATTGAGCGGCCCGGTGCTGAGACGGATGCCGGGATGTGGAACCAGCGTATCGCCGGCGGTAAAATCGATGAAGGCGATCTTGGCAGTGAAGATTCCCATCGGGATCGGGAATAGCGGAGCGATCATCATATTGTTGAGCACCGCTTCGATGCCCTTGCCGTTCAGATGGCCGGCCCAGATCCGTATCCTGCTGCGTGCATCGTAGCACGGAGCAAAGAACGGCAATCCGCAGATGTGGTCGAAATGCGTATGGCTGTAGAACAGGTCCAGCTTGGCCGGCTGGCCGGTGCTCATCAGCTCGTTGCCCAGCAGGCGTAGCCCGGTTCCGCCGTCGAAGACCATCAGGTGGAGCCCGCAGCGGATCTCCACACATGATGTGTTGCCGCCGTAACGGATGGTATCGGGCCCCGGGCAGGCGATGCTGCCGCGTACGCCCCAGAACCGTACCGTGTAATCCGAATGGACCAAGGTCCCACCGTCGTCTTGCTTCCGCCTTATATCGTCGAGATTCGGTCAAAAAGCTATAAGGAGCGGTCCCCTTCGCGCCGGAGTTCGCGAAATTTTTGGAGATCTTTCTCTAAACCCGACGTTAACCGATGCCGCGCTATCAAGGCCTCATCGTTTACTCAGACAGAGAGTTCCCCCATGTCCGAGGCCGATTACGAAGCTGCGGTTTCCGCGTTTTTGCGCACCAAGGGCGTCACGCGGTGCCCGACCGTATGTGTCGTCCCGACCCAGGCGACCATCGCCGAGGCGGACCGCGCCGCATACCGCGACTATGTCGCGGCAAGAGAAGCCGCGCGGCTCGAAAAACTCAAAGCGCTTGAGCAGATCCTACGCCTCTCGCCGTTACCACCTATGTAACTAAGACTGCTTCTCCGCCGGGACCCGCCCCATTCGGCCCGATCCGCGGGCTAGGCGGAAGCAGGGGTTGCGCGGAGGAGGAGGCCCGATGAGCGCCCGCGAGGTTTCGGTCCGTTGTTGCATCGCCGGCGGCGGACCCGCCGGCATGATGTTGGGGTTGCTGCTGGCCCGCGCCGGGGTCGCTGTCCTGGTCCTCGAGAAGCATGCCGACTTCCTGCGCGATTTCCGCGGCGATACGATCCATCCCTCGACGCTCGAAATCATGTACGAGCTCGGCCTCCTTGAGGAATTCCTGCAGCGACCACATCAGGAGGTGCGCAATCTCGGCGCACAGATCGGCGATGCATTTCTCCAGGTCGCCGATTTTGGGCATCTGCCGACCCATTGCCGGTTCGTCGCTTTGATGCCGCAATGGGATTTCCTGAACTTCATCGCCGAACAGGCCAGGCACTCTCCGGCTTTCCGGCTCGAAATGGAAGCCGAGGTGACCGCTCTGATCGAAGAGGGCGGACGCGTGACCGGGGTGCTGGCAGAGACCCCGGAGGGGGACTTGGCCGTGCGCGCGGATCTTGTCATCGGCGCGGACGGACGGCATTCGATCGTGCGCGCGAAGGCCGGACTCGAGATCGTCAATCTCGGCGCTCCGATGGACGTGCTGTGGATGCGCCTGTCGCGACGGTCCACCGATCCGGGACAAACCTTGGGCCGGGTCGACGCCGCCAGGATCCTGGTGATGCTCAATCGCGAGGACTACTGGCAATGCGCTTACGTGATTCCGAAGGGAGGGTTCGATCAAATTCAGCGGGGCGGCCTGGAGGGCTTTCGCGAGGAGATCGCGGGCCTCGCCCCATATCTGCGTGATCGCGTCGGCGAGCTCGGCGATTGGTCCGACATCAAGTTGTTGACCGTTTCGGTCGATCGCTTGCGGGTTTGGCATCGGTCCGGCCTGTTGTGCATCGGCGATGCGGCTCACGCCATGTCGCCGATCGGCGGCGTCGGCATCAATCTGGCGATACAGGACGCCGTCGCCGCGGCGAATATCCTGGGGCCCCGACTTTTTCAAGGAGCGGTTATCGATGACGATCTTCGATTGGTCCAGCGTCGTCGCGAGTTCCCGACCCGCGCGACGCAGGCCTTGCAGGTGTTCCTCCAAAACCGAGTGATTGGCCGCGTTCTTCAGAGTACTGGGCAACTGTCACCGCCGTTGCTTCTGCGCCTGATTGATCGATGGCCATTGCTGCGTCGGATCCCCGCTCGCTTGGTCGGCATCGGGTTCCGCCCCGAACATGTCAAGCTGGCAGCCCCGGCTTGATGCAGCTGGGGAGCTCGCTTCCAATCACTTCTTGATGCAACTGCGACGGGTCCGGGCGATAACGGTTCGGGCTTTATTCGGCGGCTTCCTCCGAGGCAAATCTCCGCAGTCGAGCTGCGGGAACAATTGCTCAACCGGCGAGCCGATGCACCGCTGCAAGCCATCAACGGTGAAATTTGGCTGCGGATCTCAGCCCATGGCTACAACGAGATCGAAGATTACGAACGGCTCGCGGAACTTATCCGCGAGCTGTGAGGTGGCGCGGGATGGCCCCTGCCGAGCTACCGGGCTATGGTCGCGGGGAAGAACTTCCGCCCGGTGACGAGTAAGGTGTGGAGACGCCAATGCTGAAAACTACCCGTGACATGCTGCTGCCGACGGCGATCACCGGGTCCTATCCGCGCCCGTTGTGGTTCGACCGGAGCCTCGATGGCCGCTCGTTCAAGGCAGCACTCGGCGACTCGCTGTTCCGCGAGCAGTATCTCGACGCCGTCGCCGCGGTCATCAACGCGCAGGAGGCTGCCGGCCTCGACATAGTGACCGACGGCGACAGCCGCTTCGACCTGGCGGTCGGCGGCAAGTCGTGGTTTTTTTATCCGATCGAGCGGCTCGGCGGCATCCATGGCCACCGCAGCACCTCGCAGGGCTGGATGGCGCGGCACGACATTCGCCCCGGCAGGATCCTGTGGGAGGTGCAGGAAGCCTATCAGCCGGCCATCGTCAAAGAGAAACTCAGCCGCGGACCCCTCGAATACGCCGCGTTGTGGCAGATTGCTCAACGCCTCAGCGACCGCCCGGTCAAGTTCGGGGCGATTTGCGCCCCGGCTTTGGCGAGCATGCTGTGGAACGAACATTACCCCGACGACAAGGCGATGGTGCTGGACCTCTGCGACATCATGAATGCCGAATTGCGCCAATTAGCCGCCGCCGGCTGCCCAGTGATCCAGGTGGAGGAACCGCGCCACCACGGGCTGACGACCCGCCCCGACTGCACCGAGGCGGACCTCGAATTCCAGACCGCGGCGTTCAACCGCCAGCTCGCCGGGGTCGACGCCGAGATCTGGGTGCATACCTGCTGGGGCAATCCCAACCAACAGCGGGTCTATTGGGAGGTGCCGAGTTACGAACGCGCCCTGCCCCACCTGTTGCAGCTCGACGCCGACGTCATTACCTTCGAATGCGCCAGCAGCGATGGCCGGGACCTGCCGCTCTTCGCGCGATACAACACCGATAAGAAGATCGGGATCGGCGTCGTCAGCCACTGCATCACGACCGTCGAGCCGGCCGAGTACGTGGCCGGGCTGATCAGAAAGGCGCTGGAATATATCCCGCTCGAACGGCTGGTGATCACAACCGATTGCGGCTTCGGCCGGGAGGGCCTGAGCCGCCGCATTGCTTTTTACAAATGCGTCTCGCTCGTCGAAGGCACCAACATCGTGCGCCGCGAGCTCGGTCTGCCTGAAGCTCGCATTCGCGCCGCCGACCCCAAACTCTATTTCGCCGGCGTCGATCAGGAGTGAGCGACGTTGGGAGGCGCCGGCTTACGGCGGCGCAGTTCCACATCTGCGCTATCGCGATCGCGGATAAGACTTGCGATCCCCATTTCGACGGTAACGGTCGGGTCGGGGATTGAATTGAATATTTGACGACGCGAAATATGATCGATGAAATTCATAGTATTGTACAAGCTCCTTACCAAGGAGTAACCAGCATCTAGAGCGGCGGATCGCCGCTTCACCAAAAGAATCAGAGAGACGGGCCTGCTGACGGTCGATTGACGGCCTTTTGACCTTGACCATGGCAGCATTGTAACATATTGTAAGGATTGTAACCAAATGTAACTAAAAGGCCACCCACATGTTACATTGGACTCAGGAAATTCAAATCGGTTCAGGACAGGTCGCCGCTGAGGACGATCGGGAAGCGGCGGTTGCCGAATTTATCCGCACCAAAGGTGTTACGCGCTGCCCAACCGCCTGTGTTCTGCCGACGCAAGGCATGGTTGCCGCGGCCGACCGGGCCGCGCTGGAAGAGCATGCGATCGAACGCGACCGAATTCGGCGTGAAAGACTTGCCGCCCGCTATCGTTCGATTTGGGCTGCTGGCCTGCCGGTGCTGGACGAGAGATAGCCGACCGGCTATCGGACCCTGCTACTGACGCGGCTGCGTGGGCCGCGTCCCGCTTTCCAGTACCTGACTGAGAACCGGTCCAGTCGATCATCGGAGAATCCCTCCTCCGACGAGGGCCAAAAGATTATGCTGCGGCATGTTGCTGAAGTCAGCGTACGTCGTCTAATGCCCAGGGCGATCGATGGCGTAACCGGCCGAGCGGACCGTGCGCACGACGTCGGCATCGCCGTCTGCATTCAATGCCTTGCGAAGGCGGCGAATGTGGACGTCGACGGTGCGCGCCTCGACATAGACGTCACGGCCCCAGACTGCATCGAGCAACTGCTCGCGCGAGAAAACCCGGCCGGGATATCGCATCAGATGACGAAGAAGGCGGAATTCCGTCGGACCGAGATGGATCGGCTTGTCCGCGCGTGACACCCGGTGCGCGGCGAGATCCATCGTGACGTCGGCGAACTGCAGCACCTCTTCCCCGGCACTCGGCTGCGCGCGCCGGATTACCGCACGCAGGCGCGCGACGAGCTCGCTCGGGCTGAACGGCTTGACGACGTAGTCGTCCGCACCACTGTCGAGCCCGCGCACCCGATCGCTCTCCTCTCCGCGCGCCGTCAACATGATAACCGGCAGCGCACGGGTCTCCGATGCTCGCCGGATCCGGCGACACACCTCGATCCCGGAAACCAGCGGCAGCATCCAATCGAGCAGCACGATGTCGGGCTTTTGTTCGGCGATCTGGACGAGCGCATCCTCCCCGTCGGTGGCCTCGCAGACCTGAAACCCCTCCTTCTCGAGGTTGTAACGCAACATAGTAACGAGCGGTGCTTCGTCCTCGACGATAAGGACGGTCGGCTTGGTCATTCGGGGCTCCGGCCTGGGGTCACGATCTCGAGGCTCGACTGGTCGCCCTTCGGCCGCACCTCGGTAAGGGGCGTCCCATGTACGAGGTAGTACAAATCCTCCGCGATGTTGGTCGCGTGGTCGCCGATCCGCTCGATGTTCTTGGCCATGAACAACAGATGCGTGCAAGCGCTGATGTTGCGCGGATCCTCCATCATGTAGGTGAGAAGCTCGCGAAACAGGCTCGAATACATCTCGTCAACCTCGGCGTCCCGGATCCACACGGCATACGCCTTGTCGGCGTCGCGGGCGACATAGGCGTCGATCACGTCCTTGATCAGCAACTGCGCGAGATGGGCCATCCGCGGTAGCGCGTAGACCGGCCGCACCGGCGGCGTCTGATTGAGCGCGATCGAGCGCTTGGCGACATTGGCCGCGTAATCGCAGATGCGTTCGAGATCGCTCGCGATCTTCACTGCGGCAAAGATCTCGCGAAGATCGCGCGCCATCGGTTGGCGCAGCGCGAGGAGCCGGATCGCGAGATTGTCGGAATCGCGCTGAAGCTGGTCGACCTTGGCGTCGCCTTCGACGACATTTGCAGCCAGCTCGCTATCGCGCTTGACGACCGCGTCGATCGCCGCGGCGAGCTGGCTCTCGGCGAGCCCCCCCATCTCGGTGATCGTGTTGCTGAGCCTGCGCAGCTCTTCGTCGTAGCCTTTGACGATGTGCTCGGACGCCATCGGTCGAATTCTCCGCGGCCCTCGGCTCAACCGAACCGGCCGGTGATGTAGTCTTCGGTATGCTTCTGCGTCGGGTGGGTGAAGATGCGCTCGGTTTCGTCGAACTCGATCAGCTCCCCGAGATACATGAAGGCGGTGTAGTCGGAGCTGCGGGCCGCCTGCTGCATGTTGTGGGTGACAATGGCGATGCAGTAGTCGGCTTTCAACTCGGCGATCAGCTCCTCGATGCGCTGGGTCGAGAGCGGGTCGAGCGCAGAGGCCGGCTCGTCGAGCAGCAGGATCTCCGGCTGGACCGCGACCGCACGGGCAATGCACAGGCGCTGCTGCTGCCCGCCCGAAAGGCTGAGCCCGCTTTGCCGGAGCTTGTCCCTGACCTCGTCCCAGAGTGCGGCACGGCGCAGCGCGGATTCGACCCTGTCGTCGAGCTCGGATCGTGGCAGCCGTTCATATAGCCGGATGCCAAAGGCAATGTTGTCGTAGATCGACATTGGAAACGGCGTCGGCTTTTGGAAGACCATACCGATTCTTGCGCGCAGCAGATTGAGATCAAGTCCGGGCGCCAAGATGTTCTCGCCGTCGACCAGGACCTCGCCGGTCGCCCGCTGCCCGGGATAGAGCTCGTAGATCCGGTTCAAAATACGCAGCAATGTCGACTTGCCGCAGCCCGACGGGCCGATGAACGCCGTGACGCGCCTGTCGTGAAGCGGCAGGCTGACGTTCTTCAGTGCCCTGAAACTGTCGTAGAAAAAGTCGACGTTGCGAAGCACGGCCTTTTGGCGTGGCGTCGGCTCCAGATCTACGATGTTGGGCTCGGACGGGTCGACGGGCATGGTAAGCCGTTCGACAGCATGGGTTCGGCTCATTGTTTGAACGTGCCCCAGGAGGCGAGAGCGCGAGCACCGATATTGAGCAGCAAGACGGTGATCGTGATCAGCAGTGCCCCGCCCCAGGCGAGCACCTGCCAGTCGGCGTAGGGGCTCATCGCGAACTGAAAGATGACCACCGGTAAATTCGCCATCGGTGCGTTCAGATCGGTGTTCCAGAATTGGTCGTTGAGGGCGGTGAAGAGCAGCGGCGCCGTCTCCCCTGCGATGCGCGCGACGGCGAGCATGACGCCGGTCACCATCCCTTGGATCGCCGCGCGGTAGGAGATCATGACGACCACCTTCCACTTCGGCGAGCCGAGCGCCGAGGCCGCCTCACGCAGCGCGCTCGGGACCAGGTTCAGCATGTCCTCGGTCGTCCGCACAACCACCGGGATCACGATGATCGCGAGCGCCACTGCCCCGGCCCAGGCCGAGAAATGCCCCATGCGGACGACCATCAATTCATACACGAAAAGCCCGACGATGATCGACGGTGCGCTCAACAGGATGTCGTTGATGAAGCGCACGACCTCGCCAAAGCGGCTGCCCCGGCTGTATTCGGCGAGGAAGGTGCCGGCGAGGATGCCGGTCGGTGTCCCGATCAAGGTGGCGATCAGGGTCATCACCACGCTGCCGAAAATCGCGTTCAACAGCCCGCCGGCACTGCCGGGCGGCGGGGTCATCTGGGTGAACAGCGCCGGGGTGATTGCCGCAATCCCGTTTTCGAGCAGCGTCCATAAGACCAGAACGAGCCACAGCACGCCAAAAGCCGTCGCGGCAACCGAGAGGCTCATCATCACGGCGTTGGCCATACGGCGCTGGGCATAGATACTCATCTGCTCAACTCCCCGCCTGCTTTTGCAGCCGCAGCAGCATGATCTTGGCGATCGCCAGCACGATGAAGGTGATGATAAAGAGTATGAAGCCCAGGGCGATCAGAGAGGACAAGTAGATATCACTATCGGCCTCGGTGAATTCGTTCGCCAGCGACGCCGAGATCGTCGTCCCCGGCTGCAGGATCGACGCGCTGATACGATGCGCGTTGCCGATCACGAAGGTCACGGCCATCGTCTCGCCGAGCGCCCGGCCGAGGCCGAGCATGATGCCGCCGAAGACGCCGATGCGGGTATATGGCAGGACGACCGACCTGACCACTTCGAGGCGCGTCGCGCCGAGACCATAGGCGCTTTCCTTGAGGATCGCCGGCACCGTCTCGAAGACGTCGCGCATGATCGACGAGATGAACGGCAAAACCATGATCGCGAGGATAATGCCGGCGGTCAGCACGCCAATGCCAAGAGGCGGACCGGCGAACAGTGCGCCGATCCCCGGAGCCTGCCCGAGCGTGTCGATTATCGCCGGCTCGATATACTGCTGGACGAACGGGGCGAATACGAACAGCCCCCAGATGCCGTAGATGATACTGGGGATCGCGGCCAGCAGCTCGATCATCGTCGCGAGGGGGCGCTTCAGCCAGCGCGGACAAATTTCGGTGATGAACACCGCGACCCCGAACGCCAGCGGAATGCCGATCATCATGGCGATCGTCGAGGTGACGAGGGTTCCGTAGATCGGGGCGAGCGCCCCGAACTTCTTGGTCACCGGGTTCCACACTTCTGTCACGAAAAAGGAAAGGCCGAAGGTCCGCAACGCCGGCAGCGCTCCTTCGACCAAGGCCACAATGACGCCGCCGAGGATCAGAAGAACCAGCAGGGCGAAGAGAAACGTCACCGTGCGGAATACCGCGTCGCCGATCGCCCCGGCGCCCCGCCCTCGCGCCGTCAGTCGTGACCCGGCCGCGATCTCAGCCGCCACTATTTGCCCCCGAAGCGTCGCTCAATAGGATCTCGGGGGCTTCTAACCCTTCCGCTCTCTAAATCGCATCAAGAGGAATTCCCGTCCCACACTGGCTTGCCATCGGGCCCGACGATTTGCTTCCAGCTCTCCTCGAACATTGCGACCGCGTTTGCCGGCATAGGGATGTAGTCGAGCGATTCCGCCAGCTTCCCGCCGTTCTTGTAGGCCCAATCGAAGAAATTGAGGACCTCTTTCGCCTTCTCGGGATGATCCTGCTTCTTGTGCATCAAGATAAATGTCGCGCCGGTGATTGGCCAACTTTCCTTACCCGGCTGATCGGTCAGGATCAGGTAGAAGCCCGGCGCGCTTTTCCAGTCCGCATTGGCTGCCGCGGCCTGAAAGACTTGGCTGCCCGGCTGCAAAGTCGCGCCGTCGTGGTTGATCAGCTTGGTATGGACGAGCTTGTTTTGCAGAGCATAGGCATATTCGACATAGCCGATTGCACCCATCGTGCGCGCCGCCAATGCCGAGACGCCCTCATTGCCCTTGCCGCCGAGCCCGACTGGCCATTCGACCGAGGTGCCCTCGCTGACCTTGTCCTTCCATTCCGGGCTCACCTTCGAGAGGTAGTCGGTGAAGATGAACGTCGTGCCCGACCCATCGGAGCGGTGGACGACGGCGATCGCCGTATCGGGCAGCGTCAGCCCGGGATTGAGCTTGGCGATGGCGGGGTCGTTCCACTTGGTGATGTTCCCCAGATAGATGTTGGCGATCGTCGGGCCGTCGAGGGTCATCTGCGCTGACTGGATGCCGGGAAGGTTCACCACCAGCACCTCACCGCCGATGACCGGGGGAAATTGCGTGAGACCGTCCTTTTCGAGGACGTCGGGCTTCAAAGGCATATCCGAGGCGCCGAAATCGACCGTCCGGGCGTTGATCTGGGCGATCCCGCCGCCCGAGCCGATCGACTGATAGTTCATCTTCAATCCGGTCTTCGCCGCATAGGCTTCCGCCCATTTTGCATAGATCGGATAGGGGAAGGTGGCGCCGGCGCCGGATATCTCGGCCGCTTGCGCGCTAACAGCGAGTGCCGCGGTGGCGGCCACCCCGAGGAATGCGGTTCGGAAAGCGTTCACGGTCAGCTCCATCGGCAGCTAGGGAGGCAGACCCGAGGGGTCGCGATGCTATTAACCGTCCATCAATTAATTTCTATGACGGTTTTGTTGCAGTTTCGTGACAAGCTGAACGGCCCATCCTCCCGGTGCCGAGATCGCCGGACGCTCCGCTAAATTCCCGCAACACGCGCCGGGCACGAATAGCCTGCTCGCCCGGCGCACAGCGGCGCAGAAGATGCGCGCACCGGATCAAGAAGCGATACCCTCGGGTTTGCGCGCTTCGATGGTCGCAGAGGCCACGTAGTCTGCGATGTCGCGCCCAGGCGCCCATGTCGCGACGAGCTCGCGGCTCCCCGGCTTGACGGTGATTCGGACATTGATGAAGCCCGCCGCCGTCAGCCAATCTTCGATCTGCCGAGACGTGGCGGCACCCGTCACACAGCCGCACAGCAGCGCCGGATCGGCGGCGAGATCGGGCGGCAGTGGTGCGGTGTTGACGACATCGGCGACGGCGATGCGTCCGCCCGGCTTGAGCACGCGGAAGGCCTCGCGATAGACCTGCTCCTTATCCGGAACGAGGTTGATCACGCAATTCGAGATCACCACGTCGGCCGTGTTGTCGCCGATCGGCAGGTGCTCGATCTCGCCGAGACGGAACTCGACGTTTGCGGCCCCGACCCGCTCGGCATTCGCGCGTGCCTTGGCCAGCATCTCATGCGTCATGTCGATGCCAATCACCCACCCGGCCGGGCCCACTTGCTGGGCTGCCAGGAAGCAATCGATCCCGGCGCCGCTGCCGAGATCGACGACCACTTCGCCCGGGCGCATCGCCGCGAGCGCCTGCGGATTGCCGCAGCCGAGCCCGAGATCGGCGCCCTCGGGCAGCGAGGCCAGCTGCGCCTCGGAATAGCCCATGCTGCAGGAGGCTTCGTGGGGCGTGGCAGCAGAGCCGCAACAGCCCGAGCTGCCGACGGCGACGCCGCCGTACCAGTTGCGGACCATCTCCTTGACCTCTGTCGTGTTCATGATCGCGCCCTCCGGTATGCGCCGAGTCAAATTTCGATAATTTGCGAAATGTGCTTGACAAGGCCAGGGGAGGTCAATAGATTTGATTATCGTCGAAACATGAAATTTTTGTGACAACCCGATGGATCAAAAACGCGCGATCGCCGCTCTCGGCGCCCTCGCCCAAGAAACCCGGCTGGAGCTCTTCCGGCTGCTTGTGACATGCGGTCCCGGGGGGCTGCCCGCCGGCGTCATCGCTGAGAAGCTGGGGGTTATGCCCTCGTCACTGTCCTTTCATCTGCAGCAGCTCGTCCATGCCGGGCTGATCACGCAGCGGCGCTTGAGCCGGCAGCTCATTTATTCGGCCGAGTACGGCACGATGAACGAGCTGATGGCCTACCTGACCGAGAATTGCTGCGGCCGCGGAACGTGCGTTCCGGTCTGCAATCCCGCCGACACCTTTGCCACAGGAGAGAACGATGAAGCGCCTGCACGTCCATGTGTCGGTTGACGACCTGACCCAGTCGATCCGGTTCTACTCGACCTTGTTCGCGGCCGAGCCGACCGTCCTCAAGGAGGATTATGCGAAGTGGATGCTGGACGATCCCCTCGTCAATTTCGCCATCAGCCAACGCCAGAGCGCCGTCGCCGGGATCTCCCATCTGGGCATTCAAGCCGCTGACGAGAGCGAGCTCGCGGAGGTTTACGAGCGGCTGAGCCGGGCCGAGCGGCCGATCGTCGAGGCGAAGGGGACCACCTGCTGTTACGCCCAGTCCGACAAGCAGTGGATCGCCGACCCGCAGGGTGTGCCCTGGGAGACATTCTTCACCTATGGCGAAGCGACCGTTTACGGCGAAGGCTCGCTCGCCAAACTCAAAGAAGTCAATGAGCGCGCCGCATGCAGCTGCGAACCGCCATTCGCGGAACTCGCGCCCGAGCCGGTTGCCGCCGCTTGCTGTGCGCCGTCGTGCTGTGCCTAGGCCTGTGACCGCGAAAACCTATAACGTCCTCTTTCTCTGCACCGGCAATTCGGCGCGAAGCATCATGGCCGAAGCGCTGCTCGAACACTGGGGGAGGGGACGGTTCAAGGCGTACAGCGCCGGCAGCTTTCCGAGGGGCGCCGTGCACCCCTTGGCGCTTGATCTTCTCGAAAGGGCTCATCTCGCAACGCACGGGCTGCGCAGCAAAAGCTGGGTCGAATTCGCCAAACCCGAGGCGCCGGAGATGGATTTCGTCTTCACCGTTTGCGACCAGGCCGCCAGCGAGGTCTGCCCGGTCTGGCCAGGCAACCCGGTGACCGCTCATTGGGGCGTGCCGGACCCTGCTGCCGTCGAGGGCACACAGGACGAGAAGAACCGCGCCTTCCGTTATGCCTTTCAGGCGCTCGAAACGCGCATCAAGCTCTTCACCAGCCTGCGGCTCGAAGCCCTCGATCGCCTGGCGGTCAAACGGAAAGTCGACGAGATCGGCCACCTTCGCGTCGTTGCGCCCGAGGAGCCGGCGCCGTGACCTCGATCGCGGCCGCGGCGCGGCGGCATGCGCTAAGCCGCCCCGTCGTGCGCGAGGCTTTCATCGAGCTCGTCGCCACGGCCTTTCTGCTGATCGCGGTCGTCGGCTCGGGCATCATGGCCGAGCGGCTATGCGGCGGAAATGTGGGCCTCGCCCTGCTTGCGAACGCGATCGCCACCGGTGGCGCGCTCGTGGCGCTGATCCTCGCCTTCGGGCCGCAATCGGGCGCCCATATGAACCCGGTTGTGACACTCGCCGCAGCGGCAACGGAGGGACTGCGCTGGCACGCGGTGCCGGCCTACATCGCCGCCCAGATTGTGGGTGCCATCCTCGGCGTATGGCTCGCCCATATCATGTTCGACCTGCCGATCTGGCAGCTCTCGCAGCATGCGCGCACCGGACTTCCTCAGTGGATCGCCGAGGTCGTAGCGACATTCGGCCTGCTGACCGTCATCTGGGGCTGCCGCGCGCACCGCGAGCCGGTGACGGCCTTTGCCGTCGGGGCTTACATCACCGGCGCCTATTGGTTTACCGCTTCGACATCGTTCGCCAACCCGGCCGTGACGATCGCCCGCTCGCTCAGCGATACATTCGCCGGCATCCGCCCGGCCGACGCGCCAGGCTTTAT
This sequence comes from uncultured Alphaproteobacteria bacterium, assembly GCA_963796155.1. Classification (GTDB taxonomy): domain Bacteria; phylum Pseudomonadota; class Alphaproteobacteria; order ATCC43930; family CGMCC-115725; genus AP-15. The sequence goes on along the minus strand of CAWCKT010000038.1, from coordinate 43,974 downwards.
TCTCGCGCAGCTGATCGGTCTCGCTTTGGCGCTACCGCTGCTGCACCGCACGGAAGGGCGTCGGCCTTGATCCCAAGCCGCTCTGTGGCGAGTCAGCCCGTCGTGTATTCCTGGGATTTAAACGTCAGGTGGCGCGTCGCCTCGGGCGCGTCGGCGATCTTGCGGATATTGGCCCAGGTCTGCTTGTAGTTCGGGATAATGAGCTCGTTGACGCCCTTAGATACGACGTTTCCCACCGTACCGGTCGGGTAGGCGAACAGCATGAAGGTCTGCTTGCGCTTTGCCGTCGGCCGCGGCTGGACCATCGCCTGCGTCGAGCCATTCTCGTTGTAGACCTCGACGAGATCGCCGGCGTTGAGCCCCAATTCCTTCATGTCGTCCGGATTCAATTCGAGGAAGGGGAGCGGCCAGCGATCCATCACAAAATCATTGTCCTGATCGAGATAGATCGACTGCCAGACGTGATTGGCCCGCCCGTTGTTGACGAGGTACGGAAATTTCTCCTTCTCTTGCTGTTTGCCGGGCGCTTCGAGCCCCCGCCACTGGGTCGCCATGAACTTGGCCTTGCCCTCTTTGCCGAATTTTCCGTCCGCGTAGAGACGCTTGGTCCCGATTATCTTCCCATCCTTGAAGTCGACGGCGGGCTCCTGGAAGCCGTTTGTTCCCATCACGCGCAGCCGTTCGTAGGTCACGAACTTCCCACCGTCGGCGTGCTGGTGGTAGCCATCCATGAAGGCGTCTTCTTCGGTCTTCCAGTCATAGCCCTTGAACTTGTCGGCAATGTCGTTCTTGCCCGCCCCCCGCCACGATTTTTCGAGGGCTTGGGCCAGCCCGGCGACGATCAGGCAGTCGGGTTTCGAACTCCCCGGGGGATCCATATAGCGCTCGGTGAGCCGCATCCGCCGCTCCCCGTTCATCGAAGTGAGGTTCATCTCACCCGAGGTCGCCGCGGGTAGCACGATGTGCGCGTCCTGGCCGATCTTTGTCGGCACAATGTCGACGTCAATGCTGAAGAGACCGCCCTGCCGGATAGCGCCCATGATCGCGTCGACCATGCGATCGCGATCGCCGTAGGGTATGTCGTTCATCGCGTATTTCACAAGGTCGGTCCGCTTCTTGTAAACGCGCCCGAATTCCATCGCGTTGAGCGTCGTCTTCAAGTGGTCGCACGCCCAGATGTGGTGGACACCGCCTTTACCGTCGATTAACAGCTGATCGACATAAGGTGCCGGCTTTCCACCGGGGTAGTCGGGCCTGACATAGCCTTCCTGATGGCCGCCCATGCGGACGCACCCGCCCCCCGGGCGCCCGACATTGCCGGTTGCCAGCGCGATATTCACGAGAGCGCCGTTGGTCCGGTAATTGTCGTTGCCCCAGATCAGGCCCTTCTCATAGGCGAACATCGTCCGTCTGCGGGCACCGCCCTGCTTGGGTTCGGCAATCCAGCTCGCAGCCATTTGAATGTCCGCGGGTTTCAGACCCGTGACGCGAGCAGCCTCATCGATGCCGACCTTGTTCGCAGCGACCATCTCGTCGAAGCCGCTCGTCGATTTCCCGATGAAATCGCGATCGAGCCATCCCTTCGCCGCGATCTCGGTCATCAGCGCGTTGAAGAGGATCAAATCGGTGCCGGACTCGAGCGCCAGATGAAGGACGTTTCCCTTTCCGGCCGCGTCCTCGCAGGCATTGACGGTTACCGTGCGCCTCGGGTCGATGATGACGACCCGCGTCGCTTCATGCGGCTCGTTCGGAAGCTGCTGGCGCTTTTTGTCGGCCGTGGTGCCGCGCAGGTTGGTCAGCCAGTGATTGAGGAAATAATTCGTCTGGGTTTCGAGGGCGTTCGTCCCAACGGCGACGATCGTGTCGGCAAACTCGGCGTCCTCATAGCAATTGTTCAGCTCGCCCACCCCCATGTCGCGGGTCGCGTGGACCTCGGAATTGTAGGCGGGGCGATTGTGGATGCGGATGTTCTTGATTTTCATGCTCTCGAAATAGAGCTTGCCGGTCGCCCAGGTGTTTTCGTAACCGCCGCCGGCCCCGCCATGGTCAAAGGCGGACACGATCAGACCATCCTCCCCCTGCTGCTCGACGACGCGGCGGGTCACTTCGGCGGCGAGCCACAGCGCGTCATCCCAGGAGGTCGGAAGCATGCGCCCGTAGCGATAGACGAGCGGCTCGGTGAGCCGTTGACCCTGCGTGCCGGTGATCGTCGAGTAGGAGAGTTCCCCTTGGCGTGCACCGCGGATCGAGCCAAGGCCGGAATTTACCTCACAATCCTTGTCGGGCTTGATGACGAGCTGCACATCGCGGCCGTTTTGCTTGACGATATTGTACATGGCCGGCGAGAACCAGTTTGCGGTCTCCGCCTCCTGTTGGTGGGTGAGATCGACGCCGAAGATGTTATCTGTTGCCTTGGGGCTGCCCTGCTTGTCGACGTCCCAGCTGATCGCCTTGTAGCCGCAACCGACAATGCAGAAGGGGCAAGTGACGTTCTGCACTTTCGCGTCCTTGGGCGGAATTGGCAGGCGATCGATGTTGCGCTTGTAAGCCATCGTTCGTCCCCCCTCACGCTGTCAGGGTATTGCTGAGGCGGCCGTAGATCAGCTCGTCAGCGCCCTCGGCGAAGATGTCGCCATTGCTGGCGACGCGCAGCCGAAACTGCGGCAGGTTTTGCGTCGCGTGGCCCCAGATCTCCAGGCCTCCCTTCTCGCAGTCGAATTGCGAGTAGTGGCCCGGGCAATTGAGCGTTTTGTCGGCAGCGACATAACCGAGCGGATAGCCCTTGTGCGGGCAGAGCGTCGAAAAGGCTACGATGTCGCCGTCAGGTCCGACGCCGCCCTCGACCATGCGACCCAGCTTGATGATCACTCCGGGCGAGTCCTTATCGGGATAGGCGATCTGGACCGGGTCGTCGACTTTAAGGTCTTTGACGTTGGCCAGCTTCGTGCTCGGATAGGTGATGCGAGCAAGGGCCGGGGTCGCGTCGGCGCGTTGGGGAATTATCCCGGCGGCGACCGTCGCAGCAGCCGCGGTTGCCCCGCCACGGAGAAACTGGCGCCGGCCGAATTCGACAAGTCGATTGCAGCTCTCCATCGCTTCCTCCCGTTCTTCTCGGTCCCTGTACAGGGACATTTCCATATTTCGATGATATACCGCCTACCGAAGGAACGGGGCAATATGAAGTTTCTATGATAGTCGGAATAATCCGCCGCGGCCGAAAGAGGTCCTCTGGCTCGTAGTTAAGGAAGGACGCGAGGCGTGGGCGGGGCAGGGAGCCGGGAAGTGAGGCCCAAGCGCTCCTAGGACGCGCTGTCCGAGCATGGTCCCGGCGATGCGGCAGGGTGGGAGCGCAGGAAGACGGTGAACACCGAGCCCGAGCCGAGGGTGCTGTCGATTTCGAGAAAGCCGCGGTGGCGGTTGAGGATGTGCTTGACGATCGCGAGCCCGAGCCCGGTCCCGCCCATCTCTCGCGAGCGCGCGGTATCGATGCGGTAGAACCGCTCGGTCAGACGCGGCAGGTGCTCGCGCGCGATGCCCTCGCCCCGATCGCGCACTGCTACCGAAACGAAGGGGTTCTCTGCGCCATCACTGTGGGAAGGCCGGACACCGGTCGCGCGCGGCGACCGTGATCTCGCTGCCGGCGCGACCGTATTTGATGGCGTTGTCGACGAGATTTTGAAAAACCTGGGCGAGTTCGTCGCGGTCGCCCAGCACTTCGGGAAGATCGAGCGGCAGGTCCAGACGTATGCACATTCCGCGCTCGCCGGCGCGCAATTCCAGCGTGTCGGCGAGGTGACGCAGCAGCCGTCCGAGCGCGACGCGGCCCTGCGGCATCACATGCTCGTTGAGCTCGATCCGCGACAGCGACAACAGATCCTCGACCAGCCGGATCATGCGGGCGGCCTGCTCGTGCATGATCGCGAGAAACCGCTCGCGCGCTTCGGCATCCTCGCGCGCCGGGCCGCGCAAGGTTTCGATAAAGCCGGTCAAGGTGGTCAGCGGCGTGCGCAGCTCATGGCTCGCATTGGCAATGAAGTCGGCGCGCATCTGCTCGGCGCGTTTGAGCTGGGTGATGTCGTGCAGGGTCAGCACCGCGACGGCACCATCGAGCGACGGGCGGTCGATACGGGCAAAACGGGCCCGCAGCTGCCGCTCGATCGGGAGGGTGACCGTGAAATCGACCACGCGTGCCGCCTCGCCGCGCAGCACCGCATCTGCGGCGGCCAGCACCGCGGGGTTGCGCAGCACCGCGGCAAGGTCGCGCGATCCGTCGACGGCGCCGAGGAGCGAGGCCGCCTGCGCATTGGCTCGGACCACCCGCCGCCCGTCGTCGAGGAGAATGAGCGGGTCGGGGACCGCGGCAATGACAGCTTCCGCGGCGGCGAGCCGCGCTTCGGCGGTACCGACGCGCTCGCGCCAGATCCGCGTCAGCCTGAGGATCGCGAGCCACAGCTCACCCGCGAGCCGGGCCAGCCTGGGCCGCGACACCGCCTCCACCGCCTCGTCATCCGCAGCGAGGGCATCGACCGCGTCCCGCACTATCGTCAGTTCGATCACCGGGCGACCGACGATGAGCCCCGTCAAGAGAAGGATCGCAGCGCCTGCAATCAGCGCCGGACCGGCGGCGAGGACGCCCCAACCCGAGAGGGCCGCGAGGACGATCAACCCGGGCGCCGACGCGATCAAGGCGAGCATCGCGCCGCGCCCCCACCCCTTTCCTCCCCTGTGGCCACGCGAGCCCTCTCGGCGCGCGCGTGCCCGCGCCTGTCGGCTGGCGCGTCTGAGACGCGCCAGCGGACCCGCGTCAGCGGGAGGGTGGGGGTCCGCTTCCGCCGTCACAGTCGCGGCAGACGCGATCAGCGGATCGCGTCGTGCGCCGAAAGGGCGGCGAGATTGACCAGATCAGACACCGTGGCACCCATGTTGACAATCTGGACGGGGTGCGAAAGGCCGAGCAGCAAAGGTCCAACGACCGTCCCGCCGCCGAGTTGCGGCAACAGCTTGGCCGCGATGTTGGCGCTGTGCAATTCGGGCATGACCAGGATGTTGGCCGGGCCGGCGAGCCGGCAGAACGGGTAGAGCCGTCGCATCAGCCCCTCGTCGAGTGCCACATCGGCGCTCATCTCGCCGTCATACTCGAACCCGACCTGACGCTGATCGAGCAGCGCCACCGCATCGCGCACGCGCTCAACATCCTTGCCCATCGGATTGCCGAAATTCGAATAGGACAACAGCGCCACCCGCGGCTCCAGCCCGAGCTGGTGGGCCTTCGCCACCGCCTGGATCGCGATATCGGCGAGTTGGGCCGAGCTCGGCACCTCGTGGACCAGGGTGTCGGCGAGCAGCACGGTTCTCTCGCGCGCGAGCAATATCGTCAGGCCGAACAGCACGCAGTCGGGCTTGACCGCGATCACCCGGGAGACCTCGTCGAGCGCATCAAACGAGTTGCGGGTGACCCCGGTCACCATCGCATCGGCGTCGGCGCAGGCGACCATGCAGGCGGCAAATACGTTGCGGTCCTGGTTCACCATGCGCTGGCAATCGCGGTACAGCATTCCGTGACGCTGTTGGCGCGCATATAGAAAATCGGTGTAGCGCTTGTTGTGGTGCGACAGCCGGGCATTGTGGATCTCGAGACCCTCGGGCGAGCTCAGACCCATCGCCGACATCGTCGACTGGATGCGTTCTTCGCGGCCCACCAGCACCGGCGTCCCGTAACCGCTCTCCCTGAATAGGAGTGCCGCGCGGATCGTCTTTTCGTCTTCGCCCTCGGCGAAGACGACGCGCTTCGGCTCGGCGCGCACCCGTTCGAAGATCAGCTCGAGCCCCGCGGCGGTCGGGTCGAGACGGGCGCGCAACGCCCGCTTGTAGGCGTCCATGTCGAGAATCGGATTGCGGGCGACGCCGGAATCCATCGCCGCCTTGGCGACGGCCGAGGGCACCGCCCAAATCAGCCGCGGGTCGAACGGTGCCGGGATGATGTAGTCGGGTCCGTAGGTCAGGCGCTCGCCGGAGTAGGCGGCGGCGACCTCGTCGGGCACGTCCTCGCGCGCGAGCCGGGCCAATGCTTCGGCCGCGGCGATCTTCATCGCGTCGTTGATCGTCGAGGCGCGCACGTCGAGGGCGCCGCGAAAGATGTAGGGGAAACCCAGGACGTTGTTGACCTGGTTCGGATAGTCGGAACGCCCGGTGGCGATGATTGCGTCGGAGCGGACGGCGCGCACTTCTTCCGGGGTGATCTCGGGGTCGGGGTTGGCCATCGCGAAGATGATCGGCTTCTCCGCCATCGCGCGCACCATCGCCCGGTCGACCGCCCCCTTGGCCGAAAGGCCGAAAAAGACGTCAGCTCCCTCGATCGCTTCGGTCAGTGTGCGCGCCGTGGTCTCGACCGCGTGGGCCGACTTCCACTGGTTCATGCCGTCGGTGCGGCCGCGGTAGATGACGCCTCTGGTGTCGCACAGCACGACGTTCGCCGGCGGCAGACCCATCGTCTTCAACAGATCGACGCAGGCGATCGAGGCCGCCCCGGCACCGTTGACGACCATCTTCACCCGGTCGAGCGTACGGCCCGTCAGGTGGAGCGCGTTGATCAGCCCGGCCGCGGCGATGATCGCGGTGCCGTGCTGATCGTCGTGAAACACCGGGATGTCCAGCAGCTCGCGCAACCGCTCTTCTATGATGAAGCATTCCGGCGCCTTGATGTCCTCGAGGTTGATGCCGCCAAAGGCCGGGTGCAGGAAGCGCACGCAATTGACGAACTCGTCGACATCGCGGGTGTCGATCTCGAGATCGATCGCATCGATGTCGGCGAAGCGCTTGAAGAGGGCGCACTTGCCCTCCATGACCGGCTTTGCTGCAAGCGCCCCGAGATCGCCGAGGCCGAGGACCGCGGTACCGTTCGAAATGACCGCGACGAAGTTCCCCTTCGAGGTGTAGTCGAAGGCGACACTCGGCTGGCGATGGATGTGGAGACAGGGGAAGGCCACACCCGGCGAATAGGCGAGCGACAGATCGCGCTGCGTGGTCAGCGGCTTGGTCGGCGCGATCGAGAGCTTGCCGGGCCGCCCGCTCGAATGAAATTGCAGCGCCTCGTCTTCGGTCGCCCGAATGGTCCCGGTGTCCATGCTCCTCACTCCGCCGGCTCCTTAGACGCATGGTAAAGAGCGGCGTCGGCCGCGTCAAAGCCGCGTTCTGGGCCAGGAAGCAGCATCACCGGCTCGCCGCTTACGTCCTTTGGCGAGAGCTTGATCGTGTCGTCCTTCCGGTCTTCGATCAACGCGAGCTCGGCCCGGGTGGCAAGAGCCCAGGGCGCTGAGCCCACCCGCACGTCATGCTCGGGCCAAAATCTCGGTGTATCCTGGGCAAAATGTCAGCTTCGCGAGTGCACATGAATAACCGAATCGATGCTGGCGCGCACGCCCTGGGTTGTTACCGGATCCGGTTCGGGCGGCGACGCAGGATCGCGGTCGGCCCTGATCTCCGCTGCCAATTCCCCGCGACATTCCCTGCCACGCCACGCGTCAAGCGCGGTCTCGGATGCGATAAATGCCTGATCGATCGAGGTTTATCGCCGGCGGACTCGGGCGATTTTGGGTTCAAAAGCGATAATTTCCCTGCTGGCAGGGAAATTTGGCGCTTTTCGGACGCGCGCCGGTGCCCGTATAGTGCGCGCCTCGCGGACGGGGTGGCCCGTCCGACGCGTTTCTACGCCCTGGCGGCGGTTGCCTCGGGGCTGCGAGAAACCATATCGGCGGGTGTGATGTTCGCTGTGATCCGGACCGGCGGCAAACAGTACAAAGTCGCCAAGGACGATTTGATTTCGGTCGAGAAGCTCGCGGGCGAGCCCGGGGCGGCGATCGAGCTTGCCGAGGTGCTGATGATCGGCGAGGGTGCGGAGGTCGCGGCGGGGACGCCGCTGCTCGCCGGCGCTTCGGTCGCCGCCACCGTCGTCGAGCAGACCCGCGCGCCCAAGATCATCGTCTTCAAAAAGCAGCGGCGGAAGAATTATCGGCGCAAGAAGGGGCATCGCCAGCACCAGACGGTGCTGCGCATCACCGAGATCAGAGGCGCTGGCGGTCCGCAGCCGGAAGAAGGAGTTACGGATGGCGCATAAAAAAGCGGGCGGTTCGTCGCGCAACGGGCGCGACAGCCGCGGCAGGCGGCTCGGCGTCAAAAAGTTCGGCGGTGAGATCGTCGTCCCCGGCAACATCATCGTGCGCCAGCGCGGCACCAAGTTCCACCCGGGGACGCATGTCGGCATCGGCCGCGACCACACGCTGTTCGCGACGACCGGCGGCGCGGTCAAGTTCCATACCGGACGCGCCGGGCGGACCTATGTCTCGGTCACGTTGCCGACGGCGCCGCCCGTGCCGGAGGCAGCCGAATAGCACGCTGCCCCTCACCCCCGGATCAGGTCCGGGGCAGGCTCTCCCGTGGCGCGGGGTGAGGGAAACCCCGATGCAGTTCCTCGATCAGTGCAAGATCTATCTGAAGAGCGGTGACGGCGGGCGGGGTGCGGCGAGCTTTCGCCGCGAGAAGTTCATCGAGTTCGGCGGGCCCGACGGCGGCGACGGCGGCAAGGGCGGCGACATCGTCTTTGCCGCGGCGGACAATCTCAACACCCTGATCGACTACCGCTATCGGCAGCATTTTCGGGCACCGGACGGACGACCGGGCGCCGGGCGCCAGCGCACCGGCGCCGGGGGCGAGGATCTCGTCTTGCGCGTCCCGGTCGGGACCCAGATCATGGATGCCGAGAACCGGGAGGTGCTTGCTGACTTGACCCGGCCGGGGCAGCGGCGCGTCTTCCTGAGGGGCGGCGACGGCGGCTTTGGCAACGCGCACTACAAGAGTTCGATCAATCGCGCGCCGCGCCGCGCCGATCCCGGCTGGCCCGGCCATGAGGCCTGGGTGTGGCTGCGCCTCAAGCTGATCGCCGATGTCGGTCTCGTCGGCCTGCCCAACGCCGGGAAGTCGACCTTTCTCGCCGCGGTCTCGCACGCGAGACCCAAGATCGCCGACTACCCGTTCACGACCCTGAAGCCGCAGCTCGGGGTCGTGCAGCTCTATGACGAGGAGTTCGTGCTGGCCGACCTCCCCGGGTTGATCGAGGGAGCAAGCGAGGGTGCGGGGATCGGCACCCGCTTTCTCGGCCATGTCGAGCGCTGCGCGGTGATCCTCCACCTCGTCGACAGCACCCTCGAGGACGTTGCCGGCGCCTATCGCACGATCCGCGCCGAGCTTGGGCGCTACGGCCACGGTCTTGCCGAAAAGCCGGAGATCATTGGGTTAAACAAAATCGACGCGATCGATCCCGAAGCGGTGAGCGCGAAGTGCGCCAGGCTGCGGCGCGTCGCAGCGCCCGACACACCGGTGCTGCCGCTGTCGGGCGCGACCGGCGCCGGCGTGCCGCAGGCGCTCGAGGCGGTGCTCTCCGCGCTTGCGGCCACCAAGCATGACGCCGGGGCGGAGACCAGGTCTCTCGCCGACACGGCATGACCAGCGCGCTTCCAGGACCGCGGGCTTCCAGCCCGCCTTGCGGGCGGGGGGCTCACGCTCCGATTGCCCCCAACCCGGCTGAGGCGCTCGCGGGCGCGCGGCGGCTCATCGTCAAGATCGGCTCGTCGCTGCTGGTTGCCGAAAGCGGCGAGATCCGCCGCCCGTGGCTCGCGGCACTCGCGGACGACGTCGCGCGCTGCCGCGCCCGCGGCCAGGAGGTGATCCTCGTCTCGTCCGGAGCTATCGCTGTCGGCCGCCGCCATCTCGGGCTCGCCGGACGCCGTCTCCGGCTCGAGGAAAAGCAGGCCGCCGCCGCCACCGGGCAGATCCGGCTCGCGCACGCCTACCAGGAGGCGCTCGCCCGCCACGGCATCACCGTCGCACAAATCCTGTTGACCCCGGACGACACCGAGGAGCGCCGCCGCCACCTGAACGCGCGCGCCACCTTTGCCCAGCTCCTGGCGCTCGGCGCGGTGCCCGTGGTCAACGAGAACGACACCGTCGCCACCGCCGAGATCCGCTTTGGCGACAACGACCGGCTCGCCGCGCGCGTCGCCCAGATGACGAGCGCCGATATGCTGGTGCTGCTCTCCGACATCGACGGGCTCTACACCGCCGATCCGCGCAAACACCCGGGTGCCAGGCACATGCCCACGGTACGCGAGATCGGGCCCGAGATCGAGGCGATGGCCGGCGAAGCCGCACCCGGCTACAGCTCGGGCGGAATGGTAACGAAACTCGCCGCCGCCCGCATCGCGACCAGTGCCGGCTGCCATATGCTGATCGCCCAAGGGAAGAGCGCGGGCTCCCCGCTCGCGGCGATCGAGGCGGGCGCTAGGGCGACGTTGTTCCTGCCGCGTGGGGAGCCGCGCACGGCGCGCAAGGCGTGGATCGCCGGGGCCGTCAATCCGACGGGCAGCTTGACTGTCGACGATGGTGCGGCCGGCGCGCTGCGGCGCGGCAAGAGCCTCCTGCCCGCCGGAGTCGTCGCGGTCGAGGGTGTCTTCGAGCGCGGCGACGCGGTGGTGATCCGCACCCGCGCCGGAGTCGAGGCCGGGCGCGGCCTCTCGGCCTATTCGAGCGCCGACATCAGGCGCATCGCCGGCTACAAGAGTGGTGAAATTGCCGGCATCCTCGGCTACCGTGGTCGCGATGAGATCATTCATCGCGACGATCTGGTGGTGACCGAAAGCGGATGACCGAGACCCTGCTACGCGAGCGGCCTGCGACAACAGAGCCGGATCTGGCGGCGACGATGGCCGAGATCGGTCGGCGCGCCCGCGCTGCGGCGACTGCCCTCGCCCTCGCCCCAGCCGAGGCCAAGGTCGCGGCACTGCGCGATGCCGCGCGGGCGGTGCGCGACCGAGCGGCCGAGATCCTCGCCGCCAACACGAGCGACCTCGCCGAGGCGGAGGGTCTCACCCCGGCGCTGCGCGACCGCCTGGAACTCGATCCGAAACGGCTCGAGGCGATCGCCGCGGGGCTCGAAGCGATCGCGGCATTGCCCGACCCGGTCGGCCGCGTGCTCGCCCAGTGGACGCGGCCGAACGGGCTCGCGATCGAACGGGTCGCCGTGCCGCTCGGCGTCGTCGGCATCATCTACGAGAGCCGGCCCAACGTCACCGCGGACGCCGGCGGGTTGGCACTCAAATCCGGCAATGCCGCGATCCTGCGCGGCGGGTCGGAGAGCTTCCATTCGTCGCGTGCACTGGTCGCGGCCTTGCGCGGGGGGCTGCGCAGCGCCGGCCTGCCCGAGGACGCGATCCAGCTGGTGCCGACGCGCGACCGTGCGGCGGTCGGGCTGATGCTCGCGATGAACGGGGTCATCGACATCATCGTGCCGCGAGGCGGCTCGTCGCTGATCGAGCGTGTCCAGCGCGAGAGCCGCATTCCGGTGATCGCCCATCTCGAAGGGCTGTGCCACACCTATGTCGACGGTGCGGCCGACCCGGAGAAAGCCCGAGAGATCGTGCTCAACGCCAAGATGCGGCGGGTGTCGGTCTGCGGCGCCACCGAGACCCTGCTCGTCGACCGCAAGGTCGTGGCGACCGTCCTGCCGCCGATCCTCGCCGATCTGCGCGCCGCCGGCTGCGATTTGCGCGGCGACCCCGAAGTCCTCGCACTCGACGGCGCGGTCGGCTCGGCGACCGAGCAGGATTGGCGCACCGAATACCTCGACGCGATCCTGGCGATCCGCGTTGTCGACGGCGTCGGCGAGGCGATCGCGCATATCGAGCGCTTTGGCTCGCACCACACCGATGCGATCGTTACCGAGGACCCGTCCATCGCGGAGCGCTTCCTACGCGAGGTCGACAGCGCGATCGTCCTGGTCAACGCCTCGACCCAATTTGCCGATGGCGGCGAATTCGGCATGGGTGCTGAGATCGGCATCTCGACCCAAAGACTGCCGCCGCGCGGGCCGGTCGGCGCCGCCGAGCTGACGACCTACAAATACCTCGTGCGCGGCAGCGGGCAGGTGCGCCCCTGAGCGGGCTCAGCCAGGGACGGCATCGCCGCATCGGGCTGTTGGGCGGCTCGTTCAACCCGGCCCATGGCGGTCATCTGCATTTGAGCCTGCTGGCCCTCGAGCACCTCGATCTCGACGAGGTGTGGTGGCTCGTCTCGCCGCAGAACCCATTGAAGCCGGTCTCCGGCATGGCGCCCTTCGCGGTTCGGCGTGAGCAGGCCAGGCGGATTGCCGCTGGGCACAAGCGCATCGTCGTCAGCGATCTCGAAAGCCGGCTCGCGGGTTCGTACTACACCGCCGACACCTTAAAGGCGTTGCGCGGCCGATATCCGCGGCTGCGTTTTGTCTGGCTGATGGGTGCGGATAACCTCGTGCAGCTGCGCCGCTGGGAGCGGTGGAGCGAGATCTTTCGCACGGTCCCGATTGCCGTGTTCGATCGCCCCTCCTATTCTCTGAAGGCGCTCGCTGGCCTCGCCGCGAGACGCTTTGCCCGGCAGCGCGTGCCGATATCGGCGGCGCGCCGGCTGGCGGAAATGACGCCGCCGGCCTGGGTGTTCTTCCACACCCGGCTCGACACCCGCTCTGCCACCCGGATCCGTTCCGAGCGGCGAAGCATTTTGTCCCCTACCTTTACGGAGCAGAGACCCGACTTGGCCACGATCGCCCCCTTCACTCCCCGCACCCGCACGCTCCCACGCCCGCCGGCGCCGCAACCCGCCGAGTTGCTGGAGCTCATATTGAGCACGCTCGAGGACGGCAAGGCCGAGGACGTTGTCACGATCGAGCTCGCCGGCAAGACGACGATCGCCGATCAGATGGTGATCGCCAGCGGCCGCTCGACCCGCCAAGTGCTGGCATTGGCTGAGCACCTCGAAGAAGCGCTGTCGCGGCGGATGCGGATCTCGGTCGAGGGCAAGACGCAGGGCGACTGGGTACTGATCGACGCAAGCGACGTGATCGTGCATCTGTTCCGGCCGGAGGTCCGTGCCTACTACAATCTCGAAAAGATGTGGGGGGAAGCGCTACCCGACAGCGAGGCGGCGCGGCAGTAGTCCGGGACCCCGCCCATCCGCACCCGCCTTCTCGCCATCGGCAAGCTGCGCAAGGGGCCGTTGGCCGAGCTGCAGGAGCTATACGCCGCGCGCATCCTCCCGCCCGTCGCGATTGTCGAGCTCGAGGTGCGCCAGCGCTTGCCCGCGGCGGCGGTGAAGGCGCGCGAGGCCCAGCTGATCCTCGCAGCGCTGCCGGCCGGAGCGCGCCTCGTCGCCCTCGACGAGCGTGGCGCGCCGTGGTCGAGCCGTGGTCTCGCCGACCGGCTCGCGGCGTGGCGCGAGCAGGGTGTGGCCGAACTCGCCTTCGCGATCGGCGGCGCCGATGGTCTCGCCCCCGCGGTCCTCGACCGCGCCGACGCAATATTGTCGCTCGGCGCGATGACCTGGCCGCACCTGCTGGTTCGCGGCATGCTGCTCGAGCAGCTCTACCGCGCGCAGCAGATCCTTGCCGGCCACCCCTATCACCGGGATTGACGAGCCCATCCCCGGTGGTCGTCTCGGCTCGATCCGCGGGCGGCGTCTACGGCCGGGATTGTGCCTAGCGATGAGCCGGTCGACAATAAAACCGACGCGGCACAGCCGCCGCGATCGTCGAGGGGAGGGAAATGGCCGAAAATCCGCGAGACCGGAAGCCCCGATCCGGCGGGGTCGACCGCCGCTCGGTCCTTGCGCGCGCGTCGAAATCCGCCGCCGCCGTGGCGGTGCTGATGTTCGGCGGCCGGCCCACCTTCGCCGACGGTGACCCGATCGTCGAGACGACATCAGGAAAAATTCGCGGGGTCTCCGGCGCGGGCGCACTGGCTTTCAAAGGCGTTCCATACGGTGCATCGACCGCCGGGTCGAACCGCTTTATGGCCCCGCGCCCGCCCGAGCCCTGGAGCGGGGTCCGGGATGCCGTCGCCTATGCTGGGCATGCGCCGCAATGGCCATCGACCACGCCCCGGCGCGCCGAGATCAAGACTTTGCTCGGGCCCCCCGACACGACGCCGACCGGGGAGGACTGCCTGATGTTGAATCTGTGGACGCCGGGCCTGGACAGCAGGGCGAAGCGCCCGGTCATGGTGTGGCTGCACGGCGGCGGAATGGCCTACGGCTCCGCCAACCGTCTCGTCTACGATGGAACCAATCTGGCGCGGCGCGGCGACGTGGTCGTCGTCGGGGTCAACCATCGGCTCAACGTCTTCGGCTTCCTGCATCTCGCCGATATCGGCGGAGAGGCCTATGCGCATTCGGGCAACGCCGGAATCCTCGATCTCGTGGCCGCGCTGCGCTGGGTGCACGACAACATCGAGCGGTTCGGCGGCGATCCCGGCAATGTCACGATCTTCGGACAATCCGGCGGCGGCGGAAAGGTCAGCACACTTCTCGCGATGCCGGCGGCTCAAGGCCTCTTTCACCGCGCGATCATCCAGAGCGGCGCCGCCATCCGGTTGTCGACGCGCGAACGCGCCAACGCGCTGGCCGAAGCGGTGCTCATGGAGCTGGGGCTCGGCAGGAACGAGTGCGACCGGCTGCAGGCCGTCCCGGTAAAAACGCTGATCGCGGCGTTGGCGCCGGCCCGGGAGGCCGTGGGACCGAGCGCCTGGCCGCTGCTCGACCGGTATGTTTTCGGGCCGGTGGTGGACGGCGCCGATCTTCCGCAGCAGCCCTTCGACCCGGCGGCACCCGCTGTCTCCGACGACATCCCGCTGGTGATCGGCAACACCAACGACGAGGCGTCCCTGTTCCTGGTGGGCGACGACAAGGTGTGGAACGGAACGTTGACCGAGGTGGAGCTGAAAACCCGCGTGGCGCGTATCGCCGGGCCCGGCACCGACCGCGTCCTCGACTTCTACCGGGCCCGTGATCCAAAGGCGAGCCCGGCGGAACTATTGATCGCCGCCTCGACCGCGGGGAATTTCTGGATCCGCTCGGTCATGCTGGCCGAGCGCAAAGTCGCGCGAAACCGCGCGCCGGTCTATTTCTACGCGTTCGACTGGGAGACGCCGGTCTTCGGCGCCCGGCTCAAATCGCATCATGCGATCGATCTGCCGTTCACCTTCGACACTGTCGATGCCGCCGATACCAGCGCCGGTTTTCCTGGCGCCCAACAGCTGGGTGATGCGATGTCCGCTACTTGGGCAGCATTCGCCCGCAACGGGAACCCGGACAACGCCGCGATCCCGCACTGGCCGGCCTACACGCTCGCCGACCGTGCGACGATGGTTCTCGACACGGCCTGCCACGTCGAGAACGACCCTGGCCGCGACGCGCGCCTGCTGTGGGGCGGGATCGCGCAGGCTTGACGTGACGGCAGTGCGCGTCAGCGCGCCGCGAATTGCGTCGCGCCGAAATAATTCTCGCGCTCGGCGTCTGTAACCGGACCGCGCCACGACTTGTCGGCCAGCACGGCGACCCCGCGCTGCACCGCCGGCCGCGCCGCCATTTCGTCGTGCCAGCGTTTGACGGACGGGTAGTCGGCGAGGTCGATGTTGCGCTGCTCCGCACCGCGGATCCACGGGAAGGTGATGATGTCGGCCATGCTGTACTCGTCACCGGCGAGCCAGCGCGACTCCGCCAGGCGATGCTCGAGTACCCGATGCAGGCGCTTAACCTCGTTGGTATAGCGCTCGATCGCGTAGGGGATCTTTTCGACGGCGTAGCTGGCAAAGTGGTTCCATTGACCGAACATCGGCCCGACGCCGCCCATCTGGAACATCATCCATTCGAGGCATTTGTAGCGCCCGATCGGGTCCTTCGGGATCAGCCTGCCGCCGTTTCTTTCCGACAGGTAGATCAGGATCGCCGCCGACTCGAACAGGGTGAAGGGCTTGCCGCCCGGGCCGTCGGGGTCGACGATCGCCGGGATCCGGTGATTGGGGTTGATCTTGAGGAACTCCGGCTTGAACTGGTCGCCGGCGCCGATGTCGATCGGGATCACCTTGTATTGCAGGCCGAGCTCTTCGAGCGCGATATGCACCTTGTGGCCATTGGGGGTCGGCCAGGTCCAGACTTCGAGCATGCCAGGGGTCTCCGGTTGCCGGGGAAGACGCGTGTCGGCCGATATTAGGAATTTCCCGCGAAGGGCGGAAGCGTTGCGGAGCCCTCGCCGAATGCGTAGAACGGATGCCGATGAACCGGCGCCGGCAGATCCAACTCCGTCCCGACGAACAGGCGACTTTCTTTCGCGAACATCGCAAGGCGGCACTCGCGACGCTCGACAAGGACGGGTTCCCCCACGTCGTGGCGATGAATTATTTCGCCAAGGACGGCGCCTTCTATATGACCTCGTACGCCAAGGCGCAGAAGGTCCTGAACATCCGGCGCAACCCCAAGGTCGCCCTGATGATCGAGTCCGGCAATGCATATGCCGAGCTGCGCGGGGTCATGGTGCGCGGTCACTGCGAGATCATCGAGGGCGCCGACACGGTCAGGGCGGCATTTGCCGCAATGGCCGAGTTTCGGGGCGCTACGCCGACGCGGCCGCGCGGATCGGCCGACAGCGCACCCAAACGAGTGGTGCTCAAGATCACCCCGCAAAAAGTCATTAGCTGGGACCACACCAAGCTCGGCGGCGGCTACTGACGACCCGGTTTATCAATCGTCGTAAGCTGCTCGGTTAAAGCCAAAGTAGCTGTTTCCGTTGCTCCCTCGCCGCATTGAGTAGACCCGCGCGAAGAGAAACCTTATGCGCCCCGACGCCGCCGAAACCAGCCGAACCCGAGAAGTGCGGTGCCAAACAGGGCGAGACTTCCAGGCTCCGGCACTGCCTCGGTAAGCTGCACGCCGAAAACAAGCCCGTTCGCCGTGCTCGTATCAACGCCAAGAGTGTTCATGAAGTCGTATGGGTCGCTGAAAACCTCGATAGCGGCCGAAGTCGTAGGGCCGAATGGTGCGGCACCGACAAAGTTGAAAACGTCTTTCCCGGCGGCACTGTTGCTGGGATTCGGGTCGAGTTCGACGCCAAAGCCGGAACCCGCGGTGATCGGCTCCGCGGGCGTGCCGTTGGTCGTCCAATAGATATAGTAGTTCGACTCGATCGCGGGAACGGTGAGCGCAACGTTTTCGATCAGCAGTTCCCAATCGTTGCTTAGAACTTGCGCGAGCGGGCCGCCGCTGGTCGAACCGCCGATCGTGGTGAGATCAAACTCGACAAACTCGCTGGTCGAACTGATTGGTGTGATCGCCACGGCGATCGAGAGTGCGCCACTGTCGATGCTTTGTGGCGACGTGGTCAGCGTGGGTGTTGCCCCGAAATCACCGGTTGGGCCATTTGTCATTTCGACCGTATAGGTGCTCCCAAGATCAAGTATTTCGGCGCGCGCAGACTGGCCGGTGGCAAGAGCCGCTGTTCCAAGAGCGATTGCCAGCAAGCTCAATCGTACTTCCCGTAGGAACATGCCCAACCCTCTCTCAGCAGTCCTATCCCGCGTGGGGAGCCAACACCCGCGGGACATTCCGGGCAAATTACGTGCCAATCGAGCTGATTCAAAGCGTTAGGCTTAGGTTGCACCGGGTTGAGCCACCCGAGTGTAAAGTTTTCCGACACCATTCGGCACGCCTTCGATCGGCCATCCCCGACGGTCGTGGCCGCAAATCCCTGGAGACTCAACGTTCTGCGAGACTGACCCGCGGTTCTCGGCCAATAAGACGGGCGGCGCCCCTGTAAGAATTTCCGACACATCAATCGACTTCGCCGCCATCATCGGCTGCGAGGCGGTGCAGTGCCTCGCCGGTGACACCCCAGGGCTGCCATTCGTCCCGTGCCTCGATGCCGAGCCGGCGATAGAACTCGCGCGCCGGGTTCCAATGCAATACGTTGAAGTGCAGTGCCGGCCAGTCGCGCTCGATCGCGATCGCGGCGAGCCGCGTCATCAGCCGCCGCCCGACGCCGCGCCCGCGTGCCCACTCCCTGACGTAGAGGTCCTCGAGGTACAACCCCGGCCGCCCGCGCCAGGTCGAAAAATCCGGGAAGAACAACGCGAAGCCGGCGGGCTCGCCGTCGATGAAAGCGAGCAGCGCCTCGAACCGCCGCCCGGCCCCGAAGCCGTGCCGCCGTAGGTCATCCTCGCTGGCGACCACAGCATCCGGCGCTTTTTCATAGGCGGCCAGCTCGCGGATCAGCTGCAGCAGCAGGCCGACATCGTGAACGGTAGCGAAGCGAAGCGCGATTGGGCTCATAGACGTTGACCAACTCGGTTGACCATTAGGTTCACCGGGCTATATCCGTGACATTACGGAGGTCGAAGCCATGGCCGTGGAAGTCAACATAGCCGAAGCGAAGGCCAAGCTCTCTTCGCTGCTCGATCGAGCGCTCGCCGGAGAGGAAATCGTGATCGCGCGCGCCGGGAAGCCGCTCGCACGCCTTGTTCCGGTCAAGCATCCGATCCGCCGCAAGCCCGGGGCCTGGCGTGGTTGGAAGATCTCGAACGAGGCGTTGCTCGAACCCATGGATCCGGAAGATCTGGATGCTGCAGAGGGTAAGCATACCGATGATTTCGGCATCACGCTGCCGAGGTCCCGCGAGGTGTGAGGCTGCTGCTCGACACGCACGCGGTGTTGTGGTGGTTCATCGACGATCCTCAGCTCCCAGCCACCGCCAGAGCGGCGATTGCCGACCCCGAAAACCACCTGTTCGTCAGCGCCTGTGTCGGATACGAAATAACCTACAAGCAACGATTGGGACGATTGCCGGCCTTGCCCGAGAGCCTGCCGCGCCGCCTGGAGCGAGACGGCATCGAAGCCATGCCAGTCTCGCTCGCGCACGCCCTTGCCGCGGCCGCGCTTCCCGGGCCGCACCGCGATCCCTGGGACCGGATCATGATCGCTCAGGCGCTGGCTGA
Organism: uncultured Alphaproteobacteria bacterium; assembly: GCA_963796155.1. Classification (GTDB taxonomy): domain Bacteria; phylum Pseudomonadota; class Alphaproteobacteria; order ATCC43930; family CGMCC-115725; genus AP-15. The sequence goes on along the minus strand of CAWCKT010000038.1, from coordinate 25,135 downwards.
GCACTGTCATGTGGTGACGGTCGACAGCGTGTTTGCCGATTACAATGTGCCTGTATTATGGTAACGAGGGATCCCACCCACTTGGTTTCCCAGGGCATCGGTGCGCTCACCGCTCGCGCCACTCGCGCGGTGCGCTCGCCGGATGCCCGAAAGCACGCGGGGCCAGGGCGGAGTGGAACCAGGTGACGAAGGTGTAGATGCTGAACACCGGCAGCCGCAGCCGCTCGGAGAGGGCGCGCGCATAGGGCACCATGTTGGTGCATTCGAGCAGGACTGCGCCGACATCGCGATGGGCGGCGACGAGCATCTCGCCGGCGACGAGGATGTCGCGTTCGGCCGCGGCGACGTCGAGCAGCACCTCGTCGCCGAGGATCGCGCGGGTGAACTCACTACCGTCATCGGTGCCGACCACCGGTGTCGCCGGGTCGGCGCCGGCTGCCCGCAAATGTTCCCGGGAGAGGCTCGCGGCGCTGATAGTCAGGACGCCGACGCGCTTGCCGGGCGGCAGCACGCGCTCAATGAAGGGGATCTGCATCAGGCTCGAGGTTGCGACCGGCACCCCGACATGCTCGGCGATCTCGTTCTGAAAGAGCGACAGAAACCCGCAGGTCGTGGTAATGCCGTCGGCGCCCAGACGCACGAGCTCGGCTGCCGCGGCGAGAAATTCGTCGCGCAGGCCCGCCGCTTGGTCGCAGACGACGCGGCGCGGCGAGGCTCCCGGCACCACCTTGTAGAGCACCGGAAACGGCCAGGTCTCAGCATTGCCCATATCACCCGGGATGCGCGGGAACCGCGTCTCGAGCATCAGAATGCCAACGCGGGCTCCGTAGAGCGACTTGCCGCCCCAGGCGATCCTCGACTCTTCGACCATTGCTTTCATCCCGTGAGCAGTGACGATCTGTTTTCGATGTCCAGTGGGCGCTCGCCCGGGTGCAATGCGCCCCGTCGCGGCCATCGTGTTGCCGCTGGCCGACTTGTCGAGTGCAGACTCGCGCTCTCGTTTGCCGGCAGTTCCCCGAGTGGCGGTTGCACGGTAGCTTAGCCGCGCGCGGATCGGCGGACAACAACAGCCCCGGTCACGCAGCGAAGGGAAGGTCATGGCGGACGAGACCGAGCCGGCAGCAACAGAGGCTAGCGCGGTGCCGCCCAGCCGACCCGCGCGAGGCGACGCGGCGGACACCGTCATCTATCCGGATGACGACGGCGGACGGGCGCTGGCGCCGGACGGCAGCCGCGTCTTCGTCTACAAGGACGGCCGCCCCTACTGAATGCCACGGAGGAACCATGCTCTCGCAAACCAACCTCGCTTCCTATCGGCGCGACGGGTTCATCGTGCTCCCCGATATTCTGGCGCCGGAGGAGGTGGAAGCATTGCGCCGGGTCACCGACGCGCTCGTGAGCAACGCGCGCAATGTCGTCGCCAACGACGAGGTCTACGACCTCGAGGAATCGCATTCCCCGGACCAACCGCGCGTGCGGCGCATCAAAGCGCCGCACCTCCACGATCCCGAATACGCACAGGCCGCGCGCCACCCAAAGATCGTCGAGGTGTTGCAGGATCTATGGGGCACGGTGCGATTCGACACCGGCAAGCTCAACATGAAATCGGCCGGGTACGGCGCGCCGGTCGAATGGCACCAGGACTGGGCCTTCTATCCGCACACCAACGACGATCTCGCGGCGGTCGGCATCATGCTCGACGATTGCGACATCGAGAACGGTCCGATGATGGTGATCCCGGGCAGCCATCAGGGCCCGGTCTACGATCATCACGGGCCTGACGGCCGGTTTTGCGGGGCGATCGAGCCGACGCGCTGCGATCTTGATTTCTCGCGCGCGGTGCCTTGTCTCGGCAAGGCCGGCTCGATCACCGTGCATCACGTGCGCGCCGTGCACGGCTCGGCGACCAATTTCTCCGGCAAGGAGCGTCGGTTGCTGCTGTTCCAGTACCGCGCAGCCGACGCCTGGCCGCTGCTCGGCTTTGCCGGCGGCATCGAGAAATTCGACGATTTGTTGCTCGCCGGCAGCCCAACCCTGATGCCGCGCCTGGCGTCCGTGCCGGTGCGGCTACCCTTGCCGCCAGCCGAATACCAGGGCTCGATCTACGAGAACCAGCGCGCCGCCGGCAGGCGGTTTTTCGAGACCGCTGCCGAACGAGAGCACCTGGCTGCCAAATAGGAGCTTCCCCGGCCCGGCTCCTCAGAGCCGGGCCGAGGTCGGCAGGCCTCAGTTAGGGTGGAAGACGAGGGTCCTCAGCTCGATGCTCTCGCGCGGTTGCGCGTCGGCCGGGGTGGTCGGGTCAATGAACGAGGTGTGCGCCATAAAGCGCGCCCGCCCGTCGGTCTTGGTGTCGCAGCACTTGAGGAGCAGCGCTTCGTCGCGCCGCATCTCCGGGACATAGTACCAGCGGTGCGCCGGGTTGTAGGTGACCGAATAGGTCTCGCCGACCCGATGGCGATAGACCAGATCGGAGGGCACGAGGTCGGCGGGATCGATTGTCCGCGCGTCGCACATCGCCAGAGGGGCGTCCTGCAACGGCCCGTGGATCGGACGCCACAGGTTGATGACCTGGACGCGTCCTCGCAACAATTCTTCGGCGTCCTCCGGCAACAGGTCGCGCACCCGCTGCGGACCGGATTTGGCGGTGTGATCGACATGGACGCGCGTCGCCGGCTGCGGCGGCACACCGGGCGCGCGGCGCGCCGCGCCCGGCACCCGCCGGCGCTGCAGATGGTCGAAGATGAAGACCCTGCTCGCCCCGGTCACCTCGGCGATGAAGCGCTCCGCCTCCGGGTAGTAGACCCGGCGGACTTCGTCCTCGTCCCAGAAGTCGCGCACCGCCGTGCGCTGCTCGACCAAGGCGAACCCCTGCCGGTCGAGCGCGATTTCCGACGAAATTGGCCGCATGTCGTGGATGTGCACCCTGTGCGCCTCGTGCGCCATGTTGGTCGGCGGCGCCTCGGGGTAGGCGTAATAGCGCGGCCGTTCCGCCATCGGGGTGAGATAGTTCAGCTCGGCCTCGACGAACCGCAGACTGTCAACATCGCTCATCACATGAACCCTTTCTTATCAGCGGGAAGTGAGCTTAGAACGGCGGGAATCTCGGCCAATCCACCCAAGACCGAGACCTCTCTTCTGTCAACGGCTTCGTCATCGCGGACGTCGCCCCCGACAACAGCCTGCGGAAAGCCTTCGCGGCGCGGACTAATAACGAGCCCCGGGGCGGGTTGATCGGTATCGTGTGCATTATTCCCTCCAAAACGGCTTGTTGCTCCGGAATTCGGCATCGGCCCGGGTGATCCCGATGTCGCGCAGCATCCTGTCGTCGAGCCGGGCGAGTTCGGCGCGGTCATGTGCGCGCCGTCGCCATTCGCGCAATGTCGCGAATACCCGGCTCACGACATCGCCCGCCGCATTCCGCCTCCGGCGATGCGGGACCACGTCGAGCCGGCGACGCGGTATCTCGAAGTGGATTGCCGTCATTTGAGTTCTCCTAAAGTCGTCGAGCGTTGCGAATGCGCTCGAGAGAAGCCACTTGTCCTTTAAATGGCGCCGGTCGGGGCGCCGACAAACGAGACTTTCTCAGCAACGGCTTAGGAATTCTCATCCGGCATGAGCGGCCACCTGCCACCTCTGAACGCGCTGCGGGCATTCGAAGCGGCGGCCCGGCACGCCAGCTTCAGCAAAGCGGCCGAAGAGCTGCATGTCACGCCCGCTGCGATCAGCCATCAGATCCACGCGCTGGAGCAGGATTTCGGGGTCAGGCTGTTCCACCGTTTGAACCACTCGATCGCGCTCACGGCCTCCGCCCGGGTGCTGCTGCCTGGGCTCACCGAAGCCTTTGCCGGCATTTCCGCCTCGGTCGGACGCCTGCGGTCGCACAACGAGACCGGAACCTTGACCGTCACCGCCTCGCCCTCCTTCGCCGCCAAGTGGCTGGTCCTGCGGCTGCACCGGTTTCAGGAGCAGTGCCCCGAGGTCGATGTGCGCATTTCAGCGACCGACGACCTCGTCGATCTCAGCAAGGGCGATTTCGACATCGCGATCCGTTATGGCGCCGGGCACTATCCCGCTCTCGATGTTGAGCTGCTGCTGGAGAACGAGGTGTTCCCGGCGTGCAGCCCGCAGCTGTTGGCCAAGGGCCCGCCATTGCGCGCGCCCGAAGATTTGCCGGCCCATTTGTTGATCCATGATCGGGCGATCGAGCGCGATCCTCTGGTGCCGACCTGGTCGATGTGGCTGAAGGCCGCCGGGGTCAAGAATGTTCCGGCGGCCGCCGGGCTCAGCTTCAACAACATCCATCTGGCACTCGATGCGGCGATTGCCGGGCATGGCGTGGTGCTGGCCTACAGCACGATCGCGGCGGCCGACCTCGCCGCTGGCCGCCTCGTGCGGCTCTTCTCGTTGGCGCTGCCGGACCAGTTTGCCTACTACATCGTCACTGTCCCGGGGGCGCTCGAACGGCCCAAAGTGCGGGCCTTCCGCGACTGGCTGCGCCGAGAAGCCGCTCAGCCCCCCGTCGCAGGGTCGGCGATGCCCGGTTCTCCCGGCCTTATGCTCGGCTGAAGCTGCTCTCCCCGGCCTTCGAGGCATGGTATAAGCGGGCGATCGCTAGGGGAGGCGTCGCTTGCCTACCGTCTTTGTCTTGAACGGCCCCAATCTGAATCTGCTCGGGATCCGCGAACCGTCGATATACGGCCGTGACACGCTCGGCGACATCGAGGAACGCTGTACCGCGCACGCCGCGGCACTCGGCCTCGAGATTGACTTCCGGCAGACCAACCATGAGGGGCAGCTCGTCGATTGGATCCAGGAGGCGCGCGAATTGGCCGACGCGATCATTCTGAATGGCGGTGCCCTGACCCATACCTCGGTCGCGCTGCTCGACGCGCTCGCCGCCGCCGAGCTGCCGGTCGTCGAGGTACATCTTTCGAACATCTTCCGGCGCGAGAGCTTTCGCCGCCGCTCTTATGTCAGCCTCGCGGCGAACGGCGTGATCTGCGGTTTGGGGGCGCAGGGTTACGAGCTGGCACTCGATGCCGTCGCGAGCCTGATCGAGGGCGAAGCGGACGCGCCTTCATGAAGCTTGGCGGGCGCCGCCCGCCTTTCCCCGACACCGAACTCATTCGCAGGCTCGCCGCGCTGTTGACCGAGACCGGTCTGACCGAGATCGAATACGCGATCGGCGATCGCCGCGTCCGCGTCGCCCGCGTTCCGGCCGGACCTCCATCACCGGGATCCGGCGCCCCCTCGGTCGTCCCGGCCCCTGCCGGATCGATTGAACACCCCGGGGCAGTGAGAGCGCCGATTGTCGGAACCGTCTATCTGGCGCCGCAGCCCGGTGCTGCGCCCTTTGTGCGCCTCGGCGATGTCGTCGCCGAAGGGCAACCGCTGTTGATCATCGAGGCGATGAAGGTGATGAACCAAATCAGCGCCCACCGCCCCGGCCGTGTCGTGCAGATCGTGGTCGCCGATGCGCAACCGGTCGAGTACGGCGCTATCCTGATGCTGATCGAATAATGCCGCGCAAGACTGCCGCCCGTTACCGCGCCGAGAAGGCGGCCTCCTCGTGCAGCTGCCCTCGCCGAACGATCGAGGCTCAATGGGTGTCGAAGACCCTTTGATATAAGGCGACCTTCGTGCGGACGGCAGCCGTTTCCGCGGTCGTGGGACGATCAGGATCGGCAGCCGGCGGCAGGCTGCCGAGCTTCATCAGGCACGCCATCAGCAACAGCCGAGCCTTTGTCGCGGTCAGGTTCGAGCCGCCGATGAAGTCGGGGTCGTGTAGCGGAACAAAGCCCTCGGTGTTGCCTCGCCCGACGCGAACGACCGGAAGCCCGCTGCGCACGGCTCGCAGCATCAGCCGGTGCCGTGCATTCGAGGCAGTTCTGCCATACGGGGCAAACCCCTCGACGACAAAACCGGCGAGGGGCGCGGTTTTTAGCATGTGTCCGATCAGGGCGATCAGGTCGACCTCCGCTTCGGGATCGACTGTGCTGTCGTCGTCCCAGTAGCTGGCGTCCTTGGTGATTGCCACCTTGGGGATCGCGGTATCGAGGAGCCCGCCGTCCGGCCCCTTGATGGCCACCGGAACGATTTCGATGCGCGAGCCTTCCCGGCGCACGCCAGTGACCTCGGATGGCAGGCAGGCGAGGTTTACCTCGGACCGCCAAGTGTGTCGCGCGGTCGGCAGGTAGTGAAGGAGCGGCGGTCCGTCATGCCCGGCCGCACCGAGGATTCCGCCGTGTCCGCCCGTTGCGACATAGCCACCCGGCCGCGCATCGGCCTTTTGGACGGCGCGGGCGGCGAACACGCGCTGCTCCTGGATCAGAACCGCGCCGGCCTGGTTGCGGCCCTGTTCATCCGCCCAAACCCGCGAGGCGATGTAATCGACCAAAGTCGACGATGTTCTTCGGCCCGTCATTGCTGATCATGCCGTGCGGCCTCTGGGCGGCATTGCCGCAGATCGGCAGGGTCGTGTCGATCAGCAGATTGAACCAATAGATCGTCTCTTCGATCCTCGGGCTGCCTTCGGTCCAGATGGCGCCGTCATACTTGCCGCTCGCCAGGATCCGTTGGACGGCATTGGTCGCCCCCGCCAGTGCGGGCCGCGGCGCCGAGGCGGCGAGGTGTACGGGCTTGTAGGGGAAGAAATCGACGCCGAGCCGCTCCGGCGGGATGTCGCCTCTACCGGTATCCGTGCGGCGGTCGGCAGGTAGGCCCCGCGCGTAGCCGGATGGCGGCAGAACCCGGTAGAAATCGATCTCCGCCCTGGCGGAAATCAGGTTTCCGGTGCCGTCCTCGCCGATCTGGAACCGGTCGATCTCCTCGAAGCTGCGCGAGCCATCCGGGAAGAAGCCCTGCCGCGCCTTCGCCTCGGGAGCGCCCTTGAACGCACATTCCTCGTCCCAGGCGGCACCATCCGCCTGCGTCGCCATGTAAGGAAACGGGTAAAGCCCATCCTCGGGACGCAGCTCGACCTCGTAGACCGGCTTGTCGCCGGCGCTCTGCCGCTCTTTGTGTACATGCCCGGCACTGTCGACGTAGCCGTCGGGCGGGCCGTAGAGCTCGGCTGCGTCGGCTTCCAGGGGATGGGCGCTGAACTGCTCGACATAGACCGTGACAGGCGCCGCCAGGCGCTGCGGACGCAGTACGTCAAACCGCGCCGGCGAGCCGTCAGGGTGGGTCAGCAGCGGCAGCTCGTGCTTCGCTCGTGCCTTGTTGGAGGTGACCAGAGGAGGGGTGTTCTGAATGGTGGCGTTGGGCCCAGCGAGATGGGCGATCCGCACTCTCCCCGTCATGAAGTTCGGTCTCCTCTATTTGCACTCGCCTCGGCGGTCCGACACTCACTTTGCTGTGCTGAAGAACTGATATGTCGCCGAATAGCGCATGCGCGCCTGCTCCGACAGATGGTTCGCGCCACAACCTGCTCTTGGCGCTACCCCGCCCTTGGTATCCGTCCGGCGGATATACGCCACAGGCGACAAAGCGCCCGACCCCTGATGGCTCTTGACGCGCAATAGCAGCCATTGAATTGCGTCAGGTTCTGGCGCATCGGCTTTTGCGACGACCTCGCCGACGATCTCCGAGCCGTCGTCCAGGCTCCAGGTCGGGCCGGAAAAATGAGTGCCGACCTGCCGGCCCTGCTTATCAAAAAGCTTGGCATCGGGCGCATTGAACGACCAGTCGTAGCCCTCGCCTTTAGGATTAGGATCACAGGTGTAGATCTGAACGCCGTCGGCGAAGAGCTCGAGCACCGGCGCCGAACCCGCGGGTGGTGCTACGGCGGCCTGGTCGGCACCGGCGGCAAAGCGAGCCGTGCCGATTAAAATTGCCGCGGCAACACCCGCCCCCCGCGTCATCCTAAGCCCCAAGACGTGTTGCCAGCACCGCCTGGGGTCGCTGGCCCACGGCATAGGTTGTCAAGGGCGTCAGCGCCCCGGTCTCGCCATTGATCCGATACGAAGCCAGACGGCCCGACGCCGACCCGGCGGCGAAGAGGAAACGGCCGGCCGGGTCGAGGCTGAAGGCGCTGGGGACCGGTTCGGTCGAGGCGTGCCCGACCGGCGTCAACCGGCCGGAGGGGTCGACGGCGAACCCTGCGATACTGTTGTGGCCGCGGTTGCCGACATAGAGAAATCGCCCGGACGGCGTCAGATGAATTTGCGAGCAGGTGTTTCGTGCAGCGAACCCGCTGGGCAAGGTCGTGACGGTTTGCTGGGCGGCAAGGTTGCCGGTCGCACGGTCCAGACGATAGGCGGTGACACTGCAGCCCTGCTCATTGGAGAAATAGGCGACATCCTGGGTAGGATGAAAGCAATAGTGGCGTGGCCCGAGGAGTTCCGTTTGCTCCACCCGAAACGGCGAATTGGGGGTCAAACGGCCGCTCTGGGCATCGAACCTGAACTGCATGATCACATTGGGACCCGGGTTCTCCTTCGGAGGTTCGAGGACGTTATCTTGGAGGCGGGCGATGTGCGGCACAAAGGCAAACCGGTTGGAGGGGTCGGTCGCTATGGCGTGAGCGCCGGTGGCCGTGGCCAGCCAACCGAGGGACGGCCCGCCCGCCGCACCATCCGCCCCGAGCGGGTGCACCGCCACACCCCCTCCTTGATAAAAGGCGCACAGCAAATACTTCGCGGTGCGATCAGGCGCCAGAAACGTCGGCGCATGCTCCTGTGAGACCGTCCCGAGCAACGTCAGACCGCCGGTGTCCTGGTCGATCCGGAAGCTCGAGATCGCAGGCCGGGAGCGATGTCCGACATACAATGTGCGCCGGTCCGGGCTGATCGCCAGCACGGACGGAGCGCCCGAGACCGGCACCTCGGCCTCCGTGTGAGCTGGCCGGTGTCGGCATCCATCGCGAAGGCGGCGATCTTGTCCTCGTCTTGCAGACAAACATACAGAGCATGTGGCATCTCTTCCCTCCCTTGGGGTACTGTCGCGGGCGATACCCTTGCAGTCTACAGCAATGCCTTCGCCGCGAAAGGCTGGGCGCGATGCACCCGGAGTTGTCACCTGTCATTCCAACTTGCCCGCGTTCGCTATGATTCCCTGCCGGGCCAGCTCGGTGATGCGGTCGGCACCGTAGCCGAGCTCCCTGAGAATGGCCACGCTGTCGGCGCCGACTGGTCGCGGTGCCGCAGTCGGGTGCAGAGGCGTGCCGTTTAACTTAAATGCTGCTCCAGCACACTGAGATTGCGCCCGAGCTCGGGAGAGAACACCTCGTGCAGCAGCCCGCGGGCTGCGGTCTGCGGCTCGGCCACCGCCTCCGGGATCGTGCGCACTCGGCCCGCGGGCACACCCGCCGCCATCAAGATCTCTTCCCACTCAGCCGCGGTCCTTTGGGCGAACACCGCCGCAAGCTCGACACGCAGCGCCGCCGCGTTTGCCCGCCGGTTCCCCGGGTCGCCATAGGGCTGCTCCGACGGGAGATCCGGCCGGCCGAGAGCGCTGCAAAGCTGACGGAACTGCCGTTCCTCGTTGGCGGCGAGCGCGAGCAGCCCATCCTTGGTCGCGAACACGCCGGAAGAAGGGCTGCCGCTTGCGGCGATATTGCCGGCGGGCATAGGGGTGGTCCCTGTGTTCACGTGCTCCGAAATTACCGAGCTCATCATGGCAAAGGCGCAGTCGCGCATCGCGACGTCGACGCGTTGGAAGACGCCGGTCCTGTCGCGGGCGGCGAGTGCCGCCATGACCGCGAAGGCGGCATAGAGGCCGGTGACATAGTCCGCGACTGGCGGACCGACGCGAAGAGGTGCGCTCTCCGGCGTGCCGGTCACCGACATCAGCCCGGACATGGCTTGGATCACGTGGTCGTAAGCCGGCCACGCGGAGAACGGGCCATCCTGACCGAACCCGGTGATCGAAGCGAAGACCAGTCGAGGATTGAGCGCCCGCAGCGACGCTTCGTCGAAACCCGCTCGGGCCACCACACCCGGCCGCAGACCCTCGACAAACACGTCGGCGGCGCGCAGCAAATCACGCAGGATATCCGCTCCCTCGGGCGTTCGAATATCGGCGGTGAGCATATCCGCTGCCTGCGCCACGAAACCGGCACTGAGGCCCGCATCGGCCAGCGGCCCCGCCGGCCCGGCGCGGCGCCCCCACTCGCCCGCCGGCACCTCGACCTTGATGACCTCGGCGCCGAGCAGCCCGAGCAGATAGGTGCAATACGGCCCTGCAAGTAGGTGGGTCAAATCGACGACCTTGACCCCCGACAACGGACGGTCGCTCATCTCCAGCCTCCTACGGATCCACCCTCACTCCCCCGCCGGCACGACTCCCAACCTCTTGTGCAGCGCTACGCTGCCGGCGCAGAAATAGAGCCGCAGGGTCAGCATCAGCGCGACAGCGGCCAAGCCCACCGCCAAGCCCGACCAGAGACCGATCGGGCCCCAGCCGGCCGGGAAGGCGAGCAGCCAGCCGCCGAGAAAGCCGACCCCCCAGTAGCCGATGACCGCGAGCAGCAGCGGCACCGTAGTGTCGCGATAGCCGCGCAGCGCGCCGGCGGCGATCGCCTGCATCCCATCGAAGATCTGGAAGAGCGCGGCAATCGTCAAAAGGCTCAGCGCAATCTCGACAAGACCGCGATTGGCCGGGGCGTCGATATCGACATAGATCCTGGCGATGGCGCGCGGCGCGGCGATCAGCACGACCGCCATTAGCGCCATATAGGCCGTGCCGAGCGCGATCGCGACAAAGCCGGCGCGCCGCGCCGCGTCCGGGGCGCCGGAGCCGAGTGATACCGCGACTCGGACGGTTGCAGCCTGGGCTATGCCGAGCGGCACCATGAAAATGACGCTGATGCAATTCATGACGAGCTGGTGCGCACCCAGCGCATCAGCCCCGAGCAACCCCATCAGGATCCCGGTCGTGGCGAACACGCCGATCTCGAGACCCAGGATTCCGCCGATCGGCAGACCGAGGTGCAGGATACGCCCGATCTCGGCCCCGCGGCGTGACAACGACTTCGTTCGGTACCGGGCGAGGCTTGGCATCATCTGGGCGTAGAATGCGAGACCGGTAAACATCAGCCATTGAATGATCGCCGTCGCGCAACCCGAGCCGGCAATGCCGAGAGCCGGTGCTCCGAAATGACCGAAGATCAGGATCCAATTCAGCCCGGCGTTCATCGGGATACACAGGACCAGCACCACCATCACGGCCCGGCTGTGCGAGGCCGCGACAAGAAAACTCCGCAACACGGCGAACCCGAGGAAGCCCGGCGCCGCCCACGCGATTGCACCGAGGAAGCGGCCGATCTCTGCAGCCAGTGCGGGCTCATAACCGAGCACGGCAAGCAGCCGCGGGAGCACCATTAGTGTTCCGACGACCGGCACCGCCAGCAATGCCGCCAGAACAATGCCTTCGCGGGCGACCCGTCCGGCCCGCCGGTTGTCACCGGCGCCGATTGCATGCGCAACGAGCGGCGCCACTGCGGTGAGCACGCCCGAGCACACCACGGCAATCGTGAAATAGAGACTGGTTCCGAGCCCAGCCGCGGCGAGTGCGGCACTGCCGAGACTGCCGACCATCACCGTATTCGTAAATCCCATCGCCATCTGCGCCAGATTGGCGGCGGCGAGCGGGCCGGCGACGGCGACGGTCGCGCGCATCTCAGAGACAATAGTTTGCCGCGCAAACATTCCGTGCACCGTCGCATCTTCTCGGAAGGGATCACGCTCAACCCGGATAGACCCGGCGCCAATGCTCGGCGATCTCGCGGCCGGTGCAGATCCATACACGGTCGCGGGCAGTGATGTGATCGAGAAACTTGACGAGCCCGGTGATTCGGCCCGGGCGGCCGGTCAAGCGGTCGTGCAACGCCAGCGACATCAGCTTGGGGCGGTCGGCGCCCTCACCGTACATCACCTCGAAACAGTCGATCATGTATCGGGCGAAATCCTCACCCGTCGAGAAACCGCGATTTTCGTCGAACCGATTGTCGTTGGTCTCGAAGGAATATGGAATGATTAGGTGACGCGCAGCCGCCGACGGAAACCCAATAGGGCAGTTCGTCGTTCAGCGAGTCGCGGTCATAGAGAAAGCCGCCGAGTTCGAGATGAAGTCGCCGGGTGTTGGCGCTCGGCCGGCCGGTCATCCAGCCGACCGGACGGACCCCGGCGACGCGCTCGATCGTCTCGATCCCGAGGCGGACATGCTCGCGCTCGGTCTCCTCCGGCATCGTCTGGTAGTCGAGCCAGCGATAGCCGTGGCTGACAATCTCGTGACCGTCCTCGACAAAGGCGCGGGTCAGCTCGGGGTTGCGCTCGGCCGCCTTGGCCACCGCCAACAGGCAGACTTTGAGCTCCGAACCTGCGGAACAGCCGCAACAAACGCCAGCCGCCGACGCGCGAGCCATACTCGAAGACGGATTCGACCATCGGACTGCGCACCCCCGGCAACGAGGGCATGCCGATATCGTTCAGCGCGCCTTCGCTGACGCCGTCGCCGTCCATCACCGAGCGCTCGCCGCCGCCCTCGAAATTGAGGTTGATGTTGACGGCGATCCGCGCCCCACCGGGCCATCGCGGGTCGGGTGGGTCGGCGCCGTAGCCCACATAGTCGCGATCGTCGATCATTGCCGTGCTCCCCTCCAGCCTTCGTATCACATTCTCGATAGCGCCGCTGTTATGCCCGGCCCACGGCCAAGCCGGACCTACAACCTGACATCGAGCGCCCTGCTACTGCAGGGTGAGGGAATATTCTCCCTATAGTTGCAACACAGCCGAACCCAGGCAGCAGTCCGCACATTCGCCAGTCTCCCGCCGAAAGTGAACGACGTCCAGGCTCCGCCGACGCTGATCGGCGCCCCTGCGGTGTTTTTCCACGTCGAGGTGTCGAGCGGCGAGGCGCCTTGCGGCCCGCGGACCGTGTCCCCCTCGGACTTGGGCACCAGAAAGAATTCCCAGACGATTTTGCCGGTCTTGGCGTCGAGAGCGTACATGCGACCCTTCGCGCCCTTCTGGTCGCCCCCGGCGTTGCCGATGAAAACGAGACCCTCCCAGGCGATCGGTGCGGCGGGGACGACCTCGTTCTTCTGCGGATCGGCGATTGCGGTCTCCCAGACCCGCTTGCCCGTCTTGAAGTCGTAGGCCAGCACTCGCCGGTCCTCGGTCCCCCGATAGAGCATGCCGTCGAGATAAGCCGCACCTCGGTTGGTCGGCAGAAGGTAGCCGGGATAGTCCTCGTGCGTGCGCCAATTCTCGGCGCAGGTCGCGGGATCGATCGAGAAAATATCAAATTCGGTCGTGCCCCCCAGAGCACCCTCTACCATGATAAAGCCGGTCTCAAAGGCCGTGAATTGTTTTGTGTCGTAGGTGCACAGCACCTTGAGCTTGCCGACGTTCTGGGTGTTGATCTGGCTGAGGTTCGAGAACCGCTCCGAAGTCAGCGTCTTGTTATAGCTCGGCCAGTCCCCGGCCGCGGCGACAGGCGCCATCCCGGTCGCAAGGAGGGGCGCCGACGGGGGCTTGTAAGCCGCGTTCGCTTCCGTCGTCAGAGTGCCTGGAGGCGCGTTCAACGACAGAACTTCGCCGCGCGTCACGCCGGCGGCCACCTCGACCCGGGTCGTGCCCACGAAGTAGAGGGCAATCCCGGTGCCGACTGCCGCCGCAATGATCGCGACGAGTGCGTATATGACCCAATGTGTCATTCAAGTCCCCCTAGGCCAATTCAATCGCGCTGGAAGGCGGCGGCGCGTCCGGCTTCGAGAGTGGTCCGGGCGTCGAGAGGCGGCCGAAGATTTCGATGAGCGGCGCGACGAGCCCGGTCCATCCGGTCTGGCGGCTGGCGCCAATGCCGGCGCCGTTGACGCTGTGGAAATATTCGTAGAACAGCAGATTGTCGCGCCAGTAGGGGTCCGTCTGGAACTTCTCGGCGCCGCCAAACACCGGCCGCCGGCCTGTTTCGTCGCGAAGGAAAATGCGCGTCAGGCGGTTGGCGATCTCGCGGGCAACCTCGAATAGGTTCATCCTGTTGCCCGAGCCGGTCGGGCACTCGATCCTGAAATTGTCTCCGTAGTAGAGGTAGTACTGCATCAGTGCGCGGATCAGCGGCACATTGACCGGCATCCAGATCGGCCCGCGCCAGTTCGAGTTGCCGCCGAACATCCCGGTGTCCGACTCCGCTGGCAGGTAATCGACCCGGTATTTCTGGCCCTGCACAGAAAACACATACGGATGTTCGGCGTGATAGCGCGACAATGCGCGCGGCCGGCTTATCGCCGTCCCTTTAATCAAGAATGGTGACCCTGCCGCTCGCCAAATCGTAATAGGCGGCAAGGATTTTCAGCTGACCCTGTTTGAGGCGTTCGGCCAGCACCGGCGAGGATTGTCGCAGCAGCGCGGCCTGTATCTTCGCGTTCGCTTTGATGGCGGCCTCCAGATTGGGCCCGGCCTGCTCGACGGCCGGCCGAATATAAGGGTAGAGAGTGCTGATCTGCCCGGGAACGGCTTTTGCTTCGATCGAGGCCTGGACCGCTCCGCAATTGGCGTGACCGAGCACGATGATCGCCTTGGCGCCGAGGACCGCGACGCTGTATTCCAGGCTCGCGATCATAGGTGAGGTTGCAATATTACCAGCAACGCGAGTGACAAACACGTGCCCGATGCTCTGGTCGAATATCAACTCGACAGGCACCCGCGAATCAGCGCAGGACAGCACGGCGGCGAAGGGCTCCTGCTTGTCCACAGTCTTTGCCTTGAGGATGCTGAGGTCCTCATCGAACGATGTCATGCGGCCCTCAGCAAACCGGCGGTTGCCGTCGATCAGCTGCTGCACTGCCGCTTCGGGGCTCAGTGCGGTTTGCGCCGAAGCCGTGCGCGTAAACATCTGATCGGCAAGCGCCACCGCTGCTGCGCCGGTCAGCGCTCCACGGACAAACATACGTCGTGAGTGCTTTATTAAAGTTGCCGACGTTGGCGAATGGACCGGCCCGAGTGTCATCACCCACCTCTGTTGAAACCGTTGCCAAGATAGTGCCCGAAATTCAAAGGCTCTGACGCAACGTGCCCGCGATCAGGTCAAACTCGACCCTCGCAGCGGAGGTTGATCGCACAAACGCGATCAGTTCCCGCCAAGGATCGAGGACGCGATCGAGCCCGCTGATGAACGCCACCACGATGCCAATTTCGGTCTTCCCGTTGAGAACCATGATCCCGCCGGCAAACAGCAGCGCGAATACGCCGACCGACTGCAGTCCGCTGACCAGAAATTTGAGCCCGAATTTCAGCCTAAAGACGTGCAGACGCAGGTCATAAATCGCGCCGAATGCTGTACCGACATGGCTTCCGACAGAATTGCCGGATTCGCCGCCGCCTTGCATATTGTCCGCGACAAGGTCACCGGCGCGGCGCAACGTTCGCACCCGTTCCCTGGTTCGCGCGTTTATGCGGCGCTGGATCAGCGGAACAACGACCAACTGCGGGACGGCGATAAACAAAACGACCAGCCCGAGACGAGGCTCGGTGTACAGCATATAACTCAGTACGCTCAGCAAAGTTCCGGCCTGAACGGTCGGGGTTGACATGGAGTTGCCGACGAATTTCCCCACCGCCTCGGCCTCGGTGGAAATCATCGTAACGACTGTCCCTGATGAGTTTGTCGCCGTTTCGCCTCGCGAGATAGTTGAGCTGCTGTCGAAGATTTTCTCACGGAGGGATCGGATCATCGACTCGCCGAGCCGTGAACTTCTGATGTTCACGGTATACTTGAGACCGCCGATGGCCAGCGCCGCGGCTAGGTAACCGCCACACAGCCAAGCCAGCCTCTCGGCTCTCTCGCGGCCGGCGAGGGCATTTATGATATGCCGTTGCAGTTCGAGTGGAGCGGTCGCCAGCACGGCGACGATGACCGCCAAGACGATCAGGACGATCTGCTGTCGTGCGGATGATCGCCAGACATAAGCGTATAATCCACGCATGCCTCTGCCACTGCTGGTGCTGCGCCCCGCCAATTGGATTGTATTACCGCGGGCGGGCAGTAGTCTACATGGCCCGAGCCGGACCCTTGTCGGTCAACATGCGGAGATAGGCCGGCCCCAACTCGGGCGGCAATGTTCGCACGTAATAGGTCGCACCCCCGGCCGTGCCGACCAGCCAGCTGCCTCCCCACAAGATCTCGAGGTAGGTCTGCGTCCCGGGTGCCAGCTGGACCACGTCCTTGGTGCCAGTCGGAAGACCGTAGCTCTGCACCGTAAAGGTGTAGGTGCCCGGCGGGAAGTCGTGGTAGAACGCGACGCCCGCGACAGCCCGACCGAGCTGATTGCCATTGGCATATACGGTCGGATCTCCGAATTGCTCCTCGGGATCACTAGTGTGCAAGAACCATACCCGCGCGGTGCCCGGCGGTTGCGCCGCGGCCGGCGCGTAGGATTGCAACGCGCTACCCCCTCCCGGTGCGCAGGAAGAGAGCAGCGAGACGCACAATCCCAGTAACGCCAGCGCCATGAAATTCTGTCTTCTGATCATCCTGCTTCCCACATAGATGATGTCTTTTCGAGCCTATGTATCAAATGGGAAGATGCGTGGGAAGATGCGCTTCCAGTCATTCTTCATACTGATGATCGTCCAGTTCTGCCGCTTTGCCATGTCGTACATCGCCTGGCTCAAGGTGCCGACTTTGGTGTCTGGCAGTCCTTGCGCCGGACCGTACGCGTATTCGCGTGTCGCGTCGTCGTGCACCACCAGCCCAGACAGTCTCGCGCCGGCGCCTGCCTCGGCGTACTCCAACATCTGCTGGTCGTCGGAGGAGGAATTGCCGAATGCCGCATATGGTCGGCGACCGTACAGCAACCAGAAGTTCTCGATCTTCCCTGCCTCCAGATTATCGAGGACGAGTTTGGGCTCCATTGTCAGGATCGGTCGGTGATCCTTGTCGTAGCCGTATTTGACTGCCTGTGTGGTGCCCGTGACCCGCTCCGGGGAGATCCCGTAAACCCTCTCCGAGTACTCGCGCACAAAACCTGCGCTGCCCCCGGTCGCGATGAAGGTCTTGTAGCCATTGGCGCGCAGGTACCCCAGCACTTCCAGCATCGGCTGATACACCAGTTCGGTGTAAAGGCGGTTCCACCGGGGGTGCCTCGCTACGGCCAGCCATCTCCTAACATTCTCTCGGAACGCCTCAACCGTCATCCCGCTTTGGGTCGCAAGGACGATTTCGAACATTGCCCTGATCGGCAGCTTTGCGATGGCCTCGCGATCACCCGAGAGCACGGTCTTGAACGGTTCGCGGTTCTTCAGCACCGGCTTCTCCTTGACGAGTGCCGGGACATGTTCGAGGCAGTAAACGACTTGTGTGTAGACGGGATGCTCGACCCAGAGCGTGCCGTCCTGGTCGAATTCGGCGATGCGCTCTTCCGGCGGCACGAAATTCGGGCTGCCTTGCGTCGTGGTAGCCTGAACGAATTCGATGATCGCGTGTTTCGCCGGTCTGTCGTTCCACGACGGCAGAACCCCTGCGGGGGCTTGCGCCTGCGCCGCGGCTGAGGCGACCAACTCGGACAGGGCAGGAAGCGCGGCCGTGGCAGCCAGCAGCGCGCGACGGCTGACACGTGAGAAGAGGGGGGCATCATGGACGGCACCGCGCGGCGCTCGTCGCTCTGGCGCAACACTACCCCTGCGTTGGTCCGAGTCAACGCTGTAACAAAACCGTGATGTCAGCTTGCTTCCGCCGGCGGCAAACATATTCGGTTGGACCCACAGCCCGACGCGAGCGGCCACAACACGGGGTGGCACCGATCGGCAGGATGGTTGACACCTTCTGGCGCTGGCTACTAGGGAGAGATCGGCGAAGGAGTGCGGAGGTTCGGGCATGACACCACAGCAAGGCCCGTCGCCGGGGGCGCGGCTGCGCGAGCTGATCCACCGCAAGGACCGGGTTGTTCTGGCCGTGCTGCACACGCCGAGTGCGGCATTGGCGCGGATCATGGAGCTCGGGGGGTGCGAGGCCGGCTTTGTCGGCACCTCGGGTGTCGTCGGCGCCTATACCGGCCTCGCCGATGTCGGCACCGCGACAATGACCGAATGCGTGACGATCGCCGGCTGGATCGCCCAGACCGTCAAATTCCCGGTGATCATGGATGGCGACACCGGTCACGGCGGGATTATGGCGGTGCGGCGGATGGTGCGCGAATGTATCCGCGCTGGCATCGCCGGCGTGCGCATCGACGACCAGCCGATCGAAGGCAAACGCCGCACCCAGAGTGCCGGGGTCGAGGTCGTGCCGCTCGAGCAGGCGGTGGCCCGCTATCGCGCCGCCGTCGATATGAAAAACGAGCTCGACCCCGACTTTGTCGTAATGGCCCAATGCTATGCCCGCGATGCCGCGGGCGGCGGGCTGGTCGATTGCCTGCGCCGGTTGCGCGCCTATGAGAGCGAGGCACGGGTCGACTGGGTGCAGTTCGAATCGCCGCACTCGGAGGACGAGATCCGGCGCGCCCGGGCGGTCGTCAGTGGCCCGCTTTCGTTCATGAAGGGGCGGCTGCCGCGCTATCTCGGGCTCGATGAGCATCTGGCACTGGGCGTCACGATCGCCTGGTATCCGGGGTTCACTCACCAGGTGGTTTGGGCGGCGCTGTGGGACTTCATGCAGCAGTTTCAGAGCAAGGGTATTGCCGCATGGGAGGAATTCGAGCGGGCGCGCCAGGATCGCCCCTATCCGCGTCCCGAGCCGGGACCGGAGGAAGAAGGTCTCGAGAAGCAGCGCCAGCTCGAAGAGCGCTATTTTTCCGCCGAAGCCCTGGCAAAGTACCACGGCATCTGAGGTATTGTGTCATCCCGGCGGAAGGCCGGGATCTATGTCGGGATAGGCACCGGCCTTCGCCGGTGTGACGAGAAGAGCGGAAGCGAGTGGGAGGGAGGGTCATGGCGCGCGACGGCTTCAGGATCTTCGACTCCGACACGCATGTCGGGCCGTCGATGAACGTCCTCGACCAATATCTCGCCGGGGTCGAAAAGGCCCGGCTGGCCGCTTGGGAGGAATGGAAGGACACCAATCCGCGTACCGGCCGGATCACCTACACCAGGGGCGGACGCAGCTACCAGCGCCGCCTCGGCAGCGCCGCCGCCGACACCGCACCGGCTCGCTACATGGCCGCCTTCACCGGCGCCAACCGCGCCCGCCCGTCGCCGCGCGTCGACGACGACCCGGCCGCGCGGATCGCCGACATGGATCGCGAAGGGGTCGACGTCAACCTGACCCTGCCCTCAGGCTGGTTCGGTACTTGGACCGCTGGCGACGATGTGGCACTCGAAATGGCGATGTACCACGCCTACCACCGCTGGATGGCGGACTACTGCGGCGCCTTTCCCGAGCGGCTCGGCGGCATCATTCTGGTTTCCGCCCGCGATATCGAAGGCAGCCTGGCCGAGATCCGCCGTTGGGCGCGCTCCCGCTGGGCCTGGGCGGTAATGGCCTACGCGCCGGCCGGGATGCCGCTAGACCACCCCGACCTCGAGCCGATCTGGGCGGCCGCCGCCGAGCACGATCTCGCGGTCGTGTTGCACACCTTCACGGTCATGCCCCCCTATGCGCCGGGCGGCGAGGACACCTGGGAAAATTTGTTCCTGCAGCGCTCGGCCGCACATCCCTGGTGCGGCATGCGCAACATGGCGGCACTGATCGGTAGCGGCGTCATGGACCGCTATCCGAGCTTGCGCATCGGCACGCTCGAAGCCGGGCACGGCTGGCTGCCGTTCTGGATGGCCCGCATCGACGAGCATGCCGAAACCGTCAAGGCCGCACTCCCCGAGCTCGCGCACAAGCCCAGCGAATACGTCCTCGGCGGCCGCTATTTCCAGAGCATCGAGATCCCGGAAGGCGAGCGACTGACCAACTCGGTGATCGATCTCGTGGGCGAGGATTTGCTGATGTACGCCTCGGACTACCCGCACGGCGAGAGCTGGTTTCCCGAGTTGGCGACGACCGTGCTCGGCTGGAGCATGCCGCCCGAACGCAAGCGCAAGCTCTTCTGGGACAACGCCGTGCGGTTCTACGCGCGCTGCGGCTTGGCGTGAGGCGGCCGGGTTTCTATGATCGGCCTCTAGCAAAACTGAGCAAGGAGGACGGAGATGGACCAGGATGCCAAGAAGACGGCGCTCAGGATGATCCCCTACGGGATCTATGTGCTGACCGCCGATGACGGCAAGGGCAACGTCGCCGCCGCCACGGTCAATTGGGTCACGCAGACTGCCTTCGCCCCGCCGCTCGTCGTAGTCGGCGTCAAAACCGATTCCGGCGCCTATCAGATCGTCAAGAATACCAAGACCTTCGCCCTGAACATGCTCGGCAAGGACGGCAAAGGGGTTGCCTTCACCTTCTTCAAGCCGACCAAGCTCGAAGACGGCAGGCTCTCGGGCCAGGCCATTCACAAGGGCACGACCGGAGCACCGATCCTCGACGCCGCACCGGCCGCGGTCGAGTGCCGGGTCACCGGCATCGTCGAGCAGGGCGACCACCACATCGTGGTCGGCGAGGTCGTCGAGGCGCATGTCGCAAAGCCGATCACCGGGCGCCCCGACGCCGCGATCCTCGAGATGAAGGAGCTCGGCGACAACGTCTTCTACGGCGGCTGACGCTGGTATGCCCCTCACCCCAGCCCTCTCCCCGCTTACGGGGAGAGGGAGGGACCCGTGCAGCGGGAGGGTGAGGGGCAGCGACCGTCGATGCATTTTCAAACGAGGATCGTCCATGCAGCAAGAGATCAAATGGCCGGCCGAGGGCAATGCGCGCGTTCCTTACCGGGTGTTTTCTGATCCGGAGATCTACCGCGCCGAGCTCGGCCGGATCTTTCTCGGGCCGACCTGGCAATATCTCGCACTCGCCGGCGAGCTCCCCCAGCCGGGTGACTACCTGACTACCTTTCTCGGCGAGACCCCGGTCATCGTCACCCGAGGTCAGGACGGCGAGATCCATGCAATGGTCAACCGCTGCGCCCATCGCGGCAACCTCGTTTGCCTCAAGCGGCGCGGCCATGCCGACAACCTGACCTGCGTCTACCACGCCTGGCGCTACGATCTCGCCGGCAACCTCGACAGTGTCGCCTTTCGCCGGGGTGTCGCCGGCAAGGGCGGGATGCCGGCGAGCTTCCGCCTCGAAGAGCACGGCCTCAAAAAGCTGCGCGTCGACACCTTCGGCGACCTCGTCTTCGGCACCCTCTCACCTGAGGCGCCGCCGCTGGCGCATTACATCGGCAATCTGATCGGCTCGCGCATCCATCGGGTATTGCACGGCAGGCCGAAGATTCTCGGCACCACCTCGCAGATCCTGCACAACAACTGGAAGCTCTATTTCGAGAATGTGCGGGACACCTACCACGCGACCCTGCTGCATTCCTTCTTCACGACCTTCCGCATCTCGCGGCTGACTTCGGAGGGCGGGGTCGACATCGCCGAGAGCGGCGCGCATCACGCGAGCTACACGCGCAACAAGACCGAGCGGGTCGACGCCGCGACCTCCGACCAGCTCTATGCCGGCATCCCATCGATGCGCGAGAATTTCCGGTTGGCCGATCCGAGTTTTCTCGCCGGTGTCGACGAGTTCGGCGACGACACGACGACGCAGATCCTTTCGCTGTTCCCGAATTTCGTATTGCAGCAGATCCAGAACAGCATTGCAGTACGACTGGTATTGCCGAAGGGGCCCGACAAGACCGAGCTGCAATGGACCTATATCGGCTTCGAGGAAGACGACCCGAGGATGACCGAAAGACGGCTGGCGCAGGCCAATCTCGTCGGTCCCGCCGGTTATGTTTCGATGGAGGACGGTGCGGTCGGCAATTTCATCCAGCGCGCGATCCCGGGCGCCGAAGACGAATGTTCGGTGCTGGAGATGGGCGGGTTCGGGCATGTCTCCGAAGCCAACCGGACGACCGAGGCTTCGGTGCGAAGCTTCTGGCACGCCTACCGGCCATTGATGGGGTTGTGACGTGGCCGATTTCGAGGCTGTGCGGCGACGGTTGGAACTGGAACAGCTCTACACCGACTACGTCCACTGCCTCGACGCCGACGAGCTAGAGCATTGGCCCGGTTTCTTTACCGAAGACGGTTTTTATCGGATCACCTCGGCCGAGAACTACGAAGCCGGCATGCCGTTGGGGCTGATTCATGCGACCTCGCGCAACATGTTGAAGGACCGGGTCAGTGCGTTGCGCGAAGCCAACATCTATGAGCCGCAGCGCTACCGTCACCTGGTGTCGTCGATCAAGATCGTGCAGGAGCAGGGAGAGCGACTGGATCTGATGGCGAATTTCCTCGTCGTGCGGACGATGCAGGAGGGCGACATGACCCTCTTCGCCGCCGGGCGCTACCTCGACCAGGTCAGGCGCGAGGACGGCGCCTGGAAATTCGCCCGCAAGACGGTCGTCCTCGACAGCCGCCAGATCGACACTCTGCTGGCGATCCCCCTTTGAGATCGCTGCGCGGCCGGCAGAGGATCGCATCCGTGGGACGATGATAGGACCGACGCGATCCGTCTGGAAACCTCGTGCGGTCAATGCAAACACCCGGTAGAATGATTACAGACAGGAGGACCATGATGGTGAAGAGGGCTCCGTTCCTTAAGACCCGTTACGGTGGCTACCACCACCGCCAGCTGCCGCAGGAAGACGCCGAGCTGACCCATGTCGGCCCGGACACGCCGTGCGGCGAATACATGCGCCGGTTTTGGCAGCCGGTGTGTTATTCGGACGAGCTCAAAGACCTGCCCCGCAAGCTTCGGATCCTCGGCGAGGATCTCGTCGCCTTCCGCGACGGCAGCGGTGCGGTCGGCCTGTTGGAATTGCACTGCCCGCACCGCGGGACGTCGCTCGAGTTCGGGCTGGTCGGCGCCAAGGGGATCCGCTGCTGCTATCACGGTTGGCTGTTCGATGTCGACGGTGCGATCCTCGAAACTCCGGGCGAGCCGGCGACGAGCACGCTGAAAGACCGGCTCTGCCACGGCGCTTATCCGGTCCATGAATATGCCGGGATGGTCTTCGCCTATATGGGTCCTCCCGAAGAGATGCCGGCCTTTCCGGTCTACGACAGCTTCAATCGGCCGGGGTATCGCATGATGCCCGGACAAAGCTATGTCTATCCGTGCAATTGGCTGCAGATCCTCGAAAACACGATGGATGCGGTGCACACCGCGTTCCTCCACACGATCGTCAGCGGTGCCGTGTTCACCGACGAGTTCGGCGTATTGCCGGAACTGGAATTCGCCGAGACCCCGGTCGGGATCATCTACATCGCCACCCGACGGGTCGGCGACAACATCTGGGTGCGGAGTGTGGAGAATGTGCTGCCCAACCTGCAGCAGGTCGCACCGATCTGGGAAACCGGCCACCAGGAACACCCGTTCAGCGGCCCGATGATGAGCCGCTGGATCGTCCCGCTCGACGACACCAACACAATGCTGATCGAGTTACGTCATATCAGCGAGACCGAAGGCGTCGTCACGCCCGATTGGTGGGCCGATCGCAGCATCATGCTGCCCGGCCAACTGGCCGCCGAGAGCTATGAGGAAGGCCAGCGGCGCCCCGGGGACTTCGAGGCGCAGGTCTCGCAGCGGCCGGTCGCCGTCCATGGCCTGGAACACCTCGGCACGACCGACCGGGGCGTCACGCTCTTCCGCAACCAGATCCGGCGTGGCATCCGGGCGGTAAAGTCGGACAAGGATCCCGTCGGTCTGTTCCGCGACGGCGGCGCGGTGATTCCAACCTATTGCAATGATACGGTGGTGCGCGTCCCGCCGGCGAAGACACCGGAACTCGACAAGAAGCTGATGCGCGAGACCGGTCGCCGGCTGGCCGAAGGCTACATCGCGGCGCCGCCACTGCTGGCCGCCGCCGAATAGCACCGCGCCGAGATCCGCATCATCCTCGCTCGGTCGGCGTTCGCTTCGACCGACTTAAAAATCGTACCGGCTGTTCCAGCTCTCAGCGAGTGGTCGTCCGAGGCTGATCAGCTCGGCTATGCCGAGCTTTGAGGTCTGGGACATCCTCAAGGTCCCGTTCCCGTATACCGACAGACCCGTTCGCCAGCGCCGCCCCGCTCGCCCGATTTCTCCGGTCCAGCGATCGATGCTGATCGCTATCCGCTCTCTCCCCGGCTCGGCGCTGGTTGACGACCCCGCTCGACCCGTGCTGTTCCTTACCGAACAAACAGAGAACATCGGTGCCGAGATGGTTCCACTCTATGCGGCCCATATCGAGGAGGGCATGTCGATCAACCGCGCATCGCTCCAGGCGCCTTGCGGCGGCCGGGCCTGGGCCTATATAAGCAGGCTATGCGATAATATCAATTAATAATTGGTTACGCCATGCGACACAAGCAATATTCGGACCGCACCGATCCGCTGCCAATCCGCTGCCAATCCGCTGCGGGCCGGCGCCCTCAAATCGTAGCCAAGTTACTGAAATACGAAAGCTTTTCGACGTCGAGAAGGCGAATTTCGGGCGCTGAAACGTGGATCTTCCCTGCCGACAGCGGAAATGCCGCCGTGGGACCGGCTACTCGGCGGCCGGGCGGACTTGCACCGAATTGGGGCCGTAGCGGTCGCGGAAGGGTGCGGTGTCGATCTCTTCGAACTCGATCTCACGGGCCAGCACCTGGCGCTTCCAGGCCTGCTGCGCGGGCTCGTGGGCGTGGAACTCGGGCATGACCTCGCGGGCGAAGAGTTCGAGGCTCTCGCAGATGTGCTCGTGGGTGTTCTTGCCGGCCTGGTTCAACAGGATGACTTGGTCGATATGCGAGGTCTCGAACCGCCGCAGCCTGCGCCGCAGGGTCTCGGGCGAGCCGATCAGCCCGCCGGATAGCGCGCGGGCGAGCCCGTCGGGGTTCTCGCGTGTCCTCGGGCAGAGCAGCATTGCGCTCGCCCATGCCGCGCTGGATTTCGACGGCGCAGCGCATCGCATCGACGACGCTCTGAAACTCCACCAGCAGCCCGTCCCCAGTGGTCTTGACCATGCGGCCACGGTGCCCAGCGATTGCCGGATCGATCAGCTCGGCGCAGCGCTTTTAGCCGTGCGAGCCTACCTTCCTCGTCGGCTCCCATCAGCCGCGAATGGCCGCGACATCGGCGGCCAGAATGGCCGCGTGCCGGCGTTCGACCCGCCCTCCGCTCAATGCTCCCTCCCGGAAGGGCAGACCCTCTC
>CAWCKT010000037.1:0-59585 GCA_963796155.1 uncultured Alphaproteobacteria bacterium | reverse complement strand
ACGTGTGTCGCAGCGGTAGGGAGGGTCCTTGCGAGCGCCGGCCTTCCTGGATTTTATGACGTCACGCCAACTGGATTGTGGAAACAGCTGTTAGACGCATCAGCTCGTCTACAAGGACAAATGCAGCTTTACAGCGTGTCCAATCCAGAATTGAATTTCGACGCTTATCAGGACGTGTACGTCCCACCACCTGCGAGTTAGCCTCCGTGGCGAGAGCCAGGCACAAGGGGCCATGTGCCACTGCGTGGAGTACCGGGCCAACCCATCAATAGAGCACCTTCCAGCGGATTCGGTTCCCCGCAAAAGCTGCTGCAACCGTCAACGCCGCCACTCCAGCCCCGGCCATTCTCCACATGGTCAGCTGGCCTACAGGAGCAGTCGGCTCGAATGAGACATCAAAGGGAGCAACAGGAAGCGCAGCGACGGCAACTTCAGGCGCTACAGCAAGCTAACTTAGCCCCGCTTAACCATGCTGTTGAGAAGCAGCGAGCCGACAGGGAACGCGCGCAGCAGGCCGCTGACTTAAATCGATTGCATGCACATGCTAAGCACCTTGCTCAGCAACACCTGCACACGCAGCAGCAACATGCACAACACCTGCATCCACAGCACCTGCAGGCCCTACACCATCACGCGCAACAGTTGGTTGCTCAGCATCAGCACGCAGTAAAGACGCATGTAATGCACCAGCAGCATTTGACTCACCACCAGCATCTGGCTCACCAGCAGCATCTGGCCCACCAGCGGCATCTGGCGCACCAGCAGCATCTGGCCCACCGGCAGCATCTGGCTCACCAGCAGCATCTGGCCCACCAACAGCATCTGGCCAAGTCACACGCAGCTCATCGCCACGCTGTACAGCAGAATATGAACCTGGGCCTTATGAACCTAGGCCTCCCCGGCTCTATTGGATTTGGCCCCGGATTTCCGTGGTTGAACCCGAACCAAGTGGCCCAATCCGTATTTCTGCCACAGAACACCATTCACTCGCTCAAGTCTCATTCCAATCACAGCTTCACGCACCATAAGCCGCATATGCACCATCACACGCCGCATGTTGGTCCCTGCTGGCCCAACAAGTGCTAATGCTGCGCGCGGACCCACGGTCCTGCCCTCCACTCGTTCAGAATAGCCACGGTTGTGGGCTAAGCACCGCTAATTACCGTTGTAGAGGGGCCCGGCCAGTGATCGCCCATATAAGTAGCTTTCCCGGTGGCTGGGCGCGCTGATGGGTTAGGCGACGAGGATGCTTGTGCCGGCGCGGCCATGGAAAACCAAGCCATCAAGCAACGCATGAGGTCTCAAGTTGTCAGACGTTGATGTGTCAGATATTGATCCGGCGTTGGTGAGAGCCTATGAGAACGGTTATTTGGGTCACCCTGCTCAAGGTTACACCAGCGCGGCCGAATGTGAGGCGCACCGCGAAGGGCAGTTAACCCAGGCCGCCGACGCCGCTAATGCGGCCCAGCAGTCGGAATATGTTCCTTATCAGAATGGAACGGCGGTTATTCCTTATCAGAGTGAAACGGCGAGCTTTCTTGATAATCAAGAAAGCTTTACAGGCAATCAAACCACCTACGGGACTGATGGGAGCACAGCCGCCAAGTGGATTGTTGGAGTGTTTTTAGTGATCGGGCTGTTGGTTCTGGTCAGCTACATAGGGAACAATGACCAATCGCATCCAACTCCGTCCGCTACAACAGGCTCTTCAACTTCTTCGGCGCCTGCCGCCGCCGGCAACAATGATAACATTGTTAGTGAGCCTTCGCCGTTTCAGGCTGGCGCCGCTGATCGCAGGGCCTGGGAAAGTTGGTTCGCCAGCACCAGCGGAGATTACCAGGCGGGTGCCGAGTTTTGGGCCGGTCAGAGGAGCTTGAAGAAACCAGCCCCATGCGATGCTCAATCCGCTGCGGCTGATCGCAATATTGATGTGTGGATTGCCGGCTGCCTGGCGGCTCAGGAGCGACTTGCTCCGACCGATATCCGTCGACACAGCGATCCTGAATACAGGAGAGGGTGGAACAATCCATAGCCGTTGGGAATGAACCATTCCTGTCGGTGCTGTCGATGAACACGCCCGAGTTGAGCCGGCTCGACGTGTTTTGGGTGCTCCGCCAAATCGCAAGTGTCGCTTTCGACGCGACTACAAGCGAGAAAAGGCAGGGGACACGGAGCTGCTCAAGGCAGTAAACATGCTGTCAAAAGACGAGCGGCTACCCCGACGTTATTTCAACATCCGCTCAGCGGCGAATGGAGCGATCACCGCGACTGAACTTGCTCACCCGGCGGGCTGCCCCGTACCTGTTACCGGCCGATAACGGGAGCCCGGCCCATAGACGTAGGCGTCAATACCGGTTGTGCTCGACTTTGAAGGGGCCGGAGCGAGGCAGGTTGAGGTAGTTGGCTTGAGCGGCTCTGTCCCTAAACGCCTCGTAATCGACGTCTCCGAGAAATCGCTGCTAAATCGATCGGATTACGGATATCATTAAGCCAGCGCCGCGAGAAGTCTGGTCAGAACGCATAATCGCGTTTCGGGTGGCGGCGGGTTGGACATGCGGCTTCAAGCGGTCACGCCTCACGACGTCGACGCGGGTATCGAACAATCCGGCGATATAGTCCTTGATGGCGACGTATTCATAGACCCCGATCCTGGCCGCCGGATCGACTTCGATCATGATATCGACATCGCTATCGGGACGCTCCTCGCCACGCGCACAGAGCCGAGTAACGCCGCATGCCGGACACCGCGCTCGCGCAACGTCGCTTCGCTCTCGCGCAATCGGGCGATGATCTCCTGACGGTCCATGCGGCTTTATATAATAAGGCGAAAGCCCGACCGGACCGGGACTCCCGACCGCGGCCGACGGCGGCGCAATCGACGCCGCCCGCAACGTGGCTGCCGTCAATAGCGGTAGTGCTCGGGCTTGAAGGGGCCGGAGCGCGGCAGGTTGAGATAGTTGGCCTGCGCGGCGCTGAGCGCGGTCAGCTTGACGCCGAGCTTGTCGAGGTGGAGGGCGGCGACCTTCTCGTCGAGGTGCTTGGGCAGGACGTAGACCTTGTTCTCGTACTTGCCGTGGTTGGTCCACAGCTCGATCTGGGCCAGCACCTGGTTGGTGAAGGACGCGCTCATCACAAAGCTCGGGTGGCCGGTGGCGCAGCCCAGATTGACCAGCCGCCCCTTGGCCAGCACGATCAGCCGCTTGCCGTCGGGGAAGACGACCTCGTCGACCTGCGGCTTGACCTCCTCCCAGGGATAGTTGCGCAGCGCGTCGATCTGGATCTCGCTGTCGAAGTGGCCGATGTTGCAGACGATCGCGCGGTCCTTCATGTGCCGCATGTGGTCGATCGTGATCACGTCGATGTTGCCGGTCGCGGTGACGAAGATGTCGCCCTGGGCGGCGGCCTCGTCCATCGTCGTCACCTGGTAGCCCTCCATCGCCGCCTGCAGGGCGCAGATCGGGTCGATCTCGGTGACCATGACGCGCGCCCCCTGGCTCCTGAGGCTCGCCGCCGAGCCCTTGCCGACATTGCCGTAGCCGCAGACCACCGCGAGCTTGCCGGCGAGCATCACGTCGGTGGCGCGCTTGATGCCGTCGACGAGGCTCTCGCGGCAGCCGTAGAGGTTGTCGAATTTCGACTTGGTGACACTATCGTTGACGTTGAAGGCCGGCGCCTTCAGCGAGCCGTCGCGCATCATCGCGTAGAGCCGGTTGACCCCGGTCGTCGTCTCTTCCGAGATGCCGCGGATCCCCGCCAGGAGGTCGGGGTGCCGGTCGTGCAGGATCTTGGTCGCGTCGCCGCCGTCGTCGAGCACCATGTTCGGCGTCCAACCCCCAAATGGACCATCGGCTGGGCCGCGCAGGGTCTGCTCGATGCACCACTCGTACTCCTCCTCGCTCTCGCCCTTCCAGGCGAAGACCGGGATGCCGCAGGCGGCGATCGCGGCGGCCGCGTGGTCCTGGGTCGAGAAGATGTTGCACGAGCTCCACCTCACGGTCGCGCCGAGCTGCAGGAGCGTCTCGATCAGCACCGCCGTCTGGATCGTCATGTGCAGGCAGCCGACGACCCTGCGCGCCCTCGAGCGGCCGGGCGCGGCCGAACTCCTCGCGCAACGCCATCAGCCCCGGCATCTCGGTCTCGGCGATCGCGATCTCGCGCCGCCCCCAATCCGCAAGCGAAATGTCGGCGACCTTATAGTCGTTAAAAGCGGGCATTCAGCGCTCCTGACTGCAGACGCAGACACATATACACATATCTTTATATCGTTAGCAAGCGAATCCCGCCGCCTCGCCATCATCAGGACAAGATCGCGGGATATCATGCGTCGATGGTGGGTTCGTCACTGCGAACTCCCGGATTCCCCTGCCAAATTCCCTGCAAAGAAGCGCAAGTACATGAAATCAATGAGTATTTTTGGATCGGACGAGATTATTTCCCTGCTTTTCCGCGTATGGCAGGGAAAATGTGCACCTCAGTGCGGCCAGGCGACGGCGTTGAAATCGTCGAGCAGAGCGGCGATGCGGCCGCTGTCCGACTGATCCATGATCGCCCGTGCGCGGCGGGTGGCGGCGACCATGTCGAGACTGCGGATGCGCTGCTTGACGCGCGGGATGTTGCCCGGCGCCATCGACAGGTTGCGCAACCCGAGGCCGAGTAAGAGAGCGGCAAAGCGCGGCTCGCCGGCCATCTCGCCGCACACGCTGATCGGCATGCCGCGGCGCAGCGCCGCCTCGACGGTGAACTGGATCAGCCGCAGCACCGCCGGGTGCAGCGGGTTGAAGAGATCGGCGACCTGCTCGTCGCTGCGGTCGATCGCGAGCGTGTATTGGACGAGGTCATTGGTGCCGATCGCGAAGAAATCCGCCTCCGCCGCCAACGCGTCGGCGGCGAGTGCCGCACCCGGCACCTCGATCATCGCACCCAGCGGCGGCAGCGCCTTGGGAAGCCGCACGCCGCGCCGGCGCAGCCGACGCGCGACCTGCTCGAGCGCCTCGCGCACCCGGCGGATCTCGCCCGCGTTCGAGATCATCGGCAGCAGAATGCGCAGCGGCCCGTCGCTCGCCGCCCGCAGCATCGCCCCGAGCTGCGGGTCCAACAGCCGGCGATGCCGCAAGGAGAGACGGATCGCGCGCAAGCCGAGGGCGGGGTTGGCGGGCTCCGTAATGTGGTCGCGCAGCGACCGGGCGATCTTCTCGCCCCCGAGATCGAAGGTGCGCACGGTCACCGGCCGGCCCTCCATGCCGCGCACCAACGCCGAGAAGGCGGCGTATTGCTCGTCCTCGCCCGGCAGATCGTCGCGGTTCATATAGAGGAATTCCGAGCGGACGAGGCCGAGGCCCATGGCGCCGTGGGCCAGCGCCTGGGGCAGCTCGACCGGGAATTCGAGATTGGCCTCCAGGGTGATCTCGACCCCGTCGCGGGTCACGGCAGGCACTTTGCGCAGGCGCGTCAGATGGCGTCGTTCGCGCTCGAAGGCCGTGCGCCGCGCCTGGTATTCGGCGATCGTCTCGGCGCACGGGTCGATGATGACGGTCCCCTCGGCCCCGTCGATCACCACCGGATCATCGGCCCGCACCTGCTTAAGCAGGCCGGGGACGGCGAGCACAGCCGGCAGGCCGAGTGCGCGCGCCACGATCGCGGTGTGGCTTTCGGCGCCGCCGAACACCGTGGCAAATCCGGCGACGCGCTGCGGATCCATCAGAGCCGTATCTGCCGGGCTCAGCTCGTCGGCGAGGATGATCGCACCCTCCGCTAGCGCCGAATAGGTCACGTAGGGCTTTTTGATCAGATTGCGGATGAGCCGCTTGCCGACCACCCGGATGTCCTCGATCCGAGCCGCCAGGTAGGCGTCGCGCATCGCCGAGAAGCTCTCGGCGATTTCGTCGATTTCGACCTCGACCGCCCGCTCGGCGTTGATCCGCGTCCGTGCGATGCGCTGGTCGACGCCGCGAATGAGGCGTGAGTTCGACAGCATCGCCAGATGCGCATCGAGCAGGTAGCCGACCTCTTCGGCGGCGGATTCCGGCAACCCCGAGGCTTTTGCCTTGAGCTTGTGGAGCTGGCGCAGCGAGATCGCGACCGCCTCCGCAAAGCGGCGGCGTTCGAAATCTATCTCGGTCTCGGGGAGATGACTTTCGCGGACCGGGAGATCGCCACCCTCGGCGATATAGGCGGGTCCGATGGCGATCCCGGGCGACACCCCGAGGCCCGACAATCTGCGTTCGGTGGCTGGCGCTCGCTCCGCGATCGCGGCGACCTCGTCAATCCTCATCGAACTTGCATTCGATCAGCCTGGCGAGTGCGTTCACCGCCGCCTCGGCCTCGCGTCCGGTGGCAGTCAGCTCGATGGTCGTGCCCGACGCCGCGGCCAGCAAGAGCAGCTCCATGATTTCGCTTCGCGTGCATGGGACCTCGGTCCCATTCCGGCGCACCCGCACCTCGGCGTCGAATTGCTCCGCCGTCTTGACGAGGCGGACGGCGGCGCGCGCGTGGAGGCCCTTTTGGTTGCAAATCGTCGCGACCCGGCGCGCCCTGCCTGGCGACGACGCGGCGCCGTCGGCGGTCGTCTCGTCTGCCGGACCGCAGCTCATCGGTGGGCGTCGTTGAGCAGCTGCGAGGCGACGTTGATGTACTTGCGTCCGGCTTCCTGAGCGCCAAGCACAGTCCGTTCGAGGCTCTCGGTCTGCCGCAGGCTCGCCAGCTTGATCAGCATCGGCAGATTGACCCCGGCGATGACCTCGATCTTGGCGCGGTCCATGACCGAGATCGCAAGGTTCGACGGAGTGCCCCCGAACATGTCGGTCAGCAATACCGTGCCGTCGCCGCTGTCGACCTCGGCGATCGAGCGCAGGATATCCTGGCGGCGCTGTTCCATGTCGTCATCGGGGCCGATGCAGACGGCCGCGATTTGGGTCTGCGCGCCGACGACGTGCTCTAGCGCGGCGGCAAATTCCGCGGCGAGCCGCCCGTGGGTTACCAGAACCATGCCGATCATCTGATGACCCCTTGTGGAACCGGCTTTGTCTGTTCAGCTCACGGCGTCGGGCGTGTCCCGCGGAAGCAGCGCGGGAAGCGGTCGAAGTGCGGGAACATAATCGGGATCGTCGAGAAAGCGCACGTCGAAGATCAGATCAGCATGGCGTGGGATGCCGTGCCGATAGGCACAGGATGTGACAAAAACACGCAGTCACGCCGCTCGAGGGCGAAATGGCCGGTCAACAGGTGGTTCAAATCTGCGGTGCTCAGAGAGGAGGTGTCGATCATTAGATCAGCGCGGTCGCGCAGCCTGGCGACGACTTCCGGTTCGAGCCTAATTCCGTCCATGCCTGACGGTCTCGGACGAGCGGACGCAGTCGTCTCTTCTCCGTATAGCGCCGTTCGAGCCGCTCGTCATCCCACTTGTACCACCACCTCCGGTCATCATGGCCCGAGTATAGCGGGCGGCGGAGGAACCGCAAACGCGCGGCGCGCGCGAGGCAAAGCTTCGCAAGGTGCGGAGGCCTCAAACGGCGGAATGATTCAACTGTCTCACTGACGCATCCTCGGCTGGGCTCGGCAATGTGGCCGCTCCGAGTGCCACAGCTCCAGAGAGCAGCTTGGTGCCATCGCTGTCTCAAACTCGCTCCGCAAACCACCGTCCCTCCTGATTTTGCAGGACAAAAACAGGTGGGTTTCCCTCCCCGACCGCCCTACGGGATCCACCCGAGATCTGTCTTGACCGGCTCTGCGCGAACGGCCTCCGCTGTTTCCGCTGTTTTTACAGTAAATTATCAGCGACGGACCGCCCTTTCGCCGCACGAATCCTCGACCGGCGGCGGCGTGGCGAACGAAAAACAGCGGAATAAGAGCCCATGCCGGTCGACCAGCCTGCTCGTTGACGAAAGTGTTAAGATCCCGGGTGCATGGCTGCGCGCGACGGCCGGTCTCCAGAAAACGATCGCTGATATTCGTAAGACGTTGCTAAAATAGCATGCCTATGCGAACCTGTCAATCAGTGTGTGCTGCGGTCATTCGCGCGCAGGCGAACACAATCGTGACAGTCGGGGCGAGAACGATGATCCGGAGTAGGTGCAGTCGTCCGCTCGCGGTATGCGCGGTCAGTATTGCTGTTGCAATTATGACGATCTCGGCTTCGGTGTCAGCGGCGGACTTTCGTGCCGCCGACGCTCTGATGCTTCGTCTTATGTCGATGTATAACGTCCCGGGTGCGGCTCTGGCGTTAATCACGGACGGCAGGATCGTGCTGGAGACGGGATATGGTTTTCGAGATCTGGAGACTCACGCTCCCGTCACCACAGCAACGCTCTTCAACATCGGCTCGATCTCGAAATCATTCACTGCGCTCGGCATCGCTCAGCTGGTCGATCAGCATCAGGTCGATCTGGACACGCCGGTCATCAGATATATCCCTGATTTGCGACTGAGCGATCCGCGAGGGGCGCAGGCAGTGACGTTACGGCAGTTGCTGTCCCACACCAGCGGCCTTCCTCCGGACGAGCAATGGCCCCAACGGGTCCCGGCGACCCGAGACGGGATCGTCAGCGAGTTCGCCAGCATGCCGATCACCGCGCAGCCGGGGACACGATTTCAGTACTGTAGCCGATGCATCGTACTCGCGGCGTACGTCCTCGAACGGATCACGGGCCAATCCTGGGAGGCCTACACGCGGACGCACATCTTTGCGCCGCTCGGGATGACCATGGCCTCATTCGGGCCTCTCGGGCTGGAGCAGGCACACGATCGAGCCCAACCCTATCGGCATGACGATGTCTTGGGTGAGGTTCCGGTACCGTGGGGCCGTCTTGAGTATTTAGAGCCCTTGGGGCCAGGGGGCGGCATCGACGCAAACGTCGATGAAATGGCGCGCTATGCGCTGTTCCAAGTCGAGGACGGAACGGCATCGGGGCGTCCACTAGTTTCGGCGCAAATGATGGCGGATTTGCATCGCCCGCAGATCGCCGTGGGGGCGGACTGGGTGCCGGCCGCTCGTACTCAGAATTTGCACTATGCGCTTGGCTGGTTCACCGCTGACGTTCGCGGCGTGCACCTGGTTTATCACAACGGCGAGAATCCTGGCTTCCGCGCTAGAATCGTTCTGGCCCCATCCTCCAAGGCTGGCGTGGTCATTCTGACAAACGGGGAGTCGAACCTTTTTACCGACGCAGCCACACTGAGCCTTCTCGAACAGCTTCTTCCGTAGGAATCCGCGCCGAGCTCGCGACCTCACCGCGGCCCGCGCAGCAGGACGGCGTCGCCCTCGGTCGCGACGCGGCGCCGCGGACTAGGAAGGCGGCGATCACGTCCCCGCCGGCAGCCGAATACAGAAGCGGGCGCCGGTAACGGCGCCGCTCGCGGTTTTGCGGTTTTCCGCCCAGATCCTGCCGCGATGCGCCTCGACGATCTGGCGTGAAATCGACAGCCCGAGGCCGGAATGGGTGCCGAACTTCTCGCCCGGCGGGCGTTCGGTATAGAAGCGATCGAAGATCGCAGTCAGCTTGTCGTCGGGAATGCCCGGTCCTTCATCCTCGACAGTGACGAGAACCGCCCTGCCGTCGTGGCGCGCGGTCAGGCGGATCTCGCCGAGCGGCCGACTGAACGACACGGCGTTGGTGATGACGTTGCGAAAAACCTGCGACAGCCGGGTCTCGATCCCGGGCACGACGAGCCCACGGCCACGGTCGGCCAGATCGAGCACGAGGTGCGGCGACCCCTCTCCTCGAGTCGACTGGTGAAGGTGGGCAAGTGCCTCCAACATCGCCCCGATGTCGATCGGGGCCGGCTCGAAGCGGCCGAGCTCGGCGTCGAGGCGGGAGGCATCCGAGATATCTGTAATCAGACGATCGAGCCGCTCGACATCGTCGAGGATGATCGCCATCAACCGCCGCTGGTTTGCCGGATCCTCGATCCGCACCGCGGTCTCGACCGCACTGCGCAGCGAGCTCAACGGGTTCTTGATCTCGTGTGCGACATCGGCGGCGAAGCTCTCGATCGCGCTCATCCGCTGCCACAGCGCATCGGTCATCTCGCGCAGCGAGCCGGAGAGGTCGCCGATCTCGTCGCGTCGCCGGGTGAAATCCGGTATCTCAACTCGGGCGCGACGTCCACGCGCGCGCTCGGCCGCGGCAGCGAGACGGCGGATCGGGCGCGCGATCGTGCCGGCGAGGTAGAACGAGAGCAGCACCGTGACCAGCAGCGCAGCACCGAAGATCCGCAACAGCTCGAGGCGCACGGTGCGTACTTCCTCCTCGATCTCGCCGCTGCCAGTAGACAGCATCACCGCGCCGAGCACTTGCTTGTAGCGCTGGACAGGGATGGCGACGCTCAGCACGAGGCCTCCACTCGTCGGGTCGCTGCGGATCGCGGACCCCGCCTCGCCGCGCAGCGCCCGCATCACCTCGGCGTAATCGTCGGCTCGCGGCGAGGCTCTCTCGATATAAATCGGGTAGCGCTTGCGGCTCGGGAGTTTGTCGACGATCCAGTCGTAGATGCGATCGGCGAGGCGCATGATCGGGCCGCCGGTTTTCGGAGCCGGCAATTCCAGCACTTGAACAGTGTCGCCCGGCCCACGCAGTACACGGCTGTCGGCAATAATATCGCCCTTTGTGTCGAAGAGCCGGGCCCGCGCCCGCGTTGGCTCGACCAGGCGGCGCATCATCTGGCGGGCGAGATCGGGGAGCAGGATTTCCCCTTCGTCGGCCGAGTTGAGAACCGCACCCTCGCCGAGCGCGGCGGCAAAGACCTCGCCTTGCATCTTCAAGGACTCGATTTGCTGCCCGACAAGGCTCGTCTGATACTTACCGAGATAAAGAAACCCGCCGGCAAGAAGCGCCAACGCCAAAACGTTGACGGCGAGAATCCGGCGGGTTAGCGGTGAGATCGGCCAGCGCCGGCTTGCGCTAGGCGGCCGTAGATCGGTCCGGCGGCCGAGTTGGCGAGCGGGCGCCGAAGCCGGTTCAGCGGTCGCGGTATCGGTAGCCGACGCCATAGAGGGTTTCGATCTGGGCGAAATCCGTGTCGACGGCCTTGAACTTCTTGCGGAGCCGCTTGATGTGGCTGTCGATCGTGCGATCGTCGACATAGATGTGCTCGCCATAGGCCGCATCCATCAGCTGGTCGCGGTTCTTAACGTGCCCCGGCCGGTGCGCGAGCGATTTGAGGATCAGGAATTCGGTAACGGTGAGCTCGACCTGTTCGCTGTTCCAGGTACACAGATGCCGCGCCGGATCGAGCGTTAGCCGCCCGCGCACGATCACCGGCTCGCCTTGTGGGTCCTCGCGCTCGCGGGCCAGTTCGCCCCGCCGAATAAGTGCCCGGATGCGCTCGAGCAGGAGCCGCTGGGAAAAAGGCTTCTTGATGTAGTCGTCGGCACCCATGCGCAGGCCCAGCAGCTCGTCGACCTCGTCGTCTTTCGAGGTCAGGAAGATCACCGGGATGTGGCTCTGCCGCCGCAGCTGGCCGAGCAACTCCATGCCGTCCATGCGCGGCATCTTGATGTCGAGCACCGCGACGTCGACTGGCTGCGCGCTCATGCCTTTGAGTGCCTCGGCCCCGTCGCTGTAGCAGCGAACCGAAAAACCTTCCGCCTCGAGCGCCATCGACACCGAAGTCAGGATGTTTCGGTCGTCGTCGACAAGAGCGATCGTGTTCGGCACTTGGAATACCCCCATCCTTGCCGCGGAACAGCCTGGCGGCCGTCGCGGGTGTGCTGTTACCACTAAATATGGCCCCTTGGTGGCAAAGAGAAACCCGGCCTCCCTATTTGATATACCTCTAGACGCTTTTGCGTCCCCAAAAACGCCCCAGGGCGAAGGCACTTCTTTTCATCGCAACGCCTCCTCGCCCTTGACGCCCAGGCGGCGGAACGGCTCACTCCACACATGAGCGAAACCCAATCGAGCCGCGATCCTGCTACGCTCGCCCGGCTGTTGGCGCGCAGCCGCACCCGCGCGGCCCTTGCCACCAGCCTGCATGGCGCGCCTTACGCTTCGCTCGTGCTCGTCGCGGTCGATCCCGACGCGAGCCCGTTATTGCTGCTGTCCGATCTGGCGCAACACAGCCGCAACATCGCGTTCGACCCGCGGGTCTCGCTGCTGCTCGACGCCACCGAGGGCCATCCCGATCCCCTGACCGGGCCTCGCCTGACCCTGCTCGGGCGGGCTCAGCCGACCGATGATCCGCGTTGCCTGGCGCGCTTTGTCGCACACCACCCGGCGAGCGCCGCCTATGCCGGTTTTCGCGATTTCCATCTTTACCGCGTGGTGGTCGAGCGCGGCCACCTCGTCGCCGGCTTCGGCCGGATCGAGTGGATCGACGGCGCCGACTTCCGGTTCCCGGTCGACGCCCGCGCGCTTGCTGCTGCCGAGTCCGAGATCCTCCGACACATGAACGAGGACCACCTCGAAGCGATTGCCCATTATGCGCGCAGCCTGCTCGGCCGCAGCGGCACGGGCTGGCGGATGACCGGCATCGACCCGGAGGGGATCGATCTGCGGTGTGACGGCGAAACCGCGCGGCTCGATTTCGCCGTCCCGGTCCAGTCCCCGATCCTGACCCCGGAGGCGGCGCGGACCGCGCTCGTCCAACTCGCCGGGGCGGCGCGCCGGTAGTGCGCATGCGTTGAGGGAACTTTGACATGGTCGCCCATCTATGGTACGGCGCGATACAAGGGGGGCGTGCTTTGTGAGCGTGGTCTCACGGGAGGAGACATTCAATGAAGAAGGCGATCCGATGACCGGGACCAAGAGCCGCTTCGGGCTCGAACGGCAAGGCATGCGTCATCTCGGGACGCAGCATTGGAACCAGTCGATGCCGGTCCTCTACGAGCACGCGGTCCGGCGCGGCGAGGGCGAGATCGCGTTCGGCGGCAGTTTCTCGGTCGCCACCGGCCTCTATACCGGCCGCACTCCGCGAGACAAGTACATCGTCGAGGAACCGGGCACCAAGGACACGGTGTCGTGGGGCAAGATCAACCAACCGGTCGACCCCGAGCGCTTCGACAGCCTGCATCAGCGCATGCTCGCCTACCTCCAGGGTCGCGAGATCTTTATTCAGGATCTCTATGCCGGAGCTGATCCGGCCTACCGGCTGCCGGTGCGGGTGGTCACCGACAGTGCATGGCACAGCCTCTTTTCGCGCAACATGTTCATCCGCCCGCCGGTCGGCGAACTCGAAGGCTTCGAGCCCGCGTTCACGATCCTGCACGCGCCGAAATTCCTCGCCATTCCGCAGTTCGACCGGATCAACTCGGACGTTTTCATTTTCGTCAATTTCGCCGAGCGGTTGGTGCTGATCGGCGGTACGTCTTACGCTGGCGAGATCAAGAAGTCGGTATTCGGCTATCTCAATTTCGTGTTACCGGCGCGCGACGTGCTGCCGATGCACGCTTCGGCCAATGTTGGCCCAAAGGGTGACTGCGCGATCTTCTTCGGGCTCTCCGGCACCGGCAAGACGACCTTGTCGGCCGACGGTTCGCGCACCCTGATTGGTGACGACGAGCACGGCTGGAGTCCGAGGGGCATCTTCAATTTCGAGGGCGGCTGCTACGCCAAGGTCATCAACCTGTCGCCGGTGCAGGAGCCCGAGATCTATGCCACGATCAGCCGTTTCGGGACGGTCCTCGAGAACGTGGTCCTCGATCCGCAGACGCGGATCGCCGATGTCGACGATCAGAGCCTGACCGAGAACACGCGCGCCTGCTATCCGATCGACTTCATCCCCAACGCCGATCCACGCGGGCTCGGGCCCCATCCGAGCAATGTGGTCATGCTGACCGCCGACGCCTTCGGCGTGATGCCGCCGATCTCTAAGCTCAACGCAGAGCAGGCGATGTACCACTTCCTCTCGGGGTACACGGCGAGGGTCGCCGGCACCGAAAAGGGGCTCAGCAACGCGCCGGAGGCGACCTTCTCGACCTGTTTCGGCGCGCCCTTCATGCCGCGCCATCCCGCGGTCTATGCCAAGATGCTGGGCGCCCGCATCAAACAGCACGGGGCGCAATGCTGGCTCGTCAACACCGGCTGGTCGGGCGGCGCCTATGGCGTCGGCCGGCGCATGCCGATCGCCCATACGCGAGCGCTGCTCCGCGCCGCACTCGACGGCCGTCTCGCCGGTGTCCCGTTGCGCGAGGACCCCAATTTCGGCCTCTTCGTTCCGGAGGGTTGCCCCGAGGTCCCGAGCGAAGTGCTCGATCCGCGCGGCACCTGGTCCGACAAGAGGGCCTATGACGAGACCGCACGCGAGCTGACCGGGCGTTTCGCCGCGAACTTCGCCGAGTTCGAGCCGTTCGTCGGCCGCGAAGTCAAAGAGGTCGCGATCCGCCCCGCGGCCTAGCATCTGCTCTCTGCCCGTCCGGATTACTTATCTGGCGGGACGATCTGAAGGTGTCCTGCCCCGGATCCCGGGAATCGCTACACCCGCGCCCGGGGCAGCCAATCCTCCAGACGGCGCGCCGCCTCGGCCACGTCGTCGGTCGATCCGGCAAAGGACAACCGGACCCAGCCGCCACCATCGATCGGGTCGAAATCGAGGCCAGGAGTTACCGCGATCCCCGTCTCGGCGAGGAGGCGACGGCAGAAGCCCTCGCTGTCCCGCGTCAGGCTCGAAATGTCGACATAGAGGTAGAACGCACCTTCGGCCGGCGCGAAGCGGGTAAGGCCCGCGGCACCGAGAGCGCGGACCAACAGATCGCGATTGATCCGGTAGCGCGCGACATGCCGGTCGAGTTCGGCGCGGCAACCGAAAACCGGGAGCGCCGCGGTTTGCGACAATGCCGGCGGCGAGATGTAGAAATTCTGCGCCAGACACTCGACCGAGCGAGCGAGGTCCGGCGGCACCAGCATCCAGCCGAGCCGCCACCCGGTCATGCTGTAGTATTTCGAAAACGAATTGACGATGATCGCCTCGCGGCCAAAGGCGCGGGCCGTTGCTGCGGGCGTCTCGTAAGTGATTCCATGATAGATCTCATCGGAGACGAGTCGGATCCCTCGATCGCGGCACCAGGCGGCGAGCCGGGCGAGGTCGGCGGCGCCGATCATTGTTCCTGTCGGGTTGGCCGGACTCGCGATGATCAGTCCGTCGAGCCTGCCCAAACCGGCGAGCAGCTCAGGGCTCGGCTGGTAGTGGGCGTTCTGGCCGACTGCAATCAGGACCGGCTCGATGCCGAGCGCCGACAGGATGTTGCGGTAGGCCGGATAGCCGGGGATAGCGAGCCCGACCCGGTCGCCGGGCTCGAATGCGGCAAGAAAGGCTAATAGAAAGGCCGCCGAGGAGCCGGTCGTGACCGCGACCTCGGCGGGATCGACCGCAACCCCGTATTGCGCCAGGTAATGCGCGGCGATGGCCTGCCGCAACGGCGCAATCCCGAGTGCGTCGGTGTAGCCGATCGGCTCGTTCGTCAGCGCTCGCCGAGCAGCCTCCAGCACTGCCTCGGGCGCCGAACTGCCCGGCTGGCCGACTTCCAGATGAATGACGCCGGCGCCGGCGGCCTCGCGCTCGTTGGCGGCGCGCAGGACGTCCATGGCGATGAATGGCGGGACTAGCCCCCGCCGGGACGCACGCAAACTCATGCCTCATCCTGCGCGAGACGGTTGCCATTGGCGAGCGGCTTTCGCTATGAGGAGCCGCCATCGCCGCGCAAGGGAAACGAGCCCAGCATGTCAGAGACCACGCCGGCCCGTCTCCTCGGAATGTCCGGTAGCCTGCGCAGCGGCTCCTATTCGAATGCGGTCCTGGAGACCTTGCGCGAAAAATTTGAGGGTCGCGCCGATCTTCGGATCTACGACCTCGCACCGATCCCGCCCTACAACCAGGATCTCGAAGGCGAAAGACGACCCGAGCCGGTCAAGCAGCTCCTCGCCGGGATCGCGGAGAGCGACGGGCTCGTCCTCTGCGCGCCCGAATTCAACCACAGCATTCCCGGGGTTCTGAAGAACGCCCTCGATTGGGCCTCGCGTCCCGCCTTCACCTCGGTCATGGCGTACAAGCCGGTGGCGATCATGGCCACCTCGCGAGGACCGCTCGGCGGCGCACGCTGTCTGGAGCACATGCGGGTGGCGCTCAACTCGATGCTGGCGCGGGTTACCCTGGCGCGGGAGGTGACGATCACCGCTTGTGCCGACAAGATCCGCGACGGCCGGCTCGTCGACGAAACCTCTCTCGGCTTCGCCTGCGGCGCAGTCGAAGCACTGTTGCGCGAGATCCATTTATGGCGAACGGCGACATTCTGAGCCGGGGCGCCGGAAACCGTTCTCGCTCGCATCGGAGCTACGCTCGCGCACTTGCCGCCCGAGCGGCTGATCCCGGCCCCCGATTGCGGGGTGAGATATATTCGGCGGAGGAACAGGGAGGACGGCGATGAGGAACGGCTTCAGGATCGTCGACATCGACACCCACGTGAACCCGAGCTACGACACATTGGTCAAGTATCTCGACCCCCCAGCCCGCGCGCGGGTCGACGAGTTCCGGCCCTTCGTGCGGACGAGGAGCGCGGACGGGATCACCACACGCGCCCTGCACGTC
The DNA here is from genome assembly GCA_963796155.1 of uncultured Alphaproteobacteria bacterium. Taxonomy (GTDB): domain Bacteria; phylum Pseudomonadota; class Alphaproteobacteria; order ATCC43930; family CGMCC-115725; genus AP-15. Next base: position 43,070 of record CAWCKT010000037.1, on the reverse strand, counting down.
GCTCCCTATCCGTTCGACCGCTTTCCCGGTGAGGCGCCGCAGGAAGCAATGGTGGTCGCGGGCGGCAAGGGTGCTCTCGAGGGCCGCGTCACCCGCGCATCGAGCCACCATCGCCTGCCGCCGGCGGCCGGCGTCCAGGACGAGAACGTCGATGACCGCATCAAGGACATGGATAGGGAAGGCCGCGACGTCGATTTCCTGATCCCCGGCACCTGGGCGACGGCGGCGAGCGGTCTGCCTGACATTACGTTGACCGAGGCGCTCTATCGCTCCTATCACACTTACATTGCCGCGTATTGCCGGCCCTATGCGAACCGCCTCAAGAGCATGATCCTGGTGCCGGGGGGCGATGTCGAATGGGCGGTGAAGGAGGTGAAGCGGCTGCGGAACGAGCCCTGGGCGGCGGCGGTTTGGCCGCTATTGCCCGAGGGCAAACCGATCGACCATCCGGATCTGGGCCCACTCTGGGACGAAATGAACGACGCCCACTTGCCGATCTTCTTCCACAGCTTTTTCTATGAGCCGCCCTATTTCCCGGGCTACCGCGACATCTGGGGCAACGCGGTGGTGGCGCGCACGGCCGCCCATCCCTGGGGTGCCGCGCGGCTCCTTTCCTACCTGATCGTCGGCCAGATCTTCGACAAATACCCCAATATCAACGCCGGCGTCGCCGAAGTCGGCCACGGTTGGCTGCCGCACTGGGTGATCCGGCTCGGCGAGATGATCCGCTATGTCTCGGGTGCCACGCCGCCGCTCAAATTCGCGCCGATCGAATATGTGCAGATGGGCCGCTTCCGCTGCGGCGCCGAGCCCTTTGAGGGCCCCGCGATGACCAAGGCGGTCATCGACATTCTGGGACCCGATGTATTGATGCACCAATCGGATTACCCGCACGGCGAGGCGCATTTCCCGGACACTGCCCAGATGGTTCTCGACTGGCCGATCTGGGAGGAACTCGGCCACGACGTGCTGAAACGGCACATGGCCGGCAATGCCGAGCGGTTTCTCCGCCTGGCGTAACCGAATTCGATGGCATCGAGCGGGTGGGAGCCTCAATCGCCCAGTCTATTGGAGCCCACAGGTCGCCAGTAGTGTCTGCCGCAGAGCACCTCCATCGCGGTCGATCGCGGTATCAGGGACCGATGCCGTGGCCCCCGTCAGGGGCGCGGATGCAATGACCGTCCGGCCGACACAGGAAATTCTTCTCCAGGTCTGTGCAGGCCAGGAACGTCAGAGCTAACCCGAAAAAAATTGGGTAAAGCACAATTTTGCACCATACCGGTCTCAGTCGCTCGAGCATTGGCTTACCCCGAGTTGAGCGAGGATTATCGACATTCGGATAACGCATCCCGAAGCGGATATCTCCCTCCCTTCGCGTAGACAGGCTCAGCCCTTGGGGTCCTCCAGGCTGAACATCTCGGCCTGATCGTCATAAGCAAAGATCTCTGCGTAGCGACCCCAATCCACCACGGCGTCGAGCGTTTCCTCGGCGGCTGCATCGCTCAGATGGTCCTCGAGCTCCTGCTCAAAGCGCACCCTGGGCGCCCGATGACCGGGCCGCTCGTCGAGCACGTGTCTGATATGCTGCGCAAGGGGCACCGAGGCGAGGAGGTGCTGGGCGAAAACCTCCTTGCGCGTCTGCGTGTCGAGATCGGCAAAATTGCGTGCTGCCGGGCTCAACAAAATGTCGCCCTCCTTGATTTCGGCAAGACCGAGGTAGTGAAGGACTTCGGCGACGGGGAACAGGTCGTCGATCTCGAGTTGCAGGGTGCGTGCGATTTCCGGCAGATCCGCTTTGCCATTATAGGGCGATCCTGCAACGGTCTCGATCAGACCGGCCATCACATTGGTCGAGACGGGCGGCAGCCGGCTGCCGAGCTGCAGCTTTGGCAATTGCCCGGCGGCTCCGGCGGTCGGCCGCGCCGTCATCTTCGCGTAAATATCGTCCACCATCTGACGAAAATTCGCATCGAGGCGGTCGCGCGGATGCGAAAAAGTGACCTCGATCTCGCCCACCACGCGTCCGGGGTTGGAAGAAAAGATCAGAATGCGGTCGCACATGAAAACCGCTTCCTCGATATTGTGCGTGACCAGCAGCATCGATTTTGTCGGCAGCCGGCGCTCGATCCAGAGATCGAGAAGGTCGGTGCGGATTGTCTCGGCGGTCAGTACGTCGAGCGCCGAAAAAGGCTCGTCCAGCAGCAGAATGGTCGGCTCGACGACGAGCGCACGGGCAAAGCCGACGCGCTGGCGCATGCCGCCGGACAATTCACGAGGATAGGCCAACTCGAAGCCGTCGAGGCCGATCAGGTCGATGGCGGAAAGCGCCCGCCGGCGGCTCTCCTTGTCCGGCACCCCCAGGGCTTCGAGGCCAGCTTCGACATTCTGCAACACGGTCAGCCACGGAAAGAGCGCGAAAGTCTGAAAGACCATCGCGATCCCCTCGGCAGGACCGTCGACCGGATGGCCGCGATAGACCACCTCGCCGCCGCTGGGCCTGATGAGACCGGATATGATGCGCAGCAGGGTCGATTTGCCCGAGCCGGAACGGCCGAGCAGACCGACGATCTCGCCGGTGCGCAGCGAGAGATCGACGTCGGCGAGGACGCGCACCTCGCCCGAGCCCCGCGCGAAACCGCGACTGACGCCGCGCACCGTCAGGATCGACTCGCCGGGCCTCGCCTCATGCAGGGTGTCTAATGCGACCATTGCGATTTCTCAGTCGAGGCGCAGCCGGTCTTCCGCATAAGCATAGAGCGGCCGCCAGAGCAAACGGTTGAATAGAGTTACCAACAGCGACATCACGGCGATGCCGAGGACAATCTTCGGGTAGTCGCCGGCGGCGGTGTTCTCTGCGATATAGGCGCCGAGGCCGTGTGCCGTGATCTTGGTGTCGCCCCAGGACACCGCCTCCGCGACGATGCTGGCGTTCCAGGCGCCACCCGCTGCAGTAATGGCACCGGTAACGAAATAGGGAAAGATCCCCGGCAACATGACCTGGCGCCACCACTGCCAGCCGCGCATGCGAAAATTGATTGCCGCTTCGCGGAAGTCGTTGGGATACGCCATCGTGCCGGCGATTACATTGAACAGAATATACCACTGAGTGCCGAGGATAATCAGCGGACTGAGCCAGATGTCCGGATTCAGGTGGAAATGGACAATGGCCACCACGAATACCGGAAACAGTAGATTGGCAGGGAACGCTGCGAGGAACTGCGCCAGGGGCTGGATCTTCTCGGCCAGGTGTGGCCGCAAACCCACCTCGACCCCGATCGGGACCCAAATCAAGGAGGCGGCCGCCATCAGCACAACGACGCGGGCCAGCGTGAAAAGCCCGAGCTTCAAGGCATCGTGGACGTCGGCCCAGCCTGCTCCGGCGGCGACAAAGTCGATGATCTTCCACGCTGCGAAGATGGCCGCGGCGGTGATGGTAATTAACCAAAGGGCATCCGCGATCGTGGAGCGCGAGGGGCGAAGTCCTGTAATCCTTTTGCGCAAGGAAGCGAAGCGTCGTCGCGCCAGCGCGTGCAGCAGCAAGCTTCCCGGGCTGGCCAGGGTTCGGAAGAGGCGGCTGCGCTGGAGCAGATCGAGAAACCACGAACCGGGGATAGTCTGCGCGGCGGTCTGCTCGAAGCGGAACTTGTCGGCCCAGGCGACCAGCGGACGGAACATCAGCTGGTCGTAGAGGATGATTACCACGGTCATTGTCAGCACTACCCAGCCGACGGCCGCCAAGTTCTTTTCCGCCGTCGCCTCAGCCAAGTAGGAACCGATCCCCGGCAAGGTGATCGTTGTGTCGCCGACCGTGATCGCTTCGCTCGCCACGATAAAGAACCAACCACCCGACATGCTCATCATCATGTTCCAAACAAGGCCTGGCATCGCGAATGGGAGCTCAAGCCGCCAGAAGCGCTGCCATGCCGAGAAGCGGAAACTTTCTGTCGCTTCCTCGAGATCGCGTGGCACGGTGCGCAGCGACTGGTAGAAGCTGAAGGTCATGTTCCAAGCCTGGTTGGTGAAGATGGCGAAGATCGCTGCGGCTTCAGCACCGGCCACCCGGCCGGGAAACAAAGACATGAAGAAGACGACGGTGAAGGAAATGTAACCCAGCACCGGCACCGATTGGAGGATGTCGAGAAGCGGGACGAGGACGAGCTCGGCTCGCCGGCTCTTGGCGGCGAGTGTCCCATAGGTGATGGTAAAGACTAGCGACGCGATCATTGCCGCCAACATGCGCAAGCTCGTGCGCAAGGCGTATTCAGGCAGGTTGACCGGATCGAGCGAAATGACGGGTTCCTTGAGCGCCGAGAGCGGCGCCAAGGTTTCGCGGGCACCTTTGGCGGCGAGCAGCAGGAGCCCGAAGACCAATGGAAAGGCAATGACGTCCCACCGGTTCGGGACAAGGCCCCGCGCGGAAAGGCTTGCATAGCTGATTGCGCTTTGTTGCACAGTGGTCTCCCTCGAGCCGCCGACTCGCAGCACGGGGCACCGCGACAGTCAAGTCGCGACTACGGGCGATCACTGTCACGGATCTGTAAAATTAGATCGAGATAATCGGGGCTCGGGGCGCTGGAGCGCACTGTGTGGACACAACACGCACGGCCGCCGGCTGAGGACCTCCGACTGACATACTCAACCTCACCGTTACCGAAAGCGCAAAGTTGCTAGAGCCGGCTTCGGTATTCGGCTATCGTGTGGTAGGGAACCAGCATTCTCGGCGAGTTCCTCATTGCGGAAGTCAGCGTATGTCGTACGCCTCTGATCGCTCTCGTGGAAAGGACGACGAGACGATTCTATCGACCAAGGTGGGGTCGTATACGCCAATTTTCGTAGCCAGGTACTAGGCATGGGCGACGACAGAAAAACGCCCGTTTCCTCCCTGCCTTTGGCTCGGCGTCGTCTTATACTGGTCGCGTGGTGGGTGCTTGCCGTCGCGTTTGGGCCGGTCACAGCAGCCCCTGCCGCGGCACAGGTGACGTTGGAGATCGCGGCGCCCCACGGATTGCTCGGGATTCACCACTCCGCGTTAACGCGTTTCCTTGCGGCACACATGGCAGAAGCCGGGCTCGCCGACTGGCGGTTCGAGCCGGCAGCGAGTGACGGCGTCGCGGCGGATCGGGTCGAGTGGAGCTTCAAATTGGACCCGTATGCCGGAGGAGAGGTGCGCAGTTTTGTGCCCACGTCGACGCATGAGTGGGGGTTCGGCGTGCACCGTCCGATCACGATCGAGGCGCGGCTCTATCTTAACGGCGAATATCAGACGCTCGTCGAGGAGCAAGCGGTCATCCAAGGGGGTCCTGACGATCCCAAACTGGCCGCGGCGATAGCGAGCGTTACACAAAATCTCCTAGGCCCGACGGGGGCGTACCGCGCCGTCGACACCGGGCAGCGCCCAGCTCATCGAGCACAATAGCTCGATTATTTTTGCCGTCGACACCGGCCCCGACTTCCTCGCCCGCGGCAGGTATTTGGTGCGAGCCTGCCTTCCCGCGCTGATGATCCTCAGCGCCCTCATCCTTGGGCTCGCCAGCGAGTGTGCAATGGCGCAGGAGGGGCTCTTCGAGCAGGACAGGCTCACTGGCGACTGGGGCGGGGTGCGCAAGCAGTGGGAAGATGCCGGCATTGCTCTTGGCGCCACTGACGTTTCGGAAACGCTGTCCAATCCCACCGGTGGAATAAGGCAGCTGACAATTTATCAAGGCCTGCTCACCGGATCTCTGACCCTCGACCTCGAGAAGCTAGCGAAGTGGCCGGGCGCAACATTCTATACGAACGGGTATTGGATAAGCGGAGAAGGATTGTCGGAAAACGCCATTGGCAACTTGCTGTTTGTCAGCTCGATCGAAGCGCTAGCCGCGACGCGCCTCCACGATCTGTGGCTGCAGCAGGAATTTTTCGACCACCGAGCCTCGATTCGGATCGGCCAGATCGCCTTTGACGACGAGTTCTACGTCAGTCAATACTCGGCAGGATTTGTCAATTCGTCGTTCGGCTGTCCGGATACCTTGTCGAACGACTTGCCGAGCGGCGGGCCCTGCTATCCATTTGCGGTTCCAGGCGCCCGCGTTCGGATTGCGCCAACGAGCGATTTGACTTTGTCCGCTGCCTTCTTCAACGGCAATCCGGCGCCCTCTGGACCGGGAAATCCGCAGGTCCGCAACTCGAGCGGCACCAACTTCCTGATCGGCGAGGGTGGTTTTATGCCGATTACCGAACTTGCCTATTCGTTCGACGAGCAGCCGATTTCTTCTACCTCGCTCAGCGACGTCAAACTCGGCGCTTGGTACCATACGGGAGAATTTCGTGATCAGCGCCGCGATAGCTCGGGGCTCTCGCTTGCGAACCCAGCGAGCAATGGCATTCCCGCCATGCATGGCGGCGATTTCGGGGCCTATTTGGTGGTGGACAAGATGTTGTGGCGCCGCCCCGATACGGCGAGCGAGGGTTTGGCCACTTTCCTTCGCGTCGGCTATGCCCCTCCCGACCGCAATCTGTTCAGCCTGGAGATCGACGCCGGCCTTACCTTTAAGGGTCTCTTCCCGGGCCGCCAGCTCGACGTGCTGGGCGTTGGCACGGTCTATGGGCGGATTGGCAATGCCCGCCGGTTGGACCAGGATCAGGTTCTCTTCACGGGTATCGAGCGTCCGATACGCGATTACGAGGGCGCGCTCGAAATCACTTACGAAGCGCGCATTGCGCCATGGTGGCTTCTGCAGCCGGATCTTCAGCTGGTGTTTCATCCCGGCGGGCACGTCGCGGCACCCCTTCCCGCACCCCCGACGCAGCCAATTCCCAATGCCCTGGTCCTCGGCCTGCGATCCGCAATCACGTTCTAAACGCTGTAGGGACCGAAGCATGCCATGACGGAGGCCGAGGATCGGCAACCTCACGAAAGCGCGTCGGCCGCCTGCCGATGGCTCGCGAGCAGGCCCGCAATGCGGGTGGGATCGGTGCGGCCCCAGCCACATTCGCTGGCGATCCCGAAATCGGGGACGACGCGGCGCGCTGCGGCGATGCGCGCGGCATCGCCCTCCCTATCGTCGTAATGGATAAGGCCGAGGTAGAGCCGGGTCTCGGGACGACGCCGCCACCCCGACAGCGGCGCGAAATAGGCGTTGTCGGTGCGCGATTTCGGCACCGGCACGTGGAGGAAGTCGATCCGGCGGTGCGCCGCGTCGCCGATACCGTTCATGATCTCGACCAGGATCGCCATGTCCGCGGGTTGGACGACGTGCTCGTCCAAAGGCGAGCCGTAGCACAGATGGTAGCCCATCTCGATCGGCTCGCGCACGGCGTCGCCGAGCCGGCCCAGCTCGGCAAATATCTGCGCCTTGTAGTCGCCGGGCCGTTCGGGAAAGTAGTTCTCGAAGACCAGCACTTCCTGACAGACGTCCCATTGGATCGCGAGATCCTCCGCGGGGATCGCCGCGACGATGTGGCCAAGTGCGGTCAGCAACGAGCGCTCGTAGACCGGCAGATAGGCCGCGCGCGCCTTGGGGCTGACATACATGTAACCGCTCGCCATCGGCGTCGGCAAAGACACCTGAAAACGAACGCCGCTCGGGATCATCCCTTCGCGGCGCAGCCGCGAGAAGACGGCGTAGGACTGGGTCGCCGCCCGGTCATAGCCGGTGTCGAAGGCGACGCGGTCAGGGTCGATGCCGGGTTTGAAGCGCAGCCGCATCGTCTCGCGCACCAGCTTGCCGTCCCATTGCACAAAGCGGAACGGCGGCTCCGTCGGATCCTCCTCCATCGCCGGATGGGCGCGCAGCATCATGTTCTGGAAGAATATCCAGCGCCCGCGCTCGCCGGTCTCGCCGTCGGGCATGCGCCGCAAATAGGGGCCGAGCTCGCTGGCGACCCGCCGGAAGACCGCCTCGCTATCGGGCAGCGGAATGCTGCCGATCAGGTGAACCCGGTCGGCTCGATCGGACATGGTAAGCCTCCCTTTCAACCGTAACGGGCCTGATCGATCGGGATGATCATCTTGCCGATTGGCCAGAGTGCGATCCCGGCGAGCTTCAGATGCGCCCAGGCGAAGGGCAGCCCGATGATCGTGATCGCCAGGGCCGCGGCAGTAATCAGGTGGCCGAGCGCAAGCCACCACCCGGCGAGGATCAGCCAGACGATATTGCCGAGGGTCCCGAACGGACCCGTCCCGATGTCCTCCAGACCCGTGTAATCGGCGCGAGACACCGCTTGCTGACCAAATGGCAGCAAGGTGTATAGGGCGATGTTGAACGCGGCCCGCGCCCACGGCAGGCCGATGATCGTGATCGCCATGACGATGGCGGCGAGCAGCCACGCCGCGGCCATCCACACGCCACCCGAGAAGATCCACAGGATATTCAGCAGGAACTGAAGAAGAGGCATCACTCCGGCCGTTCGAGCTCTTCGATCGCGGCCTTCAGGAAACGCGCAGCTTCGCCGCCGGTGACCGCGCGATGGTCGAAGGTCAGCGACAACGGCAGCAGGCGATGGGCGACGAGCTTGCCGTCAGCCACGACCGCGCGCGGTGCGATCCGGCCAGCACCGAGGATCGCGACTTGCGGCGGCACGATGACAAGTGCGGCGAACCGGCCCCCGAACATCCCGAAATTCGACAGGGTGATGGTCTGGCCACGCAGCTCGGCGAGCGGTACCGAGCGCGCCCGCACGTCCCGCTTCATCGCCTCGATCCCGCGCCGCAGATCGGCGGGGTCGCGGCCGCCGACATTGCGCAGCACCGGGACGAAGAGCCCGTCCCCGGTATCGACCGCGAGGCCGAGATCGATCTGCTTGACCAGCCGCCGCTCCATATTGCGCCCGTCGTACCAGGCGTTGAGTTCGGGCACTGCAGTGCAGCCGGCGACGACGGCACGGACAAGCCGGATTGTGGTATCGCTGCCCGGTGCCCAAGCCTCGATATTGGCCTCGTCGGATACCGTCGCCGGGACGATCTCGGCGTGCGAGCGGGTCATGTTGACGGCCATCGCCCGGCGCACCCCCGCGAGCGGCTCGGCCGGACCGGCCTCGGTCAATGTCCGCGCCGCGCGCTCGACATCGGCACTGGTCACCGAGCCGGCGGGGCCGCTTGCCGCGACGATTTTCAGATCGACGCCGAGCCGCTGGGCCAAGGCCCGCACCGCCGGGGTCGCCTTGACGGCGGCGGCTCCCGCGGGCGCCGCTTCGGCGGCGCGAGCCGGCGCCGGCGCGGCGGCGGCGAGTTCGCCGACCACCGTGCCGGTGTCGGAGCGCGGGCCTTCGTCGAACTCGACCAGCGCAGCACCGACCTTGACCCGCTCGCCGGGCCGAGCATAGAGCCGGGCGATCCGGCCGGATTGCGGCGACGGCACTTCGACCACCGCCTTTTCGGTCTCGACCGAGACGAGCGGCTGGTCGGCCACGACATGGTCGCCTTCGGCGATGTGCCAGGCGACGAGCTCGGCCTCCTGCAGGCCTTCCCCGAGATCGGGCAGGACAAAGGTGCTCATGAGCCGAAAACAACCGGCGTTTTTTCCGTCACCCCCGCGAAAGCGGGGGTCCAGAGCCGCACGCGCAGGCTGCTACAGCCCCTAAATTCCCGCTCGCGCGGAAATGAGGAAGGTAAGCTAAGCGGGTCAGTCATTGGTAGGCCAATACCCGATGCGCCGCTTCGAGAATGCGGGCCTCGCTCGGCAGATAATACTGCTCGAGCCGCGGGAGCGGCATTACGGTGTCCCAACCAGCCACCCGCTCGATTGGGGCGAGCAGCGAAACGAGCCCGCGCTCGGCGATCCGTGCGGCGATCTCGGCGCCGAAACCGCCGGTCAGCGGCGCCTCGTGGACGATGACGCAGCGCCCGGTCTTCGCGACCAACTCGAGGAGGCCGTCTGCGTCGAGCGGCTTCAAGGTTGCGACGTCAACGACTTCGGCGCTGACCCCCTCGGCCGCCAGCGTGTCGGCCGCAGCCAGGGTCTCCTTGATCATCGCTCCCCAAGTCACAAGCGTGATGTCGGCGCCTTCGCGCACCACAAAGCAGCGGTCGAGAGGCAGCGCCGCGCCGTCGTCCTCGACCTCCTCGCGCGCCGCACGGTAGAGCCGCGTCGGTTCGAGAAAGACGACCGGATCGGGATCGCGGATCGCAGCGAGCAGCAAACCGTAGGCGCGCGCCGGCGATGACGGGATGACGACGCGCAGACCCGGTATGTGAGCAAACATTGCCTCCGGGCTCTCGGAATGGTGCTCGATAGCGCGGATCCCGCCGCCCGCCGGCGAACGCACGACCATCGGGCAGGTGAGCCGCCCGCGGGTGCGGGTGCGCAGGCGGGAAGCGTGGTTCACCAGCTGGTCGATCGCGGGATAGATAAAGCCGGTGAACTGGATCTCCGCGACCGGGCGGAAGCCCTGCGCGGCGAGCCCGACCGACAATCCGGCGATGGCATTTTCGGCGAGCGGCGTGTCGAGGACGCGATCGGCTCCGAAGCGCTGCAACAGCCCGTCGGTGGCGCGGAAGACGCCGCCCTCGGCAGCGACGTCCTCGCCGAGGACGAGGACACCGGCATCCTCCGTCATGGCGCGGGTGAGCGCCAGATTGACGGCCTGGACGAGATTGATCTCGGGCATCGACGCCTCACTCCCGCGCGGCGCCGAGGGCGGCTCGGCGCTGCTCGGCGAGATCCTTGGGCAGGGCTTCGTAGGTAAAATCGAAGATCGTCTCAGGCCCCTGAGGCGCGGTCGCCAAATAGATCTCGGCCGCTTTGTCGACCGCGGCCGCGACCTCGGCTAGCAGCCGTTCCTCATCCGCCTTCGCCCACAGGCCGCTCCCGACGAGGTAGTTTCGCAGCCTGGTAATCGGGTCTTCGACCCAATGCGGGCTCACCTCGGAATCGCTGCGGTAGCGGCGCGCATCGTCGGCGGTGGTGTGGTCGCTCAGCCGATAGGTCAGCGCCTCGATCAGGTGCGGTCCACCGCCGGCCCGTGCCTTGGCCACCGCGCGGGCGACTGCCTCGCGCACCGCGATGACATCATTGCCGTCGACCTGCTCGCCCTCGATGCCAGCGGCGATCGCCTTTTGCGCCAAGGTTTCGGCCGCGGTCTGCTGGCCGACCGGGACCGAGATTGCCCAGTGGTTGTTGTTGATGACGAAGACGAGCGGCAGGCGCCAGACGCCGGCGATGTTGAGCGCCTCGGCGACATCGCCCTTCGAGGTGGCGCCGTCGCCAAAGGCACAGACCGCGACCCGCTTCTCGCGCCTGAGCTTGAACGCCAGCGCCACGCCGACCGCGTGCGGCGCGTGGGTCGCGACCGGTACGCAGATCGGAAAATCCTCGCGCGCTTCGGCAAAATCGCTGCCCCGCTCGTCGCCGCCCCAAAAAAGGAAGAGCTCGACCAGGCCAACCCCACGCCACAGCTGGGCGCCGTGCTCGCGGAAGCTCGGCAAAAACACGTCCTCCTTCCGCATCGCACCGGCGATCCCGACGGCCACTGCCTCCTGACCGAGCGCCGAGGGAAAGGTGCCGAGCCGGCCGGTCCGCTGCAGGGCGACCGCCTTGGCATCGAAGCCGCGAGCCAGCACCATCGCCCGGTAGAGGGCGATTAGCTCGGCGCGGTCGGCGGCAAAATCGGGCAACGGACGCAGTGCGTTGCCCTTGGGGTCGAGAAACCGGCTGTAGTGGATCTCGAACCGAGCGACCGTCGCGGCGCCGAATTCACGTGCGGTCTTGGCTAGGTCGAGCAATTCCCCGATTTTTTCGGCGGACGGCATCTCGCACTCAAACGTAATTCGCGCTTGCCGATATGTGGTAACGCTTGCTGCCGAGCGATAGCTCCGGAACCCTCACGGCAGAGATGGTGAGGCTGGTATGCCCGATAGGCCATACGCTTACGTCATCGTCGGCGCCGGATCGGCTGGTTGCGTGTTGGCCAACCGCCTTACCGAAGACCCGGACGTGCGGGTGCTGCTGCTCGAGGCAGGAGGTTGGGACCGCGATCCGTGGATCCGCATTCCGCTCGCCTGGGGCCGGATGCTGCAGCGGCGCAAGCATGACTGGGGGTATTTCGCCGAGCCCGAGGCGACCATGGGTGGGCGCCGCGTGGAGTGCGCCCGCGGCAAGGTGATCGGCGGCTCGTCCTCGATCAACGCCATGGCCTATGTGCGCGGTCATCGCGGCGATTACGAGCGCTGGGCGGAAGCGGGGCTGACCAGCTGGTCCTATGCCCATGTACTGCCCTATTTTCGCCGCCAGGAAAGCTGGGAGGGAGGTGAGGGCACCTATCGCGGCGGCGACGGGCCGCTGACGACAAGGCTGACGCGCTATCAGGATCCGCTCGTCGAGGCCTATCGGGCGGCGGGCGCCGCTGCCGGGCACCCAATGACGGACGACTACAACGGCGCCCAGCAGGAAGGCTTCGGCCGCTCGCAGCAGACGATCCGCGACGGCCGCCGATGCAGCGCAGCGGTCGCTTATTTACGGCCGGCGCTGGCGCGGCCCAATCTCACGGTCGCGGTCGAGGCGCTGGCGACGAAAATCCTCTTCGACGGCCGTCGCGCTGTCGGGGTCGAGTATCTGAGGGGCGGCGAGCGGCGGACCGCCCGAGCCGAACGCGAGGTGATCCTGGCGGGTGGCGTGATCAATTCGCCGCAGCTGCTGATGCTGTCCGGGATTGGCGATCCCGAGGCGCTCGCCGCACAGGGGATCGCGGTAAGGGTGCCGCTGCGGGGCGTCGGCAGTAATCTTCAGGACCACGTCTCGGTCACGGTCGCTTATGCCCGGAAGGAGCCGGGACCCTTGCACGCCAAGATGCGCGCCGACCGTATCCTCCGGGAGCTGGGGAAGGCGTATCTCTACGGCGAGGGAATTGCGGCCGATTGGCCGGGCGGGCTCATGGCGTTCTTAAAGAGCGCGACGGGGCTGGCTCTCCCGGACATCCAGCTGCTCTTCAACGCCGCACCGATGACGGCAACTCCTTATTTCCCGCCCTTTGTGCGGCCTTATCCCGACAGTTTCGGCTGCCGGGCCGTGCTGTTGCGCCCGGAAAGCCGCGGCCATATCGAGCTCGCCTCGGCCGATCCGCTTGTCCCGGTGCGCATCCACCAGAATTTCCTTGCGACCGAGAAGGACTGGGCAACCCTGCGCGCCGGTCTGCGCCTGGCCCGCGAGGTAGGTCGGCAGCCTGCCCTGGCCCCATTCGCCGCAGAGGAGATCGCGCCGGGCCTGGATTACCGGTCCGATAGCGAGATCGATGCGCATATCCGCACGACGGCGATCACCGTTCATCATCCGCTCGGCACCTGCAAGATGGCGCGGGAGAGCGATCCGACGGCCGTCGTCGATCCCGAGCTCAAGGTTCTGGGTATCGAGGCGCTGCGCGTGGTCGATGCTTCGGTGATGCCGGACCTCGTCGGCGGCAACATCAACGCGCCGGTCATCATGATCGCCGAGAAGGCAGCCGATCTGATCCGCGGCCGAACCCCGCTCGCGCCGGTCAACGTTTAGGGTTTTAGGCCACCTGCTCCAGGGGCTCGTCTTCGGCATCACCATCGAGGACGCGATTCAAGCGCTCGTCGTCGAGCTCGCCCATCGACCGCGCGATCACTACGGTCGCGAAGATGTTGCTGAACAGGTTGGTTACCGCGCGGATCTCGGACATGAACCGCTCCACCCCGAGCAGCAGCGCCAAGCCGCCCACCGGCAACACCCCGAGCGCCGGCAATGTGGCGGCGAGAGCGACAAATCCGGCGCCGGCGACCCCGGCCGCACCCTTTGAGGTGAACAGCATGACGAAGAGCATCGTCAACTGCTGGCCGATCGTCAGATGAATATCCGTCGCCTGCGCGATGAACAGAACGGCCGTGGTCATGTAGATCGCCGTGCCGTCCGTGTTGAACGAAAAGCCGGTCGGCAGCACCAGCCCAACGGTCTCTTCCGAGCACCCCATTCGCTCGAGTTTGACAATCGACCGCGGGATCATCGCCTCGCCTGAGGTCGCACTGAAAGCGATCAACAGCTCGTCCTTGAAGTAGCGGATGATCTTCCACACGCGCAGGTCAAAGAGCCGAGCGATAACTCCGAACACGATCAGAACGAACAGGATCGACGTCACATAGACGCTCGCCAGCAACTGCCCGAGGCTGGCGAGCATCCCGAAGCCGAACTTGCCGATCGTGAACGCCATGGCGGCAAAGGCGGCGAGCGGCGCCACGTACATGACGATCCGCACGACCCCGAACAGCGCATGAGTAAAGTCGTCGATCAGGGTGACGAGCCGCTGGCCGCGCTCGCCGATGTGGCAGAGCGCGAAGCCGAACAGGATCGCCATGACAAGCACCGGAAGGATTTCGCCTTCGGCGACGGCGCCGACCAAATTATGAGGGATCATCTTGATCAGAAAATCGACGGCCGTCAGCGATTTGGCGCTCGTAACGTAGCCCGCTACCAGTTTCTCGTCCAAATGCGCCGGATCGATATGGAGACCGGCCCCGGGCTGCAGCAGGTTGGCGACGGCGAGCCCGATGAACAGTGCGAAGGTCGAGACGACCTCGAAATAAATTATTGCGCGCAAGCCGACGATGCCGACCCGACGCATGTCGCCCATCTTGGCGATGCCGACCGCGACGGTTGCAAAGATGATCAGCGGCACGACGGCCCGAATGAGCGTGATGAAGCCGTCGCTGATCGGCTTCATCTCGACCCCCAGGCTCGGGTAGAAGGCTCCCAGCAGAATGCCGACCCCGATCGCGATCAGCACCTGGACATAAAGCTTCCGCAACGGCGAGCGCCAGGTTGCCAGCCCGTGCGCCGGGGTCGCCCTGTCAGCGGCTCCTAGGTTCGCCATTCAATTCTCCCCGTTCAATATGCTGTCGCCGCGCCCATCACCCCGCCCCGAGACTCGTACCACAGCTCACTGGTCGAGCCAAACGTCGGTCAGGTCCTGTCCAATGAAATGGCTCGGGGTGATGTACCATCCTTTGAGCTTCGCCGAGGTGGCGACGATGCGATTCCACCACAAGAGAGGGACCGTGTAGGCCTCGGACAGAGCATGTTGCTCGAAATCGCGGACGATTTTCGCGCGCTGCCGCGGATCGCTGGTGACTGCTTGACCGATAAAGAGGGCATCCAGAAAACGGTCGGTCGAATAGGAGTAGTTGACCGGCGACAGATCGTGCGAGACGTATTTCGTCAGCTGGATCGTCGGGTCGTCATAGAAATCGCCCTGGAAATCGAGCGCGACGTCGAATTGGTCGGCATCGATTTCTTTTTGCCAATCCCAGATATTGCGGCGATCTTGCGTCGTCGTGACGCCGATCTCATGCCAGCTCTCGGCCAACAGATCGGCTCCCGCATAATGCGGCATCGGGATATCGCGGACCGTGACCGTCACCTTGAGATCGTGGACTCCGGCTTCGTCGAGGAGCCGCCTCGCCTCGTCGCGCGAGGCCACGATATCGTGTGAAAAACCCGGTATCTTGACCAGTTCCGCCTCCGGCGTGGCCATGCTCGAGCCCGGCCGCATGACCCCCCCGACATACTTCAGGAAGGTCGTGCCTTGCAGTTTCGCCGCCGCGCCCCAGCGGTCGATGGCGAGCGAGAGCGCCCGCCGAACCCGCGCATCGTCGAAGGGTGGGCGCTTGGTGTTGAACACGACCAGAAGATTGGAGAGCCACGGGCTCTCACTGATCTCGATGCGGTCGCCGAGCGTCTCGACGAGGTCGTCGCGTTGCGGGGGAGTAATACCGCGGAACTCGGCCGCGATGCGGCCGCTCTTGTAAGCCGCCATAACGCCATTTGCAGGCATGAAGTCGGCCTGGAAACCGTCGAGATAGGGCTTGCCCGGAAGAAAATATTTCTCCCAGCGCCGGCCCCGCCAATACTTGCCTTTTTCGTAATCGACGAAGGCGAATGCCCCGGTGCCGAGCACGTGGGTTTTGGGAAATTCGGGGTCCTGAGCGAGCTTGGCGGCGCTGTAGATGCAGTTCCACGGGGAGGCGAAATTGGCCAGCATCGCCGCCTCGGGCCACTGCAGATGAAACACCACCGTGAGCGGGTCGGGCGTGTCGATGCTCGATATCGCAGCGTAGTCGACCCGACGCGCCGAGAAGACACCCGGTGGCGGGTGCGCAATGCGCTCGTAGCTCGCCTTGACGTCGGCGGAGGTCATCCGCGATCCATCGTGAAAGAAGATGTTGGGCCGCAGCTTGAAGGTGTAGGTGAGCCGATCGGCCGAAACGCTCCACGACTCCGCCAAGTCGCCGATGATCTGCGGATAATTGGCGGCATCGAATTTGAGCAAGGTCGAGTAATGCGGGGCGATGGGGTGCAGGAAGGCAAAAGATATGTTGGCGTGGCAATCGAAATTACCGGGCTCGACGGTGACCGCGAATTCGAGCGTGCCGCCGTGCTTCGGGTTGGTGTCGGAGACGGCCGGCCGGGCGACGATAAAGATGGCGAGGACCGCGGCAACGGCGCAGGCGCTCAATCGGCGCCGGACGGGTATCGCAGCAAGGCCATACACCGATGCAGCACAGCGCTGGTTCATCTGCAAGAAGCCCCTGCAGGGTCCGGAAAAGGGATTTCTCTGCTCGGTGCGATGCTCTAGCGGATCTGGCCTTTTTGCCAGAGTTCGAACTGGCCGAAGAGTTGGTCCTTCTCCTGTTGGGTCAGGGGCTGCCCGCCGGTGGCCTGCTGGCGCTCGTCGATAAAGCGCGAGAAGATCGCCTTGAGATCCTGCTGATTGGGTGCGGCCGCCACCGGCACATTGCGTTGCAGCCATTGCTCGGCGGGCGGAAAACGCCGCCAGCCGGGAAGCTCGGCCGTGATGCTGACCTCGTGCCACTTTGGATGATGGCCGGGATCGAGCAGCGACTGGAACCCGGTGAAGAACGCGTCCACGAAATTTACGACGTTGCGGTAGCGGTCAGAGCCGACCTGGAGGTTGGCGGCCGCGAGCACGGCGCCGACCGCCACCGTATCGACCGGCTGATCCCAGGGCACCACACCAGGATAATCCTGGACGGTGAGCCGGGTCGGCACGTAAGCGGCGGTCACCGGCGGGTTGAGCGGGATGGCGAGGAAGTGGAGGCCATCCTCGCCCGTAATGTTGTGGAAGAGCGGGGCCGGCTTCCCGGCGACGAAGGCCAGCGCGGCGATCTCGCCCTTGCGGAGCTTTTCGAGCGCTACCTCCTGATCGTCATAGGTCGGCGTCACCGTGATGTTCAGAAGCTCGAAGAGCCGCCCGGCCGTAATCGCGGTGCCGGCGCCACGCAAATCGACGTTCACCTTCTGGTTTGCCAAGTCTGCAATACTCTTGATGTCGCGCCGGGTGAGCAGATGGAACTCCTCGTTGTAGAGCTTGGCGATGTAGGTGACCCAGGCTTCGAGTCCCGGGAACAAACTCTGTTGTCTCGCATAATCGAGCACGTCGGCCTGAAGGATGGCCATGTCGACGCCACGCAGCAGCTTGAGGTCGGTGATGTTCTGCAGCGATCCCTTGCCGATGACCGGCAACACCCGACGTGTCGCCCCGTCGTCGATGACATTGGCGAGATCCTCGGCGATGCGCACCGAGATGCCGGCAGTGCGCCCCGTCTCGAGTTCTACGACACCCCGGTTGACGACCGCGACATCCGCCGGCGCAGCGGGGCTCGCCGCCGCAATCGACGTCGTAAGCGGAGCGATGACGGCGGCCGCGATGATCGAGCGCTTCATTATCGACACTCGTCGCTATTTCGTCTGTGGGTTGTCGGAATGACGATCAGCCCCGGCCGCGTTGAGATCGATCGCGTGACGATACCAGGATTGCGCCTCGACCGGGTCGCTGCGGACGCCGCGCAGGCCGGCTTGGCCAAGAAAGCCGGGATCAAAGGTCGCCCCCATCCGCAACGCCGCCTGCCCGTCTCCGGCATCGGCGGCGCGTTGGTAGAAGAGGCGTGCGGAAATCACGTCGCCGACGCGAAGAAAAGTATCGCCGCGCGCCAAGAGCTGCGCAATCTCTTCGGCAGAGACGCGCGGGCCCGACGGAGCTGTCGGAGCAGTCGCGGCTCCTGACCTCGGGGCCGGCTCGACTGCTGCTTCAGCAGGCGCGCGAGCCGCTGGCCCACCATCGTGCGCCTCCTGCTTCGGCGGCTCGTCCCTGGAGGACGTATCCTTCGTGGCGCTCGACGGTGCATCACCAATACCAGATGGCGGCGCATCTCTTTTATCCGGCAACGCCGTCTGATCTACTGCCGAGGGCTGCAGAGGGACAGCAGCAGGCAAAGCGGCGGTTGCAACAGGCTGCGGGATCTCCGCTTCGATCGAGACTGTAGCAACCTTGCCGTCGGCCGGCGACAGATTGCTGAAAAAGCGTGGGACAAGACTAAGTAGCGGTTGAATGCCGGCGACATGACCCGACATGCGGGCATTTGGGATGATTTCCTCCCGAGGCTCTGTGAGCAAGAAAAAACCGATGCCAAAGAAAACGCCGATGGTCGCAGTGGCGATAAGCCCGATGGAGACGAGGTAGAGGAGGATACCGACCGGAAGAGCCGGCGCGGCCCCGCGCCGGTGCGAGACCGGCATTGATGCCCCGGGCAAGGGGACAGGCAGCAGCCGATCTTGCCCAATATCGGAGAGCGTGCCGGACGGCTCGGCGAGCGTATTGGAGGAGCTTGGTGGATCAGAGATATTCGGCGGCGCGCGCTCGACCCCCGCAATGCCTGCCACTACCTCGTCGCTCGACGAGACTGTCGAGATTTTGTCGAGCATCCTCGCGTTTCTCACTCTTTAACGGCGCCGGACTCTTTCAGGTGGGTCGCAACTTAAAAACATCATGTTCTCGGCGCCTGCCTTAGCCTTATAACAAAAGGTCGACATCGAGGCAACCACGCGTTAACATTAGTTAACAACCATCCAAAATTCGTTAACCTTTTATGTTAACCTTTTATTTGGCGGTACCTTATCGCCGCCCGGGTCGACGAGCAACCACTAGCTTGTATTAAACGTTGATTAGGCCGATAAATATCCGATTGGCTCTACTTTTAGGATCGGATGTTTCTACGGTATTCTGCGTTTAGTTTAGTAAAAATCGCTTTGGCCGGTCCCTGGCGGGCGCGGCGATAAGACGCACTCCATCGTCCGACCCGCCGCCTCGGGCCGTTCCGGCATCGAGCTGACGCACCGGCTCACCGAGAGACGCTAACGCAGGTGACAGGCGACCATGTGGCCGCGGCTGACCTCGCGCAGCGCCGGGACATCGATCTTGCACTGCGCTTCGGCGTAGGGACAGCGCGTGTGGAAGGTGCAGCCTGGCGGCGGGTTGATCGGGCTCGGGACATCGCCCTGCAACAGGTGCTTCTTGCGTTTGAGCCGTGGATTGGGCACCGGCACCGCCGCCAGCAGGGCCTCGGTGTAGGGGTGCAGCGGGTTGGTAAACAGCGTCTGCTTGTCGGTGTATTCGACGATCTTGCCGAGATACATCACCGCGATGCGGTGACTGATGTGCTCGACCACGGCCAGGTCGTGGGCGATGAACAGGTAGGAGAGGTTTTTCTCGCGTTGCAGATCCATCATCAGGTTGATCACCTGCGCCTGGATCGACACGTCGAGCGCGGAAACCGGCTCGTCGCCGATGATCAGATTGGGGTTCAGCGCGAGCGCGCGGGCGATGCAGATGCGCTGGCGCTGTCCCCCGGAAAACTCGTGCGGAAAGGCGCGCATCTGCAACCGGCGCAACCCGACCTGATCGAACAGTGCCGCGACGCGCTCCTCTTTTTCCTTGCCGTGGGCGATGCCGTGCACCTGCAGCGGTTCGCCGACGATGTCCCCGGCCGACATGCGCGGGTTCAGCGAGGAGAACGGATCCTGGAAGATGATCTGCATCTGCCGCCGGTGCGGCCGCAACGCGGTCTTGCCCAATCGCGTAATGTCCTGGCCGTCGAGCTTGATCGTGCCGGCGGTCGGCTCGACCAGCCGCAATACCGTCCGCGCGACGGTCGACTTGCCGCAGCCGCTTTCGCCGACCAAGCCCAGAGTTTCCCCTTGATTGATCGAAAAGCTGACGCCGTCGACCGCATAGACATACCCGGCGGTGCGGCGGAGCAGGCCCTTCTTGACCGGGAAATGCTTTTTCAGCCCGGCGACCTCGATCACCGGAGTACGGCTGCGACCGGGTCCGCTGGGCGCAGCAACCTCCTGTACGAGAGCGCTAGCCATCCCGGCCACCGTAGAGCCTCTCCGAATGCCAGCAGGCCGCCCAGTGCCCCGGCCGCAATTGTTCGTAGCGGGGAAATTGCGCGCGGCAGCGGTCATCGGCGAAAGCGCAGCGCGGCGCAAACGTGCAGCCCGGCGGGAGATTGTTCAGCGCCGGCACCATGCCGGGGATCTCCTTTAGTCGATCAACGGAAGCGGAATTTCGCCCCGCCATGATCTCAAGACGCGGAATGGATGCCAACAAGCCATGGGTATACGGGTGGAGCGGCTGCGTGAAGAGGGCGTCGACCTCGGCCTCCTCGACCTTCTTTCCGGCATACATCACGATCACGCGTTGTGCGGTTTCGGCGACGACGCCGAGATTGTGGGTAATCAGGATCAGCGCGGTGCCGAGCTCGTTCTGCAATTCCAGGATCAGATCGAGGATCTGCGCCTGGATCGTCACGTCCAAGGCGGTCGTCGGCTCGTCGGCGATCAGCACGCGCGGGTTGCAGGCGAGCGCCATCGCGATCATCGCCCGCTGCCGCATGCCGCCCGAGAGCTGGTGCGGATATTCGCGCGCCCGCTGCGCCGGCTCGGGGATCTTGACGAGCCGCAGCATGTCCACCGCTTTCTCGTTGGCGGCGGTCTTCGAGAGGTCCTGATGCAGCCGCAGCGCCTCGGCGATCTGATGGCCGATCGTCAGCACCGGATTGAGCGAGGTCATCGGCTCCTGAAAGATCATCGAGATGTCGTTGCCGCGGATGTCGCGCATTTCGGCTTCATCGAGCTGCAGCAGGTCCCTGCCCTCGAGCGTGATCGCGCCGCCGACAATCTTGCCGGGAGGATTGGGGACCAGGCGCATGATCGACAGCGCCGTCATCGACTTGCCGCAACCGGACTCGCCGACCACCGCCAAGGTCTCGCCGCGCCGCAGCGAGAACGAGACATCGTCAACCGCCTTGACGATGCCCGACCGGGTGAAGAGGTAGGTCTGCAGCCCCTTGACCTCGATCACCGGACCGGTTTGTTCGGCTGTTTTCGTCATTGCGTAGGCGGGCGACGCCGCGCGGTCGATCGCCGTCTCGTCATTCGCCATTCGAGACATCCCGCCTGTTTGGTCGGCTCACGATGAGGTGCCCTGTCCCGTCTCGGGGAGGCGATCAGCTGCGCTGGCGCGGATCGAGCATGTCGCGCAGGGCATCGCCGAAAAGGTTTGTCCCGAACACGACAAGGCTGATCGCGAGGCCGGGAAAGATCACCAGCCAGGGCGCCGTCCGAACATATTCGGCCGCCGATTCCGAAAGCATTCGGCCCCATGAGGGGTGCGGCTCGGGGACACCGAGCCCGAGAAACGACAGCGCCGCCTCGATCAGGATCGTCGCGCCGAGCTGTGCGGTCGCCAGCACGATCAGCGGCGCCAGGGTGTTGGGGAGCACGTGTCGGAACGCGATCCGCACTTCGCTCATGCCGATCGCCTTCGCCGACTCGACAAAAGGTTGTTCACGAAGCGAGAGCGTGTTCGCGCGGACGACACGGGCCGAAGAGGGGATCAGCGCGATCGAGATCGCGATGATCGTGTTCCTCAGCGAGGGCCCCAGCGAGGCGGTCATCAATAATGCCATGACGAGCAATGGCAGCGATTGCAGGATGTCGATCAGGCGCTGGGCGGCCAGGTCGATCCAGCCGCCGAGATAGCCGGACGTCAGCCCGATGATGACGCCGCAGGTCAGCCCCAAACCCGTCGCGCCGAGGCCGACGGCCAGCGAAATGCGGGCGCCGTAGACGATCCGGCTATACACGTCGCGTCCCATGAAATCGCAGCCGAGCCAGTGCCGCGCGGAGGGCCGCGCCAGCGACAGCGCCGCATTCGTCGACAGCGGATCATAAACCGTGATGTAATTGGCGAAGAGGGCGGCAAAGACGCACACGGCCATGATCACGGCGCCGGCCGCGCCCAAAGGGTAACGGCGGGCGAGAAATCTGAGCGCGGCCCAGCGGCTGTCGACGTTCGCCCCGGCCTTGGTCAGTTCCGCGCGGTAGTCGATGCTGCTCAAGGCATTTTCTCCGGCTGAAAGAAGCTGGTTGCGCTAGCCCGAATATTTGATCCGCGGATCCAGTGCCGCGTACAGCATGTCGACGGTGAAATTGACGACCACCACGATGATCGCGATGTACATGATCAGGTTCTGCACGATCGGGTAGTCGCGCCAGCGGATCGCTTCGACGAGAAAACGCGCCACCCCGGGAATGTTGAACACGGTCTCGACGACAACGAGCCCGCCCATCAGAAACGCGGCCTCGAGACCGAGCACGGTGACGACCGGCAAGACCGCGTTCTTCAGCGCGTGGTGGTAATTGACGATGTTCTCCGAGGCGCCCTTGGAGCGCGCGGTGCGAATATAGTCCTGGCGCAACACTTCGAGCATCGAGGAGCGCGTTAGCCGCAATATCAAGGCCTGGCTGCGGAACCCGACAACGGCGGCCGGCACGCTGTACATGAGCAGAGCCGCGCCAAAACTCTGCGGCGCATCGCTGTAGATCGGGATCGTGCCGAAATAGCCGACGAACCCCATCAGCACCAGCAACCCGAGCCAGAAGGCCGGCATCGACAGTGCGGACAGGGAAACCACCCGCAAGATGTAGTCGAGCCGAGTATTCTGCTTGACGGCGCTGATGACCCCGAGCGGGATCCCGATCAGCGCGGCAAAGCACAGGGCCAGCCCCGCGATCCGGGCGGTGATCGGGATGCGCGGCAGGATCTCGGCAAGGGCCGGCCGATCGGTCACGTAGGAATAGCCGAGATCGCCCTGCAACAGCCCGCCGATCCAGCTGGCATATTGCACCGGCATCGGCTGGTCGAGGCCGAGATCCTTCATGATCTGCGCCTTCTCGGCCGGGTCGACAAAGCCCGCGGCATCGAACAGGATGTCGGCGATGTTGCCCGGCGCCACCCGCAGCATCACGAAGATGATCACCGATATCCCGAACAATGTCAGGAGCATCAGGCCGAAACGCCGCACGAGATAGGATGCCACGGTCTTCCTCCCGCCTCCTGCGGCAGGCATTTTCGCAGGGCGACGAGCGAGGATAGCATGCCTCGCCGCTCCCGGTCGATCGCATCTCCGTGGTCTTCGTGAGCCGCGCCGCCACGGCTCTCTGTCGAGGCGGGTTGCGGCGCTTTCGCGAACTCCGCCGATACCCGGGGTACAGCCAGGACCGACAGAAAGGCCGCTATTTATCGAGCCAGACGTCTTCCATGCGCCAACCGTTGAAGACACTGTTAACCATCAATGTCAGCCCTTTGATATAGGGTTGCCGGCAGGTCCCCCCGTTGCGGTAAAAGATAATCGGCCGGGCGTCGTCGGCCGCCAGCTTGCGTTCGATCTCCCAAAGCACGGCTTTGCGCCGATCGGCGTCGGCTTCCCGCGATTGCCGCTCGATTAGTGCATCGACCTCGGGATTGCAGTAGCCGCTCCAGTTCACGCTCGCCCCGCAGCCGTAAAACACATGAAGTATCGGGTCGGGGTCGGGCCCGCTGGTCTGCAGATTGAGGGCAACGCTGTAATCCTTGCGCAGGATCTTCGGGTAATACTGGGCGGTCTCGACCAGTTCGAGCTCGCCGTCGATGTAGACCTGCTTCAGTTGATCGGTCAGCAGCACCGCCGGATCCCGGTAGATCGACCAGTCCTGCGAAGTGACCTTGATATTCAGCCGGTGGTCGGGACCGTAGCCGAGCCCCTCCATGATCTGCCGCGCCTCGGCGCGGTTCCTCTGAACATCGGGGTCGTAGCCCGGCAGCTCTTTGAGCATGTCCGGCGGCATGCCCCATAAACCTGCGGGCGGGGGCTGCAGCACCCCGCCGATCTGGCCTTGTCCTTGAGCGATGATGTCGATGAACGCCTGGCGGTCGATCGAGAGCGCCATGGCGCGCCGCAGTTTTGGGTTGTCGAAAGGTGGCTTGTCGCGGTTGACGAGGAGGTGCCGGTTGACCGCACCAGGCGTCCACTCGCAGATCGCCTGGGGCACTCGGTCTTCGATGTCCTTCATCAGCGGCACCGTCAGCTGGAACGGCGCGGTCATGTCGAATTTTCCAGCAGTGAAGGCCAAGACCGCCGTCGCCGGGTCGGGGATGATCGTATGTTCGATGCCGTCGAGATAAGGCCGGCCCGGCTTCCAGTAATCGGGGTTGCGCCCGACCTTGACGTATTCCTTCGGCTTGAAATCGATCAATTTGAACGGGCCGGTGCCGATCGGATGCTGGCGCATGTCGCGCGGCGAGACGTGGCACGGATAGATCACCGCGAACCCGCTCGCGAGCGTCATCGGAAAGGCCGGCTGCGGCCGCTTCAGATGAAACGTGACCTCGTAATCGCCATTCGTGGTGACCTCCGCGAGGTTGTAGTAGCTGGATTTGCGCGGGTTGATGCGCAGCTTCTCCGGGCCGGTTTCCAGATAGAGCTCCCAGGTGCATTTGACGTCCCGGGCGGTGAACGGCTTGCCGTCGTGCCATTTGACACCGTGGCGCAGCCGGAAGGTCAGATCGGTGCCCTCCTCGTCCCACGACCAGCTCGCCGCCAGATCCGGCACGATCGAGTGCAGGCTGTTTTGCGCCACATGCTGGTCGAACATGACCAGATTGTTGAACATCCCCATGATCGGCCCTTCGGCGTTGGCAAATTCTTCGAGCATCGACAGGCTCGCGATACTCTCGGGGTTGTACAACCTCAAAATCCCGCCGCTCTTTTGCGCCGATGCCGTTGCCGTAATCGAGGTTGCGGCCAGAAAGGCGGTCATCGCCCAGAAGCCTCGGATGCTCAGCGTCATCTGCCTCCCCCCTCTGGCATCGCCTCTCTTGCCGGGTGGCAATGAGGTGGTCGCGGTTTGAACCCCTACAGCAGGTCGGCGACCGCATTCCAATAGCGCTTCATCGCGGTGATATGATCGCTCATGGATCGGCCGGCGATGCGGTGGAGGTGGCCACTCTCGTAGTAATTGGCCAAGGTCAGGTGGGTGACCCCGATCGACTTCCAAAAACGCAGCTGGTCGCGCCACTCGGCCTCGTCGCCGGCGCCGGCCGAGACCCGCGTGTCGATGCCGATCGTCGCCGGATCGCGCCCGGCTTCCTCGGCATAGCGCTGCAAGGTGGCGATTGCTGTTTTTGCTTCCTCGCCGGGCGGATAGGCGAGCGGCATCCAGCCGTCACCCCATTTGGCGCAGCGGCGCAATGTCACGTCGGCATGCCCGCCATACCATAGCGGGATCTTGCGGCCCGTAGGCAGCGGGTTGATGCCGGCATCCTCGATCGTATGCCATCGGCCCCTGAACGTGACGTGCGGCTCTGCCCACAACGCCTTCATGACCGCGACCTGCTCTTCGGAGCGGCGCCCGCGGTTATGGAAATTCTCGTTGAGCCCGACGAACTCGACCTCGTTCCAACCGACCCCGATGCCAAGCCGAAATCGGCCGCCCGACAGGACGTCGAGACAGGCGGCCTGTTTGGCGACGAGCACGGTCTGGCGCTGCGCCAGGATCAATACCTGGGTCGAGAAATCGCCGATGTCGGTGCAACCGGCGAGGAACCCGAACAGCACGAACGGGTCGTGATAGAAGTCGGTCGATCGGGCGCGGGCCTGGGTCCAATCCGGTCGGCTCCCGACATTGACGCCGAGCACGTGGTCGGGTGCGGCGATGCCGTGGTAGCCGATCGCCTCGGCCGCCTGGGCAAATTCCCTCAGAGCCGCGGGTTCACCGCCGATGTCGACGATCGGAAGGGCTACACCGAGCTTCATCTGCACCTCCTATTTGTCGAGCCAGACGTCTTCCATCCGCCACTCGTTGTAGATGCTGTTGGTCATGATCGTCAGCCCCTTGACCCAAGGCTCTTTGCAGGTGGCGCCGACCGGATAAAACAGCACCGGGCGGACTGCCGCTTCCGCCAACTTCCGTTCGATCTGCCAGACGATATCCTTGCGCTTTTCCGGGTTGGCTTCCACCGACTGGCGGTTCACCAGCTTGTCGAGTTCGGGGTCGCAGTATCCGGTATAATTGCGCGCGGCATTGCAGACATAGTTCTCGTAGTACATCTGGTCCGGGTCGTCGACGCCGCTCTCCATCGGCACCGCGCCGACCGTATAGTCCTTGCGCGCCATCTTGGGATACCAGAGTGCGGTGTCGACGAGATCGAGCTCGCCGTCGATGTAAATTTCCTTCAAGTGGTCGATCATGATCACTGCGTAGTCGCGCCAACCCGGAAAGTTGCGCGTTGCCACCTTGACGACGAGATGCTTGTCGGGCCCGTAGCCGAGCTTCTCCATGATCTTGCGGGCCTCGGCGCGCCGCTTTTCGACATCGGGATCATACCCCGGCAGGGTCTGCAGCACGTCGGGAGGCATGCCCCACACGCCTTCGGGCGGCGGCATCATGTTGCCGCCGATGCGGCCCTCGCCTTCGGTCAAGATGTCGACGAAGGCTTTGCGGTCGACCGACAATGTCATCGCCCGCCGCAGCTCGGGATTGTCGAAGGGCGGTGCGGCCGGGTTGATCAGCATCGTGCGCGGCACGTTGACGTGCGAGATTTCGCAGATCGCCTGCGGCGCCTGCGTCCTGAAATCCTTCAGGGTCGGGATCGAGACGCCGAACGGCGTCGTCATGTCGAACTTGCCGGCATAGAAAGCGAGATCGCGCGGTCCCTGTTCACGCATGATCGTATATTCGATGCCGTCGAGATAAGGTCGGCCCGGCTTCCAGTAATCCGGGTTGCGGGTCACCGTGATCCGCTCGTTGGGCTTGAACTCGACGAATTTGAAGGGCCCCGTGCCGATCGGATGGCTGCGCATGTCGCGCGCCGGCACGTGGCAGGGATAGATCGGCGCCCAACCGGAGGCGAGCAGCGCCAATAGCGCCGGCTGCGGCTGCTTCAAATGAAAGGTGACCTCCCAGTCGCCATTGGTGCTGACCCCCTCGACATTCGCGTACCAGGATTTCCGCGGGTTGATGCGCAGCTTGTCGGTGCCCGTACCCATCAGGAGGTCCCAGGTGCATTTGACGTCGGCGGCGGTGAACGGCTTGCCGTCGTGCCATTTGACACCCTGGCGCAGCGGAAGGTCAGCTCCCTGCCGTCTTCGCTCCACGACCAGCTCGTCGCCAGCTCCGGCCGCACCGTATCGAGGCTCGATTTGCGCGATGTGCTGGTCGTAAAGGACGAGATTGTTGAAGACGCCCATCATCGGCTGCACGGTGGCGCGCGTCGCTTCCTCGAGGATCGACATGCCCCCCGGGCTGTCAGGGTCGTAGGTCTTCAGGATGCCGCCTTGTTTTTGGGCCAAGGCCGGACCAGCCGATATCGCAAACACCAGTATGCTCACCGTCGCAACGCCCAGTTTGACTGTCATTTCCCTTGTCTCCCTTTGCTGCATTTATTGGTCCAGCCAGACGTCTTCCATGCGCCAGCCGTTGTAGATGCTGTTGACCATGACCGTCAGTCCCTTTACCTCAGGCCGCCAGCAGATGCCGCCGCGGTTGTAGTAGATGATCGGCCGGGCGTCGTCCTCCGCCAGCTTCCGTTCGATTTCCCATGCCAGCTGCTTGCGTTTTTGCCGGTCGGGCTCCATCGATTGCCGGTCGACCAGCTTGTCGACCTCCGGATTGCAGTAGCCGTTGTAGTTTCCTTCAGCGCCGCACGTATAATTCTCGTACAGACCCTGGTCCGGGTCGTCGACCGTACTGCCCGTCAGGTTGAGCGCGACGGTGTAGTCATGGCGCATCACCTTGGGATACCATTGAGCCGTGTCGACGGTTTCGAGCTCGCCGTCGATGTAGAGCTGCTTCAGCTGATCGATCAGGATCACCGCGGGATCCCGGTAGGGCGGGACATCGCGCGTTGCCACCTTGATCTTGAGCCGGTTATCCGGCCCATAGCCGAGTTTCTGCATCAGTTGATGGGCTTCCGCCCGGTTCTTCTCGACATCGGGGCCATAGCCCGGCAAGGTTTGCAGAACCTCGAGCGGAAGCCCCCACAAGCCGCCGGGCGGGGGCTGCAGCACCCCGCCGAGATTGCCCTGCCCCTCGGTCAGGATGTCGACAAACGCTTTGCGGTCGAGGTTCAGCGCCATCGCTCGGCGTAGATCGGGGTTGTCAAAGGGCGGTGCGTCACGGTTGATGATCAGATTGGTGTTGACGCTCCCCGGGTTCGACTGGCAGATCGCCTCGGGCATCTGGTTCTGGATATCGTGCATCAGCGGGATCGTCACGCTGCCGGCAAAGGTCAGGTCGTATTTCCCCGCGATGAAGGCCAGTATGATCGTCGACCGGTTCTTCAGCATCGTGTACTCGACGCCGTCGAGATAGGGCCGGTCCTTCTTCCAGTAATTCTCGTTGCGCGTCAGCCGGATGTGCTCGTTGGGCTTGAACTCGACGAATTTGAACGGACCCGTGCCGATCGGGTGGCTGCGCATCTCGCGAGGGCTGACATGGCAGGGATAGACTGGTGACCAGCCCGACGCCAGCAGCTCGAGTAGACCCGGCTGCGGCCGTTTGAGATGGAAGGTCACCTCGTAATCGCCGTTGGTCGTGACTTCTTCAAGGTTGCGGTACCAGGCCTTGCGCGGGTTGATACGAAACTTCTCGCTCGATTTACCGGCGAGCATGTCCCAGGTGCATTTGACGTCCTTGGCGGTGAACGGCTTGCCGTCGTGCCATGTCACACCCTGGCGCAGCGGAAAGGTCAGCTCGGTCCCGTCCTCGCTCCATGACCAGCCGGTCGCGAGCTCCGGAACGATTGCATCCGGGTTGTTTTGTTTTACATGCTGATCGAACAGCACGAGATTGTTGAACACCCCCATCACCGGCCGCTCGGCGACGACGGTCGATTCCTCGTGGATCGACATGCTCGCCGGGCTGTCGATCATGTAGACCCTCAAGATGCCGCCTTGCTTCTGGGCGAATGCCGTCGGCGGGGAGGCTAGTGCGATCAGCAAACCAGCGGCCGCCGCGAAGCTCTGAACATGTCGGATCATTTCGGCTTTCCTCCCTCGCTTGTCGCACGTTCGCCGCACCGGGCGGCGCAATCGCCTATTTGTCGAGCCAGGCGTCCTCGAGGCGCCAGCCGTTGTAATTGCCGTTGATCATCATCGTGTGACCCTTGAACTGGGGCTGCCAGCAGGCTCCGGAGCGCGGATAGAAGATGATCGGCCGGGCGCTGTCCTCGGCCAACCGCCGTTCGATCTCCCACACCAGCTGCTTGCGCTTTTCGTTATCGGACTGCATTGATTGCTGGTCGACCAGCCGGTCGACCTCGGGGTTGCAATAACCGGTATAATTGCGCTCGGCGCCGCACACGAAATTCTCGTAGAACTGCTGGTCCGGGTCATCGAGCCCGTTCTCGCTGACGGTGAGGCCGACCGCATAGTCCTTGCGCATGACTTTGGGGTACCATTGGGTGGTGTCGACGGCATCGAGCACGCCGTCGATGTAGATCTCTTTCAGCTGGTCGATCAGGATCACTGCGGCGTCGCGATAACCCGGGACATTGCGGGTAGTTACCGTGACCGCGAGCCGCTTGTCGGGCCCATAACCGAGCTTTTGCATCAATTGGCGGGCCTCGCCGCGGTTCTTCGCGACATCGGGGTCATAGCCCGGCAGCGTTTTGAGAAGATCCGGCGGCATGCCCCAGAGCCCCGCCGGCGGCGGCATCATGGCGCCGCCGATCTCGCCCTGACCGTCGGCGAGGATGTCAATGAAGGCCTGGCGGTCCAGGCTCAGCGTTATCGCCCGGCGCAGATCGGGGTTGTCGAAAGGCGGCGCCGCGCGGTTGACGATCAGCGCGCGGCTGATGTTCCACGGCACCACCTCGCAGATTGCCTCAGGCGCCTGGTTCTTGATCTGCTTCATCAACGGGATCGACAGGATGCCCTGCGCGTACCGGTCGAAATTCCCGGCGGCGAAAGCCATGATCGCCGTCGACGGATTTCGAATGATCGTCCATTCGATCCCGTCGAGATAAGGCCGGCCCTTTTTCCAGTAATCCGGGTTCCGCGCTACCGTGATCCTCTCGTTTGGCTTGAATTCGACGAATTTGAACGGGCCGGTGCCGATCGGATGCTGGCGCATGTCGCGCGGCAAGACGTGGCAGGGATAGACCGGCGACCAGCCTGAGGCGAGCAGCGCGATGAAGGAGGGCTGCGGCCGGTGCAGGTGAAAGCTGACCTCGAGATCGCCGTTGGTGGTCACCTCGTCGAGGTTGCGGTACCAGGACTTGCGCGGATTGACGCGAAACTTCTCGCTCGACTTGCCGGCGATCATCTCCCAGGTGCACTGAACGTCCCGTGCCGTAAACGGCTTGCCGTCATGCCACTTCACGCCGTTGCGCAGGGTAAATGTCAGCGTCGTCCCCTCCTCATTCCACGACCAGCTCGTGGCCAGGTCGGGAACGATCGACTGCAGACTATTCTGCTTCACATGCTGGTCGAACATGACGAGGTTGTTGAACACCCCCATCATCGGCCCCAGCACCGCGATCGTCGATTCCTCGTGGATCGACATGCTTGCCGGGCTGTCGCCGGACGGCATCCGCAGAATGCCCCCCGGTTTTTGCGCAAAAGCCGGCTCACACATGCACAGGCTCGCCAGCAGCCCGCCGACCGCCGCCGATGTCGCAAGAATTGCCTTCATCCGTCCCCACCCCTCGGTGCGCCGGGGCTACTTGTCGAGCCAGACGTCTTCCATCCGGTAGCCGTTGTAGATGCTGTTGACCATGGTCGTCAGCCCCTTGACATAGGGCTGGGTGCAGGTCCCGCCGCGCGGGTAGAAGATGATCGGCCGGGCGCCGTCCTCGGCCAACCGCCTTTCGATCTCCCAGACGAGCTTCTTGCGCTTGGCCGGGTCGGCCTCGGCCGATTGCTGGTCGATCAGCTTGTCGACCTCCGGACTGCAATAGCCGGTGTAGTTCCGCACCGCCCCGCACACGAAGTTCTCGTAGAATTGCTGGTCGGGGTCGTCCACACCGCTCTCGGTGCCGTTGATCGCGATCGTGTAGTCCTTGCGGTAGATCTTGGGGAACCAGTTGACGGTCTCGACCGGTTCGAGCACGGCGTCGATGTAGATCTCCTTCAGCTGGTCGATCAGGATCACCGCCGGATCGCGGTAGGCTGGAATGTTGCGCGAGGACAAGGTGAGGGCGAGCGGCTTGTCGGGCCCGTAGCCGAGTTTCTCCATAATCTTGCGCGCCTCCGCGCGGTTCTTCGCGATATCCGGGTCGTAGCCGGGCAATGTCGCCAGCATCTCCGGCGGCATCCCCCACAATCCTTCGGGCGGCGGCAACATGGTGGCGCCGATGTCGCCCTTGCCTTGCGTCAGGATGTCGATGAAGGCCTTGCGGTCGAGGCTGAGCGCCACCGCCCGGCGCAAATCCGGGTTGTCGAACGGCGGCTTGTCGCGGTTGAGGATCAGGTTGCGGGCGACATTGGTCGCGGTCACCACGCAGATTGCCTGCGGCGCCTGCTTTTTGACCTCCTCCAGCAACGGAATGGTCGTGCCGTAAGGCGAGGCGATGTCGAACTTGCCGGCGATGAACGTCAGGTTGCGCGTGGCGATGTCCTGGATGATGTGCCACTCGATGCCATCGAGATAAGGCCGGCCCGGCTTCCAGTAATCCGGGTTTCTCGCCGTCCGGATCACCTCGTTCGGCTTGAACTCGACGAATTTGAACGGGCCCGTGCCGATCGGATGGGTGCGCATCTCGCGCGGCGACACATGGCAGGGATAGACCGGCGACCAGCCGGAGGCGAGCAGCGAAAGCAGTGCCGGCTGTGGCCGCTTCAGGTGGAACGTGACCTCGTAATCACCATTGGTCGTCACCTGGTCGAGGTTGAGATACCAAGTCTTGCGCGGATTGACGCGGAGCTTTTCGCTGCCGACGCCCATCAGCAGATCCCAGGCGCATTTGACGTCGGCGGCGGTAAAGGGCTTGCCGTCGTGCCATTTGACGCCCTGGCGCAGCGGGAAGGTCAGCTCCTTGCCGTCCTCGCTCCAGGCCCAGCTCGTCGCCAGATCGGGGACGATCGAGTCCGGGCTGTTCTGCGCCACATGCTGATCGAACATGACGAGGTTGTTGAACACGCCCATCATCGGCCGCAATGCCGCACCGGTCGCTTCCTCGAGCAACGACATGCTCGCC
Organism: uncultured Alphaproteobacteria bacterium; assembly: GCA_963796155.1. Classification (GTDB taxonomy): domain Bacteria; phylum Pseudomonadota; class Alphaproteobacteria; order ATCC43930; family CGMCC-115725; genus AP-15. The sequence continues at coordinate 10,766 of CAWCKT010000037.1, read as the reverse complement.
GGATTGTCGAAAAACGAGATCTTCAGGATGCCCCCGGTCTTTTGGGCCAAGGCCGCGTGAGCGCAGCACGCCGCGATCAGCAGCCCGCCCACAGTCGCGAAGGCGCCTAATCGCCCCATCGTCGGCCTCTCCCATCGTTGTTCAGGGCCTTCCGAGAGCGAGAGGTTAGCATGATTCGCCTAAATGGGAGGATCAGAGGGGCGAGACCCTTCACCCAACGCCGCCAGCGGGTTGTCGGTCGCCGCGGTGACCTGTGATGAACAGATTGCGCTTACGTGGTACCAGTTCGGCGAACCCTTGCTGGTCCATACGCAGCCCAATGTGGTTCCGGGGCGTCCCTATGGGATCGGCACGGTGCTTATCCCCGCCTTCGGTGCGCGGCTGACCCGCAATGGAACCGAGGCGATAGGCCGGCCTTGGCGGAGGGAGCGCGAAGGTCGCACCTCCAGCACCTGTGTACTGGGACTGTGCGAAAGCTGGACTGAGGCCGGGTAGGCGATCCCGGCGTCGCTGCGATTCCTGTCCCCGAGCGGTAATGCCGAGCCAGTAGTCATGCTTATGCGGTTGACACCCAAGCCTACCATATATTGGAAGCGAGGAGCTGAAGCAGAAACGACATGGGACCGCGAGGCCTTTACAAATATCATGAGCCTGCTTTGGCAAGCGATCAGGTCAAACACGGTTTGCTCGTCTGCCATCGCTGTCAGCAACACGGCCGCGGCCGCGAGCGTTGCGCCGCGAGCGAATTGACCAGATACTCTCCAGTGAGGCAACTAAAGCCAAAGATGAAGGGCGCGTTATGGACAAGCGCACCACACTGGCGGCGGCGGACGGCTGGAGCCACGATGCCTATCGGCCCGAGCCCAAGGGCGCGCCGGTCGGTGGATTGGTGTCCTACCGGAGATCTTCGGCGTCAATCATCGGTTGAGTACGCGATCGGATCGGGAGGCTGGGACGAGAAATGAACAGTAAGGACGAACTGAAGCGCGCGGTTTGCGAGGCGATCGATCGCCACGCCGACGCAATCATCGATCTCGGCGAAACGATCCTGCGCAATCCCGAGACCGGCTTCAACGAGGTCAAGACGGCCGCTCTGGTTGCTCAGCGCATGACTACCTTGGGCCTCTCGCCGCGCACCGGTCTGGCCCTGACCGGGGTCAAGGGCCGGCTCGCAGGACGGGCGCCGGGGCCGCGGCTCGCCTTGATCGGCGAGCTAGACAGCCTGCGCACCTCGGACCACCCGCTCGCCGATCCGACCACCGGGGCGGCGCACAGCTGCGGCCACAACGCGCAGATCGCCGGCATGCTCGGTGCTGCGATCGGGCTCAGCGATGTGAAGGCCGCCGACCATCTCGCCGGCGAGATTGTCTTTTTCGCCGTGCCGGCCGAGGAGTTCATCGATGTCGAGGAGCGGATGGGGCGCGTCGCCAAGGGCGAGATCGAATTCATGCTCGGCAAGCCCGAGCTCGTCGCCAAGGGCCATTTCGACGATGTCGACATGGCGATGATGATCCATACCGGATCGCGCGGCGGTTCGAAGACGCGGGCCGTCCTCGCCGAATCCTCGAATGGGGCCCTCGTCAAGCAGATCCGCTTTCTCGGCAAGGCTGCGCATGCCGGCAGCCTGCCGCAGCTCGGGATCAACGCGCTCAACGCGGCTGTCATCGCGATGAATGCGATCGCCGCGCATCGCGAGACCTTCTGGGAGAAGGACACGATCCGCATCCACCCGATCATCACCAAGGGCGGCGACGCGGTCAGCGTTGTCCCGGCCGAGGTGACGATGGAGACCTTCGTCCGCGGCGGCTCGCTCGAGGCGATCCTCGACGCCAATCGCAAGGTCGACCGCTCCCTGCGTGCCGGAGCGATGGCGATGGGTGCCGAAGTCGAGATCCACACGATCCCCGGCTATCTGCCGCAGCGCAACGACAAGCGCCTGGGCGAGATATTTGGCCAGAACATCGAAGCGCTGTTCGGACCGGGCGAGTTCCATATCGGCGGGCATCGCACCGGTTCGACCGACATGGGCGACCTTGCCCATCTGATGCCGGTGATCCACCCTTACGTGGTCGCCGCCGAAGGCAAGGCGCACGGAGCCGATTGGCGGATCAACGAGCCGCAGCACGGCTATCTGACCCCGGCCAAGCTCTTGGCGATGACCGCGATCGACCTGCTCCACGGCGACGCCGCGCCGGCCAAGGAAATCCTCGCAAAGTTCGAGCCGGCGATGACCAAGGAGGCCTATCTCGCCTTTCAGCGCGGTCTGTTCAAAAAGGAGCGGTGGGCCTATCCCGAGGGTTGAGCGCGGATCCGCTGCGTCCGGGACGAATATGGGGTCAATCGACTTGCCAATTGACAAATTTTGGATATATGTGCTATTTTGACAACTCAACCCGATCTGGATCTCGACGACCAATCGTCTGGCACGCGCTATTATCCCGCTGTTCCGTGGTTGACCGGGCCGTCGGGAACGGCGGATTCCTGCGGGGAATAAGCGCCCGCCGCTGATAATTTCCTGCAGAAACAGCAAAAACAGCGGAGCGCAGAACGCTGGGCTCCGTTTCCTCGGAGGAGGGTTGCGAATGCAGAGCCTGTGGTCTGATGCCGACGCCCAGCGGATGGCCGAACATTATGGCGGGAAGGGTGTCGGGCGGGATCTCGCCTTGCGGGTCTATACCTCACGCCTCTTGGGCGGCGAACCGAAGCTCGTATTGCACGGAGGCGGTAACACCTCGGTCAAGACCATCGTGAAGGACCTCCTCGACGAGGAGGCCGAGGTGCTGTGCGTCAAGGGCAGCGGCTGGGACATGGCGGCGATCGAGCCGGCGGGGCTCCCCGCCGTCCGGTTGGCACCGCTGCGCAAACTGCGGGCCCGGGCGACGCTGTCGGACGAGGAGATGGTGCGGGTGCAGCGCGCCAACCTGATCGATCCCGGCGCACCCAACCCGTCGGTCGAGACATTGCTGCACGCCTTCCTGCCGCAGAAATACGTCGATCACACCCACTCGACGGCGGTCCTCGCCATCGCCGACCAGCCCGACGCGGCCGAGCGCTGCGCCGACCTCTACGGCAGGCGGATGGGGCTCGTGCCCTACATCATGCCGGGCTTCCTGCTCGCCAAGAAGGCGGCCGAAGTTTTCGAGAACGATCCCGAGGTCGAGGGGCTCGTGCTGTTGAAGCACGGCATTTTCACCTTCGGCGACACCGCGCGCGAGGCTTACGAGCGGATGATCGACGCGGTCTCGCTGGCTGAGGAACGGCTAGCGCGGCGGCGCACGACCGTCTTCGCCGCCGCGCGGCTGCCCACCGCGGTCGCCCGAGCGGCCGAAGTGGCGCCGATCCTGCGCGGCGCTTGCGCCATCGCCGACCCGCGCGGGTCGGGCGCCTTCAGGCGGTTCGTCCTCGAATTCCGCTCGGACCCGGCGGTTCTCGCTTACGTTAACGGCGCCGAGCTTTGCCGCTACGGACAGGCCGGAGTCGCGACCCCGGATCACACGATCCGCACGAAGAACTATCCGCTGATCGTGCCGGCACCTGAGCCCGGCAAGCTCGACGGGTTCAAAACGTCGGTGCGAGATGCAGTCGATCGGTTCGTTGCCGAATATCACGCATATTTCGCCCGCCATAATGCGCGCCAGGAGGTACCGAAACGCGAGCTCGACCCGATGCCGCGGGTCATCCTGGTGCCGGGCCTCGGTCTGTTCGGGCTCGGGCGCAGCGCCCGGGACGCACGGATCGCCGCCGACATCGCTCAATCGACGATCGAAACAGTAACCGATGCCGAGGCGGTCGGCCGGTTTGAGTTGGTCAGCGAAGCCGATCTCTTCGACATCGAATACTGGTCGCTGGAACAGGCGAAGCTCGGCCAGAGCAGCGAGAAGCCGCTGGCCGGACAGATCGCTGTGATCACCGGCGGCGCCGGAACGATCGGTCTCGCCACCGCCCGTGCGATGAGCGGCGCCGGCGCGGAAGTGGCCTTGCTCGACATCGAGGCAGACGCGGTAAGGACTGCGGCGAAGAAGCTCGGCGGCTCGGCACTCGCCCTTGCCTGCGACGTGACGGATTCCGCGGCGGTGCGGGCGTCGTTCGATCGCATCGCCGCGCATTTCGGCGGCGTCGACATCGTCGTCTTCAATGCGGGTGCAGCCTGGCAGGGGCGGATCGGCGAGGTCGAAGACACGGCGCTGCGCCGGAGCTTCGAGCTCAACTTCTTTGCCCATCAGAGCGTCGCACAGAACGCCGTCCGCATCCTGCTGACCCAGGACACGGGCGGCTGTCTGCTGTTCAACGTGTCGAAGCAGGCGGTCAATCCGGGTCCGAATTTCGGCCCCTACGGCTTGCCGAAGGCGGCGACCCTCGCACTCGTGCGCCAATACGCTCTCGATTACGGGGCCGACGGCATTCGCGCCAATGCGGTCAACGCCGACCGCATCAGGAGCGGTCTGTTGACCCCGGAGCTGATCGCCGCCCGCGCCAAGGCGCGCGGTGTCGGCGAGCAGGACTACATGGCGGGCAATCTGCTCGGCCGCGAAGTAACGGCGGAGGACGTTGCTCAGGCCTTTCTCCACCATGCGGTGGCGCTCAAGACCACGGCTGACGTCACTACGGTCGATGGCGGCAATATCGCCGCAGCGCTCCGCTGACGCGATTACGCCTGGGCTCTGCGTTCGGCGATCCAGGACGATACCTGGTCGTAGTAGTTGGCGATGTAATACTCGGCGATGTCGTCGGCGGTGGTGTTCCAGACGCCGTCATGGCCAAGGATGTATTGCAGAGCCTCGTCGAGATGCTTCGCGGCGTTCGGGCGCCCGATATTGTGCGGATGAAGCGAAAGACACATCACGCGCCCGTTTTCCGCACCTTCCCGATAGAGCGTGTCGAACTGGTCCTTGATCATTTGCAGGAAGTAATCCGCCTCGCAATTCCAGCTCAACATGCCCGCATCATTGGTCTGGCCGGTATAGGGCACGAAGATGAACCTCTGGCCGCCGCGTACGTTGATCGGCCAGGGCTGATCATCGATGATCCACGACGTGTGATAGAGGCAGCCAGCTTCAGCCATCAGGTCGTCTGTCCTGACCGTGTATCCAGCACCGCCGCCGAGCCGTCCCTTCAGACGTTTGCCGGTCAGCTCCTTCAAGTGCGTGATGAAGTCCTGCCAGTATGCCCGCTCCTGCTCTTCGGTATAGTCGTAGATCGGTCGGCTGTTGTAGAGACCGTGCGCCATGTAGTCCCAGTTGCTGGCGACCATCGCATCTTTTATTTCCGGGAAATGATCCAGTAGCTCGAGATTGAGGCAGCAGCATGCGCGAACATTGTTCTTGTTCAGAACGTCGAGCATGCGCCAGAAGCCGACGCGATTGCCATAGTCCATGCGCGAGTAGTGCGGAATGTCCGGCTGGGTCGGCCGGTTCTCCGGCAGGTACTCGAAGAACTCCATATTCGGCGCGACCCAGAATGCCACGCGCGCATTGCCAGGCCACTTGATGACCGGTCGCTCCGTGATCGGTGCGTAGTCGAACCGGCCGGGTGCGAGAGCCATATGTCTTCTCCCTCCGCCTGCGATGGGGGTGAACTTGTCCGTCAAAACGTAGAGACTGCTAGCCTGACTGCGCCTTGAACCAGTCGATGATCTCGCTGCCGGTGGCTTTCCAAACACCCTCGTAGGCGCTGATGTGGCCGAGCACTTCGTCGAGATGCCGGATGCGCCACGGCTGGCCCATGATCCACGGATGCAGGTGGAGCACCATCAGGCGCCCGGTGGTCGCGCCATCGGCATAAAGACCATCGAACCACTCGCGCCACAGCAGGCTGACCTCGTTGATGGTCCGGCGGCCGTGGAGGTGGATGTAGTTGTCGTCGAGATACGCATTCACCCCGAGCGAATAGAGCTCTCCCGTCTTCGGCGTCATCTTGTAGGGCTGCTCGTCGTTGCCCCAGTCGCAGACGTAGCGAATGCCCTCCGCGGCCAGGAGGTTGGGTGTGTTCGGCGTCTCCTGGAAGTCGGGACCGGACCAACCGATCGGGCGCTTTCCCGTGGCCTTTTCGACCGCCTCGATCGAGCCGCGGATATACTGCCGCTCCTCGTCTTCGGACATGCCGATATGGATGATGCGCCGGCGCGAGAGACCGTGCGCGATGAACTCGGCGGCGCGCTTCTGCCCCTCCTTGATCAGGAACGGGTAGTGGTCGGCGACGGCCTTGTCGAGCGCCAGGGTGGGCTTGATGCCGTACTTGTCGAGCGCGGCGAGGACGCGAAAGACCCCGACACGGTTGCCGTACTCGTGGTTGCCGTAGCCGCCGATATCGGGAAAGTCCGGCGGGTTTCCGGTCCACATGCCCTCGGGGCCCCCCAGGGGGCTTACCGCCAGCGGCGTACCGGCCGGCACCTCCCAGTCCCAGTGCTCGAGGTTGACGATGACGGCAAGGGCGACCCGGGCGTTGCCCGGCCACCTGAGAATGGGGCGCGAAACAATAGGGGACCAGGGATAAAAGTCCTGGTCCATGCCATAGGCTCGTTTTGCGGGCATCGCTCTACTCCGGCCGCTTTTTTAGTTAGTCGCCGAGTGCCGACTATGACATACGGGGAGACTCGCCGCAAATTTCCCGCTGACAATGTCCCTCGGCTCGGAGTAGCAAACTGCCGGCGGAGACGGGAGGCGCCGCGCGACGGTCGCGATCCACTTCCCGCGTGGAAGGACATTGGCGTTTACGCCAGCGGCATGCCGTCGCTGCTGCCCGACACGCCGCCCAGCTTTCTGACAACCCCGTATGCTTCGACCGATGAAGGTGGTCGACCTCGCGACCCACACCGCGGGTCTGACTTACGGCTTCCATTATGCGTACCGCCGTCGACGCCGCCTATCGCCGGGCCAAGGTGGTCGACCGTGAGACAGCCGGCGGATTGCAGGGGATGATCGATCAGCTGGCGCAAATCCCGCTCGACTTCTCGCCGGGCACATCCTGGAACTATTCGGTGGCGATCGACGTGCTGGGCTATCTCGTCGAGAAGCTCTCGGGCATGAGCTTCGGCGAGTTCCTGCGCACGCGTCTTGTTCGAGCCGCTCGGCATGCACGACACGGCATTCTCGGTGCCGTCGGACAAGATCGACCGGTTCACCAGCTGCTATCAGCCTGAGGGTCAGGGCGGGCTAAAGCTGCAGGACGACGGCGGGAGACACTTATCGCCGTCGCTTACGGGAGAAAACTCATGGACCTCGCGGGTGCGGTTGCCCTGGTGACGGGCGGCAATGGTGGGCTCGGGCAGCGCATCTGTCACGCGCTGGCAAAGGAGGGTGTGCATATCGCCGTCATGTATGCCCAAAGCCGCGACCAGGCGGAGAGTGTCGCGCGTGATCTGACATCGAGATACCAGATCAACGCCGCCGCATTCGCCTGCGACATCACTCACGGCACAGCGGTAGAGAGGGTCGTCGGCGATGTGACCGGGCGCTTCGGCCGGCTCGACATTCTCGTCAACGACGCCGCCTACAACAAGGCGATCCCGTTTGCCGACCTCGATAGTCTGACAATGGAGGTATGGGACAAGATTATGGCCGTAAACTTGACGGGGCCGATGCGCCTCATCAAGGGGGTGGCGCCCCTCATGAAGGCCCAAGGCCGGGGCCGCATCGTCAACATCGCATCCGTGGCGGGGCTGGGGCCGACGGGTTCGTCGATCGCTTATGCGGTGTCCAAAGCGGGCCTGATCCACCTGACGCGCTGCATGGCCGTGGCCTTGGCGCCCGAGACCCTGGTCAACTGTGTGGCGCCTGGCCTCTTGGAGGGCACGCGAGCGACCGCTAACCTTCGGCGCGAGCAGATCGAGAACTCCGCGGCCACCTCGCTGCTCAAAAAACCCGCCGACAAGGACGACTGCGCCGACATGGTTGTCACGATGTGCCGCACCGAGACGATGACCGGCCAGACGATCGCCATCGACTCCGGCCGCTATTTTCATTGATGCCGCCGATAGCCGCCATTCAGAGCGGCGTCTGTCCCCTCCGTCAGGCAGACCCGACGGCCGCCTCCGGAATTTCGCTCGCCCACCGCATCGTCTCGCGCTCCGGGCGTATCAGCGCCGTCCCGATGACGCCGCCGACCAGCATGATGACACCACAGATCATGAAGCCTGTGTTGAAGCCGCTGAGCGGCGTCGGTGCCGTCTCGAGGACGCTGCCCATGACGTAGGGAGCCAGGAGCCCGGCCGAAGTGCTGATCGCGGTACCGATGGCCAGCAGAGCGCCGCGCTGAGCGACCGGCGCGATCTCCCCGACGACGGCGCTGCCGATCACGTAGATGACCGAAGGAAGGGCCACCCCAAGCGTCGTCAGTGCGATCTTCGCAGGAATGGCGGCCACGTACGGCATGATCGCCAGAGCCGCGCCGCCGAGCGCGACGCCGGCGCCGCCGAAGATCCCGCGCGCCGCCCGGCTCGGCACCCCGCGAGCCAGCAGGCGTTGCGAAAACCAGCCTGCAAAAATTACCAGGATCACGCTGGCGCCCGCCGGAAGCGCGCCCAAGAGGCCGATCGAGCCCTGCGCAAAGCCGAGCCCTTTGATCAGAAACGCTCCCTGCCAGGACAGCGCTTGCGACAAACCCCACTGGGCGCCAAAGCTCGCGCACCAGACCGCCATGATCGTCGGGCTGAGCAACAACCGTCCGTAGGGGATCCGTCCGGGTGTCGGCGCTGCATCCGTCGCCGCCGCGGCGGTCAGTGGGCCCTCGCGTCCGAGCACGAACCACGCCGCCGTCCAGGCAAGACCCGCGATACCGAGCACGCCAAAGGCCCAGTGCCAGGAATAATGCACGAGGACCCAGTTGAGCAGCGGCAGCGCCACCAGGATCCCGATGCCGGCGCCTTGCGCGACGATCGCAGTCGGCAATGTGCGCAGCTCGTTGGGAAACCATTTGTAGGTCGAATGGAGCGCCACTGGATACGCCGGCCCTTCGCCCGCGCCGAGTGCGATCCGGCACGCCGCGATCGCGGCAAATCCGACCGTCCCGATCATCGGGAACTGGGTCAAGGCCCAGACCAGTCCCATGACCAGCAACGCCCAGCGCGTCTGAACCCGATTGACGATGAAGCCGGTGACGATCGCCGACACCGCGAACAGCAGGTAAAAGCTGGAGCCGAGCAACCCGAACTGGCGCGGACTCAGCTGCAGCTCTTGCATGATCGGGACTGCGGCGATACCGATCACTGCCTTGTCGGCAAAGTTGACCAGCATGAACAGGAACAGCAGGGCGACGATCAGCCAAGCCGCCTTTCGGCGGCCGAGCGCTGTTGGTTTTGGCGACACTCATGGGTGCCTCGGTGTAGAGTGGATGGTTCCCACCGGTACCTTCGTATGGTATGGTACGTTTTGGTACCAATGCAAGAAGATTCTCGGAAACCATGAAAACATCCAACAGCCCCGTTTCGGCCACGGCCGGGAACCCTATGCACGAGCGCATCCTCGGCGCCGCGTTCCAGGCATTCGCAGAAGACGGTTATGCCGATACCAGCACGCTGGATATCGCGAGACGTGCCAAAATCTCGAAACGGGATCTCTATACAAATTTCGGCAGCAAGCATGCGGTGCTCGTTGCCTGCATCAAGAGCCGCGCCGATCGAATGCGACTACCCCCGAACTTGCCCGCCCCGCGTAGCCGGCAGATGCTCGCGTCAACGCTTACCGCCTTCGCGGCGAATTGGGTGCGTGAGGTCTCCCACCCAGCGGTGATCGCGACGTTTCGCCTGGCGATTGCGGAGGCGACGCGCTCGCCCGAGATAGCCCAGGCTCTCGACTCGGCTGGCCGCAAGGCCATTCGCGGCGTGCTCGCCCAACTATTATCGGCAGCCCAGTCTGCCGGACTGATCGGCGCAGGAGAGCCGACGCAGAAGGCGGCCCAATTTCTGGGGCTTGTTTGGGAGGACCTGATGGTGGGCTTATTGCTGGGGGTTGCCGCGGCGCCCGACCCGGCCGAGGCCGAGCGACGGGCAGCCAAGGCGACAGCGGCATTTATGCAGCTGCATCCTGATCCTGCGATAAACGGGTAGTCCGGGCGCCGGACCTCGCCCGCTACTTTCATTGACCATCCGAAAGGCCCTCGCAAATGGACATCTCCGGCAAGACCGCCATCGTAACCGGTGCTGCTTCCGGTATCGGCCTCGGAATTGCGACCGCGCTCGCAGAGGCCGGTGCGAACGTCGTCATGACCGATATCCAGAAAGCTGCGGTCGAAGAGGCGGCTCATGGTCTCTCCGGCACCAACAAGCGGGTCATGCCGGTGCGGATCGATGTCACGCAGGAGCAATCCGTGCTCGATGCTCTGGCTGAAGCCGAACGCAATTTCGGCAAGCTCCACATCGCCTGCAACAATGCCGGCGTGCCGATGCACGGCACCAGACTGGTCGACGTGCTGCCCGGCGACTGGGAATTCGTGATCGGCGTGAACATTTGGGGGGTCATCCACGGTATCCGGCACTTCGTCCCCGCAATCCTCCGGCACGGGGAAGAAGGGCATATCGTCAACACCGCCTCGGTCGCCGGCTTTCAGAATCGCCGCGGCACCAACCAGGGGCCGTATTCGATGAGCAAATATGCAGTCCTTTCGCTGTCCGAAGCGCTGGAGCACGAGTTGGAAGGCACCAATGTCGGCGTCTCGGTGCTATGCCCGGGTCCGATCAACACGAATATCGCTCGCGGCGCCCGCAACCGGCCGGACCACATGGGCGGGCCGCAAATCCGTGCCAACCAAGAAGCGGTACTTGCCGAACGCCT
>CAWCKT010000036.1:0-30606 GCA_963796155.1 uncultured Alphaproteobacteria bacterium | reverse complement strand
AAGCCCGAGCATTACCGGTATTGAGGTCCCCGTCGGCGCCGGAGCACTGATGCTGCGCCCCGCCGCAGACGGCCGTTGCGCTATCGCGCACAGTCGGATCGGGTGACGCGATGCCCCGGGTGGACGTCAAGCCAGAGCTCTTGCGTTGGGCGCGCGAGCGCGCCCGGTTGCCGGTTGAGGATTTGCTCCAGCGTTTTCCCAAGCTGCGCGAATGGGAGGCCGAGGAGGCGAAGCCGACATTCCGCCAACTAGAGGCCTTTGCCGACGCGACGGCCGCACCATTCGGCTATTTCTTTCTTCCGGAACCGCCGGAAGAGCCGCTGCCGATCCCCGATTTCCGCACGCTCGGCGACCGGCCGGTGCGCCGGCCAAGCCCGAACCTGCTCGAGACGATCTTCGACCTCCAGCGCCGACAGGCGTGGTTGCGCGATGAGCGGATCGAGGAGGGGCAGGGTCCGCTTTCTTTCGTCGGCTCGGCGACGGCGGACGCGGCGCCTTTGAAAATCGCCGCAGCGATGCGTCGAACCCTTGGGCTGGTCGGCGGCTGGGCCGATCTGCACGGCACCTGGTCTGACGCGCTGAGGGCGCTGCGCGACCGAGCCGAACTGGCGGGGATTGTCGTTGTCATCAACGGCGTCGTCGGCAACAACACTCGCCGCAAACTCGATCCCGAGGAATTTCGCGGCTTCGTCCTGCCGGATGAATACGCGCCGTTCGTGTTCGTCAACGGGGCGGACGGCAAGGCCGCGCAGATGTTCACGCTGGCCCACGAACTGGCGCATCTGTGGATTGGCCAGGCCGGGGTCTTCGACCTGCGTGACATGCAGCCGGCGCCCGACCCGAACGAGCGGTTCTGCAACGCTGTCGCTGCCGAATTCCTGATCCCCGAAGATGAGTTGGGGCGGGCGTGGAGCGAGGTGGCGGCGGCGCCGCAGCCATTCGCGTCGTTGGCGCGGCGGTTCAAAGTCAGCGAGTTGGTGGCGGCGCGCCGGGCGCTCGACGCGCGGCTGATCAGCCGTGAGGCTTTCATTCGCTTCTACAACAATTACCAGGAAGATGAACGTCGTCGCGCGGCGCGGCAGGCAGGCGGCGGAAACTTCTATTTGACGCAGAATTCAAGGGTAGGCCGGGCCTTTGCCGAGGCGGTCGTGCGGGCTGTCAGAGAGGGCCGGCTCCTCTATCGTGATGCATTCCAGCTGACGGGCCTGCGCGGCGCTACCTTCGACCGGTATGTCGCGATGCTCGAAGCCCCCGCACGCCAATGAGGCCGGGCGCCCGCTTTGTGTTGGATGCGAACGTGTTCATCGAGGCGCATCGACGCTATTACGCATTCGACATCTGTCCGGGCTATTGGGCCGCGCTGACGGGTCATCACGCCGGCGGCCGGCTTTGCTCGATCGATCGGGTGCGGGATGAAATTCTCGGACAGGCCGATGCGCTGTCGCAATGGGCGCGGCAGCTGCCCGGATCATTTTTTGCAGGGACCGGGGATCCGTCAGTCGCCGCTTGGTTCGGGAGGATCATCGCCTGGGTTCAGGCCCAATTTCAGTTTTTTCTCGCCGCGAAGGAGGCGTTCGCTGCGGGGGCCGACGGCTGGCTGATTGCCTATGCAAAGGCCCAGGGTCTTGTAATCACCACCAACGAAGTGCCGAACCCGGCGATCAAGAGGCGAGTGCCGCTTCCGGATGTGTGCACCGCGTTTGGGTAGACTATATCGACACGTTCGACATGCTGCGCGCGCTCGGCGCGAGCTTCCATTGAAAAGCGCGACCGACGTGATGCTCGCGGGCAAGCTCGCGGTGGTGTGCGGCTACGGCAATGTCGGCAAGGGCTCGGCCGCGAGCCTCAGGAGCCAGGGCGCTAGGGTCATGGTCACCGAGATCGGCCCGATCTGCGCGCTGCAGGCGGCGATGGAGGGCTACCAGGTGACGACGATGGACGAGGCCGCGTCCCAGGGCGACATCTTCGTCACCGCGACCGGCAACATCGATGTGATCACGATCGACCACATGCGGCACATGAAGGACCGCGCGATCGTCTGCAACATCGGTCACTTCGACAGCGAGATCCAGATCGACGCGTTGCGCAACTATCCCTGGGAGGAGGTCAAGCCGCAGGTCGACGAGGTCGTCTTCCCCGACGGCAAGCGGCTAATCGTGCTCGCCAAAGGACGGCTGGTCAATCTCGGCTGCGCCACCGGCCACCCGAGCTTTGTGATGAGCGCCTCCTTCACCAACCAGGTGCTGGCCCAGATCGAGCTCTTCACCAACCACGGCAAATACGAGAACAAGGTCTACGTCCTGCCCAAGCACCTCGACGAGAAGGTCGCCGCCCTCCACCTCGACAAGCTCGGCGTCAAGCTCACCCCGCTCAGCGCCGCGCAAGCCAACTATCTCAACCTGCCGCGCTCGGGCCCCTTCAAGCCTGAGCACTACCGCTATTGACGCGCTCGCTCGGGGTTTCGCGCATTATTTGGGCGCAGCTCTTGCCGCCTCGGCTTTCAGGTCCGGATAGAGTGAGGTCAGCGCCGCCAGGACACCGTTGGTCCAGCCAAAGCCGATTTGTGTAGCATATTCGCCGCCGCCGCCCTCGTCGCCGCCGGGTGTCGTGACGTTGTACTTTTCGACCAGCTTCGCGTAGCGCCGGTAGCCGGCGATGTTCTCGCGCACCCAGCGCTGCGCGATTTCATACGCCAGACCGTCGAATCCGTAGTTGCGCAGACCGACGACCGCGATCCATTGCAGCGGCGCCCAACCATTGGGTGAGTCCCACTGCTGACCGCTGGTTACGAGCGTCGTGGCCAGCCCACCCATATCCAGCAGTCTCTGCTCCACGGTCGCCGCGACGACCCGCGCTTGGTTTGCTGTCGCGATCCGCAGGAAGAGCGGATAGAGGGTCGCGGCGGTGACCGCACCGGTGAATTCGCCGGTCTGCCATAGATAGTCCGAGAACACGCCGTCCCGCGCATCCCACATCAGCCGCCGGATCGCCTCTGACCGGCTCTGCGCCCGGTTGTGGTAGGCCGCCGCCTGCTCGGCATCTCCTTTCGCCCGATAGGCCTGCGACAGCGTCTCCTCGAGATGCACCAACAGACAGTTCAGATCGACCGGCAAGATCGAGAGCGTGCGCACAGTCGCCAATGTCTTGCCGTCGGCGAGCCACCGTGAGCTGAAATCCCATCCGGATTCCGCCGCGGCGCGCAGATCGCGGTAGACGAGGTCCGGCGGCCGGCCGGAGCTTGCAGCCGTCTCCACATCCTCCTTGTAGGACTCGTCGCGCGGAGCGTCGCGGGCATCCCAATAGCGGTTGAGAAGGGTACCATCCGGCAGTCGCACCGTATTGTGGGAGGCTTCGCCGGGCGGCAGCCGATCGGCGCCTTCCATCCAGAAATCCCATTCCTGCTGCAGTTGCGGCAGATAGCTGATCTTGTTCCCGTCCCCTTCCGCGAACGCGATCAGGCGTACCATCAATGAGAAAAAGGGCGGTTGCGAGCGGCTGAGATAGTAGCTACGGTTGCCGTTCGGGACCTTTCCGTAATGGTCGAGCTCGAAAGCAAAGTCATTCAATAAGTCGAGCGCGATCTGATGCTGGCCGTCATCTTCCAGGCCGAGCATCGTGAAGTAGGAATCCCAGTAATAAACCTCGCGAAACCGGCCACCGGGCACGACATAGGGATAAGGCAGCGGCTGCAAGGTCGAGTACGGCGGCACCGAGGTCGCCTCCTGCTGAAGGATCAGCCACAAGCTCATCACATAGTCGAGCAGGCGCTGACCGGGCGCAGCCGGGTTCACGGTCGGGCCGGGCGGCGTCGGGCCGGTAAAATGCTTCCGGACAAAGGCAGCCAGGTCGAAACCCGGCGACGGCTTCGCAGCGCGGTACTCGTCGAGGATCATCTCAGGCGGGGCATCCGGGATCATGTCCGGAAACGTCTTGCTGTCCGGGAAGATCGAGGCCAGCTCGACATCTCGGTAGAGCTCTCCATATGCGATCGAGGGCGGAGTCGGATAGCCCGGGCCGACGGTCTGCGCCCCAACCGTGCCAGAGGCGAAGCACAGGACCGACACGGCGGCAGCCGCGATCCGCAGGGCCGAGAGCAACTGCGAGGCAATCGGCTTCGGCAACGGGACTGGCTGATAAGCGGTCAAGGTTTCTTTTCGCCCGAACCGCGCCGGGCGGGGTCGTCGGTCATCGGGTGCCTCCACATGAGGGTCCTGACGGGGGTGCTGATCGAGACCTTGAGGCAGCTCGGGGCGAGGGTGCGCTGGAGCTCGTGCAAACATCTTCTCGACCCACGACCAAGCCGCCGCCGCGCGATCGCCGCGATCGGCATCCCGGTCTTCGCCTGGAAAGGCGAGAGCGAGGACGAGTACGAGTGGTGCATCGAGCAGACCCTCGGGGGCCTGGGGGCTGGACGCCGAACATGGTGCTCGACGACGGCGGCGACGCGACCAAGATCCTGCACGACAAGCACCCCGACCTGCTAACGGGGATCCGCGGCATCTCGGAAGAGACGACGACCGGGGTCAACCGGCTCTACGCGATGATGCGCGACGGCTCGTTGAAGGCGCCGGCGATCAACGTCAACGACTGTGTCACCAAGTCGAAATTCGACAATCTCTACGGCTGCCGCGAGAGCCTCGTCGACGGCATCAAGCGCGCCACCGACGTGATGCTCGCCGGCAAGCTCGCGGTGGTGTGCGGCTACGGCAATGTCGGCAAGGGCTCGGCGGCGAGCCTCAGGAGCCAGGGGGCGCGCGTGATGGTCACCGAGATCGACCCGATCTGCGCCCTGCAGGCGGCGATGGAGGGCTATCAGGTGACGACGATGGACGAGGCCGCCGTCCCAGGGCGACATCTTTGTCACCGCGACCGGCAACATCGACGTGATCACGATCGACCACATGCGGCACATGAAGGACCGTGCGATCGTCTGCAACATCGGCCACTTCGACAGCGAGATCCAGATCGACGCGTTGCGCAACTATCCCTGGGAGGAGGTCAAGCCGCAGGTCGACGAGGTCGTCTTCCCCGACGGCAAGCGGCTGATCGTGCTGGCCAAAGGACGGCTGGTCAATCTCGGCTGCGCCACCGGCCACCCGAGCTTTGTGATGAGCGCCTCCTTCACCAACCAGGTGCTGGCCCAGATCGAGCTCTTCACCAACCACGGCAAATACGAGAACAAGGTCTACGTCCTGCCCAAGCACCTCGACGAGAAGGTCGCCGCCCTCCACCTCGACAAGCTCGGCGTCAAGCTGACCGCACTCAGCGCCGCGCAGGCCAACTATCTCAACCTGCCGCGCTCGGGCCCCTTCAAACCCGAGCACTACCGGTATTGACCGCACCCCCCGGGGTCTCCCGGATCACTAAGAGAATTCGATTGCGCCATCGTTGGCGGTCGGAAGTGACCGGGCGGTCGCCGGGCGCCTCGCCTTATTATATAAAGCCGCATGGACCGTCAGGAGATCATCGCCCGGTTGCGCGAGAACGAAGCGACGTTGCGCGAGCGCGGTGTCCGGCATGCAGCCCTGTTCGGTTCGTGTGCGCGTGGCGAGGAACGCCCCGATAGCGACGTCGATATCATGATCGAAGTCGATCCGGCGGCCAGGATCGGGGTCTATGAATACGTCGCCATCAAGGAATACATCGCCGGACTGTTCGATACCCGCGTCGATGTGGTGCGGCGTGACCGCTTGAAGCCCTATGTCCGGCCCGCCGCTGTCGGAGACGCTATTTATGCGTTCTGACCCAGCCTCTACGCGGCGCTGGCTCAACGATATCCGCTCTCAGATCGAGCTGGTGCAGCGGTTTCTCGGAGACCTCGACTACGAGGCGTTCAGGGATGACCAGCTGCGCTTCTACGCAGTGACCCGATGCCTGGAGATCATCTCGGAGGCCTCCCGCCGCCTGCCAGAGGACCTCAAGGCGCGGCATCCGTCGATTCTGTGGAAAGAGATGGCCGGAGCCGGCAACGTCTACCGTCACGGCTACGAAAGTGTCGAAGCCTATGACGTGTGGATCACGATCCAGGACCACTTGCCGGCTCTGCGAACCGTGATCGACGCCGAACTCGCCACCCTCGGTTCATAAGCTTTTCCAGGCTTCAGCGGCGGCGACGCAGCCAAGATCCTGCACGACCGCCGCGCCGACCTGTTGGCGGGGGATCCGCGGCATCTCGGAAGAGACGACGACCGGGGTCAACCGGCTCTACGCGATGATGCGCGACGCTCGCTGAAGGCGCCGGCGTTCAACGTCAACGACAGCGTGACCAAGTCGAAATTCGACAACCTCTACGGCTGCCGCGAGAGCCTCGTCGACGGCATCAAGCGCGCCACCGACGTGATGCTCGCCGGCAAGCTCGCGGTGGTGTGCGGCTACGGCAATGTCGGCAAGGGCTCGGCGGCGAGCCTGAGGAGCCAGGGGGCGCGCGTCATGGTCACCGAGATCGACCCGATCTGCGCGCTGCAGGCGGCGATGGAGGGCTACCAGGTGACGACGATGGACGAGGCCGCCGCACAAGGCGACATCTTCGTCACCGCCACCGGCAACATCGACGTGATCACGATCGACCACATGCGGCACATGAAGGACCGCGCCGATCGTCTGCAACATCGGCCATTTCGACAGCGAGATCCAGATCGAGGCGACTGCGCAACTATCCCTGGGAGGAGGTCAAGCCGCAGGTCGACGAGGTCGTCTTTCCCGACGGCAAGCGGCTGATCGTGCTGGCCAAGGGGCGGCTCGTCAATCTGGGCTGCGCCACCGGCCACCCGAGCTTTGTGATGAGCGCGTCCTTCACCAACCAGGTGCTGGCCCAGATCGAGCTCTGGACCAACCACGGCAAATACGAGAACAAGGTCTACGTGCTGCCCAAGCACCTCGACGAGAAGGTCGCCGCCCTCCACCTCGACAAGCTCGGCGTCAAGCTGACCGCACTCAGCGCCGCGCAGGCCCGCTATCTCGATTTGCCTTCCGCCGGCCCGTTCAAGCCCGAGCACTACCGCTATTGAGGCCTCCTGCCGGGCTGCGTGAAGCCGGGGCGGCTCCCGCGCAGGCTCTCTCCCGGCAGGAACTGCGCCGACGCTATTCCGCCGCCTGCTGTAATGGGCGCACCGCGGCGCGCATCTGCATGTCGTAGGCGTCGCGCCAGGCGATCTTGGCGTCGGACACGAAATCGCCGCTGCGCACCGCGGTGTAGATATCCGGATCGTCGACGCCGGGGGGAACCGTCCCGTCCTTGCCGAGCGCGCGGGCGGCGCGCAGCAGGCGGCGCCGGGTGCGGGCGATCATGATGTCGCTCGGCCCCAGATTCTCGAATTCGTGGTCGGTGATCGGTCCCATGCTTTCGGTCACCGCCTGGTCCTGACCGTGGATGCTGGCGATGCCGGTAAAGCTCTCGGTCTTCTGCGCCGCGCGGTCGATCATCCAGTCGTTCGACGGGTTCTGGGTCAGCCGCCAGCGGCCATACCAGTCAGTGGTGTTCGGCAGATAGTCGAAGCCGAGGCGCGAGCCAGGCACCATCTGCCCGTTTCTCAATGGGCGCATCGAGGTCGGCGAGCCGCGCCAACTCAAGCTGACAAACATCGTATGAGTGTCGTCCATCGGGACCCAGGCGCGGGTATTGACGCGGTCGAACGGGCCCTGCGGCGTCTGCGTCCAGAACGGAAACAGGAAATTGGCGAAGCGCCAATAAGTCTGGCCGGGTTCCGCCGGACGATGGGCACAATACAACGTGCCGTAGGCGGTGTCGGTGATGTGATATTCCGGCGCCCGGTTGACGACCGTCCAGCGCATCAGGCTGTCCGCCGGCACGTCCTCGGGCTGCACACTGCCGGTATGCAGAAAGCCGAAATGCGAGGTGTCGATATCACCCTCGAGCGCCTGCAGCCAGTTGCACTCGCGCTGCACGAAGTTGATTTGCAGATCGGCCGCAGTCATCAACGAGGCCTCGATCGCCGGCAATGGCGGCGCCTCCTTGCGGGCTCCCATATAGACCCAGACGAGGCCATTGCGCTCCCGGACCTTGTAGGCCTTGGCCCTGACCTTGTCCTTGAAGTCCTGGTGCGGCGGCGCATTGGGCATATCGACGCAATTGCCTTCCGCGTCGTATTTCCAGCCGTGATAGACGCAGCGGATACCGTTCTCCTCGTTGCGGCCGAGGAACAACGACGCGCAGCGATGCGGGCAGCGGTGGTCCATGACCCCGACCCGGCCCGAGCTGTCGCGGAACGCGATCAGCTTTTCACCGAGCAACATCAAGCGCATCGGCGCCCCGTCGCGCTCAAGCTCAGACGACATGATTGCCGGGATCCAGTACTGCCGCATCATCTCGCCCATCGGCGTGCCGGCGCCGACGCGGAGCAGATCGCCGCTGTCTTTGTGTTGGCTCATCATCTACCTCGTTCGAATGGTCATTCCGGGATGCCCGAAGGGCAGGCCCGGAACCCATGAACACTGACTTGTGCCCAACTATGCAAAGCTGTGTTCATGGTTTCCGGGCTCGCGGGCGCAGCCGCGCCCCGGAATGACGACCGTTGCTTACGACCAGTAGGCAAAGCCGAGCCCGGTGCCGGAGCCGGCGGGAGTGCGGTAGCCGGGGACATAGTGCGACCAAGCCATATCGAGATGCTCGACCGCACCGCCGATGCTGATCCACATGCGGATCTCGGAGCTGCCGGAATTGAGCTTTTTGCGCGGCAATGATTGCAATGCTTCGCCGTCCTTGCGCGCCAAGGCGTCGATGATCCCGCGGTCGAGTTCCTCGTCGACGACAAAATGGCTGAGCCCGCCGGAGCCGACGATACCGATGCGCGCGTCGCCGGGATAGCTCTCGACCGCCTCGCGGATCGCCTGGCCGAGCTTCCAGCAGCGCCGTGGCGTCGGCTGGTTCGGCGGGTAATAGGTGTTGAGGAACACCGGCACGACCGGCAGGTCGGGGTCCTCCATCAGCCGCTTGCGCACGAAGGCGTGAGCGTGGCCTTCGCCGTGCCCGGGCGCCAACCCGTTCGACGAGGCGACATCGAACTCGCGGTCGATCAACTCACCGATCATGTGTCGCGCCAGCGGCGCGTCAACCGGATAATCGCGCGGCTCCTTCTCCTCGTAATAACGCGCAGTGGCAAGCCGCGACCATTCCGGCCCTTTGAAATTGGGCGAGAGCGGTACGTTGCGGATGGTGTCGCCGTAATAGACGAGGATCGACGGCAGGTGGTCCTCGTGGAACAGCTCCTTCTGGTCGTCGCCGATGATGATAAGCGCGTCAAGCTCGGCACGGCGCACACTTTGCTTCAAGCGGTCGACAGCTGCCTCGGCCTCGTCGTGGCGCGCAGCAAATCGCTCCGGCGTCAATTCCGGCAGCGCCCGCGGGTCAGCGCGGGTTAGCAATTCCTCGTAGCTGGCGGGATCGCCCTCCTTGTCGAGAAACTCGCGCACCCCGTCGCGGTCGATAAAGCTCGGCCAGTCCTTGGCCGGGGTATTCAGCATCGGGGTGTGCGATGTAGCAATCCCGAGGACGATCTTGGCCATGACGTTTGCTCCTCCGGTAATCCTGCCAGGAGCGTATGGTCCGGCAACCGGTTGCGTCAACATCCATGGGCGAACGCCGGAGCGTTGTTGCACGCGCCCGCCGAGATGTGTCATAATATGTGTGGAGGATGACACATGGCGACCAACCTGTCGATCGACCCCAACCTGCTCGATCGTGCCATGGCGGTTAGCGGCGAGCGCACCAAAAAGGCGGCCGTCACTAAGGCGCTCCAGGAGTTCATCGCGCGACGTCAGCAGAAGCGCTTGCTTGAGCTAATGGGCGCGCTCGAATGGGACGAAGGGTTCGACTACAAGGCCGAGCGCTCGCGCCATTAGCCTCTTTGTCGATACCAGCGTCTGGTCCTTGGCTTTCCGGCGCGACGCCCCGGCATCGGCGATTGAGCGACGCGAACTGGTGCGTGCGATCGAAGCCGGCGAGGAGCTTGTCACCACTGGGCTCGTTTTGCAGGAGCTTCTGCAAGGGTTCTCGGGACCAAGGAACCGCGCGCAGATCCTCGACCGGTTCGCCGCACTGCCGCTCCTGGTTCCCGACCGCCGCGACCATGTGGAGGCGGCCGAATTGAGAAACAACTGCCGGCGCGGAGGCATTCAAATCGGGACAATCGACGCGTTGCTGGCGCAGCTCTGTATACGTCACGACCTTGCGATGCTGACGGCCGACCGAGACTTTTTCCACATGGCCGAGCACTGCGCCCTGAACCTCTGGACCGCACACGCATAAAGCACCCGCCGCCGCGGTCATTTCTCGCGGATGCCGTATTCCCGCGACAGGGCTGCGATGCGATCCGAAAACTGCGGCGCGGGCGAGTGTCCCCTCCTCGTCCGCCCCCATCAGCCGACTATAGCCGGCGACATCGGCCGCCAGAATGGCCGTGTGGTGTTCATCGCCTTTGTGCCCGGGCGCGCCCGATCCTATAACGGGATGTAAGGCACGGCAGGAGCTTTCCTATGCTGGATATCGCCAAGGCCAGGAAATTCGTCGATCAATGCTGGGATGACGAGGTCATCCCGGCCCTTTTCGAATACATCAAGATCCCCAACAAATCGCCGTCCTTCGACCCGGATTGGGCGGCGCACGGCTTCATGGAAGATGCCGTCGCGCAGTTCGAGCGTTGGGCGCGGGCGAAGCTTCCCTCGCTCCCCGGCGCCTCGCTCGAGGTCGTCAGGCTGCCCGGGCGCACCCCGGTGATCGTCATCGACGTGCCGGGCGAAGGCGAGGATACCGTGCTGCTCTACGGCCATCTCGACAAGCAGCCGGAGATGGTCGGCTGGGCGCAGGGGTACGGCCCATGGATCCCGCGCCTCGAAGGCGACAAGCTCTACGGCCGCGGCGGGGCTGATGACGGATATGCGATGTTCGGGGCGCTGAGCGCACTTTTGGCATTGCGCGACCAAGGACTGCCGCTACGCGCATTGCATCGTTCTGATCGAGGCCTGCGAGGAATCCGGCAGCTACGATCTGCCCTATTACATCGATCACCTCGCCGAAAGGATCGGCAGCCCGTCCTTGGTGGTCTGTCTCGATTCCGGATGCGGCAACTACGATCAACTCTGGATGACCACGTCTTTGCGCGGCATCGCGTCGGGCACATTGACCGTCCAGGTGCTCGACGAGGGTGTGCATTCGGGCGACGCCTCCGGTGTCGTTCCTTCGAGCTTTCGCATATTGCGCCGGCTCTTGTCGCGTCTCGAAGACGAGGAAACCGGAGCCGTCCGGCCGGCCGAGTTTTACGTCCAGGTCCCGCCCGAGCGTGTGGCGCAAGCCCGTCGCGCCGCGGCGGCGCTGGGAGACACGGTCTATACCAAGTTTCCAATGATGCCCGGCATGTCGGCGATGAGCGAGGATCCGACCGAGCTCGTGCTCAATCGGGCTTGGCGGCCACAACTGGCGGTCATCGGCATCGACGGCCTGCCCGATCCGATAAACGCCGGCAACGTGCTGCTGCCCTCGACCGTCGCCAAGCTCAGCCTGCGCCTGCCGCCGACCTTGGATCCGGACGCGGCGGGCGATAGCGTTCGTACCCTGCTAGAGAAAGACCCGCCTTACGGCGCGCGCGTCGAATACGAGCCGGGATCGAGTGCGGCCGGGTGGAACGCGCCCGCCCTAGCGCCGTGGCTCGAGCAGTCGCTGGAGCGTGCCTCGGAAGCTGCCTTCGGCGCGCCGCCGGCTTATATGGGCGAAGGCGGCAGCATCCCGTTCATGGCGATGCTCGGCGAGAAATTCCCGCAGGCGCAGTTCGTCGTCACCGGCGTGCTCGGCCCTCATTCGAACGCGCACGGCCCTAACGAATTCCTGCACATCCCGACCGGCAAGCGCATCTCCGTCGTCATCGCCCAGGTCCTGGCCGACCACCATGCGCAGTCGACGATCAGGGATTAGAGCGGGCGCGGGTTGACCCTGCGCTTCTCACCCCGCTCCGCTCCCGCATCGCGGGAGGGTGAGGGGCCGACGCGATCGGCTGGGTCGCTTCGGCGAGCCAGCGCGCCGTCTCGGGGTCGACGAGCGGGGTGAGCATCTTGCGGACTCTCGTGTGGTATTCGTCGAGCCAGGCAATCTCTTCTTGATCGAGCAATGAAGGTTCGATCAGGTTACGGTCGATCGGCGCCAGGGTCAGGGTTTCGAAGCCGAGCATCTCGCGCTCACCTTCGCCCTCCATGGGCTGCACCAGCACGAGGTTCTCGATGCGGATGCCGTAGGCCCCGGTCTTGTAGTAGCCGGGTTCGTTCGAGACGATCATCCCGGGTAACAGGGCCTGCCCGTTGGGGGCCTTGGAGATGCGCTGCGGGCCTTCGTGGACGCCAAGATAGCTGCCGACCCCGTGCCCGGTGCCGTGGTCGTAATCAAGCCCCCTCTGCCACAGTGCGCGGCGGGCAAAGGCGTCGAGCTGCGTTCCGGTCGTCCCCTTCGGAAAGCGCGCCAATGCCAGGGCGATGTGTCCCTTCAATACCCGCGTGAAGCGATCGCGCATCTCTCGGGTCGGAGCGCCAATTGCGACCGTGCGCGTAACATCGGTGGTACCGTCGAGATATTGGGCGCCCGAATTGAGCAGGTATAGAGTACCCGGTTCGAGCCGTTTTTCGGTCTCCGGCGTCGCTCGATAGTGGACGATGGCACCGTTCGAGCCGGCGCCCGAGATCGTCGAAAAGCTCAGATCGCGGAAATGCTCACCCTCGCGCCGGAGCGTCTCCAGCCGGTCGCTGGCGGCGATCTCGGCAAGCCCGCCCTTCGGCGCCTCATGCGCCAGCCAGGCGAGAAATCGCGTCAGCGCCGCGCCGTCACGACGGTGCGCCGCTCGGGTGCCGTCGAGCTCGACCGGGTTTTTGCACGCCTTGGGCAACAGGCACGGATCGGCGGCACGGTGGATTTGCGCGCCCGCCGCTGCGAGGCGGTCAAAAACCCACGAGGCCGCGGTCGCCGGATCCACCTGTACCTTTCCGCCCTCGGCGGCGAGCGCGTCGAGCGCGGTTCCAAGCCCCTCCGGCGGCATGACCGTCACCCCGTTGCCGAGATGGCGCTCGAGGCCGGGAACGAGCTTGCGCCGGTCAATGAACAGGGTGACGCTGCCGTCCTGGCGCAGAATCGCGAAAGAGAGCGGCAGCGGTGTGTGCGGCACGTCGCCGCCACGGATGTTGAGGAGCCAGGCGATCAACTCGGGCATCGTCAGCACCACCGCCCCTGCCCCTTCCTCCGTTAAGGCGCGGCCGATGCGGGCACGCTTTGATTGGGCGCTTTCGCCGGCGAAGCGCTCGGGGTGTGGCACCACCGGCGCGATCGGTGCCGGCGGCTGCCCCGGCCAGACGCGATCGACCGGATTGTCAGAAACGGCACGCAACACCGCGCCGGCCTTTTCCGCTGCGGCGCGAAACCGCTCGACGTCGTGCGGGGTGTGCAGCCACGGGTCGTAGCCGAGCACCGCGCGTCCCGCGAGCGCGGTGCCGATCCAGCTCGTCGGGGGTTCGTCGATCAGGTGATGGATCTCGAACAACCGGGTGTCGACCTGTGCCGCTGCCTGCAAGGTGTACCGCCCGTCGACAAACAGCGCGGCCCGGTCGCGCAGCGCGATCGCCAGGCCGGCCGACCCGGTGAAGCCGGTGAGCCAGGCGAGCCGTTGGCCGCGGGAGGGGACGTACTCGCCCTGGTGTTCGTCGGCGCGCGGCACGATGAACCCGTCGAGGCGCTGCGCCGCCAGTTCCTGACGCAGATGGTCGAGCCGTGCGGCGCGGGGCAGCCGTTCGAAATCCCCGGCTGATAGGCCGTTGCGATATTGCATGACCTTGGCCGCCCGCAGCCTTTCGAGGGCGGCGGCCAACGCCGGCGTCATCGGGTCGGCGACCAGCATGTGCCAGCTCGTCCCGACCTCGGCCGGCGCCGCCAGCACGCCTTCGATCAGCGCCTCGACACCTTGAGCGTCCAAAGCTGACCCGGCTTCCCGGAGCAATCGCCCGAGCTCGCCCCTGTCCGGTTCGGATCCGCTCCTCGTCATCGGCCGCTCCTCTTCTCGTGCAGCCCTGTACCAAATACCTCGGCATGGCTGAATTGCAACGGCGGCCATGGCATTTGCGGCTTTGCGCCGCCAAATCTTGTGCAGCGCAGCAAAAGCATGTCACCGGAGTATATGGTATGTCCGTCTTGAACTTGATCACCTCGGCCTGGAAGGCCTTTGCCGATTGGCGGCGCCGGGAACGGGCCTATGCCGAACTGATGGCGCTCGACGACCATTCGCTCGCCGACATCGGAATCCGCCGCTCGGACATCCGCGCCATTTGCGAGGGTTCCTACAAGCCCGACCCGGTTGCGGCGCTCGTCCCATCGCCGAGGCGGGAGAAATTCGCCTGGCCAAATCCCGTGTGAATTGGCCTTGGGTCAACCCGAATTCACCGATGGGGGCCACTCGGCCCCCATCGCCGTTTCGGCTCTAGCCGGGCGCGCAGAACCAGGGTCGACCATCCGTCGAGCACGAAGCGTCTCTCGAGTACGATGCCGCAGCTGCGGTGGGGGGCGAGCACGATCGGCTCCTGCCGGCGCAACAATCCCGACAGCACCGCCCGGCCGCCCGGCGCCAGCGCACGCGCGAGGTCAGGGGCCAGCAGGGCCAGCGGGCGGGCCAGGATATTCGACAAGACCAGGTCGTAGCGCGATTTGCGCAGGGCCCGATCACGGTATCCCGGAGCCCGGCGCACCCGCACCAGGCCAGCAACGCCGTTGCGCGCGACGTTGTGTCGGGCGACGCGTTCCGCACCGCCATCGATGTCGCTCGCCGACACCTTGCGGTGCAGTACCTTCGCCGCAGCGACCGCAAGAATCCCGGTTCCGGTTCCGACATCGAGCGGACGGCGAAACCGATGGCGGCGCGCCAGACTGTCGAGCGCCATCAGGCAACCTCGGGTCGACGGATGTTCGCCGGTGCCGAAAGCGGTTGCCGCATCGACCGCAATCCCGATCGCGCCGGTCGGCACACGACCGCGATAGTGCGCCCCATAAATAAAGAACCGGCCGACCCGCAGTGGCGGGAAGCTGAGCTGGTTCTCCGCCAGCCAGTCGCGCGCCGGGAGCTTCTCCTCGCCGATTTCGACGAGCGTGCCTCCCGCAGCAGCAGCCGCGAGCGCCAACCGGGCCGCTAGCGTGGGGGTCAGCACGGGAGCCGGCCGATAGGCCTCGACGCGCCACTCCTCCGGCGCAACTTCGAAGGCCGACACCGCTCCCGCGGCATCGTCGAGCAGCGCAAACACCGCGGTCGCCGCGTCCGCGCCGCGAACCTTTGCGAGAACGCGCCAAACGGCGCTCACGAGAGCCTCCCTCGCCCTCTCCTTGCCCCCACCCTAACCCTCCCCCGCTCGCGGGGGAGGGAATGGGAGGGGGCGTCCTGCTTAGACACGCTCGACGTAGGCGTCCATGACCTTTTTGTCGCCGGCGACGTCGAAATGGATCGCGAGCTTGTTGGCCTCGACTTCGGTCACCGTGCCGTAGCCGAATTTCTGGTGGAACACGCGGTTGCCCACGGCAAAGCCCCCGACCGTGCGGATCTCCTCACCACGCCGTGGAACCGGAGCACTTTCGATCAGCCGCGTCTCGCGAGACCGCGCGGCGGTGGGCTGCCAGAACGTCGTCGCGTGCGGCACCTCGTTCGCGCTCGGCCAGTCTGAACCCCAAGCGCCTCCCGGTTGCAGGCCGAGCTCGGCGATGATTTCGACATGCTCGGGCGGCAGCTCGTCGACAAAGCGCGAGCGGATCGTATTGAGCCATTGGCCGTGGATCCGGCGATTGGCGGCAAACGAAATATGGGCGCGGTGCCGGGCGCGGGTCAGCCCGACATAGGCGAGGCGGCGCTCCTCCTCGAGTGCCGCGGGCCCGTTCTCTTCGAGCGCGCGCTGGTTGGGAAACAGCCCCTCCTCAAAGCCGGGCAGGAACACCGTGTCGAATTCGAGCCCCTTGGCGCTGTGCAAGGTCATCAGATTGACCATGTCGCCGCCGGCCTCGGCGGCGTTGTCCATGACCAGGCTGACATGTTCGAGAAACCCGCCGAGGTTCTCGAACTCGGCCATCGCCACGACCAGTTCCTTGAGGTTTTCGAGGCGCCCGGCGGCGTCAGGTGAGCGGTCCGCCTGCCACATCGCGGTATAACCCAACTCGTCGAGCACGGTCTGCGCGAGGTCGGTATGCTCGACCCTTTGCGCTTGGGCTCGCCAGCGGTCGAGCGCGGCAATGAATTCCGCGAGCGCATTGCGTGCCGCGGGTCTGAGCCGGTCGCCGGCGATGAGCATCCGGGCCGCCTCGACGAGCGGCAGACGCTCGGCGCGGGCGAGGCCGTGCAGCTGCTGCACCGTCGCGGTCCCGATGCCGCGCCGCGGCGTATTCAGGATGCGCTCGAAGGCGAGGTCGTCCGCCGGCTGGTTGATCAGCCGCAGATAGGCGAGCGCGTCGCGGATCTCCTGGCGCTCGTAAAAGCGCGGCCCGCCGATGACGCGGTAGGGCAGCGCCAGGGAGATGAACCGCTCTTCGAACTCGCGCGTCTGGAAAGCGGCGCGCACCAGGATCGCGACCTCGCTCAACGCATGGCCCTGGCGCTGCAGCGCCTCGATCTCCTCGCCGACCCAGCGAGCTTCGTCCAAGGCATCCCACACCGCCCGGACGACGACCTTGTCGCCTTCACCCGCCTCGGTCCACAGCGTCTTGCCGAGGCGGCCCCGGTTCTGCGCGATCATCCCGGCAGCAGCACCCAGGATGTGCGACGTCGAGCGGTAGTTCTGCTCGAGCCGGGTGATCGTCGCTCCGGGGAAATCGGTCTCGAAGCGCAGGATGTTGCCGATCTCGGCCCCGCGCCAGCTGTAGATCGACTGGTCGTCGTCGCCGACACAGCAGAGATTGCGACGCTGCTGGGCTAGCAGGCGCAGCCATAGATATTGTGCGACGTTGGTGTCCTGGTACTCGTCGACGAGCAGATAGCGGAAGCGCCGCTGGTAGTCGGCCAAGATGTCCGGATTGCCGGTCAGGAGCGTCAAATTGTGGAGCAAGAGGTCGCCGAAATCGACGGCGTTCACCGTCATCAACCGCTCCTGGTATTGCCGGTAGAGGTCGACGGCCCGGCCGCGGGCGAAGTCGCCGGCATCGTCCCGCCCGACCTTTTCGGGAGGAAGGCCGCGGTCCTTCCAGCGCTGGATCATCGCCAGCAGCAGGCGCGCCGGCCAGCGCCGTTCGTCGATGTTCTCGGCCGCCAGGATCTGCTTCAGCAGGCGAATCTGGTCGTCGGTATCGAGAATCGTAAAGCTCGATTTCAGCCCGACCAGCTCGGCGTGCCGGCGCAGGATGCGCGAGGCGATCGCATGGAAGGTGCCGAGCCACACACCGTCGGCAGCGCGGCCGATCATCGCTTCGAGCCGCTCGCGCATCTCGCGCGCCGCCTTGTTGGTGAAGGTGACGGCGAGCAGCTCGGCCGGAAAAGCGCGGCCGGTGCCGAGGATATAAGCGAGCCGGGTCGTCAGCACCCGGGTCTTGCCGGTGCCGGCGCCGGCGAGCACCAGCACCGGACCGTCGACCGCCTCGACGGCGCGGCGTTGCGCCTCGTTGAGACCGGCGAGGTAGGCGACCGCGGCGGCCGGCGGCCGAGTGAGGACGGCAGGATCGGGCATGTCCAGGATGATATAGCAATATCGGCCGTGCGGTAGATATTGGAACGCTGGCGCGAAGCGGGTTAGAACGGTCGGCATGTCGTCGCGCCCGCTCCGCATCGGCACCCGCGGCAGCCCGATGGCGATGCGCCAGACGGCACTCGTGCGCGACCGCCTGGTTGCCGCCCATCCCGACCTCGCATCACCGGGTGCCGTCGAGATCGTCACCATCCGCACGACCGGCGACCGGGTCCAGGACCGCCGCCTCGCCGAAATCGGCGGCAAGGGCCTGTTCACCAAGGAGATCGAGGAGGCGCTGTTCGCCCGGCAAATCGACCTTGCCGTCCACTCGCTGAAGGATGTCGAGACCTGGCTTCCGGACGGCCTCGAGATCCTCTGCATCCTGCCGCGCGACGACCCACGCGATGCGTTTCTGTCGGCGAAGGCGCCGAGCCTCGCTGGGTTGCCGCCGGGTGCGAGCATCGGCACGACTTCGCTGCGTCGGCAGGCGCAATTGCTGCGCCGGCGCCCCGATCTGAGGATCGTGCCGGTCCGCGGCAATGTGGACACGCGGATCCGCAAGCTCGACGCCGGCGAGGTCGACGCGCTCGTGCTGGCGCTGTGCGGCCTCGAACGGCTTGGCGAGGCCCGGTTGGCGACCGAGATCCTGCCGCGCGACGTCATGCTCCCGGCGGTGGGCCAGGGGGCGCTCGCCATCGAAGGCCGAGCCGGCGACGACGGGTTGCGCCGGCTTCTCGAGCCGCTGCACGATCCGGAATGTGCGGCCTGCGTCGGCGCCGAGCGCGCCATGCTCGCGGCACTCGACGGCTCGTGCCGCACGCCGATCGCCGGGCTCGCCGAGCTCGACGGCGACCGGCTGACCCTCGACGGGCTGCTGTTGAAGCCGGACGGCAGTGCGGAGCTCCGCGCCCGGTCGACCGGCGGCATCGGCGAGGCGGAGGTCCTCGGAAGCGAGCTCGGCCGCGAGCTGAAGCGCCGCGCCGGCCCCGGGTTCGGGCTCGATTAGATCGGAGCCGCCTTCTTCTCACCGAGCTTGCCGCCCCCTTCGCAAGCCTGCCGGTGCAGCCATTCCTGCGCCGACAATGGGCCTTGGTACACATCCGCGTACAGCCCGACGGGCCAGGTCAGCACGAAGACGATGTTGCTGACGACATCGGTGTTGCGGTTCGGGCACGGCCCCGGCAGCAGAAACCCGATCGCCAGCAGCACGACCCCGATCACCAGATAGAGTGCGACGATCGCCCGCATCGTTCCCCCCGCGCCGCTGGACCTCGCCAGGGAACAGCTTCCCGACGCGAGATGCAACCCGGCGCGCGTTGTCCGGCGCGGCCGCCCACCGACGCGAATTTCCCTGCCATGCGGGGAAATTCGCCGAGAAAATCACCTCCTCATACAGAAATTTTTCGCTATACCAAGAGCTTACGTGCCGTTTCGGACGTCGTTCTGACGCGTTGGCAGGGAAAATTTGACGGTTCGCGGGACGCGAGGACAGGAGCAGGGAAGCGGGTTGTGCTATATCCATATCAGCAACTCGATTAATTAATATTTACGCATAGCCTTGCGATATGGGGTGGACATTCGCTTTTGGCAAGACGGGCGGCAGAGGCGCCGCTAGTGAGGGGACTTCCTGAGCACGACGACCGCGTCGCGGCAGGGACCGCCTTGCTCATTGCGGAAGACGCAATCTGTTTATAGCCACCCGCAGAATCTTAGTCGTATGCGCAAGGGAGTTGCCTATCCAGAGCTATGATGGGGGCCGAGTCTGAGGCGGAATGGCACGCGAGGCTTGGAAAAGGCGGGGATCTTCATCAACAGATCACCCCGCCGCCGGCGGCTGGCCCCGTTTCGAGCCGCTGTAGGCCCCTGTCCGCGGCCGTGGTGTCGGGCGGCGCCCATGTCGAGGCCCTGTTCCCGTTGGCGCTGGCGCTCGGCAAGCACGTGATGATCGGCGGCATCGATGCCGCCAACCACACCTCGATCCGGTTTCACGAGCGGCTTGGAGTTCGAGCGCGTTGCCCATTTTCGCGGGGTCGGCCACAAATTCGGCCGGTGGCTCGACCTCGTGTTCATGCAGCGGTTTGCTTGACCCCGCCGGCGCTTGGCGCTCATGAGGACCGATATGGATCAACCTCGCATCCGGGCCGCCACCCCTGCCGATGTGCCGGCAATCGGGGAAATCGTCGAGCGGGCTTATCGGCATTACATCCCGCGGATCGGCAAGCCGCCCGGACCGATGGTCGACGACTATGCTGCGCGCGTCGCGGAGGGGGTGGTCTGGGTGATCGAGGAGGGGTCCGGCATCGCCGGCATCCTCGTCCTGCTGCCGAGGCCGGACTATCTGCTCCTCGACAATATCGCCGTCGATCCGGCGCGGCAGGGCTCGGGATTGGGCCGGCGGCTGCTCGCTTTCGCCGAGGCGGAAGCGATGCGGTGCCGCTACCGCGAGATCCGTCTCTACACCCACCAGACGATGACCGAAAACCAGCGCCTCTATGCCGCCATCGGCTACGAGGAGACGGGCCGCGGCACCGAGGCCGGCTACGAACGCGTCTTCATGCGCAAACCCCTTGGGGATCAGACCTAGTACTTGGTTGCGTAAATTGGCGTATGTCTATTCGGCATCCTCACTCTCGTGGAAGGGACGACACCGGACGCGTTTCGTCCCGCTGTCGCACGGTGTACGCTCATCGCGATGCAGTAATAATCTCCGTCATCCCCGCGAAAGCGGGAATCTAGGGCCGTTGGGCTTCAGGCGTTGCCCTGGACCCCCGCTTTCGCGGGGGTGACGTGTAACTCGCTGATATTATGAGCGCCATTCTTAAGCTCTGGCCGCGTCATCATGCAACTGCTTCGACCAACTCATAGACGCGCGTCTCTGTCGTCATCCCCTTGGCGATCACCGAGGCGATGGTCTTGAATCGAAAGCAATTCTCGACCCGGTTGCGGACAGCCTCGCTGACGAGGATCGTGGTTTTGTACTCCTTGTTCAGGCCTTCCAGACGCGCCGCCAGATTGACGCTATTGCCCAGCGCCGTATAATTCATGCGCTCTGCGGAACCCACATTTCCCACCACCGCGTCCCCGGAATGAATGCCGAGGCGAACGATGAATGGTGACAGTCCCTCGGCTTCAAATTGAGTATTGAGCGCCTCGCTCGCCGCCTTGGCCGAAAGGGCGGCCCGACACGCTCGCTCGACATGATCGCGCTGCGGATGGGGAGCGTTCCAAAACGCCATCACCGAGTCCCCGATGAACTTGTCGACAGTCCCGCCCTCGGCAAGAAACGCTTCCGTCAGCGCGGTTAAATGGCGCGACGTCTGGCGCATCAAACTGTCGGGGTCGGCCGCTTCGGAAATGCCCGTGAAATTGGTGACGTCGGTGAACAGGATGGTGACCTCTTGCCTCGCTCCGCCAAGCTCGGTGGAGATCGAGCTATCGATGATTCCCTTGACGATATCCTTCGGGACAAAGCGAGCGAAGGACCAGATGCTGCGCTGGGCGACCGCCATCGTCCTGCCGAGTTCGTCAATCTCCGCGACGCGGGAGGTGACCGGTACATCATCGGGCGCCGCTAACATCCGGAGCCTGCTCGCCTGAGCGGTTATCCGTTTCAGCGAGCGCGACATCCGGCTGCCGAAGATCCAGACCGCGGGTACAAAGCAGCCGCCGACGATCAGTGCAATAATTATACCTTTAATCTGCAAATTCCGCACATTCTTAACGAAATCGTTTTCGGCCGCGATTAATAGAGAGTAACCGTTCAGTTTACCGACGAGTGAAAACCGTCGAAAACGAAAAAGGTAGTCTCGTCCATTTTCGTCGTGAATGGTTCCATCATAAAGGTCACTGCCGTCCCATCTCCGCATTACTGCACCGACCCGCCCGCCGCGGATCTCCCTGATCTCGGGGAGCTGAGGGTGGGAGGGATGCGTCATCGCGTAGTCCATGAACCGCGCGAAGTCGGGATGCGCGATGAGCACGCCGAACGCGTCGAAGATTATGGCCGTTCCGTGCTCTCCGGGGCGTTGCGCGTAGACCCAATCGCTAAACTTATCGAGCTTGAGGTCGGTGGCGATGACACCGCGCACATGCCCTTGCAGAGGTGCGCTCAGGGTGATCATCGGTGTGCCGATGCTGAACGAGGCATAGGGCGACGAAACGAGAGCCCGGTCCGCCTGCATCGTGTCGCGATACCAGGCCCGCGTTCGTGCGTCATAGCCGTAGTCCCACAGATCGAGCTGATCGATCTTGTTGCCCTGCTCGTCTTCGAAGATCCGCCGCATCGGCAGGGCTCGGCCGGTGGTCGGGCGGACCAGATTGACATTGTAGACGGCCCCCGGAGGCGCCCCCAGCCTCTGGCGCTCCGTCGGGTCGAGGACGTCGAGGCGGCGAACCTGCAACCAACAACCGTTGTCGTAGCCGACATAAAGGCTGTCCGTCAGCGGCAGTTCGTGCAGTGCCGCTTTGAAGAGGCCGATTGCGCCATCGACCTCGCTCCGGTCATCCGAGTCGGCAAGAGAGGGATTTGTCGACAGCACGCGAACGAGGGTGCTCAGCTCCGAAACCTCGGCCTCGAGGCGGCTGAGGGTGTTGGCACTGGCGGCATCCATGGCGGCAGACGCCGCCGCTCTTGCCGCCGCATGATACGTCGCGAGCTGGATAAATATCAGACACGCGGTGAGGGCCGTGACGAAGGCCATCACGGCGGCCGTTATCGCGATTCTAAACGTCAACATCGGATTTCGTCCGCTCGTCCACTGCAGCCCGGAAACAAAAATAGATCGAGGTGCAACGGCCCAGGGCCTCTGGTGGCCGACCGTCTGTGGGATCGCTGAAAAGCGCGAGAGCCAACTTCGCGCCGTTCGCCTGGCATTCCAGCCTGCTGACTTTGGCCAAATTGCGGCTCTGAGAGCCGGCTCGGAGACTGAGCTGCGATACATTCGAACCAAGTTTTGCGGAGAGTGACGGCCTGCTGGCTATGCAATTTCGGCACGCGGGCGGCCACAACAGGGGGTGGCACCGATCGGCAGGATGGTTGACACCTTCTGGCGCTGGCCACTAGGGAGAGATCGGCGAAGGAGTGCGGAGGTCCGGGCATGACACAACAGCAGGGCCCGTCGCCGGGGGCGCGGCTGCGCCAGCTGATCCACCGCAAGGACCGGGTTCTGGCCGTGCTGCACACGCCGAGTGCGGCATTGGCGCGGATCATGGAGCTCGGGGGGTGCGAGGCCGGCTTTGTCGGCACCTCGGGTGTCGTCGGCGCCTATACCGGCCTCGCCGATGTCGGCACCGCGTCGATGACCGAATGCGTGACGATCGCCGGCTGGATCGCCCAGACCGTCAAATTCCCGGTGATCATGGATGGCGACACCGGTCACGGCGGGATCATGGCGGTGCGGCGGATGGTGCGCGAATGCATCCGCGCCGGCATCGCCGGCGTGCGCATCGACGACCAGCCGATCGAAGGCAAACGCCGCACCCAGAGTGCCGGGGTCGAGGTCGTGCCGCTCGAGCAGGCGGTGGCCCGCTATCGCGCCGCCGTCGACATGAAAAACGAGCTCGACCCCGACTTTGTCGTAATGGCCCAATGCTATGCCCGCGATGCCGCAGGCGGCGGGCTGGTCGATTGCCTGAGCCGGCTGCGCGCCTATGAGAGCGAGGCACGGGTCGACTGGGTGCAGTTCGAATCGCCGCACTCGGAGGACGAGATCCGGCGCGCCCGGGCGGTCGTCAGCGGCCCGCTTTCGTTCATGAAGGGGCGGCTGCCGCGCTATCTCGGGCTCGATGAGCATCTGGCACTGGGCGTCACGATCGCCTGGTATCCGGGCTTCACCCACGAGGTCATCTGGGCAGCATTGTGGGACTTCATGCAGCAGTTTCAGGGCAAGGGTATTGCCGCATGGGAGGAATTCGAGCGGGCGCGCCAGGATCGCCCCTATCCGCGTCCCGAGCCGGGACCGGAGGATGAGGGTCTCGAAATGCAACGCCGGCTCGAGGAGCGCTACTTCTCGGCCGAGGCTCTGGCCAAGTACCACGGCGTCTGAGGTATTGTGTCATCCCGGCGGAAGGCCGGGATCTATGTCGGGATAGGCACCGGCCTTCGCCGGTGTGACGAGAAGAGCGGAAGCGAGTGGGAGGGAGGGTCATGGCGCGCGACGGCTTCAGGATCTTCGACTCCGACACGCATGTCGGGCCGTCGATGAACGTCCTCGACCAATATCTCGCCGGGGTCGAGAAGGCCCGGCTGGCCGCTTGGGAGGAATGGAAGGACACCAATCCGCGTACCGGCCGGATCACCTATACCAGGGGCGGACGCAGCTACCAGCGCCGCCTCGGCAGCGCCGCCGCCGACACCGCACCGGCTCGCTACATGGCCGCCTTCACCGGCGCCAACCGCGCCCGCCCGTCGCCGCGCGTCGACGACGACCCGGCCGCGCGGATCGCCGACATGGATCGCGAAGGGGTCGACGTCAACCTGACCCTGCCCTCAGGCTGGTTCGGTACTTGGACCGCTGGCGACGATGTGGCACTCGAAATGGCGATGTACCACGCCTACCACCGCTGGATGGCGGACTACTGCGGCGCCTTTCCCGAGCGGCTCGGCGGCATCATTCTGGTTTCCGCCCGCGATATCGAAGGCAGCCTGGCCGAGATCCGCCGTTGGGCGCGCTCCCGCTGGGCCTGGGCGGTAATGGCCTATGCGCCGGCCGGCATGCCGCTCGACCACCCCGACCTCGAGCCGATCTGGGCGGCCGCCGCCGAGCACGATCTCGCGGTCGTGTTGCACACCTTCACGGTCATGCCGCCCTATGCGCCGGGCGGCGAGGACACCTGGGAAAATTTGTTCCTGCAGCGCTCGGCCGCACATCCCTGGTGCGGCATGCGCAACATGGCGGCACTGATCGGTAGCGGCGTCATGGACCGCTATCCGAGCTTGCGCATCGGCACGCTCGAAGCCGGGCACGGCTGGCTGCCGTTCTGGATGGCCCGCATCGACGAGCACGCCGAAACCGTCAGGGCGGCATTGCCGGAGCTCGCGCACAAGCCCAGCGAATACGTCCTCGGCGGCCGCTATTTCCAGAGCATCGAGATCCCGGAAGGCGAGCGGCTGACCAACTCGGTGATCGATCTCGTGGGCGAGGATTTGCTGATGTACGCCTCGGACTACCCGCACGGCGAGAGCTGGTTTCCCGAGTCGGCGACGACCGTGCTCGGCTGGAGCATGCCGCCCGAACGCAAGCGCAAGCTCCTCTGGGACAACGCCGTGCGGTTCTACGCGCGCTGCGGCTTGGCGTGAGGCGGCCGGGTTTCTATGATCGGCCTCTAGCAAAACTGAGCAAGGAGGACGGAGATGGACCAGGATGCCAAGAAGACGGCGCTCAGGATGATCCCCTACGGGATCTACGTGCTGACCGCCGATGACGGCAAGGGCAACGTCGCCGCCGCCACGGTCAATTGGGTCACGCAGACTGCCTTCGCCCCGCCGCTCGTCGTAGTCGGCGTCAAAACCAATTCCGGCGCCTATCAGATCGTCAAGAATACCAAGACCTTCGCCCTGAACATGCTCGGCAAGGACGGCAAAGGGGTTGCCTTCACCTTCTTCAAGCCGACCAAGCTCGAAGACGGCAAGCTTTCGGGCCAGGCCATTCACAAGGGCACGACCGGAGCGCCGATCCTGGACGCCGCACCGGCCGCGGTCGAGTGCCGGGTCACCAGCATCGTCGAGCAGGGCGACCACCACATCGTGGTCGGCGAGGTCGTCGAGGCGCATGTCGCAAAGCCGATCACCGGGCGCCCCGACGCCGCGATCCTCGAGATGAAGGAGCTCGGCGACAACGTCTTCTACGGCGGCTGAGGTAATCCGCCCCTGATCCCCTGACGTGGCTGCCCCTCACCCCAGCCCTCTCCCCGCAAGCGGGGAGAGGGAGGGTCCCGCGAAGCGGGAGGGTGAGGGGCAGGCAGCGCTCGCCGAATATTCGAACGAGGATTGCTATGCAATTAGACGTCAAATGGCCGGCCGAGGGCAATGCGCGCGTTCCTTACCGGGTGTTTTCTGATCCGGAGATCTACCGCGCCGAGCTCGGCCGGATCTTTCTCGGGCCGACCTGGCAATATCTCGCACTCGCCGGCGAGCTCCCCCAGCCGGGTGACTACCTGACTACCTTTCTCGGCGAGACCCCGGTCATCGTCACCCGAGGGCAAGACGGCGAGATCCATGCAATGGTCAACCGCTGCGCCCATCGCGGCAACCTCGTTTGCCTCAAGCGGCGCGGCCATGCCGACAACCTGACCTGCGTCTACCACGCCTGGCGCTACGATCTCGCCGGCAACCTCGACAGTGTCGCCTTTCGCCGGGGTGTCGCCGGCAAGGGCGGGATGCCGGCGAGCTTCCGCCTCGAAGAGCACGGCCTCAAAAAGCTGCGCGTCGACACCTTCGGCGACCTCGTCTTCGGCACCCTCTCACCTGAGGCGCCGCCGCTGGCGCATTACATCGGCAATCTGATCGGCTCGCGCATCCATCGGGTATTGCACGGCAAGCCGAAGATTCTCGGCACCACCTCGCAGATCCTGCACAACAACTGGAAGCTCTATTTCGAGAATGTGCGGGACACCTACCACGCGACCCTGCTGCATTCCTTCTTCACAACCTTCCGCATCTCGCGGCTGACTTCGGAGGGCGGGGTCGACATCGCCGAGAGCGGCGCGCATCACGCGAGCTACACGCGCAACAAGACCGAGCGGGTCGACGCCGCGACCTCCGACCAGCTCTATGCCGGCATCCCATCATTGCGCGAGAATTTCCGGTTGGCCGATCCGAGTTTTCTCGCCGGTGTCGACGAGTTCGGCGACGACACGACGACGCAGATCTTGTCGCTGTTCCCGAATTTCGTATTGCAGCAGATCCAGAACAGCATTGCAGTACGACTGGTATTGCCGAAGGGGCCCGACAAGACCGAG
This sequence comes from uncultured Alphaproteobacteria bacterium, assembly GCA_963796155.1. Taxonomy (GTDB): domain Bacteria; phylum Pseudomonadota; class Alphaproteobacteria; order ATCC43930; family CGMCC-115725; genus AP-15. Next base: position 3,978 of record CAWCKT010000036.1, on the reverse strand, counting down.
CTGCAATGGACCTATATCGGCTTCGAGGAAGACGACCCGAGGATGACCGAGAGACGGCTGGCGCAGGCCAATCTCGTCGGTCCCGCCGGTTATGTTTCGATGGAGGACGGTGCGGTCGGCAATTTCATCCAGCGCGCGATCCCGGGCGCCGAAGACGAATGTTCGGTGCTTGAGATGGGCGGGTTCGGGCATGTCTCCGAAGCCAACCGGACGACCGAGGCTTCGGTGCGCAGCTTTTGGCACGCCTACCGGCCATTGATGGGGTTGTGACGTGGCCGATTTCGAGGCGGTGCGGCGACGGTTGGAACTGGAACAGCTCTACACCGACTACGTCCACTGCCTCGACGCCGACGAGCTCGAGCATTGGCCCGATTTCTTCACCGAAGACTGTTTTTATCGGATCACCTCGGCCGAGAACTACGAAGCCGGCATGCCGTTGGGGCTGATTCATGCGACCTCGCGCAACATGTTGAAGGACCGGGTCAGTGCGTTGCGCGAAGCCAACATCTATGAGCCGCAGCGCTACCGTCACCTGGTGTCGTCGATCAAGATCGTGCAGGAGCAGGGAGAGCGACTGGATCTGATGGCGAATTTCCTCGTCGTGCGGACGATGCAGGAGGGCGACATGACCCTCTTCGCCGCCGGGCGCTACCTCGACCAGGTCAGGCGCGAGGACGGCGCCTGGAAATTCGCCCGCAAGACGGTCGTCCTCGACAGCCGCCAGATCGACACTCTGCTGGCGATCCCCCTTTGAGATCGCTGCGCGGCCGGCAGAGGATCGCTTCCGTGGGACGATGATAGGACCCACGCGATCCGGTCTGGAAACCTCGTGCGGTCAATGCAAACACCCGGTAGAATGATTACAGACAGGAGGACCATGATGGTGAAGAGGGCTCCGTTCCTTAAGACCCGCTACGGTGGCTACCACCACCGCCAGCTGCCGCAGGAAGACGCCGAGCTGACCCATGTCGGCCCGGACACGCCGTGCGGCGAATACATGCGCCGGTTTTGGCAGCCGGTGTGTTATTCGGACGAGCTCAAAGACCTGCCCCGCAAGCTTCGGATCCTCGGCGAGGATCTCGTCGCCTTCCGCGACGGCAGCGGTGCGGTCGGCCTGTTGGAATTGCACTGCCCGCACCGCGGGACGTCGCTCGAGTTCGGGCTGGTCGGCGCCAAGGGGATCCGCTGCTGCTATCACGGTTGGCTGTTCGATGTCGACGGTGCGATCCTCGAAACTCCGGGCGAGCCGGCGACGAGCACGCTGAAAGACCGGCTCTGCCACGGCGCTTATCCGGTCCATGAATATGCCGGGATGGTCTTCGCCTATATGGGTCCTCCCGAAGAGATGCCGGCCTTTCCGGTCTACGACAGCTTCAATCGGCCGGGGTATCGCATGATGCCCGGACAAAGCTATGTCTATCCGTGCAATTGGCTGCAGATCCTCGAAAACACGATGGATGCAGTGCACACCGCGTTCCTCCACACGATCGTCAGCGGTGCCGTGTTCACCGACGAGTTCGGCGTATTGCCGGAATTGGAATTCGCCGAGACCCCGGTCGGGATCATCTACATCGCCACCCGGCGGGTCGGCGACAACATCTGGGTGCGGAGTGTGGAGAATGTGCTGCCCAACCTGCAGCAGGTCGCACCGATCTGGGAAACCGGCCACCAGGAGCACCCGTTCAGCGGCCCGATGATGAGCCGCTGGATCGTCCCGCTCGACGACACCAACACAATGCTGATCGAGTTACGTCACATCAGCGAGACCGAAGGCGTCGTCACGCCCGATTGGTGGGCCGATCGCAGCATCATGCTGCCCGGCCAACTCGCCGCCGAGAGCTATGAGGAAGGCCAGCGGCGCCCCGGGGACTTCGAGGCGCAGGTCTCGCAGCGGCCGGTCGCCGTCCATGGCCTGGAACACCTCGGCACGACCGACCGGGGCGTCACGCTCTTCCGCAACCAGATCCGGCGTGGCATCCGGGCGGTCAAGTCGGGCAAGGATCCCGTCGGTCTGTTCCGCGTCGGCGGCGCGGTGATTCCAACCTATTGCAATGATACGGTGGTGCGCGTCCCGCCGGCGAAGACACCGGAACTCGACAAGAAGCTGATGCGCGAGACCGGTCGCCGGCTGGCCGAAGACTACATCGCGGCGCCGCCACTGCTAGCTGCCGCCGAATAGCGACTGCACCGAGGTCCGCATAATCCTTGCCGCTTTTCGGCCGCTTGGGCGCGGACTTGCACCGAATTGGGGCCGTAGCGGTCGCGGAGGGGGGCGGTGTCGATCTCTTCGAGCTCGATCTCGCGGGCCAGCACCTGTCGCTTCCAGGCCTGCTGCGCCGGCTCGTGGGCGTGGAATTCGGGGCATGACCTCGCGGGCGAAGAGTTCAAGGCTTTCGCAGATGTGCTCGTGAGTGTTCTTGCCGGCCTGGTTCAACAAAATCACCTGGTCGATATGCGAGGTCTCGAACCGCCGCAGCCTGCGCCGCAGGGTCTCGGGCGAGCCGATCAGCCCGCCGGATAGCGCGCGGGCGAGCCCGTCGGGGTTCTCGCGTGTCCTCGGGCAGAGCAGCATTGCGCTCGCCCATGCCGCGCTGGATTTCGACGGCGCAGCGCATCGCATCGACGACGCTCTGAAACTCCACCAGCAGCCCGTCCCCGGTGGTCTTGACGATGCGGCCACGGTGCCCAGCGATTGCCGGATCGATCAGCTCGGCGCAGCGCTTTTAGCCGTGCGAGCCTACCTTCCTCGTCGGTCCCATCAGCCGCGAATGGCCCGCGACATCGGCGGCCAGAATGGCCGCGTGCCGGCGTTCGACCCGCCCTCCGCTCAATGCTCCCTCCCGGAAGGGCAGACCCTCTCCTTCAGTGTGCTCCTCCCGTTACAGGTCGATCAACCCCGGCCAAACTGGTACGCCCGGGAAACGGGCGCCCCGGAGGATCGGCCCGCGCAGTTGCCGACCGCCGGCGACAAAGTGTTGTCGTCGACCCGTTTTATCTCCGAGCCGGGTCTTGTACCGGCTCGCTGACGGCGGCTGAGCCGGCGATCCCGAGAAAGACGAGAACGGCACGATTCAGCCGGACCATGTCCTCGTCGGCGAGGCGGCCGATATGGCTACCAATTTTCGCCTTTCGAACAGTCGTGATCTTGTCCACCATCAGCCGACAGGGGATACGCAATCCGTTTTTGTCACTTGGCTCGAAGGCCAATCGGAACAGAGGAGCGTCTGTAGGATCGGTAGTGAATGCGCAAACCGTGATCAACTCGGTCATGTCGAAGCGGTCGTCTTGCAGAATTACCACCGGACGTGGCTTGCCAGCGTAGCCTCCTCCGGCAGCTACTGTCCAAATCTCGCCACGCTTCACGCACTGCCCCAATCGGACACAGCATCAATAAAATCTTGATCATCCTCAGAGTGCGGACTGGCGGCAACGGAGAGGGACTGGCGGTGCGCTTCGGCTATGAAGGCGGGAGAGCGCACGTCCGGCACCCAAATCTGAATGGGTCTCAGGCCTTGCTGGCGCAGCCGATGGCGATAGGCCTTGACCTTTTCTCTCGATGACTTCGACTGAGTGGGCGTTGCCATGCTCACCTCTATGATGGGTTACATGTAACCTATCATAGGTCGGATCCGATGGACAGCCCATTCGTCTACGCGAACTCGCTTCGCGATGAGCTCGCGCGGGCAAGGCTGTACAGAGCTCGGCCGCTACTCCGCCGCCTGCGCCCGCGTGATCTGCACCGAATTGGGGCCGTAGCGGTCGCCGAAGGGAGCGGTGTCGATCTCTTCGAGCTCGATCTCGCGGGCCAGCACCTGTCGCTTCCAGGCCTGCTGCGCGGGCTCGTGGGCGTGGAATTCTGGCATCACCTCGCGGGCGAAGAGTTCAAGGCTTTCGCAGATGTGCTCGTGGGTATTTTTGCCGGCTTGGTTCAACAGGATGACCTGGTCGATATGCGAGGTCTCGAACCGCCGCAGCCGG
>CAWCKT010000035.1:0-24214 GCA_963796155.1 uncultured Alphaproteobacteria bacterium | reverse complement strand
TGACGCCGGCGTCGCGCACGCGGCAGGCGCCGTTGTTGTTGCACATCTCGGCGGCCCCGGCGAAGCCGCCCCATTCCGACCAGTCGAGTGCCGTGTCGATCGGCAGATGCCGGTAGTCCGGCCTGAAGCGGAAGAGGCTGCGATCGTCCATCTTGGGGGGCCGGACGATCTTGCCGGGGTTGAAGAGGCCCGCGGGGTCGAAGGCGTCCTTGACCTCCTCGAAGGCGCGCACGATGCGCGAGCCGAACATCGCCTCGTGAAACTCCGATCGCACGAGTCCGTCGCCGTGCTCGCCCGAGTGCGAGCCCTGGTATTCGCGGACCATCGCGAAGGCTTCCTCGGCAATCGCCCGCATCTTTCTGACCTCGATCTCCTGCTTGACGTTGAGCACCGGCCGGACATGCAGACAGCCGACCGAGGCGTGCGCGTACCAGGTGCCCCAGGTCCCGTGCTTCTCGAAGATGCGGGTCAGGCGATCGGTGTAGTCGGCGAGGTCTTCGAGGCGGACCGCGCAGTCCTCGAGAAAGGAGATCGGTTTGCCGTCGCCTTTCATCGACATCATGATGTTGAGGCCCTGCGCGCGCACCTCCCAGACCGCCTGCTGGAAGGCGGGGTCGACGACCTCGACCACGCCGCCCGGGAAACCGAGATCGCCCATCAATTCGACGAGCGCCTTCAGGCGGCGCAAATTTTCCGGCGGGTCGTCGCCCGAAAATTCGGTCAACAGGATCGCGGCCGGCTCGCCCTGCACAAAACGGTCGACGACCGCGCGAAACATCGGGATGTCGCGCGACAGTTCGATCATTGTGCGGTCGACCAGCTCGACCGCGCTCGGGTCCAGATCGACAATCTGCCGCGTCGCCGCCATGGCACTGTAGAAGCTCGGGAAATGGCAGATGCCGAGGACCCGGTGCGCCGGGATCGGCTGCAGGTCGAGCTCGATCTCGTTGAAGAAGGCGAGCGTGCCCTCGGAGCCGACCAAGAGCCGCGCCATGTTGTGGCCGGCGTCGTCGATCGAGTCGATGTTGTAGCCGCCGACCCGCCGCAGCACCTTCGGAAAGCGCCGTTCGATCTCGTCGGCCTCGCGCCGGTGCAAAGCGCGCATGCGGGTCACCAGCTCGCGATAGCGCTCGGGTGCGGTGTTCTCGACAAAATTGCCGGGAACCTCGCCGAACCACGCCGTCGTGCCGTCGGCGAGCAGCGCATCGATGCCGCGCACATTGTGCACCATGTTGCCATAGCGCAACGAGCGCGAGCCGCAGCTGTTGTTGGCGGTCATGCCGCCGATCGTCGCCCGGCTCGCCGTCGACGGGTCGACCGGGAAGAAGAGCCGGTCCTTGCGCAGCAGCCGGTTGAGCCGGTCGAGCACCACCCCCGGCTCGACTCGCGCCCGCCGCCCCTCGACGTCGACCGCGGCCACCCGGTCGAGATATTTGCTGCAATCGATGACGAGCGCGCGCGCCACGGTCTGGCCGCATTGAGAGGTGCCGCCGCCGCGCGGCAATACCGACACCCCCTCCTCGCGCGCGATCGCGATCGCCGCCGCGGCATCCTCGCGGCTCCTCGGCACGACCACACCCAACGGCTCGATCTGGTAGATCGACGCGTCGGTCGCATATCGTCCGCGGCTGAACGCATCGAACAGCACCTCGCCGCGGATCTCGCCGCGCAAGCGCAATTCAAGGTGCGATCCCGCAGGTTTGTCGGGCGGCATACGCCTTCTCGGAGGGAGTGAGTTAGCCTTCCATCAGACGCGGGCCCGCCGACGCGCGTCAATGACTATCAACATACCGCCGACGGCAAACAGAGGGAGACCCAGCATGATCCTAGGCGTCAACCCGCTCATCGCGGTGGGCGTGCTCGCTTCCACCGCCGCCACCGATGCAGCCTATGTATTCTTCAATGCGGCGGTGACAGGCAGGCGACGTGTTCGGGCGGCAAACTGGAGCGCCATCTGGTATTTATTATCGGCGTTTGCTGTGATCAGTTATACCGAAAACGCGACCTATGTCGTATTCGCGGCGACCGGCTCGTGGCTCGGGGCATTTGCGTCGGTTTCCTGGCTGCGGCGGGGATATCCCGGGGGCGCGCAAACCCATCACACTCCACCATGAGTGCCATTCTGTGGCGAGCAGCCGAGATCGGCTCCCATTTTACAATCGACTTTTGGCCGCCAATTCCGACCAATTGACAAATATTGAGTTAGATGCTATTTTAGCAATGCCTCAGATATAGGCGGGCCGCGACGACTGCTATCCCGCTGTTCCCTTGGTCGCGTGCCGCCGATTGTCGAGGATTCCTGCGGGACAAGAGCAGTCGGTCGCTGATAATTTCCTGCAAATAACAGCAAAAACAGCGGGGCTCGTTCGACGAGGGCGAATTAGCAGCGCGATTGACGCGCTGTTCTCTGGGTAAACTGCCGCGATCAACTCCGGTGAGCCGTGTCGATGACGTTCGCGACCAGGAAAATCAGCCCGGCACCAGACGCGATCGCGCCGGACGGCTCCGAGGTCCGGCTGTTGTGCGCATTGCCGCGCGGCAGCATGGCGGTCTTCCGGCTGGCGCCGGGGGCTGTGTCGAAAGCCGTCGCCCATCGCACGGTCGAGGAAATCTGGTACTTCACCGCGGGACATGGGCGGATGTGGCGCAAGCTCGGCGAGCGCGAGGAGATCACCGAGGTCGCCGCCGGCGTCTCGATCACGCTCCAGACCGGCACGCACTTCCAGTTCCGCTGTGGCGGCGGCGAGCCGCTCGAAGCGGTCGCGGTCACGATGCCGCCCTGGCCGGGCGACGACGAAGCCTATTCCGTCGCGGGAAAGTGGGAGCCGAAGGTTTGAGCGAACGGGATGCGCTTTTTCCGCATCGCCGAACCGGCGGGGAGGGCCTACAATCCGGCGCAGACGATGGGGCCATTGAGAGGAGGAGAAAGAAATGGCGAACCAGCTGATCTCCTGCGACGACCATATGGATCTGGGGCAATTGCCGGCCGATCTGTGGACGACGCGGCTGCCGGCCGCCCTGCGCGACCGCGCGCCGCGGGTCGAGGAGCGCGACGGCCAGGCGGTGTGGATCTGTGACGGCAAAGTCTGGGGAAGCTGGGGCGGCAAGCCTCCGGCGACCGGCAACCAGCGCCCGGTCAAGCCGCTCTACAACTCGTTCGAACGGGCCGGCATCTACGACCAGAGCGAGCGCCGGCCGGCGGTCGCCGAATTGCGCCTCGCCGACATGGACCGCGACGGTGTGGAGACCCAGGTCATCTTTGGCCCGATCTTTCAGATCTCGACCGACGACCCGGTGCTGCGCATTGCCTGCTACCGGGTCTACAACGATTGGCTGCTCGAATTCTGCAGCGCCGCACCCGACCGCCTGCTCGGTGTGCCGATGCTGCCCGAGACGCCCGACGGCGCGACCGAGGAATTGCTGCGGCTCGCCGCCAAGGGCGGCGTCAAGCAGGTCACCCTGATGATCGCCAACATCAATCCCAAGCTCGACGACCGGGCCTGGGAGAAGCTGTGGACCGCACTCGAAGAGACCGGGATCATCCTCTCCTGGCACATCACCGTGTTTGGCAACCGCGACCCGCGTGCCGTCGGCAAGGCCGCGAGCGTGTTCGAGAACACCAAGTTCTTCATGGCGAACTTTCTCGAACCGTTCGTCGATCTGTTCGCCTGGGGCATCCTCGAACGCCATCCGAAGCTCAAGATCGTGATTGCCGAGGGCGGCACCGGCTGGCTGCCCTGGCTGGTCCAGGAACTCGATTACCGCCATTGGCGGCTGTGGGAGGCGAAAGACTTTTGGGCCGACAAGGGCGGTGCGGAACTCGAAACCAAGCCCAGCGAATTGTTCAAGCGCCAGATCTGGGCGACGTTCCAGGAAGATTACGCGGCCATGTCGCTGATCCCGTTCTTCGGCGACGGGCACCTCTTGTGGGCTTCGGACTACCCGCATCCCGACGGCGTGTGGCCCAATTCGCGCACAACGATCGAACGCCAGATGAAGGATCTGTCGCCGGAGATGCGGCGCAAGCTGACGCATGACAACGCCGCCAGGCTCTACGGCCTGATGTGAGCACTCGCCGCCGCTTTCGAGCCTGTCGGGATATCCGGCCGTGAACCCCGGATCTCTCGTTTCGTCGTTCCCGCGCAAGCGGGAACCCGGGGCTTTCAGTCATTTGCCCTGGGCCCCCGCTTTCGCGGGGGCGACGATTGGAGGGGGCTGCCGATTTGATTGCAGCCTCTTTCGCCGGAATGACGAATTACCAGCCAGCCGGCCCATCTCATACCGATGAAGAACATCGCCCCGCCGCATACCGGCCGCCATTTTCTGCAAATCCCGGGGCCGACGAATGTTCCGGACCGCGTGCTGCAGGCGATCGCGATGCCGACGATCGACCATCGCGGGCCGGAATTCGCACTCTTCGGGCAGGAGATCATCGCCGGCATGAAGCGGGTCTTCCAGACCGCGGACACCGTCGTCGTCTACCCCTCTTCCGGCACCGGAGCCTGGGAGGCCGCGCTCTCCAACACATTGTCGCCCGGCGACCGGGTGCTGATGTTCGAGACCGGCCACTTCGCGACCCTGTGGCGTCAGATGGCGACACGGCTCGGGCTCGAGATCGACTTTGTGCCGGGCGACTGGCGACATGGGGTCGATCCGGAGCTGGTCGCCGAGAAGCTCGCCGCCGATAAGGCCCATGAGGTGAAGGCGGTTTGTGTCGTACACAACGAGACATCGACCGGTGTCACCAGCCGGGTCGCCGAGATCCGCGAGGCGATCGACCGCACGGGTCACCCGGCGCTCTACATGGTCGACACGATCTCCTCGCTCGCCTCGATCGACTATCGCCACGACGCCTGGAAGGTCGACGTGACCGTCGCCGGCTCGCAGAAGGGGCTGATGCTGCCGCCCGGGCTCGGCTTCAACGCGATCTCGAAAAAGGCGCTCGCGGCACACAAGACGGCGCGCCTGCCGCGCTCCTACTGGGATTGGGAGGCGATGCTCGAAACCGGGCGCACCGGTTTCTTTCCCTACACCCCGGCGACGAACCTGCTCTACGGGCTGCGCGAAGCGTTGAAGATGCTGCTCGACGAAGAGGGCCTCGCTGCGGTGTTCCACCGCCACGCCCGCCACGCCGAGGCGACCCGGCGCGCGGTCGCCGGCTGGGGTCTCGAAGTGTTGTGCGCCGATCCGCGCGAGCATTCCAACTCGTTGACCGCGGTCGTCGTTCCGGACGGCTTCGACGCGGACCGGCTGCGCGAGATCATCCTCGCGGCGTTCGACATGTCGCTCGGCACCGGCCTCGGCCGGCTCAAGGGCAAGGTCTTCCGCATCGGCCATCTCGGCCATTTCAACGACCTGATGCTGTGCGGCACCTTGGCCGGGGTCGAGATGGGGCTGCACCGCGCTGGTATCCCGCACCGTGCCGGCGGCGTCACCGCGGCGGTCGAATTCCTCGGCTCGGTGCTGTCCGAGCTGGTGCCGACGGCGTAACACTCATCGGCAATGCCTGACGCGGAAGCGGCCGCGGCGGTCGCGCCGCGATATGACGGCGTCGCGCGCGCGGTGCATTGGCTTGTTGCGGCGCTCGCGGTCATCGCGGTCGCGCTCGGCTTGGTCATCGCCTGGGCGCCGCGCAACACGCCTCAGCGCGACCTGGTCCTACTGTTGCACCGCTCGGTCGGGTTGACCATTTTCGCGGCGATGGTGTTTCGCGCCGGGTGGCGCTGGCGCCATCCCCCGCCGCCCCTGCCGTCGGACCTCACGCGTCTCGAAGTCGCGCTCGCCCGCCTCACCCACTTCATCCTTTACCTGATCCTTATCGTTATGCCCATTGCCGGCTACCTGAATGCTGCCGCGGCGGGCCATGCGGTCAGTCTTTTCGGGTTCCTCTCGATCCCCCCGCTGCTACCCGAGGACGACCGGCTGTCGCAGATCGCGATCGCCATCCATCTTGTCGGGCAGTATCCGCTCTACCTGTTCGTAACGCTTCACCTTGCAGGCGCGCTACTTCACGGCGCCGTCAAGCGCGACGGGATAATCGAGCGAATGCTGCCGGTGATCGGACGATATTCGGCTAGCCGGTCTCCGCGCCGACGAGGCTGAGCCGCGTCCGAAAGAATTCCAGCGCGTCGGCGAGACTGGCTGCGACGCGCAGCCTCTGCCGCCCGGCTTGTACGATGAACGCGGCCGGGCGCGCGGGTGCCGGGGCGGTCTTGACGATAGAGTAGGCCGGCGCCTCATGGGTGTGACGGAACACCGAGAACAACGCCATTCCGTCGCGGTGATCGATCGCGTAGTCGCGCCAGACGCCGCGCGCGACGTGTCGGCTGTAGAGGCCAAGAAGCTGGTTCAGCTCGGAGCGCGTAAAATACAGCGTTCCGTGTTTCGCCCGATAATCGCTAAAGGCGAGCACCTTCGCACTCTTCCGGCTCATCGCTACCCATCGCCATTGTGGCTGTCGCCCAGTGTTCCCGATTTTGCCGGTGACGTCCAGACGTCTGACGGCGCGGCACAGGCAGCTGACGGCTGCGTGACGCTGCGGCTGGTCGCGGTCGGATTGCCCGCGTTTCGTCAAGGGGGTATGGTGGCCGAGGTTTCAGCTAAGGCCATTCGGAGCGTTTGTGAGCGACATCTTCCGTGAAATCGACGAAGAACTCCGTCGCGACAATCTCCTCAAGCTTTGGTCCCGCTACGGGCGCTACATCGTGGCCGCGGCGGTGCTCGTGCTGGCCGTCGCCGGCGGCATTGTCGCCTGGCGGGACCACCAGCTGTCCGAGCGCCGCGCCCAATCCGCGCGCTACGCCTCAGCGCTCGCCATGGCCCGCGACGGGAAGGAAGGCGACGCGGCCAAGGTGTTTTCGGCGATCGCGCAGGAAGGCGGAGGCTACGCCATTCTGGCAGATTTTGAGGACGCGGCTCTGCTGACGAAATCGGGCGACCGTGCGACAGCAGGCGCGGCGTATGACCGCATCGCCGCACAAGGCGAGCTCGATCCCGCGCTTCGCGGGCTTGCCCTACTGCTCTCGGTCATGCAGGGCATGCCTGATGCCGATCCGCACTCTAGGATCGAACGCCTTGCACCGTTGACCGCGAGCGGCAACCCGTGGCGCCCGACCGCGGTCGAGCTGACGGCCCTTGCCCGGCTGAAGTCGGGGGACAAGACCGGCGCGCTCGAGCTTTATAAGAGCCTCGCCGACGACCTGGCGGCGCCGCAGAATCTGCGCGCCCGTGCCGCCGAAATGGCGGCAGCGCTGGCCTCCTAGACCGCTTTCGATGCCGAAATGATCCGAACCGCCGCCCCCTTGCTGTTGCTCGGCTCACTGTTACTTGCGGGGTGCGGCTGGTTCGAGGGTAAGAAGCAGCAGCCGCTGCCGGGAGAACGGATTTCCGTGCTCAGTCTCGATCGCCAGCTCGAGCCTGATCCGGATCTCGCCAAGATTGCAATGACTTTGCCCCCGCCGGCCGTCAACCCCGATTGGCCCGAGGCCGGCGGCTATCCGAACCACGCGATGCAGCATCTGTCGCTCCCCGACCGGCTCACCCGGGTGTGGCGGACGAGCACGGGCGAGGGCGCTTCGCGCTATACACGGGTCTTGTCCCAGCCGATTGTCGCCAAGGGCCGGGTCTATGCGATGGATGGCGCGGTGCAGGTCAGCGCCTACGATGCTGCAACGGGAGACCGGCTGTGGCAGGTCGATCTCAAACCCGATGAGGAACGTGGCAACTCGTTCGGCGGCGGCCTCGCGTTCTGGAACGACCGTCTCTACGCGTCGACCGGTTACGCGCAGGTTTTGGCCCTCGACCCGGCGGACGGAAAGGTGATCTGGAGAAGCGGTGTCGGCGCCCCGGTGCGCAGCGCGCCCACGGTTTCCGATGGACGGATCTTCGTGGTTACCGTCGAGAACGAGCTCGTTGTCCTCGCGGCCGATGATGGCCGGCGGCTATGGACTCACAACGCGATCCCGGAAACGGCGAGCCTGCTCGGGAGCGCGAGCCCAGCCGTCGAGGGTGAGGTTGTGGTGGCCGCCTATTCTTCGGGCGAGATCTACGCGCTCACGGTCGAGACCGGACGACCGTTGTGGTCGGACAACCTCGCCTCGACGCGCAACGTCAACGCCGTCTCCACCCTTGCCGATATCCGCGGCATGCCGGTCATCGACCGCGGCCGCGTCTTTGCTGCCAGCCATAGCGGACGGATGGCAGCGATCGATCTCAGAAGCGGCGAGCGCGCCTGGGAGCAGGAACTCGGCAGCACCCATACTCTCTGGGTAGCCGGGGATTACGTCTTTGGCCTGTCGACCGACAATGAACTCATCTGCCTGACGCAAAACGAGGGCAAGGTGCGGTGGGTGCGCCAGCTCCCGAGCTATCAGGACGAGAAGAAAAAGAAGGATCCGATCATTTGGGCCGGCCCGGTGCTCGGCAGCGATCGGCTGATCGTGCTCTCGTCGGATGGTATGGCGGTATCCGTCTCGCCCTATACCGGCGAGCCGCTTGGCCGCGAGGAGATGTCGGCTGGCGGGTATTTTGACCCGGTGATTGCCGACAATTCCCTCTATGTGCTGACCGACGACGCTAAATTGTCCGCCTATCGCTGACCGGATCGCCCACGCCTCACCGCTCTGATGAGTTTCGCGGTCGCCATTCTGGGACGACCGAATGTCGGCAAGTCCACCCTGTTCAACCGGCTTGTCGGCAGGCGGCTGGCCCTCGTCGACGATATTCCCGGGCTGACCCGCGACCGCCGCGAAGGCGAGGGGCAAATTGCCGATCTCGAGTTTCGCGTCTTCGACACGGCGGGGCTCGAAGAGGCCGCACCTGCCTCGCTCGCGGGACGGATGCAGGCGCAGACCGAGCGGGCGCTCGCCGAGGCGGATGTGGCACTCCTCGTCATCGATGCGCGCGAGGGTGTGACCGAAGCCGACCGTCATTTCGCCGGCTGGCTGCGGCGGAGCGGCAAACCGGTCGTACTGGTCGCCAATAAGACCGAAGGCCGCGTGACCCTCGCCGGTGTCGGCGAGGCCTACCGATTAGGCCTTGGCGATCCGGTGCCGATCTCTGCCGAGCATGGCGAAGGCCTGGCCGAGCTCTACGAGCGGCTGAGGCCCTTTGGCGCTGACCGGTCACCCGAGGCAACTCCTAGCGAACGCGACAAGCCGCTGCAGCTCGCCATCGTTGGCCGCCCCAATGTTGGGAAATCCACCCTTGCCAACCGCCTGATTGGCGAGGAGCGATTGCTGACCGGCCCGGAGGCAGGCATCACCCGCGATGCGATCACCATCGATTGGATGTGGCGCGGTCGTCCGTTTCGTCTCGTCGATACCGCCGGTCTGCGCCGTCGGCCTCGGGTCGAGGGCAAGCTCGAAGCGCTCTCGGTCGGCGATGCGCTGCGCGCGATCCGCTTTGCCGAGACCGTGATTCTGGTGCTCGACGCGTTGCAACCGCTCGAGCGGCAGGACCTGACGATCGCCCGGCTCGTCGCCGACGAGGGACGCGCGCTGGTGCTCGCGGCGAGCAAGTGCGACGCGGTCGCCGAACCTGCGGCGGTGCTCAAGGAACTGCGCGAGCGGGCGTCGATTTCGCTCCCGCAGCTCCAGGGCGTCGCTCTGGTTCCGATATCGGGGCTCACCGGGATGGGGCTCGAACCCATGATGGCGGCAGTGTGCGCGGCAGATGAGAGGTGGAACCGGCGGCTGACGACCGCAGACCTCAATCGCTGGCTTGCGGCGGTCCGGGAGCGCCATCCGCCGCCCCTCGTCGCCGGCCGGAGGCTGCGTTTGCGATATATCACGCAGGTCAACATCCGGCCGCCGAGTTTTGCGCTTTTTGCTTCAAAACCGGGAGAGCTTCCCGATTCCTATCGGCGCTACCTCGTCAACGCGTTGCGTCATGATTTCGATCTGCCCGGCATCCCAATCCGCATGATGTTGCGCAAGGGGAAGAACCCCTACGACGCCGCGCTGACTCCCTGAGAGCAGGGAGAAAAATGCAACCCCCGCGCCCATGCGGTTCAGCCGCGTTGCGCCAGCGCCTTGGGCGCGTTGTAGCTGGCGACGTCGGTGCCGCGGTAGAGGATCCTGGCGTTGCGCTCGGTGATGGTGCGATGAAGTGCGACGAATTCCGGGTCGAGATCGCGGGTCGGTCGCGGCTCTGACATAAAATGGTGGTGGCGATCCTCGCCGCGCACGAGGCTGGCACTGTCCTCGCCGGCGAGCTGCGCCACGCTCGTCGGGATATAGCGGATGGCAAAGCCGATGCGCCGGTCGTTCGACGGGTTGGGCGGCGAGCCGTGAACGAGGCGCACGTGGTGCAGCGACATCTCGCCGGGACGCAGGATGATGATCCGTCGCTGCGAGCGGTCGACCTCGACCATCACCTCCTGGCCGCGGGTCAAAAGATTGTGTTTGGCGAAGGTGTCGCGATGGGGGATCTGATCAAGCTTGTGGCTTCCTGGGATGTACTGCATTGCCCCGTTCGCCTCGGTCGCTTCGGTGAAGGCGACCCACGCCGTCACGACATCGGGGGTGCTGAGGCCCCAATAGGTCGAGTCCTGGTGCCATGACACGAAGGCCGGATCGGCCGCCTCCTTGATGAAGAAGTTGGTGGTCCAGCAGAGGAGATCCGGGCCGTGGAGATCCTCGACGGCGTCGAGGATGGAGCGGCACCGCACGAGCTCTGCGAGCCAGGTGAATAGCAGGTGCGATTTATGGCGCATATCGCCCTTGAGCGGCCCGCCCGTTCGCCGCTCGAACGCCTCGAGCCGCCTCCGCAGCGCGGCAGCCTCCGTCTCGGACATGATGCGGAGCGGGAAGACGCAGCCCTCCTCCCGATATTGTTCGATCTGGGGCGGCGTCAGACACTTCGCCATCGATCCTCGCGATATTAGTGGGCAGGGGCGAACCGGATCACTACCACTCCAGCAACAGAACGACCACGGTCAACCCTCCGCCGCTGCATCGATTCAAGCATGAGATGACCCGGGCCCCTGAGCGCGGACTGTCATTCGAGCGGTGGCCGAACTCGACTGGGACACGGCGGTCATTGTGGAAGACACCCGCCACGATTATGGCGAGCCGCGCCTGCGCGTGATGCCGCGCCTCGATGGCCGCCTGCGTGCGACGGTGGTAACGCCGCGCTGAGATAATGAATAGACCTAAGAAGGTTTTGTCTCGTCTACCCGTAGGATCTCGACGGACGGCGGGGCGGTAAGAATTTTGCTGAATGCATGCATCCAACTCTTTATGTCCTCGGCCGAGCCGGCACCGCGGCTGCGAAACTGGTCGAGCTGATCGAGGCTCGTCAGCTCGAGCTCGAATTGGAGAGCCGGGCCGTTACTTTGGCCACGTGTAAGCGGCACCAGAAGGCGCGCGTTCAGCCCGTTTCGGAGGGCCGTCTCGACTTCTTTGCGCACGAAGTCGATACCCTGCTGACGGTTGATTGGCAGTAGATCGTAGGAAAATCGAGCGACGTACATCTGGGCCACCTCTTGCGCGTTCTGCCTTCTCAACGCCGATGGAGGTCCGATGTTCCCGGTCGTCGATAGGTGACAAGCCTTCGTCTCGGCCGGCGGCTCTGACGCATAGGGCTAAGTCGCGAGCTCCGACCGGCCCGCCGTGAGTAAGGCTTGCCCGCGATTACACCGCGACGACCTCGCCGTTACGCGTGCACTCGGGCAGCGCGAGCGCGAGGAAGGCGTCGGCGACGCTCTCGGGTGGCGGTAGAAGGCTCGGGTCTTCGCCGGGGAAGGCGCGGGCGCGCAATCGGGTGCGCACGATGCCCGGGTCGATGAGGTTCGTGCGCACCCGCGTCTTGGCGATCTCGCCGGCGTAGATCTTGACCAGCATTTCGAGACCGGCCTTGCTGACCGCGTAGGGGCCCCAATAGGGGAAGACGCCGCGCGCGACCCCTGAGGTAACAAAGATCACGCGCCCGGCGGGGGCGGCGCGCAAAAGCGGGTCCATCGCCCGGATCAGGCGCCAGTTCGCGGTCAGGTTCAGGTCTACGACCTCTGCCCAGGTCGCAGGGTCGATATGGCCAAGCGGCGAGAACACACCGAACTCGGCGGCATTGCCGACCAGGATGTCGAGCACGCCGTAACGGTCAAAGAGCGCTGCGGCCAGCTCGTCGATCTTGCTGAAATCGCGCAGGTCGACAGGGACGAGGGTGGCGCTGCCACCCGCAGCTCGAACGGCGTCGTCGACCTCTTCGAGCCCGCCGACCGTGCGCGCCGCCAGGACGACATGCGAGCCCTCGCCGGCAAAGCGCACCGCAACGGCGGCGCCGATGCCCCGCGAGGCGCCGGTGATCAGCGCGATCTTGCCGGCAAGGCGTCTGCCTTTTACCGCCACCTTCAAGCGGGTTCGGCGAGGAGCGACAGCTGCACCGCGACCTTGCCGTCATCGGCGTCGATATGCGGGATCGGGTAATCGCCGGTAAAGCAGGCGTCGCAGAAACGCGGCGCCAAGTCATCGCGTCCGCGCTCTCCCATTGCGCGATAGAGCCCGTCGATGGACAAAAAGGCCAGGCTGTCGACGCCGATCAGCTCGGCCATCCCATCGAGGTCCAAACGCGCGGCGAGCAGCTGGTCGCGTTCCGGCGTGGCGATCCCGTAAAAGCACGGGTGTCGCGTGGGCGGACTCGAGATCCGCATGTGCACCTCTGTCGCTCCCGCACGGCGGACCATCTCGACGATCTTGATCGAGGTGGTGCCGCGCACGATCGAATTGTCGACGAGGATGACGCGCTTGCCGGTGAGATTGGCCCGGCTCGCATTGTGCTTCAAGCGGACGCCGAGGTGGCGGATCTGGTCGGTCGGC
This sequence comes from uncultured Alphaproteobacteria bacterium, assembly GCA_963796155.1. GTDB lineage: Bacteria > Pseudomonadota > Alphaproteobacteria > ATCC43930 > CGMCC-115725 > AP-15. Next base: position 11,399 of record CAWCKT010000035.1, on the reverse strand, counting down.
TCGATGAAGGTCCGCCCGACGTAATGGTTGCGGATGATCCCAAGCTCGAAGGGGAGCCCCGATTCCTGGGCATAGCCGAGCGCGGCCGGTACACCCGAATCAGGCACCGGGACGACTATGTCCGCGTCGACAGGGCTTTCGCGGGCGAGCTCCCGCCCGATGCGCTTGCGCGCCTCGTAGACGCTCCTGCCTTCGACGACGCTGTCGGGGCGGGCGAAATAAATGTGCTCGAAGACACAGAACCGGCTGTCGCGAGGGCCAAACGGGAGCAGGCTCCTGACCCCGCGCGTGCCGATGATGACGATCTCTCCCGCGGTGATGTCACGCACGAACTCCGCGCCGATGATGTCGAGCGCACAGGTCTCCGAAGCGAGGATCCAAGCATCGGCGAGCCGGCCTAGTACCAGCGGCCGCACGCCGAGAGGATCGCGCACGCCGATAATCTCGTCCTGCGACAGCGCCACCAGCGAAAACGCCCCCTGGACCTGCCGCAGCGCGTCGATCAGCCGGTCGACGACAGTCTCCTTGAGACTCGTCGCGATCAGGTGGACGATGACCTCGGTGTCGCTCGTCGATTGGAACAGGCTGCCACGACGCACGAGTTGACGGCGCACTTGATAGGAATTCGTCAGATTGCCGTTGTGGCAAATGGCGAGCCCGCCGAACTCGAAATCGGCAAAGAGCGGCTGGACGTTGCGCAGCGCGACCTCCCCTGTGGTCGCATAACGGACATGGCCGATGGCGGCACTCCCGCCCAGCCGCCCGATCACATCCTTGGAGCTGAAATTGTCGCTGACATGGCCCATCCCGCGGTGGGCGTTGAACTGTTCGCCGTCATAAGCGACGATACCGGTCGCCTCCTGCCCACGATGCTGCAGCGCGTGCAGGCCGAGCGCGGTCAGTGCCGCCGCGTCGGGATGGCCGTACACCCCGAACACCCCGCATTCCTCGTGGAGGTGATCCGCATCGAAGGGATCGGTCGTCGGCATCGGCGATCCTCGTCTCGGCAGCTGAAAAATGGTGACTTCACACGCTGAATGCGAGTGGGAAGCCATGCGTGAACCTGCTATCGAGCATTCTCGATCAGCCGGTCCATGTCGCGTCGGTCCCCGGGCTTGTAGCTCGGCGCCTGGTCCTGGCCTGGCTTCGTCGGCAACGGTGCGGCGGGGCTCGAAAGGGCGCCCATCGCCTTCTGAGCCTCTTTCGCCCGCTCCAGCGCGTCGTCCGCCACGGCGGCGCTTTTTATCTGCAGCGATTCGGGAAGCACGCCGCGCAGCACGTCCGCCCCCTGAGCAAGAAACGGTTCGCTCTTTGCCTGCTTGATCCAGCCGGGTCGATCGTTCTGCGGCAGGCTTATATCGAGCAGCAGGTAGGCGAGCGAGACGAGGACCGCGCCGCGCACCAAACCGAAGATCAGTCCCAGCGTTCGATCGATCGGCGAGAGGGCGGTCGAGTGCACTAAACGCGCGATGTAGCCGGTTAGGATCGTCAACCCGATCAGGCTGATCACGAACAGCCCGCCGCCGGCGACGAGATCGGCGAGCAACGGCGTCGCGACGAACCGGATGACCAACCCGTAAACTTGATTGAACCCGTAGAGCGTGGCCATCGCGGCGCCGACCCAGGCGACGATCGACAGCGTCTCGCGCACAAAACCGCGCGCGAAGGCAAAGATCGCCGAAAGCGCAATTACCCCAAGGACGGCGAGGTCGAGAGCATTCACGACGCAACCTCGACACGTCGTTGCCGCGGCAGCGGGCCGAGTGGTGATCGCCTGGGAGTGAGGCGCTCGACGAGTTCGCTCAGATGGCTGATCGGCGACGTCTCAAACCCCGCCGCGACAGCTGCTTCGCGCCGTTTCCCTCGGCTGAGCGGCGTCCACGCCTCCGCGAAGCCGAGCTTGGCGGCCTCTTTGAGCCGGGCCTCGGAGTGGCCGACCGGGCGAACGTCGCCCGAGAGGGCGATTTCGCCGAACACGACGGTGTCGACCGGTACCGGCGTCTCGGTCAGCGCCGAGACGAGTGCTGCGGCAACGGCGAGGTCGGCCGCCGGTTCGACGATCCGCAGCCCGCCGGCGACGTTGAGATAGATGTCGTTGGCGCCGACCGATAGGCCGCAGCGCGCATCGAGGACCGCGGTGATCATTGCCAGCCGCGTTCCATCCCACCCGACAACCGCTCGCCGTGGCGTGCCAAGTACCGCCGGGGCGACCAGCGCTTGAACCTCGACCAGCACCGGCCGAGTGCCCTCGATGCCGGCGAACACGGCCGAGCCGCTGACGTGCCCGGCGCTCGCCGCTCCGGATACCTCCGGTCCCGGCGCCGGACGACTGGCGAGAAACAGGGCAGACGGGTTGGGCACCTCGACCAGGCCATGGTCGCTCATCTCGAAGACGCCGATCTCGTCGGTGGCGCCAAAGCGGTTCTTGACCGCGCGCAGGATGCGGAATTGATGCCCGCGTTCGCCCTCGAAATAGAGCACGGTATCGACCATGTGCTCGAGCACCCGCGGCCCGGCGATGACGCCCTCTTTGGTCACGTGGCCGACGAGAACCAGGACGAAACCACGCCGCTTTGCCAACCGGATCAACTCCTGCGCCGCGGCGCGGACTTGACTGACTGTACCTGGCGCGCTGTCCAAGGTGTCCAGATACATCGTTTGAATCGAATCGACGACGACCAGATCGGGGGCGTCCTCCCGATCGAGCGACCCGATGATGTCCCGTACATTGCTCGCCGCAGCCAACAGCATGGGGCTGGCTTTGACGCCCAGACGTTCGGCGCGCAGGCGAACCTGATCGATCGCCTCCTCGCCGGTGATGTAGGCGGCGGTCGCGGGCCGTGCCGTTCGTTCTGCGGAGGTCTTCCCAGGAGGTGCGATCGCGGCGGCCGCCTGAAGCAGCAATGTCGACTTGCCGATCCCGGGATCCCCGCCAACCAGGATCGCCGAACCCGCCACGAACCCGCCGCCGCAAACCCGGTCGAGCTCGGCAATGCCGGTTTGCCGGCGCGGCGGCAGCATGCTCGGCCCGGTCAGGCCGACAAAGCCGAGCGAGCGTGCGCCGCGGCGATCGAGCCGTCTCCCGGCGGACCCGCTCGGCAGCCCCTCGCTCAACGGTTCCTCGATCAGGCTGTTCCAGGCCGCGCAGCCGTCGCAGCGGCCGGTCCATTTGGCGTGCACGGCCCCACATTGTTGACAAACGTAACGAGCCGCCTGCCGCGCCATCGGTTCAGCCCCGCCGTGCTCGACAGAGTGTCGTCATGCGGCACGGACCTCCATCTGGATCGGCCCTTCGGCACGCCCGTTGATGAACTGGTCGACAACCGGGTTACTCGAGTGATCGATCTCGGCCGTCGGTCCGTGCCAGACGATGCGACCCCCGTGCAGCATGGCAATCCGATCGGCGATCTTGCGCGCGCTCACCATGTCATGGGTGATCGAGACCGCGGTGGTGCCCACTTCGCGGACGCATTTTACAATCAAGTGGTTGATCACATCGGCCATGATCGGGTCGAGCCCGGTGGTCGGCTCGTCAAAAAATATGATTTCGGGCTCGGCGGCGATCGCCCGCGCGAGAGCTACACGCTTCTGCATACCACCGGAGAGTTCGGCCGGCTGCAGGTCGCCGACTTCGGGTCCGAGCCCGACGTCCGCGAGCTTTGTGAGCGCGATGGCTTTTGCCGCCTGCCGCTCCACGCCGCGCCCTTGGATCAGGCCGAATGCGACATTCTCCCATACGCTGAGCGAATCGAACAGCGCGCTCCCCTGGAAGAGCATGCCGAATTTCTGCATCAGGCGTTCGCGGGCCGCGCGCCGCAGGCCCACCGTTTCGACGCCGTCGATGCGGATCGACCCCGCCTCGGGCCGAAGCAGGCCGAGAATGCATTTGACCAGCACGGATTTTCCGGTTCCCGAGCCGCCGATGACGACGAGGCTTTCACCGGTTGCACAGTCGATGTCGAGACCCTCGAGCACGCGCTTGCGGCCAAAAGACTTGCGCAATCCCCGCACCGAAATCTTTGGTGTCGCGGCGTCGGTCATCGTCCGAAGAAGGCTGCCGTAATCACGTAATCGAAAACGAGAATCATCACCGAGGCCGAAACCACCGCGTAGGTCGTCGCGTGACCTACTCCTTGCGCTCCACCGCGCGAGTAATAGCCATGGTAGCAGCCCATCAGAGCAACGATGAAGCCAAAAACCGCCGCCTTCACCAAGCCCGAGACTACGTCGCTCGTCTCCAGGTATTGCTGCGTGCGGGTCAGATACGTTTGCGGATTGAAGCCGAATTGGTAGGTGGCGACGAGGTATCCGCCGAAAACGCCAATGATGTCGGCGACGAGAACCAGCATCGGCAGGGTGAGGAGGCCGGCGATCAGGCGGGGCAAGACGAGATAGCGCAGCGGATCGGTCGACAATGTCGTCAGGGCGTCGATCTGATCGGTGACGCGCATCGTCCCGATCTCGGCCGCCATCGCCGCACCGACCCGACCGGCGACCATCAGTGCGGCGATCACCGGTCCGAGCTCGCGCGTCATCGACAGCACGACGACTGTCGCCACCGCTCCCTCGGCGGAGAAGCGGCTGAAACCGGTATAGGATTGCAGTGCCAACACCATTCCGGTGAACAGCGCGGTCAGACCAACGACGGGTAGTGAAAAATAGCCGATATTGACCATTTCGCGCGGGATCGCACGGAGATAGAAGGGCGGTGAGAAGGCCGTCGCCAGCGCCAGTCCGGCAAACAGCACGAGCCGCCCGGTCGCGGCGAGGAAGCGGAGGAAGACCGCGCCGATCGCGGCGAGAAAAGTCAGCATTGGGTCGGCGCGCCGCGATACACCCTATCGTAGCGTCGGCCGAGCGCGGTCAGGATCTCATAGCCTATGGTACCCGCATCGGCCGCCGCCGCATCGACACCGTAATCGTCGTCCAAGAGCTCGACGAAGCCGCCAGGCCGGGCAAGCGAGGGGTCGACGGCAGAGACGTCGAAAGCGATGAGATCCATCGAAACTCGGCCGAGAAGGGGAAGCCGCGTGCCCCCGAGGCGGGCCGAACCGCGATGGCTCAGCGAGCGGAGCCAACCGTCGGCATAGCCGACCGCGACGGTTGCGAGGCGGCCCGGGTGGTCCATGACGTGGGTGGCACCGTAGCCAACCGACTCACCCCGGTCAACCTCGCGAACCTGCAGAATTCTGCCTTTCAATCGAACGACCTGCCGCATCGGGTTGAGCGTGCCGGGCTGTGGGTTGACGCCATAGAGGGCCGCACCCGGACGGACGAAATCGAAGTGAAATCCGCGGCCGAGAAAGATCCCGGACGACGCGGCCACACTCGCCGGCAGGTCGCCAAAATGCTTGTGCGCGGCAACAAAGCGCGCCCGCTGGACTTCGTTCAGCTCATGCGCGGGCTGGTCGGCGCAGGCGAGATGACTGATGAGCGCGCGCCAGCGGATCTCACTTCGCCGCGAAGGTTCGTCCGCGAGCCTGTCGAATTCTTTCTTGGTCAGGCCGAGACGCGCCATCCCGGTGTCGACATGCAGGATCGCCGGCAACGGTCGGTGGCGGCGGGCGATCTCTGCCCAATCGGCGATCTGCCCGGGTTCATTGAGAACCGGAACAAGCCGATGGGGGACGAACTCCTCTGCCGAGCCGGGCAACGGTCCGTTCAGGACCGCTATCTCGCACGAGGCCGGAAGGGCGGTGCGCAGCGCAATTCCCTCGTCGAGGGTGGCGACAAAAAAGCTCCGGCATCCCGCTGCGGCGAGAGCGGCGGACACTTGCGGCGCTCCCAACCCGTAGCCGTCCGCCTTGACGACCGCCGCGCAGCGTGCGGGTTCGACACGCCGTGCCAGCAGCCGCCAATTCGCGACGATGCCCGAGAGATCGATCTCGAGGACAGCAGTCGAGCGCCTGGCAGGATCGCTCGCCATGCCCGGGGCCTCAGCGATCGAACGCCGGCATGCGGTCGGGTTCCGCGAAATTGTCGAACCTGGTCGACTCGGCGTCAAAGCGAAGCTGAATGGTGCCGACCGGGCCGTGCCGCTGCTTGGCGATGATGATCTCGCTGAGCCCATGAGCTTTTTCGAGTCGCTTTGTCCACTCTTCGTAACGCTCGTTGAACTTGGCTTCGGCCTCGTCGCTGTGGCGGGTCGGCTCGCGCGAGAGATAGTATTCCTCGCGGTAGATGAACATCACGACATCGGCATCCTGCTCGATCGATCCCGATTCGCGCAGATCGGCAAGCATCGGCCGTTTGTCCTCCCGCTGTTCGACGGCGCGGGATAGCTGGGAGAGCGCGAGCACGGGGACGTCGAGTTCCTTGGCGAGCGCCTTGAGGCCGCGGGTAATGTCAGAAATTTCCTGCACCCTGTTTTCGAGGGTGCGCACCTGCACGGAGGGCCGCAACAACTGCAGATAATCGACGACGATCAGCCCCAGCCCCTGCTGGCGCATCAGGCGCCGTGCCCGCGTGCGCAGGGAAGAGACGCCGAGCGCCGGGGTGTCATCGATGAACAGCGGCAACGCTTCGAGACGATGGCTCACCTGGACGAATTTGTCGAAATCCTCGCGGCCGATCTCGCCCCGGCGGATACGGTCGGACGATACCCCCGTCTGTTCGGCAAGAAGCCGGGTGGCGAGCTGCTCCGCCGACATCTCCAGCGAAAAGAAGCCGACGGTTGCCCCGTCCTCGGCGACGGTGCGACCGTCGGAGAGGCGCATCGGTTTGTACGCTTTGGCCGCGTTGAACGCGATGTTGGTGGCAAGCGACGTCTTTCCCATCGACGGCCGGCCGGCCAGGATGACCAGATCGGACCGGTGCAGCCCGCCGAGCTTCTTGTCGAGGTCGCGGAACCCCGTCGCGACGCCCACCGTCTTGCCGTCGCGTTTGAACGCTGCGTCGGCATCGCTGATGGCGCCCGCCAGCGCGCTGCTGAAAGCGCGAAATCCGCCTTCGATCTGCCCTGTCGTCGCCAAGTCGAACAAGGTTTTTTCCGCACGTTCGATCTGCTCACGTGCCGGGTCGTCGAGATCCTGACGGAACGCGTTGTTGACGATGTCCTCGCCGAGCGTGATGAGCTCACGCCGCTGGTAGAGATCGTGGATTATCCGGCCGTAATCCTCGGCATTGATGATCGTCACCGCACCGCCGGCCAGCCGCGCCAAATATTGCGCTCCGCCGATCTCGGAGAGCGCGCCGTCCTGGTCGAAGAGGTTCTGGAGCGTCACCGGATTGGCGATTTGGCCGCGCTCGACCAGCTTGCCGATCGCCGCGAATATCCGGCCGTGCACGGCGTTGCCGAAATGCTCCGCGTGAAGGAACTCGGATACCCGAGCATATGCCGCGTTGCTGATCAGCAACGCGCCCAGGAGGCGTTGCTCGGCGTCGGTGTTGTAGGGCGGGGTGCGAATGAACTCGGGGTCGGAACCGCGCAGCGGAGTGACCCGGGACATCATGCTCGTTTCCATGCGCCCGCAAAATAGCACCGTCCGGACCGCGACCCCGCGCGGAATAAGATTCACACCTTGTGGATGTCGGGGATGAAGTCAGGCGGCCCGATCGGCAGCGGCGCTGTGCTCGCGTTCCCAGTCGAGCATGTAGTCCCGCGTCACCGGCACCGAATTCGAGTGCCTTCGCGAGCTGCATCTGGAAGACCATACAGCCGCCGCGCCGGAACGCTACCTCGGAGCCGACCAGGTACATCTCCCACATCCGGCAGAAGCGCTCGTCGAAGATCGTCCGCACCCGGTCGCGATTCCGCTCGAAGCGCCGACGCCAGGATCTCAAGGTCTCGGCATAGTGCAGGCGTAGGATCTCGATGTCGGTGACCCACAGCCGCGATCGCTCGACCACCGGGACGACTTCCGAGAGAGCCGGGATGTAGCCGCCGGGAAAGATGTATTTGCGGATCCAAGGGTGGGTCGAACCCGGCCCGTCCATGCGACCGATCGAATGCAGCAGCGCGACCCCGTCGGGCGCCAGCAGTGACTTCACTCGGTCAAAGAATTCTCCGTAGTGGTTGATGCCGACATGCTCGAACATGCCGACTGAGACGATTCTGTCGTAAGTCGCGAATTCCTCGCGGTAATCCCGCAGGTGGAACCTGACGCGATCGGACAGCCCCGCCGCGGCAGCGCGACGTACCGCCACCTTTTGCTGCTCGACCGAGAGGGTCAGACCGGTCACCTCGGCGCCGCACTCGCCGGCAAGGTAGAGTGCCAGGCCGCCCCAGCCAGAGCCGATGTCGAGCACCCTTTGTCCCGGACGGATCAATAGCTTCGCCGCAATATGGCGCTTCTTGTTGAGCTGAGCGGTATCGAGATCGTCGGCGCTGTCGTGGAAGTAGGCGCAGGAGTATTGACGATCCTGATCGAGGAACAGCTCGTAGAGCTGGTCCGACAAATCGTAATGGTGGGCGACGTTGCGCCGGGCGCGCGATACCGGATTGTATTGACGCATCCGACGCAATGTCGGGAGGGATCCGTTCAAGAGACGCCCGAGAAGTCCATCAGGCAAGCCGTCGAGGTTGACGGCGAGCAGGTCGATCAAATCGTAGAGGCTGCCTTCCTCGATCGTCAGCGCGCCGTTCATGAACGCTTCGGGCAGGTAGAGACGCGGCCTGAAGAGAAGCTTCCAGTGCAATGCGGGGTCGTGGAGCCGGACCGCTACGCTCCCTCCCGGCGATCCCTCAAAGGTATGGGACCGTCCTCCAGCGTCGACGACGCGGAGCCGGCCCACGGTGATGATCCGCTCGAACAGACGCGCCAGCAGCATCGCGACCAACCCGAGAGGGTAACCAGCGCGCTACTATCGGGCATATCCCAAAGCGCAGACAAGCAGAGAATGATCGGCAAGGCGCGCTGCTCGCCGATCCGCTCACCCCTCCCGCTACGCGGGTCCGGCCCTTTCTTGGCTCGCCGGCGGAGGGCTCGGGGGAGGAACTCTCTCCATCGCACCGGACTCCCGGTCTTCCTCTCCGTCGCGCAGGCGCAAGGGATCAATTCCCCTGGCTTGCATATTGGCCTCTTCGGCGGACTGCGCGACGTTGGCGGTGATCGTGACCGCGACTTCCGGATGCAGCACGATCTTCAGCGAGTGAATACCCAAGTTCTTGATCGGCCTTTCCAAAAGAACCTGGCGTTTCTCGATCGTGAAGCCCGCCCCAGTGACCGCCTCGGCGATATCGCGAGCGGAAACCGAGCCATAGAGCTGACCGCTTTCACCTGCCTGGCGAACGAGGACGACGCTCAGCCCCTCGAGCTTGGCGCCGATTTCCGTCGCTTCCGACCGGCGCTGGAGATTGTTCGCTTCAAGCTGGGCGCGTTGGCTCTCAAAATACGCGAGATTTTCTTTCGTCGCACGTAGAGCCTTTTTCTGAGGCAACAGGTAATTGCGCGCAAAGCCGGGCTTTACCTTCACGATTTGGCCCATCTGGCCCAATTTCTCGACGCGCTCGAGCAGGATCAGATCAACCATCATTTTTCCCTCCGGGAGACTGAAATAGGGGAATGTGCCGGCGAAGGCCGAGCGAGGTGTCGAGCAACCCCAAAAAGATGACCAGCAGCAGCGGCCAACCCAAAAGCGCAGCCAATACGTAGAACCCGACGAGCGGGACAGCGGGGCGCGAGAACCATCGCGCGACTGTGTGGAGCACGGCCAGCCCGGCCAGGCAGAAGGGGACAGCGAGCAGGATGATCACGTTGACGCCGAGGAAGCGGATCATCCCGCCGAACGTCGTAGCCGTCGCAGCGAGCAGCAGAAGCACCGGGATCCACATCGGAAGACCGAGCGCGGCGAGAGGAGGAGACGGCCGCCAGCTCGCCGCGAAGCGAGCCAGGCAACCTTGGGCAACAGCGCCGTTGGTCAACGTCATCACCATCCAGGAAGCAGCAACGATACCCGGCATGATCATCGCGAGGAAGCCGACGAACTCGTCGCGGTCGGCCGTGTTCTCCCCGAAGAGGCGGTCGAGGGCCGGCGCCAGCGCCTCGCGTACCGCCGACTGCATACCGTCCGGACCACCGAGCAGCAGAACAGCGCCGGTAATCACTGCCAGACCGAGGCCCGTCAGCCACGCCGTCAGCAGGCCCGGCGGGTACCATTCGAGAGTGCCGTCGCTGCCGGTACGGGCCAGCAGGGCCTGCCGCACCAGGAGAATTACCGGAACGACGTTCAGTGCCGCAAAGAGCGCCGCCGCCATCACGCCGCTCGCGGCCAGCAACACCAGCGATGCCGTAAGACCCGCCAGCACAGCCGCATTCACGCCGCCCCATAGGCCGGCGAGGAAGAGCGGCAGCTGGGAGAAGGAGACGAGGATCAGCGACGCGGATGAGCCGCCCAGGGATGCGAGGGAGGAGGCGGCGGCGAGCGCTCCGCAAAGCGCCGCAACGCTGACGACCCCGAACCGACCCATGCCGATGCCCGCCGCACGCCCGGCTACTTCACCATGTAGGGGAGCAGGCCGAGGAACCGGGCCCGCTTGATCGCCTGAGCGAGCTCACGCTGTCTCTTGGTCGAAACGGCGGTGATGCGGCTCGGCACGATCTTGCCGCGCTCCGAGACGAAGCGCTGCAACAGCTTGACATCCTTGTAGTCGATCTTCGGGGCGTTGGGACCCGAAAATGGACAGGATTTCCGCCGCCTGAAGAACGGACGGCGGGCGGCGGCCCCGCGGGCGGACCCGCTTGCCGATTGACTTTCCATTTACGTCTCCACCGGTTCGGGGACCGGGCGGTCGGCCCGTTCGGCGACGGGCGGCCGATCGGCTCCCCCCTCTCGCCCTTCGGCGAACCGCTCGCGCTCGCCGGGGCCGCGCCGCCGGTCGTCACGGCTGCCGCGGTTCTGCATGACCACCGAGGGTCCCTCGTCGAGCGCATCGACACGAATGGTCAGATAGCGGATCACGTCTTCATTGATCCGCATGGTTCGCTCGAGTTCGGCAACGGCCGCGGGCGGTGCGTCGATATTCAGCAGCACGTAATGTCCCTTGCGGTTCTTGCGCATCCGATAGGCCAGGTTGCGCAACCCCCAATATTCTCGCTTTTTGACCTCGCCGCCATTGTCGGCGACGAGTTGGGTGAAGGTATCGGCGAGAGCATCGACCTGCGCGCCCGAGATATCTTGGCGGGCGATGAACACGTTCTCGTACAGAGACATGAGAGCAAAGACCCCTTGTGGCTGATCGCCCCGGAGGCGCGTGCCATCGGGGCAAGCCGGTATGACCGGCAAGGGTAAACAGCGCATTATACAGCAAGCTCTCATCGAGACAAGACGAGCGCCGCGGGGAGGGCGAGGGAGGTTCCGATACGCGCTTGCCCGACAGGTCGACCCGAAGCGCAACCCACCACTCGAACGCAGCTGCCGCCTGTTCCGCCCGGCACTTGAGGGTTAACGAGAACGCAAAT
>CAWCKT010000034.1:0-27210 GCA_963796155.1 uncultured Alphaproteobacteria bacterium | reverse complement strand
AACATCACCGGAGGTCGGCGAGCCGCAGCGGATCGCTGCCCAACCGCGGCGGCTCGAACATCACATCCTCGGCCTCCGGATGCGACAGCAACACGCGAATGCTCGGGCCCCGTCCGGGCAAGGCGCTGGTAGGTCTCGTGACGCATGAGCACATAAGTCGGTCGACCCCGGTCCGTGATGATAACCGGCCCCTCATTTCCGGCGCGTTTGGCGCGCCCCACATCCTGGTTGAATTCGCGGCTGGTCAGGGTCGGCATTTAAGCGCGCCGTCCAATCCAAATACTCGATGATACGACAGATACTACATCTGCCACGGCAGCACAGGGAGTGCACCCCGGGACCACAGTCCCGGCGAAAGCAGGGACCCACCCGTGCCATGCATACTGAACTTGCAGGCTTGGCCCCGCCGATCATTCCCGATCAAGGAGATAGGTCCGGATAGAGATCGAGCCAATGTGGATTGTCGCGCTCGAATAATTGGATTTTCCAAGCGCGCCTCCAATCCTTGATCCGCTTCTCCTGGACCAACGCAGACTTCAGGGTTTCGTGCGCCTCAAACCAGACAAGGCGATCGACCCGATATTTCGCGGTGAAGCCTGGCGCCGATTTGGTTTTGTGCTCCCATACCCGGCGCAACAGATTGTCGGTCGTGCCCACGTAAAGGGTGCCGTGTGGCCGGCTTGCCAAAAGATAGACGAAGAACATGAGCAACCGTCAAAGTGGGTCCCGGCTTTCGCCGGGACTGCGAGTTTCGGTTGCTTGCAGAAGCTAGCTCATCGCGGCGCTGATTGCTTGGCGCAGGATCTCCGGGATGCGGTCGAGGGTCTCGGCCGGGGTCATCAAGGGCGGTGCCAGGCAGATCGTGTCGCCTACCGGCGGGTCGGCGCTGCCCGCCCGGATGCGCGGCAACAGCCCGCGCGCCAGCGCCTCGCGGGTGATGCGGGCGCCGAGCCCGAGCGCCGGCCTTTTGGTATTGCGGTCGGTCACCAGCTCCACACCGCACATCATGCCGAGCCCGCGTACGTCGCCGACGACCGAGAGATCGCGCAGCCCTTCGAGCCCGGCCAGGAGACGCCGGCCCATGACCGCGGCGCGCTCGACAAGCCCCTCGCTCTCGATGATCTCGACATTGCGCAACCCGACGGCACAGCACACCGGGTGGCCGGAATAGGTCGCCGCATGCATGAATTTGCGGTCCGCCGGGGCACTCTCGATCGCCTCGTGCACCCGCCTGGAAGCGAGCACGCCACCCAACGGCAGGTAGCCGCTCGTCACCCCTTTGGCGAAGGAGACGAGATCCGGCTCGACCCCCCAATGGCCGAGCGCGAACCATCTGCCGGTGCGGCCGAACCCGGTGATCACCTCGTCGGTGATCAGCAGCACGTCGTGGCGGTCGCAGATCTCGCGCAGCCGCGGGAAGTAGCTCGGCGGCGGCACGATCACGCCGCCGGCACCCATCACCGGTTCGGCGATCACCGCCGCGACGGTATCGGCGCCCTCCGCGAGGATCGCCTGCTCGACCGCGTCGGCCGCCCCGCTTCCGGGCTCCTCATTCCCGGCCCAGCGATAGGCGTAAGGCGGGGCGACCTGGATGAAGCCCGGCACCAGCGGGCCGAACATCTTGTGGTAGGCCGCCATTCCGGTGGCGCTCATCGCCGCCAGGGTCACGCCGTGATAGGCGTGGATGCGCGAGATGATCTTGGTCTTTTCGGGCTTGTCGTTGATTTTCCAGAAATAGCGCGCGAATTTGAAGGCGGACTCGTTCGACTCCGCACCGGCGGTGGTGAAATAGGCGGCGGCGGTGTTGCTGTAGGCGTGCCCGACGATCTTCTCGGCGAGCCGGACCGCCGGCTCGTTGGTGGCGCCGATATAGGCCGAGGCGAAGGCGATCCGCCGCATCTGCGCGCTCGCCGCATCGGCCAATTCGGCCCGCCCGTGGCCGACATTGACGTTCCACAGACCCGAGAGCCCGTCGATGTATTCGCGGCCATCGGCGTCGCGCAGCATCGCCCCGCGCCCCTCGACGACCACCAGCGGCTGGCGGTGGTCGTCGGGATGGTGCAGTGGGTGGACGAGGTAGCGCCGGTCGGCTTCGAGAAGTTGGCTGGTGTCGTCCATGGTCGCTCCTATTGCGCGAGCCCCCTCGCGGATAACCTAACCGCGTCCGCGTTGCCGAAACAACGGCGAAGCTTGTTGACACCGAGCGCCGCGGACACCAGCGTGCCGCTACATGCGACCCTCGCGAGGGCTGTCGATGACCGAACCTTATGCCTCCGCACCCTTCCCGATCCGCGACGACCTGGCGGCGGCGCACGCCCGCGCATGGGCGCGGATCGCGCGGCCCGGTACCTGGTGGGGCGGCGCTGAGCGTATTGCGATCGCCGCCGAGACGCGCCACGCACCCGGTTGTGCGCTGTGCCGCCGGCGCAAGGAGGCGCTGTCGCCCTTGGCGATCGCGGGCACCCACGACAGTCTCGGCCGACTGCCCGAGATCGCCGTCGAGGTGGTGCATCGCGTGGTGACCGATCCCGGCCGCCTCGGCGAGCGCTGGTATCGCGGCGTCGTCGCCCGCGGTCTCACAGCGGAGCAATATGTCGAGATTGTCAGCGTAGTCGCGCACACCGTCGCGATCGACACGATGGCGCGGGGCCTCGGCTTCGATCTGCTGCCGCTGCCGGACCCGCAGCCGGGCGCGCCGTCGCGCCAGCGTCCCGCGGGCGCCAAGCCGGGCGGCGCCTGGGTCCCGTGGATCGAGCCTGATGACGCGGGCGCGGCCGAAGCGGGGATCTATCCGAGCGATCGGCCGCCGGCAAACATCATGAAGGCGATGAGCCTGGTGCCCGAGGAGGCTCGCGGCTTCTTCGACCTGGTGACCCACCAATACCTGCCGGGTGCGGTGATGCGCGACTTCGCGCGCGAGTACCGGGCGATCAGCCACGCCCAGATCGAGCTCCTGGCGGCGCGGGTATCGGCGCTCAACCGATGTCTCTATTGAACGACCAGTCATGCCCTGCTGCTCCGTGCGAGCGGCAAGACCCACGAGAAGACTTACGAACTGGCGACGGTCATCGGCGCGGCCGATGGCGATGGCGGCGTGCTCCACGGTGACCTGCTGATCTCGTTTGCCGAAGCCGTGCTCGGCGAGGACGCAGGCGCGCTGACGCCGGCGCGCAGCGCGCTCGCGGCGGCGCTGGGGCCGCAGGGACTGGCCGACGCGGCCGGTGTCGTCGGCCTTTTCAACGCGATCGACCGCGTCGCCGACGCGACCGGCATCCCGCTCGAGCCGGAGAAGGCGGCGGCGAGCGCCGACTTTCGCGCGGCACTCGATCTCGACCGCTTCGCGGCCGCCGAGCGTTCGTGATCGCTCGAGCGGGGCGCCGCGGATCGAGTTCCTTGGTCGGCCCGGATGGGTGGGATGCGTGTTCTATTCAGCGCCGTGGAGATCGCCGCACGGGTTGATGCGCTCGCCGCACAGATCGCCCGCACGATGCCGGCCGATTTCGTGATGGTTGGCATACTCAAGGGTGCGACGGTGTTTGTCGCCGATCTTGTCCGCGCGCTGGACCGGGCGGGCGCCCGCCCCGAAATCGAGTTCATGCGGCTAAGCAGTTACGGTCTTGCCAAAGAGAGCAGCGGCGCGGTGCAGCTTCTTGGCGATATCCCGGCCGACCTTGCCGGGCGGTCGGTGCTGCTCGTCGACGACATCGTCGATACCGGCCGGTCTATCGCCTATGCCGCTGCCCAATTGCACCGGCGCGGGATCGGCCAACTCTGGACATGTGCGTTGCTCGACAAGCCGCAGCGGCGTGAGATCGAGGTCGCGATCGATTTCGTCGGCTTCTCGATCGGCGACGTCTTTGTGGCCGGGTACGGCACCGATTACGCCGAGAAATATCGGCATCTGCCTTATATCGGTGCCTTGGAGTGATTCAGCCGCCGCCGATCTTGGGGATCAGATAGATTTCGCTCTCGGGCTTGAGCTGAGCCAGGTAGGCGTCCTGAAAGATCTCGCCGTCGATCGCCACCGCCATGCTCTCTTCGATCTGGCGCCCGAGGCCGGGATACCGACGGTCGAGCTCCAGAACCATGCGGCGGAAAGTGTTCGCCTCCACCTCGAACTCGGTCTGCCCGCCGGTGAACCGGCGGGCAGCCTGGCCCGAGATGACGACGCGCGGCATCGTCAGCGCTTTCCCGTTATTTTCCCCCTCACCCAGCTCCGGGTAGGGCTCGGCTGCGCCTCGCCAACCCTCCGCAACCCTCTCCCCCATTGGGGGAGAGGGAAGGGTGAGGGGATCGCTCGCGCAGAGGCGGATTGTTCCATTTAGCCGCCGTTGCGGTCGATCGCGGCGCGCAGCCGCGGCGGCGACATCGGCAGGTCGCGCATCCGCACCCCGATCGCGTCGGCGATCGCGTTGGCGACCGCCGCCATCGGCGGCACGATCGGCACTTCGCCGACGCCGCGGGCGCCAAACGGATGGCGCGGGTTCGCGTTCTCCACCATGACCGCATCGATCATCGGCACGTCGGGGGCGACCGGTACGCGGTAGTCGAGGAAGCCCGGATTCTCGAGCCGCCCATCCTTGTCGTAGATGTACTCCTCGTTCAACGCCCAGCCGATCCCCTGGGTCACGCCGCCCTGGATCTGGCCCTCGACATAGGAGGGGTGGATGGCGCGGCCGACATCCTGCACCGCCGTATAGCGCAGGATCTTGACGTAGCCGGTCTCCTTGTCGACCTCGACGTCGCAGATGTGGGTGGCAAAGCCGGGCCCGGCACCCTGCGCGTTGATCGACACCTCGGCGCTGATCGGGCCACCGGTCCGCCCGGATTTGAGCGCGATCTCCGCCAATGGCAGCGGCTCGAAGCTCCCGGCATTGGCGCCGGCGGGGTAGGCCTTGCCGTCCTTCCATTCGACCGCGTCGGGGCTGATGTCCCAGATCATCGCGGCGCGCTTTTTGAGCTCCTCAACGACCTTCTCGGCGGCTTGCGTCGTAGCCATGCCGGTCGCAAAGGTGACGCGGCTGCCGCCGGTCAGGAACGAAAAACCGATCGAGCTGGTGTCGGCGACGATCGGGCGGACGCGCTCGACCGGGATGCCGAGGATCTCGGCCGCCATCATCGCCATCGAGGCGCGCGATCCGCCGATATCCGGAGTGCCGACCGCGACGACGGCGGTGCCGTCCTCGTTGATGTGGCAGGCAGCACTCAACTCGCCGCCGATATTGAACCAGAACCCGGAAGCGACCCCGCGGCCCTGATTGGGCCCGAGCGGCTCCTTCATGTGCGGGTGGCTCATGGCGGCATCGACGGTTGCGGCGTAGCCGATGTTTTGCCAGGTCGGTCCGTGCAAAGCCTTGACGCCGTCCTTGGCTGCGTTCTTCTGGCGCAACGCCAGGGGATCGATGCCGAGCTGATCGGCCAACTCGTCGAGACAGCTCTCGACCCCGTAAGACGAGTTCGGCGCGCCTGGAGCGCGATAGGCGGCGACTTTGGGGCGATTGCTGACGACGTCGTAGCCGGTGACCTTGGCGTTCGGGATGTCGTACATCGCAAAGGCGCACATGCAGCCCGGCCCGACAGGTGAGCCCGGGAAAGCGCCGGCCTGGTACTTGAGCACGGCCTCGGCCGCGGTCAGCGTGCCATCCTTCTTGGCGCCGAGCTTGACCTCGATGACCGCGCCCGCCGCCGGTCCGGTGCCGCGGAACACTTCCTCGCGGCTCATCACCATCTTGACCGGCCGACCGGTCTTGCGCGACATCGCCAGGGCCAGAGGTTCGAGATAGATCAGGGTCTTGCCGCCAAAGCCGCCGCCGATCTCGGCCGGGATCGCGCGGATCTGCGAGATGTCGATGCCGAGCAATTTGGCGCAGTAGGCGCGCACCATGAACTGGCCCTGGCTCGAGCTCCAGATCGTGGTCTGTCCATCGGCCGCGACGGAGACGACACAGGCGTGCGGCTCGATATAGGCCTGGTGCACCGGCGCATTGGTATAGCGCCGCTCGATCGTGACGTCGGCCTCGCGGAACCCGGCTTCGAGGTCGCCTTTGGTGAAGCCGATCATCTTGGCGACGTTGGAGGGGTGGGTCGGCTTGGGATCGACACCCTGGGTGAAGAGGTCGTCGTGCAGTAGCGGCGCATCGGGCTTCATCGCCTCTTCGACGTCGATGACGTGGGGCAGCACGTGGTAGTCGACTTGGATCAGCTCGAGCGCCTCCTCGGCGATCGCCGGTGAGGTCGCGGCGACCGCGGCCACCGCGTGGCCGTCGTAGAGAACCTTGTCGCGCGCCATGCAGTTGCGCGACAGATCGCGGAAGTTCATCGGCCCCTCGCCGACGAAGGCCTCCTCCGAGGGGATCGGCGGAAAATCCTCCCAGGTGATGACGGCTTTGACGCCGGGCACCGCGCGGGCCTTTTCGGTGTGGATCGCCATGATACGGGCGTGCGCATGCGGGCTGCGCTTGACCTTGCCCCACAGCATTCCCGGCATGACCATGTCGGCGCCGAAATTGGCCTTCCCGGTGACCTTGTCGACCCCATCCGGGCGAATGGGGCGAGTGCCGACGACCTTCTGAAATTCCTTCGGCATATAAGTCATGCGGACCTTACTCCCATTTTTTCGTCACCCCCGCGGAAGCGGGGGCCCAGGGCAAGCGACCAAGCTCATGGCCCCCAGATTCCCGCCTTCGCGGGAATGACGGTGTGAGGCCGATTACAATCCTACTCCGCGGCGGCGCGCATCGGCTCGGCTTCGTCGATCGCGGCCAGCAGCCGCGGCGGCGACATCGGCAGGTCGCGTAGCCGGATCCCGGTCGCGTCACAAATCGCGTTGGCGACCGCCGCCATCGGCGGGATGATCGGCACCTCGCCGCAGCCGCGCGCACCGAACGGATGGCGCGGGTTCGGCACCTCGATCAGAACCGTGTCGATCATCGGCATGTCCGAGGCGACCGGCACGCGATAGTCGAGGAAGCCGGGGTTCTCGAGCCGTCCGTCCTTGTCGTAGATGTATTCCTCGCTGAGCGCCCAGCCAACCCCTTGGGCCACGCCGCCCTGCATTTGCCCTTCGACATAGGAGGGGTGGATCGCGCGGCCGACATCCTGGATCGCCACGTAGCGCAGGATCTTGACGTGGCCGGTCTCCTTGTCGACCTCGACATCGCAGACATGCGTCGTGAAGCCCGGCGCCTGGCCTTGCGCGTTGATCTGCACCTCGGCGCTGATCGGTCCGCCGGTGCGCGCCGCTTTGGCGGCGATCGCAGCCAGATCGAGCGGCTCGAAGCTGCCGGCATTGGCGCCGGCCGGAAAGGCCTTCCCGTCCTTCCACTCGACCGCCTCGGGGCTGATGTCCCAGATGACCGCGGCGCGCTTCTTCAGTTCTTCGACGACTTTTTGCGCCGACTGCGTGACCGCCATGCCGCCGGCGAAAGTGACACGGCTGCCACCGGTCGACGCGCTAAACCCAATCGCGGTCGTGTCGCCGACAACCGGTCGGACCCTTTCGAACGGGATGCCTAGCACCTCGGCCACCATCATCGCCATCGAGGCGCGCGAACCGCCGATGTCCGGATGGCCTTCGGTCACCGTTACCGTGCCGTCCTCGTTGACGTGGCACGCGGCACTCGATTCTCCGCCGGCATTGTGCCAGTAGCCGGAGGCGATGCCGCGTCCTTGGTTGGGTCCGAGCGGCACGTTCAACTGCGGGTGCGCTTTGGCAGCCTCGACGGTCTTCATGTAGCCGATGTTGTTCCAGGTGGGGCCGTGCACCGCCTTGGTGCCGTCCTTGGCGCCGTTGAGCTCGCGCATTCTGAGCGGGTCGATGCCGAGTTCGCGGGCCAGCTCGTCGACACAGCTCTCGATCGCGAACGAGCCGATCGGTGCGCCGGGCGCGCGGTAGGCGGCGACCTTCGGGCGATTGCACAGCACGTCATAGCCCGTGACCACGGCGTTCGGCAGGTCGTAAACTGCCAACCCGCAAATGCAGCCCTGTTGAACCGGCGAGCCTGGGAATGCGCCCGCCTGATACTTGAGCACGGCTTCCAAGGCGGTGATCCGGCCGTCCCTCTTGGCGCCGAGCTTAACCTCGACGACCGCGGCTGAGGTCGGCCCGGTTCCCCGGAACACCTCCTCACGGCTCATCACGATCTTGACCGGCCGGCCCGATTTCTTCGACAGCATGTAGGCGACCGGTTCGAGGTAGATGATCGTCTTGCCGCCAAAGCCGCCGCCGATCTCCGCCGGGATCGCACGGATGCTCGCATTATCCTCAGCTCCGGCAATCCGCGAGGTATAGGCGCGGACCATGAACTGGCCCTGGCTCGAGCTCCAGATCGTGGTTTGCCCGTCAGCTGCGACCGAGACGACGCAGGCATGCGGCTCGATATAGGCCTGGTGCACGGGTTTTGTCGTGTAGCGCCGCTCGATGACAACGTCGGCTTCGGCGAACCCGGCCCCGACGTCGCCTTTGGCAAACCGAACCATCTTCGAGACGTTCGACGGCTTGCTCGGTTTGGGGTCGACCCCGGCGGTGAAGATGTCGTCGTGCAGCACCGCCGCATCCGGCGCCATCGCCGCCTCGACATCCATGACATGCGGCAATACCTCGTATTTGACCTCGATCAGCTCGAGCGCCTGCTCGGCGATCGCCGGCGAGGTGGCGGCGACCGCAGCGACTGCGTGGCCCTCGTAGAGCGCCTTGCCTTTGGCCATACAGTTGCGCGACAGGTCCCACAGGTTATGCGGCATGGCGCCGATGACACGCTTGTCCGGCGGAATGTCTGGAAAATCGGCCCGCGTCGTCACGGCCTTGACGCCGGGCAACGCCATCGCCTTGTCGGTGTTGATCGACAAGATCCGCGCATGAGCGTGCGGGCTGCGCTTGATCTTGCCCCACAACATGCCGGGCATTTTCATGTCGGCGCCGAAATTGGCCCGCCCCGTGACCTTGTCGACCCCGTCAGGGCGAATGGGCCGGGTTCCGACGATTTTCAGCGATTCTTTTTCCAGATAGCTCATATTACCCTCCTATACCCGTCGTTCCCGCGAAAGCGGGAACCCAGGGCCAGGGCGTTCCGATTGCCCTGGGCCCCCGCTTCCGCGGGGGGTGACGTTTGGTCGATTGCCGGGTCAGATCCTCGTGGCCTCGACACCGCCGCCCTGCGCACATTAGGCGGCAGGAGATGGCGGATTCTCCCCTCGCATGACCGCGGCGGCGTCGAGCACCGCGCGGATGATCTTGTCATAACCGGTGCAGCGGCAAAGGTTGCCGGCAAGCCAATATCTCGTCTCTTCCTCTGTGGGATTCAGGTTTTCGTCGAGCAATGCCTTGGCCGCAACGATGAATCCGGGTGTGCAGAAGCCGCATTGCAATGCGGCGTGCTCGAGGAACTTCTGCTGCACCGGATGCAATTTGTCGCCCTCGGCGATGCCCTCCACGGTCGTGATCTTCCGCCCCTCGGCCTCGGCGCCGAGCATCAGGCACGAGCAGACGATGTGGCCGTCGGCGATGACGGTACAGGCGCCGCAATCACCCGAGCTGCACCCCTCCTTGCTGCCCGTCAGGTTGAGCTCATCGCGCAGCACGTCGAGCAGGGTCTGCTGCGGTTCACAGAGGAACTCGACGGGTTCTCCGTTGATGATCGTCGATACGTGGGTTTTGGCCATGAGCAGTCTCCTAGCGCTTGGCGGCGCGTTCAAAGGCGATCGCGGCCGCGCGTCGTGCGAGGACGCCGGCGACCTTGACCCGGTATTCGATTGTGCCGCGCTTGTCATTGATCGGCTTGCAGATGCGACCCGCGGCGGCATCGAGTTTGGATAGCGCGTCGTCGTCGAGCTTGTGGCCGACAAGCGCCGCTGCCGCCTCCTCGGCGACAAGCTGCGTCGGCGCCACAGCCCCGAGAACAACCCGGGCGTCCGTGCATGTGCCGTTTCCGTCGA
The DNA here is from genome assembly GCA_963796155.1 of uncultured Alphaproteobacteria bacterium. Classification (GTDB taxonomy): domain Bacteria; phylum Pseudomonadota; class Alphaproteobacteria; order ATCC43930; family CGMCC-115725; genus AP-15. The sequence goes on along the minus strand of CAWCKT010000034.1, from coordinate 17,277 downwards.
GCGTGACATTGACCGCACAGCCAACGACGGCGATGTCCATCTCGGTGCGCGGGATGAAGCGCAAATAGGCGTCGGACTGGTGCGGCTTTGGCTTTGGCACATGAAACTCGACGATGAATTCGCCCTTTTGGAGCGAGGTCTGTCCCGGCCCGGTGACGATCGCCTCGACCGGCGCTTCGCGTCTACCGCTCGGCCCGGCGATGACGGCGGTCGCACGCGCGGCGATCAGCGCTGGTGTGCTGTCGGCCGCCGGAGAGGCGTTGCACAGATTGCCGGCGAGCGAGGCGCGTCCCTGGATCTGCTCCGAGCCGATCAGATCCATGCCTTCGACGATCCCCGGCCAGGCGCGAGTCAGCGCTTCGTTCTCATAGATCATGACCCCCGGCGTCGAAGCGCCGATCACAAAGCGGTCGCTCTCCTCGCGGATGCCGATCAACCCCGGAATTCTCTTTGTATCAACGATCAGCTCGGGACGGGTTCGACCCGACCGCAGCTGCACCAAGAGATCGGTCCCGCCGGCCAGCACCTTGGCCATACCGGAGGCGCCGGCCAAGATCTTGACGGCCTCGTCGACGCTCGTTGGTGCGGCAAAGCTCAGACTGGGCATGTTCGCTCCTGAATTCGCACAGGCACACTTAGGCGCGCCGACCGAAATGTCGGCGCTGCACACCCTGGCTTACACCAGCATCCCCTGCGGCGTGAAGCGCTATGTTCGAAAGCCTCCAAACACGCCGCGCAACCCCGACAGCGATGATTCACATAGCAGGCGGTCGGTCGGATAAACTGGGCTGGGCGGCGAGCGGGACGCCTGACCGACCTGACCGATCGAACCAAGGTGTTGGGACTGAGCCGATGAAAGGCTGGACGGAGACCTGGCGTGGCATCGTCGCTCCTTGGGAATGCGACATCACCGAACATTTCACGATCGCCTATTATTTCGATCGGCTGGCGGACGCGGCAGCTATGACGGCCCGGAGCCTGGGCCTCGACGGAGCGCCGCAATCGGCCGGCCGCCGCTTCGACGTCCGATTTGTGCGCGAACTGCGCGCCGGCGCCAGCTTTCATGTCTTGAGCGCTCCGATCGCGCTTGATGAAGCCTCTATGCGCCTCGGTCATCAGGTCGTCGACTCGGCGAATGGCGAAGTCACCGCCTGGGTCGAGGAGACGCTCGATGTCACGGCGGCCTCATTGCCGCACGAAACCCGCGAGGCACTCGATCGGCGTCTGTTGCCTTGGCCGGGCCCTGCCGTCGAGCGTCGGCCCGAGCCGAGCACGACCGACGGCTTCATTGCTACGGCGCGCGACCGGGTCAAGCCGATGGATCTCGACCCGGATGGAAATTTCGCGCTCGCGGCCTTTGTTCACCGCTTCACCGCCGGCTGCGTCCAGGCGCTCGCGGCGATCGGTGCGACGGCGGCCTACCTGCAGGCCGAGCGTCGCGGCTATTCGACTTTTGAGCTCGCTTTGCAGGTCACCGGGTACCCGCGACTGGGAAGCCCGGTTCTGGTCGAAACCGGCATCGCGCATCTCGGCAATTCCTCGATCCGGTTCGTGCATCGAATGTGCGACCCGGCTGACGGCAGCGAATTCGCCCGGCTCGGACAATTTGGCGTCCAGCTCGACCTAGACACGAGACGACCCGCGGCACTGCCCGAAGCGCTCAGAGCAGCGGCGCAGCGGTTATTGCTTCCGCTCGGGTAGCTTTTCTCACCACCGCACTTTTTGAGTTTCTTTCTGCCGCCGTAGCGCATGGCAGCCATCGCGAAATGTTTTGGATCATTCGATACAAAATAGGGCACGGTCCAACGTGCACGATGTTGGCGAAATTCTGAGATGGCCAGGCCCCGCGAGTTCGACGAGGCCGCTGCGCTCGATGCGGCGACAGATTGTTTCTGGCGCGACGGCTACGAGGCGACCTCCGTCCGCGACCTCGCCGCGCGCATGGGCATCAGCGGTACCAGCCTTTACAATGCGTTCGGGGATAAGCGCTCGCTGTTCCGCCAGGCGCTGCAACGCTATGCCGAACGGTCGATGCGCGAACGTATCGCTCGCCTGGAGCGAACGCTGCCGCCAAAGCAGGCCATCCGCTCGTTTCTCGACGAGATCGTCGAGCACTCCCTCGACGATCAGCACCGGCGCGGCTGCCTTCTGGTGAATTCGGCGCTGGAGATCGCGCCTCACGACCCGCAGCTCGGGGCCGAGGTGGCTGCCCGCCTCGCCGAGATCGAAGCATTCTTCCGCCGCGCCGTCACCGCCGCGCAAGCTGATGGATCCGTCCCCTCTGACCCTGATCCGGCCGACCTCGCCCGACTGCTGCTCGGGGTAACCCTGGGGGTGCGCGTGCTGGCCCGCGCCGATCCTCGGCGCGAGCTGTTGCAGGGGGTGATCCGACCGGCTCTTGCCTTGCTCGACCTGCCGTCGAGCGCCGACCCTCGCGTGCTGACTTGAGGAGAGATGCAATGACGCGATTGACCGATTTGCCGGCGGCGCAGGCGCAGCGTCTCGCCGAGACCGACTGTCCCAGATTCGAAACGACGCCCTGGGTGACCGGGCCGCCCCTGTCGCAGCGCCGGGTCGCGATCGTGTCGTCGGCCGGTCTCGTCGTCAGGGGCGAGATGCCGTTTCGCGGGCGGGATGCCGATTACCGGGCTATCCCCGCAGACACAAAGCCCGCGGAACTGCTGGTCAGCCATATTTCGATCAACTTCGACCGCACTGGGTTGGAGGAGGATTGGAACGTCGCGTTCCCGCTCGACCGCCTGCGCGAGCTGGCTGCTGATGGCGTGATCGGCTCGGTGGCCGCGACCCATTACTCGTTCATGGGTGCCTCCGACCCGCTGCAGATGGAGCCGCATGCCCGCGAGCTCGCCGGCCGTCTGAGGCGCGACCAGGTCGACGCTGTCCTCCTCTGCCCCGTTTGACCGGTCTGCACGCGCGCCGTGAGCGCGCTGGCGCACTATCTCGAGGAAGAGGGGATTGCGACTGTCGCCATCAGCCTAATTCGGCCGCAGACAGAGAAGACCAAACCGCCGCGCGCGCTGTGGGTTTCCTTTGAGTTGGGGCGGCCCTTTGGTCCGCCGAGCGACCCAGCGTTTCAGAAACGGGTGATCCTCAGGGCGCTGCGGCTGCTCGAGCGCGAGAGCGGTCCGGTGATCATCGAGGATTTTCCGGAAGACGACCCGCGTGCGCAACCCGATCCCGCCTGGCGCCCGCCCGCCGTTCCAGCGGCAGCCGCGCGGGGGTCGGCCGAGACGCTCGCCGCACGGCTGGAGCCCGAGATCGGGCGGTTGCGGGATGCTCATCAGCGCTGGGTTGCACAGCATGGCCGGACGACGGTCGGCCTTTCCGGGTTGTCGATCGCCGATTGCGGCCGTCATGTCGCCGATTGGCTCCGAGGGAAGTCGCCGCCGAGCCGGCGCGCCGAGTTCTCCGCGCCGCTGATGCTGCGGTTTGCCGTCGACGATGTGAAGGCTTATTACCTGGAGGCGGGTGCCGCCGGAGCGGCCAAGCCGTCGAGCCGCCAACTCGGCGACTGGTTCTGGAACGAGACTGCGGCCGGCGCTGCGATTCATGCCCTGAGGGAGGCATGCCTCGACAGCGCAGACGAGCGGCTCAAGCTGATCGCCGGTAATTTCATGGTTCCGGCCGCACGCGTGCGCAACAAAGACTGAGGGGCTGGGATGCGCGGGATCAAGGTGCTGGCCTTCGACACCGGAGGCACGGTCCTCGACTGGCACGGCGGGATCAACGCCGCGCTCGCCGATTGCGGCGCCCGGCGCGGTGTCGCGCGTGACTGGCATGAGCTTGCCAACGAATACCGGCGCCGCTCGTTGAGGCGGATGCTCGGAGCGGTCGATCCGAATTTCAACATCGACGATGTCCATCGCGATGTGCTGGATGAGCTTCTCGCCGAGGGGGAGATCGACGCCTTTTCGAGCGAGGATCGCCAGGCCATTACGGCGCGCTGGCACGAACTCGACGCCTGGCCGGATTTTGCCCCGGCGCTCGCACGTCTGCGGCGGCATCATGTCTGTATTTCATTTACGATCCTGACCCTGTCGCTGGTGATCGACGTTTCACGCCGCAATGGGATCGCTTGGGATGCGGTGATCCCGTGCGAGATGCTGCGGGTCTACAAAACCAGGCCTGAGGCTTATCGGCGCGCCGCAACGCTGCTCAGGGTGCCGCCGGGCGAAATCTTGATGGTCGCGTGCCACAATTTCGATCTCGATGCTGCGCGTGGCGAGGATTACCTTACTGCGTTCGTGCACCGCCCGGCCGAGTGGGGGCCCACCGGCCCGCCCGACCCGGTTCCCAACCCCGTGACCGACATCGTGGTCGCCGGTTTTGCCGAACTCGCCGAGCGCCTCGGCGCATGAAGACCGCAGGCTGAAGGGGCTCTCGCATGACAATCATTCTGTACGATCTCGCCGGCGCCGAGGCGGACCGCCGCTTCAGCCCGTTCTGCTGGCGCACACGCATGGCGCTGGCCCATAAGGGGCTCGCGGTCGAGACCGTGCCGTGGCGCTTTACCGAAAAGGAAGAGCTGCCCCAGCCGAACCAGGGCCGGGTGCCGGTTATCTGTGACGGCGACCGGGTCGTCCACGATTCGACCGCCATCGCGGACTACCTCGAAGAGCGCTATCCCGACCAGCCGTCGCTGTTTGGCGGCGAAACCGGGCGCGCGCTCGCGCGCTTTGTGCAGAACTGGACCGAGACGGTGCTGAACACCGCCCTCGTCCGCTTTGTGGTACTCGACATCAATCGCCACTGCGCGGCGAAGGACCAGGCCTATTTCCGCCGCTCGCGCGAAGAGCGCTTCGGCACCACGCTCGAAGATGTCGTGCGCGACCGCGAAGCGCGGCTGCCGGCCTTTCGCACGAGCCTCGATCCGCTACGCCGCACCGTCGAACGGCAGGATTTCGTATCCGGCAGCGTCCCGGCCTACGCCGATTACGTCGTCTTCGGCGCGTTCCAATGGGCCCGTGCGATCAGCGACTTCGAGACTTTGGCGGCCGATGATCCGGTCAGGGCGTGGCGCGGGCGCATGCTCGACCTATTCGGCGGCCTCGCCCGCCGCGCTCCCGCTTATGGTGCCTGAGGGCGGCGCCGGCACGATCGCAACGATCCCGCAGATTTCTCGGAGGATTTTGTGAAAAGTCGTTATGCGACATAAATTTGGCTCACGAAGCATCGCCGGTTGGGCGCTGCTGTCGGTCATTGGTGCACTGTCGGCGTTCGGCCCGGCGACCGCGACCGCGGCGGCGAATACGGTAATCGATCTCACCTATGACTCGGTGATGGACATGGTCCGTCCAGAAGTCCATCCAAACATAGCGGTGCACCACAACCTTCAGATTACCGTGTCCGGGCCCAACAATCTTGCGGAAGCCCGCAACCGCAGCAGCGGACCCTTGCGCGATCAAAATGCGATGGTGCAAGTGCTCGGCAGCTCCGGCGACGAGTCGACATATGCGTCCTGGCAGGTAGCCCCGGATGGCCGGCTCGTACGCATACAGAATGATCCGCAAAGTACGCGGACGATGACCGTCACCCTGCTGCCGGGCAACACTTGTCGGCTCGACGTCATGGACCAGCTAAAGCCGGGCTTCAGCGAATATGCGTTCCTCCGCATCTCGACCCATACGCTCGGATATTTTTCGACCTACCGGGTGGTCCGCACATCCTGCACGATCCATTGATCGCAGGTAGAATACTTGCGCTGCTGACCGTTGCGGGGTTCTCCCAAACGCGAAAGCGGGCCGTTGATCATCGGGATAGTTTGCCATGCCCGCCCTAGACCCGCGCCCGACGCCCGAGGCGCCGGACGACGATCCCTACCTCTGGCTCGAAGAGATCGACGGTGGACGCGCGCTCGCCTGGGTCGAAGCGCAGAACGCCGCAACCCAGTCGCGCTTTGGCGACGCGCGTTTCGCGGCAGATCGCGACACGCTTGTGGCGATCTACGACCGCCCTGACAACATCCCGCTCGTCGCCAGGCGCAGCACCAGACTCTTCAATTTCTGGAAGGACGCCGAGCATCCGCGCGGCCTGTGGCGGGCGACAACGCTCGACAGCTACCGCAGCGAGCAGCCCGATTGGGACATCCTCCTCGACCTCGACGCGCTGGCTGTAAGGGAGGGCGAGGACTGGACCTGGAGCGGGGCCGCAACCATTCGCAGTACGCATGACCGCGCCATCCTGAAGCTGTCGCGCGGCGGCGCCGACGCCGTGGTGCTCCGTGAATTCGATCTCGCTTCGCGCGACTTCGTAGCCGGGGGCTTTGCGTTGCCGGAAGCCAAGGGGGGAGCTGCTTGGGCCGATCGCGATACGCTGCTGCTCTCTTCGGCGTTGGGCGAGGGCATGGCCACCGGTTCGGGCTATGCGCGGACGGTGCGCCTTTGGCAACGCGGGACTGACCCGCTGGCGGCTCCGGTGATCTTCGAGACCGCGGCCGATCGTATGGCGGTGTGGGCCGATGACGACCGCGAGGCCGAAGAGGAGCGGTTGGTCTTTGTCGAGAGGATCGGTTTTTTCGATGCGGTTGTCTGGATCGGCGATCGCAGCGGACCCAGGACCCGGATCGATCTTCCGACCGATGCCTGGGTCATGTGGCACCGTGATTGGCTGGCCGTCAGGCGCCGGACTCCCTGGACGATCGGCGGCGAGACCTACGCGTCCGACACCGTTCTCGGCATGTCTTTTTCGGCCTTTCTCGCCGGCGACCGCCGGTTCACCAAATTGTTCGAGCCGGCCGAGCGCCGAGCATTGCAAGGGTTCTTCTGGAGCGGCGGGCGCCTCGTCCTGTCGATCCTCGACGACCTGAAACCGGTTTTCGAGGTGCTGACCCCCTCCGATGCGGGCTGGTCGCGCGACCGCGTCTCCGGTCTACCCGACATCGGCGTTGCTCATGTCTGGTCGCTGGATGTTCGGACGGAGGAGTCGACCGGCGACCTGCTCGCCAGCGCGCAAGATCCGCTAACCCCGCCCTCGCTCTATCTCGTCCCGCCACTCGCCGCGCCGCAGCTGTTGAAGCGCGGTCCACAGGCTTTCGACCCGGCCGGTCTCGTCGTTACTCGCCACGAGGCGATCTCGGAGGACGGCACACGGATCCCCTATGTCCAGGTCGGGCCACCAGGCGAGACCGGCGAGGCGCCGGTCCATCTCTCGGGCTATGGCGGGTTCGGCATCTCGCAGCTGCCCTATTACAATTCGGCCCTGGGCAAGCTGTGGCTCGAGCGCGGCGGCACCGGGGTTGTCGCCAACATCCGCGGTGGCGGCGAGTTCGGCACTGCTTGGCATGACGCCGGGCGACGCGAAAAGAAGCGGCTTAGTCATGACGATTTCGCCGCGGTCGCCGCCGACCTGGTGCGCCGCGGGGTGACAAAGCCCGGCCGCATCGCCGCCGAGGGCGGGTCGAATGGCGGCATCCTGATCACCAACATGCTGACCCGCTATCCGGAGCGGTTCGGCGCGCTCTTCTGCACGATCCCGCTGATCGACATGCGGCGCTACGCGAAACTGCATGCCGGGGCGAGCTGGATCGCCGAATATGGCGATCCGGACGACCCGGCTGACTGGGCGTTTCTCGCCGGGATGTCGGCCTATCACACGGCCGTCCCGGGCCGGCCTTACCCCCCGATCCTGATCGCGACGAGCCGGCGCGACGACCGCGTGCATCCCGGCCATGCCCGCAAGATGGCGGCAAAGTTGCAGGCGATGGGCTATGAGGCCTACTTCTACGAGCCCGCCGCCGGTGGGCACGGCTACGGGAAGGACAACGCCGAGCGCGCCGCCTTTACCGCGCTTGGCTACAATTTCCTGCGTCGCGCCATCGGCTGGGACCCACCCTGAGCGGGGGAGAGACGATGATGATCGAAAGCTTGCGCCGCCCTTTCAACTTCACTCGCTGGATCGACGAGCACAGCCATCTGCTGAAGCCGCCGGTCGGCAACCAAATGGTGTTCGACGACGCCGGTATGGTGGTGATGGTCGTGGGCGGCCCGAACCAGCGGGTCGACTTCCACGACGACCCCGGCGAGGAGTTTTTTTACCAGCTGCGCGGCGACATGGTTTTGAAGCTCGCCGAAGCGGGCCGGATCTACGACGTGCCGATCCGCGAAGGCGAGGTCTTTCTGTTGCCGCCACATCTGCGCCACTCGCCGCAGCGCCCGATCGCCGGCTCCGTCGGGCTCGTCGTCGAGAGCCCCCGCGGGACAAACGACAAGGACGGGTTCGAATGGTTCTGCTTCGAGTGCGGGGCGCTCGTCCACCGCGTCGAGATCGCCGCCGCCGACCTTGTTAAGGACCTGCCGCCGTTGTTTGCGGCCTTTTACGCCGACAAGTCCGCGCGCAGATGTCGAGAGTGCGGGAGCGTGCATCCGGGAAAAGAGCCGCCACCGGGATGGGCGGTCATTCCGGCTTGAGGAGCGAGAGATGAAATTCGGCATATTCTACGAGCTGCAACTGCCGCGGCCGTGGCAGCCCGAGAGCGAGTTCAAGCTCTACCAAAATGCACTCGACCAAGTCGAACTCGCCGACCAGCTCGGCTACGACTTTGCCTGGGAGGTCGAGCACCACTTTCTTGAAGAATATTCACACTCTCCGGCCCCCGAGGTCTTCCTCGCCGCAGCGAGCCAGCGCACCAAGCAGATCCGCCTCGCCCATGGGATCATGCAACTGACGACGGTCCACCCGGCCCGTGTGGCCGAACGCATCGCCGCGCTCGACCTCGTCAGCCGCGGCCGCGTCGAATTCGGCATGGGCGAGAGTGCCAGCATCACCGAGCTCGAACCCTTCGACCGCGATTTTGCGGAGAAGCGCGCGGTGTGGGAGGACGCGGTGCGCGCGGTGATCCCGATGTTCCGGGAAGGTGGCTGCGAATACCACGGAACCCATTTCGATTTCCCGCTGCGCAACGTCGTGCCGAAGCCGTTGCAAAAACCGCACCCGCCGCTGTGGTGCGCCTGCTCGCAGCTCGACACGATCGAGATGGCCGGGCGGCGCGGGCTGGGCGCGCTCGCCTTCCAGTTCCTCAGCGCCGACGCCGCCCATGCGTGGGTGCACGCCTATTACAACGCCTTTACCAAGCGCCTCGACAAACTCGCCGATTACGTCACCAATCCGAACATCGCGCTGACCAGCTATTTCATGTGCGCCGAGACCGACGAGGAGGCGCGACGCCGCGCCGACGGCATCCCGTTCTTCCAATTCGCGCTGCGCTTTTACGGGCTGAGCCCGAACCGCAAACGGCCCGAGCCCGGTACGGTCAATCTGTGGGACGAATACGAGAAGTGGAAACGCGAGAACCCCGACGGGCTCGCCCGCGCGCTATCCGGCGGGCTGATCGGCTCGCCCGAGACCCTGCGGCGCCGGCTGCGGCGGTTCGAGACCTCGCATATCGACCAGGTCATCCTGTTGAACCAAGCCGGCAAAAATACCCACGAGCACATCTGCGAAAGCCTTGAACTCTTCGCCCGCGAGGTCATGCCCGAATTCCACGCCCACGAGCCCGCGCAGCAGGCCTGGAAGCGACAGGTGCTGGCCCGCGAGATCGAGCTCGAAGAGATCGACACCGCTCCCTTCCGCGACCGCTACGGCCCCAATTCGGTGCAGATCACGCGGGCGCAGGCGGCGGAGTAGCGGCCGAGCTCTGTACAGCCTTGCCCGCGCGAGCTCATCGCGAAGCGAGTTCGCGTAGACGAATGGGCTGTGCATCGGATCCGACCTATGATAGGTTACATGTAACCCATCATAGAGGTGAGCATGGCAACGCCCACTCAGTCGAAGTCATCGAGAGAAAAGGTCAAGGCCTATCGCCATCGGCTGCGCCAGCAAGGCCTGAGACCCATTCAGATTTGGGTGCCGGACGTGCGCTCTCCCGCCTTCATAGCCGAAGCGCACCGCCAGTCCCTCTCCGTTGCCGCCAGTCCGCACTCTGAGGATGATCAAGATTTTATTGATGCTGTGTCCGATTGGGGCAGTGCGTGAAGCGTGGCGAGATTTGGACAGTAGCTGCCGGAGGAGGCTACGCTGGCAAGCCACGTCCGGTGGTAATTCTGCAAGACGACCGCTTCGACATGACCGAGTCGATCACGGTTTGCGCATTCACTACCGATCCTACAGACGCTCCTCTGTTCCGATTGGCCTTCGAGCCAAGTGACAAAAACGGATTGCGTATCCCCTGTCGGCTGATGGTGGACAAGATCACGACTGTTCGAAAGGCGAAAATTGGTAGCCATATCGGCCGCCTCGCCGACGAGGACATGGTCCGGCTGAATCGTGCCGTTCTCGTCTTTCTCGGGATCGCCGGCTCAGCCGCCGTCAGCGAGCCGGTACAAGACCCGGCTCGGAGATAAAACGGGTCGACGACAACACTTTGTCGCCGGCGGTCGGCAACTGCGCGGGCCGATCCTCCGGGGCGCCCGTTTCCCGGGCGTACCAGTTTGGCCGGGGTTGATCGACCTGTAACGGGAGGAGCACACTGAAGGAGAGGGTCTGCCCTTCCGGGAGGGAGCATTGAGCGGAGGGCGGGTCGAACGCCGGCACGCGGCCATTCTGGCCGCCGATGTCGCGGGCCATTCGCGGCTGATGGGACCGACGAGGAAGGTAGGCTCGCACGGCTAAAAGCGCTGCGCCGAGCTGATCGATCCGGCAATCGCTGGGCACCGTGGCCGCATCGTCAAGACCACCGGGGACGGGCTGCTGGTGGAGTTTCAGAGCGTCGTCGATGCGATGCGCTGCGCCGTCGAAATCCAGCGCGGCATGGGCGAGCGCAATGCTGCTCTGCCCGAGGACACGCGAGAACCCCGACGGGCTCGCCCGCGCGCTATCCGGCGGGCTGATCGGCTCGCCCGAGACCCTGCGGCGCAGGCTGCGGCGGTTCGAGACCTCGCATATCGACCAGGTGATTTTGTTGAACCAGGCCGGCAAGAACACTCACGAGCACATCTGCGAAAGCCTTGAACTCTTCGCCCGCGAGGTCATGCCCCGAATTCCACGCCCACGAGCCGGCGCAGCAGGCCTGGAAGCGACAGGTGCTGGCCCGCGAGATCGAGCTCGAAGAGATCGACACCGCCCCCCTCCGCGACCGCTACGGCCCCAATTCGGTGCAAGTCCGCGCCCAAGCGGCCGAAAAGCGGCAAGGATTATGCGGACCTCGGTGCAGTCGCTATTCGGCGGCAGCTAGCAGTGGCGGCGCCGCGATGTAGTCTTCGGCCAGCCGGCGACCGGTCTCGCGCATCAGCTTCTTGTCGAGTTCCGGTGTCTTCGCCGGCGGGACGCGCACCACCGTATCATTGCAATAGGTTGGAATCACCGCGCCGCCGTCGCGGAACAGACCGACGGGATCCTTGTCCGACTTTACCGCCCGGATGCCACGCCGGATCTGGTTGCGGAAGAGCGTGACGCCCCGGTCGGTCGTGCCGAGATGTTCCAGGCCATGGACGGCGACCGGCCGCTGCGAGACCTGCGCCTCGAAGTCCCCGGGGCGCCGCTGGCCTTCCTCATAGCTCTCGGCGGCGAGTTGGCCGGGCAGCATGATGCTGCGATCGGCCCACCAATCGGGCGTGACGACGCCTTCGGTCTCGCTGATGTGACGTAACTCGATCAGCATTGTGTTGGTGTCGTCGAGCGGCACGATCCAGCGGCTCATCATCGGGCCGCTGAACGGGTGCTCCTGGTGGCCGGTTTCCCAGATCGGCGCGACCTGCTGCAGGTTGGGCAGCACGTTCTCGACACTCCGCACCCAGATGTTGTCGCCGACGCGCCGTGTAGCAATGTAGATGATCCCGACCGGGGTCTCGGCAAACTCCAGTTCCGGCAATACGCCGAACTCGTCGGTGAACACGGCACCGCTGACGATCGTGTGGAGGAACGCGGTGTGCACCGCATCCATCGTGTTTTCGAGGATCTGCAGCCAATTGCACGGATAGACATAGCTTTGTCCGGGCATCATGCGATACCCCGGCCGATTGAAGCTGTCGTAGACCGGAAAGGCCGGCATCTCTTCGGGAGGACCCATATAGGCGAAGACCATCCCGGCATATTCATGGACCGGATAAGCGCCGTGGCAGAGCCGGTCTTTCAGCGTGCTCGTCGCCGGCTCGCCCGGAGTTTCGAGGATCGCACCGTCGACATCGAACAGCCAACCGTGATAGCAGCAGCGGATCCCCTTGGCGCCGACCAGCCCGAACTCGAGCGACGTCCCGCGGTGCGGGCAGTGCAATTCCAACAGGCCGACCGCACCGCTGCCGTCGCGGAAGGCGACGAGATCCTCGCCGAGGATCCGAAGCTTGCGGGGCAGGTCTTTGAGCTCGTCCGAATAACACACCGGCTGCCAAAACCGGCGCATGTATTCGCCGCACGGCGTGTCCGGGCCGACATGGGTCAGCTCGGCGTCTTCCTGCGGCAGCTGGCGGTGGTGGTAGCCACCGTAGCGGGTCTTAAGGAACGGAGCCCTCTTCACCATCATGGTCCTCCTGTCTGTAATCATTCTACCGGGTGTTTGCATTGACCGCACGAGGTTTCCAGACGGATCGCGTGGGTCCTATCATCGTCCCACGGAAGCGATCCCCTGCCGGCCGCGCCGCGATCTCAAAGGGGGATCGCCAGCAGAGTGTCGATCTGGCGGCTGTCGAGGACGACCGTCTTGCGGGCGAATTTCCAGGCGCCGTCCTCGCGTCTGACCTGGTCGAGGTAGCGCCCGGCGGCGAAGAGGGTCATGTCGCCCTCCTGCATCGTCCGCACGACGAGGAAATTCGCCATCAGATCCAGTCGCTCTCCCTGCTCCTGCACGATCTTGATCGACGACACCAGGTGACGGTAGCGCTGCGGCTCATAGATGTTGGCTTCGCGCAACGCACTGACCCGGTCCTTCAACATGTTGCGCGAGGTCGCATGAATCAGCCCCAACGGCATGCCGGCTTCGTAGTTCTCGGCCGAGGTGATCCGATAAAAACAGTCTTCGGTGAAGAAATCGGGCCAATGCTCGAGCTCGTCGGCGTCGAGGCAGTGGACGTAGTCGGTGTAGAGCTGTTCCAGTTCCAACCGTCGCCGCACCGCCTCGAAATCGGCCACGTCACAACCCCATCAATGGCCGGTAGGCGTGCCAAAAGCTGCGCACCGAAGCCTCGGTCGTCCGGTTGGCTTCGGAGACATGCCCGAACCCGCCCATCTCCAGCACCGAACATTCGTCTTCGGCGCCCGGGATCGCGCGCTGGATGAAATTGCCGACCGCACCGTCCTCCATCGAAACATAACCGGCGGGACCGACGAGATTGGCCTGCGCCAGCCGTCTTTCGGTCATCCTCGGGTCGTCTTCCTCGAAGCCGATATAGGTCCATTGCAGCTCGGTCTTGTCCGGCCCCTTCGGCAATACCAGTCGTACTGCAATGCTGTTCTGGATCTGCTGCAATACGAAATTCGGGAACAGCGACAAGGATCTGCGTCGTCGTGTCGTCGCCGAACTCGTCGACACCGGCGAGAAAACTCGGATCGGCCAACCGGAAATTCTCGCGCAATGATGGGATGCCGGCATAGAGCTGGTCGGAGGTCGCGGCGTCGACCCGCTCGGTCTTGTTGCGCGTGTAGCTCGCGTGATGCGCGCCGCTCTCGGCGATGTCGACCCCGCCCTCCGAAGTCAGCCGCGAGATGCGGAAGGTCGTGAAGAAGGAATGCAGCAGGGTCGCGTGGTAGGTGTCCCGCACATTCTCGAAATAGAGCTTCCAGTTGTTGTGCAGGATCTGCGAGGTGGTGCCGAGAATCTTCGGCCTGCCGTGCAATACCCGATGGATGCGCGAGCCGATCAGATTGCCGATGTAATGCGCCAGCGGCGGCGCCTCAGGTGAGAGGGTGCCGAAGACGAGGTCGCCGAAGGTGTCGACGCGCAGCTTTTTGAGGCCGTGCTCTTCGAGGCGGAAGCTCGCCGGCATCCCGCCCTTGCCGGCGACACCCCGGCGAAAGGCGACACTGTCGAGGTTGCCGGCGAGATCGTAGCGCCAGGCGTGGTAGACGCAGGTCAGGTTGTCGGCATGGCCGCGCCGCTTGAGGCAAACGAGGTTGCCGCGATGGGCGCAGCGGTTGACCATTGCATGGATCTCGCCGTCCTGCCCTCGGGTGACGATGACCGGGGTCTCGCCGAGAAAGGTCGTCAGGTAGTCACCCGGCTGGGGGAATTCGCCGGCGAGTGCGAGATATTGCCAGGTCGGCCCGAGAAAGATCCGGCCGAGCTCGGCGCGGTAGATCTCCGGATCAGAAAACACCCGGTAAGGAACGCGCGCATTGCCCTCGGCCGGCCATTTGATCGTCTAATTGCATAGCAATCCTCGTTCGAATATTCATCGAGCGCTCGCCTGCCCCTCACCCTCCCGCTGCGCGGGACCCTCCCTCTCCCCGCTAAGCGGGGAGAGGGCTGGGGTGAGGGGCAGACCAGCGTCAGCCGCCGTAGAAGACGTTGTCGCCGAGTTCCTTCATCTCGAGGATCGCGGCGTCGGGGCGCCCGGTGATCGGCTTTGCGACATGCGCCTCGACGACCTCGCCGACCACGATGTGGTGGTCGCCCTGCTCGACGATGCTGGTGACCCGGCACTCGACCGCGGCCGGTGCGGCGTCCAGGATCGGCGCTCCGGTCGTGCCCTTGTGAATGGCCTGGCCCGAAAGCTTGCCGTCTTCGAGCTTGGTCGGCTTGAAGAAGGTGAAGGCAACCCCTTTGCCGTCCTTGCCGAGCATGTTCAGGGCGAAGGTCTTGGTATTCTTGACGATCTGATAGGCGCCGGAATTGGTTTTGACGCCGACTACGACGAGCGGCGGGGCGAAGGCAGTCTGCGTGACCCAATTGACCGTGGCGGCGGCGACGTTGCCCTTGCCGTCATCGGCGGTCAGCACGTAGATCCCGTAGGGGATCATCCTGAGCGCCGTCTTCTTGGCATCCTGGTCCATCTCCGTCCTCCTTGCTCAGTTTTGCTAGAGGCCGATCATAGAAACCCGGCCGCCTCACGCCAAGCCGCAGCGCGCGTAGAACCGCACGGCGTTGTCCCAGAAGAGCTTGCGCTTGCGTTCGGGCGGCATGCTCCAGCCGAGCACGGTCGTCGCCGACTCGGGAAACCAGCTCTCGCCGTGCGGGTAGTCCGAGGCGTACATCAGCAAATCCTCGCCCACGAGATCGATCACCGAGTTGGTCAGCCGCTCGCCTTCCGGGATCTCGATGCTCTGGAAATAGCGGCCGCCGAGGACGTATTCGCTGGGCTTGTGCGCGAGCTCCGGCAATGCCGCCCTGACGGTTTCGGCGTGCTCGTCGATGCGGGCCATCCAGAACGGCAGCCAGCCGTGCCCGGCTTCGAGCGTGCCGATGCGCAAGCTCGGATAGCGGTCCATGACGCCGCTACCGATCAGTGCCGCCATGTTGCGCATGCCGCACCAGGGATGTGCGGCCGAGCGCTGCAGGAACAAATTTTCCCAGGTGTCCTCGCCGCCCGGCGCATAGGGCGGCATGACCGTGAAGGTGTGCAACACGACCGCGAGATCGTGCTCGGCGGCGGCCGCCCAGATCGGCTCGAGGTCGGGGTGGTCGAGCGGCATGCCGGCCGGCGCATAGGCCATTACCGCCCAGGCCCAGCGGGAGCGCGCCCAACGGCGGATCTCGGCCAGGCTGCCTTCGATATCGCGGGCGGAAACCAGAATGATGCCGCCGAGCCGCTCGGGAAAGGCGCCGCAGTAGTCCGCCATCCAGCGGTGGTAGGCGTGGTACATCGCCATTTCGAGTGCCACATCGTCGCCAGCGGTCCAAGTACCGAACCAGCCTGAGGGCAGGGTCAGGTTGACGTCGACCCCTTCGCGATCCATGTCGGCGATCCGCGCGGCCGGGTCGTCGTCGACGCGCGGCGACGGGCGGGCGCGGTTGGCGCCGGTGAAGGCGGCCATGTAGCGAGCTGGTGCGGTGTCGGCGGCGGCGCTGCCGAGGCGGCGCTGGTAGCTGCGTCCGCCCCTGGTATAGGTGATGCGGCCGGTACGCGGATTGGTGTCCTTCCATTCCTCCCAAGCGGCCAGCCGGGCCTTCTCGACCCCGGCGAGATATTGGTCGAGGACGTTCATCGACGGCCCGACATGCGTGTCGAAGTCGAAGATCCTGAAGCCGTCGCGCGCCATGACCCTCCCTCCCACTCGCTTCCGCTCTTCTCGTCACACCGGCGAAGGCCGGTGCCTATCCCGACATAGATCCCGGCCTTCCGCCGGGATGACACAATACCTCAGACGCCGTGGTACTTGGCCAGAGCCTCGGCCGAAAAATAGCGCTCTTCGAGCTGGCGCTGCTTCTCGAGACCTTCTTCCTCCGGTCCCGGCTCGGGACGCGGATAGGGGCGATCCTGGCGCGCCCGCTCGAATTCCTCCCATGCGGCAATACCCTTGCCCTGAAACTGCTGCATGAAGTCCCACAATGCCGCCCAGATCACCTGGTGGGTGAAGCCCGGATACCAGGCGATCGTGACGCCCAGTGCCAGATGCTCATCGAGCCCGAGATAGCGCGGCAGCCGCCCCTTCATGAACGAAAGCGGGCCACTGACGACCGCCCGGGCGCGCCGGATCTCGTCCTCCGAGTGCGGCGATTCGAACTGCACCCAGTCGACCCGTGCCTCGCTCTCATAGGCGCGCAGCCGGCGCAGGCAATCGACCAGCCCGCCGCCCGCGGCATCGCGGGCATAGCATTGGGCCATTACGACAAAGTCGGGGTCGAGCTCGTTTTTCATTCGACGGCGGCGCGATAGCGGGCCACCGCCTGCTCGAGCGGCACGACCTCGACCCCGGCACTCTGGGTGCGGCGTTTGCCTTCGATCGGCTGGTCGTCGATGCGCACGCCGGCGATGCCGGCGCGGATGCATTCGCGCACCATCCGCCGCACCGCCATGATCCCGCCGTGACCGGTGTCGCCATCCATGATCACCGGGAATTTGACGGTCTGGGCGATCCAGCCGGCGATCGTCACGCATTCGGTCATCGACGCGGTGCCGACATCGGCGAGGCCGGTATAGGCGCCGACGACACCCGAGGTGCCGACAAAGCCGGCCTCGCACCCCCCGAGCTCCATGATCCGCGCCAATGCCGCACTCGGCGGGTGCAGCACGGCCAGAACCCGGTCCTTGCGGTGGATCAGCTGGCGCAGCCGCGCCCCCGGCGACGGGCCTTGCTGTTGTGTCATGCCCGGACCTCCGCACTCCTTCGCCGATCTCTCCCTAGTGGCCAGCGCCAGAAGCTGTCAACCATCCTGCCGATCGGTGCCACCCC
>CAWCKT010000033.1:0-17798 GCA_963796155.1 uncultured Alphaproteobacteria bacterium | reverse complement strand
GCCTTTCGAGCGCCTCGAGGGTGTCGGCTTCGCGGACGGGCTTGTCCCAGCGGATGCGGTGGATGCGCGGGAAGCGCATGGCCAGTCCCGATTTATGGCGGGTCGAGCGGTGTACGCTGTCGAACGCGACCTCGAGGACGATCTCCGGTGCGACCTCGCGGACCGGCCCCCAGCGCTGCACGGTGTTGTTGCGCACCCAGCGGTCGAGACGCCGCAGCTCGTCGTCTGTGAAGCCCGAATAGGCCTTGCCGACCGGCACCAGCTCGTTGCCGTGCCAGGCGCCGAACGTATAGTCCGAATAGAACGACGAGCGCTTGCCGTGGCCGCGCTGAGCGTACATCAGCACGGTGTCGAGCGTTAAGGCGCCGCGCTTCCATTTGAACCACGGACCCTTCGGCCGGCCGGCGACATAGAGCGAGTCCGCCCGCTTGAGCATCAGCCCCTCGATGCCGCTCGCGCGTGCGCCGTCGCGCCGTTCGCGCAGTTCCTGCCAGCTGGCGAACGGCACGAGCGGCGACAAATCGAGACGCGGCCGCGGGTCCCGGGCAAACCACGCTTCGAGCCGGCGCCTGCGTTCCGCGAACGCCAGGCCGCGCAGGTCCTCGGCTCCGTCGCGCAGAATATCGTAGAGCCGCACCGCGGCCGGATATTCGCGCAACAGCTTTTCGGTCGGCGCTTTTCGGTTGAGGCGCTGCTGCAGAGCGTTGAACGAGGCCACCTCGCCGTCGCGCGAGACCAGAAGCTCGCCGTCGAGCGTGACCTCCCTCGGCATTCCTTCGATGACATCCGGGAAGGCGGCGCCGATCTCGTCTCCCGAGCGCGAATAGAGCCGCCTTTCGCCGCCGCGGGCGACGAGCTGGACGCGGATCCCGTCCCATTTCCACTCGGCCAGGTAGTCGCGTGGGTCGAGGCCCTCGAGGTCGGCGTCTTCCAGTGGCTGTGCGAGCATCAGCGGGCAGAAGGTCGGCAGATCGCCGGTCTGCGGCGGCGGCTGGCGCCCTTCGAGCCAGTCGAATAGCGGCAGGTAAGGGGGTCGGAGCCCGTGCCAGATTTCTTCGATGCGATCGACCTCGACCTTGCCCCACTCGGCGAGTGCGGTCTTGGCGAGGCGGGCCGAGACGCCGATCCGCAGACTGCCGGTGACGAGCTTGAGGAGCGCCCAGCGTCC
Source organism: uncultured Alphaproteobacteria bacterium (assembly GCA_963796155.1). GTDB lineage: Bacteria > Pseudomonadota > Alphaproteobacteria > ATCC43930 > CGMCC-115725 > AP-15. The sequence goes on along the minus strand of CAWCKT010000033.1, from coordinate 16,630 downwards.
GGTCGCGTCGAGCGCGTCGAGCCACGGTTCGAGCAGGCGCCCGACCTCGCCGCGGCGCGCCCGTTTGAGCTCTTCGACGATCTCGCCAAGGCTCGGCACAGGGCCCTCGCCGCCCGCCGCCGCGGGCCAGATCAGCGACACTGTCTCGGCGAGGTCGCCGACGAAATCATAGGACCACTCCAGTAGTTCGGGGTCGACCCGGGCGGCCGCCAACGCGCGCACCTGGTTTGGTTTCGCCTCGTCGAAGGCGAGTTCGCCGGTCAGCGCGGCCAGGGCCCAGCCCCGTTCCGGATCGGGCTGGCTCGCGAAATATTCCCGCATCAGCCGCAGCTTGCCATTGCGCGACGGGGTGAAGAGCAAGGCATCGAGGAGTGCCGCGAAGCGGTTCACTCGTCCTCCTCAAAGCCGGCGAGCGTCAGCGCCCGGGCGCGGTAGCCCTTTTTGGTCGCGTAGTGGACGAGCGCCTCTTCGCGGCCATGCGTGACCCAGATCTCCTCGGCGGCGACCTCGTCGATGGTCGCCGTCAGCTCGTCCCAATCGGCATGATCGGAGATCACCAGCGGCAGCTCGACCCCGCGCGCCTTGGCGCGCTGCCGCACCCGCATCCAACCCGAGGCCATCGCAACCCGCGGGTCGGGCAGCCGCCGCGACCAGGGGTCGGCGGTGGCGGCGGGCGGCGCCAGCACGATCCGGCCTTTGAGTGCGTCGCGGCCGACCCCGGCGAGGGGCAGCACCGGCCCGAGCGTCACACCGAGGCTCTCATAAAGCTCGGTGAGCCTGATCAGCGCGCCGTGCAGATAGATCGGCTCCTGGTACCCCGCCCGCCGCAACAGGGCCAGAACGCGCTGGCATTTGCCGAGCGCATAGACCCCGACGAGGTGGCAGCGCTCCGGGAAGAGGACGAGGGAGTGCAGCAGCTTGTCGATCTCCTGCGTGTCCGGCGGATGGCGGAAGACCGGCAGCCCGAATGTCGCCTCGGTGATAAAGACATCGCAATTATAAGGCTCGAACGGCGCGCAGGTCGGATCCGGCCGGCGCTTGTAGTCGCCGGAGACGACAACCCGGCTGCCGCGGTATTCGAGCACGATCTGGGCGCTGCCGAGCACGTGACCGGCCGGCACCAGCCGGATCGTCACATCGCCTGCCGTGACGGTCTCACCATAGGCGAGCGGTTGCAGCGATCCTCCGGCCGCCTCGCCGTAGCGCTCCCGCATGATCGCGAGCGTCTCCGGGGTGGCCAGCACCCGCTCGTTGCCGGATCGCGCGTGATCGCCGTGTCCATGGGTGATCACGGCGCGCGGCACCGGGCGGACGGGATCGATGTGGAAGTCGCCGGGCCCGCAGTAGAGCCCGGCCGGACTCGTCTTGATCCATGTTTCGGGCCGAGGTGCCGCGATCGGCATGGACAAGAGCGGCGCTGGCGCTACCGTGCCAGGCGTTCGATGGCGGCGATATCGCGGATCACGATCGAGCCTTTGCCGAGCGACATCAGGTCTGCCTTGTGCCAGCTCTGCAGAATTTTGTTGACGCTTTCCCGGCTGCCGCCCGCGATATTGCCGAGTTCTCGCTGTGAGACGTGAAGTTCGACCGACGAACCGGGAACCCCGTGCAGGCTGGCGCTCTCGGCGAGGTGCAGCAGCTTCTTCGCAAGCCGCGACTCGAGATGCCGAAACAGCACGTCCTCGACCTGCTCGCTCGTCTGCCGCAGCCGCTGGCAGAGAACCCTGAGCAGGATCATGCAAAGATCTGCCCGTTTTTCCAAAATCGGCATGAAATCTCGGCGGCTCAGGACCAAGAGCTCGCAGTCGGTCATCGCCACCGCGTCCGCCGATCGCTCCTCGCCGTCCAGCAACGCGATTTCGCCGAAGCATTCGCCAGAGTTCATGATGTTGAAGACGATTTCTTTTCCCTCGGGCGAAACCGAGCTCATTTTGACGGTCCCGCGCAATACCGCCATCATGCATTGTCCGGGGGAGCCTTTCAAAAAGATCTCGCGGCCGGACGGGTAACGCTCTACTCGCGCATAGTGCAACAGGGTGTCGATCTCGTCACCGCTCAATTTACCGAGCAGGAAATGCCGCTCGAATATCTGCCTCTTCTCCTCGTAACTCGAGCTGGTCATGACAGTCCCCTTCAAGGAGCAACGACGCCGCGAACAGAGGATGTCCGCAGCTCGTTCTGGTCTCCCGAGACGAGCGCGGCGACCTGCCGCCTGCCGGCATCACCGCCGCCGCGCCTACCCGGAGTTCATGATAGACTGCCTCGTCGTTACTCGTCTTGCGCAATTTGCGCGGTTTGGTTTCCGAACAGGCCGCGCAGCCGGCGAAGCAAGGACGGCCGATCAGGTGAACTCGGCGACGGCGCGGCGCCAACCTTCACCCGGTCGGATGCGTGCTCGAACCCGGCCCATTCGCATACCTGTTTGGCTTCGGCTTCCTCGGCCCAGCGGAGCAATGTCGGCTTGCGGCTGGTCACGGCGATCTCCCCGACGTGATGAAATTACTCGATGGTGTGCCGAGATATCACCGGATGCGGAGCGGCAATGTGAGGTGCGTCACACTGGGGCGAAAAATTTACCTTGCTCGATGACCGCCCTTCGCACGGTGCTGACTTAAAGCGGGGCCCGCGTTAGTCTCCGGGGGGCTGCGCAGTTGCGGGAGGGACGACATGAAACGGAGCACGGAGCGGATACTGACCACGCATGTCGGGAGCCTGCCGCGGCCACCAGATCTGCTCGCAATGATCCTGGCGAAGGAGCAGGGCGGGTCGTTCGACGCCGGCGTCTATGCGAACCGCGTCAAGAGCGCGGTCGCCGAGGTCGTCAAGAAGCAGGCCGAAGGCGGCATCGACGTCGTTGCCGATGGCGAGATGGGGCGGTTCGGGTTCATTCCCTACGTCAACGAGCGCCTCGCCGGCATCGAGCCGCGCAAGAGCGCCGGCGGCAGGAGCGGCTGGAGCGGGTCGCGGGAGCATTTGGCGTTCCCCGAGTACTACCAGTGGGCCGCGCAGATGCCGGGCGCGGCCGGCAGAGCGCCGCCAACCCAGTGGGTCTGCACCGGCCCGATCTCCTATCGCGGGCGCGATACGCTGCAGCGCGACATCGACAACCTGCAGGCTGCCCTCGCCGAGGTCGCGTACGAGGAAGCCTTTATGCCGGCGGTCTCGCCGACCAACCTTGCCAATTGGAACACCAACGAGCACTACAGGACCGACGAGGAATTCCGGGCGGCACTCGCCGATGCGCTGCACGAGGAATACCAGGCGATCGTCGACGCCGGCTTATTGCTGCAGATCGATGATCCGCAGCTGGCGAGCCATTGGGCCATGCACCCCGAACTCGACCTCGCGGAATGCCGCAAATGGGCTGGTGCCAGCGTCGAGCTGCTGAACCACGCGCTGCGCGGCATTCCGGCCGAGCGGATTCGCTACCATACCTGCTACAGCATCAATATGGGCCCGCGCGTCCACGATCTGGAATTGAAGCACATCGTCGACATCATGCTCGGCGTACGGGCGGGCGCCTATTCGTTCGAGGCCGGCAATCCGCGCCACGAGCACGAATGGCGCGTCTGGGAGACCGTCAAATTGCCGGAAGGCAAGGTGCTGATCCCCGGCATCATCACCCATGCCTCCAATCTCGTCGAGCACCCGGAAGCCATTGCCCAGCGGATCGGCCGTTTTGCCGGGGTGGTCGGGCGCGAGAACGTCATCGCCGGTGCCGATTGCGGCTTTGCCAGCTTCTCCACCTCCTGCGAGGTCCATCCTAGCGTCGTCTGGACCAAGCTGGCGGCACTCGGCGAAGGCGCGCGCCTCGCAACAAGAGAATTGTGGGGCAGAGCCTGAAGGCGGCAATCATAGCACGTTGGTGTCGGACAGGCCCGCGATGAAGTGCTCTCGCTGCGGGGCGGATTGTCCTGACGGAATGAAGTTTTGCGGGCAATGCGGTACGCCGCTGGTTGCCATTTGCCCGGCCTGCGGTGCCGGCAACCCTCCCGAACACAAATTCTGCGGCCAATGCGGCGCGTCGCTCGACCTAGCGGGTCCCGAGGTGTCGGTCGCGCCGGGATCCGGTGCATCAAGGCCCGAGGTTGCCGGGGTTATCAGCACTCTTCCCGGCGAAATGAAGCAAGTCACGGTGCTGTTTTGCGACATCGTCAACTCAACCCCGTTGACTGAGCGCCTCGGGCCGGAGCGGATGCGCGACCTTGTCAGCGCATTTCTCGAGATGAGCCTGGCCGAAGTGCGCCGCTATGGCGGGACCGCGCCGCAGTTTAGAGGCGACGGGTTCATGGCCCTCTTTGGGGCGCCGCTCACTCACGAAGACCATGTTCGCCGCGGCCTTTTGGCAGCCTTGGCAATCCAACGGACGCTCAGCGAAGGCGAAGCAGCGGCTGACTCCGGGCGCGTGGAACTGGCGGTGCGGATCGGTATCCACGCCGGGCCCGTCGTATTTGGTCCGATCACCGAGAAATTACCGATGGAATACACGGTGATCGGCGATACGGCTAATGTTGCCGCACGGCTGGAGCAAGCCGCCGCGCCGGGGACGATCCTTGTCAGCGAGTCGGTCCGCTCACTGGCGGAAGGCTATGCGCGTGTTGAGCAGGTTGGACCGCTCATTCTCAAAGGCAAGCCCGAGCCGATCCCGGCTTATCGGTTGCTCGGTGTTTCCCATCGCCGATCTGGACTGCACGAGTCCACATCGGCTCGTACGGCATTCCTTGTCAATCGCGGAGCGTAGCTCGCGAGCCCGAACAATTTCCTTCGGCCAGTCGAAAATGGACACGGCCAGGCCGCCGGTCTCGTCGGCGAACCGGGCATCGGTAAGTCTCGGCTCCTTGCCGAGTTCCGCCGGCAGGTCACCGACGGACGGGCGACCTGGGTCGAAGGACGCTGCCTTTCCTATGGCACAGCGATCCCCTATTTGCTGGTCCTGGATCTGTTGCGCAGCAATTGTGGGATTCTCGAGACCGACACCTCCGATATCGCCGCCGAGAGGGTCCGCGCCGGGCTTTGCGAGGTCGGCATGGATCCGGACGAGGATGGGCTGGTTCTTTTCCATCTGCTGGGAATCAAGGACTTAACCGCCTCGCCGGTTCTGTCAACTCCCGAAGCGATTAAAAACAAGGCTTTCGAAACCTTACGGCAACTCGCTGTAAAGGGCAGCCAGCAGCGTCCTCTGATCCTGGTGCTCGAAGACCTCCACTGGGTCGACAGGATATCGGAAGAATTCCTTGGGCTCCTCGCGGAAAATGTTCGTGACGTCCGGGTGCTTTTACTCGGGACCTATCGGCCGGGTTATCGCCCTCCTTGGATAGACAAATCCTACGCGGGACAGACCCCACTGCAACCATTGTCCCGGGATCACAGTATGCAAATGGTTCGATCGGTGCTGCGGGCTGAGCATTTGATCGATCTGGTAACTCAAGAAATCGTCGCCAAGGCTGATGGCAACCCGCTTTTTCTGGAGCAATTGGCATTGCACGCCGGCGAGGCGAGGGACCTTCGCTCGGACCTGATGGTGCCCGACACGATCCATGACGTCGTGATGGCGCGCATCGACCGATTGCCGGAAGAAACCAAGCGCCTTCTGCAGATTGCCGCTGTGATCGGCCGGGAATTCCCGCTGTGTCTATTGAATGCGGTGTGGAAGATCTCTGGGTCGGTCGAAGACCAGCTGCACGAACTGTGCCGTCTCGAATTCCTCTACGAGCGCGCTGAGACCGACGGGACCATTTTTGTCTTTCGCCACGCGCTGACCCAGGAAACCGCCTATGGCAGCCTGCTCGAGCGGCATCGGCGGGCCTATCACGGCGCCGTCGGACATGCCCTCGAACAACTCTATCAGGATCGCCGCGAGGAAGTCGCGGAACTCCTGGCGCTGCACTTCGGTCGCAGCGGCGAGGTCGAAAAATCGGTCGATTACGCCATTCTTGCCGCCGAGAAATCGCAGCGTCGCTGGGCAAACAGCGAAGCGTTGGGGTACTTTGAGGATGCACTGTCCCGCCTCGACGCGATGCCGGACACCAAGCCCAATCGCCTGCGCCGCATCGACGCGGTGGTAAAGCAGGCCGAGGTCAAGTTCGCGCTCGGACGCCAGGCCGAACACATCGCGGCTCTGGAAGACATTCGTGGCATCGTGGAAGAGACCGATGACCCGCGTCGCCGCGCCACCTGGCATTCCTGGATCGGGTTTCTGCACAGCTTGACGGGGAGCCCGGCGGCACTGGCTATCGAGCACTGTCGTGAGGCCGCATCGATAGCGTCGGCGGCCGGATGCGAGGACCTCGAAGGTCTGATCTATTCCTGCGCGGTGCAGGCTTATGTGGTCGCCGGCGAGCTGCGCGCGGCGATCGAAGCAGGCGATCGCGCCGCGGCGGTTCTAGAGGCGCAAAAAAATTTGTGGTGGGCGAGCCGCACGCTGTGGAACACGGCGCAGGCGGCTATTTATTTGGGTGATTGGGAGGCCGGCCTTGCCTATTGCCGCAGAGTGCTGGCGCACGCCGCCACGCTCGGCGACGCGCGCCTCAAAGTCGTGGGCCTGTATCGCATTGGAGCCGCTCACATCCACCAAGGCGACATTGAACGCGGACTGCGCTGTTGCGATGAAGCCCTTGCGCTTAACCCTCTGCCCTTCGACGTCGCCATGGCCAAAGTGTTCCGTGGATACGGCCAGATCCGGGCCGGCCGTTCGATGCCGGCATGCCGAACTGACGAAGCGATCGCTTGTTCGACCAGTCTCGCCTGCACCACGTGCGAGTGACCCCCGCCCTCCGGCTTGCCGAAGGCTACCTGTTGCGGAGCGATTTTGGGACTGCGCGAGCGCTGATTGACGACGTGCTTAACACGAGCCGCGCCAAAGGGTATCGATACGTCGAAGGATTGGCGCATCGCTTGCTCGCCGAATGCCTCGCCCAAGGGTCGCCGATCGTCGCGGCGGAGCACGTCGATGCTGCACAACGGATTTTCATTTCGACCGATGCGCGAAACGACTTGGCCAAGACCCTGGTTACGCGCGCGGGCTTGTGTCAAAACCGTGGTGACTTCGCAGCAGCGCGGAAACTGCTCGAAGAGGCGGCGGCGATCTTTGGCAGGCTCGGGACACTCGACGAGCCCGCCCGCGTGAAGTCCGCATTGGCTGCGCTGGACAAACGATCTCGTGACGCCACCTGAACCAATCGGTCGCCGCCTAAAAATTAACCCAAGTGTGAACTACTTCACACACGCCACGGCCATTGCGGTGTTAAGTTAGTGGCCAAGGGGTCGCCCTTCTCGATCAGGTAGATTAGGCAACGTAGATTGGACGTATTCTTCGGGCGGTCAAAAGCGGACGTTTATGGAATCTGCCTATCAAGTTCCAACTAACGGGGAGACAACCAATGCCAGCGAACACCGATTTAGGCGAGCTGCTGCTGATCCTGAACCCGTATCTGAACGCGCTGCTACCGGACACGAACCTGCAGGTCACCGGGATCGATATCTATTGTAGAAATCCGAACCCAGCAGCAGCAGCTCCCGTACCTCCCTCTGCGCAAGTAGCGGAGATTAATTACGAACTCGACGGCCCCTATTCGCAGGACTGGAGCTTCAGAAACCAGCCGCAAAAGATCGGAATGGCCGTCCGCATCTGCATCAGGTACCAGATTACAGACCAAACGACCGGCTTTTCGTCTTGGGCCGAAGACTATCTGCTGGTCGGCTACGGCGGCGGCATGGGCGGGTAACAGCGGCCCTCAGCAGCTGCTCCGTGCCCGCTGACTGGTATCGCGATCGGCATGATCTTGCGTCGTGCCGATTGCGATCATCAGCGCGTCGGCGCGCTGCCATAGAGGAGAGGAACCGGCGTGGCGCAACAGATCGCGTCTCGACTGGATCTCGATCTGACCGAGATCCAGGGGGATCTGCTGGTCGGCATGCAGAAGAACGCCGAGCTGTTTTTGTTTTTCAAGATCACCGACCCCCATCGATTTAAGGCCGGGCTAACGAAGCACGTCGCTAGGCGCGTCACCAGCGCCCTAGTCGTGCATCAGCGCGAGCAGCGCGTCAGCGAGCGCAGACGCCAACACCAGGCAAGAACCGAAGCGTGGATGGCGCTCAATCTCGGCTTCACCCAGGAGGGTCTGACACAACTGCTTGGTCCGGGCCGCCCACGCCTCGACCCCGCTTTCGAGCGCGGTGCCAATCACCCGGAAACGATCGCCGCACTCGATGACCCGCCGGTCTCCCAATGGCTGTCCGGTTTTCGATCAGATCGGATCGACGGAGTTTTTCTCCTGACCGGCACCGATGCTCAGATTTGTCACCTACCACGCCAACGCGTTGCGCCAAAACCTTGGAGCGGGGGCCGAGGTCATCTACGCGGAGATCGGGACCGCGCGTCCCGGGCGAGAACGTGGGCACGAGCATTTTGGATTTCGCGACGGGATATCGCAACCGGGCATCCGCGGGGTGACGCGGCCGTCGAGGCCCTCGTACGACCCCAATCAGGGGCTACCCGGCCAGGACCTCGTGTGGCCGGGCGAGTTCATGTTTGGCTATCCCGGCCAAGACCCGCGCGATCCCGTCAAGCCGGGACCGGCGCCCGAGATGGCCGCGCCGTGGATGAAAAACGGGTCGTTTATGGTGCTCCGTCGGCTCGAACAGAAGGTGCCGGAGTTCTGGCGGTTTGTTGCCATGCAGGCGGGACGGCTCGGCATGGACCGCGAACTTCTCGGGGCGCGCATGGTCGGCCGCTGGAAGAGCGGCGCGCCGTTGGAATTGGCGCCGTTGCGCGACGATCCGGCACTTGTGGCCGATCGAAAACGCAACAACGATTTCGACTATCGCGACGATCCATTTCAGCGCAGATGTCCTTATGCTGCGCATATCCGCAAGGCATTCCCGCGCGACGACACCGGAAGCTTGGCGGAAGTGTTGCGCCATCGCATCATCCGCGCCGCCATTCCATTTGGCCCCGAGGTCGAGCCGGGCGAGACGACGACGCGGCACAGCCGTGGGTTGATGTTTGTCTGTTACCAGACCTCGATCGAGCGCCAGTTCGAGTTCATCCAGAGGCATTACGCCAACAACCCGGAGTTCGTCGGCGGCAAGGAACGCCCCGGTGGCGGTGGCCTCGTCACGCCGGGGTTCGACCCGATCATCGGGCAGGCGCCAGGGAACGGGCCGCGGAGGATGGACGAACCTTATCCCAATTACCCCGCGGGCAGCCGGCGCACGACATTGGATATCCCGAGCCAGTTCGTCGTCCTGACCGCCGCGGCCTATTTTTTCATGCCGTCGATTACCGCTTTGCGCACGGTAATGACTGTCTGATCCGGGCGCTGTCCTGTCGCAGATAATAAGCTTGCTCTCTGCTCAACCCATCCTGCCAATCAATGGCGGCTCTTGACGAGAACGTATAGTGAACCGATATGCCAAACTTGGTTTATCCCGGAGCCCCGCCAATGCCGGAAATTATCAGCGATCCCTTCTTGCTGCCGCCCTGTTATAACCTGTTTTCCGGGCCTAGAAGCATGAAATTTCAACGAGTTGCTCCTGATCTCTTTTTGCCTCGCGCGCGTGAGGGCGCTGGCAGTGACGAGCAGTCGTGATCCGCGCTAACCTGGCGCAAACGGGGAGGACCACCATGAGACACAGCACGGAACGGATTCTGACGACCCTGGGAACTGACCGCGGCTGGCTCGGAGGACGAGGCGGCGGCAAATAGACGTTCATTGAGCCGCGAGCCGTGACGGAGCGGATCTCGCGACTACAACCGTTAGGCGAGATTTTGCTGCAGATTTGCTGCAGACGCAGCAAAGTGAAAAATACGACGTGGATTTAGGTTGTGGGTAAGGGCGAGCGCTTGCATGCACCCGATGCCCGGTCGCACGTTCGGCGAGACAGGAGGGGCAAATGAAATTCGGCTATTTCACATTGAGTGACAACCACTACGAGAATAACGTCAGGCGCGCCAACGACTTCGTCGCCGACATCATCGACGAGGCGGTTTACGCCGAGGAGGTGGGTCTCCATTCGGCGTGGATCGGCGAGCATCACTTCAGCACCTTGGGCGTGCTTTCCTGTCCCGATCTGGTGCTCGCCAATGTCGCGGCGCGGACGCGGCGTATCCGCCTCGCGCCAGCGGTGACGGTCCTGCCGCTGCATCACCCGATCCGCGTCGCCGAGCAATGGGCCACACTCGACCTGTTGAGCGGCGGCCGGGTCGATTTCGCCGCCGGGCGCGGCTATGACCGGCGCGAGTATCTGCCGTTCAACGTCTCGTTCGCGGAAAACCAGGAAATCTTCGAGGAGGGGATGGAGGTCGTCCGCCGTCTATGGTCGAGCGACAGCCCGATCTCGCACCACGGCAAGCACTACCGGTTCGAGGATGTCGCGATCACGCCGAAGCCGGTGCAGCACCCGCTGCCCGCCTATGTCGCCTCGTTCTCGCAGCCCTCGATCGAGCTGGCCGGCAGGCTCGGATGCGGCCTGATCGTCGCCCCCTTCGCCGCCGCCATGACCTATGGCGGGCTGCGCCAGGTAGCCGAACTCTATCACGAGACCTGCGCCCGCCGTGGCCAGGCTGCGGGAAGCTTGATGTGCAGCTATTTCATCCATTTCGCCGATACGAAGGAGGAAGAGGAGGCCGCGCGGACACGGCAGATCCGCTATTACAAGGAATGCGTGATCGCCGCCTTTCCTGGCGACCCCAGGACCGCACCGCCGAGCTACCGCTATTTCGTCGGGATGGTCGAACGGCTGCGCAACGTGCGCCCCGAGGACCTGACCGAGAATTCGGTGCTGCTCGGCTCGCCGGCACGGATCGCCGACACCCTGAAGAAAGTCGAAGCCGCCGGGTTCGACGAGGTCATTCTCTACTTCAACGTCGGCCTGAAGCCGCACACCCAGGTCAAGCACGAGATGGCCCGCTTCATGGCCGAGGTCGCGCCCACCTTCGGTTAGTCGGCAAGGGCAGATAGCGGTCGCGCGACGCGCTCCAGCGGCTGCCGCTCGGCCTTGATCCCGATTGCGAGCTCGGTCAGCGCTGCTGCGATCATTAGTGCCGCCCCGAAGAGATAGCCGCCGAAGACGGCGCCACGTTCGCCCGAACCGATCAGCGCGCCGAAGAGCCACGGCGCAACGGCGCCGCCCAGCGCCGTGCCGACGGAATAAAAGAATGCGATGGCTAACGCCCGGGCTTCGAGCGGAAAGCTCTCGCTGACCGTCAGATAAGCCGCACTCGCGGCGGCCGAAGCGAAAAAGAAGATGCCGCTCCAACACATCGTCAACTGTCGAGCATCGACCGCGCCCTCGCGAAAGAGATAGCCCACGACCGCGAGCAGCACCCCCGAGATCGCATAAGTCGAGGCAATCATCGGCTTGCGTCCGATGCGATCGAACAGCGGCCCGAGCAGCAGCGGACCGAAAAAGTTGCCGATCGCGAAGGGCAGGATGTACCAGCCGATCGAGGCCGAGGGCACGCTGTAGAACTGGGTCAGAACGAGTGCGTAGGTGAAGAAGATGGCGTTGTAAAAAAACGCCTGGGAGCCCATCAGCACGAGGCCGAGCACCGCGCGCTGCGGATAATCGCGTACGATCGCCAGCACCATCCGCACCATTGGCGTGCGCGAGGTAGCCGCAAAGCGCATTCGGCCGCCCGCCGGTGCCGGCAATGGCGCATCGGTGGCGCGCGCAACGCGGCGCTCGATCTGTTCGACGACCGCCTCCGCTTCGACGGGACGGGCGTGCAGGATCAGCCAGCGCGGGCTCTCCGGGAGCAGACGGCGCAGCATCAGGATGCCGAGACCGAGCACGGCTCCGATCCCGAAGGCGGCGCGCCAGCCCCAATCCGGCGGCAAGGTGCCCGGCTGCAGGAACAGAATGGCACCCGCCGCACCGAGCGCCGCGCCGATCCAGAAGCTCCCATTGATCGCGAGATCGGTGCGACCGCGAAAGCGCGGTGGTACGAACTCCTGGATCGCCGAGTTAATCGCCGTGTACTCGCCGCCGATGCCGGCGCCGGTCAGGCAACGGAACAGCGCGAAGCTCCAGAAATCCCATGAGAAGGCCGTCGCCGCGGTCGCGGTCAGGTAGAGGCCCAAGGTCACAAAGAACAGCTTCCTGCGGCCGAAGCGATCGGTCAGATATCCGAACAGCACCGCACCGGTGACCGCCCCGATGAGATAGGCCGTACCGACGAGCCCGACCTCCCTGGCGTCGAAGCGCAGTACCGGGCTTTCCTGCAGAGCCCCGGCGATCGAACCCGCCAACGTCACTTCGAGCCCGTCGAGGATCCAGGTGATGCCGAGCGCCACGACGACAAGGGTGTGAAACCGGGTCCACGGGAGGCGATCGAGCCGTGCGGGGATATCGGTCTCGATGATGGCGGCGGTGTCGGGCATGCTGGGATGACGCTCGCCATGGCAAAAAGGTTTCGCGATGATGATACGCTCGTTGCTTCTGGCCCTGTCCTTCTGCTTATTCGCCGCGGTATCCCGAGCCGACGAGGTCGGTCGGTTCAGCAACGACTGGACCGGCAACGGCCTCGTCGTCGAGGCGGTTCCCGACCCAAAGGTCGGCGGCGTCACCTGTCACCTCGTGCGTTTCGATCGCAGCGTCATCGACCGGCTGACCAAGGGGAACTGGTTCGAGAACCCGTCGAACAGCGGGATCTCGTGCCAGCAGACCGGCCCGATCGTGATCGGCAAGATCGTCACCAGTGCCAAGGGCGAGGAGGTCTTCTCGCAGCGAATGAGCCTCCTTTTCAAGTCGATCGCGGTGCGCCGGATCTATGACCAGATCAACGACACATTGGTCTATGTCGCCTACAGCCGGCAGGTCAAAGACGCGAGTGCCAAGATGAGCCTGTCGACGATTGCGCTATTCAACGCCAACCCCAGCTGGAGCGCCGGTAAGCCGTAGCTTTCAGCAAAACCGTGGCCGCCCGTTGTAGCAAAACCTATCCTCGCCTCCGATATGCGGGGTCGGAGGTGATGTCCCATGAAGCAGTTCGGCATCGGTCAGCCGGTCCGGCGCGTCGAGGATCGGCGCTTTATTACCGGTCGCGGCAATTACCTCGACGACCTCAACCGTCCGCGCCAAGCCTATGCCTTCATGCTGCGCTCGCCGCATGCGCATGCGCGCATCGGCGCGGTTGACACCGCCGCCGCCGTTGCCGCGCCGGGGGTCCTCGCCGTCTTTACCGGCGAAGATCTCGCCCGCGACGGGATCGGCACGATCCCGTGCCTGAGCGCCGTCACCAACCGCGACGGGTCGCCCTCGGTGATCCCGCCGCATCCGGCGATCGCGAGCGACCGGGTGCGGCATGTCGGCGACACGGTCGCGATGGTGGTGGCGGAGAGCCTCGCCGCCGCGCGCGATGCGGCCGAGTTGATCGCGGTCGACTATGAGCCGCTTCCCGCCGTGGTCGACACCGCGCGCGCCCTCGACCCCGGGCAAGCCGCTGGTTTGGGACACCGCACCGGGCAATCTCTCTTTCGACTGGGAGGTTGGCGACGGCTCGGGTGTCGCACGGGCGATCGACCGGGGCACGCCATCGCGTCGCCCTCGAGCTCGTCAACAACCGCGTCGTCGTCAATTCGATGGAGCCGCGCGGCGCCGTCGGCGAATACGATCCGGGCGAGGATGCCTACACCTTGTGGAGCTCGACCCAGGGCTCGCATTTCGTCCGCAACCTATTGGCCGAAGCCGTCTTCAAGATCCCCGAGAATCGCATCCGCGTCGTGACCCCTGACGTCGGCGGCGGTTTCGGCATGAAGCTCTTTCTTTACCCCGAGCACGTGCTCGTGCTGTGGGCCGCGAAGAAAGTCGGCCGTGCGGTCAAATGGCCGCCCGAGCGCTCGGACGCGTTCATGACCGACACGCAGGGCCGCGACAACCTGACCCAACTCGAGCTGGCGCTCGACGACGAGCTGCGTTTCCTGGCGCTTGATGTCGGGATCCTGGCCAATATGGGCGCCTATCTCTCGAACTTCGCCCCGGAGATCCCGACTGTCTCGGGTGCGGTGATGCATAGCGGGGTCTATGCGATCCCGGCGATCCATGTCGGGGTCAGGGGCGTGTTCACCAACACCGTCCCGGTCGACGCCTATCGCGGCGCCGGCCGGCCGGAGGCGGCCTATGCCGTCGAGCGGCTGATCGACTACGCCGCGCGCCGGCTGGGCGTGCCGCCGCAGGAGCTGCGCCGGCGCAATTTCATCAAACCCGAGGCGATGCCGTACCTGACGCCGCTCGGCCTCAACTACGACAGCGGCGAGTTTGCCCGCAACATGGACCAGGCGCTGGCCGCCGCAGATCTCGCCGGCTTCCCGGCGCGCCGCGCGCAGGCGCGTGCGCGCGGCCGTTACCGCGGGCTCGGCCACGCGGTCTATGTCGAGCAGTCGGGCTTCCCGCCCGACGAGTTCGCCGAGTTGCGCTTCGACCCGAGCGGCGCCTTGACGATCCTGATGGGGACGCAGTCGTCGGGGCAGGGGCATCAGACCGCCTATACCCAGCTCGCCGTAGAGCGGCTCGGCGTCGCACCCGAAAAAGTCCGCGTCCTGCAGGGCGACACCGCAGCCATTTCGTTCGGTCGCGGCACCGGCGGCTCGCGCTCGCTGCCGGTCGGCGGCGCCTCGCTCGCGCAGGCCGCCGACAAGCTCATCGCCAAGGGCCGCCGTATCGCCGCACACCTCTTCGAGGCAGCCGAGGCGGATGTCGAATTTGCCGACGGCGTCTTCACGGTCAGCGGGACCGATCGCCGGCTTGGCATCGAGGAAGTCGCGCGTGCCGCCTTCAACCCCGCGCAGCAGGCACCGGGGGTCGAGCCTGGCTTTGACGAGACCGGCCACTATACGCCGCCGCAGCCGACCTTCCCCAATGGCTGCCATGTCTGCGAGGCCGAGATCGAACCCGAGACCGGGCATATAGAGATCCTGCGCTATCTGGTCGTCGACGATTTCGGCACGGTGATCAACCCGCTGCTGCTCAGAGGCCAAGTGCAAGGCGGAGTCGCGCAAGGAGTTGGCCAGGCGATGCTCGAACGTTGCGTCTTCGACCCGGAGACGGGACAGCTGCTGACCGGCTCGCTGACCGATTACTGCCTGCCGCGCGCCGACGATCTGCCAGCGATCGAATTCGCCTTCAACATCGTGCCGTGCCGCACCAACCCGCTCGGCGTCAAGGGTGCCGGCGAAGCGGGGGCGATCGGCGCACCGCCGGCGCTCGTCAACGCCGTCGTCGACGCGATTTCCGAGTTCGGCATCGAGCATCTCGACATGCCGCTGACCCCTGAACGCGTGTGGGCCGCCATCCGCGCAGCGGCGGCGAGGAAGGCGGCGTGAGCACCGACCGGCAGGAAATGCTCGACACCGTATGCCGGATCGCGGGCGTCGCCGGCGAAGCAATCCTCAAGATCTATGCCGAAGAATTCGACGTTCGCCACAAGACCGACAAGACCCCGGTGACCGAGGCCGACCTCGCCGCCGAGCGGATCATCGTCCAGCACCTGATGTCGGCCTTTCCCGACATCCCTTGTGTTGCCGAGGAATTGTGCGAGGCCGAGGGGCCGCCGCCCTGCTGCGACCGTTTCTGGGCGATCGACCCGCTCGACGGCACCCGCGAGTTCGTCGCCCGCAACGGCGAGTTCGCGGTGCTGATCGCGCTCGTCGAGGAGGGCCGGCCGGTGCTCGGTGTCGTGCACGGGCCGGCGGTCGGTCTGACCTACGCCGCTTGCGGGCCGGGTACGGCGATCCGCCGGAAGAACGGCGGCAGGCCCGAGCCGATCCATGCGCGCACCCCGGCCGACGGGCTTGTCATCGTCCACAGCCGCTCGCACGAGAACAGCCGGCGGCTCGCCGAGTTTCTCGCCTACTATCCGGTACTCGAGCGCAAGAAATGCGGGAGTGCACTCAAATTCGGCGTCATCGCGGCCGGTGAGGCCGATCTCTACCCGCGCTTCGGCACGACGATGGAGTGGGACACCGCGGCCGGCCAGGCCATTCTCGAAGCCGCCGGCGGCCGCGTCGAGACCCTGGCCGGCGAACCGCTCGCCTACGGCAAGCCCGGTTTCAAGAACGACGGCTTCCTCGCCTGGGGCAGCCGTTGAGAAGCGGGTGTCGGCCGCATTCATAAGCTGCACCAAATCGAAGAGGACGCGCAGTCACTTCTCGCTGTTTTTGCTGTTTTTACAGGAAATTATCAGCGGACATTAAGCTATTCCCCGCAGAAATCCTGGGCCAGCGAGGGTTCGGCACCCAAAATAACAGCGGGCCGCTCGCAATGTTCCGCGGGTCTGGCGGAAGCAGGAGCCGCGAAGGGGGCGAACCGCGGAAATGGGCTAGCGCAGAAGTGATGAGCTCGACATGCCTGTAATGATATCGCAATAGCTGCCTTCTGTCAATAATAAAATGCTTTTTTTCGCACGATATCGCTGTGGCCCTTCAGATGTAATGGTCACCCAGTCATTTGACGGGTTCTGCGTCAGCCGCCAGCGGCCGTACCAGTCGCAAAGGACCCCGTCGAGGTGAACCAGACCTTCGGCTCGTTGGCTGCGACTCGCCGCGCGCCACGGCCATGGTTCCCGTCCGCAGGTGCCGCCCAGGGCTCAAGGAGACCCGAATTCCGCTAAGCCTTTAACCATAAATCTCCT
>CAWCKT010000032.1:0-39085 GCA_963796155.1 uncultured Alphaproteobacteria bacterium | reverse complement strand
ATCAGACCTGCTGAATTGCCGAGAGCAGCCAATCGCCGCCGCGCCGGCGGACAAAAGTCCACACTTCCTCCGCCTCGACCGGCATGCGAGGGTTGCCGCTGACGACGTAATCCGGGTCGCCGGATGAACGCCCGAGACGGACGACGTAGTCGAGCGCGCGCCATCGCATATAGGCGGTGGCGTATTGCAGGTCCCCCTCCTCCCAGCTTTCAGTCAGCTCGCCTTTGATGAGCTGCACATCGGAGACGATATTCTGAACACCCTGGCTGGCATTTCGGGTCAGCTCTTCGGAGAAATAGCTCAGCATCTCCGGAGTCATCGACCGGCGAAGTCGCGCGAGATCGCCGGCACTCCAGGCCTCCTGAACCGCGGCGTGGATCGTCTGAAAGGAACCGAGATCGGCATCGGAGAGGTTGATGTCGCGCCCGCGATCGCGCCGCGCAGGGGCGGCCGCCGCCGCCCCCGCCGAACGCGGCATCGAGAAGGGTGCCCTGCCGGGCCACCCATTCGAAAACGCTCGCCCGCGGAACAGCCGCACCGCGAAATAGATCAACACACCGATGATCAAGAGCTCGAGCAGCATGCCCATGCCCGATCCCCCCATCGTGCCGTCCGCGGCATAGCCGCTGTGCCCGAACAGCCAGGAACCGAGAAAGCCGCCCGCAAGGCCGGTCAAGAACGGATGTCGCTGAAAGAAGCTGCCGCTCCCGTAAGCCGGCGACGGCACGGCCGGGGCGAGACCGGGTTGCGCCGGCGTCTGCGGAACCGGCGTCATGCTGCGGCTCAGCGGCTGCGCATTGTTGTTCTCGTAGGTCCGTAACCCCCGGCTGCCCATACCCGAGGTGCTCCCGCCATACGAGCTGCCAGCCCGCGCCGCGGCGACGGCGGGCGCCAGCGCGACGCTCGCGCAAAAGAATAGCGCCAGAAGCGTGCGCCAGTTCAGCAGTCGTCTCGACATCGGTTTGCTCGCCGGAAAGCCGTGAAGGGAAATGACGCGATGCATATGGTGTGCGGCGAAACCGGCGGAAGCGTACCGATCAGAATATCCGCCGAACGGCGCATCAAGCCGACTTGCGCTCGGGCGGTTCGCTTGATTGCCGGACCGCCTGCACCCAGATAACTTTCGCAAATAACATGCGCGACCGGGCGCCGCACCCGGGTCCGGTCCGCAACTCTCGCTCACCGACGAGGAGAAGCAATGTCGCGACTATCGCTGTTCAATTCGCCCCTGCTCTTGGGGTTCGACCATTTCGAGCGGGCGCTCGATCAGGTCAGCAAGATTTCGAGCGACGGATACCCTCCTTACAATATCGAGCAACTCGGCGAGAATGCCTTGCGGATCACCTTGGCAGTAGCCGGCTTTACGATGGGGGACCTCAGCATCACGATCGAGGACAGCCAGCTCGTCGTCCGCGGCAAGCAGGCGGACGACAAGCAGCGCGTCTATTTGCACCGTGGCATCGCCGCCCGCCAATTCCAGCGGTCCTTCGTTCTGGCAGAGGGCATCGAGGTAAGCGGCGCCCGGCTCGACAACGGGCTTCTTCACATTGATCTGTTCCGTCCGGAGGTCGAAAGCCGGGTCCGTACTGTCGACATCAAGGTGGGTTCCGCAGGTTCTGCGGTTGGCACGCCGACCAGCTCGCGGTCGTCGGACTGATCCGCCCCTCGGACCGCGGCTTGGAGAATGAGATGAACAAGATCGAGAGAATTCGGCAAATGTCGGCGCAGGAGCTGGCACTGTTCGGCATGCAGGATGTCGCCTATGTCAAGCGCGCTGTCGTCAACGATGCGCCAGGCTATACCATCCATGCCGCAGACGGCACGCAGATCGCAGCGTTCGTCGATCGCGATATCGCGTTTGCGACGGTACGTCAGCACGACCTCGAGCCGCTGAGCGTCCACTGAACGCGGCGCGGCACGGCCAGACAGGCACTACGCGGCGCGGCTAGCGGCGCGGTCGACTAGCAGGGCGTAGAGCGCGTCCACGTTGTCCGTGCCGCGCAGCTTCTCGCAGACGGTCTGATCCCGCAACAGACGGGAAACCCGAGCGAGAGCTTTGAGATGGTCCGCTCCCGCGCTTTCCGGTGCCAGTAATAGGAAAATCAAGTCGACGGGCTGATCGTCGATCGCGTCAAACGCGACCGGCCGATCGAGCCGGGCAAAAATGCCACAGAGCCTGTCAAGTCCCGGAAGCCTGCCGTGCGGGATCCCGATGCCCATTCCGATCCCGGTGCTGCCGAGCCGTTCGCGCTCGATCAGCACATCATAGATCGTGCGCTCCTGGATCCCGGTCATCGCAGAAGCCCGCTTGGCAAGCTCCTGAAGGGCCTGCTTCTTGGTGGTCGCGCGCAACTGAGCAACCACAGTACGCGGCGTGATAAGGTCGGTAATCTCCATTGCCAATCGCGAAGCTCAAGCCTCGCGGTGACGCATCCGCCGCGCCGGGTCAAGTTCGGGATCGATCCACCCGACATTGCCATCCGCGCGCCGATAGACCAGGTTCAGCTCACCGTGCGAGCGGTTGCGGAACAGCAACACCGGCGCATCGGCGAGATCCATCCGCATCACGGCTTCACCGACGGTCAGGTTTGGCAGATCGGTGCTCATCTCGGCAACGACCGCAGGTCCGCCTCTGCCGTCATCCTCCACCTCCTCGGCGAGCGGCGCCAGGACATAGTCCCGGGCACGCTCACCCGTCTCCGAGGATTCGCGTACCTTCATGTGGTGGTCGCGCAAGCGCCGTTTGTAACGGCGCATCCGCTTGGCGATCCGCTCGGCGGCGGCGTCAAAGGCCGCGTAAGTATCGACGGCCGCAGCCCCGGCATTTACCACGATACCGCGGCCGATATGGATGGAAACCTCGGCCCGACTCAGATGTGCCTCTTTCGAGAACACCACGTGAGCTTCGATCGCGGTCTTGAAATATTTCCCGAGGATCGAGTCCAGACTCGCTTCGACATGCCGGCGCAACGCGTCGCCCGTATCGATCTGCTTGCCCGTGACGGTCAGTTGCATGGATAGATCACCTCTTCCCGCCGAAGCTGGGATGGGATCGAGCGCTCCAGGGATCGAAGGTGGGAACGCGGCGGCAAGCGGTCAAGCACGGTACGCTAGGCATCCCCTGTCGCCGCGTCAAGCGGCTGCCACTGCCATGGCTCTTCACAGCGCGAGCATCTTCTCCCGGCGGCGCTGCACCGAAGAGGGGATGCGCATCGCCTCCCGATACTTGGCAACCGTGCGGCGGGCAATGTCGACTCCTTCGTGCTGCAACAGTCCGACGATACGCTCGTCCGAGAGTATGCCGTCCGGGGGTTCGCCGTCGATCAAGGAGCGGATCCGATGACGGACGGCCTCCGCCGCATGCGCGCCGTTCCCGCCTGAAGCCGGGATCGCCGAGGTAAAAAAATACTTGAGCTCGTAGAGCCCGCGCGGTGTGGCCATGTATTTGTTGCTTGTCACCCTGCTGATGGTGCTCTCGTGCATGCCGATCGCATCGGCAATGTCCCGCAGGATCAGCGGTCGCAGCGACGGCACACCATGACGAAAGAAGGCGTCCTGCTGGCGAACGATCTCGGCGGCGACCTTGAGGATGGTGGTAGCCCGCTGGTGCAGCGATTTGACCAGCCAGTTTGCGGCATGCAGCCGCTCGGTCAGGTAGTCCTTCTCGGCCTTGCTGCGCGTCGCCTGGCGCACCGTGGCGTAGTACCGGTTGTTGACGAGAACGCGGGGGAGGGTCTCCGCATTGAGTTCCACGATCCAACCGCCCTCGCGCTGCGCCCGCATCAGGATGTCGGGCACCACCGGCTGTGCGAGTGGCGGATCGAAGGCCAGTCCCGGCCGCGGATCGAGCGATTTGATCTCACCGATCATGTCGAGCACATCGGCAGCATCGACGCGGCACGCCCGGACGAGTGCCGGGATGTTGCGGGTAGCAAGCAGCGGCAGGTGGTCGAGCAGCGCCTGCATCGCAGGGTCGAACCGGTTCCGGTCGCGCAGCTGCAGAGCCAAGCATTCCCTCAGGTCGCGAGCAAAGACGCCGGAGGGATCGAATTGCTGCAGGCGGGCCAAAACCGCTTCGACCCGGTCGACGTCGCAACCGAGGAGCTGCGCCACCCCGCTCAGCGGGGTGCGAAGATAGCCAGATTCGTCAAGCAGATCGAGAAGATGTAGCGCGATGACTCGGTCACCCGAGTCACTGAGGTCGGTCCCGATCTGCTCGAGCAAGTGCTCGCGTAGAGTGCGCGGCCGGGATGCGGTCTGCTCAAGCCCCGGACGGCCCACCCCATCGAATGCCCCATTGCGACCGTACCACGGCTGGGGCTCACCGCCAAAGTCGCCCAAACGGTCGCCGTCCTCTCCCCACTCGGCTTGCCAATGTTCAACTGCCTCGGATGTCAAGTCGCCAGTGAGGATCTCCGGTCCCGCCGCCGGCGACGGCCTCTCTCCGGCACCGGCGTCGTTGCCCGGCGCGGTTTCCCCGAGCCCGCGCTCGTGCCGCTCCAGCAAGGGGTTTTGTTGAATCTCGCCGTCGATGAAATCGGTCAGCTCGAGGTTCGAGAGCTGCAGCATTTTGATCGCCTGCTGCAGCTGAGGCGTCATGATCAGCGTCTGCGACTGGCGCAGTTCGAGCCGCTGCGAAATACCCGTTCTATTCACATTCCCGCTCCGTTGAGAGCGGCTTATAGGCTAAACCTGTCTCCCAGGTAAACGCGCCTCACATTAGCGTCGGCAACGATTTCGGCAGGCTTGCCCTCCATGAGCACTTGGCCCTCGTGCAGAATATAAGCGCGATCAACGATCTCGAGTGCCTCGCGCACATTGTGATCGGTGATCAGCACACCGATGCCGCGATCCTTCAGATGGCCGACAAGATCGCGAATTTCGCCGACCGCGATCGGATCGATGCCGGCCAGCGGCTCGTCGAGCAGAATGAAATGGGGCTGGGTCGCGAGCGCCCGGGCGATCTCGCATCGCCGACGCTCGCCGCCCGAGAGCGCCATCGCCGGCGCCCGCCGCAAGTGGGTTATCGAGAACTCGGCCATCAGTGTCTCGAGCATCGCCTCGCGCATTTCCGGCGCCGGCTCGGCGATTTCGAGGATCGCGCGGATGTTCTGCTCGACCGTGAGCCCGCGGAAGATCGATGCCTCCTGCGGCAGGTAGCCGATGCCGAGCCGGGCACGGCGATACATCGGAAGATCGGTGATGTCGCGCCCATCGAGGCTGACGACCCCGGTATCGGCCGCGATCAGCCCGGTTATGATGTAGAAGCAGGTCGTCTTGCCCGCGCCGTTGGGCCCGAGCAGTCCTACCGCCTCGCCGCGCTGCACCGCTACGTTGACGTTGCGCAGCACCGGCCGCCGTTTGAAACTCTTTCCGAGCCCGTGACCTGAGAGGCCGCGATTGTCGGCGACGAGCCGCGGCCCCGTTTCGGCTGCGACCGCGTAAGAGCGAGATTGCCCTATGCCCGCTGTCAAGGTTTTTGCCCGCCGCCGAGGGCGGCACCGGTGGCCGCGTTTGGGCTACGCCCCTGCGGTGCGCCCGGTTGATCCTGCCGGACGAACAATCCTTCGACGCGGGATCCCGGGGATCCCGGGTTGCCGGCCGTGGGCAGCATGCGGCTGACGTTGTTGTTGAGATCCATGACGGCGTATTGACCTCTGATCGCATTCTCTCCGCGCGTGATCGTAACATTGCCGAGCAGGGTGGCGAGGCCGGTATCGGCGTTGTAGACGCCGTAATCCCCGCGGCCGATGTCGGTTGGGGTCGAGACGAGGACATTGCCTTGCGCATCGACGCGGCTGATCCGGGAACTTTCGTCGCTCGCACCAGGCGGCCCCGCCGCGGCGCCCGGCTTCGTTGCCGCCTGGGACAGCGCAGGCTTTGCCGGCGGGGCCTGGGCTTTCTCGGCCGGTTTCGCTTTGGTCATATGAGCGGTCAGCACGTCGGCACGAATCCGCTTCACATTTTCCTTGACCGCAACCGCGTCGCCGCGGGCGACCGCGATCTGCTTCTGGTCGTACCATTCGAGGCTGTCGCGCGCGGTCACCACATCCGTCGGCGTCGTCAGCTTCAGCGCCTTGCCGGTGACGATGCCGGTCTGCTGGTCGACATCCCAAACCGCCTGGTCGCCGACGACGGTTTGCGTTTCGCCCTTGATCGTGACGTGCCCGTCGGCGTCGAGACGGTAGATCTCGGTGTCACTGCCTGCGGTCTTGCTGGGACGGTAATGGGCGGTCAGCGTATCGGCATACACCTCGGTCGTACCGCGCTTGGCCACGGCGTTACCGCGCGCGATGTAGACTTGCGCATCCTGTTGCCACTCGATCCCCGAAGCGGCTGAGATCGCGACCGGCCGATCCTCCGTGACCGCGCCAGGGCTCAACCCCTGGGCGGCCGCCGGAAACGCGGCGGAGCATAACCAAACGAGCGGCGGTGCGAGCAAGCTGAGCCCGCTCCAGCGCCGCCGCCCTGCCGGCGCCGGCAGGCCATTTAGGATTAGCGGGGCCGAGATCCAATCGTCGGCGAGAGGGTCAACCGACATTGCGCTTCACCTTGGCAGCGGCCGGCTTGCTGTTCGGCGGAATTTTGGCGGCGTGCTTTGCGGCGAGCCTGGGTTTCGCGGCGGTGTGAGGCCTCGCGGCCGCCTTGGGGGCCTCTTTCGCGCCGGCGGCAGCGGCGGCCGGCCTGGGTTCGGCGACGATAGGAGCGGCTGCTGCGGTCTCGATTTGCGCGGCGCTCTTTTCGATCTCGGCCGGCAGCCCCGGGGGGGCGGCCGGCGTCGCGCTCGGTTTGGTTCCCTTCAGCAGGAGGGAGGATCGGCCGGTGAAGATGATGGTGTCGCCTTTCGACAGGATCTGGAACCCTTCCCCGGCGATGTCGCCCGAAGGTCCGTGGCCCTCGACGGGATCGTGACCCTCGGCGGTGTTATCGGACAGATTGACATGGGCGCGCCGCGTCACAAACCGCGTGCCGTTCTCGTGGACGAGGTTGACGTCGTCGAAGAGATCCAGCAACTGCGCCTGTGATTGGTAGATCCCGGTTGCCGCCGTCACCACGACGGAGGCGCCGCCGTGCACGGTCATGACCGCCTTGGGCCGCTCCAGAGCCATCACGTCATCGCGGTCGGGCACTTGGCGGCCGATTGCAGCCGTCACGACATAGGGTCGATTGTACCGATCGAGCCCGGCATAGCGGGGATTGACCATCCGCAACTCGCGCGCCTCGCGCAGGTCGA
This sequence comes from uncultured Alphaproteobacteria bacterium, assembly GCA_963796155.1. Lineage (GTDB taxonomy): Bacteria > Pseudomonadota > Alphaproteobacteria > ATCC43930 > CGMCC-115725 > AP-15. Next base: position 31,851 of record CAWCKT010000032.1, on the reverse strand, counting down.
TGACGGCAAGCCTGAGCCGCACGCTCTCCAACAGCGGGTGAAGCCGCGGCCACACCGCGATGAGCAACAGAAGCGCCAACCCGATCGCAGGCAACAGGCGCTTGAGGAGGGCGACGCGCCGGCTGTAGCGGTCGTTCGTAACGGGCGGCCCGGAGCGCTCTGCGAACGGGTGCGCCGAAACCGCCAAGCGCCGCGGTTCTGCCTGCAGCTCCAACACCTTCATCCGCAGGAGCATTCCTCTCGCCTCACGCGATGCCCGCCCGCAGGCAATCGTGCATGTGGAGAAAACCGATCAGTCGTTCGTCCTGCTCGAAGACGAAGAGCGAGGTGATCGCGAAGCGATTCATCAGTCCCAACGCGTCCGCCGCCAGGGCGGCGGCCGCGATGGTTTTCGGATTTCGGTGCATAACCTCCGCAACTGTCCGCGCCAGCAACCTCTCGCCCATGTGCCGTCGCAGGTCGCCGTCTGTGATGACCCCGATCAGCCGGCCTTTCGCATCGCACGCGCCTACGCAGCCGAAGCTCTTTGCCGTCATCACCAGAATCGCCTCGGACATGCGCGCGTCGGCCGATACGAGCGGAATCTCGTCCTCGCTATGCATGATGTCGCGCACCCGCAGCAAACGTCGCCCGAGCCTCCCGCCGGGGTGAAACAGCTGAAAATCGGTAGGGGAGAAGCCCTTGCGCTCGAGCAAGGCAAGTGCCAAGGCATCGCCCAGGGTCATCATCATCGTCGTGGAGGTTGTGGGCGCCAGCCCCATCGGGCAGGCCTCGGGCGCTGACGGCAGCAACAGCACGATGTCGGCCGCCGCGGCGAGGGTCGATCGCGCGCCTCCGGTGATCGCGATCAGCGGGATCTCAAAGCGCCGCGAATAGGCGACGATGTCGGCGAGTTCGCTGGTCTCGCCGGAATTCGACAGAGCGAGGATCGCATCGCCGGAGCCGATCATGCCGAGATCACCGTGGCTTGCCTCGACGGGGTGGACGAACTGCGCCGGGGTGCCGGTCGAGGCCAGGGTGGCTGCTATCTTGCGGCCAACGTGACCGCTCTTGCCGACCCCGGTGACAATGATCCGTCCACGCACCCTGGCGCAGGCGCCGACGGCGGACTCGAACGAGCCGTCGAGCGCTTCAGCCAAGCCTTCCAGTCCGCCGATTTCGGCCCGTATCACGCGGTGGGCGACGTCGAGATCGGTCCCGCCGCTCCACTCTCGGTCCAGCGCAGCCTGCTGCGCCGCGGCAACCGAACTCCGGTCAACCGGCATCGAAAAAGACCCCCCTCTCCCCGCGGTGCGGCTAATGCGCGAAGATGTCTTGCTCCGGCCAGCCTTCGAGATCAAGCAGAACGCGATGTGGCAGAAATTCGAAGCAGGCGCGAGCCAATGCCTCGCGCCCCTCGCGGGCCAGCATCGCGTCGAGTCGGCTGCGCAGTGCATGGAGATGGAGCACGTCCGAAGCGGCATAGCGAAGCTGCTCTTCGCTCAGGCTGGAGGCGCCCCAATCGGAACCCTGCTGCTGTTTCGACAGATCGATATTCAAAAGATCCTTGCACAAATCACGCAGCCCGTGGCGGTCGGTGAAGGTGCGCACCAGTCGCGAGGCGATCTTGGTGCAATAGATCGGCGCCGCCATGACACCCAGGTAGTGGTAGAGCATGGCAAGATCGAAACGCGCGAAATGGAACAGCTTGGTCACCCCGGGGTCGGCGAGAAGACGCTTCAATCGCGGCGCCGCATAGCAGCCGGGGGAGAACTGGACGAGGTGCGCGTTCCCGTCCCCGGCCGAGAGCTGCACGAGGCACAACCGGTCGCGATGCGGGTTGAGCCCCATCGCCTCGGTGTCTATGGCCACGGCCGACCCGAAATCGATCCCTTCAGGAAGGTCGCCCCGATGCAGCTGGTGGGTCATCTCACTCCGACGATGGGGCGCCGTGCACGCAGCGGCGCCATCCACCGCCCAAGCCTGGTGCGCCCGAGTGGAGTCGAACCACCACTCCTTTCGGAACACGGACCTGAACCGTGCGCGTCTGCCAATTCCGCCACGGGCGCGCTCTAAGGCATCCGGAGCGGCCGGAGATAAGCCCGGCCCCCGGCGGTGTCAACGGGAACGCTCCGTCCGGGCGTCACGGCACCGCCTTGACCACGACCTTGATCGCGTCGTCGATTCGATCCCGGGCGTATTTGAGGGCGGTCGGCAACGCGTCGAGGGGAAAGGTATGAGTGTGGATCAGCCGGGCGTCGAAGCGCTTCTGCTTCATCAGCGCCATGGCCCGGTGCGTGGCGCTCTGACCTTCGCCGCGAATCCCGAAGACATAGATGTTGTTGCGCACCAAATAGGCGAGATCCACCGGTACCGGGTCCTGCGGGAACGCAGCGAGGCAGATGCGCCCGCCGCGGTTGACCATTTGCGCCGCCTCGTTGAGCGCCTCGGGCGCGCCCGAACACTCGACCACGAAATGGACGCCGCTGCCTTTCGTGATGCGCCTGACCGCGGCGACCGGATCCTCCCGCCGGGCGTTGACCACATGATCGGCGCCGAGCTTCTTGCCGAGCTCGAGCCGCGTATCGCGGGTGCCGGTGAGAATCACCGGGTCGGCGCCGAGCGCCTTGGCGACCGCGACCCCGAGCAAGCCGATCGGGCCGGGACCGGTCACCACCACTCCTTCGCCGGCAATCAGACCGCCGAGCACGTCGAGCCCGTACATCGCGGTCCCCGCGGTGACGACCAGGGTGGCTTCTTCGTCCGTCATATCGTCCGGCACGTGGACCAGCGTGTTGACGTGGTTGACGGCGTATTCGGCAAAGCCGCCATCCGTCGTGAACCCGTTGGCGCGATGCCCCTTCGCCACGTCGCCGTAGTTGAGGCAGGACGTGTACATCCCCTGACGGCAACGCTCGCAGCGGCCGCAGCCGGCATGGACCTCGACGGTCACGCGATCGCCGACCCCAAATTCGTCGACTGCCGGCCCGAGCCTTACGACCGTCCCCATATATTCGTGGCCGATCGTGAAGTTCTTGTGGAAAGGCAAGCCGCCCTCGACCATGGCCGGGACGCCGTGGCGGAGGACCTCGAGATCGGTCGCGCAGATCGCCACGGCGTCGATCCGGACCAGCACCTCGGCCGCACCCGGTTGCGGTACCGGCTTGTCGACGAGAAGCATCTCGTCGGGGCCGCCCAGCACCCAGGCCTTCATCCGGTCGGGAACGGGAAATTCGTTGGTGAAAAGGTGCTGCTCTGTCATCGGTCGGTTCCTTGGGTCATCGGCCGGCATTGGGTTATATAAAGCGCGGGCATCAAGCGCGCCAGTCGGCGCGCGCCTAGCGGGGACGACCATGAGAAACCGCCGGACTGCAGTGCTTGGCGGATCGGGTTTTATCGGCCGATATGTCGTCAAGCGGCTTGCCGCGCGCGGCGAGGTCATCGCCGTTGGCTGCCGCAACGCCGAGGCGGCGAAGTTCCTGAGGCCGATGGGCGATGTCGGGCAGATCGAGCCGTTGAATGTCGCGATCGGCGACGAAGCGCTGCTGCCTGCTTTCCTCGCCGGCAACGATGCGCTGGTCAACTGCGTCGGCATCCTGCGGGAAAGCGGACCGCAAACTTTCGAGCTCGTGCATCATACCGGCCCCGCCCGGCTCGCCCGATTCGCCCGTGAGGCCGGGATCGAGCGTTTTGTGCATATCTCGGCGATCGGCGCCGATTCGCGTTCGTCTTCGGCCTATGCCCGAACCAAGGCAGCCGGCGAGCAGGCCGTGCGCGACGCCTTTCCGACCGTCACGATCCTGCGGCCCTCGGTCGTCTTCGGCCCCGAGGATCAATTCTTCAACCGCTTTGCGGCGATGGCAATGATGTCGCCGGCGCTGCCGCTGATCGGCGGGGGCGAAACCCGGTTTCAGCCGGTCTATGTCGGCGACGTCGCCGACGCGGTGGTCAAATGCCTCGAGGATCCGACGACGGCCGGGCGCCTCTACGAGCTCGGCGGCCCCAAGATCTATACCTTCCGCGCGGTGATCGAACTGCTGCTGCACGAAATCCGCCGCAAGCGCTGGTTCATCGACCTGCCGTTCGGCCTTGCCGCGTTTCAGGCGAGGCTGATGTCGATCCTCCCGAACCCGCCGCTGACGCCGGACCAGGTCGAGTTGTTGAAGCGTGACAACATCGTCTCCTCCGCAGCGATGACCCTGGCGAGCCTCGGCATCGCGCCGACGGCCGCCGAGATGATTCTGCCGACCTATCTCGACCGCTTCCGGCGCAGCGGCTGGTACGAGCGGTCGCTCCGCTGATCGCCGCCGCCACATTCCCTGCCGGCAGGGAAAATTCCCGTCGGAGGGCCCGGACAGCATCGAGAACACCATGCAAATCAATTGCTTGCTCGATTTTGCCGAGGCCCCGGCAGCGGAATAGCAGCGGAATTCAGTGTGCTCGGATCGTGTGCTATACGCATATAACGGATTAGATAATTGACATTACCATACGCCCCGACATATATACGCGCGGATCCGCGGTGCGCAAGCGGGCGGGGCGGCTTTCGCGGCGCCGACGGCTGGGTTAACCTCGCCGCGGACATGATCGACAGGAACAACTCATGGCAGCGCTGAGTCGGCTTCTCGTGCTCATCGCCGCGCTCACCCTCGGAGGCAAGGCGATGGCGGCGGATCTGGAGAATACGCTTTACATGGACGTGCCGGCGGGGCGCGTCGTCATCGAGATGCGGCCCGATCTCGCACCCGCCACCTGCGCGCAGATCAAGGCGCTGGTGCGTCAAGGGTTTTACGACGGACTCACGTTTCACCGGGTGATCGACGGCTTCATGGCGCAGACCGGAGACCCGAAGGGCGACGGCACCGGCGGCTCCGGTCATCCGGTCAAAGCCGAGTTCTCGAACGAGCCTTTTGTCCGCGGGGTAGTCGGCATGGCGCGCGCCTCCGACCCGGACAGCGGCGACAGCCAGTTTTTCATCATGTTTGCGCCAAACCCTTCGCTCGACGGCAAATACACGGTCTGGGGCAAAGTTGTGTCGGGCATGGAGTACATCGACGCGGTCAAAAAAGGCGACTCGGCCCGCAACGGCGCCGTCACCAACCCCGACAAGATCATCAAGATGCAGGTCGCCGCCGACGCCGAGAAGAAATCGTAAGAAGGGCTCCTCGCCGCATTCTTGCCGGTGGTAGCCCCTCACCCTCCCGCTGACGCGGGCCCCTCCCTCTCCCCGCAAGCGGGGCGAGGGAATTCAATCGCTTCCTCGCCCCGCTTGCGGGGAGAGGGCTGGGGTGAGGGGCTCTCGCATTACCGAGACGGCCGGCGGCCGGGATGGCTCGCTTCGCTTGCGGTCTATCGCGAGCCGCGGCTGATCGCGATTCTGCTGATGGGGTTTTCGAGCGGGCTGCCGCTCGCCCTGACCTTCGGGACATTGTCGTTCTGGCTCTCCGAGGTCGGCGTCTCGCGCACCTCGATCGGGCTCTTCGCCCTCGTCGGCATCTCCTACAGCATGAAGTTCCTGTGGTCGCCGGTCATCGATCGCCTGCCGATCCCGCTTCTGACCGCCCGCCTCGGGCGGCGCCGCGGCTGGGCGCTGGCGATCCAGCCGCCGCTCGCGCTGGCGATCCTCGCACTCGGCTTCACCGACCCGCGAACCGATCCCGGGGCGACGGCGTTCGCGGCGGTCGTCGTCGCCTTCTTGTCCGCAAGCCAGGACATCGTCATCGACGCTTACCGGATCGAGCTGTTGCGGCCGGAGGAACAAGGTGCGGGTGCGGCCGCCACGCAATGGGGCTACCGCTTCGGCGTGCTCGCAGCTTCGGCCGGCGCGCTTTACGCCGCGAGCTTCGGCGGCTGGCGTTTTGCCTACGCGCTGATGGCCGGGCTGATGGTCATCGGCATGGCCGCCGTCTGGTGCACCCGAGAACCGGGCGGCATCCGCCCGCTCGAACCGCTGCCCGGAGATTCCTCGCTTGCCCGGTCCGCAGCCTGGCTCGACCGCGCCGTCTTGGCGCCCTTTGCCGACATGCTGACGCGGCGTGGTGCCATCGCCATCCTCGCCTTTGTGATCCTCTATAAATTCGGCGACGCGCTCGCCGGGACGATGTCGAACCCGCTCTACGTCTCGCTCGGCTTCAGCAAGATCGAGGTCGCCAATATCGGCAAGGCCTACGGCTTTCTGACGGGCCTCGCCGGGCTCGCTCTGGGGGGTGTGGTCGTGCTGCGGATCGGCGTGTTCCGGGCGCTTCTCGTTTGCGGCGTCCTCCAGATGTTGGCGAACCTGATGTATGTCCTGCAGGCCTGGGCCGGGCACGATCTCTTGACCCTGGCGCTGACCATCGGGGTCGAAAATTTGACCGGCAGCATGGGGTCGACGGCGTTCGTCGCCTACCTCTCCGGACTCTGCAACATCTCCTTCACCGCGACCCAATACGCGCTCCTGACCTCGCTCGCCGCCATCGGCCGCACGACCTTGTCGGCCTCGGGCGGGGCACTCGCCGACGCCTTTGGCTGGAGCCCGTTCTTCCTTCTCGCCACCCTGGCCTGCCTGCCCGGCCTGGCCCTGCTCGTCTGGATCATGCGGCTGGAGGGCGCGGGAGCACGTTTAGCCGCCGACCCGGTCACGGGCAGGATGCCTACCTAGCCGGCCAAGGCGCTCACTTCGCCGACGCGCTGCCCTGCCGCGCCATGCCTTGCACGAAGATCGCCGGCGCCCTTGCGAAGTCAGATCTCGCCGTCGGCGGTGGATATGAGCTTTCGTGGGACAAGCAGGAGGGTTGGAAGGATAAGGGCATAGACAATCGTGATAGCGATCACACAAGTTTGGAAGCCGCCGAAATTGTCGTATAAGCGCGTTCCCAGAATGTCGCCGAGACGCGCAGCAGCGACTTCGAGCGCAGCGGACATCATAAGGACCGTTCCCTGCAACGCTGGCGGGCAAGAGCGAATGACCAGGGCCACGTAGGCCCCCGAGGCGACACCTCCCATCAGGCCCATGGCCACTGCGGCGATTAGAGCGTCATTTACCGAATTGATGAAGAGCAGAGGAATCATTTGCGGGATACCGATTATTGTTCCCCATACGAGGAGTTTGCCCAGCGGGACACGGGTGCAGAGAATGCCGAACATCGCGAATGTCGGGATGAAGGATGCCGCGAAAATCGCGTTCCATTCGCCCCACTGAGTGTCCGTCGCGTGAAACGTCCTCTGGAGGTAGAAGAGGAGCGGCGTGTCCGTGCCCGGGGCGAAGCTCCACAACAGCATGATCAGCAGAGCCGGGTAGATAGGCCAATATTTCGCCAGCCTCCTCAAATCGTCGATGGGATGATTGCGGCCCTGGCGTTCGGCACGAACGTTGTCGAACACGACGCTGGGTCGCCACCACCCATACACGACTACGCCGGCCACAACCGCGGCACACACCAGGAACAGAATGTGAAACGCACGGTCGCCGCCTCCGGCCTCGAGGAGATCGCTGAGCTTGCCACCGAGGAGAAGGCCCGCAACGGCGATCGCGGATAAGACAACGTTCCAAAGCGCGCTAACCTGGCCCGACATCGTGTGCTGCTGCCCCAGAGTTGACAGCAGCCCGTTCTCGGCACTCGACACGAGGCGGAACGAGATCCTCAGCAGCAGGATCGCCCCGAGCAGCGTCGCGTAGGTCACGGGGACGAACGTCAGAAGGATGTAGAGCGCGACGGTTAGGCTTCCGAACAGGAGGATGAATTCGCGGTCCCTCATCCCGAAGGGATTCCACAGGTCCCGGACGAACCCAAAGACCGCGGACAGGTAGATCGGGATCGCGGCCACCGCGCGGAAGTTGGCCACCTCACTGGCGCTCAGCTGTAGCTTGTTCTTGAGCAGCAGGCTGAGCGCAATCTCGAACAGTCCGCCCGATGGAGAGCCAACGGCTACAAGCAAGACAAGGATGCCGAGCAGCAAGAGAATCCGCAGCCTCACGGGCGCCGGCAAGACTGTTGGACGCACGGGCCGGATCGCGGCCGTGTTGGACACTTCAGCCTCTCGACGCGAGCGACTCTGATCGGGGGTCATTCGTTTAATTCAAATCCGCGCGGCGATTGACGGCCAGCTCGAGAAATTTGTCGTCTGTGGGATCGCGGCACGCCGCGATCCGCTCGGTGATCGTCACCGCTTCCGCCGCTGCCGGCACTCTGCGCTGTTCGACCATACGCACAGCCATTGCCGGCAGGGATTTATCTTTTAAGGCCGCGCTTACAAAGGCGTTCGTGTCAGGGTCGGTCGTCGCGAGGCGAATTAACCGCCAACCCTGAGAAAATCGTACGGGCCGACACCCTGCACCAACAGGAAGCGCGTGTCCGTGTCGGAGCGGTTGGCGATCAGGTGCGCGGTTTTCGGGGCAATATGATAGGCCTCGCCGACGGCGAGTTCGCGGCGGTCGGCGGGGGCCCGGGTTTCGATCGACAGTACGCCCGCGAGCACGAAATACCAGTCCGTCACGGCGGTGTGAAAGTGCCAGGGGATCGTCTCGCCCGGCGCCAGGGTGAAGAGGCGCGCCTGCACATCGCTGCCGATCGCCACCGGTTCGATCGATTTGACCGTGTATCCCTGGCCCTGCGCCATCGCCTGGGTCCTTCAACCGTAAGAAAGCAGCCGGCTGCGGTGCCGTTTCAGCCACGCCCGCGGTCCGGCACTGCCCGGCGTCAGGCTCTCCACCAGACGCCAGAATCGCGGCCCGTGGTTCATCTCGGCCAAATGTGCCACCTCATGCGCGACAACGTATTCCAGCACCGGCTCGGGAGCCAAAACCAATCGCCAGCTGAAGGACAGGTTTCCTCCTCCCGAGCAGCTTCCCCAACGGCTCGTGGTATCACGCACATTGACCCGCGCCACCTGGCGCCCGATGCGCGCGGCCAGCCGATGCGCTCGCGGGACGAGCTCGGCCCGCGCCGCTGCAACGAGATGATCGCGGACCCGGCGCGCCAGGTGCGCGGGATCGCCGCGCACGCGGATTTCGCGGTCGACGATCCTGACCGGGGGTGCGGCAGGATCGAGTTCGCGGCGGATCCGATGGGGTACCCCGAGCAGCGGCACGATCGCACCCTCGACAAACGGCACCGGTTGCGGCAAGGCTTCGAGCCGTGCGGCGATCCATCCACGCTTCGCCGCCAGAAAGCGCAGCCCCGTCCGCGCCGGAACGCCGGGCGGCAGGACCAGTTCGACCCTGCGTTCGGCCGGGTCGATCCGCAGCCCGATCCGCCGCGCCCGCGGGCTGACCCGGATCGAGACCGGCGCGGCGATCCCGGGTTCGCGGTGCGAGGCGAACCGCCCGCGATCACTTTGCAACTTCAACGCCCCCCACACCTTGCGCCGTAAGCCCACGGATGTTAGCCGGGTGATATCAACCTCGAAAGGACTGGAGTGGCAGCGTCAGCGATTGTTCGCGCTGCGGAGGTTGCCCGCTTTCGGACGAGGCTCAAAGCCCGAATTGGGCAGAATGGTTTCAACCCGACCTTCGCCAGCCGATGACGCGCTCACTCCGCGGCGATCGACGGTGCACACGCGATTCCCGTGCCGGCGAGCGCGTCTCGGTGGTCGACGAAGAGCCGCCGCACCCAGTCCATTACGGCGCGCACGCAGGCGGCGCGGCGGAGATCGCGGTGCACAATCACCCAATATTCCGCGGCAATCTCCGGCAACAGCGGCGTGGTCCGCTCGAGCAGCGGATCCTCGTCCGCAACGAAACAAGGCAAAATCCCCCTGCCGGCTCCGGCGCGGATCGCGGCGAGCTGCATCGGCATGCCGGAGGCGCGCAGCGCAACAGCGCCGTCGCTCTCGCGCAGGCGCTCCTGCACCCAGTGCGCTGTCGGATAATGGGCCTGTTCTTCCGTATAGGTCACCCAGGCATCGCCTGTGGACCCGCGGCGGCGATACACGGCGCACCCGAACGTGCCGAGCTTGGCGACGTAGAGGTTGCCGCCCTGCGGCGGGTGGTGGCGCACCGCGAGATCTGCTTCCCGGCGCGCGAGATTGGCCGTTTCGCGCGACTCGACGAGTTCGAGCGTGATCCCGGGCGCCAGCATGCTTGCCGAGGGGCCCACCAGAGAGCGGGCCAAAAAGATGGCTGCCCATTCTCCGACCGAGACGCGCACCGTGCCGCTCAGCGCCGGCGAGCCGGCCGCGCGGCGGCGTTCGAACGCCAAGGCAGCGCTTTCCAACTGCTCGGCCGCTGGCATCAGCGCCTCACCGGCGGCGTTGAGGCGCAATCCTTCGGGCAGACGGTCGAACAAGGTCGGTCCGCCGAACGTCGCCTCGAACGAGGCTAGACGCCGGCCGATGGTCGGCTGGCTCAAACCGAGCGCTCGGCCGGCCGCGCGCAACGAGCCGTGACGGGCGACCGCGAGAAATACGCGGACGTCGTCCCAATCCATTGAGGCAGAGCCGTTACCGCTGGCCATGATACGCTACCGTATCGCTGCATACCGGTTTTGTCGATCGCTGAAATCAGAATGTATCGCTATCTAAAAAAGGCTGCTAAGGGAGTGCAGAATGATCAACATCATCGATCTGAAGGCCGAGTTGGCAAAGCTGGCGATATTGCGTAACCGCCGGCCGGACATGCTGGAGCAGGAGCGCCAAGCGAGCGGTGCCTTCGCGACGTTGGCGCCGTACCGCGACGGCAACATTTTCAGTGCCCGGTTTTCCGGCGCCGGCGCCTGGGAGCGGCACCCGAACGGCGATGAGCTCGTGCAGATCCTCGACGGCGCAACGACCTTTCACTTCGTGACCGAGGACGGGCCGCAATCGCGCGAGCTTAAAGCGGGGATGATGGTCGTCGTGCCGCAGGGGATGTGGCATCGCTTCGAATCTGCCGATGGGGTTACGGTGATGACCGCGACGCCACAGCCGACCGAGCATCTGACGGTCGACGTCGAGGATCCACGAACGCTGACGGCGGCGCAGCTGCCGGGCAACATCGAAGAGAAGTGGCGCTAATTGCCTCACCGCAAATGAATTGCTCCGTATCAGATAGTTACCTGTCAACCCCGCAAAGTTTTATCCTCTCCCCCCGCCGACCGGGGGAGAGGGGGTCTTTAGGGTCATGCTCTGATGTATTTCGACCGACGCCTCTGGCAGCTGACCTATGGGTTGCGGCGATGGATTGCGCTGGCGGTGCTGTTGGGGCTCTTCGCCTCGGTCGTCGGGATCGCCCGCTTTGCGATCCTCGGCGTGCTGCTGTCGCATGTCTTCAACGGCGCCGGCTTCTTGGCCGTGGCGGTTCCGGCGGTCGGAGTGGCCGTCGCGGTCGTCCTGCGCGGGATCGTCGATCACCACCGCACGATAATCTCCCATCGCACCGCCGCCCGGGTGCAGGAGGATCTGCGCGGCCGTCTCTACGACAAGATCGCAGCACTCGGGCCGGCCTGGTTTGCCGGCGAACGCACCGGCGGGGTCATGCTGTCGATCGTCGACGGCGTCGAGCAGTTGCAGACCTTTTTTGGCCAATACGTGCCGCAGGTGACGATCGCGGTGCTGACGCCGCTGGCGATCTTCGCCTTCATCGCCTTCTGGGACTTGCCGGTCGCGACGGTAATGCTCGTCTTCGCCCTCGTTACCCTCATCGCGCCGACGGTGTTCGTCCACATCGAACGCCGTTCCAGTCACGGGCGCCAGGGGGCTCTCAAATCCTTTGGCTCGGAGTTCCTCGACGGCGTCCAGGGCCTGCCGACCCTGAAGGCCTTCGGCCAGAGTGCCGCCTATGGCCGCCGGCTTGCCGACCGGGCGCGCGAGCTGTGCGACACTTCGTTAAGGGTAATCTCGATCGGAGTGATGACCCGCGGCATCACCGATTGCGGGGTGGCGATGGGTGCGGCCGCGGCCCTCTCGCTCGGCGTGTGGCGGGTGTCGCACGGGCTGATGAGCATCCAAGCGCTGCTGATCGTGCTGATGGCCGGGACCGAGGTGTTCCGGCCGCTGCGCGATCTGCGCATGGTGCTGCATCAGGGGATTCTCGGACAATCCGCCGCCGCCGGCATCAATGCGCTCCTCGCCGCCGAGCCGCTCGTTCCGGCCCCCACCCTTCCCTCCCCCGCAAACGGGGGAGGGATAGGGAGGGGGCTGCCGGGCACGAGCCGGCCACTCCTCCCGACAATCGCCTTCGAGGATGTCTATTTCGCCTATCCCGGCGGGCGGGGTGCTGCCCATGACGGGCTCTCCTTCACCGTCGCCGCCGGCGAGAAGATCGGCATCGTCGGCCCGAGCGGCTCGGGCAAATCCTCGGTCGCGCGCCTGTTGCTCCGCCTCTTCGACCCGCAGCGGGGAACGGTGCGGATCGGCGGCCACGATCTGAAGACGCTCGATCCCGAGGCGCTGCGCCGGATGATCGCGGTCGTCCATCAGGACACCTATCTCTTCTACGGCACGGTCGAGGAGAATTTGCGGCTCGGCAAGCCGGACGCCGACCGGCAAGAGCTCGAAGCCGCGGCGCGCGACGCCAACGCGCACGAGTTCATCATGGCCTTGCCGGAAGGTTACGCGACGATGATCGGCGAGCGCGGGATCATGCTGTCCGGCGGGCAACGCCAGCGCCTGGCGATCGCCCGCGCCCTGCTGCGCGACGCGCCGATCCTGATCCTCGACGAGGCTCTCTCTTCGGTCGACGCGGAAAACGAGGCGGTGATCCAGCAGGCGATCGACCGCTTGGCCGCCGGACGCACGACCCTGATCCTCGCGCACCGGCTGTCGAGCGTGATCGGCGCCGACCGCATCCTGGTGCTCGACCGGGGGCGCATCGTCGAGACCGGTCGGCACGCCGAGCTGATCCGGCGCGACGGCCCCTACCGCCGGCTGATGGGAGCACAGGCAGAAGAGCGCGAGGACGAGGTCGCCTTCGCCGACGACGACCCCGCCGCGCGCGAGCCCGGCGACCGCGAGGAAATCGAGGCTTCCGGCGAGACGGCGACGGACGCGATGGCCGGCGCTGCCGCTTCGGTCGGCTGGGGCGCCACGCTCGGCACCCTGGTAGGGATCATCAAGCCGTGGCGCCGGCGTTTCAGCATCGTGGTGACCTCCGGGATCGCCCGGGTCGCCGCGTTCATCGGGGTCGGCGTCTTCGGTGCGCTCGCCGTCGCCGCGGTCAAGACCGGCTCGCCCTTCGGCTATCTGCTGATCCTGCTCGGGTTGGCAGCACCGCTCGCCGGCCTGCTGCACTGGCTCGAATCCTGGCTCGCCCATGACATCGCCTATCGGCTCCTGGCGGAGATGCGGATCGACCTCTTCCGCAAGCTCGACACCTTGGCGCCGGCTTATCTGGTGCGGCGCCGCTCGGGCGATCTGGTGGCCCTCGCCAACCAAGACGTCGAGACGATCGAGTATTTCTTTGCGCACACCGTGGCGCCGGCCCTGGTGGCGGTCCTGGTGCCCTCGACGGTGCTCGTGACCCTCGCCATCGTCGCCTGGCCGATCGCCTTGGCGTTGCTGCCCTTCGTCCTCTTTGCCGGCCTCGCCCCGGTGCTGATGCGGACACGGATCGATCGCCTGGGTGCCGAGGCGCGCGACGCGCTCGGCCTCTTGGGCGCTTATGTCACCGAGACGATCCAGGGCCTCGCCGACCTCGTCGCGTTCCAGGCGGTCGCCGGCCGGCGCCGGGGTTTTATGGATCTCGCCCGTTCCTACCAGCGCATCCGCCTCGAGCTGTTGCGCGATCTGTCCTCGCAGACGGCCCAGCTCGAGCTGGTGACCGGGCTCGGCGGGCTTGCCGTCGCGGTCGTCGGCGCGCGGCTCGCGGCCGAGCATCAGCTGATGGCGACGACCCTGCCATTGTTGATCCTGCTGGCGCTGGCGTCTTTTCTGCCGATCTCGGAGATCGCCAATGTCAGCCGCCAGCTCGCCGATACGATCGCCTCGACGCGGCGCTACTACGCCGTGCAGCGCGAGAAACCGGCGGTCGTCGACGGCCCGCTCAGCCCGCCGGCCCCGGCCGGCGGTTCGGCGATCCGCTTCGAGGGGGTCAGCTTCGCCTATCCGGGCGCTCGCCGCTCGGCGCTGACCGACATCCGCGTCGAGGTTCCGGCCGGAACGACGATGGCGCTGGTCGGCCCCTCGGGCGCCGGCAAGACGACGATCGCGAACCTGCTGTTGCGCTTCTGGGATCCGAGCCTCGGCCGGATTCTGATCGACGGGGTCGATTTGCGCGATTTCGAGCTCGACCATCTCCGCGCGCGGATTTCGCTCGTCTCGCAGGACACCTATCTCTTCAACGACACGCTGCGCGCCAATGTGCGGCTCGCCCGGCCCGAGGCCGATGAGGCGGCGATCCGCCGCGCACTCGAGCAGGCGGCGCTGGCCGATTTTGTCGAAAGCCTACCCGAGGGGCTCGACACGATGGTCGGCGAGCGCGGCGTGCAGCTCTCCGGCGGCCAGCGCCAACGCGTCGCGATCGCCCGCGCTTTCTTGAAGAACGCGCCGACCCTGATCCTCGACGAGGCGACCTCACATCTCGACGCGGTCAGCGAAGCCCAGGTGCGCGAGGCACTCGACGCGCTGATGCGCGACCGCACGACGATCGTCATCGCCCATCGCCTCTCGACGGTGCGCGACGCCGAGCGGCTCGCCGTGCTCGATCGCGGCCGCCTGGTCGAGACCGGCACTCACGGCGAGCTCCTCGCCCGCAACGGGCTCTATAGAAGGCTGATTCGCCGGCAGATCGCCGGCGCCCAACAACCGGTCCGTCTCGCCGGGAATTAGCTGATGAGCACCGGGTCCAATAAGATGAAAATCGACGAAACCCTAGAGATGGCATACCCGCAAAAGGTCGCCCGAGACATCATCATCGGCATGTCTCGCCCGATCAATCAACATCTCGTCAAACTGGTTGGCTTCAGTTTTTCTCCGGAACTGCGTCGTCACTTCAAGTATGAACTGGAAAACTGGCTCGACGAGCTTCAGAGGATCCGGTTGAAGCCGACGAGCAGGACCGGATCATTCACGTTCTATTTTGACCCCCTGTTTGATTACCCGTTCGGCGGGATCGAAGTGCGGAATATGCGGGCAATCATGCAATTTGTGTCCAGCCGCTATGAAAACATCCAGCCAACGAAATCGCCCGAAGAACTGGTCGTCTGGTTAAAGAGCTTTCATACAGAGCTGGCGCAGCGCCTTCATCGAGGGGAAGCGGTCCTAGATATGATCCCCGAGTAACGACGCGAGGCTTACCTCACCGCGCCACCGTGCGGCCGCTGACTTCGGCCCCGGCATCGGGCGCCATTCTCAGGAAGAACGGCACCGATAGCAGCGAGATCATCGCGACCCCGACAAAGGCCGGGTAGAAATCCGCGGCCGTCAGCACGGTGCCGCCGCGCAGCGCCAGCACGACCTGCAACAACATTGCCCCCGACGCGACGCCGACGGTCTGCGAGAGCTGCTGGGCCATGCTGGTCAAGCTCGTCGCGCGGCTCAGCATCGCCGGCGGCACATCGGCATAGCTCAAGGTGTTGATGCTGGTCATCTGCAACGACCGGAAAAACCCGCCCGCCAAAAGGGCAAGAAAGATCACCAGATGCGGCGTGTCCGGCCGGAAGAGGCTATAGCCGAACAGAAAGAGCGCGCTGATCACGGCGTCACCGACGAGAACGAGGCGGAAACCCAAGGCGCGAAGGATGCGAACCGCGGTCATCTTCATCGTCATCGCGCCGGCGGCGCTGGCAAAGGTCAACAGCCCGGAGGACAAGGCGCTGAGGCCGAACCCGACCTGCAGCATCAACGGCAGCAAAAAGGGCAGTGCGCCGAGCCCCATGCGGAACAGGAAGCCGCCGATCGACGCCGCGGCATAGGTCGGGATCTGAAACAACGCGAGGTCGATGATCGGATGGGCGACGCGGCGGGCGTGGCGCACATAAAGCACCGTGCAGGCGGCGCCGACGGTCAGCAACGCCGCTACGAGGACGCTCGGCAGCGCGCCGCGCCCGACATTCTCGAAGCCGAAGGCCAGGGTCGCCAGCCCGACCCCGGTCAGCGCGAAGCCGGCAAGGTCGAACGGCCGCCGGCCCGCTTCCTTGAGATCGCCGACGAGCAGGTTGACGAGGACGATGCCGAGGACGCCGATCGGGATGTTGATGAAGAAGATCCACCGCCACGAGGCGTAGGTGACGATAAAGCCGCCGAGTGGCGGCCCCATCACCGGGCCGATCAGCGCCGGGACGCTGACATAGGACATCGCCCGCACCAGGTCTGACTTCGCCACAGTCCGCAGCAGCACCAAGCGCCCGACCGGCACCATCAGCGCCCCGCCCATCCCCTGGAGGATGCGCGCGGCGACCAGCGCGCCGAGCGAATTGGCCATGCCGCAACCGATCGAGCCCAAGGTGAAGACGACGATCGCCGCGCTGAACACCCGCCGCGCCCCGAACCGGTCGGCAGTCCAGCCGCTGATCGGGATGAACACAGCGAGGCTCAACAAATAACAGGTGATCGCGACGTTGAGGGTGAGCGGGCTTTCGCGAAGCGACCGCGCAATCGTCGGCAATGCCGTGGCGATCACCGTCGAATTGAGGTTCTGCATGAACATCGCGCAGGCAACCACGAGCGGCACCAGGATCGGGCGAGGCGCTAAATCCGAAGTCGTAGTGCGGCCGTTCCAGCGTAACGATGACAATGGCAACCTTCTCAGGGTTATCTATCCCCTTTTTCGGGAGAAGGGATGACATTTCGCATCACCACGACACGCTGGCCGGCTCTCCTCTGGGGCCTCCTCGCGCTGACCGCGTGCACGGCGACGCCGACGCTGGTCGAGAACTCGGCGACGGCGGTCGCCGTGCGATACGACGGGATTGTGAACGATCTCGACGACGCCAAGCAGGTTGCGCAGAGGGCCTGCGCTGCGCGCGACAAGATCGCGCGGCTGAGGAAGGTCAATGATGAGGGCGTCGGGCAGCACTTTGGCTATTTCGATTGCGTCTCGCCGACGGGGTTACCCTAAAATTAATGGTGCAGCAGCACGTCGCGGGCGCGGTTGATTTTGGTCGCCAGATAGCCCGAGCCGCCGTGGTCGGGGTGCAGTTTGACCATCAGCCGGCGATGCGCCTCCCTGATCGCGTCGGCGTCGGCGCCGGGCGACAAGCCGAGGATGGCATAGGCCTCGTCGACGGTCATGTCGCCGCTCGTCGGGCGAGAACCGCCGCCGGAGCTGCCGGCGCGCTCGCCGGCGAGCTCGTCGCGCCAGTCCGGGTGGATGCGGTCCAGATAGGCTTCGAGCAGGCGCGCCCCTTCCTCGTCCTCGGCCCGGCATTCGCGCAGCAGCGCCAGGAGCTCGCCCGAACCGAGCTCCTCGACGCGCATGCCGCTGAAGCGGCCCTGCAGAATGGTGCCGGTCATACTGCCGGTGTCGTGATCGAGCGTCATGCGCAGAAACGGGGTTGCCACCGTCGAGGCCTGACCGCCGCCGGGGGGCCGGAAGCGGTCGAGCAGGCTGCGAACCCGGATCAAGGCCGGCATCAGCATCGCGACCGGCATCAGCAGCGCGGCGAGCCGCCCGGAGATGGCGAGGGTCGCCACCGCCAAGACCGCGATCACAATGCCGGTGACTTTGAGGCCGCGGGCGAGCCGCACCGGATCGGCGTTGACGAACAGATAGACGAGCATCAGCAAGCCGCCGAGGATCGCGAACCCGCCGAGGAGGTAGAGCATCGCCGCCGCTCAACCCTTGAGCTGCGAGGTCAGCCGCAAGACCTCGCCGCCCTTCTTTTCGCCATAGGCGGTCAGCGCGCGATAGCCGCCCGCTGCGTAGACCGCAACGGCGCCGAGCAGCTCCTTCAGGCGGTCGGCGCTGGCGAGGTCGAAGCTCAGATAGGCGCCGCGCGACAGGCTCGCCATCTGCTTGAAGGCCGCCGCGGCAACCCGGTCGCGCCCTTCGTGGAAGAGAAAGATCGGCACGCCGAGCAGGCCGAGTTCGCCGGCGTGGCGGCAGAGGCGATCGACCTTTTCCTCCATGGCATCGCCGACAAAGACCAGCGCATTGACTTTGCGGCTGCGGGTCTCGCGGATCGCATGGGTCAGCACGCGCTCGATCTGGGTCTCGCCGCCGACGCAGAAGACGCTGCGCATGACCCGGTGGAGGTCGGGTGCGGTCGTCATCCAGCGGCTCGCCTTACATTCGGAAAAGCCGCGGTAATAGACGAGCTGGATCTCCAGCCCGCCTAGCGATGCCGTCGACTCGAACATCTCGCCCTGGATCCGGCACGCGCGGTCCCAGGTCGGCTCGCGGCTGGCCGTGGCGTCCAACGCAAAGATCAGCCGCCCGCGCCCGCCGCCGGCATGCGCCGCCGGCGCCCGCTTCAGCTTGTCCAGAAAGTCAGCGACTTCGGCGGAGTGCCTCTCCGTTGGAAGCCGGTTCTTGTCCTCACTCATCGCGCCCCTCACGCCGGGCTCAGCCAGACCGAGGTATCGTGGAAGACCGCGCCACCGCGCGGGAGACCGCGATCGGCGCTCGTCAGCAGATTGATCCCGATACCCTCCTCGAATGCATGATTGGGCCACAGCCCTTCGACGATGACCACCCGTTTTTGCATGCCGTCGAACCCGCGCACATGGACAACGACGCTGCCTTGCCGATTACCGATGCGCACCCGGTCACCGTCGCCGAGCCGCAGCCCCGCGAGTGCCTGGGGATGGACGAGTGCCGTCGGCCTGCCCTCGCGGGCGATGCTCGAGGGCGTGTTGTTGAAGCTCGTATTGAGGAACGAGCGCGAGGGTGCCGCAACCAGGCGGAACGGCCGCTCGGGATCGCCGTCGTCAATCGCCGCGACATGGTCCGGAAACGCCGGCAACCGCGTGTGCTCGGCTCCGATCGACCGCCAATCGGCGCGGAAATGAAACTTCTTGTCCGCATGTGCGAAACCGTCGAGAAAATGATCGCCGGCGAAGGGCGGGCAACAATCAAGCCAGCCTCCCGGCGGAAAGCTTTCGACCGCCGGCAGCCCGCTCGCGCGCAAGGTGCGGTCGATCAGCTCGATCGCATTCATCGCAAAACCGCGGTGACGTGCTCCGAGCCGCTCGGCCAGCGCGCAGATCACCGCGTGGTTCGACCGGCATTCGGCATGGGGCGGCAGCACCGCCCGGCTGATCTGCAGATAGGTGTGGGCACCCGCGGTATAGATGTCGTCATGCTCGAGAAAGGTCGTCGCCGGCAAGACGATGTCGGCCATCGCGGCGGTCTCGGTCATGAACTGCTCGTGGACGCAGACGAAGAGGTCGGGTCGCGCAAAGCCCCGATGGACCAGCCGCGATTCCGGTGCCACGACCATCGGGTTGGTGTTCTGGATGAACAACGCCGAAACCGGCGGTCCGTCTCCGAGATCGCGCGGGTCGCCGGTCAATACCGGGCCGATCCGGGACTGGTCGAGGATCCGGGTCGTCGGATCGAGCAGGTCGAGCCCCTCGATCAGAGTGCGGTCGAGCTCGACGAGACCGTGGTTCGAATAAAGCGCGCCGCCGCCCTCATGGGCCCAGGCGCCGGTCACCGCCGGCAGGCAGCTGACCGCGAAGAGCTGAGCGGCGCCATTGCGCGACCGCGAGAAGCCGTAGCCGACCCTGATATAGCTGCGCTTGGTGCGGCCATAGAGCCGGGCGAAACCGCAGATCTCGTCTTCCGTCAGCCCGGTGATCGATGCCGCCCAGGTGGGGTCGCGGGTCTTGAGATGCGCCTCGAGGCCCTCGGGATCGTCGGTGTAGCGCGCCATATAGGCGCGGTCGGCATAGCCCTCCCTGAACAAGACGTGCATGACCGCACAAGCCAGCGCCCCGTCGGTGCCCGGGAGCGGGGCCAGGTGAAGGTCGGCTCGCTCTGCGGTAGCTGTGCGGTAGGGATCGATCACGACGAGCTTGGCGGCGCGTTCCCGGCGCGCCGTCGCGATATGGGTCATGACATTGACCTGGGTCGAGACCGGGTTGCCGCCCCAGACGACGATCAGGTCGGATTTGGCCATTTCGCGTCCGTCGACCCCGCGCTTGGCGCCGACCCCGGCACACCAACCGGCGTCGGAAAGCGCATTGCAGATCGTCAGATCTTCGCGCGAGTAACGCATTGCGTGGCGCAGCCGGTTGATGCCGTCGCGCTGCACCAACCCCATCGTGCCGGCGTAGTAATAGGGCCACACGGTCTCGGAGCCATAGCGCTGGACCGCACGGGTCAGCGCCTCGGCGACCTCGTCGAGGGCATCGTCCCAGGATATCGGCTCGAAAGCATCGAGGCCCGCGCCTTTTTTGCCGACCCGGCGCAGCGGCTGCGAGAGGCGTTCCGGATGATGCTGCCGCTCGGCGTAGCGGGCGACCTTGGCGCAGACCACACCCTCGGTGTACGACTGCGCCGTAGCCCCTCTGATCCGGCCGATGCGGCGCCCGTCGAGGCGCTCCACCTCGAGCGCGCAGGCGCTCGGGCAGTCATGCGGGCACACACTGGGCACTATCTCGAAAGGCACGGAACGGCTCCGCCGTGGCGCTCGACGCAGAATATAGGGACTGGTCGGCTGGGTCGAGACGCGGTGATCCGGCGCCCTTGCTTACTCCCAAGCGCAACCATCGGTTTCCATGGTCATCCCGCAACGCCAAATCTGCAGCGGATCTGCGGCGACGGCTCGCCTTGGCACCGTGCGTGGAAACGGGAGTTGATCGAGCGTCATAATCCATGATCGCGCGATCTCTACAACGAGCTGGCGTAACAGCGCTCGCCCTGGGTCGCCGCTTTTCGCGGGGACGACGACCAGAGTGGGTTCCTATACGCCCCCTGTCGATCGTCGCACGCTAATCAATAAGGAGCCCGTTCCACACCTTCAGGGCGGGCACGTCGCGATAATAACCAAGGACGCACAGGGTGCCCGTATCGAGCAGGAAATGCTGCCCGGCACTCGGGGGTAGCCCAACCCAGCGCGCGCCGAACACGCGCAGCACGTGGCCGTGCGCAAACAGCGCCACGTCGCCTGAAGCGGCCTGCGCGCGGGCGATGACCCGATCCGCGCGGGTTGCGACCTGCTCCGGGCTTTCGCCGCCCGGACAGCCATCACGGAAAATCAGCCAGCCCGACCGGGTTGCCTGGATCTGCGCAGTAGTGATTCCCTCGTATTCCCCATAGTTCCACTCGGCCAGGTCGGGGTCGACGACGGCGGCGCCGAGGCCCGCCAATTCGCAAGTCTCCGGCGCCCGCTGCATCGGACTGCAGAGGACGAGGGCGAACGACTCCTTCGCGAGCACCGGCCGCATGCGCTCGGCTAGCCTTCGCCCGTTGTCAGTCAGCGGGATATCGGTGGTACCCGTGTGCTGGCCGCTCAGGCTCCACGCCGTCTCGCCGTGACGAATCGCAAACACGCTCACGGTTACCTCCGGATCTAGACGTTATCCGCCTCTGTCGACCGCACTCCCGTGGAGGCTGCTTCCTGCCCCCACCGCCACCCGGTGATCTCGGGCATGTCGTCCCCGTAGCGCGCGATGTACTCCTTGTGGTCGATCAGCTTGTCGCGGATCGCCTGCTTGGCGTAAGCGGCCCGCGTCGCGAGATTTGGCACCCGGTCGATCACATCGCTGACCAGATGGAAGCGGTCGAGGTCGTTCAGCACACACATGTCGAAGGGCGTGGTGGTGGTGCCCTCCTCCTTGTAGCCGCGCACATGGATGTTGTGGTGGCCATTTCGCCGGTAGGTTAGCCGGTGAATGAGCCACGGATAGCCGTGAAAGGCGAAGATGATCGGCTTGTCGACAGTGAACAGTGTGTCGAAGTCGGGGTCCGAGAGACCGTGCGGATGCTCGCTTCGCGGCTGCAGGGTCATCAGATCCACAATATTGACGACGCGGATTTTCAGATCAGGCGCGTGTCGGCGCAAAAGGTCGACCGCAGCCAGGGTCTCCAAGGTCGGCACGTCGCCGCAACAGGCCATGACCACGTCCGGCTCGCCGCCATGGTCGTTGCTAGCCCACTCCCAGATCCCGAGCCCGGCAGTGCAGTGCTTGACCGCCTCATCCATCGTCAGCCACTGGGGAGCGGGTTGCTTGCCGGCGACGACGACGTTGATGTAGTTCCGGCTGCGCAGGCAGTGGTCGGTAACCGACAGCAGGCAGTTGGCGTCGGGCGGCAGATAGACGCGGACGACCTCTGCCTTTTTGTTGACGACGTGGTCGATGAACCCGGGGTCCTGATGGCTGAAGCCGTTGTGGTCCTGCCGCCAGACGTGGCTCGACAACAGGTAGTTCAGCGACCCGATCGGGCGCCGCCAGGGAATGTGATTGCACACCTTGAGCCACTTGGCGTGCTGATTGAACATCGCATCGATGATGTGGATGAACGCCTCGTAGCACGAGAAGAAGCCGTGCCGGCCCGTCAACAAATAGCCTTCGAGCCAGCCCTGGCACTGGTGCTCGCTGAGCATCTCCATGACCCGACCGTCGGGGGCGAGGTGATCGTCAAACGGATAAGTCTCGGCGACCCAGGCGCGATTGGTGACTTCGAGTACGTCCTGCCAGCGGTTGGAATTGCTCTCGTCGGGGCTGAAGAGCCGAAAATTCCGCGCCTCCATGTTCATCTTCATCACGTCGCGCAGGAACGCGCCCATGAGCCGGGTGGATTCGACAGTAGCGGCGCCGGGCGCGGTGACTTCGACGGCGTAATCGCGGAAATTTGGTAACCGCAGCTCGCGTAGCAGCAAGCCGCCGTTGGTGTGCGGGTTGGCGCTCATGCGGCGCGTGCCGCGCGGCGGCAGCTCGGCCAGCTCAGGGCGCAGCCGGCCCGTATCGTCGAAAAGCTCCGCCGGTCGGTAGCTTTTCATCCACTGTTCGAGGATTCGCACATGCGCCGGGTTCTCGTGCATCTCACCTATCGGCACCTGGTGCGCGCGCCAGTAATCCTCGGTGCGCCGGCCGTCGATCTCCTTTGGGCAGGTCCAGCCTTTGGGCGTGCGGAGCACGATCATCGGCCAGCGCGGGCGTTCCCTGAAACCATTGCGGCGCGCCTCGCTCTGGGTCCGCCGGATCTCGCTGATCACAGTGTCGAGCGTGGACGCCATCAGCTCGTGCATTCGCTCGGGCTCGTGCCCTTCGACGTAGTAGGGCGTGTAGCCATAGCCACGGAACAGCTGGTCCAGCTCCTCATGGCTGATCCGGGCGAGGACGGTGGGGTTGGCGATCTTGTAGCCGTTGAGGTGCAGGATCGGCAGAACCGCACCATCGGTAACCGGATCGAGGAACTTGTTGGAATGCCAGCTCGTCGCCAACGGGCCGGTCTCCGCCTCGCCATCGCCGACGACGCAGGCAACAATCAGGTCGGGGTTGTCGAAGGCCGCGCCATAGGCGTGCGAGACTGCGTAGCCGAGTTCGCCCCCCTCGTGCATCGAGCCGGGCGTCTCCGGCGCCACGTGGCTCGGAATGCCGCCGGGGAACGAGAACTGGGTGAAGAGGCGCTTCATGCCCTCCTCGTCGGGCGGGATGTTCGGATAGACCTCGCTGTAGGTACCTTCGAGATAGGCGTTCGCAACCAGGCCAGGCCCGCCGTGGCCCGGGCCGGTGATGTAGATCATGTCGAGGTCGTGCTGCTTTATCAGCCGGTTCAGGTGAACATAGATGAAGTTCAGCCCCGGCGTCGTCCCCCAGTGGCCGAGGAGCCGCGGCTTGATGTGATCCTTGGTCAGGGTATGCTTGAGCAATGGGTTATCATAGAGATAGATCTGGCCGACGGACAGGTAGTTGGCCGCCCGCCAGTATGCATCCATCAACCTCCGCTCTTGGTCAGAAAGCGCGTTTGCCATCATTGCCTCCTCTGGTCCCCGGTAACGTCTCCATCAGTCACCCCGCCACGCCTACCTTCGTGCGGCTGCGGGGTTGCGCGCCGGGAAGACCGGCTCAAACGGCGGCAGCAGGCGCCCGCTCTCTGACGCCTACCTCACGCTCCTTGCGCGGCTCCTTGATCCGGAACCAGGCGACGTATAGGGCCGGCAGGAACAACAGGGTCAGCAGCGTCGCGACGAACAGGCCGCCGATGATGGCGTAGGCCATTGGCCCCCAGAAGACTTCCGACGCGATCGGGATCATGCCGAGCGAGGCGGCGGCGGCGGTCAGCACGATCGGCCGGAAGCGGTGGGTCGTCGCGTCGATCACCGCATCCCATGGGTGCAGCCCTCGGGCGAGATCCATGTCGATCTGGTCGATCAGAATCACCGAATTGCGGATGATCATCCCGCTCAAAGCGATGATGCCGAGAATCGCGACAAAGCCCATCGGCGTGCCAGTCGGCAAGAGCGCCATGACGACGCCGATCAACCCCAGCGGCGCCACGCTGATGACCAGAAACATCTTCTGAAAGCTTTGCAACTGCACCATCAGTATCGTCAGCATCAGGAAGATCATCATCGGGAAGATGACCGCGATCGAGCGCAGGCCCTTAGCGCTCTCCTCGACCGTGCCGCCGACCTCGATGGTGTAACCGGCCGGCAGCTTGGTCTGCAGTTCGGCGAGCGCCGGCGCCAGTTGGGTGTTCACCGTCTTCGCCTCGATGCCGGGGACGACATCCGCTTGCACCGTGATCGTCGGCAGCAGGTCGCGCCGCCAGATCGACGGCTGTTCGAGCTTGTACTGGATGGTCGCCACCTGGCTCAGCGGGATTGTCTGGCCGTTGTCCAGCGAGACCTGCAAATTCCTCAATGTCTGCAACGACTCACGTTGTTCGTTGGGAGACCGAGCCACCAGATCGGTCAGATAGATCGAGTCCCTGACCTGCGTGATGATCATTCCGGAGGTGACGGCGTTGATGGCCTCAGCGAGCGATTTGGAGCTGACGCCGAGCTGGCGAACCCGATCTTGATCGACCTGGACGCGCAGGCTCTTCATCGGCTCGTTCCAGTCGAAATTGATCAGCCGCGTATTCGGGTTCTGCCCCATGGTCTGGGCGACGAGGAATGCCGCGTCACGGGTCCCCTCGGGGGTTTGGCCGCTGACGCGGTATTGCAACGGCCACCCCACCGGCGGCCCCAGCTCGAGCGCAGATATCCTGCTGTTCAAATTGCTGAATTCGCTATCGAGGGCTTTTTGCAGCCGAGCGCGGACGACCTCGCGCTCCTCGATGCCCTTGGTGACGATGATCGCCTCGGCGAAATAGTCGTTGGCGAGCTGTACATTGAGCGGCAGATAGAAGCGGACCGCACCCTGCCCGATATAAAAGCTGTACCGTTCGATGTTCTGGTCGCCCTTCAGCAGCGCCTCGAACCGATCGACCTCATGCTCAGTGGCATAAATCGAGGCGTCCTGGGGTAGGGTGAGATCGACGACCAGTTCCGGCCGGTCGGAAGCCGGGAAGAATTGCTGCTGGATGAACCCGTAGCCGTACAGGGAGACGACAAATAATCCGATCGTCACGGCGATGACCAGCCACCGGGCGCGCATGCAGAAGATGAGGGCGGCGCGAAAGATTCGCATGAAACGGCCCGGCTCGCCGTGTCCTTCGCCATGCGGCTTCAGAGTCTTTGGCAGGATTGTAACACCAATCACCGGGGCGAAGAGAACCGCGACGATCCACGAGGCCAACAGGGCCACGGCGATGACGGCGAACAGCGAATAGCAATATTCGCCGGCGCCGCTCTTGGCAAAGCCGATCGGTACAAAGCCGGCCACTGTGACGAGGGTGCCGGTCAGCATCGGAAACGCTGTCGTCACCCAGGCATGCGTCGCCGAATGCTCGCGATCGACACCCAGCTCAAGCTGGCTGACCATCATCTCGATCGTGATCATTGCGTCGTCGACCAAAAGGCCGAGCGCGATGATCAATGCGCCGAGCGAGATCCGCTGCAAGCTGATGCCGGAATACTCCATATAGACAAAGACCATGCCCAGCACGAGCGGTATCGAGCAGGCCACGACGACCCCGGCGCGCAGGCCGAGGCTCACGAAACTGACGGCGAGAACGATCGCGATCGCTTCCCAGAGCGCCTTGCTGAAACCGCCGACCGCTTCCTCGACGACCACCGGCTGATCGGCGACGAGATGCGGCTCGATCCCGATCGGCAGATTGGCGGTAATCTCCTTCATCTTGTGCGCCACGTCCTCGCCAAAGACGAGATTATTCCCGCCCTGAGCCATCGAGATGGCGAGCCCGATCGCCGGCTCGCCGTCGAAGCGGAACATCGGCTGCGGCGGGTCGGTATAACCTTCGGTAATCGTCGCCACATCGGCGAGGCGGAAGAACTTGCCGTCGGCAAAGAGATTGATCCGTTTCAAATCGTCAACCGAGTTGAACGAGCCAGAAACGCGGACGGCGAACTTTTCCTGACTGGTCTGGACAACTCCGGAGGGTGTGACGGCGTTCTGCTCGCGCAGGCTTTGGATGATCTGATCGCGAGTGACGCCGAGCCCGGCGAGCTGATGATTATCGAATTCGAGGTAGAATTTCTGGTCCTGGGCGCCAAGCAGCTGCGCCTTCGCTGCATTCTTTACTGTCAGGATTTCGGTGCGGATGTTTTCGACATAATCGCGCAATTGGCGATGGGTGAAGCCATCGGCAGTGAACGCGTAGATGATGCCAAAGACGTCGCCGAACTCGTCATTGAAGCTGGGTCCAATGACGCCCTCCGGCAATGTCCCCTTGATATCGGCGACTTTCTTACGGACCTGGTACCATATATTCGGAATCTCACTCTTTGGCGTATTGTCGAGGACATTGACATAGATCGTCGAGACGCCAGGTTTGGTCTGGCTTTTTAGATAATAGAGGTAAGGCGTCTCCTGCAGTTTCTTTTCTATCCGGTCGGTTATCTGCAGCATCGTGTCATCGATCGTCGCACCCGGCCATTGGGTCTGGACCAGCATAGTCTTGATCGAAAAGCTAGGGTCTTCCTCGCGCCCGAGCGTGCGATACGAAAGGATGCCGGCGACGACGAACAGCAGCATCAGGTACCAGACAAAGGGGCGATGGTTGATTGCCCACTCGGAAAGATTGAAGCCCTTCATTGCGCCGCACTCGCCTCGAGGACGCGGACTTTCTGACCGGGCAGGAGCTTCTGCACGCCCGCGGTCACCACCACATCGCCTTGGACTAGTCCGTTGCCGACAACGACCGAGTCGCCCTGATAGCGCTCGACGGTAATGGGCTTGAGTTGCACCGTGCCGTCTTTCTCGACCAGCCAGACCGCCGGCTGTCCGTCCTTCTGGAACAGCGCGCTGCCCGGTATCGTGATACTCTGACCCCCGTTGACCGTCACGCTGCCGATCACATTCGCGCCAAGGCGCATCTGCGGCGGCGCGTCGGGGAGCGAGACGCGGACCGTATAGGTGCGGGTCGTCGGGTCGGCCTGCGGCGAAACGTAACGGACCTTGCCTTCCGTCGCGATGTCGGGGTTGCTGACCAGCTTGACCTCGACGGTCGGGTTCTTCGGCGGGTTCTTGAACGTCGCCTCGGCGAGGTTGAACACCGCCTCGCGCTCGCCCGGCTGCGCCAAGCGGACGACCATCTGCCCGGCGCTGACGACCTGCCCGGTATTGGCGCCCACAGCGGAAATGACCCCGTCTGTGTCGGCCTTCAAATCGGTGTAGCCGAGGTTTTCGCTTGCCTGGACCTCTTTGGCGCGCGCCGAATCGAGCTGGGCCTGCGCGGTCTTAAAGGCTTTGAGCGCCTCATCGTATGCGACACGTGTGGTGTGGCCATTCTTCAGGAGCTCGCGCTGCCGGTATTCCTGGGCCTGGCTCCGCGCAACCTCGGCATTTACCTTGGCGACCTCGGCCTTGGCGACCTCGAAGTCCTGACGGTATTGCTGCGGGTCGAGCCGGGCGAGGAGATCGCCTTTTTTAACTTGTGTCCCGACATCGACCGGCCGTTCGAGGATCTTGCCGTTGACGCGGAAGCCGAGATCAGCCTGGTAGCGGGGCTGTATCTCGCCCGTGAGCGAGACCGTCTCCCCTGCTTCGCTGGGTTCGACGGTCACGGTGCGCACGGGCCGGATATCCGGCGCCGCGGCCTGTTCCTCCTTCTTGCACCCCGGCAGAGCGGAAATCAGAACAACGACGCCGATCGCCGCCGTAAGTCGAAAAGGACGCTGAAGACCGCTGCCCGACATAGCCGCCCCCTCGCGACAAATTCTCCCGGCACCGGGAGATCAATGCCGAGTTCAGAGCTGCGATGCAATATTGGCTTAGTCGCGGCGGTGGTCTTTGATTTCATTTCACCATTTGATTGTTCCACTCGCCGGTCTGACCTAACCAGCCGGTTTTTCGACGTGCCCGCCGAACTCGTAACGCATTGCCGAGAGCAGCCGGTTTGCAAACTCGGCTTCGCCACGTGAACTGAAGCGCTCGTAGAGCGCAGCCGTGAGAACGTGCGCCGGCACCGCCTCGTCGATGGCGGCCTTGATCGTCCAGCGTCCCTCGCCCGAATCCGAAACCCGCCCCGCGAAACCGGAAAGGACGGGGTCTTTGGCGAGGGCGCTCGCGGTCAGGTCCAACAGCCACGAGGCGATGACGCTGCCGCGCCGCCACAATTCCGCGATGTCGGGCAGATTGAGGTCGTATTGATAATGCTCGGGGTCGCGCAACGGCGTCGTCTCGGCATCGATCGCATGGGCCTGCTTGCCGACATTAGCAGAGCGCAGCACACCCAATCCTTCGGCATAGGCGGCCATGATGCCGTATTCGATGCCGTTGTGCACCATCTTGACGAAATGCCCCGCACCGTTGGGCCCGCAATGCAGGTAGCCCTGCTCGGCGGTTCCGGCCATCCTCTCGCGTCCCGGGGTGGGCGGGATGTCGCCCCGCCCCGGAGCGAGGGTCGCGAAGATCGGGTCGAGACGCCGGACTACCTCCGTCTCGCCGCCGATCATCATGCAGTAGCCGCGCTCCAGGCCCCACACGCCCCCGCTGGTGCCGACATCGACATAGTGGATGCGCTTTGGCGCCAGTTCCTTGGCCCGCCGGATGTCGTCGATGTAGTAGGAATTACCGCCGTCGATCAGAATGTCGCCGGGCTCGAGCGCCGGCAGCAGGTCGGCGATGCTCTTGTCGACGACGGCCGCCGGCACCATCAGCCAGACCGCCCGCGGCTTCTCCAGCTGTTTGACGAGGTCGGCGAGCGATGAGCTTCCGACCGCTCTTTCCGCCGTCAACTCCTTGACCGCATCGGGCGACATGTCGAACACGACACACTGATGGCCGCCCTTGAGAAGCCGCCGCACCATGTTGGCGCCCATCCGGCCGAGGCCGATCATTCCGAGTTGCATGGGGTGACCTCCTTTCCGATCACGATATTCCTCGAGCTGCGGCAAAATCGCCGAAATCATAGGCGAGAAGCTCACCGATCCGCTCGACCGTCAGGTCGGCAGCGGGCTGATACGAGGCGGCGTCCGGGGCATGGGCAAACTGGCCCTGCCGCGGCAGCACCGTGGTCACGCGGTCGCCCCACTGCTTCTTGACCGTGGCCAGAATGCGGGGCTTGTCGTCGACCAGGACGTAGTGGGCAGCCGGGTACCGCTCTTCGACGTCGGCGAGCTCCTCTTCCTTGTGAATGTATATCAGCACATGGCGCTCGACGGCCTCGAAAATGCCGGAGCGCTCTACCTTGCGCGGCTGGAAGACGACGTCGCCGTCGGACAGGATGACCGTGCGGGCCCAGCCGCGCAACCGCTCGATGACGTCGAGCGATCCCGGGTAGAGCCGATTGGCGAACGGGTAATCCACCAGGTACGAGGACATCGACAACAGATGGATGTCCTTCGGATGCTCGACTCGATAGCGCTGCAAGGCCCCGAGGTAATCCCGGTAGCCCAGCTCGCTGAACAGCTGCTCGAGGATCGCCCAATAGCGGTCGCGGCAGGCCGCCCCGAACTCGCGTTCGAGATGACGCTTGAGATCGGCCTGGATGCGGTCGTTGTCGAGCAGGGTGTTGTCGACGTCGACGAGGAAGACGGTCTGGTCAGGGGTGATCATCGCAAAAACTCGCGTTGGCTAGAGGGAAACGCTTCAGCCACGATCTTCTCCCGTTGTACCGACCGGCTTCACCATCCGAAACGCGACCGGCCCGGGCGCGAGGCGGCGCCACAAGCGGCCGCCTTCGAGCGCCTGCCAAGTGCCGAGAGCAGGCAACCCGATCACCAAATCGCGCGCCCGCTTCAGCAGCGAAAGTGCCAGCGCCATCTCCGGTGTGAGCCCGAACGCTGCACCCAGCAGTATATACGCCCCTTCCTGGATCCCGACCGCGTTGGGGATCGCAACGGCGAGGGTGCGGATGGCATAGAGCAGGCTCTCGATCACAAGGACCGCCGCGAAACCGAGCGGTACGCCGGCCAGATGCAGCGCGATCCAGACCTCCAATGCGCTCGCAACCCAGCAGCCGAGATGGAGAAAAAAGCCCGCCCACAGGCCGGGCTTACGCCCGTAGATGCGGCGAAGCTCGGTATGAACGGAAGCGGCGCCGGCAGCCGTTCGGTCGGCCCAGCCGCGGCCGAGCGTGCGGGCGAAGCGATCGAACAGATCGAAGCCGTGGCGCTGGGCGAGGACGAACGCGATCGCAATGAGCCCGGCCACCGTGACGCCGATCGAGATCGGAAGGGCGACCCGCAAATCAGGCCGCAAATGGACGAGCAGGACGAGCCCGAGCGCCGCATAGGCGAGCTTGGCGAAGAATTCGAGGGTGAGGTCTACGATCGTACTCGCGGTAGCGACAGCGCCCGGTACACCCGCCAGGCTCACCGCACGGACGCCGAGGACGCACCCGCCCATCTGAGACAGCGGCAGCAACTCGGAGCCCGCGTCGCGGGTCAAACGGCCCCAGACAAAGACCCAGGCGGGCGTGGCGGGCACGAGCGCCCGCCAGGCGATCCCCATGACGGCGATCAGCGCCAGGTGGATCACGCAAATTGCCGCGAACCCCCCCCAGCCGATGGCGAGAAACGACCGGACGACCGCATCGGCACCGAAATAGACAACAAGTGCTCCGATGACCGCCAGACCGGCGGCCGCGCCGATAACTGGAACGAGCTTCACGCGCTCCTTTCACCCGCCGCCGGCGAGGCCCGCCGGGAAAACGACGGCGCGCTGCACCGCGAGTGTACGCCGCTCCTGGGCTTCATGAGGGAACGGCTCAGCGGAATCAGCCAGCCGGGCGGCGCGGTCGGAGCGCCTGGCGGAATGCCTGCGTCACGGTGAGGTGCGGCGCCGCTTCGCATCGCTGCATTACCTTGCCGACGTTTTCGTCGATCTTGCCGACATCGATGACGTGGATTCCGGCCTTGGCGGCGAGATAGCCGTAGTAGAACATCGCCGCCGCGGCACGGTCGTCGTCGGAGGCGCCGAGCAGGTCAGAGCAGCGCACGCGATCGACATCCCACCGTCCCGGAGCGATTTGCGCCTCGGAGGGACCCGGCGCCGGAGGCGGCGGCGCGGGAGCGGCTGCCGGGGGAGGAGCCGCCGGGGTCTCCGTCTGCGGCGGCGCTTGCGGCGCACAGGCGGCGAGGCAGAGCGCCAGCAGCGCGGGCACGAACCTAGCGTTCATCTCTCGCCTCCTGCTCGATATCGGAGGTACGGACCGGCTTCAGTAGCAATACCCGGAGCTGCGCGCCGTGCCGCGACGGATGGCGCCGCCGAGCGCACCGATGCCCGCGCCGATCGCGGCGCCGCGGCCGGCATTTCCTCCGATTGCGCCGAACAGCGCTCCTCCGGCCGCACCCCGAGCGGC
This sequence comes from uncultured Alphaproteobacteria bacterium, assembly GCA_963796155.1. Classification (GTDB taxonomy): domain Bacteria; phylum Pseudomonadota; class Alphaproteobacteria; order ATCC43930; family CGMCC-115725; genus AP-15. The sequence goes on along the minus strand of CAWCKT010000032.1, from coordinate 215 downwards.
TCCGTTGAGCGGGCCGGGGGTCACCGCATAGCACGGCGGCCGCCCGTAACCCGGCGGCGGATAATATCCCTGCGGCGGATAATATTGCGCATATTGAGGGGTCGCGGAGGCCGGCATTGCAGCGAGCGCCCAAGCCGCTACACAACAGGAGATTACCAATCGAACCATTTTTGAACCACATGGCTTCCGGCAGGGTCGGGCCATGTTACGGCGGC
>CAWCKT010000031.1:0-17071 GCA_963796155.1 uncultured Alphaproteobacteria bacterium | reverse complement strand
AACGATGTCGATGCGGTGCGTCAACAAGCCCTGTCGCGGCACCCGATCGGCCGGCTCGGCGTGCCCGACGACATCGCCAAGGGCATCGTCTTTCTCGCCTCCGACGATGCCGGCTTTATGACCGGCGCCGGACTGGTGATCGACGGCGGGTCTACGGCGCAGTGAGCGCAGCGACGGCGGTCAGAGCGGCTCGGCATCGCCGACCGCGACGCCGAGAACGCGACCGTCCGCCGCCTGGAGGACGGCGGCGATGCGGTCGCACTGCCATGGGATCGGCGCCGCAATCTCGCCGGCGCTGCCGTCGAACCGCGCGATTTCCTCGACGCCGCGCACGACATCGACATGCGCCAGGGTCCGCCCGCCATTCTCGCCGCCCTTCACTGCGCTGACGTGGCGTCGGTCGAAGCCGATCAGCAGAACCGAGGCCGCCATGCCATCGCCGCCCGGACCCAGCTTGAGCCGCGCCTGGCCATTGGCGAGAGCAAGCGACACCGGCACGTCGCGGCGATCGCGTCGCGCTCGGTCGAGCGCCTGTTCGACCGCCGCCCGGTTCGAGCCGACCGCCTGCCACTTGCCGTCGACGACGATCTGCGGCGTGTAGACCGTGGCGAGATCGAGCAATGTCGCGTACCGGTCCTGGCGCTCGGTCGCCGCGCGGCTGGAGTACGGGTCTTTCCAGCCGAGCCCGTTCCAATAATCGACATGGAACGACAGCGCCAGCACATCGGCACGGCTCGCGAGCTCGGCAAGCAGCGCGTCGGCCGGCGGGCAGGACGAGCAGCCCTCTGAAGTGAACAGCTCGACCAGGTTCGGACGTTCGCCGGCCTCTACCGTCGTGACGCCGACCGTCAGGCACAGCGAAAGGAGGAGCGCGCAGGTTTTGATCATGCCCCGACACTAACCCAACGCTTCAGCCACAGGAATCAACAGAGCGTGAGCGCCCCGCCGGTTTATGCGGGGAAAGCGTGACCTGCCGCTGATAATTTCCTGTAAAAACAGCAAAAACAGCGGGCGGCCCGTCGCCGAAGGGTCGTTTCGCCTCAGCTTGGCCCGGCCGGAACGAGCTCCGCGGTTGCTTGCGGCGCTCTGGTCTCCGCTGCAGCGAGGCCGCTGTACGAGCGCAGCAGCAGCGCAATCAGTCCGGTCCAGCCGGTCTGATGCGAGGCACCGAGGCCGCGGCCGGTATCGCCGTTAAAATACTCGTAGAACAGCACATTGTCGCGGAAGCGAGGATCCTCCTGCTCGATCCGCGAGTTGCCGAACACCGGGCGGCGGCCGTCTTCATTGCGCAGAAAGATCCGGCACAGGCGCCGGGTCAGCTCGGCGGCGACCTCGCCGAGATGATGGAGCCGGCCCGAGCCGATCGGACATTCGACCTTGAAGTCGTCGCCGTAATAGCTGTGGAAGCGCTGCAATGCTTCGATGATCAGAAAGTTGACCGGCATCCAGATCGGACCGCGCCAATTGGAATTGCCGCCGAAGGCCCCCGAATTCGAGTCGCCCGGGACGTACCGCACCTCGAATTGGCGGCCGGCATGCTTGAATACGTAGGGATGTTGTTCATGATGTTTGGACAGTGAGCGAACCCCGAACTCCGATAGGAATGCCAACTCGTCGAGCATTCGGCTGAGCAGCCGCTTCATCCGATGTCCCCGCAGCAGCGACAGCAGATGGCGCTCCTCGGCACTGGCCTCGCGCCATCGCGAGACGAGCCTGGCGAGGTGCGGACGGTGGTCGAGAAACCAGTGCGTCCGGGCGCTGAAATCCGGCAATCGCGCAAACACCGAGGCATCGAGCACCTCGACGGCGAAGAGCGGGATCAGCCCGACCAGCGAGCGCACCCGCAGCGGAACGCGATCGCCGCCCGGCAGGTGGAGTACATCATAGTAGAACTCATCCTCTTCGTCCCACAGGCCGATGCCGTCGCCGCCGATATTGGTCATCGCTTCGGCGATGAAAAGAAAATGTTCGAAGAATTTCGAGGCGATGTCTTCGTAAACGTGGTCTTCGAGAGCGAGTTCGAGCGCGATGCGCATCAAGTTCAACGTATACATCGCCATCCAGGCGGTGCCGTCCGATTGATTGATCGTGCCGCCGGTCGGCAACGGCGCGCTGCGGTCGAAAATACCGATATTGTCGAGACCGAGGAAACCGCCCTGAAAGATGTTGCGTCCTTCGACATCCTTGCGGTTCACCCACCAGGTGAAATTGAGCATCAGCTTGTGGAAGACGCGCTCGAGAAACGCTCTGTCGCCTTTTCCGCCCCGCTGTTCGCGATCGATTTCATAGACACGCCACGCCGCCCAGGCATGCACCGGCGGATTGACGTCGCCAAAGGCCCATTCGTAAGCGGGCAGCTGGCCGTTGGGGTGCATGTACCATTCCCGCGCCAAGAGCACGAGCTGGCTCTTGGCAAACTCCGGGTCGATCAGCGCCAGGGTCACGCAATGAAATGCGAGGTCCCAGGCTGCGTACCAGGGATACTCCCACTTGTCCGGCACCGAAATGACGTCGGCATTGTTCAGATGGACCCAGTCGGCGTTGCGTCCATGGCGCCGCGATGCTGGCGGCGCGGGTTGGAGCGGGTCGCCGTCCAGCCACTGGGGTATGTCGATGTGGTAGAACTGCTTTGTCCACAGCATGCCGGCGAACGCTTGGCGTTGCACGAGCCGGACGTCCGGATCGGCCATGTCCTGCTGCAGAGCCGCGTAGAATTCGTCGGCCTCGGCGCGGCGTTGGCGAAAGGCGGTGTCGAAGCCCTCCAGTCCGCCAGCGGCATTGGTGGGCGCGAGCCGCAAGCGCAGCCGGGCGGTTTCCTCGGCTCGCAAGGTCAGTCGGTAGTGCGCCGCGACCTTGGTTCCCAGCGGCGCAGGATTGACTGCCGCGAGATCGCCGTTGACGATATAGTCGTTGATGCCATCCTTGAAGTAGTGACCGGGCATTTTCATCCCGAACAGACGCTGGAAATTCGTATCGTTCTCACAAAACAGAAATTCCGGCCGGTCCTCACAAAACAGCCGCAGCGGCGGCAATTCCGGATGATCGATGGAGATCGAAGCATCCTCGCGCGCCAGGAGCCGCGGCTTCTTTGAATTGGGCTTCCAGGACCAGATGTTGCGGGCCCAGAGCTGCGGCAAAACATGCAACGAGGCCGGTTCATGTCCACGATTATGAATCGTGACCAACATCAAGATGTCGTCGACATCGGCTTTCGCGTATTCGATCTCGACATCGAAATAGCGATTCTCGTCGAACACGCCGGTGTCGATCAGCTCGAACTCCGGCTCCGCCATCCCGCGCCGCCGGTTCTCTTCGACCAGCCAACTATACGGGAAAGCAGCTTGCGGATACTTGTAGAGCATGCGCATGTAGGAATGCGTCGGTGTACCGTCGAGGTAATAGTACAGCTCTTTGACGTCCTCGCCGTGATTGCCCTCGGCGTTGGTCAGCCCGAACAGTCGTTCCTTGAGGATCGGGTCGCGACCGTTCCACAGGGCGAGCCCGAGGCAGAGCCGCAGCCGATCGTCACCAAAGCCGCCGATCCCATCCTCACCCCAGCGATAGGCCCGGCTGCGGGCGTGGTCATGCGGGAAATAATCCCAAGCATTGCCGTATTCGCTGTAATCCTCGCGCACCGTTCCCCACTGGCGCTCGCTGAGATAAGGTCCCCAGCGCCGCCAGAGGACACCGTGGTGTATTTCTTCGAGCCGGGAGGCTTCCGCGGTGCGGGCAGCTGCCGCCCGCAACCCCGTCCTTGTTGATGTCGCCATCGGTTCGGTTCCTCCCGGAGTCGCCGAGCTAGCCTATTACGTCGGGCCCGCGACGGCCAATCCCGTTTGCCCGCTCGAGACGCCACCACGCTTCGAGCACGCAGGCGACCGACCAGGCCTGCGAGGGTGCGCCGCCCGGAAGATGCGGGGGTGCCGCCTCGAAAACCTCGCCGATCGTGCCGAGACCCGCATCGAAAAGATGATCTCGCATGGCGGCGAGGCGCTGCAGCGCGAAGTCGGCATCGCCATAGACGCGATATTCGGCCAAAACGTAATGGCCGAGCAGCCAGGCCCAGACCGTGCCCTGGTGATAGGCGCCATCACGATGCCGGGGATCACCACGATAGTTCGGCTGGTAGTCGGGATGGTCGGCCGATAGCGAGCGCAATCCGTAGGAGGTCAGCAACCGGCGGCCGCACAGCGCCACCACCTGCTGCTGCCGGGCCGGCGCGAGCGGGCTGTGCGGCAGGCTGACCGCCAGGATCTGGTTCGGCCGGATCGAGCCGTCATCGCCGGACGGGCCGTCGAGCACGTCATAAAGACCGCCGGTCCGCTCGTCGTCGAACCGGGCAAAGCTGGCGCGCACCCGCTCGGCAAGCTGCTGATAGGTGTCCATCGGGCGGTGCAACAGCCGGGCGAAATCCGCCATGATGCACAGCGCGTTGTACCACAGGGCATTGATCTCGACCGGCTTGCCGATGCGCGGCGTCACCACCCAGTCGCCGAGTTTGGCATCCATCCAGGTGAGCTGGACACCGGGCTCGCCCGCGCTGAGCAGGGCGTCCTGCGGATCGACGCGGATGGCGTAGCGCGTCCCCCGGAGATGCCATTCGACAATCTCGGCGAGGATCGGAAACACCTGGGCAAGGCTCTCGCGGTCGTCACTGACCTCGAGATAGGCCCGCCAGGCTTCGAAAAACCACAGGGCGGCGTCGACCGTGTTGTAATCGGGCTTGTCGCCGGCGCCGGGAAAGACATTGGGCAGCATGCCGCGATCGACAAAGCGCGCGAAGCTCAGAAGAATTTCGCGCGCCCACTCCCGTCGGCCGGTGGCCAGTGTCAGCCCGGGCAGGCCGATCATCGTGTCGCGTCCCCAGTCGCCAAACCAAGGGTAACCGGCGATCACCGACTTGCCATCAGGCGCGTTGGGCGATCGCCGCGCGAAAATGAAGCTGTCCGCGGCAAGCAGGAGCTGCGCGATCCAATCGGGCGCCGCCGCCATCTCGGGCACGCGCCGCGCCGCCTGGTCGAGAACGCCGCGCTGCCAGACCCGCCTGCGCTCCAGCGCTGCCTCCACGTCGCAGGAGGGATCGGGCTCCAGGCTGCCGACGATGCCGGCCCATCGGCCGGGCACGAGCTCGAGCCGGGCCTCGGCTACCTGCAAATGGTCATCGCGATCGGGGAGGCCGCGCTCGCGCTCGATCGGCAGATCAAAATTCTCGATCCACTGTCGGGCTGGAATGATAGCGCCGTGGCAGGCGCGGAAGGTGAGAACGAAGCCGCGCTGGCGCACTCGCAATCCCGCACCGTCCGATTCCAGCTGCGGGTCGATGTCGCCGGCAGTGGTCTGGCTATGATGGTCGCGGTCATTGATCATCAGCCGGACGCGAAGAGCGACGTGGCCCAACGACGGCTCTGGACTGGGAAGCAGACGCCAGGCCACATAGGCCGTATTGGCTCCCTGTTCGAGCCAGACGCGCGCCTCGATGCGGATCTGGCCGTTGGCAAACAGCCAGACCGGGATCGCGCCGTCGAGATGGAAGGCTTCGAGGTGGATGTGACCCGTGCGGGTTGCTCGCCCCGCTGCCCCAGCGATTGGTAAAGAGCGGCCAACTCTGCCCGCCGTCGACGAGTTCGGCGTCGGCCTTGGCCCAGACCAGCCTTCGCCCCAACGGCGGCTCGACCGGCGCGATCAGTAGCCCGTGATAGCGCCGGGTCAGGCTGCCGGCGATGGTGCCGCCGGCATAGGCGCCGAGCCCATTTGCGACCCACCATTCGCGGCGCTCCGCCTGCTGCAGATCGCCGCAGATGGCACGGCCAAAGCGGATCATCGTCGGGGTCTGATGCCGCATCAACGCTGCGTCAGCCGCAGAGCGTGGCCGTCCGGGACCGGTGGACTAACGCGGCCTTCGCGCCCGGCCCCGTCAAGTCGTCGTAGCGAGGAGGAACCGGCCGAGGAGGCTCCGGGTCTGCGATCGCGCGCCAATGATCGCGTCGAGACCGAGGCGACGGCCGTAGCGGTGAAGCGCGAAGATCAGCATCAGCACGAGCAGAAAGAAATAGGTCCAAGGCCATTCGCCGGGCGCGCTGTAGAGGCCGAGCCACAGATTGACGATCTGCAGCGCGCCGATCACGCCCCAGAAGCGCACAAAAATGCCGAGGAGCAACGATACTGCGGTCAGTACTTCGAGACCGTAGACGATCGGCGCGAACAGATAGAAATGCGGCAATACGATGTTGTTGACGAAATCCGCCTGAGCCGGAACCGCAGCGGACTTCCCCATGACCCCCATCCAGTAGGCCAGACCGGTCTCGCCGAACGGCTGCTCGGGGTGGTCGGTATAGGCCGGTGGCAGCTTCCACAAGGTCTGCTCCCACCACATCGCGCCGATCAGGACGCGAAACACCCAGTCGCAGACATAGGTCGCGCGGCGCTGGCTCGGGATCGTGCTGAAGGCGTAAAGCGCGATGACGATGCTCGCCAGACCGAGCAGCCAGAATATCCCCGTGGCCCAAGCGGGCTGCCGGAAGAAGCTCGGAGAGCTGAGCAGGAAAGCGACCACGTCGGAAATCGGGTCGGGGTTCATTTGGCGGACCTCCCTCGGTCAACAAGTGCCCGCGTCGCGCTCCGCCAATCGGCGCCAGGCGCCCGCGGCGGCCGCGATCACGTTTAGCGAGGCGGCGCTGCCATCGGCCTCGCCTTTTTCGAAATCGCCCTCGACGACCGCCATTTGGTTCGTGACATGGGCAAAGCACAAGACCGGCCGGCGGCGTGCCCGAGCAAACGCATAGAGGGCTGCCGCTTCCATCTCGACGGCGAGCGCTTGGCGCGCTCGAGAGTGCGCGATGGCGGCGGCGGTCTCGCGGAACGGGGCATCGGTCGTCCAGCTGGCGCCGCGATAGATCGGCGGCACGGAACTCGTCAACGCCTTCATCGCCGCTTCGACCAGCCTCTCGTCGGCCGCGACGAACTCCGCCGGCGGCAGATAGTGATAGCTCGTGCCCTCGTCGCGCAAGGCGCGGTCGATCAGAATGAAATAGGGTGGCGGCGCCTGTTGCACGATTTGCCCGGCTGAGGTCATGCTGACCAGAAATCGGCAGCCGGAAGCAAAAAGCTGTTCTGCGACGAGCACGGCAAAGGAGGCGCCGACGGCACAGCCGATGATGCCAAAACACTCGCTGGCGTGCTCGAACTCGTAGAGATCGGTGTGGTAGCACGCCCAGCCCGGTGAGCGGCGGGTCCGCCCGGTCTTGGCGAGCGTGCGCACGATGTCGCCGTCCGGATCGAGGATGCAGGTTTCCGGCACCGTGGCGCTCGGCAAATTCTTCTGGCGCCGGGCCTCGCGCAGCAGATTTGCCGGCTCGAAGACGGACGGCGCCGCGAAGTCCTTTCCGGCCAAGATCGGCGGCAGTTTCGCCACGATGCCTCCTCCCCAAAGTTCCGCATCGAGGATATACGGACTGATGCCGGGCCGCGATGCATGAAGACGCCGCGGCTTCTCGAAGACTGGAGGCGGAAGATGGGCATGCTCGTGAACGGCATCTGGCACCAGGAAGATCCGCCGATGGCCGGCGGCGACGGCAGCTTTGTGCGCCCCGAATTGGGATTCCGCGACCGCGTCACCCGTGACGGTTCATCCGGGTTCAGGGCCGAAGCGGGCCGATACCTCCTGGTTACCGCGCCGTCCTGCCCGTGGGCGCACCGCACGGTGCTGATGCGCAAGCTCAAAGGGCTCGAAGGCGCGATCGGGATCCTGCAATCGGACTTGCCGAAGGGCGAGGGCTGGGCCTATTCGCGCGGACTGGACGATCTCCAACCGATCGACGGCGTCTTCCACGTGCATCAGGTCTATAGCGCGGCACGTCCCGACTATACCGGCCGGGCCACCGTCCCCGTCTTGTGGGACCGCGAGACCCGCGCGATCGTCAACAACGAATCTTCCGAGATCATCCGCATGCTGAACTCGGAATTCGATGACTTCGGCGATGCGGCGCTCGATCTCTACCCGCAAGCGCTGCGCCATTCGATCGACGCGATCAACGCCTTCGTCTACGAGACGATCAACGATGGCGTCTATCGCTGCGGCTTTGCCCGAAGCCAGCAGGCTTACGAAGCGAGCTTCCATAAGCTGTTCGCGGCGCTCGACGAGATCGAAGAACGGCTCGGGCGTCAGCGCTATCTAGCCGGCGACCGCTTCACTGAGGCCGACTTGCGGCTGTTTCCGACCCTGGTGCGGTTCGACACGGTCTATTACAGCCACTTCAAATGCAATTTGCGGCGGATTGCCGACTATCACAATTTGTCGAACTATATGCGCGAGATCTATCAAATGCCGGGCGTCGCCGACACCGTCGATATGCCCGGCATCAAGCTCGGCTATTACGGCGGCATGCGCAATCTGAACCCGAGCGGGATCATCCCGCTCGGCCCGGCGGTCGATTTCGCCGCGCCGCACGACCGCGGGCGCTTCGCCAAAGCCGCCTGATTGGTGCGATGGAGGCCTATCAATACCCGGATTATTATGAAATCGCCTTAGCCCCCGACGATGTCGGCCGGGAACTCGATTTCTTCGAAGCCGCGATCCGAAAGTTCTCCAAAGCGAAAGTCGGCGGCGTCTTTGAGCTGGGCGCCGGCACCGCCCCCTATCTCGAGGAATGGCACAGGCGGGGCTACGCCTATAGCGGGCTCGATCTCAGCCCCGCGATGGTCGAATTCGCCCGCGAGAAGGCGCGGCGCAAGGGCATAGACGCGTCGTTCATCCTCGGCGACATGCGCGACCTCGATCGCAGTCTCGGCCCGTTCGACCTGGCCTATGTTTTGCTCGGCTCGCTCTATGTCCGATCCAACCGTGAATTCCTCGACCACCTCGACCGCGTCGCCGGCCTGCTTGCTCCTGGCGGTCTCTACCTGTTGGACAGCTTTGTCTGGTTTCGGATTTTCCACGACTACAAGAGAAGCTGGACCCGGCGAAGAGGCGGGGTGAGGGTCCACACCCGCTATCGTGCCGAGATCCTCGACCCGCTCGCGCAGACCTACAACGAGTGTCTGACCTTCACCGTCAACGATCGGGGCAAGCTCGTGGTGATCGCAGGGCAGGTCCCTGCGAAAGTCTTTTTTCCGCAGGAGTTTCTATGCCTCGTCGAGGCGAGCGGACGCTTCGAATTCATCGGCTGGTACAATGATTTCAACCTCGCCGCCGAGGTCAAGCCGGAGGGTCGGCATCTGATCATCCTGCGCAAGCGGTAAGTGCCCGCCGCGTTGCAAAGGGCCATGTCATCGGATACCTGAGTGAAAAATACAAATTGTCAGGGAAATCGAGATGGCTGTACCTGATTTCCAATCGTTGATGCTTCCAGTGCTCGCGGCAACCGCTGAGGGCGAGATACCGGCCTCAGCGCTTCGGGATCGCGTTGCTGCGAGCTTAAAACTCACTGACGAAGACTTGAAGGAGATGCTGCCAAGTGGCCGACAGACTACTTTTGGGAACCGAACGGCATGGGCGAATGTGTTCCTGCAACGAGCCGGTCTGATCGAAAAGACTGGCCGCGGCGTATACCGCGCAACATCAGCGGGGCTTCAGGTTCTTGCCGAGGGACCGTCAAAAATCGACATGAAGTTCCTCGATCGCTTCCCAAGCTATGTGGAATGGCGGCAACGGAGCACCGCAGGAGGAGGTTTCGGCAAACCTCCTCTCCCAGATCCCGGCTCCCCGACAGCCGAAGCGACCGCCACGCCCGAAGAGCAGATGGCGCGAAGCTACCAGATACTCACCAGCGCGTTGGAGGCTGACCTTCTTGATCGCATGCGAGAGATGTCCCCTACTTCCTTCGAGGGACTCGTTATCGACCTGCTCCGCAAGCTCGGGTACGGCGGCGGCGACCCAGAAAGGGGAAAGGCGATCGGCGGGCCGGGGGACGCTGGCATCGACGGAGTTATTAATGAAGACGCACTCGGCCTCGACCGCGTGTACGTGCAAGCGAAGCGCTACGGGGCGGGAAACACGGTGGGGCGACCGGAGGTGCAAGCCTTTTCTGGAAGCCTTGACGGGCTGAGCGCAACAAAGGGCGTCCTTATCACGACAGGTTCGATCTCTCCGGCTGCGCGAGATTACGCGGCGCGCATTTCGAAACGTATCATCCTTATCGATGGTATGGAGCTCGCCCGGCTCATGGTTGAGCAAGAGATTGGGGTCCGCGTCACGGAGATTTACAAGATTAAAAAGACGGACGAAAACTACTTCACTGAGTGAGACACCGGAATCCGAGCGACGGAGCCATCGCGTGTCGGCTTTGCCCCTGTTAATACAATGATTTCAGCACCACTGCAGAGGTCAAGCCGGAGGGCCGGCACCTCGTGATCCTGCGCAAGCGGTGAATACCGGCATCGGTCCGCTGATCAGGCTCGGCCGAAGAGGCGCTGCGCCTCGGCCTGCGTCATCACTGGGGCGAGCGCGTCGAACCGGCCGGTCGACCTCAGCTCTTCGGCAATCTGGCGGGTCACCGACATCGCCATTAGCGAGACGGCGCTGGCGGTGCTCGCGCGAGCGACACCGAGCGCTTCGAGTTCGGCGACGCCCGGCGAGCCGGCGCGGACGTTGATGTTGATGGGCGCTGCCAGCGCCTTGACCATTCGTCCGATCGTCGCAGGGTCGCGCAAGCTGATCGGATAGAAGCAGTCCGCCCCGGCGGCCAGATAAGCCTTCCCACGCGATACTGACTCTTCGAACCGCGCTTCCTCGTCCCCGATGTTACGCAGGTAAAGGTCAGTCCGGGCGTTGATCACGATCGGCACGGAAGCGGCATGGGCCGCCTCGCGCGCGGCGCGGATGCGGTCGGCGGCATCGGCGATGCTGCGGATGGGCTCCGCGCCGCGCGGGGTTCCATCCTCGAGATTCACCCCGACCGCACCGGCACGAATGATCTCAGAGACCGAACTCATCACCGCATCGGGTGTATCGCCGTAACCCGCTTCGATATCGGCCGTTACCGGCACCCGCGCGGCCCGCACGACGCGTGCGGTCGCCGCGACCACCTCCGCCCAGGGAGTCTGCTCGCCATCGGCATAGCCGAGCGCCCACGCGACCCCGCCGCTCGTTGTCGCGACCGCGTCGAAGCCCGCGGCGGCGAAGATCCGGGCGCTCATCGCGTCCCAGGCGTTCGGCAGCAAAAGCAACCGCGGTCCGCGATGCATGTTGCGAAAAAGCTCGGCCTGTTGTGCCTGCTCTATAGGGGACATTTGATCACCCTCGAAGGGTTCGACGATGGATGGCGACAGTCACCCTCGCCCTGACAACGGGTGCCGTCAAGTTCGCCGATCCGAGGCGCTGCTCCAGGAATGCACCGGTTGATTGCACCAGAGAGCTTATGGAATTCTGTTGCAACATCCCGAAACGTTCTCTTTTACCTGACGGTCAAATCGATTATGATCATTTCGAAGGGAGAGAAGCTGCAGCACGGTGATTTGGGATGAATGCTGGCCAAGGCGAGCACGAACCCGCCGATCGCGTCGCCGCCCGGTTCTTGTGCGAATACCATAGGATCTGGCAAAACCATTTCCCTGGATTGAACAAACGGGCGCATTGGCACGTAATCTTTTCGGCGCGAACCGGACCGGCCGAGGGTGTCTCTTGCAGATCCGTCCATCGCATCCTTTATGGCTTCTATGGTACCGACATCAGGACCTGCATAGAGAGAGTGAAAGACTGCGAGAGAGACGGGTTAATCAGGGTTACCGACGCGTCTAACCGGCCGTCTGCCGCGTCTCCCGCGTGCTTGATCGCCCCGACCGGCAAATTACACGAGAATTTCGATCGTCACGGCGCCGACACGATCGATGCGGTGAGTGCCGCACTGGGTGATCGGGAAGGCCGGCGCTTGCCTGCGACAACCTGTGACGACGCCGCCATCTCGGCAATCTTCAGCTTCTTCGGCGCTTACGAACAGAAATGGCGGGAAACCAGCGAGTTCGTCGTCAGGCAGAAGAAGCTGACGCCGGCTCATGTCAACGATGCAATGGACCACTTGGTGACGTACCAATATTGGGCGATCGTAATGCTGTTGTGGTGGGCAAGCCCGTTCGGCAACGATGATGGGAGCTCGCCCGCTCTGGTTATCGATGAGATCAACAGCAGAATGTGGGACGCGCTGCGCCTGGGGCATCTCGCGATCAAGGAGCGGGTCGACAACCTGATCCGTTGGGGATTCTTTGCCGAACAAACGATAAAAAAGCACAAGGCCGTCACGCTGACGCCGGTCGCGGCCTCGGCGATCAGCAAGAGCTTGGCAGAGACCAAGCCGCTGCTCGAGGACCTCGATGCCAAGCTGGTCTCGCAGCGGGCGGACGTAGTCAGCGCGCGATTGGCTTAGAGTGATCGGGCCGCGCTTGCGGCGGCTGCCTTGGACGGTAGGGGTCGCCGCCGTCTGCCTGATGACCTGGCACGCCCAGGGAGCCGACGATTCAGTCGCCCTGTCGCGGTCGCTTGCCGCGGCGGAGGAGCGCTTGGGTCCGGCGCATCCCGACTTGTTAGCTATTCTCGGACCTCTCGCGCGGTTGCGCTTTCGCGATGCCGAGATCGCCGAAGCTACAGCCTTGCGGCGCCGATCGCTCAAGATCGCGATCGACGCCTTCGACAATGGTTCGGTGCCGGCAGCCGAGGCGATGGTGGCGCTCGCCTCGCTTTACATTGAGCTGCGGCGCTATCTCGATGCCGAGCCGCTGCTGATTGCGGCGGGCGACATCCTGTCCACCCGGCTCGGAACCGGGGATCGGGCGATGGCACCGCTGCTCTCCGGTTTGGCGCGCATCGCGCTGGCCCGCGGAGACAAGAGCCGCGCCCGCAAATGGGCCGAACAAGCGGTCGCGATCGACGAGAAGAATGCATCGGAAGAGCGCAGCGGGCCGCTGCGCACCCTGGGCGCCGTACTCGCCGCCGAGGAGGAGTTCGCAGCGAGCGAGCGGGTTCTCCGGCAGGCCCTCGCCCTCGATCGCGAAGGCAAGGACGAAGCCGCAACGGCACGCACCCTGTCGCAGCTCGCCGAAAGCTGTCTGCGGCAAAAGCACTTCACTGCAGCCCTGCCGCTGATCGAGGAGGCGCTGGTGATCGATCAGGGCCTCCTCGGTGCGACGCACCCCTTCATCGCCGACGATCTCTACGATCTCGGCCTGGTTTATCTGGAGACTGGACGGCCGGCCGATGCGGCAAGGGTATTCAAGGCCGCGATCGATTTGCTCGACCGCGGCATCGGCCGCACGACGCCGCGCGTAGGCTATATCGAGCTTGGCCTCGCCCGCGCCGAACACGAACAAGGCCGCGAAGAGAAGGCCGAGACTCTGTTCGCCGAGGCGCGGCAGCTCCTCAACGCCGCCGAGGAAGAGGAGCGGGAGCGCGAGCGGGAAGTTTAGCAAGGCGCCGTCACCGCCGATCTGATCGGCGAGGGTGCTGTTCGGCATCGTCGATGATCTCCACCGGTCGCCTCCTCGTCAAAGCCGCGTCACTATGCTCTGGTGCTGTGCAACCTCCATTGGCTTTGTCGCTCGTCGCGAGTATCAGTCCGACGATGGCTCCTGGAGGCTGCCGATGGCCGATCACGAAGCCCGGACGTTCATGGGCATTCGCCCGATGAGCGTCCTGGTGCGCCGCGACGAGCGCCCGGAAGGGGGCTGCCTCGCACATCTGACGATCGACAACGCCGGCAAGCTGAACAGCCTCAACCGCGCGCTGATGAGCCAGATCGTCGAGACCGTCGGCGAGCTCGCCGCGGACCCGCGGCTGCGGCTGGCGGTACTGAGGGGCGCCGGCGGGCGCGCGTTTGTCGGCGGCGCCGACATCGGTGAAATCGCGGCGCTCGACCACGAGACCGCGCGCAGCTTCATCACCCTCGTGCATCATTGCTGTGACGCGTTCCGCCGCCTCCCCGTCCCGGTCATCGCCCGTATTGACGGCTATGCGCTCGGCGCCGGACTCGAGCTCGCCTGTTCCTGCGATCTCAGGGTCGCCAGCGACCGCTCGGTGTTCGGCATGCCCGAGGTCAGGATCGGCATTCCGTCGGTCGTCGAGGCGGCATTGTTGCCAAAGCTAGTCGGTCAAGGTCGCGCCCGCCGACTGCTGCTGACCGGCGAGACGATCGGCGCCGACGAAGCGCTCGCCTGGGGGCTACTCGACGCGGTCGTACCGGCCGACGGGCTCGACGATGCGGTCGAGCGCCTGGTCCGACCCATCCTCGCCGCCGGCCCCCGGGCGATCCGCCTGCAGAAATCGCTGATCCTCGACTGGGAGGAATTGCCGACCAGAGCTGCGGTAGACCGCGGGATCGAAAGCTTCGTCAGCGCCTTCGACACCGACGAGCCGGCGCGGATGGCGGGTGCGATGCTCGCCGCGCTGCGTTCCCGCCGCCGATCGACCCGGGGATGATGAACGCCAAACACCGTCGCAGACCCCGGCACCTTGCCGAAGCCTCGGACGATACGCCGCACTATCACGGGCACCGCGAAAGGCTGCGCCAGCGCCTGATCGCGGCCGGCGCGGACAATCTGCCCGATTACGAACTCGTCGAGGTGATCCTCTTCGCCAGCAACCCGCGCAGCGATGTCAAGCCGCTGGCCAAGGATCTGCTCGAGCGTTTCGGCGGTTTTGCGGCGCTTCTGAGCGCCGAGCCCGAGGCGCTCGCCGGCGCCGGACTCGGCCTCGCCGGGATCGCCGCGCTCAAAGCGGCGCGCGAGGCAGCCCTCCGGCTGATGCGGTCGGAGCTGCATGAGCGCCCGGTGGTCGGCTCGTGGGACAGGCTGATCGACTACTGCACCGCGCATATCGCGCACGGCAAGGTCGAGGAGTTCCACATCCTCTTCCTCGACCGCAAGAACGTGCTGATCAAGCACGAGCGGCAGCAGCGCGGGACCATCGATCACACTCCGGTCTACCCGCGCGAGGTGGTCAAGCGGGCGCTCGAGCTCGAAGCCTCGGCGCTGATCCTGGTGCACAATCATCCCTCGGGCGACCCGACACCCTCAAAGGCGGACATCGCCGTCACCAAGGACATCGTCAAGGCCGCCCAACCGCTCGGCGTGACCGTGCACGACCACCTGATCATCGGCCGCGGCCGGCACACGAGCCTGCGCGACCTCGGGCTGCTGTGAGCCGACCCGAGGGGTTGCGGATGAACGCGTGCCCGGTCTGCCGGGCCTGATAAAACCTCCAAGTTTCCCTGACAGCAGGGAAAAAACGCGTCCCAGCGCCCGAAAACCAATTCCTCCGCGAGCCAAAACCATTGCGTGGCAAGAGGTTAGCCATATCCGAGTGGATGTGCCGGCAGCGGAATTTCTGGGCCGCTTTCGGGCGGGAAAACGGGGCCGGCAGCGAATTGGCAGCGGAATTGGCCACATGGCTCGCCATTGTAGTAGCACGACAGCGCATCTTCGCAATTAATAATATATCATTATATATAATCGCAATGCCGACCCTCGTCAAGCCTCTGCCAACGCTCCGCTCGGCCGTGTCGGCCGTTTCGTGAAGGGGAGGCGCTCACCGTGCCGATCTCGCGGGCAACGAGCTCACCGAGCGCTTCGTCGAGGCGCCAGAAGTGGTCGGGCCCCGGCGGCACGTAGCGCGCGACCTCTCGTACCATCATCAATCGAGCACTGCGGTTCCAGAGCGGTTGCAAACTTGTTGGGCCACATCGCCGCTCGAGAATGTCTTCGTCTCGACATCGGTCGTGCCGGTGGCGGTCACCAGGGTTTTGCCGTCCGGCGACAGGAAACCATAGCCCGACAGAACGTCTTGCGTGGCGGTTTGGCCGGCGAATGGCCCCGTCTTGTACGTCTCGAGATAGCTGCCGGGAACGAGCGTAAAGGCGATAATGCCGCTGGCGGCCACCTTGTAGGTAAATGAATATTGGAAATCCCCCGCGGATGCGCTCGAATCCTGCGCGATAAAGGTCCCGGGCGGCACGGGAGCGAAAGAACTTGTGAAGATCCCTGTGACGGTTCCGGTGCCGCCGGCGCTGAACACCGAATACCCGGCGGCGCCGGTTGCGTACACGACGGAGGGGCAAACGCCGGCTCGAAAGAACTGTTGAACGCGCCTGTTTCGAGACAGTCGATCTTGGTCGTGAACACGAAAGTTCCGGTGATCTGCGCCGCGGCCGGGCGGCCACAGGCGGAGGCGAGAACCAGCACGGCGAGCGCCGACAGCAGTGGCAATGATCTCCCGGTCATGACGATCCCCATCAATCGAGCACCGCGGTCCCGGAGCGGTCGCAAACCTGTTGGCGCACATCTCCGTTCGAGTATGTCCTGGTCTCGACCTGGGTCGTGCCGGTGACCGTCACCTCGGTCTTGCCGTCCGGCGACAGGAAACCATACCCCGACAGGACGTCTTGCGTGACCGTTTGGCCGGCGCGCGGCCCCGTCTTGTACGTCTCGAGATAGCTGCCGGGAACCAGCGTGGAGGCAATGATGCCGCTGCCGTTCACCGTGTAAGTGAATGAATATTGAAAATCCGCTGCGGATGCGCTGGAGCTCTGCGCGGTAAAGGTCGAGCCGGGCGGCACGGGAGCGCTATAACCCGTGGAGATCCCGGTCACCGTTCCGGTGCCGCCGGCGTTGAACACCCGATACCCGGCGGAGGAACTCGCCGACACGAAGGACGGGGCGCTCACCGGCTCGAAGGAACTGCTGAACCCGTTCTCGGTTACGAGACAGTTGATCTTGGTGCTGAAGACGAAGGTTCCGGTGATCTGCGCCGCGGCCGGGCGGGCACAGGCAAACGCGAGAACCAGCACCGCGAGCGCCGGCAATGGCAACGACCTCCCAGTCACGACAATCCCCTTCAAGCGTGTTTAAGGTCCTCAAGTATATTCGGATCGGCAGCGACAAGCAACCTATAGATTTTCCGCTGTTAACCTTACATTAATTGCGGTTGCGTTTTGGCAGGGACGACCGGGGGACCGCCGTTCGGCGCAACTCCTCGATGGCCCGCCGGAGCGTCGGGTTCACATATCATCACCCGGTCCGGCGGCGGCGCGCCGCCGCCAGGCGCGCGAGGTAGGGCCGGAGGTATTGCCCGGTGTAGCTTTCTTCGCTCGAG
>CAWCKT010000030.1:0-13497 GCA_963796155.1 uncultured Alphaproteobacteria bacterium | reverse complement strand
GCTCGGTCGAGCGCCTGTTCGACCGCCGCCCGGTTCGAGCCGACCGCCTGCCACTTGCCGTCGACGACGATCTGCGGCGTGTAGACCGTGGCGAGATCGAGCAATGTCGCGTACCGGTCCTGGCGCTCGGTCGCTGCGCGGCTGGAGTACGGGTCTTTCCAGCCGAGCCCGTTCCAATAATCGACATGGAACGACAGCGCCAGCACATCGGGACGGCTCGCGAGTTCGGCGAGCAGCGCGTCGGCCGGCGGGCAGGACGAGCAGCCCTCGGAGGTGAACAGCTCGACCAGGTTCGGACGTTCGCCGGCCTCTGCCGTCGTGACGCCGACCGTCAGGCACAGCGAAAGGAGGAGCGCGCAGGTTTTGATCATGCCCCGACACTAACCCAACGCTCCGGCCGCGGCGTTCAACAGTGCGTGAGCACAACCGGTCTGGCCACGGTCTTCCCGGCCTTTTCGCCGCCCACGACTTTTAGCATTGGTAGCGGCTAGTACCCCGTTGCCGAAGTTAGCGTACGTGATCCCAGCTTTTCGTCATGCCCGCGAAAGCGGGCATCCAAGTGCGCAATGCTGCGAACGCTCTCCTGGACTCCCGCTTTCGAGGCTGTGATCCAATCGCGCTGTCCCACAAATCGTCGCCCCCGCGAAAGCGGGGGCCCAGGGCAAGCAACTGAAATCCCTGGGTTCCCGCATGCGCGGGAACGACGAATTGCAACATCTGCCGACGAAAAGTCCAATTTCCTGACAGCCTCTTTCCGCGGGAGTGACGATAACGGTGAGATGCAGCTGCGACATTCGCTAATTTACGCAACGAGGTACTAGTGGATAGCACCTGACGAATCGCGCCCGCCTATCCGTCATACCGGCGAAGGCCGGTATCCAGGCCAGACTGTAGATCCCGGCCTGCCGCCGGGATGACAAGAACGGAGTCAAGTGTCTGGTTTCTACCACTAGAGGCATCGGCGGTCGGTGGAAGAGCCGATCGGCCGCAGCCGTTGCAGATGGTGATAAAATCGCATTTATCGATTCCTGCTTCGCCGCGGTCGCGTTGAGCCGGGTATCCCGCTGGTTTTTGGTCGCCGCGCCGCCGGCGGTCGAGAATTCCTGCGGGGAAGGAGTGGTCTGCCGCTGATAATTTCCTGCAAAAACAGCAAAAACAGCGGCGCCCGTTAGCGGCTTCCGGGGTGCTTCCCTAGCCGTTCCCGACGCGTTTCGCCTCAGCTAGGGGCAGCCGGAACAAGCTCCGCGGTTGCTTGCGGCGCTCTCTTCTCCGCCGCAGCGAGGCCGCTGTACGAGCGCAGCAACAGCGCAATCAGTCCGGTCCAGCCGGTCTGATGCGAGGCACCGAGGCCGCGGCCCGTATCGCCGTTAAAATACTCGTAGAACAGCACATTGTCGCGGAAGCGAGGATCCTCCTGCTCGATCCGCGAGTCGCCGAACACCGGGCGGCGGCCGTCTTCATTGCGCAGAAAGATCCGGCACAGGCGCCGGGTCAGCTCGGCGGCGACCTCGCCGAGATGATGGAGCCGGCCCGAGCCGATCGGACATTCGACCTTGAAGTCGTCGCCGTAATAGCTGTGGAAGCGCTGCAATGCTTCGATGATCAGAAAGTTGACCGGCATCCAGATCGGACCGCGCCAATTGGAATTGCCGCCGAAGGCCCCCGAATTCGAGTCGCCCGGGACGTACCGCACGTCGAATTGGCGGCCGGCATGCTTGAATACGTAGGGATGTTGTTCATGATGTTTGGACAGTGAGCGAACCCCGAATTCCGATAGGAACGCCAACTCGTCGAGCATTCGGCTGAGCAGCCGCTTCATCCGATGTCCGCGCAGCAGCGACAGCAGATGGCGCTCCTCGGCACTGGCCTCGCGCCATCGCGAGACGAGCCTGGCGAGGTGCGGACGGTGGTCGAGAAACCAGTGCGTCCGGGCGCTGAAATCCGGCAATCGCGCAAACACCGAGGCATCGAGCACCTCGACGGCGAAGAGCGGGATCAGCCCGACCAGCGAGCGCACCCGCAGCGGAACGCGATCGCCGCCCGGCAGGTGGAGTACATCATAGTAGAACTCATCCTCTTCGTCCCACAGGCCGATGCCGTCGCCGCCGATATTGGTCATCGCTTCGGCGATGAAAAGAAAATGTTCGAAGAATTTCGAGGCGATGTCTTCGTAAACGTGGTCTTCGAGAGCGAGTTCGAGCGCGATGCGCATCAAGTTCAACGTATACATCGCCATCCAGGCGGTGCCGTCCGATTGATTGATCGTGCCGCCGGTCGGCAACGGCGCGCTGCGGTCGAAAATACCGATATTGTCGAGACCGAGGAAACCGCCCTGAAAGATGTTGCGTCCTTCGACATCCTTGCGGTTCACCCACCAGGTGAAATTGAGCATCAGCTTGTGGAAGACGCGCTCGAGAAACGCTCTGTCGCCTTTTCCGCCCCGCTGTTCGCGATCGATTTCATAGACACGCCACGCCGCCCAGGCATGCACCGGCGGATTGACGTCGCCAAAGGCCCATTCGTAAGCGGGCAGCTGGCCGTTGGGGTGCATGTACCATTCCCGCGCCAACAGCACGAGCTGGCTCTTGGCAAACTCCGGGTCGATCAGCGCCAGGGTCACGCAATGAAATGCGAGGTCCCAGGCTGCGTACCAGGGATACTCCCACTTGTCCGGCACCGAAATGACGTCGGCATTGTTCAGATGGACCCAGTCGGCGTTGCGTCCATGGCGCCGCGATGCTGGCGGCGCGGGTTGGAGCGGGTCGCCGTCCAGCCACTGGGGTATGTCGATGTGGTAGAACTGCTTTGTCCACAGCATGCCGGCGAACGCTTGGCGTTGCACGAGCCGGACGTCCGGATCGGCCATGTCCCGCTGCAGAGCCGCGTAGAATTCGTCGGCCTCGGCGCGGCGTTGGCGAAAGGCGGTGTCGAAGCCCTCCAGTCCGCCAGCGGCATTGGTGGGCGCGAGCCGCAAGCGCAGCCGGGCGGTTTCCTCGGCTCGCAAGGTCAGTCGGTAGTGCGCCGCGACCTTGGTTCCCAGCGGCGCAGGATTGACTGCCGCGAGATCGCCGTTGACGATATAGTCGTTGATGCCATCCTTGAAGTAGTGACCGGGCATTTTCATCCCGAACAGACGCTGGAAATTCGTATCGTTTTCACAAAACAGAAATTCCGGCCGGTCCTCACAAAACAGCCGCAGCGGCGGCAATTCCGGATGATCGATGGAGATCGAAGCATCCTCGCGCGCCAGGAGCCGCGGCTTCTTTGAATTGGGCTTCCAGGACCAGATGTTGCGGGCCCAGAGCTGCGGCAAAACATGCAACGAGGCCGGTTCATGTCCACGATTATGAATCGTGACCAACATCAAGATGTCGTCGACATCGGCTTTCGCGTATTCGATCTCGACATCGAAATAGCGATTCTCGTCGAACACGCCGGTGTCGATCAGCTCGAACTCCGGCTCCGCCATCCCGCGCCGCCGGTTCTCTTCGACCAGCCAACTATACGGGAAAGCAGCTTGCGGATACTTGTAGAGCATGCGCATGTAGGAATGCGTCGGCGTGCCGTCGAGGTAGTAGTAGAGCTCCTTGACGTCCTCGCCGTGATTGCCCTCGGCGTTGGTCAGCCCGAACAGTCGTTCCTTGAGGATCGGGTCGCGACCGTTCCACAGGGCGAGCCCGAGGCAGAGCCGCAGCCGATCGTCACCAAAGCCGCCGATCCCATCCTCACCCCAGCGATAGGCCCGGCTGCGCGCGTGGTCATGCGGGAAATAATCCCAAGCATTGCCGTATTCGCTGTAATCCTCGCGCACCGTTCCCCACTGGCGCTCGCTGAGATAAGGTCCCCAGCGCCGCCAGAGGACACCGTGGTGTATTTCTTCGAGCCGGGAGGCTTCCGCGGTGCGGGCAGCTGCCGCCCGCAACCCCGTCCTTGTTGATGTCGCCATCGGTTCGGTTCCTCCCGGAGTGGCCGACCTAGCCTATTACGTCGGACCCGCGACGGCCAATCCCGTTTGCCCGCTCGAGCCGCCACCACGCTTCGAGCACGCAGGCGACCGACCAGGCCTGCGAGGGTGCGCCGCCCGGAAGATGCGGGGGTGCCGCCTCGAAAACCTCGCCGATCGTGCCGAGACCCGCATCGAAAAGATGGTCTCGCATAGCGGCGAGGCGCTGCAGCGCGAGGTCGGCATCGCCATAGACGCGATATTCAGCCAAAACGTAATGGCCGAGCAGCCAGGCCCAGACCGTGCCCTGGTGATAGGCGCCATCACGATGCCGGGGATCACCACGATAGTTCGGCTGGTAGTCGGGATGGTCGGCCGATAGCGAGCGCAATCCGTAGGAGGTCAGCAACCGGCGGCCGCACAGCGCCACCACCTGCTGCTGCCGGGCCGGCGCGAGCGGGCTGTGCGGCAGGCTGACCGCCAGGATCTGGTTCGGCCGGATCGAGCCGTCATCGCCGGACGGGCCGTCGAGCACGTCATAAAGACCGCCGGTCCGCTCGTCGTCGAACCGGGCAAAGCTGGCGCGCACCCGCTCGGCAAGCTCGCGATATGTGTCCGTCGGGCGGTGCAACAGCCGCGGCGAAATCCGCCATGATGCACAGCGCATTGTACCACAGGGCATTGATCTCGACCGGCTTGCCGATGCGCGGCGTCACCACCCAGTCGCCGAGTTTGGCATCCATCCAGGTGAGCTGGACGCCGGGCTCGCCCGCGCCGAGCAGGGCGTCCTGCGGATCGACGCGGATGGCGTAGCGCGTCCCCCGGAGATGCCATTCGACAATCTCGGCGAGGATCGGAAACACCTGGGCAAGGCTCTCGCGGTCGTCACTAACCTCGAGATAGGCCCGCCAGGCTTCGAAAAACCACAGGGCGGCGTCGACCGTGTTGTAATCGGGCTTGCCGCCGGCGCCGGGAAAGACATTGGGCAGCATGCCGCGATCGACAAAGCGCGCGAAGCTCAGAAGAATTTCGCGCGCCCACTCCCGTCGGCCGGTGGCCAGTGTCAGCCCGGGCAGGCCGATCATCGTGTCGCGTCCCCAGTCGCCAAACCAAGGGTAACCGGCGATCACCGACTTGCCATCAGGCCGGTCGGGCGACCGCCGTGCGAAAATGAAGCTGTCCGCGGCGAGCAGGAGCTGCGCGATCCAATCGGGCGCCGCCGCCATCTCGGGCACGCGCCGCGCCGCCTGGTCGAGAACGCCGCGCTGCCAGACCCGCCTGCGCTCCAGCGCTGCCTCCACGTCGCAGGAGGGATCGGGCTCCAGGCTGCCGACGATGCCGGCCCATCGGCCGGGCACCAGCTCGAGCCGGGCCTCGGCTACCTGCAAATGGTCATCGCGATCGGGGAGGCCGCGCTCGCGCTCGATCGGCAGATCAAAATTCTCGATCCACTGTCGGGCTGGAATGATAGCGCCGTGGCAGGCGCGGAAGGTGAGAACGAAGCCGCGCTGGCGCACTCGCAATCCCGCACCGTCCGATTCCAGCTGCGGGTCGATGTCGCCGGCAGTGGTCTGGCTATGATGGTCGCGGTCATTGATCATCAGCCGGACGCGAAGAGCGACGTGGCCCAACGACAGCTCTGGACTGGGAAGCAGACGCCAGGCCACATAGGCCGTATTGGCTCCCTGTTCGAGCCAGACGCGCGCCTCGATGCGGATCTGGCCGTTGGCAAACAGCCAGACCGGGATCGCGCCGTCGAGATGGAAGGCTTCGAGGTGGATGTGACCCGTGCGGGCTGCTCGCCCCGCTGCCCCAGCGATTGGTAAAGAGCGGCCAACTCTGCCCGCCGTCGACGAGTTCGGCGTCGGCCTTGGCCCAGACCAGCCTTCGCCCCAACGGCGGCTCGACCGGCGCGATCAGTAGCCCGTGATAGCGCCGGGTCAGGCTGCCGGCGATGGTGCCGCCGGCATAGGCGCCGAGCCCATTTGCGACCCACCATTCGCGGCGCTCCGCCTGCTGCAGATCGCCGCAGATGGCACGGCCAAAGCGGATCATCGTCGGGGTCTGATGCCGCATCAACGCTGCGTCAGCAGCAGAGCGTGGCCGTCCGGGACCCGTGGACTAACGCGGCCTTCGCGCCCGGCCCCGTCAAGTCGTCGTAGCGAGGAGGAACCGGCCGAGGAGGCTCCGGGTCTGCGATCGCGCGACAATGATCGCGTCGAGACCGAGGCGACGGCCGTAGCGGTGAAGCGCGAAGATCAGCATCAGCACGAGCAGAAAGAAATAGGTCCAAGGCCATTCGCCGGGCGCGCTGTAGAGGCCGAGCCACAGATTGACGATCTGCAGCGCGCCGATCACGCCCCAGAAGCGCACAAAGATCCCGAGCAGCAACGATACCGCGGTCAGCACCTCGAGACCGTAGACGATCGGCGCGAACAGATAGAAATGCGGCAATACGATGTTGTTGACGAAATCCGCCTGAGCTGGAACCGCAGCGGACTTCCCCATGACCCCCATCCAGTAGGCCAGACCGGTCTCGCCGAACGGCTGCTCGGGGTGGTCGGTATAGGCCGGCGGCAGCTTCCACAAGGTCTGCTCCCACCACATCGCGCCGATCAGGACGCGAAACACCCAGTCGCAGACATAGGTCGCGCGGCGCTGGCTCGGGATCGTGCTGAAGGCGTAAAGCGCGATGACGATGCTCGCCAGACCGAGCAGCCAGAATATCCCCGTGGCCCAAGCGGGCTGCCGGAAGAAGCTCGGAGAGCTGAGCAGGAAAGCGACCACGTCGGAAATCGGGTCGGGGTTCATTTGGCGGACCTCCCTCGGTCAACAAGTGCCGGCGTCGCGCTCCGCCAATCGGCGCCAGGCGCCCGCGGCGGCCGCGATCACGTTCAGCGAAGCGGCGCTGCCATCGGCCTCGCCTTTTTCGAAATCGCCCTCGACGACCGCCATTTGGTTCGTGACATGGGCAAAGCACAAGACCGGCCGGCGGCGTGCCCGAGCAAACGCGTAGAGGGCTGCCGCTTCCATCTCGACGGCGAGCGCTTGGCGCGCTCGAGAGTGCGCGATGGCGGCGGCGGTCTCGCGGAACGGGGCATCGGTCGTCCAGCTGGCGCCGCGATAGATCGGCGGCACGGAACTCGTCAACGCCTTCATCGCCGCTTCGACCAGCCTCTCGTCGGCCGCGACGAACTCCGCCGGCGGCAGATAGTGATAGCTCGTGCCCTCGTCGCGCAAGGCGCGGTCGATCAGAATGAAATAGGGTGGCGGCGCCTGTTGCACGATTTGCCCGGCTGAGGTCATGCTGACCAGAAATCGGCAGCCGGAAGCAAAAAGCTGTTCTGCGACGAGCACGGCAAAGGAGGCGCCGACGGCACAGCCGATGATGCCAAAACACTCGCTGGCGTGCTCGAACTCGTAGAGATCGGTGTGGTAGCACGCCCAGCCCGGTGAGCGGCGGGTCCGCCCGGTCTTGGCGAGCGTGCGCACGATGTCGCCGTCCGGATCGAGGATGCAGGTTTCCGGCACCGTGGCGCGCGGCAAATTCTTCTGGCGCCGGGCCTCGCGCAGCAGATTTGCCGGCTCGAAGACGGACGGCGCCGCGAAGTCCTTTCCGGCCAAGATCGGCGGCAGTTTCGCCACGATGCCTCCTCCCCAAAGTTCCGCATCGAGGATATACGGACTGATGCCGGGCCGCGATGCATGAAGACGCCGCGGCTTCTCGAAGACTGGAGGCGGAAGATGGGCATGCTCGTGAACGGCATCTGGCACCAGGAAGATCCGCCGATGGCCGGCGGCGACGGCAGCTTTGTGCGCCCCGAATCGGGATTCCGCGACCGCGTCACCCGTGACGGTTCATCCGGGTTCAGGGCCGAAGCGGGCCGATACCTCCTGGTTACCGCGCCGTCCTGCCCGTGGGCGCACCGCACGGTGCTGATGCGCAAGCTCAAAGGGCTCGAAGGCGCGATCGGGATCCTGCAATCGGACTTGCCGAAGGGCGAGGGCTGGGCCTATTCGCGCGGACTGGACGATCTCCAACCGATCGACGGCGTCTTCCACGTGCATCAGGTCTATAGCGCGGCACGTCCCGACTATACCGGCCGGGCCACCGTCCCCGTCTTGTGGGACCGCGAGACCCGCGCGATCGTCAACAACGAATCTTCCGAGATCATCCGCATGCTGAACTCGGAATTCGATGACTTCGGCGATGCGGCGCTCGATCTCTACCCGCAAGCGCTGCGCCATTCGATCGACGCGATCAACGCCTTCGTCTACGAGACGATCAACGATGGGGTCTATCGCTGCGGCTTTGCCCGAAGCCAGCAGGCTTACGAAGCGAGCTTCCATAAGCTGTTCGCGGCGCTCGACGAGATCGAAGAACGGCTCGGGCGTCAGCGCTATCTAGCCGGCGACCGCTTCACTGAGGCCGACTTGCGGCTGTTTCCGACCCTGGTGCGGTTCGACACGGTCTATTACAGCCACTTCAAATGCAATTTGCGGCGGATTGCCGACTATCACAATTTGTCGAACTATATGCGCGAGATCTATCAAATGCCGGGCGCCGCCGACACCGTCGATATGCCCGGCATCAAGCTCGGCTATTACGGCGGCATGCGCAATCTGAACCCGAGCGGGATCATCCCGCTCGGCCCGGCGGTCGATTTCGCCGCGCCGCACGACCGCGGGCGCTTCGCCAAAGCCGCCTGATTGGTGCGATGGAGGCCTATCAGTACCCGGATTATTATGAAATCGCCTTAGCCCCCGACGATGTCGGCCGGGAACTCGATTTCTTCGAAGCCGCGATCCGAAAGTTCTCCAAAGCGAAAGTCGGCGGCGTCTTTGAGCTGGGCGCCGGCACCGCCCCCTATCTCGAGGAATGGCACAGGCGGGGCTACGCCTATAGCGGGCTCGATCTCAGCCCCGCGATGGTCGAATTCGCCCGCGAGAAGGCGCGGCGCAAGGGCATAGACGCGTCGTTCATCCTCGGCGACATGCGCGACCTCGATCGCAGTCTCGGCCCGTTCGACCTGGCCTATGTTTTGCTCGGCTCGCTCTATGTCCGATCCAACCGTGAATTCCTCGACCACCTCGACCGCGTCGCCGGCCTGCTCGCTCCTGGCGGTCTCTACCTGTTGGACAGCTTTGTCTGGTTTCGGATTTTCCACGACTACAAGAGAAGCTGGACCCGGCGAAGAGGCGGGGTGAGGGTCCACACCCGCTATCGTGCCGAGATCCTCGATCCGCTCGCGCAGACCTACAACGAGTGTCTGACCTTCACCGTCGACGATCGGGGCAAGCTCGTGGTGATCGCAGGGCAGGTCCCTGCGAAAGTCTTTTTTCCGCAGGAGTTCCTATGCCTCGTCGAGGCGAGCGGACGCTTCGAATTCATCGGCTGGTACAATGATTTCAGCTTCACCGCCGAGCTCAAGCCGGAGGGCCGGCATCTGGTCATCCTGCGCAAGCGGTAAGTGCCGTTGCCTCACGCGAGCCCGGCGAAGAGGCGCTGCGCCTCGGCCTGCGTCATCACTGGGGCGAGCGCGTCGAACCGGCCGGTCGTCCTCAGCTCTTCGGCAATCTGGCGGGTCACCGACATCGCCATCAGCGAGACGGCGCTGGCGGTACTCGCGCGAGCGACACCGAGCGCTTCGAGTTCGGCAACGCCCGGCGAGCCGGCGCGGACGTTGATGTTGATGGGCGCTGCCAGCGCCTTGACCATTCGTCCGATCGTCGCAGGGTCGCGCAAGCTGATCGGATAGAAGCAGTCCGCCCCGGCGGCCAGATAAGCCTTGCCACGCGATACTGACTCTTCGAACCGCGCATCCTCGTCCCCGATGTTACGCAAGTAAAGGTCAGTCCGGGCGTTGATCACGATCGGCACGGCAGCGGCACGGGCCGCCTCGCGCGCGGCGCGGATGCGGTCGGCGGCATCGGCGATGCTGCGGATCGGCTCCGCGCCGCGCGGGGTTCCGTCCTCGAGATTCACCCCGACCGCACCGGCACGAATGATCTCAGAGACCGAACTCATCACCGCATTGGGTGTGTCGCCGTAACCCGCTTCGATATCGGCCGTTACCGGCACCCGCGCGGCCCGCACGACGCGTGTGGTCGCCGCGACCACCTCCGCCCAGGGAGTCTGCTCGCCATCGGCATAGCCGAGCGCCCACGCGACCCCGCCGCTCGTTGTCGCGACCGCGTCGAAGCCCGCGGCGGCGAAGATCCGGGCGCTCATCGCGTCCCAGGCGTTGGGCAGCAAGAGCAACCGCGGTCCGCGATGCATGTTGCGAAAAAGCTCGGCCTGTTGCGCCTGCTCTATAGGGGACATTTGATCACCCTCGAAGGGTTCGACGATGGATGGCGACAGTCACCCTCGCCCTGACAACGGGTGCCGTCAAGTTCGCCGACCCGAGGCGCTTCTCCAGGAATGCACCGGTTGGTTGCACCAGAGAGCTTATGGAATTCTGTTGCAATCTCCCGAAACGTTCTCTTTCACCTGATGGTCAAATCGATTATGATCATTTCGAAGGGAGAGAGGCTGTAGCACGGTGATTTGGGATGAATGCTGGCCAAGGCGAGCGCGAACCCGCCGATCGCGTCGCCGCCCGGTTCTTGTGCGAATACCATAGGATCTGGCAAAACCATTTCCCTGGATTGAACAAACGGGCGCATTGGCACGTAATCTTTTCGGCGCGAACCGGCCCGGCCGAGGGTGTCTCGTGCAGATCCATCCATCGCATCCTTTATGGCTTCTATGGTACCGACATCAGGACCTGCATAGAGAGAGTGAAAGACTGCGAGAGAGACGGGTTAATCAGGGTTACCGACGCGTCTAACCGGCCGTCTGCCGCGTCGCCCGCGTGCTTGATCGCCCCGACCGGCAAATTATACGAGAGTTTCGATCGTCACGGCGCCGACACGATCGATGCGGTGAGTGCCGCACTGGGTGATCGGCAAGGCCGGCGCTTGCCTGCGACAACCTGTGACGATGCCGCCATCTCGGCAATCTTCAGCTTCTTCGGCGCCTACGAACAGAAATGGCGGGAAACCAGCGAGTTCGTCGTCAGGCAGAAGAAGCTGACGCCGGCTCATGTCAACGATGCAATGGACCACTTGGTCACCTACCAATATTGGGCGATCGTAATGCTGCTGTGGTGGGCAAGCCCGTTCGGCAGCGATGATGGGAGCTCGCCCGCTCTGGTTATCGATGAGATCAACAGCAGAATGTGGGACGCGCTGCGCCTTGGGCATCTCGCGATCAAGGAGCGGGTCGACAACCTGATCCGTTGGGGATTCTTTGCCGAACAAACGATAAAAAAGCACAAGGCCGTCACGCTGACGCCGGTCGCGGGCTCGGCGATCAGCAAGAGCTTGGCAGAGACCAAGCCGCTGCTCGAGGACCTCGATGCCAAGCTGGTCTCGCAGCAGGCGGACGTAGTCAGCGCGCGATTGGCTTAGAGTGATCGGGCCGCGCTTGCGGCGGCTGCTTTGGACGGTAGGGGCTGCCGCCGTCTGCCTGATGACCTGGGACGCCCAGGGAGCCGACGATCCAGTCACCCTGTCGCGGTCGCTTGCCGCGGCGGAGGAGCGCTTGGGTCAACCTCCATTGGCTTTGTCGCTCGTCGCGAGTATCAGTCCGACGATGGCTCCTGGAGGCTGCCGATGGCCGATCACGAAGCCCGGACGTTCATGGGCATTCGCCCGATGAGCGTCCTGGTGCGCCGCGACGAGCGCCCGGAAGGGGGCTGCCTCGCACATCTGACGATCGACAACGCCGGCAAGCTGAACAGCCTCAACCGCGCGCTGATGAGCGAGATCGTCGAGACCGTCGGCGAGCTCGCCGCGGACCCGCGGCTGCGGCTGGCGGTACTGAGCGGCGCCGGCGGGCGCGCGTTTGTCGGCGGCGCCGACATCGGTGAAATCGCGGCGCTCGACCACGAGACCGCGCGCAGCTTCATCACCCTCGTGCATCAATGCTGTGACGCGTTCCGCCGCCTCCCCGTCCCGGTCATCGCCCGTATTGACGGCTATGCCCTCGGCGCCGGACTCGAGCTCGCCTGTTCCTGCGATCTCAGGGTCGCCAGCGACCGCTCGGTGTTCGGCATGCCCGAGGTCAGGATCGGCATTCCGTCGGTCGTCGAGGCGGCATTGTTGCCAAAGCTAGTCGGTCAAGGTCGCGCCCGCCGACTGCTGCTGACCGGCGAGACGATCGGCGCCGACGAAGCGCTCGCCTGGGGGCTACTCGACGCGGTCGTACCGGCCGACGGGCTCGACGATGCGGTCGAGCGCCTGGTCCGACCCATCCTCGCCGCCGGCCCCCGGGCGATCCGCCTGCAGAAATCGCTGATCCTCGACTGGGAGGAATTGCCGACCAGAGCCGCGGTAGACCGCGGGATCGAAAGCTTCGTCAGCGCCTTCGACACCGACGAGCCGGCGCGGATGGCGGGTGCGATGCTCGCCGCGCTGCGTTCCCGCCGCCGATCGACCCGGGGATGATGAACGCCAAACGCCGCCGCAGACCCCGGCACCTCGCCGAAGCCTCGGACGATACGCCGCACTATCACGGGCACCGCGAAAGGCTGCGCCAGCGCCTGATCGCGGCCGGCGCGGACAATCTGCCCGATTACGAACTCGTCGAGGTGATCCTCTTCGCCAGCAACCCGCGCGGCGATGTCAAGCCACTGGCCAAGGATCTGCTCGAGCGTTTCGGTGGTTTTGCGGCGCTTCTGAGCGCCGAGCCCGAGGCGCTCGCCGGCGCCGGACTCGGCCTCGCCGGGATCGCCGCGCTCAAAGCGGCGCGCGAGGCAGCCCTCCGGCTGATGCGGTCGGAGCTGCATGAGCGCCCGGTGGTCGGCTCGTGGGACAGGCTGATCGACTACTGCACCGCGCATATCGCGCACGGCAAGGTCGAGGAGTTCCACATCCTCTTCCTCGACCGCAAGAACGTGCTGATCAAGCACGAGCGGCAGCAGCGCGGGACCATCGATCACACTCCGGTCTACCCGCGCGAGGTGGTCAAGCGGGCGCTCGAGCTCGAAGCCTCGGCGCTGATCCTGGTGCACAATCATCCCTCGGGCGACCCGACACCCTCAAAGGCGGACATCGCCGTCACCAAGGACATCGTCAAGGCCGCCCAACCGCTCGGCGTGACGGTGCACGACCACCTGATCATCGGCCGCGGCCGGCACACGAGCCTGCGCGACCTCGGGCTGCTGTGAGCCGACCCGAGGGGTTGCGGATGAACGCGTGCCCGGTCTGCCGGGCCTGATAAAACCTCCAAGTTTCCCTGACAGCAGGGAAAAACCGCGTCCCAGCGCCCGAAAACCAATTCCTCCGCGAGCCAAAACCATTGCGTGGCAAGAGGTTAGCCATATCCGAGCGGATGTGCCGGCAGCGGAATTTCTGAGCCGCTTTCGGGCGGGAAAACGGGGCCGGCAGCGAATTGGCAGCGGAATTGGCCACATGGCTCGCCATTGTAGTAGCACCACAGCGCATCCTCGCAATTAATAATATATTATTATATATAATCGCAAGGACGACCCTCGTCAAGCCTGTGC
>CAWCKT010000029.1:0-143161 GCA_963796155.1 uncultured Alphaproteobacteria bacterium | reverse complement strand
AAAGCAGGCAACGCGCGCGCGCCACCTGGTCAAAGTCGCGCACCGGTCATCCGGCGAATCATGCCGGAGAGTTATTTTAGGATCAGTGATTTCAAATATATAAGCTGGGTATCGCCCGATCGAGACGCCTCTTGTGCGAACCTCGCCGCAGAATTAAATTGCTCGGCTGAAAAAAACGGCACGTTGTCCCATTTCCGTGAACGCCCGGCGACCCGTCGGGGGAATGCCGGCGGACGGGTGCACAATAACGAGGGAGGTCGATCATGCCGCTCTACATGTACCAGGCAGCCTACACCGCGGAGTCTTGGGCCGCCCAGCTCAAGAACCCGCAGAACCGAATTGAGACCGTCGGCCGTCAGGCGTGCGAGGCCGTCGGGGGTAAGTTCGTTGGTGGTTGGTATTGCTTTGGCGAGTATGATGTCGTCTTCATCTGCGATGTGCCGAACAACGAAAGTATGTCGGCAATCGCGTTGGCTGTTGCTGCGGGCGGCGCCCTCAAGGCGGGCAAGACGACTGTCCTGATGACGGGCACGGAAGGCGTCGGCGCCATGAAGAAGGCGGACCTCGTCGCCAAGGCCTACAAGCCCGCCCGATAGGCAAGTCGTCGGACTGCGAACACCCGCATCAGTGTCTCGAGCCGGTCGGCCTTTCGCCGCCGGTTTGTCGCTGCGGATGCGGGTGTGCAGCCATCCTTACAGGCGCGCAAATCGGACGCGCCCCTTAAACTTAGGACGGTCAGCATCAAGCGGTCGTGCGGCGTTGTGGTGCGTCGGCCCATGCGTCACCGGGCGATCGGAAAACGGTTTCTGATCGGCGATCGCCGCGAGCGTGTTGAACAGGTCGCGCCTCGCTCGACCTGGAACCCGCCCTACTACCCGGCCTACCGGGACGTCTGGGACAACATCTTTGTCGGGCGCATGGCCTCGCATCCGTGGGGGGCGATGCGCTTCGTCGCGTCCTTCGTCGGCGGCGGCGTCATGGACCGCTATCCGAGCCTGCGCATGGGGGTGCTCGAATGCGGGTTTGGCTGGCTGCCGTTCTGGGCCCGCCGCATGGACGAGCAGGCCGTCTATGTCGGCGGAACGGCACCGCTCAAGCGCAAGCCGAGCGAATATCTGACCGGCGGCCGCTTCTTCTGCAGCATCGAGCGCCAGGAGGGCGAGGACATGTTCCATACCGTCACCGGCTATCTCGGCGACGATGTGCTGATGTACGCCTCCGACTATCCGCACTCGGAGTGCCAGTTTCCGCAATCGGTCGACAACATCCTCGCCTGGTCGAGCCTTGGGCCGGACACGCAGAAGAAGCTTCTGTGGGGCAACGCCTCCCGCTTTTTCAAGCAGACCTAGGCGCCGCCGCCGCGATTGTGGCGTTTCTTACGTCAAGGCGCACTGCGAGCGCTCGAGCGCCGGCTTCGGAGATCAGCGCGGCGGGATTGCGATCTCCTCCGTCATCCGGGCGATGATACCGACTGTAGCGCCTTCGGCCGCAACAGTGATATTTCTATAGTTTATAAAACTTAACTATCAATCTATTGGAAATTTTGATCATCTTCGTGTAAATCTCCACGAACTCCAGGATACCGGAGAGAAGCACTTAGATTTCTCGGGACGAGCTGTAATGTTTTCTGTAGAATTTGACGTGGGCAGGCGCAGCAACAGTAAATCTACGGCCTTGGCAGCGCAGATGAAGCGTCGTTAAGATTTGAAACATGCGATCGGGGTGGCCACGCAATCGGGATGCAAGTCGGCGCGATCGAACACTCTGTTCGAGGATGTTGGGCGCGTCTGATCGCGATGTTGGGCATTGTGCCTTCAGCGTGCCTGCGGCCTGACGAATCGTGACCACGCAGAGGTAATTTCGCGAAATAGGACCCCCGACCTCCTCAAGCTTGAGGGTATCAGCCCACATCACCGCCTCCGTTGCGTGTGCTCGACGGCGATGTTGCTGTGGAAGCGAGGGCCGCTTAGCGTGCCGCCCCGCTCGCGCGTCGATCACGGAGGTCTCTGGAAAATCTGCCGGGCTGGTGCCATTCTCGGATGAACGCCCTGCTGTCCGAGGGTGGGACAAAATGCGACTGAAAGAGCAATTAAAAAAACGCCCGGTTGCTGGTGTTATAGCGATAGTATCGTTTTTCATTTTACAAAATCTACTGACAATATTATTTAACAATATGCTCGGCCCGGTAACATGTCGTGATGGTTACGCCTCTTCGTCGATTGGTCGTAGCGGAGCCTGCTCATCACACGGCGGCGTCGATAGCAGTCGCGCCACGCTGATCGCTGTTCTAAGCGTTGCTGGAGCTGGCGCGATATTCATATTGTGCGCGCCCATCGGCCGGGCACCGCCGCCTCCGGTCGGTTCCGAACCGCCGCCGCCCGTTGTGCCCAAGAAACGCGGCCGAGGGCCGCATCGGGGTTGACCGAGGTCGGAAGGCAAGGACACACCAACCGGGCTCGGCCGTCGTCGAGCGGAGCAGGGAGGTTTCGCCGGATCTTCCCCGATAGGCAACCGCCGACATCGGATTGACGGCAAGCGGCGTCGGGCCTACCTTCCATCCGCGCTTCCGACAGGAGGGAGCGATCTACCCCGGGTCAAAGCCAGGGGCGCCAGTCCGCGAGTTTCGCGCACTGGCGCTTTTTGTCGCCGGGAGGCGTTCGAGGGACCAGAATGTTCGACAGCCTGAGCAATCGCCTCGGCGATGTCTTCGACCGGCTGCGCCGTCACGGTGCCTTGACCGAGGACGATGTCGGGACCGCCTTGCGCGAGATCCGCATCGCCTTGCTCGAGGCCGATGTGGCGTTGCCGGTGGTACGCGACTTTGTCGCCGCGGTCCGCGAGAAGGCGCTGGGGCAGGAGGTGCTGCGCTCGGTGACGCCGGCGCAGATGGTCGTCAAGATCGTCCACGACCACCTCGTCGAGGTGCTCGGCGGCGGCCTCGACGGCGCGCGCGCGGACGGGATCGATCTGAATGCTCCGGCCCCGGTCGTGGTCATGCTGGTCGGGCTGCAGGGTTCCGGCAAGACGACGACCGCCGCGAAAATCGCTCTTCGGCTCAGACAGCGCGAGCGCAAGAAGGTGCTGCTCGTCTCGCTCGATGTGCAGCGTCCGGCGGGACAGGAGCAGCTCGCCGTGCTCGGCCGCCAGGTCGGGGTGACCTCGCTGCCGATCGTGCCGGACGAACGGCCGGTTGCGATCACCCGGCGGGCATTGCAGAGCGGGCGCACCGAAGGCTACGACGTCGTCATCCTGGACACCGCCGGGCGGCTCCATGTCAACGAGGAGCTGATGCTGGAGGTCGCGGCGGTGCGCGAGGCCGCCGTGCCGCACCAGACCCTGCTCGTCGCCGATGCGATGACCGGGCAGGACGCGGTCAACGTCGCCAAGGCGTTTGGCGAGCGTGCCGGCATTACCGGGATCGTGCTGACCCGCGTCGACGGCGATGCGCGCGGCGGCGCGGCCTTGTCGATGCGCGCGATCACCGGCAAGCCGATCGTGCTGATCGGCGTCGGCGAGCGGATCGAGGCGCTCGAGCCGTTTCATGCCGAGCGCATCGCCGGGCGCATTCTGGGCATGGGCGATGTCGTCAGCCTGGTCGAAAAGGCGGCCGAGACGGTCGACCAGGAGGAGGCCGAAAAGCTCGCCGCCAAACTCGAAAAGGGGAGGTTCGACCTCGACGACCTCGCTGGCCAGCTGCGCCAGATCCGGCGGATGGGCGGGATGGGCGGCATGCTGGCGATGCTGCCGGGCATCGGGAAGCTGAAGAAGCAGCTCGGCGAGGCCAACATCGACGAAGGGATCATCAAGCGCCAGGAGGCGATCCTC
This sequence comes from uncultured Alphaproteobacteria bacterium, assembly GCA_963796155.1. Taxonomy (GTDB): domain Bacteria; phylum Pseudomonadota; class Alphaproteobacteria; order ATCC43930; family CGMCC-115725; genus AP-15. The sequence continues at coordinate 139,336 of CAWCKT010000029.1, read as the reverse complement.
TCGTCGATGACGAAGGGCGAACGGCGCAATCCCAAGCTGTTGAACGCTTCGCGACGGCGGCGCATCGCGTCGGGCTCCGGCACCTCGGTGCCGGAGATCAACCGGCTGCTCAAACAGTACCAGGACATGGCCGACATCACGAAGAAGATGAAGAAGCTCGGCCACAAGGGTCTGGCGCGCCACGGTCTCGCCGGGCTTCTTCCCGGCGGGTTTCGTTAGCGGAGGGAAACGGCATGGCATTAAAGATCCGCCTTGCGCGCGGCGGCGCAAAGAAGCGCCCCTATTACAGCATCGTCGTCGCCGACTTGCGCAGCCCGCGTGACGGCCGCTTCATCGAAAAGCTCGGGACCTACAACCCGATGCTCGACCGCGCGCATGCCGATCGGGTGACCCTCAAAGCCGAACGGATCCAGCATTGGCTCGCGGTCGGAGCACTGCCGACCGAGCGCGTCGCGCGCTTTTTCGGCGAGGCCGGTCTGATCGAAAAACCTGCGATCCCCGACAACCCGATCAAGGCGCGGCCAAAGGCGCGGGCGCAGGAACGGCTGAAGGCCGCCGAAGAAGCCGCAGGCCGGAGCTGAGGACGGCGGACCGTGACGGACGCGACAAAGCGGGTTTGTCTCGGCGTCGTCGCCGGACCGCATGGCGTGCAAGGCGCGGTGCGCATCAAGAGCTTCACCGCGGTGCCCGAGGATGTCGGGCGCTACGGGCCCCTCACCGATGAGACCGGCGGCCGACGCTTCGAGCTGCGCCTTGTCGGTACGGCAAAAGGTATCGTCATCGCTCGCCTTTCGGGTGTCGCGGACCGCAACCAGGCGGAAGCGCTGCGCGGTGTGCGGCTTTTCCTTCCGCGCTCCGCCCTGCCGCAGACCGAAACAGAAGAGTATTACCACGCCGATCTGATCGGTCTCGAAGCGGTGCTCGGCGACGGGACGCCGGTCGGGCGGGTGCGCGCGATCCATGATTTCGGCGCCGGCGACACGCTCGAGCTGGCACGCCCCGACGCGCCGCCGATTATGGTGCCGTTCACCCGGGCGGTCGTCCCGAATGTCGAGCTCGCCGCGGGTCGGCTGGTGCTCGATCCGCCGCCCGGCTTGCTGGACGGGAGCGAGCGATGACTTGGCGGGCCACGGTGCTGACGATTTTCCCGGAGATGCTGCCGGGCCCGCTCGCCTATTCTCTTGCCGGCAAGGCGCTGAAGGCGGGGCTGTGGCGGCTCGAGACGGTGGACATCCGCGACTTCGCGCGCGATAAACACCGCTCGGTCGACGATGCGCCGTTTGGCGGCGGGCCGGGTATGGTGATGCGGCCGGATGTGCTCGACGCCGCGATCGCCGGTGCGGACGCGGTCGGCCCGGTCATCCTGCTGTCGCCGCGTGGAGAGCGGGTCGATCAGCAGCGGGTATGCGCGTTCGCCGCAGGGCCGGGCATCGCGTTGATCTGCGGCCGCTTCGAAGGCGTCGACGAGCGCGTCCTGGCGGCGCGCGCGATCGAGGAGCTGAGCCTCGGTGACTTCGTGCTGTCGGGCGGCGAGCCGGCGGCGATCGCGCTGATCGACGCCTGCGTGCGGCTTCTGCCCGGGGTCGTCGGACGCGCCGAGACGCTCGCCGAGGAGAGCTTTGCCGAGGGCCTCCTCGAGTACCCGCAGTATACCCGGCCCCAGCTCTGGCAGGGTCGCGCGGTGCCGGAGGTGCTGGTGTCGGGCGACCATCGGCGGATCGGGGACTGGCGCCGGGCTGAGGCCGAGCGTCTGACCCGCGAGCGCCGTCCCGATCTGTGGACGAGATATCGGGCGCGGCGCGGCGCGGATGGCGGGGATCGAGAGGTGGATCGATGAATCTTCTGCAGCAAATCGAGCGCGAGCAAGTCGAAAAGCTCGCCGCCAGCCGGCCCGTGCCAAAGTTCCAGCCGGGCGACACGGTGCGGGTCAGCCTCAGGGTGGTCGAGGGCGAGCGCGAGCGTGTCCAGGCCTTCGAGGGCGTCTGCATCGCGCGCAAGAACGCCGGCGTCAACTCCAACTTCACTTTGCGCAAGATCTCCTATGGCGAGGGAGTGGAGCGCGTCTTTCCGCTCTATTCGCCGCGGATCACCGCGATCGAGGTGGTTCGCCGCGGCGTGGTCCGCCGCGCTAAGCTCTATTACCTGCGCGGCCGCACCGGCAAGCGGGCGCGCATCACCGAGCGCGCCCGCGAGAGTGCGCGTCCTGCAACCGCGCGCGCCCCGGCAACGGCCGGCGACGGCGAGGAGTGACTGCGATGGCCCTGCCGCGCACCCTCTTTGACAAGATCTGGGAGAACCACGTCATCGCCCCACAGGGCGAAGGCACCTACCTGATCTACATCGATCTTCACCTGATCCACGAGGTCACGACCCCGCAAGCCTTCGAAGGGCTGAAACTGGCCGGCCGCAAGGTCCGCCGGCCGGATGCCACGATGGCGGTAGCCGACCACAACATCCCGACCACCAATCGGGCGGCTGGCGCCGCCGGCATCGACAATCCCGAATCGAAGCTTCAGGTCGACGTGCTCGAGCGCAACGTCAAGGAATTCGGGGTTCCGTACTTTCCGATCACCAGCCTCGACCAGGGCATTGTCCACATTATCGGCCCGGAGCAGGGCTTGAGCCAGCCGGGCATGACTATCGTGTGCGGCGACAGCCACACCGCGACGCATGGTGCCATGGGGGCGCTGGCCTTTGGCATCGGCACCTCCGAGGTCGAGCATGTGCTGGCGACCCAGACCTTGATCCAGACACCAGCCAAGAACATGCTGATCGAGGTCAACGGCAGCCTCGGCAACGGGGTCAGCCCGAAGGACGTGATCCTGGCGATCATCGCCAAGATCGGCACCGCCGGCGGCACCGGCCATGTCTTCGAATATGCGGGCAGCACCTTCCGCGACATGTCGATGGAAGGCCGCATGACCGTCTGCAACATGTCGATCGAGGCGGGTGCCCGCGCCGGGCTCGTGGCACCCGACGACAAGACCATCGCCTATGTGATGGGCCGGCCCTATGCGCCCAAGGGTGCGGCGTGGGAGCAGGCGGTTGCCTACTGGCGCACCCTTCCGTCCGACCCCGGCGCCAAATACGACAAGGAAGCGCATCTCGACGCCGCCGACATTGCCCCGCACGTCACCTGGGGCACCAACCCGGAGCAGGCGGCGCCCGTCACCGGCCGGGTACCCGACCCGGCTCAGATCGACGACCCGCTCCGGCGGGCAGCAGTCGAGCGGGCGCTGCAGTATATGCAGTTGCAGCCAAACACTTTGCTGACCGATGTGCCGGTGCAGCGCGTGTTCATCGGCTCATGCACCAACAGCCGGATCGAGGATCTACGCGCCGCCGCGGCGATCGCCAAGGGCCGCAAGGTCGCCGAAGGGGTCACCGCGCTGGTCGTTCCGGGCTCGGGCCACGTCAAGCACCAGGCCGAGGAGGAAGGGCTCGACCGCGTCTTCCTCGAAGCCGGGTTCCAATGGCGCGACGCCGGGTGCTCGATGTGCATGTCGATGAACGACGACAAGGCGATGAACGGCGAGAGGATCGCCTCGACCTCGAACCGCAATTTCGAGGGCCGCCAGGGCAAGAACGCCAAGACCCATCTGATGGGCCCGGCGATGGCTGCCGCCGCCGCCGTCACCGGCCGCCTGACCGACGTCCGCCAGCTGGGATGAGAAAAACAGGATGGAAAAATTCACCACCCTGACCGGGGTCGCCGCACCCCTGCCGATCGTCAACCTCGACACCGATAAAATCTTTCCGGCGATCTACCTGAAGACAATCAAGCGGACTGGTCTGTCGCAATGGCTGTTCCAGGAGATCCGGTTCCGCCCGGACGGCTCAGAGAACCCAGATTTCGTGCTGAACCAAGGCCCCTACCGCAACGCCAAAATCCTTATCGGTGCGGACAATTTCGGTTGCGGTTCAAGCCGCGAGCATGCGCCCTGGGCGCTTTTCGATTTCGGCATCCGCTGTGTCGTAGCACCGAGCTTTGCCGACATCTTTTACAATAACTGCTTCAAGAACGGCATCCTGCCGATCGCCCTGCCCAAGGAGATCGTCGAAGAGCTGATGGAAGACGCCAAAAAGGGCGCCAATGCCGTCATGACGGTCGACCTTGAAAGCCAGACCATCTCGCGTCCGGACGGCGAGAAGGTGCATTTTGAGCTCGACGCGTTCCGCAAGCATTGCCTCTTGAACGGGCTCGACGATATCGGCCTGACCGAGCAGAAGGCTGCCGATATCGGCGCCTACGAGGAAAAGGCCCGGCTCGCGCGCCCGTGGCAGTTCGGCATGACGCAGCGCGGGGCCTGAGGGTGGCCCAGACGCGCGGGTCAAACCGCAAGGTGCTGGTGCTGGCAGGGGACGGCATCGGTCCGGAGATCATGCGACAGGCGCTGCGGGTGATCGAGTCCTTCGACCGCCGCCATATCGTCAGCTTCGACATCAGTGAAGGGTTGGTCGGTGGTGCTGCCTATGATGCCTCGGGCGTGCCCCTGACCGACGAGACGATGGCTGAAGCGCTGGCCAGCGATGCCGTGCTGTTCGGCGCGGTGGGCGGTGCGAAATGGGATGCGCTCCCGTTCGAGCTGCGGCCCGAGCGCGGCATTCTGCGGCTGCGCAAGGAGATGGACCTGTTCGCCAATCTGCGGCCCGCGGTAGTCTTCGACGCGCTCGCCGACGCGTCGAGCCTCAAGCACGGTCTCGTCGCCGGGCTCGACCTGATGATCGTGCGCGAGCTGACCGGGGGGATCTATTTCGGCGAACCGCGCGGGGTCCAGACGCTTGCCGACGGCACCCGCCGCGGCGTCAACACCGAAGTCTACAGCGAGGCCGAGATCGAGCGGGTCGCCCGTGTGGCCTTCGATCTAGCACGGAAGCGCCGCGGTCGCGTTTGCGAGGTCGACAAGGCCAATGTCATGGAGTCGGGGGGGTTGTGGCGCGAGGTGGCACAACGGGTGCGCGACACAGATTACCGCGATGTCGAGCTATCCTTCATGTACGCCGACAATTGCGCGATGCAGCTGGTGCGCAACCCGAAGCAATTCGACGTGATCGTCACCAGCAACCTATTCGGCGACATCCTGTCGGATTGCGCGGCGATGCTGACGGGCTCGCTCGGCATGCTGCCCTCGGCCTCGCTCGGCGCGCCGGATGGGGCGGGGCGCCGCCGGGCGCTCTACGAGCCGGTCCACGGCAGCGCCCCCGACATCGCCGGCAAGGATCTCGCCAACCCGCTCGCCTGCATCCTGTCTTTCGCAATGATGCTGCGCCACTCGTTCGACATGACCAACGAGGCTGACCTCGTCGAGGACGCGGTCCGCCGGGCGCTCGCAGCCGGGGTGCGGACGGGCGACATCGTCCAGCCGAACACCGCCCGCGTCTCCACCCGGGTCATGGGCGACACGGTGCTGCGCGAGCTCGAAAAGGCGGCGTAATCGATCGCCGTTCCGCCCGCACCCGCCGGTCCGCGACGCGAAAGGCGAGTGCGAAAAGACGTCGGCGGCGGGTACCAAACTACTGTCAGGGTCCCAAATAGTCCGTTGACTTGCCGGAGCGGGCGGTCTCAACCTGCGTTCATTCATGAACAAGCTAGAGCGCGCTCGTTGCCGGTGGCCGCGAGCGCAAGCGGGAGAGGAAGACCGACATGGCAAGCCTGAGCCGGCGTTCGGTGCTCCGCGGCTCCTTGGGCCTTGCCGCGGCGCAAGCCTTGGTGCGCCCCAGCATCGCCAACGCCGCTGCGACGACCGCTACGGTGTGGTGGGTCCAGGGCTTTGCCCAGGAAGAAGACGTTGCATTCAAACAGCTCGTCGCCGATTACGAGAAGGCGAGCGGCAACACGATCGATTTCACGATCATTCCCTATGCCCCGATGCGGCAGAAGATCGTCTCGGCGATGACGAGCGGCGGCGTCCCGGATCTGTTCCAGAATACTCCGGCCGAGATCGTCGCGTTGTGGGCCTGGGAAGACAAGCTGGTCGATGTGGGCGACGTTGTCGAAACGCAGCGCGAGGAATACGCCGAGACTGCGCTGCTGTTGGTCAGCTGCTACAACAGCGTCGTAAAGAAACGCGGCGTGTACGGTGTGCCCTATACGATCGATGTGTTCACCAACCATCTCTGGCGGCCGCTGATCGAGAAGGCCGGCTACAAGATCGACGACATTCCAAAGACCTGGGACGCCTTCTACGATTTCTTCAAGGGGGTACAGAAGAAGCTGCGCGAACAAGGTGTGCGCAATGTCTATGGCCTCGGTTTCCAGTTGACCACCAACGGCGGCGACCCCAACGCCTTTTTTGACCAATGGCTGATCGCCTATGGCGGCCAAAACATAGTCAGCAAGGACGGCAAATTGCACCTCGACGACCCGCAGGTCAAAGAGGCGGCGATCAAGGCGCTGACCTATCCGACGACGGCTTACAAGGAAGGATACGTGCCGCCCGGTGCAATAAACTGGAACGACGCCGACGACAACAACGCGTTTCACGCCAAGACGATTGTGATGGATCTCGATGGCTCGCTGTCGACCGAGGTTGCGATCATCAAGGAGCGGCAGGATTACGACGACATCGTGACCTGGGGCCTGGCGCTTGGCAATGACGGCAAGCCGGTGCCGAGCAGCGCGTTCAGCCTCTGCGGCTTGATCCCGAAGGGCGCAAAGAACGTCGAGGTCGCCAAGGACTTCCTCAAATATTTGATCCAGCCGAAGGTGTGCAACGAATATCTGAAGACGGGGCTCGGCCGCCGCGCACCGGCGATGCCGTCGATCGTCAAGGGCGACCCGTGGTGGCTCGACCCCAAGGATCCGCACCGGGTGGCCTACAATACGCAGGCTCTGATCAGCCCGACCCTCCCGGTGTTCTGGGTGTTCAACCCGGCCTATGCCCATGTCCAGAACGAGCACGTCTGGCAGACTGCCTGGTTCGACATCATGAAGGGCGGGATGACGCCCGAGGACGCCGCCGACAAGGCGTTCAAGCGGGTCGAGGAGATCTTCGCGAAATACCCGATCGCGCAAAGCTGAGAGGCGGCACACACCCAGCAACGCCGCCCAGTCACCAAGAACAACGGTTAAAGTGCGCCCGCTGCAGCGGTAGCGCATCAGTAAGGGGAGGAGACGGAGATGGCTATTCTCATCACACGGCGTTCGGTGCTCCGCGGATCCCTGGGTCTCGCCGCGGGGAAGCTGTTGGCCCGGCCCTATATCGCGCACGCAGCGGCGACGACCGCCACGGTGTGGTGGGTCCAGGGTTTCGCGCAAGAGGAGGACATCTCGTTCAAGAAGATTGTCGCCGATTACGAGAAGGCCAGCGGCAACACGCTCGACTACAGCATCATCCCCTATGCGCCGGAGCGTCAGAAAATCATCTCGGCGGTGACGAGCGGCGAGGTCCCCGATCTGTTTCAGAACAACCCGGCTGAGATCATTGCGCTGTTCGCTTGGCAGGACAAGCTGGTCGATGTCAGCGACGTCATCGAAACGCAAAAGGAGGAGTACACCGATACTGCGCTGCTCACGGTCCGCTGCTACAACAACGCCGAGAAACGGCGGAGCTACTATGGTGTGCCCTATACATGTGCGGTGCGACCTAACCATATCTGGTGGCCGCTGGTCGAGAAGGCAGGCTATGCGAAGGAGGACCTCCCGAAGACCTGGGATGCCTTCTACGATTTCTTCAAGGATGTGCACAAGAAGCTGCGTGCGCAGGGTGACCGTCATGTGTACGGCATCGGTTTCCAGTTGAATACCACCGGCAACGACAGCAACGCGTTGTTCGACTACTTCCTGATCGCCTATGGCGGCCAAAACATTGTTACCAAGGACGGCAAATTGCACCTCGACGATCCGCCGGTGAAGAAGGCGGTGATCGAGGCGCTGAGCTATCCGACCACGGCGTACAAGGAGGGGTTCGTGCCGCCGGGGGCGATCAACTGGAACGACGCCGACGACAATAACGCCTTCCATGCCAAGCAAATCGTCATGGATCTCGACGGCACGATCTCGACCGAGGTCGCCATCATCCACGATGAACAGGACTACCACGACATCGTCACGATGGGCCTGCCGCTCAGCAATGAGGGCAAGCCGGTGCCGAGCCAGGCCCCGTCCGCGTGCGGCCTGATCCCGAAGGGGGCAAAAAACACGGCGGTGGCAAAGGATTTTCTCAAATATTTGATCCAGCCGCCGATCCTCAACGAGTATCTGAAAACCGGGCTCGGCCGGAATATTCCGTGCATGCCGTCGATCGTGAAGAGCGACCCGTGGTGGCTCGACCCCGAGGACCCGCACCGGGGGCCCTACGTCCGGCAGGGCCTGCTCGGGCCGACCCTGTCCACCTTCTGGACCTTCAATCCGGCTTATGCCCGGGTTCAGAACGAGCATGTCTGGCCCACGGCCTGGGCCGACATCATGACTGGTGGGATGACGCCGCAGGCGGCCGCGGAAAAGGCGTTCAAGCGAGTTGAAGAGATCTTCGCAAAATACCCGATCGCCCAGACCTGATAGGCCTTGCCCAAAGGGTGCGTTAACGGTTCGACATGGCTGCGGGATGAGAGCATTTGAGCCCGCCGAGGCGACATTCTATGATGCGCGCGAAGACAACCAGCACGCTCCTCACTCGAGGCGCGGCATGAATGGGGAAGGAAGACGGGCATGACGGATCTGACCAGGCGCTCGGTACTTCGCGGCTCGCTCGGGATCGCCGCCGCCGGAACCCTGATGCGGCCCTACGTCGCCAATGCGGCGGCGACATCCGCAACCGTATGGTGGGCCCAGGGCTTCGTCGAGGAAGAGGACGCCGCTTTCAAGAAGATCGTCGCCGATTACGAGAAAGCCAGCGGCAACACGATCGACTACAGCATCATTCCCTTCGCCCCGGAGCGCCAGAAGATCATCTCGGCGGTGACCAGCGGCGAAGTGCCGGATCTGTTCCAGAACAACCCCGGCGAGATCATTGCGCTGTTCGCCTGGCAGGACAAGCTGATTGATGTGACCGACGTCATCGAGACGCAAAAAGAAGAGTTCACCGAAACCGCGCTGCTTTCATCTTACTGCTACGACAATACCTCAAAAAAGCGCAGCTATTACGGCGTCCCTTACACAACCGCGGTGTTGCCGAATCACGTCTGGAAGTCGCTGGTCGAAAAGGCGGGCTACAAGATCGAAGACCTCCCGAAGACCTGGGACGCCTACTACGATTTGTTCAAGGAGGTGCAGAAAAAGCTACGCGAACAGGGCGTGCGCAATGTCTATGGCCTGGGTTTCCAGGTGACGACCAACGGCGTCGATCCCAACAACACGTTCCATTATTTCCTGAGCGCCTACGGCGGCAAGGACATCGTCACCAAGGACGGCAAGTTGCATCTCGACGATCCGCAAGTAAAGGAGGCGGTAATCAGGGCCCTGATCTATCCGACCACCGCCTACAAGGAGGGCTTCGTGCCGCCGAGCGCGATCAACTGGAACGACGCCGACGACAACAACGCCTTCCATGCCAAGTCGATCGTCATGGACCTCGACGGCACGATCTCGACCGAGGTCGCGCTCTATCACAACAAAGAGGAATACGACGACATCGTGACGATGGGCCTGCCGCTCAGCAACGACGGCAAACCGGTGACGAGCCAAGCCGGCAACGCTTGCGGGCTGATCCCGAAGGGGGCGAAGAACGTCCCGGTGGCCAAGGAATTCCTCAAATATTTGATTCAGCCCAAGGTCAACAACGAGTATCTGAAGGTCGGGCTCGGCCGGAATATTCCGTGCATGCCCTCGATCGTCAAGGATGACCCCTGGTGGTTCGCCGACCCGCACCGGGCGGCCTACACCAAGCAGGGCTTGCTCGGTCCGACCGTGCCAGCCTATTTCGTTTTCAATCCGGCCTATGCGGAGGTCCAGAACACGCACGTCTGGGGCACGGCCTGGGCCGACATCATGCAAGGCGGGATGACGCCGCAGGCGGCCGCAGACAAGGCGTTCAAGCGGGTTGAGGAGATCTTCGCGAAATACCCGATCGTGTCGAGTTGAAGCGCAAAGAGGCGCAGTTGGACGATGTATTGAGCGTCGCCGAATTCGATGTGATGAAGAACGGGATGGCGCCCGAACAGGCGATCGACAAGGCGTTCAAGCGGGCCGAGGCGGTCTTCGCAAAATACCCGATCTCGCAGTCCTGAAGACTGATCCGCGAACGCTGCGTCTGCCCCGGGCTGCGCATATCGTCGACCAGGCGGGAACGGTGCCTCGATCACGGTGTTGTGTCGACAAGTCGGCGCGGATGCGGCGATTAACATTTGAGCGCGGGGAGCCGCTGTTCTATATTGCGGCCGACGCGGACAACCAGAACGCGTCCGTGGCAGCTCGCGGGCGTGAACGGGGAAGGAAAGAGCATGAGGAATTTGACGCGGCGCTCGGTGCTTCGCAGCTCTCTAGGGGTCGCCGCCGCAGGAGCCTTGGCCCGGCCTTATATCGCCAACGCCGCCGCCACGACCATCGAAGTGTGGTTTGTCCAGGGGTTCGTTCCCGAGGAAGACGCCGCGTTCCGCGCGATGGCCGCCGATTACGAGAAGCAGAGCGGCAACAAGGTCGACCACAGCCTCACGCCCTACGCGGCGCTCCGCCAGAAAGAAGTCTCGGCGATCACCAGCGGTGTGGTTCCCGATGTGATGGAGGTCGCCGATTTCGCGCTGGCGCCGTTACAATCGTGGGACGATAGGCTGGTCGATCTCGACGACATCGTCGAGCCGGTGAAGGGGCAATTCGTCCCGACGGCGCTGCCCTGCTGCTATTATTACAATAACGTTAGTAAGAAGCGCGCCTATTACGTCGCGCCGATGAAAATCGCGGCGGTTCCCTTCCACATCTGGAAGTCGCTGGTCGAGAAGGGCGGCGGCAAGCTCTCGGAGCTTCCCAACACTTGGGATGCTTTCCTCGACTTCTTCAAGCCGCTGCAGGCCAAGCTGCGGGCGGCGGGGATGCGCAACGTCTACTCTTATGGCTATCAGCTGACCGCCAACGGGGTGGATCCGATCAACACCTTCAACGCGTTCATGATCGCCTATGGCGGACAGAATTTCGTCACGGCCGACGGCAAGCTTCACGCCGACGACCCGGCGGTCCGCGATGCGGCGGTCAAGGCGATCGTCAAGCTGACCACTGCCTTCAAGGAAGGCCTTGTGCCGCCGGGCTGCGTCAATTGGAACGACGCCGACGACAACAATGCGTTCCATTCCAAGCTAATGGTGATGGATTTCGACGGAACGATTTCGACCGAACTCGCGCTCTTTCACAACAAGGAAGAATTCGACGATATCCTGACGCACGGGATGCCGCTGAGCAACGACGGCAAGGAGCTGCCGAGCCAAGTCGCGCTGTTCGGTCCCGTCGTCCCCAAGGGTGCGAAGAACGTCGCGGTCGCGAAGGAGTTCATCACATATTCGATGCAGCCCAAGGTGCTCAACGAGTATCTGAAGGGCGGGCTCGGCCGCTGGGCGCTGCCGATCCCCGAAATCGTCCAGAGCGACCCGTTCTGGCTGCATGACGATCCGCACCGCACGGCCTATGTCGAGCAGTCGGTGCTGAAACCGACGATGCCGATCTATGAGGCGTACAACCCGGCGATCGCGCAGGTCGGCGCCGAGCATGTCATCATGAACGGCGTGTTCGACGTGCTGAACAACGGCATGGCGCCGGAAGCGGCCATCGACAAGGCGTTCAAGCGCGCCGAGACGATCTTCGCGAAATATCCCATCGTGTCGAGCTGAGAGGCGATCATGGCCAGCATATCGGTTGTCGACATCGGTCGCCCGGCAGTCGGGCGGCGTGCAACGCTATGGCGTTCATTGCGCGGCGAACTCAAGGGCTCCGAGTACAGTTGGGCGCTCGCCTTCGTCGTGCCGTATCTCGGCGTGTTCCTGGCCTTCGTGGTCTACCCCGCCCTCTACGGGCTGTGGCTAGGCAGCGAGCCCAGTCTTTATTCCGAGCTGTTTTCGGACCCGATCTACCAAAGCACCGTGGTCAACACGCTGCTGTTTATCGGCATCGGCGTGAACCTGAAGATGTTCATCGCCCTGCTGTTGTCGGGCTTCTTCATGCGCCCCGGCTGGTGGGTGAAGGTCCTGTTGATGATCTTCATCCTGCCATGGGCGGTCCCGGCGCTGCCAAGCTTCATCTCGATTCATTGGATGCTTAACGGCGAATGGGGCCTGCTCAACAACGCGCTTTACCTGATGTTCCATATCGATGGCCCGTCCTGGCTCAACGAGCGCTGGACCGCCCTCGGCTCGGTCATCGTGTCCCATATCTGGAAGTGGACGCCGTTCTGGACCGTCATCCTGCTCGCCGGCAGGATGGCGATCCCCACCGAGATCAATGACGCGGCGAAGGTGGACGGCGCGACCGGCGTGCGCAATTTCATCTACGTAAGTTTTCCGCTGCTCGCGAACCTCTATTTGATCTGCACCTTGCTGTCGACGATCTTCACGCTCGGCGACTTTAACGAGGTGTATTTCATCACCGGCGGCGGGCCGGCCAACCTGACGCATGTGTTGGCGACGCTCGGTGTGCGCGATGCCTTCGACCTCGCCCAGCCCCGCCTCGGCGTGGCAGCAGTGATGTCGGCGCTGCCGCTGATGATCCCGCTGGTCATCATCCTGATGCGCAAGCTCAAGACTTCGGAGGTGCAGCTGTGAGCACGATAACCGTCGACACCAGGCTGCCCTCGGCATCGGCTCGCCCTGGAGAGCGGATGCGGCGCATCGCGCGCCGCCGCCGCTGGCTGGTGCATGCCGGGACGGTGGTGCTCAGCGCGGTGCTCCTCGTCTGGACGATCACGCCAATCTACAACATCATCATGGTCTCGCTCCAGCCGCACGGCGACGTATTCACCGACGCGGTCTATCCGCGAAACCCCACGCTCGAAGGTTTCTGGACCGTTTTTACCCAGGGGTACTGGTATCTCGAATACTTCTGGCACCAGTTCGGTAACAGCCTCTATGTCGGCGCGGCGGTGACGTTCTTCACTTTGCTGATCGGCTCGTTGGCCAGCTTCTCAATCACCCGGATGCGCGTCCGCAACGGCTGGCTGGTCAGCAATGCGGCGCTCTTGACCTATGTCATCCCGCAGTCGTTCCTGGCGATCCCGTTCTACCGGATCATGCAGAGCTATGGGCTGGCGAACAACCTCTGGTCGGTCATCGCCGCCATGGTGACGTTCGCGACACCCTACGCGATCTTCATCTTCTCGCAATACGGCAGGGGCATCCCCCTCGAACTCGACGAGTCGGCGCGGATCGACGGCGCTTCGCCGATCCAGATCTATTTCCGGATCTATCTGCCGCTGATGGCGCCGGCATTGGTCGCGATCGGCACCTACGCGCTGCTGCTCGCCTGGAACGAGTATCTCTACCAGTTCCTCCTCTTGTCGGACAAGCGCAGCATGACCGTGCCGGTGGCGCTCGCGCAGTTTCTCAACAGCGACGAGGCGCCGTGGAACCTGATGATGGCGACGGCGATCGTCTACGCCATCTTGCCGATCACGATCTACTACTGTGTCCGCCGTCGCATGACCGCCGGGCTGACGATGGGCGGCGTCAAAGGCTAGCCGCGCGAAAAGTAACGTGACCTGGCCGGGCGGGAGGTATGGCACCCGTCCCGCCGGTTGAATTGCTTCCTTAACGGAGCCGAGCGCATATAAGGCGTGATCGATACACGCCTTTGCTTGAGAGCCCCGATGACCAGCAACCGAGCCCTCGCCCAGCCCGTAGCCCCGGACAACACCGCTTTCGAGTGGACCGACCCCTTGCGCCTCGACGAGGCGCTGACCGAGGAGGAGCGGATGGTGCGCGACAGCGCGCGCGCCTATTGCCAAGACAAACTGTTCCCGCGGGTGCTCGAAGCCAACCGGCGCGAGCGCTTCGACCGCGAGATCATGAATGAGATGGGGGCGCTCGGGTTTCTCGGCGCGACGATCGAGGGCTATGGCTGCGCCGGCGTGAATTACGTCTCTTACGGGCTGATCGCGCGCGAAGTGGAGCGGGTCGACAGCGGCTATCGCTCGGCGATGAGCGTGCAGTCGAGCCTCGTCATGTTTCCGATTTATCAGTTCGGCAGCGAGGGGCAGCGCCAGAAATACCTGCCAAAGCTGGCTTCGGGCGAATGGGTCGGCTGCTTTGGCCTGACCGAACCCGACCATGGTTCCGACCCCGGCGGGATGACGACGCGGGCAATCGCGGCGCCCGGCGGCTGGCGGCTCAATGGCGCCAAGATGTGGATCACCAATTCGCCGATCGCCGATGTGTTTCTGGTGTGGGCCAAGACAGAGGACGGCGTGATCCGCGGATTTATCCTCGAAAAGGGAATGAAGGGGCTGAGCGCGCCCAAGATCGAGGGCAAGTTCAGCATGCGCGCCTCGATCACCGGCGAGATCGTCATGGACGATGTGTTCGTCCCGGAGGAGAACCTGTTGTCCCATGTCAGCGGGCTGCGCGGCCCGTTCTCAGGCCTCAACAGCGCGCGCTACGGGATCGCCTGGGGGACGCTCGGCGCCGCCGAGTTCTGCTGGCACGCCGCACGCAACTATACGCTGGAGCGCCGGCAGTTCGGCCGACCGCTGGCCGCCAACCAGCTGATCCAGAAGAAGCTCGTCGACATGCAGACCGAGATCACCCTCGGCCTGCATGCCTGCCTCCGCCTCGGGCGGCTCAAGGATGAGGGGCGCGATACCCCCGAGATGGTCTCGATCCTGAAGCGCAACAACTGCGGCAAGGCGCTCGACATCGCGCGCGCCGCGCGCGACATGCACGGCGGCAACGGCATCGCCGACGAGTACCACGTGATCCGTCACGTGATGAACCTCGAGGCGGTCAACACCTATGAAGGCACCCACGACATCCACGCCCTGATCCTCGGCCGCGCGCAAACCGGGATCGCCGCGTTCGCGGGATAGTGCGACTTATTGGGAAAAGGCTACCCCTTCACTGAGCCGGAGGTCAGGCCGGCGACGTAGTGTTCGACAAAGAACGAGTAAATCAGCGCGACCGGGATCGAGCCCAATAGCGCGCCCGCCATCAGCTGGCCCCAATAGAACACATCGCCGCGGATCAGTTCGGCGATGACGCCGACCGGCACGGTGCGGACAGAGCTTTTGGTCAGAAAGATCAGCGCATAGAGGAACTCGTTCTGCGACAGGGTGAAAGCGAAGATCCCGGCGGAAATGAACCCCGGCGTGCACAACGGCAGAAAAATCCGCCGCATCGTCTGCAGCCGGCTGGCACCATCAATGCGCGCGGCTTCCTCGAGCTCCATCGGCACAGTCTTGAAATAGCCCAACAGCAGCCAGGCGCAAAACGGCACCAGCATCGTCGGATAGGTCAGGATCACCGAGGTCAAGGTATTGCCGAGATCCAGCCGGTTGATCAGGTCGGCCAATGGAATGAACAGCAATGGCTGCGGCACGAGATAGACTGCCGCCACCGTCATCGCGATCAGACCGGCGCCGGCGAAGCGCATGCGCGCGAGCGGATAGGCGAGCATAACGCCGAGAACCAGCGAGATCGCGGTCGAGACTACCGCGACCACCATCGTGTTCCAGGTCCAGGTCAGAAAGCTCGTCTCGGTCAACAGGTCGATATAGTGCTTCAGCGTCGGATGATGAACGAAGAGCGGCATCATGTGGGTATTGTAGAGCTCGGCGTTCGGCTTAACCGAAGTCACCGCCATCCAGTAGAACGGGAAGAGCGCCAGTACGAGGAAGAAGCCGACCGGCAACCACAGCCGCACCAGCCGCTCGACTGGGCCGTAGCCGGTGACCATCACCCTCTCCGCAGGTAGATCGTCAGCGCGACGATCAATAATGCGAGAGCCGGCAGCATCGTCAGTGCCACCGAGGCTCCGAGGCCGAGCTGGCCCGCGCCCATCGCGATGTCGAAGGCATAGGTCGCAAAGAGCTGGGTCGCGTTTTGCGGCCCGCCATGCGTCAGCACGTAGACAAGCTGGAAGTCGGCGAAGGTGAAGATCACCGAAAACAAGGTCACGATCAGGATGATCGGCTGCAGCAGCGGCAAGGTGACGTAACGAAACCGCTGCCAACCGCCGGCGCCGTCGATCGTTGCCGCCTCATAGAGCTCGGGCGGCACGGTTTGTAGCCCGGCGAGCAAGGTGATGCCGTAGAAAGGCAAGCCGCGCCACGTATTGATCACGATGATCGAACCCATCGCCAGGACCGGGTTGCCGAGCCAGGAGGG
Organism: uncultured Alphaproteobacteria bacterium; assembly: GCA_963796155.1. Classification (GTDB taxonomy): domain Bacteria; phylum Pseudomonadota; class Alphaproteobacteria; order ATCC43930; family CGMCC-115725; genus AP-15. The sequence continues at coordinate 123,103 of CAWCKT010000029.1, read as the reverse complement.
GCCGGGCTTCGGCACGCCGAGTGCCACGAGAAACCAGTTCAGGACGCTGAAGGCGGGGTCGAGAATCCACATCCAGGCGACCGTGCTCAGCACCGTCGGGACGATAAACGGCAACAGCAGCAGCGCCCGCACCACGTTCTTCAGCGGGAAGTGCTGGTTCATCGCCAGCGCCAGCGCGAGGCCGCCGACCATCTTCAGCAAGGTGGCAGCGGCGGTGTAGACAAAGGTGTTGAGCGTCACCCGCCAGAAGATCGCGTCCTTGAAGTCGGTCGCGAAGTTCTTCAACCCGACGAAAACGCCGGGATGCGCGACCGGGCGGTCCTGCAGGCTCAACAGGATGCCGTAGCAGAGTGGATAGCCGACGAGGGCCGCCAGAAAGAGCAGCGGCGGCGCCATCATCAGCCAGCTGAACACGCCCTGCCGGTCGAGCCAGGCACCGACCGAAGCGGACCGGCGCGGAAACCGCCCGATCGCGGCGAGAGGCTCCGAGCGGATCGACACCCTCAGCCTTCCGGGTCAGACGGCTCGATAGATCTCTTTGAGCTGGACCTCGGCGTTCTTGATCACCTCTTTGGTCGAGGCGCCGGCGCAGGCCTTGGCAAACATGTCGACCACGACGTATTTGGCGACGCTTTCCGCCGAGCGCCGGCTCGGCGGCGCCGGCCAGCCGACCAGATGCGCGTTCGCGAGCGAGTCCCGATAGGGGATGTTGCGCGGTTCTACCTGCCACATCGGCGCGTTGTCGTAGCCGTGCAGGACCGGCTGATAATACGTATCGGCCGAGGCATACCACCCGCCCAGCTGCTTCTGATCCATCATCCAGCGCAAAAAGGCGCGCGCTTCCTCCTTCTGCGGTGAGAAATCGAAGATCGCGTGGCCCACCGCGCTCATGATGTGGAAGCGTCCTTTTGGACCCATCGGGTTCTGTGCCTGATCGGTGACCTTGGCGATCTCGGGGAAGTCGCGCTTGGCCAACCAGAGGATGCTCTCGGCGTTGTTGGTGCAGGAAATCTGCTCGGCGTACCAGGCCTTGTTGTTGCTCGGATCGGTCCAGCCCAGTACGTCCTCGAACATTGTGTCGCGAAAGAATTTGCGGGCGAAATCGATGGCGCGCGCAGTCTCGTCGGAGTCGATCGCCACGGTCTTGCCGTCGGGCTCGATCTCGGCGCCGCCGTAGGACCACAGCAACGGGTAGAGCCAGCCGTGGTTGTCACCAAAGCCGTGGCCTAGCTCGAAACCGAAGGGATGGTCGTTGGCCTTCAACTTCTTGCCGGCCTCGTAGAGCTCGTCCCAGGTGTCCGGGAATTTCTTGAAGCCGACCTCGGCAAACCAGTCGGTGCGCCAGTTCATCAGCTGGCCGATATTGCTGAACGGGATGGTCTTCCACTTGCCGTTGACGATTGCCGCTTCCTTGGCCGCGTCGTACCAGCCCCCCTGGCTCTTGCCGATCTCGTCGGCGATGTCGCTGACGTCGAGCAATTTTTCGTCGAACAGGAACGGCAGCAGGAAAAAGATCGCCGTGACATCCGCCCCCGACCCGGTCTCGCTGATCGTAGTGATACGGGTCGGCAGGCTGCCGACGCTCGTCAGCTCGTAATTGACCTTGACGCCGGTTTCTCTTTCATAGGCCGGCGCGAGCGTCTTCTGAAAGTATTCATCGTAAGTCTTGATGAACGAGCTTTCGTGCAGGAGGGTGAGCGACTTGGTCTCGGCAGACGCGGATCGCGGTCCGATCGCGGCGCTGGCGGCCCCGAGCCCGGCGAGTTGGAGAAATCTGCGGCGTGATGTGGCGTCCATGCGCTGTCGCTCCCTGGGTGGCGGAATACGAGAAACCCGGCGCAGTAATGAACCATGGCGTCGCGTGCAGCAAGAATTGCGCCACGCGGGCTCACGAGCCCGACGCGCGCGGCAGGGGTGCTTCAGTGTCCGGCGAGCATGCGATCGACCATTGCCGGGGCTGCGCCGAGATAATTGGCGGGGTCGGTCAGCGCCCGCAGCTTCTCCGCACCCAGCGAACCGGCCACCGCGGGTGTCTCCAGCAGCACGTCGAGCAACGGCCGGTCGGTCTCGATCGCGACCCGGCAGGCGTCGTAGACGAGGTCGTGCGCCTCGTTGCGGCCGGTGTGCGGCGCCAAGCCCATCATCACCGCCTCGGCGACGATCAACCCATGCGTCATCGCCAGGTTTTTCGCCATGCGGCCGGCGTCGACGATCAGGCCGCCGAGCATGAAGCGCCCCTGGTGCAGCGCGCCAGCGGCATAGCCGAAGGCTTCCGGCAACGCGATCCATTCGACGTGCCAGGGGCCGGTCGCACGCTCGAAATCCGTCACCACCGCGTCGAGCACCAATCCCGCTTGCTGGCGCAGCACCTTCGCCGCCGCCAGGATCAGCTCGCAGGAGATCGGGTTGCGCTTCTGCGGCATCGTCGAACTCGACCCGCGGCCGGCAACGAAGGGTTCGGCCGCCTCGCCGAACTCGGTCGCCGACATCAGCATGACATCGAAGGCGATCTTGCCCAGACTGCCGACCAGCAACGCCAGCACCTGCACGGTCTCGGCGATGCCGTCGCGTACGACGTGCCAGGTGATCGGCGGATCGCCCAGCGCCAGCTCGCGTGCGAACTCGGCGCGGGTCTCGAGGCTCTTTTCGCCATTGCCGAGCGAGGCCAACGTGCCGGCGGCGCCGCCGAATTGGGCCAACAGCACGCGCGGGCGCAGCTCGCGCAGCCGGTCGGCGTGGCGGTCCAAAGCGTAGAGCCAGACCGCGGCCTTGTAGCCGAACGTCACCGGCAGAGCGTGCTGCAGGTGGGTGCGTCCGGCCATCGGCGTATCGCGGTAGCGGCGGGCGAGTTCGGCGAGATGGCCGCGAACCGCCGTCAGGTCCTCTTCGATAAGCGCGAGCCCGTCGCGGGTCTGCAGCACGACGGCCGTATCCATGATGTCCTGGGTTGTCGCCCCCCAATGCACGTAGCGTCCGGAGTCACCTGCCCATTCGGAGAGCTGGCGGACGAGCGGCAGGATCGGATAGCCGACGACCTCGGTCTCGCGCTTCAGACGTGCCAGGTCGAGTGCCTTATGGCCGCCTGCCAGCGCGTCTGCCGCACGCGTAATCGCCGCGGCTGCCTCTGCCGGGATGATCCCGAGACGACCCTGGGCGCGGGCGAGAGCGGCCTCGACTTCGACGCACCGCGCAAGGAACGCCTCGTCACCGAACACCCCGCGCATCGCCGGGGTGCCGAACATGTCCGCGAAGATCGCCGAGTTGATAACGCCGATCGCCATTATGGGGTGAACAGGGTCCAAGCGCCCTCGTCCAGGCGTTCGAGCGCCGGGAAGCGATCCTTGTAGGCCATTTTTGGGCTCTCGGCGATCCAGTAGCCGAGATAGACAAAAGGCTGCCCGCGACGCCGGCATTCCTCGACGAGCCAAAGAACGCTCCAGATCCCGAGGCTGCGCTTTGTCTGCTGCGGATCGTAGAAACTGTAAACGGCGGAGACCCCGTCATCGAGGAGATCGATCAGTGACCCGGCGACCAGGACGCCGCTATCGGCGCGAAACTCGGCGATTGCGGTCCGCACCGGAGTGTCCTCGACCATCGCCCGGAAATCGCCGTAACGCATCGTCGCCATGTCGCTGTCGCGGTGACGCGAGCGCTGATAGGCCGAGAACAGCCGAAATTGTTCCGACGTGGCGCGGGGGGCAACGAGCCGGCCGCAAAGGTCCCGGTTCGCGTTATGGACGCGCCGGGTCGAGCGGGTATGGCTAAAGCGCTCGACGGCAATCCGCACCGGTACGCACGAGGCGCAGCCGCGGCATGCCGGCCGGTAGGCGAAGCGGTGGCTGCGCCGGAACCCGGCACGCGACAGGTCGTCGTAGAAGGCAGCGCCCTCCCTGCCGGCAAGGTCGACGATCAGTTTGCGCTCGGCACGACCCGGGACATAGGGACAGGCGACCGGCGAGGTGGCGAAGAATTGGGGGTAGGGCGCAGCCAGCCGGTGGTCGGCTGCCGGTGCGGGCGAATCCCGCCGAGGCGGTTTGTTTTTCGCCCTGTCCACTCCCGGCCCGATGTCCATCGCACTTTCCCTCTTCCGCAGCGCGGTTGCCGGTCGGCTTGTTGCGCGAATATGGAGGAGAGCACACTGGGGCGCCAGTCCCGGGCGCATCCCCCACGTTTATTTCGCCGATCAGTGCAGCGGCCCCGCCGTCCAGCGGAACCCCGTGAGAATGTTGTCATCGAAGCGGCACTCGACGGCCAAATCGTGCGCCAAAGGTCCTTCGGGGGGCATATCGCTTCTGACCCCCTCGACGCGCGCGATAATCGTGGTAAGGCCGGTTGCCGAGGCCTCGCTCTTGCCGATCTCGATCGTCGCGCTCGGGAAGGCGCGTTGCATGATGTCCGCACAACGCCCCGCGAGGCCGACGTCGTGGGGAATACTGCCGCAGGCGGAACCGAAGCAACAGATGAGACCGAGAAGGAAGGCGGTCGAGCCTGACCGGAGGTATGGCATCCCGATGATAGTGCTGGGCGATCCGGTGAATATCAAACGCCGGGTGACCGGGAACCTGCTGGTGACGCCGGCGACGACGAGCGGTTATCTTGGCGTCCCCCGGGGAGCGTATCATCTCTCAACGAGGAACGGTTCGAATTGAAGGACGCGTCACGGCGCCTCAACAGGCTTCGCCGCAAGGTCTACCGCGAAACGCCGGTCGCCACCGGCGCATCCGGTCGGGGCACCGCCTTGGCGCTATGGCGGGCCGTCACCAAGAAGGGCTTTCGCGCCTGGTGCTATGAATTCGGCTCATCGCGCAGCTTGACGCACACGGTGACGATCGTCGAGGCGGATGGCCTGCGGATCCATGACGCGTTCTTCAACCTCACCTATCCGGTCGGTTTCCACGAGGTGCTCGATGCGCTGCGGGACGGCAGACCGGTCGCTGCAAAACCCGAGATCCGGGATAGGAAGATCTACCTGATGGACCCGGCCTTCGAGCCCGAGGCTATGGTTTGCTGGCTCGAAGCGAACGCCGATCGAGAACTCGCCCCGGGGGATGGCCTCCGCCGGTTCGAAGTACTTTGGAATGTCGAGGCGTTTACTGCGACTTTTCCCGGCATCGAGGCGGCTTATCGAGACCTGGAGGAGCGGGGTTATCCTCGTGATCTCGGCTTCCTGATGCTGCATCCAATCGAGATGTTCGACGGGGAAAAATCCTACCGCGATCCCGGCACTATGCCATTGCTTGCCGGCCGGGCCCTGGACTCGCCTCTCGCGGAACTGCGCGTAACGGCCCTCCGAGCGAGCCGGGAGCTGGCATCCGAGCGCGAGCGCGGCGCGGAAAGGGACGCGGCGGTGTTGCGGCTCGAAGGCGAACGCGATGCGGCGCGATCGAGCCTCGCCGCAGCATCCGCCGAGGCGAGCCGTCTCGGCGACCGGATCGTGCAACTGCGCGCGGCCCTCGATGACGAGACGGGGCGGTTTACCGCCGAACGGCAGAATTTGTCGCAGGCTCTGACAGAGGCGACAGCGCGGGCCAACGCCGCCGAGGCGGAGATCGCGGCGCTGAGGACCGAGCTGACACGTGCATGCGCGGAATGGGACGTCGAACGGAACGCGTGGGAGTGCTCGTCAGCGTCGCTGCACGCGGCCGCCGGATTTTGGATCGAGCAGAGTTCCTCTGCTCTTCGAAGGTTGCGGTCCGAGCTCGACGCCGCTGTGACCGAGCGGGAGCAGGTCATCGCGGATCGGGACCGCATCCGAGCCGACCTCGCGACCCGATTGCAGGCCTGGGAAAGCTCTCCTTGGCGCAAGTTCCGTGCCTTCCTGCGCTCGCTCGGCAAATCAGCGCCGAGCAGCGCCGAACAGCGTTAGGCAATTTTGCAACGGCCTAGACGACCGGAAAGGTTCGCACCACTACGGTGGCCGCAAGCACATCGTGCAACGTGCGTTTGCGTCGGTTCAATAGCGCGAACAATAGGACCAGCGAACACGTCAGCCCGACGGTAATGTAAAATAGCGCCGTCTGGGCCAGCGCCTGCAAGAACCCTGGGCGCTCGCCCGTTACCGAGCGCAGCTCGACATCGAAGCACCGCATCCCCAAGGTGGCCGATCGCGGGCCGCTCAGCAGCAACGTATGGTAAGCGAGCGGGATCAGCCCGAACAGAAACCACAATACCGGCCCGAGCAGCCCGAAGCTCACCACCCAGAGCACGGCAAAGACAATCCAGAACAATACGGCAAGCACGCCGATGCAGCACAAATCGATGAAATACGCCGCAGTGCGACGCCACAACACCCCTTCATATGCCTCGGGCAATGCCGCCGGGTCGGGCATGCCGGCGTCGTAATAAGGTGTTGCAGCAAAGCCGAAGTTGGCGGTCATGGCTGATCCGGTATTGGCGATCCCGCACAGCATGTGGGGATCGCCGTTTTCGCCGCAAGCCGGCCCGACGGCCGACCCATTTCGGGTATAGTCTTCGGCGCGAGCTTGACCAGGAGGACGCCATGCCCGCCTACATCATCGCCGATATTCAGGTGACCAACCCCGCCGCGTACGAGCCTTACCGCCCACTCGCCGCGGCCAGCATCACGCGGTTCGGCGGCCGGTTCACGGTGCGGGGCGGCCCGGTCGAGCTGCTCGAAGGCGGGCCGCAGCCGGAGCGGATCGTGGTCATCGAATTCCCGGACGCGGAGACGGCCCGCCGCTGGTACCATTCGGAGGAATATCAGAGCGCGCTGAAAATCCGGCAAGCAGCTTCGCGCGGCCGGTTGTTCCTGGTCGAGGGCGCGAGTTAGCCGTTATTCGGGGCGTGCTGGTCGTCGGCCGAGCTCAACAATAGCTGCGTCGGGAAGCCGGCCGCCATCAGCGCGGCGACCAGGACCTCGACATGGCGCCGGTTCTGGGTTTCGATCACGACGTCGAGTTCGGCGCGTTTGACCGAGGTATCGTGAAACAGGCGCTGGTGGTGGACCTCGACGATGTTGCCGGCGTGCTTGCCGATCACCCCCGAAAGGCGGGAAAGGGCGCCCGGCACGTCGGGGAGCTCGCAGCGCAGGCGGACGAGCCGCCCCTCGCGCACGAGACCGCGCATCAGGATCGACGCGAGCAGACGCGAGTCCATATTCCCGCCGGTGATGACGATCCCGACCCGCCGGCCGCAAAAACGCTCGGGAGCCGCCAGCACGGCCGCCACACCGGCTGCACCGGCGCCTTCGACGACGAGCTTCTGGCGCTCGAGCAGGACCTCGACGGCGCCTTCGAGCATCACCTCGTCGACGAGCCTGATCTCGGACACCAGCGCCTTGACGATGCGACGCGTCAGCCGGCCCGGCTCCTTGACCGCGATGCCTTCGGCGAGCGTCGCCGCTGCGGCTGGCGGACCCGGATCTTCACCGCGCAGCAGGCGGTACATCGAAGGGTAGAGCGTCGACTGCACGCCGACGATCTCGATCTCGGGGTTGAGCGCCTTGGCGGCGACGGCGATCCCGGAAATCAGCCCGCCGCCGCCGATCGGCACGACCAGCGTATCGAGATCGGGTCGGCCGGCCAGCAGCTCGAGGCCGATCGTCCCCTGGCCGGCGATGACATCGGGATCGTCATAGGGATGGACCAGCACGAGCCCCCGCTCGCGGGCGAGCGTGTCGGCCGCCTCGCGGGCGGCGCCGAGGCTGTCGCCCCGCAGCACCACGGTGGCGCCGAACGCCTCGGTGCGATCGATCTTGATGAAGGGTGTGCCCTCGGGCATCACGATCGTCGCCGGAACCCCGAGCCGGCGGGCATGATAGGCGACGCCTTGGGCATGGTTGCCCGCGGACATCGCAACGACCCCGGCGCGTTGCTCGGAAGTGCTGAGTGTCAAGAGCTTGGTCAGCGCACCGCGTTCCTTGAACGAGCCCGTGCGATGCAGCGTCTCGAGCTTGAGGTGGATCTCGGTGCCGGCGAGCTCGGACAGCGCTGGCGCCGCAATCACCGGCGAGGGCGCGATCGCGCCCGCGATCGCCGCGGCGGCTCGGTGGACGGCCGCAATGGTTACCGGTAGATCACTCATCGCCTGGACTCCAAAGGTTCTGGCGCCAAAACAAGGGTGGCAACCGCAGCAGATCGGCCGGGCACGAGCCAATCGAAGTCGCGCCAGCGCCGCAGCAGATCGGCGAAGTGACCGGAGAGCGGATTTCCGGATTGGCCGGGCGCGATCATCATTGTTGATTCGTTCGGCGCCGCGAGATCGGTAATGATCCGCAGCCCGGCCCCGAAGCGCTGCGCAAAGGGCCGGGCATCGTCGCCGATCGTGCTCGGGCCGCGATCGAGCGTGTCGTATCCACCCGAGGTCGGGATCGAGACGTCGAGCCAATCTCGCAACACAGGGATGCGGCTGAAGACCGGGTTCGCGAACTTGGCGACGTGCGCCCGACCCCACCGCCACTGCGTCATATCGGACCCGTAGGCTTGCCGCAGCTGCGCTAACGCGGTTGCGAGTGCCTCCTCGAGCCGCCCGGCACAGCCCTTTTGTTCGGCCCGTTTCGGGTCGTCACACCAACCGGGACGTTCCGCCAAGACCGCCTCCATCACCCGGGGCTTCAAATCCCAATAGCCCGCGACAGCGTCGCCGAAGCGACCGAACAGGACCTCGCGGCTGAACTCGCGCAGCCAGGCGGTGAACAACAGCGGTTCTATCTTGTCGCGGTCCATGCGAAAGTCCCAACCGCGCAGCCGGTCGACCACCTTGCCCAAGGCTTCGCTGCGAGGGGTCCCTCGGGTCATCAGCGGGACCAGGCGCTGGGCCATCAGCGAGAAGGTATCGGCCTCGATCGCGGCGCTCGATGCCGGTGTCTGCACGGGTGTCGCGTCGAGCAGCGCTTCGATCCGTTCCGCGCGGTTCGGCAGGTCCCAGTCGCGGCTCAAGAAGTAGGGGTACGAATCCGGCACGATTTTGTTGTTGGCGCTGACAAAATGACCCGAGGGCGGATCGACCGCCCCGGGCAGCGCCGTGAACGGAATGAACCCGACCCAGTCGTACTCGCCGGTCCAGCCTGGCGCCGGGACCCAGCCCTCGCCGCTGCGCCGGATCGGCACCAGCCCCGGCGCGATAAAGCCGATCGTCCCGTCGACATCGGCATAGACGATGTTCTGCACCGGCCCGACGAAATTCCGCAACGCGTCGCGGAAGCTCGGCCAGTCGCCGGCCCGGTTGACCTCCCACAGCGCCTCGGCGCTGCGATCTTCCGGGATCGTGAAGGTCGCGGCCAGCGCCAGGACGTATCCCGGATCAGCCACCCCCGGGGGCAGCACGTCGGATAGCACTGGGCCGTGCCTCGTGGTGCGGATCGTGATCTCGACCGGGGCATCTCCGCGGACCAAGATGGTCTCGCTCCGCGATTCAAAGGGTGCGCTGCCTTGCGGGGTCAGATAACGGCCGGAATCCTGCGGATCGACCCGCTCGACAAAGAGATCCTCGACATCGGCCGTGGTCGTCGTCAAACCCCAGGCGATCCGCTCGTTGTGGCCGACCAGGATGAACGGGCTGCCCGCGGCGGTCCCGCCCGCGATGTCGTGCTGCGGGGTCCTCAATCGGGCGAGATACCAGAAGCCCGGCGCGGCGAATTCGAGGTGCGGATCGTTGGCGAGGAGCGGCTTTCCGCTGGCGCTGTGCCTGCCGTCGACGACCCAGTTGTTCGAGGCGTAGATCGGTCCCACGACCGGCGGCAGTGCTTCGTACAGCGAGTCGAGCGCCAGCCGGCGATAGATCGGCAGCATGTCCGCTAGCGTCGTCGGCGCATCCTTCGGGTATTCCGGATAGAGAAAAGCGAGATCCGCCGCCGGGATGGTGCGAGCCATCCGGGCGCGCAGCAGCTCGCCGCGGTAGTTGCCGCCGAGCTGCACGGCCATCAGCTTGCCCCAGACGAGGCTGTCCGCCGGCCGCCAGGGCTCCGGGGCAAAGCGCAGCATCAGGAACTCGGGCGGCAGCGCGCCGCGGCGCCCTGCCAGGAAGGCGTTGACTCCGGCCGCATAGGCATCGAGCCCGCGCCTCACTGTCGCCGACAGGAAGGGCATCTCGGCCTCGGCGGCGCGATAGAGGCCGAGGACACGCATTTGGCGGTCGATCGCGATCGCCTCCCGCCCAAAGATCTCGGCGAGACGCCCGGAGCCGTACCGGCGCTGCAGCTCCATCTGGAAGAGGCGTTCCTGGGCATGGACAAAGCCGAGCCCGAAGGCGGCGTCCTCGTCGTCGCGGGCGGTAATCAGCGGCACGCCGTCGGCATCGCGCTCGATGCGGATCTCGCCCTTTAGCCCGGGCACGACGAGCCGGCCATCAGTCTGCGGCAGGGACGACAGCAGATAAAGGTAGAACCCGCCGCCGAGCGCCAGCAGCAGCGCCAGCAGGCCAATTCCTACCCGCGTCCTCACGCTAGCCCTCCCCCGCCGGCGGGGGACCAGGCATCAGAACCCGAGCTCGCGCAGGATATGATCTCGATCGGCGTCGAGATCGGGGGCGGGGGAGCGTATCGGCGGATCGGCGAAACCCGACAGCTTCATCGGGTTGCCGGCGAGTTCGAGCGGGCCGGTGACCGGATCGTCGACCGCGATCAGCATGTTGCGGGCCGCGGTCTGAGGATGGGCGAGGGCCTGGGCGATGTTGTTGACCGGGCCGCAGGGGACGCCCGCCGCCTCGAGCACCGCGATCCAGTGATCGGTGCCGGCGGTGCGGAGCGCGCCCTCGATCTCCGCCCGAAGCGCCTCCTGGTGCTCGTTGCGCAGCGCGTTCGACTTGAACAGCGGGTTCTCAGCCAGATCCGCACGGTCGAGAGCGTAGGCGAGCTTGACGAAGAGCCCGTCATTCCCGGCGGCGATGATGATGTGGCCGTCGCGGGTGGCGAAGGCCTCGAACGGGGTGATCGAGGGATGGCGCGCGCCCATCGGCCCCGGGATCTCGCCGGTCGTGGTGTAGCGCATGATCGCGTTTTCGAGGAGCGCGAGCTGGCAATCGAACAACGCGACGTCGACCTTGGTCGCCTCGCCGGTGCGCTCGCGGTGCAGCAGGGCAGCGTTGAGTGCCACCGCGGTATAGAGGCCGCCCGCGAGATCGCCGACCGATGTGCCGACCCGCGTCAGCGGCATTCCGGGGTGACCGGTGATGCTCATGATGCCGCCGAGACCCTGCACGACCATGTCGTAAGCCGGATAGTGGGAATAGGGACCGCTGTGGCCGAAGCCCGAGGCGGCGGCGTAGACGAGGCGGGGATAGCGTCGGTGCAGGCTCTCCCAACCGTAGCCGAGCTTCTCCATCGTGCCCGGGCGAAAGTTCTCGACCAAGGCGTCGGCCTTGTCGAGCAGCCGCTCGAAGATCTCGCACCCAGCCGGCGATTTGAGGTCGAGCGCGATCGACTCCTTGCCCCGGTTGACCGACACGAAATAGGCCGATTTGCCGTTCTTGAACGGGCCGTACTGGCGCGCGTCGTCGCCTTGCCCGGGTGGTTCGACTTTGATCACCCGCGCCCCCAGCTCGGCGAGCAGTAGGGTGCAGTACGGGCCCGCGAGGATGCGGGACAGGTCGATGATCGTGATGCCGGAAAGCGGCCCGGGCTGAGCCATGGCTCGTAATCCTCTTGCGATGCCGATCGCGGTCAATAACGTAGAGCGCGGCACGCCCGCAACCGGGCTCGATCGCCGAGATCCGATGACCCTGCCCGGCCGCTCTCGAGGATGTGGTCGGTTGCTCGCGGCGGCATGCTGAAGCTATGTTCCCCCGACTGCTTTTTGTGCACCCCGATGAACAACCGATCCCAAAATGGCGATGACGAAGCCGACCAGCGGAGGTCGGCCGCGCTGATCGGGTTGATCATCATCCTGGCGCTGGCCATCGCCGGGGTATGGCTCGTCCGCGAGCTTCGCCAGAAGTCGGCACTCGAGGATTGTCTGATGTCGGGGCGCACGAATTGCGCGCCGATCGAGACGCCTGCCCGCCGTTAGCTCCGGCCTGGCATCGGCCTTGCAGCGCTCAAAAATCCGAGTGACTCATAGAGTTTGTCTATGATAGACGCTAACGCCTTAAAAAATGGAGGCGCTCGGCATGGTGAAGCGGTTGGTCGGTGCAGCCGTGATCCTCGCAATTGTCGGGGTCGCGGCGATGTGGCGCCTGAACATGCATGGTGGCGTGCCGCCCGCCGCGGCGCAGATTGCCGGACAGGCAATCCCGGTCACCGCCGGAACCGTTGCCGTCGAGGACGTTCCCGTGTTTCTGCACGGCATCGGTACGGTGCAGGCCTACAACACCGTGGCGATCAAGAGCCGCGTCGACGGCCAGATCGTCAAGATCAATTTCAAGGAGGGTGAGGAGGTCAAGCAGGGCGACCCGCTCATCCAGATCGATCCGCGTCCTTATCAATCGGCGCTCGAGACGGCGCAGGCGGCAAAGGAGAAGGACGAGGCCCAATTGGTCGGGGCTCAACTCGACCTCGACCGATATCAGAAGCTTCTCGCTCCCGGCTGGCAGACCCGCCAGAGCTATGATCAGCAAAAGGCCACGGTCGAGCAGTTTCAGGCTGCGATCAAGGGCGACGTCGCGCAGATCGAGAACGCCAAGCTCAATCTCGGCTATGCCGACATCCGCTCGCCGATCGACGGGCGTCTCGGGGCGAAGCTTGTCGACATCGGCAATCTCGTGCATGCGAGCGACAACGCTCCGCTGGTGATGATCACGGAGCTGCGGCCGATCTTTGTCAGCTTCACACTGCCGCAGGAAACCCTCGACGACATCCAGGAAAACAACAAGAAGGCCCCTCTTGTCGTCCTCGCCTATAGCGGCGACGAGAAAAAGGAGTTGGCCCAGGGCAAGCTGACGTTGATCGACAACATGATCGACCAGGCGACCGGTACGATCCACTTGAAGGCGCGCTTCGACAATGATGACGAACGCTTGTGGCCGGGCGAGTTCGTCAATCTGCGGCTGATCCTGTCGACCCGCAAAGGCGTGCCGACGGTGCCGCAGCAGACCGTTCAGGTCGGGCCGAACGGCTATTACGCGTACGTCATCAAACCCGACAACACCGTCGAGCGTCGTGCAGTCGAGGTGGCCACGATGCAGGATGGGCTCGCCGTCATCACCAAGGGGCTTACTGTCGGCGAAAATGTTGTCGTCGACGGGCAGTATCGGCTGACCGAAGGCGCGCGAGTCAACCCCTCGAAGGCTGCGCCGGGTGCATAGGCTTTGAGCGGCAGCCTATCGCCGAGGCCCCAAGCTCCTCGCAAGAGTTACCGCGGATGAACATCTCGGAACCCTTTATTCGCCGGCCGATCGCCACGTCGTTGTTGATGTTGGGTATTCTGGTGTTCGGTATCGGCGCGTACGGGTTGTTGCCGGTGGCCGCGCTGCCGAAGGTCGATTTTCCGACGATCACCGTGTCGGTCAATTACCCGGGCGCCAGCCCCGACACGATGGCCTCGGCGGTCGCCACACCGCTCGAGCAGCAATTCGCGGCAATCCCGTCATTGTCGCAGATGACCTCGACAAGCGGCATCGGCTCACTGTCGATCACCCTGCAGTTCGACCTCGAGCGCAACATCGACGCCGCCGCCTCGGATGTACAGCAGGCGATCAACGCGGCAAGCGGGCTGTTACCGCCCGATTTGCCGACACCGCCGACCTACCGCAAAACCAATCCGGCCGACCGGCCGGTGCTGATCTTCGCGGTGCACTCGGATGCGCTGCCGATTTATCGCGTGGATGACTACGCCTACACGATCTTGGCGCAAAAGCTGTCGACAGTGCCGGGGGTTTCCGAGTCGCGCATTTTCGGCCAGCAGCCCTATGCGGCGCACGTACAGATCAATCCCGGCGAGCTGGCGACGCGGGGACTTGGGCTCGAGGATGTACGCAATGCGCTCGTGGCGACCACACTCGACCGTCCCAAGGGGACGCTCGAAGGCCAGCACCAGACCTTTACTCTCGACACCAACGACCAGCTGTTCAACGCCGCGCAGTTCAACGACGTTATCGTCGCCTATCGCAACGGTGCGCCGGTTCGCATCAAGGATGTGGGCGAGGCAATCGACGGTAAGCAAAACGCGCGGACCGGCGCGTGGTTCTTCGACGAGCCGGCCGAAGGATTGGCGGTCCAGCGCCAAGCGGGCGCAAATACGAACGAGCTCGTCGACACGATCAAGGAGATGGTCCCGCACATCTTGCGTTCGTTCCCGCCGTCGATCCATGTCGATCTGGTGTCGGACCGCTCGCTCGTCGTCCGCGCCGCGGTTCACGACGTGCAATTCACGATGATGTTGACCGTCGCGCTGGTAATCATCGCGATTTTCGTATTCCTGCGCACGCTCTGGGCGACGGTGATCCCGAGCGTCGCGGTGCCGCTGTCGATCCTGATGACCTTTGGGTTCATGTATGGGCTCGGCTACAGCCTCGACAACATCTCGCTGATGGCGCTGACGATCTCGGTCGGTTTCGTCGTCGACGACGCCATCGTGATGATCGAGAACATCGTACGTTACATCGAGCAGGGCGACCGGCCGTTCGAGGCGGCGCTGAAGGGCGCCGGCCAGATCGGGTTTACCATCATCTCGATCACCTTCTCGCTGATCGCGGTCTTTATCCCGTTGTTCTTCATGGGCGGCATCATTGGCCGCCTGTTCCGCGAATTCGCGGTGACCGTGACCATCGCGATTTTGGCGTCGGCCTTCATCTCGCTTACTCTGACCCCGGTTATGTGCTCGATGTTCCTGAAGAGCGAGCATGAGAGACCGCCGGGCCGGCTCAACCAGCTCGCAGAGCGCGGCTTCCAGTGGTTCCTGCGGCAATACGACAAGGGCCTGGCTTTCGTCTTCCGGCACCAGCTGCCCACCTTCCTCTCGACGATCGTGCTGATCTTCGTGACCGGTTATCTCTATGTCGTGATCCCGAAGGGGTTTTTTCCTGAACAGGATACCGGATTTATTTTTGGCCAGGCGGATGCGCGCGAGGACATTTCCTTCGAGGCGATGGCTCAGCTGACGCACCAAATCACTGATATCGTTCGCCAGGATCCCTATGTGTCCGGCGTCCTCGCATTTACTGGGGCGAGCTCCTACAACCCCACTGAGAACACAGCCCGTCTGTTTATCCAGCTGGTACCGCACGATCAGCGCAACCTGACCTCAAACCAGATCATCCGGCGACTGCGGCCCAAAGTGGCGGCGGTGCAGGGGATCAAGTTCTTCATGCAGTCGGGCCAGGATATCAGCATCGGCGGGCGGCTGAGCCGCACGCTCTACCAATACACGCTGACCGACACCGACAGTGATGAGCTCAACCATTGGGCGCCGATCGTCGAGGCGGCGATGAGGAAGCTGCCGCAGCTGGAGGATCTTGCCACCGACCAGCAGGTTGCGGCGGCGCATGTCGCGATCGTAATCGACCGCGACGCCGCTTCGCGGGTCGGCATTTCGCCGTCGTTAATCGACCAGACGCTCTATGACGCCTTCGGCCAGCGGCAGATCGCGAACATTTATACCTCGACCAGTCAGTATAAAGTCATCCTCGAAGTCCAGCCTCAGTATCAGAACGATCCGACAGCGCTGTCTAAAATATACATACCGGGGCCGAATGGAGCGAAGGTACCGCTTAGCACCTTCGCGCATTTCGTCTCGAAAGCCGAGGCCTTGTCGATCAACCATCAAGGCCAGTTCCCGGCCGTGACCCTGTCGTTCAATCTCGCGCCCGGCTACTCGATCGGCCAGGCAGTCGATGCGATCCAGCAGATGCAGGAAAGCATGCGTTTGCCCGGAACGATCGACGGCGCCTTTCAGGGGACGGCACAGGCTTTCCAGGCCTCATTGTCGTCGACCCCGCTGCTGGTCGCCGCCGCAATCCTCGTCGTCTACATCGTCTTGGGCATCCTCTATGAGAGCTATATCCACCCGATCACGATCCTTTCGGCGCTGCCTTCGGCCGGCGTCGGCGCGCTGCTCGCGCTGATGATCCTCGGCTACGATTTGAGCGTGATCGCGATGATCGGGGTCATCCTGCTTGTCGGGATCGTCAAGAAAAACGCGATCATGATGATCGACTTTGCGCTGCAAGCCGAACGCGGCGAGGGCAAGAGTCCGCAGGAGGCGATCCACGAGGCCTGCCTCTTGCGGTTCCGGCCGATCATGATGACGACCTTCGCAGCGCTGTTTGGCGCCTTGCCGATCGCAATCGGGCAAGGTGCCGGTTCCGAGTTGCGGCGGCCCCTCGGCATCGCGGTCATCGGCGGATTGCTGGTGTCGCAATGGCTGACGCTCTACACGACGCCGATCATCTATCTATACCTCGAGCGCCTCGCCCGCTGGGTCGGTCGCCCTTATCGGCCGTCGCGCGTGCAGGAGGCCCTCACAGATACCCCGAGACCAGCGCTAGCGGAGGGTCGTCATGGCGCCGAATGAGGCCCCGCATCTCGTGAGACCGGTGTCTGAAGCGCAACCCGGGTTCGGCCGCAATTTCGGGTTCCTGGTGCACGATGTCTCCCGCCTGATCAAGCGGCGCTTCGATCGGAAGGCGCGGCAAACCGGGCTGCTGATCACCAGGCGACAGGCGGCAGTCGTGCTTTACATCGCCCGCAACGAGGGTGTCAGCCAAACCGAAGTCGCAACCTGGCTCGATCTGGAGCCGATCGCTCTTGTGCGCATGCTGGACAAGCTCAACGACGAAGGGCTGGTCGAGCGGCGTGCCCATCCGACCGATCGCCGCGTGCGCACTTTATGGCTCACGCCCGCGGCTCGCCCGGTCGTTACGCAAATTCTCGCAATTAATAAGACAATTCGCGAGGAAGCCTTTGCCGGCATGCCTACGCACGCCCGGGACACCGTGATCGACATCCTCGACGCGATCAAAGGACACCTCGCCCTCCGGGAGGAAACAGACGACAGGTCGACCGTTTCTCCTGCGGAAACTGATCGTGCAGATCAGCCGAGTGGGACGCTTGCGGCTGCCGACGGCTGAGCCTCAATCCTTGAACCAGAGAGCGAGCGAGCGCGCGTGAGCATATCGGAACCTTTTATCCGGCGGCCGATCGGCACATCGCTGCTGATGCTGGGCGTTCTCGTGTTCGGCATCGGCGCGTACAACCTGCTGCCGGTGGCGGCCGTGCCCAATGTCGATTTCCCGACAATCACCGTGACCGCGCAGTACCCCGGCGCCGATCCGAGCACAATGGCGTCCTCGGTCGCGACGCCGCTCGAAACGCAATTCACCTCGATCCCGGCACTGAGCCAGATGACGTCGTTTAGCGGCGTCGGCGTTACGTCAATCACCTTGCAGTTCGATCTGAACCGCAATATCGATGCGGCCGCGCAGGACGTGCAGCAGGCGATCAATGCGGCGGCCGGCGTGTTGCCACCGATGCCCACACCGCCGACCTACCGCAAGGTGAACCCGGCGGACTTTGCAATCCTGATCTACGCCATCCACTCCGACGCCTTGCCGCCCTACAAGGTGGATGACTTCGCCACTAACGTCATTGCCGACCAGCTTTCGACCCAACCCGGCGTTGGACAGGTCTTCGTCTTTGGCTCAATGCCTTACGCCGCCCGCGTCCAGGTCAACCCGGCGGCGCTGGCGGCCAAGGGGATCGGCCTCGAAGACGTGCGCACTGCGCTCGTCAACGCAACAGTCAATAACCCGAAAGGCGAGATCGAAGGCGAGACTCAGTCCATCTCACTCGATACCAATGATCAGCTGTTTGATGCCGCGCAATACGGCAACATCATCGTTGCCTACAAAAACGGCGCGCCGGTGCGGGTCAAGGATGTCGGCGACGCAATAAACTCGGTGCAGAACGAGCGGCTGCGTTCGTGGTTTGGCGACCAGCGGGCGGAGGGCATCGCGATCCAGAAGGCACCCGGCGCGAATACAATCGACGTCGTCGACCGGATCACGGCTTTGATGCCAAAGCTCGAGCAGTCGCTGCCGCCGTCGGTCCATGTCGACCTTATGTCGGACCGGTCGGGGACGATCCGCGAATCGGTCCGCGACGTGCAATTCACGATGATGCTGACGATCGGTCTTGTGATCATCGTCATCTTCCTGTTTTTGCGAACCCTGTGGGCGACGGTGATCCCGAGCCTGGCCGTGCCGCTGTCGCTGGTCGCGACGTTCGGCGTCATGTATGCCGGCGGCTTCAGCATCGATAACATCTCCTTGATGGGGTTGACGATTTCGGTCGGCTTTATCGTCGACGATGCGATCGTGATGATCGAAAACATTGTGCGCTATATCGAACAGGGCGACCGGCCGTTTGAAGCGGCGTTGAAGGGCGCAGGGCAGATCGGCTTTACGATCATTTCGATCACCTTCTCGTTGATCGCCGTCTTTATTCCGCTCTTCTTTATGGGCGGCATCATCGGCCGGCTGTTCCGCGAGTTTGCCGTAACGGTTGCGGTCGCGGTGATCGCCTCGGCGGCAATATCGCTGACCCTGACGCCGGTCATGTGCTCGCTGTTTTTGAAGGAAGAAGGACTGCACCCGAAGGGGCGCTTCAATCGCGGCGCCGAAAGGGTCTTCCAGGGGGCATTACGTGGCTACGACCGGGGCCTCAACTTTATCTTTCGCAACCAGTTGTCGGCCTTGATCGCGACGCTCCTGCTGATGGTCGCGACCGGCTATCTCTATGTGAAGATGCCGAAAGGATTTTTCCCGCAGCAGGATACCGGGTTCATCTTTGGCGAACTCGACATTCGCGAAGACGCTTCGATGCTCCTGACCGATAAGATCCGGCAGCAAGTCGTCGATCTCGTCAGGCAGGATCCTGCCGTAGAGGGGGTTTTCTCCTATGACGGCGCCACGACCTACAACCCTGCCGAGAATACCGCGCGCATCTTTTGGGGGTTGAAGCCCTATGACGAACGCGACGCCACCGCAGAGCAGGTCATCCAGCGCTTGCGCAAGGGAGTCGCCGGCATCGAGGGGGCAAAGTTCTTCATGCAGGTGCCGCAGAACATCACGGTCGGCGGCCGGCTCTCCCGCACTCAATACCAATACACGCTGACCGACACCAACTTGGACGAACTGAACCATTGGGCGCCGATCCTCGAACAGGAGATGCGCAAGCTCCCCGAGCTGCAGGATGTCGCGTCCGATCAGCAGATCGCCGCCGCCCATCTGGCAATCGACATCGATCGCGACGCCGCCTACCGCCTCGGCCTCTCAGCCGCCCTGATCGATCAGACCCTTTATGACGCCTTCGGCCAGCGGCAGGTCGCGACGATCTACACTGCGACCAATCAATACAAAGTCGTCCTCGAGGTGCAGCCGCAATTTCAGCACGACCCGAACTTGCTGTCGAAGATTTACGTGTCCGGTCCCGCCGGTGCTCAGGTGCCGCTGAGCAGTTTTGCGCATCTCACCCGGAAAACCGAGCCGCTGCTCATCAGCCATCAGGGCATCTTCCCGGCGGTGACGCTGTCGTTCAACCTGGCCTCCGGGGTCGCGCTCGGCCAGGCAGTCGACAAGATTCAGGCGATCACCGAAAAGCTGCACGTGCCGGCGACGTTGAATATGTCGTTCCAGGGCACCGCCCAGGCCTTCCAGGCGTCGCTGTCGTCGATGCCGCTATTGGTGGCCGCCGCAATACTTGTCGTCTACATCGTGCTCGGCGTCCTCTACGAGAGCTACATCCACCCGATCACGATCCTGTCGGCGCTGCCGTCGGCCGGCGTCGGTGCCCTGTTGTTGTTGATGGTCTTGCATTACGAGCTGTCGGTGATTGCGATCGTCGGCATCATCCTGCTGATCGGCATCGTCAAAAAGAACGCGATCATGATGATCGACTTCGCGCTGCAGGCCGAGCGCCTCGAAGGCAAGAGCCCGCAGGAGGCGATCCATCAGGCCTGCCTGTTGCGCTTCCGTCCGATCATGATGACGACGTTTGCGGCGTTGTTCGGCGCGATGCCCATTGCTTTTGGTAGTGGCGGTGGCGCGGAATTGCGTCAACCGCTCGGCGTCGCGATCATCGGCGGGCTGCTCGTATCGCAATGGCTGACGCTCTATACGACACCGGTCATTTATCTCTACCTGGAGCGCTTTGCGCGCTGGATCAGCCGCCCCTATCGCCCCTCACGCCTGCAGGAAGCGCTCTCGGACACCCCGAGCCCAGCACTCAGAGAACATCCTCGGGGCGTTTCTGACGATTAGCGCGGGCGCCGCGCTGTGACCACGAACACGGCAGACGGAAGCAGCATTTCCTTGCCCTGCGCATAGGCGGCGAAGGCTTCGACCATCTCCCGCCTGATTGTCTCGCGCACGGCTTCGCCGGGTTTCTTCTCGTCGATCAGCCGGGCGGGAGGTCCCATGGTGCAGGCATACTCCGCCTCCTCGTCCGGAGTTGAGCCGATGATGTCGGGCGTTTCGCGGTCGATCAGGACATTGGTGAACCCGGCCTTTTCGAGGACCGAGCGCACATAGCCCGCGTCGCTGAACGCCAGCGGGCCCGGCGCATGGGGAGGTGTCGGCGCCGGGGGCCCCAAATGCCGCAAGGCGACTTCGTACGGGATCAGCCAGTGTGTGTTTTCTTCGAGTGGCGCCCAGCTAACGAAGCATAGCCGCCCGCCGGGTCGCGCCGCGGGCAGGAGATTGGCAAAGGCCGCGACCGGATCGGCAAAGAACATGACGCCGAAGCGGGAGGTTATCAGGTCGAACCGGTCGGGCTCGAAGGGGTGGACCTGCGCATCGGCCTGCACTAACGAGACGTTGCCGAGTCCGCTTTCCGCGATGCGCTTGCGGGCGCCGGCCAGCATCGGCTCGGAGATGTCGACCCCGACCACTCGGCCGCGCTCGCCGACCGCCTCGGCGAAAGGCAGCGTGGCGGCCCCGGTGCCGCAGCCGACCTCGAGCACGCTTTCGCCCGCTGTGACCGCCGACCGCGCCAGCAAGAGATCGTTGACCGCGCGCACGCGCCGTTCGACGATGCCGCCGAGCCCGACCCAGCGCGGGCCGGCAATGGTGTTCCAAAACTCTTGCTGTGTCGTGTTCGCGATGCGGCTCTCGGTCATTCCAGATCCTCCGCTCAACCCGGCTCGATCGCATCGTTGCAATGCTCGGCAGCGACTCTCACATCGCTGTGGCCGGTGTGCAATGGGTCAGCCATAGAAGAGCGCAAAGTAGACGACGTAGAGCCAGCTGAGGATTCCATGGATGATCGCCCACAGGATCGAGTGGTTGGTGTTGTAGGAGATCGCCATGGCCAGAGCGGAGCCGAAGCTCACCCCGTATTTCGCCCCTTCCAGGCGGACGCTATAACTCCTCCGTCCGTTCATTTGGTTTTCCTCCTGACCGCTGAGGCGTCATGCGGTTGCGATGATCGAGGTTCGTCAGCAGAATAGCGTGGTGCCTACCCTAACAGCCCAGGCGATTGCCGAAGGAGGGGGAGACCAAATGATGACCCGCAGCGAGATCGAGGCAGCCCTCGCCCGCGCCGGGCTCGAAATCCCCGAGCGCGAGAAGCCGGAGATCGTTGCCGCCGCCCATTTCATCGAAGAGATGGCTGCACGCCTGCGTCGAAAGCGCGAGATGGGCGCCGAGCCGGCCCATATCTTTCCGCCTCCGGGGGACTGACAATGGTCCCCGATTTCCTGACGATTGCGGAGGCTGGCGCGCTGATCAGCAAGCGCGAGCTCTCTCCGGTCGAGCTCGTCGAGAGCCGCCTTGCGCGCGTCGAAGAATTCGACGGCAAGCTTCACTCCTTTATTCGAATCCTCGCCGATGACGCGCTGGCGGCGGCGCGTGCGGCCGAAGCCGAGATCATGGCCGGGCGTTGGCGCGGGCCGCTGCATGGCATCCCGATCGGGCTGAAGGACATCTACGAGACCAAGGGCGTTCCGACGACCGGGCATTCCAAGGTGCTGATCGATCACGTCCCGCAACGGGATGCGACCTCGGTCCGGCGTCTGACCGAGGCAGGCGCGATTGTGGTCGGCAAGCTCGCGACCCACGAGTTCGCGTTCGGCGGGCCATCCTTCGATCTCCCGTGGCCGCCGGCACGCAACCCGTGGGATACGACCCGCTTCACCGGCGGCTCGAGCAGCGGCACTGGTGCTGCGGTCGCGGCAGGCCTCATTCTCGGCGGCACCGGCAGCGACACCGGCGGCTCGATCCGAGGGCCGGCAGCGTTCTGCGGGCTGGCCGGCCTCAAGCCGAGCTACGGGCGGATCAGCCGGGCCGGCATCCTGCCGCTCGCCTTCTCGCTCGACCATGCCGGCCCAATGACGTGGACTGCCGAAGATTGCGCGATCATGCTGCAGGCGATGGCCGGGCACGATCCCGCCGATCCCGCGAGCGCCGACCGCCCGGTGCCCGACTATCGGGCAGCCCTCGCCGGCGAAGTCAAAGGCTTGCGCATCGGGCTCATCCGCCATTTCTATGAGACCGACCATCCGGCGAACGACGCGACGCGGCAAGGCATCGCTGCCGCAGTAAAGGTGTTCGAGGAACTCGGCTGCTCGGTGCGCGACCTCCGCCTCTCGCCTCTCGCCGACTGGGCCGCCTGCGGCCTCATGATCATGCTCGGCGAGGGCTATGCCATCCACGAGGCGACATTGCGTGAACGCTTTGTCGATTACGGCGAAGCCTTCCGCGACCGCATGGCTCTGGCAGCGCTGATCAGCGCCGGCGATTACGTCCAGGCGGTGCGGCGTCGCCGCGAATTGGTGGCCGAGTTCGCGACGGCGATGGCCGATTTCGATCTCGTCGTCACCGCCGCCGCACCCAGCGAGGCGCCCGCTATTGATTCGGTCAGCAAATTTGCCATTTTCGAGCGCCCCTCATTGACGATGCCGTTCAATGTGACCGGCAGCCCGGCGATGTCGGTGTGCTGCGGCTATACCGCTTCCGGCCTGCCGCTCGCCTTTCAGCTCGCCGGCAAGCCTTTCGACGAGGCGACGGTCCTCAGGCTGGCGCATGCCTATGAAAGGGCAACCCCGTGGCGATCGATTCGGCCGCGCCTCGCTCCGGGCTGAGCCTTCCCTGCCCCCTTCCGCCAGCGGAGGAGTAGGTTAAGATCGGCTGCTGGCAGGCGTGCCGTTCTCGCGATAAGAGCAGGTGATGAGTTCGATCTCGCCCAGTCTCAGAAATGCCGAAGCGCCGGAGAGCCATTACCTGCAGCACGCGCGGGATCTTGGCCCGGAGCTCGCGGCGGCGGCCGAGGAGATCGAGCGGCGGCGCGAGCTTCCTGAGGCGATCGTCGATGCCTTGATCGAGCGTGGATTGTTCCGTCTGTTGCTGCCGCGCGCGCTCGGCGGCGCACAACTGTCCCCCGCGCGCTACGTCGAGGTCATCGAGGAGGTGGCCAAGCACGACGCCAGCACCGCCTGGTGCCTTGGCCAAGCCTGCGGCTGCACGATGACATCGGCTTATCTCGATCCTGAGGTGGCGCAGGAGATCTTTGGCGGCGAGCGCGGGATCGTCGCCTGGGGTCCCCCGGGCCCCGCCGAGGCGCGTGTGGCGCCGGGCGGCTACCGGCTGACCGGAACATGGAGTTTTGCCAGCGGCAGCCACCACGCAACCTGGCTCGGCGCGCATGTGCCGATCCTCGCGGCGGACGGGACACCACAGCTGCGGCCGGATGGCGGCCCGGTGGTGCGTACGCTGCTGTTTCCCAAGGCAAGCGCAAGATTCGCCGATATCTGGCACGTGATCGGCTTGCGCGGCACCGGCAGCGACAGCTACACGGTCACCGATCTCTTTGTCCCGGAAGAGTATACCGTGCTGCGCGAGACCGCTGCCAAGCCACGCCAACCGAGCCGGCTCTATGCGTTCAGCAGCAGTAACATCTATGCGTCGGGATTTGCCGGGGTGGCGCTCGGTATCGCGCGCAGCGCGCTCGATGCCTTTGTCGAACTCGCCCGTGACAAGATCCCGCGCGGCGCCAGGCGCACCCTGCGTGACAACAATGTGGTCCAGGCGCAGGTCGCTCAGTCAGAGGCGCGGCTGCGCGGCGCCCGCGCTTTCCTGCTGGGCTCTCTCGACCAAATCTGGCATGACGTCGCCAAATCGGGGCGGCTCACAATCGAGCACAACACGACCATCCGCCTCGCCTCGACCTGGGCCATCCACCAGGCGCGCGACGTCGTCGACACTGCCTACCATGCGGCGGGCGCGACGGCGATCTTCGAAAGCAATCCGTTCGAGCGGCGGTTCCGCGACATCCACACGGTGGTGCAGCAATATCAAGGCCGCCTAGCTCATTTCGAAACGGTGGGCCAAGTGTTGCTCGGTCTCGAACCGGAAGGCGCGATGTTCACGTTTTGATCGACCATGGAACTGCATAACCCTGCTCTGAGCTACCCTCGTCCTGCTGCGCCCCGGCGGCACTGGTCGCTCGACGACATTCCCTGGGGCGCAATCCGTCACGACGCAGTGGCGCAAACCCAGGCGTTTTTCTATCTGGTGACCGCGGCGTCGCTGATGGAAAGTGCCACCGACCTCTACACCGAGAATTTGATCGATTACTTCGCCGACGACGAGGAAGTCACCACGTGGCTTGAGCATTATTGGCTGCCGGAGGAATTGCAGCACGGCCGGGCGCTGCGCCGCTATGTCGAGGCCGCGTGGCCGGAATTCGATTGGGAACCCGCGCAGCGGCGGTTCGTCGAAGAGTTCAGGCCATACTGCGATACGTCGCTGGAGCCGACGCGCAGCCAGGAGATGGCATCGCGCTGCGTCGTCGAAACCGGCACCGCAAGCTATTACCGGACCTTGTCGCGCGCCAGCCCGGATCCGGTGCTGGCCCTGCTGACCCGCCACATCGCGGAAGACGAGGTGCGCCACTACAAACACTTTTACCGCTACTTCCGGAAATACCGGGACGCCGAGACGCCAAGCCGCGCCGCGATCCTGCCGGCGCTGTGGCGGCGGCTCAAGATGACCGGCGGCGACGACAGCTTTATCGCCCTCAAGCATGTCTACAACGTCCGCCATCCCGGCAAGCCGTTCGATATCGAGGTATATCGCCGCGTGCGCCGCGAGTGCCGCGCTCCTCGTCCGAGACCACTTTCCGCACGAGATGAGCGTGCGGATGCTGTTGAAGCCGCTCGGTCTTGGTCCGCGAACTCAGCGCTTGGCGGTGCCGGCGGTTACAGCGCTGGCACGGCGCGTCGTCCCGTGATCCGCGGTTGAGCCGGGGTCAGGCGGCGAAGTCGATCAGCTGGCGGACCGGGGCGCCGGATTTGAGGGCGGCAAATCCTTCATTGATCTCGCCGAGCTTGATCCGGCCGGAGATCAGGTGGTCGAGCTTCAAGCGGCCCTGACGCCACAGCGACAAGAGCCGCGGCATGTCGACCCGAAAGCGGTTGCCGCCCATCGAGGTGCCCTGGATCTTGCGGTCGCGCAGAAAGTCGAAGCCGTGCAACTCGATCTTCAGGCCGAACGGCACCATGCCGATGATCGTCGCGGTGCCGCCCGGACGCAGCATCTCGAAGGCCTGCTCGGCGGTGCGTTTGGTGCCGAGCGCCTCGAACGAATAATGCACCCCGCCCTTGGTCAATTCCCGCACCTGCTCGACCGCGTCGGCGTTGCTGACGTTGATCGTGTCGGTCGCGCCCATCTCGCGTGCTACGTCGAGCTTCGAGGCGACGGTGTCGATCGCGATGATGCGCTCCGCACCGGCGAGGGCCGCGCCGTTGACCGCCGACAGGCCGATGCCGCCGCAGCCGATCACCGCGACCGTGGCGCCCGGTTCGACCTTGGCGGCGTTGAACACCGCGCCGACCCCGGTCATCACGCCGCAACCGACGAGTGCCGCGCGGTCGAGCGGGATGTCGGGATCGATCTTCACCATCGCATTCTCGTGCACCAGCATCTGTTCGGCGAACGAGGACAGGTTGAACGCCTGGTTCATGTGCCCGCCCTTCCATGTCATGCGACGGGCGACGCCGGCCGGCATCTTGACCTCGGTGTTCTCGCACAGATTGGGATGGCCGGTCAGGCATTGCGGGCAGGTGCCGCAGAACACCGAGAGACAGGTGATGACGTGGTCGCCCGGCTTGACATAGCTGACACCGTCGCCGACCGCCTCGACGATCGCCGACAATTCATGGCCGAGCACGACCGGGGTCGGGTGGGGGTAGAGCCCCTCGATGAAATGTAGATCGCTGTGGCAGAGCCCCGCAAAGGAGGTGCGCAGCAGCACCTCGCGGCTGCCGGGCTTGGTGAGCTCGACCTCCTCGATCGTCAAAGGCTGGTTCGGGGCGTGCAGAACGGCAGCTTTCATCGGGGTCTCCTAGGCCATGAAATTTAGGCGCAAGCCGGGCTCGGGCCACTCCATCGCAGCGAGCTGACCGTTGGCGGAAAGGGTTATGTAGGCCGTCTTCATGTCCCGGCCGCCAAAGCAGATGTTGGTCGGATAGACATCGGGCATCTTGACCTGACGCACGACCCTGCCGTCGGGCGCGATCACGGTGATCTGGCCGGTGATCAGGGTCGCCACCGCGATATTGCCGGAGGCCTCGACGGCGAGGCTGTCGAAGCGCTGAAAACCGGGCAACCCGCAGACCAACCGCCCGGTATAGGGCGCCGGAAACGGCTCCTGGCGCAACACGCCGGGCGAGACGATGTCGAAGGCAAAAAGTCGCGAGCTCTCGGTGTCTGCGACATAGACGATTTTTTCGTCCGGCGACAGGCCGACGCCATTTGGGCTCAGCATCGGATGGACCAGCTCGACGATCTTCGACCCGTCGGGCAACGCATAATAGAGGCCGCCATGGTCGCGGTCGCGCCCGCGCCTCTTGCCGAGATCGGTGAAGTAAAAGCCGCCCTGGCGATCGAAGACGATGTCGTTCGGCGCCGACAATCTGTGCCCGCCGCATTGGCTATAAAGAATGCGCATGTCGCCGGTGCGCGGATCGATCCGTTGGATGTAGCCGCACTGGTAATTTCTGGCCGGTCCGGTCGCGAGGAAGCTGCCTGCGGCATATTCCGCACCGCCATTGTTGCACAGATAAAGTGCGCCGTCGGGGCCGAGCGCCAAGCCGTTCGGCCCCCCACCGGTATTCGAGACAACCGTCTTTGTGCCGTCGGGCAGCACCCGCGTCACCGTGCCGCCGGCGATCTCGCCCAAGATCACCGACCCGTCGGCCATCGCCACTGGCCCTTCGGGAAACCGCAAACCGCTGGCGACCACGCGTATCTCGGCCATCCTGCCCTCCTCCGCGCGCCTGTCCCGCGGAATTTTGACGTCCCGGCAATCCGACCGTCAAGCCGGCCCTGCACCCCCTCGATTGCGCTGGCATCCGGCGGAAGCCGTGCCGATCGTTCATCGCGATATCGCTGCGGCGCCTATCGGGAGATAATGCGGCCGGGGAAGCTCGCCGCGCAGCAGGCGCAGGGCGGATCGAGAGGGGCGGTACGATGGCGCAAGAGCACGAAGTCGAAACCGAGGCAGACATCGTTTTCGCCGAGCACGATGGCGTGAAACTGCTCGGCGACCTCTACCTGCCGAAGGGTCTGCGCCCGGCGCCGGTGCTGGTCGGCGTCCACGGCGGCGGATGGCAGCTGGGCGACCGCAAATTCTACCGGTACTGGGCGCAGTATCTCGCCAAGCACGGCTATGCCGTCTTTGCGATCGAATATCGGCTGATGAAACCGGGTGTGAAAACCTGGCCCGGCGCGGTCTGCGACACCAAGGCGGCGGTGCAGTTCGTCCGTGGCGAAGCCGCCAATCTCGGCCTGGATCCCGGCCGCATCGGGCTGATCGGCGACTCGGCGGGCGCGCATTTGTCGGCGCTCGTGGCGCTGGCGGGCGAGGAACCGCTTTTCGCCAGCCATTATCGTGGTGACCGCCACGCCTCGACCCCGGCCAAGGTCAATGCCGTCGTCGGTTTCTACGGCGTCTACGACATGGTCGCGCAGTGGGAGCACGATCAGATCACTCGCCCGCGTGATCCGATCGTCGAGAAGCTCCTCGGCTGTCCGCCGATGGTCAGCCGCAAGACCTTCTTTGAGGCCTCGCCGCTGAGCTATGCCACCGTCGACAAGAACAGCACCCGCTTTCTGCTGATCTATGGCCGGGAAGACGACATCGTCGATCCGGCCACGCAGTCGGAAAAGTTCCTGACCGCGCTGAAGCAAGCCGGCTTTTTCGCGCGCACGATCGTGGTGCCGGGTGCCGGCCATTTCTGGAGCGTCGACCCGGTCGAAGAACCCGGCAGCTTCGGCGCCTATGTCGGCCCCAGATTGCTGCGGTTTCTCGATGGCGCGCTGCCGCCTCTGGAATAGGAGCAGAAATGGATTTCGGGATCGGCATCGCCACCTCGAGCGATTCCTGGAAGCTGGCGCAGCGGGCCGAGGAGCTCGGTTTCACCCATGCCTGGTTCTTTGACACGCAGATGATCACCGGCGACTGTTTTGTCGCGATGGCGGGAGCGGCGCTCAAGACCTCGCGCATCCGCCTCGGGACCGGCGTGCTGGTGCCGTCGAACCGCATCGCCGCGGTCACCGCGAACGCGTTGGCGACACTGAACGGCATGGCGCCGGGGCGGATCGATTTCGGCATCGGCACCGGCTTTTCGGCGCGCCGCGCGATGGGGCTGGGTGCCGTCAAGCTCGCCGAGATGGAGGAATACATCCGGGTGGTCTACGGCCTCTTGAACAATGAGACCGTCGAGACCCCGATCGAGGGCAAGCGCCGAAAGATCCGCTTTCTCAACCCCGAGATCGGGCTGATCAACACAAAGGATCCGATCCCGCTGCACATCTCGGCCTACGGCCCACGATCGCAGGCGCTGACGGCGAGGCTCGGCGCCGGCTGGAAGAGCTTTGTTTCCGACGCGCCGGGTGCGATGGCCGCGATCGAGAGCATGCAGCAGAGCTGGCAGAAGGCCGGGCGTGCGCCGGGCGACCTCTACGCCACCGCCTGGACCTGCGGCTGCGTGCTGGCCGAGGGCGAGCCGGCCGACAGCCCGCGCGCCGTGGCGCAAGCCGGGCCGCGTGCCGCGGTGCTGTTGCACCGCGCAGCCGATTTCGACATGGAGGGCTGGCAGAACACCTCGCCGGTGGCGCAAGAGGTCGCCGCCGAGGTCGCCGGCTATGTCGAGATGGCCCGCCGGTACGAGCCGCCCGACGCGCGCTATCTGACCAATCACCGCGGCCACTTCCTGTTCGTCAAACCCGAGGAGCGCAAATTCGTCACCGCCGAGCTGATCCGGCGCACCACTTTCACCGCCACCGAGCAGGCGCTCAAACAGCGCGTCGAGGCGTTGCGCGGCGCCGGCTGGAACCAGCTCGTCATCGCGATTGCACCAGGGGAGGAACGGGCGCTCGAAGACTGGGCGCGCATCAAGCGCGCCTTCGATTGATCAGTGGTAAAATATCCTATCACTGTCATTCCGGGGCGCGAGCAGCGAGCCCGGAAGCCATGAACACGGGCTTATGAGACCCGGGAAAGGGCAGTGTCCATGGGTTCCGGGCCTGCCCTTTGGGCATCCCGGAATGACAAGCTAAGAGGAAGCATGCGCATCGAGATCATCTGCACCGGCGACGAGGTCCTGACCGGCAAGATCGTCAACACCAACTTCAGCTATATGAGCCAGAAGCTCGAGGATTTCGGGCTGTCGGTCAGCTGGGGGACGACTGTCGGCGACGACCGCGAGGAATTGCTCGCGGCGTTTCGGCTCTCGGCGGAGCGCGCCGACGCGGTCATCGTCAATGGCGGGCTGGGCCCCACCGTCGACGATCTGTCGCAGGAGATCGCGGCGCGCGCCGCCGGGGTCGAGCTCGTCCTCAACGAGGATTGGCTCGGGCGCATGGAAGATTTCTTCCGCCGGCGCAACCGGGTCATGTCGGCGAACAACAAGAAGCAGGCGATGCTGCCGACCACCGCCGAGATCCTCGACAACCCGGTCGGCACCGCCTGCGGCTTCGCGCTCGACATCGGCAAGGCTCGGTTTTTCTTCACCCCCGGAGTGCCGCGCGAGCTGCACCGCATGCTCGAAGAGCAGATCATCCCGCGCCTCTTGGCGCGCGGAGGAACGCCGACCGCGATCCATCTGAAGCGCTTTCACACCTATGGGCTCGGCGAGTCGCATGTCGACCAGCTGCTGACCGGGGTCGAAGACCTCGTTCCCGACGGCAGCGTCAAGCTCGGCTTCCGCACCCATTACCCGCAGATCGAGACCAAGCTGACCGCGCGCGGCGCCGATATGGAGGAGATCCAACGGAAGCTCGCACCGGTCGAGGCCGAGGTGCGGCGGCGGCTCGGCAATTTCATCCTCGGCGAGGACGATCAGACATTGGAGGGCGTCGTACTTGGCGCGCTCGCCGCCCGCGACGGCTCGCTGGCGGTCGTCGAGACCTTCACCGCCGGCCAGATCGCCGCCCGCATCGCCCATCTGCCGGGTGCGGAGAAGGTCTTCCGCCGCGGTCTCGTCGCCCGCGACCCGGCCGAGCTCGCCGCCGCCCTCGGCCTCGACGGCGCGCTGATATCAGGCGAATTGAGCCGCGAGGCGGCCGAACGGGTGGCGCAGGCCGCGCGCCAGGAGACCGGCGCCAGCCACGCGCTCGCGGTACTGATCGAGGTCGACGACGGCCCCGACCGCATCGATTTCGGCGGCAGCATCCATCTCGCGATCGCCGCCGAGGAAGGGGTGGAATCCCGCCGCTCGCGCATCTACGGCGGCCGCGACTGGGTGCGCCTGGGCGCGGTCGAGCTCGGCCTCGACTGCCTGCGCCGCTACCTCCAGGGCCTCCCGGTCACCGAACGCACCGATTTCGAGCGGGTGTGAGCGACAGCTGCGAGTGGGATGCCGCCTGATGAGCAAACGAGGTACGAAGACCTTAACGATATCGCTGCCGTCGCAGCTCGTGGCCGAACTCGATCGCGTTCGCGAACGCGAGCACCGTTCCCGCTCCGAAATCCTGTGCGACGCGGTCCGCCGATACATCACCGTAGCGGAGCGCGACCGCATGATCCCCGTCGAGGACGCGCTACCGGAGGAAATCGAGGCGATGCGTCGCGCCGGCGAGGATTACGCGCGCGGCGAGTGCGTGCGGCTCGAAGACCTGCAGCGTGAACTGGGAGTTAAACCTCGCTAGGGCGGCCCAGCGCGCGCTCGGCAAGGGTGCCTTGTCAATCTTGAAAATGTGTTTTAAGCAAATATATGTAGGGGATATCGCAAACTTGGCGAGTGCGCCATGCCCATTCACCTTTCCCTGCTGCCTCCCTGCTGGCGGCAAAAAATTCCCTGCTGGCGGGTCCTGCTACGACCAGCTATCTATTTGAGCAGCAAAGCCTTTCCGTTGATTTTCCGACGCCAAATTGATTTTTTTCGCGGTTTTTCCCTGAGCGGCAGGGAATTTGCGACTGGAAACCGCGGGTGGCTGCTTACCGGCCGTTCAGGGCTGCGATCTCCGCCGGGGTGTAGCCGATGTCGGCGAGCAGCTCCTCGGTGTGCTCGCCGAGTGCGGCGACGAACGGCCGGGCCTCGGCCTTCGCCGCCGACATGTGGAACGGCGGATTGAGCGCCAGGAACATGCCGCCGGCGTCGTGCACCTCGGCAAACGAATGGCGGTGGGCGATTTGCGGATCGGCCATCGCCTCCCTGACCGTGCGGTAGGGTGAGGACGGCACGCCGTGCCGATCGAAGACCGCCTGGACCTCGGTTGTCGAAAGCTCCTTCGACCAACGCTCGAGCTCGTCGATCAATTCTCCCCAATTGGCTCGCCGGTTGGCGTACTCGGCAAAGCGCGGGTCGGTCCGCCAGTGGGGATGACCGGAGGCCACCGCCAGGTTCTGAAACGTCCGCTCGCTGGCGATCGACAGGTTGATGTACCCGTCCTTGGTGGCGATCGGACCAAAGACCGGCCGGCCGGGCGGCGCCACCGCAAACTGCGCGGCCTGGATTTCACTCAAGGTCAGGCTCAGCATGCTTTCGAGCATCGAGACGTCGATCATCTGACCCTCGCCGGTCGCCTGGCGCTGATAAAGTGCGGTCATGATCGCGCCGAACGCATAGGTGCCGGTCAGCACATCGGCGATGTAGATGCCGCAATAATCCGGCCGGCGCATTTCGCCCTGGTAGGCCATGTGTGCCAGATCATAGCCCGAAGCGGCGTGGATGACCGGGGCATAGGCCGGCAACTCGGCCGAAGGGCCGGTCTGGCCGTAACCCGAGATGGCACAATAGACCAGCTCGGGCCGGATCGGCTTGAGCGCCTCGTAGTCGAGCCCGAACCGCCGCATGACGCCGGGCCGGAAATTCTCGACCACGACGTCGGCGGTGGCGACGAGGCGGCGGACCGCCGCGACCGCGGGGGGCGATTTGAGGTCGAGGGCGACGCTCTTTTTGCCGGCGTTGAGCTGGCCGAAGCTGGTGCTGGCGCCGCTGCGCAATGGCGGCCGGGTGCGCATCATGTCGCCCTCGGGCGACTCGATCTTGATCACCTCGGCACCAAGATCGGCCAAGAGGCGGGAGCAATGCGGGCCGGCGATCGTGGTCGTGAAATCGAGCACGCGAACTCCGTCCAGGGCGCTTCTCATCCTCGTTCTCCACCATCGAAGTCGGCACCGAAGGGTCCGGACCGAACGGCGAATGTCAAGCCGCCACGACGACCCTCGCCGATATCCGGCTTGCGTTTGCCGGGCTTCGGTGCCAAGAGAGCCGCCGAAATCCGGAGGGAGGTCCAACATGGCGTTTCGCAACATACAGGCGGGAATGGCAACCTATCGCGGGCACGGCGGCGACCGCGGCGATGCGTATTACGCCCACCCGAGCCAATGCCGGGCCGCATCCCGGCGTCGTCGTGATCCACCATATGCCGGGGTGGGACGAATGGACCTGCGAGGTCGCCCGCAAATTCGCCCATCACGGTTATGCCGCGGTGGCGCCGAGCCTCTATTTCCGTGTCGGCGACGGCGCCGATGAGGCGGTGGTCGCCAAGGTGCGTGAAGGCGGCGGCATCCCGGACGAGCAGATGCTCGGCGATGTGACCGGTGCGATCGACTTCCTGCGCTCGCAGCCGCATGCCAGCCAGAAAGTCGGCGTGATCGGCTTTTGTTCCGGAGGGCGGCAGACCTATCTCGTCGCCTGCAAGCTTTCCCATCTGATCCAGGGCGCGGTCGACTGCTGGGGCGGCAATGTCGTCGTCGACGACAAATCGCGGCTGACCAAGGCCCAGCCGGTGGCGCCGGTCGATCTGACCGAAGGGATCAATTGCCCGCTCCTGGGCCTTTTCGGCAACGAGGACCCGAACCCCACAGCGGACCAGGTCAACCGCACGGAGGCCGAACTGAAGCGGCTCGGCAAGAACTACGAGTTCCACCGCTACGACGGCGCCGGCCACGCATTCTTTGCACACTATCGCCCGAATTACCGGCCGGAGCAGGCTGTCGACGGCTGGCATAAGGTCTTTGCCTTCTTTCACAAGCATCTTGGCGCTCCGCGCTCTTAGCGGCCGCCTGTCGGGCCGATGATCGACGCCGCGATCGTCGGCCTCGGCCGGTGGGGCAGGACCCTCGTCGAGGCGGTTCAGGGCAAGAGCGACAGGCTGCGCTTTACCCGCGCGGTCAGCCGCAACCCCGAGCAACTCCGCGACTTCGCCGCCAGGCACCGGCTCGAGCTCGTCGGCGAGCTCGCACCGGTGCTCGCCGATCGCAGCATCGATGCGGTCGTGCTGGCGACGCCGCACTCGCTGCATCGCGACCAGGTCATCGCTGTCGCAAAGGCGGGAAAGGCGGTCTTTTGCGAGAAGCCGCTGACCCTGAAGAAGGCCGACGCGCTGCGCGCGATCGAGGCCTGCCGCGAAGCCGGGGTGGTGCTGGGGATCGGCACCGACAAACGCTTCTTCCCGTCGCTGCGCGAGCTTGCTGCGGCTGGTCAAGGACGGTGAGCTCGGCAGGATCCTTCACCTCGAGGCGCATTTCAGCAACGAGGTCGCCGGCACCTTCTCGGAGTGGCGATATTCACTCGACGAGTCGCCGGCCGGCGGGATGACCGGGACCGGCATCCACATGCTCGACGCGCTCGTCGCTCTTGCCGGGCCGGTCCGGCGGGTGCAAGCGCTGTTGCTCGCCCACAAGCCGCCGCCCGATCCGCTCGACAGCCTCTCGGCACTGCTCGAATTTGCTTCGGGCATCAGCGGAACCTTGGCGATGGTGCGCTCGACCCCGGCCTATTTCAGGCTGCACGCCTTTGGCCGCAGAGGTTCGGCCGAAGCGCTCGGACGAAACGAGCTGGTGCTGCGGCGGAGCGGGGCAGAGCCCCAACGCTCGATCCTTCCGCCGATCAACTCGGTTCGGGTCAACCTCGAAGCCTTCGCCGGCGCGGTTGCCGACGGCACGCCCTATCCCATCCCGACGAGCGAGATGCTCGACACCGTCGCCGCCTTCGAAGCCATCGCCGAAGCGGCAAAAGCCGACGGGCGGATCCGGGACGTCTGAGACCGCGTCGGGCTTGGCGAGCGCGGTATAACTGGCCAAATTAGGCCGATGATGGCGCCGAGGATCTGATGACCAACGAAACGGCGGTGGCGGAAGCGGGTCGCGACTTCATCCGCGACATCATCGACGCCGACATCGCCGCAGGACGCTCCAGCGAGGTGGTGACCCGCTTCCCGCCGGAACCCAACGGCTACCTCCACATCGGCCACGCCAAGGCGATCTGGATCAATTTCGGCGTGGCCGAAGAATATGGCGGCCGCTGCCACCTGCGTTTCGACGACACCAACCCGACGAAGGAGGAGCAGGAATACATCGACGCGATCAAGCGTGACGTGCATTGGCTGGGCTTCGACTGGGGCCGGCACCTGTATTATGCCTCGGACTATTTCGACCGGCTCTACGATTGGGCCGAGTGCCTGATCCGCGCCGGGAAAGCCTATGTCGACGATCTGTCTGCCGAGGAGATCCGGGCGATGCGCGGCAGCTTGACCGAGCCCGGGCGCAACAGCCCCTATCGCGACAGGTCGGTGGCCGAAAATCTCGATCTCTTCAGCCGCATGCGGAAGGGCGAATATCCGAACGGTGCGCGAGTGCTGCGCGCCAAGATCGACATGGCGGCCGGCAACGTGAACCTGCGCGACCCGGTGCTCTACCGCATCCTGCATGCCGCGCATCCGCGCACCGGTACGAAATGGTGCATCTATCCGACCTATGACTTCGCGCACGGCCAGTCGGATGCGATCGAAGGCGTAACGCATTCGCTGTGTTCGCTCGAATTCGCCGACCACCGGCCGCTTTATGACTGGCTGATCGACAACTTGCCGGTGCCGTCGCGACCACGGCAATATGAGTTCGCTCGTCTCAATCTCAGCTACACGGTGCTCTCCAAGCGTTTTCTGACCGAGCTTGTCCGGCAAGGCCACGTCAGCGGATGGGACGATCCGCGGATGCCCACCTTGGCTGCACTGAGACGCCGCGGCGTGCCGCCGGCAGCGGTCCGCGAGTTTGTCCGGCGCGCCGGCGTCGCCCGCGCGAACAGCATCGTCGATGTCGCAATGTTCGAGCACTCGATCCGCGAGATCCTGAACAAGGCTGCCCCCCGCCGAATGGCCGTGCTGCGCCCGTTGAGGCTCGTCATCGAAAATTATCCGGCGGGCACCGAGGAGGAGCTTGTTGCGTTCAATAACCCGGAGGATCCGGCCGCCGGTACCCGGTGCATCCCGTTCGGGCGCGAGCTCTATGTCGAGCGCGACGATTTTATGGAGCACCCCCCCAAAAACTTCTACCGGCTGGCGCCCGGGCGTGAGGTGAGGCTGCGCTATGGCTATTTTGTCACCTGCCGCGAGGTGGTGAAAGATGCCGCGGGCGAGGTGGTGGAGCTGATCTGCACGTATGATTCGGCGAGCCGCGGCGGCAATGCGCCCGACGGACGCAAGGTCCGGGCGACCTTGCATTGGGTCGCCGCGGCAAAGGCGCTGCCCGCGGAGATCCGCCTCTATAATCCCCTCTTCACCCGCCCCGATCCAGGGGTCGACGGCGATTTCATGGCTGACCTCAACCCCAACTCGCTCGAAACCTTGACCGAGGCTCGGGTAGAGCCGGCCCTCGCCGCCGCCGCACCCGGAGAGCCGGTTCAGTTCGAAAGGCAAGGCTATTTCTGCCTCGACCCGGCTAGCGCGCCGAACCGCCTCGTGTTCAACCGCACTGTCGGACTACGCGACAGTTGGAGCAAGGTGCGAGAGCGCGTCCTTTAGAGGCTCAGTTAAGAGAATATAAGAAAAATTTGTGCCATGACCGTAGGCCCGTCGATTGAATGAGGTGTCGTCCTATCGCCGGGTTTCGCCGGGCGTGGGACCTGAGGAGCAAATTGCGGTCGTTCGGAGTATTATATAGGGGGTAGGGCCTGCCGATGACTCCGGACTCCGAGAGCAGCTTTGGTAACACCCCGCTATAGCGGCCGACAGCGATGGAAGGATTCGCAATGCGACCATGGATGATCGTCTTGTCGAGCGCGATTGGCGCGATCGTCGTTGCCGCCGCCTTGGCCGTGCCTGAGTTGTTGAATGCTCCGAGCTCCGATTTCGGGTCGATCCTGCTGCTGCATTTGGCCACGCTCGCGGTCGCCGCTCTCGCCGTTTACGCGCTCTGTGCCATGTTGCTGACCGCCGGGACCCTGATCGCCGACAGCTTATTCGTGCGCCACCGTCTCGGTAGCCCTGGCGCGTACCGAACCCTCGGTCAGCGCGACTGGACAGCGGCCTTTGGTTCGGTGGGCTTGCAGCGCTTGGTACCGAGCCCGATCGCAGCGCCGAGCCGTCGTGCGGGAGCGAACGAGACGATTCCGCTGCAGAGCCGGTTCGACCCTCACGCGGCGAGAGGCGAGATCGCGCGCCTCTATTATATCTGGCTGGCGCGCACCCATTTTTTCAGCGCGTCGATCGTGCTCAGCGCGCTGATCGGATTGGGGCTAGCGCAGGATCACGGACCCGTCCTGCTGCCGGGCGCAATCCCGACATCCTCTGCCATTCTCACCCTCGTCGGATTGATCCTTCTCGCGTTCCTCGGCAGGATCGCCATCGACGTCTCGGTTGAGCCGCTGGTCGAAACCATCTCGCAGCTGCCGGCTGAGCCGATCGAGGTCGGATTCCTTCGCCGCGCCGTCGAGGCGCTCGAAGCAGCTTGCGCCGCGGCCGCGGTCAATGCGGGCCCACCCGCATCGACAGTTCAGCTAGCCCCGCGACTCGATGCCGTGATCGAGGAAGGCCATCGTGCTCTGCTCGATGCCGTGAGGCGCTTGGCGACTACCATCGACGCGCTCGACAAGACGACGCGATCGTCGGTCGACGCCCTGAAGACGGCGATTGGCGCGATGGCGACGCAACTTCCGCCAATCCAGGATAACGCCAATTCCGATGCTTCCAGTTTCGCCGAGCTGCGCGGCGCGGTCGAGGCGCTAACCGCCACAATCGAGCGATTGACGACATTGCCGGTCGCGCCCGACGAGCCGCCGCTCGGCGCCGCTCAGGCCGCTCGCGAACGATCGCGAGAACGGCCCCTTGCCCGCGAGCTGCGCAACCTCCTGCACGAGATTGAAGCTTCCTGATCGGGTCACCCGCGACCACTCAGCCGTGCTTTAGCTCTTGCAACAGTTTTTCTGCGTCGGCCTTGTCCGCGAACGACATCCCCGAGCCCAGTAGAGTCTCAAGCATCGTTTGAGCGTCAGCCGGTCGGCCGACGCTCTTGAGCGCCACCGCGAGGTGATATTGAATGTTCGGGTCGCGAGGGGCCGCGGAGTTGGCGGCACTGAGGTAGGTCATGGCCTTATCGGCTTCCCCCTGGGCCAATAGGATCCATCCCAAAGTGTCGTCGATTTGTGCGGCAGCGGGGGCGGCGGAGAACGCGCGCTCGGCCAATTCGCGAGCTTTCGCCAGGTTGCCCTGTCGTTGATAGAGCCACGCGAGATTGTTCAGCGCAGTCGGATCGGTCGGGCGTTCGGCGACGACGCGCTCATATTCGGCAATAGACGGGTCGTATTTCTTTTGCTCCAGGTAGAACCCCGCTAAAACCGAGCGGATGGCGAAATCCTTGGGCTCAGCCTTCAATCGGGTGTTCAGGACCGCTTCCGCCTTTGCGGTGTCGTCCGTCCGCTTGTACAGCTGGAAAAGCGCCATCGTAAGACCATCGTCCAAGGGCCGTGTCGCGACCAGCTTGTCGAGCAGATCTGCCGCCTCCTTGCCGCGCCCGGCGTTCTCGTAGAGCTCTGCCGAAACCACGTCGTAGATACTGTTGCCTGGATCGTTCTCAGCGAATCTGTGCGCCTTTGCGAGACCTGCGTCCAACCCGCCGATCTCCGCTTCAACCCGGATCAGATCGGCCTTTAGAGAGGAATTTTGTGGATCGCGGTCGAGAGCGCTCTGCAACACAGCCCGCTCATCCGAGAAATTCTTTGTCGTCTTGAGCAGGGTGACGTACCGGGACAAGATGGGGGCGGAGTTGGGTGCGAGTTCGTGCGCGCGCTTATAGGTTCCAAGCGCGCCGTCCGTGTCACCGGAGGCGGCTTGTAGTCGGCCTTGTGCGTCGAGGACGTCAACATTTGTTGGGAACTTGGCAACAAGCTCGGCCGCCACCGGCTTTGCGTCCTTCCAATCTTGCTGCAACCCGTACATGTTGACGAGCAACAGCCCCGGCGCCGGGTCATTCGGAGCGGCGGTGCGCGCCCGTGTAATGTAGTCCGTAGCCTCCGGCCATTTCTTTTCTGCGACGGCGATTTCCCCGAGGCCGAGAAGGGCCGCGACGTCGGTCGGTCTCTGCGCCAAAAGCTCATCATAAGCCTTCTTGGCCTCATCGGTCTGCCCGGTGGTCAGATAAAGCCGCGCCAAGACCGCCCGCACGGTCGGACTCTTCGGGTCATCCGCCAACCGGCGGGTCAAGACAGCCTCGGCTTTGGTCATGTCGCCGGTGGCGGTATAGAGGCGAGAGAGGGCGATCGTTAAGCCATCGTCGGACGGCCGTGCCGCGACCGCCTTTTCGAGCAGAGCAACGGCGTCCTGCGGACGTCCCGCCTTTTCGTAAAGCTCGGCCGATACCAGATCGTACACGTTGTTGTCCGGATCGTCCTTCGCAAACTCGTGCGCTTTGGCAAGAGCTGTATCCAGGCCATCGATTTCGGCTTCGGTTCGGATCAGATCACCCTTCAGCGGCGCGCTCCGCGGATCGCGGGTGATGGCCTCCTGCAAAACGGCGCGCTCCTCGCGAAACTCCTTCGCCGAGTTCAGTAAGGCGAGGTAGCGAGACAAGATCGGCAACGAATTGGGAGCGATCTCGTAAGCACTTTTATAGCTGGAAATTGCGCTTTCCGTATCACCGCTGCCCAACTGGGCGGTGGCTTGCGCGAGGAAGACGTTAACGTCGCGAGGAAATTGGGCGACCAGCTCGCCTGAGACTGCCTTGGCGTTGGTCCAATCCTGACGCAACACATAAAGGTTGACGAGCTTGATCCCGGGCGCCGCATCGTTCGGCGCTGCCGTGCGGGCGCGGTTGATGTATTTGATCGCGTCGGGCCATTTCTCTTCCTTTATCGCGATATCTGCCAACCCGAGCAGGGCAGCAACGTCACCGGCCTTCTTCGAAAGAAGGTCGCCATACACCTTCTTGGCATCATCGGTACGTCCGGTTGCCAAGTAGAGCTGCGCCAGATCGCGCGTCGCCGCCGTGAATTCCGGGTTTTGCGCCAGCGCGGCGCGGAAAGCCGTTTCCGCCCCCGGATAATCTCGCTCCGCGACTTGGGCCACGCCAAGCAAGGTCTGATAGAGCGGATTTTTGGCATCGAGCTTGATTAGGGAGGCGGCAACCTCGGCAGCCTTTTTGACCCGTTTGGCACGTAATTCGCTAAGCACAAGGGTGGGGCCGGCGATGGTTGCACCGGATTCGGTGGCAAATACCTGTTCGAGTTCCGCGAGACCCTGCTGAGCTTGGCCGCTGTCGATTTCCGAGATCGCTACACGTGTCTTGATCGTTTGGTCCTCGGGATCGAGGGTCGCGGCTTTTTCGAACTGCTGCAGTGCCAGCTCTGGCTTGCCTGCGGCCATGTACGCATTGCCGAGCAAGGTGAGGGTCGCCGCGTCCGGCGCGGACTTCTCGATCAGCGGCTCAAGATAATCGATCGCCCGGGACGGTGCACGCTGGCGCAACGCAGCGTTGGCGATGAGGCGCGAGGCCCGCGGGTCATTGGGAACGTGGGAAAGGTATTTTCCCAGGATAGCCTCCGCCTGGGCATATTGTCCAAGCGCCAGTTTGGTTGCTCCCTGAAGATAATACCCCGCCCAGAAACTCGGAAAGGCGGGATTGATGCGATCGAATATTCGATCCGCCGCAGCATATTGCCGTTGTTTGTCGAGTTCCAGCGCACGAAGGAAATTTGCGATAAGATTATTTGGAGTGGCTTTAAGGATTGGATCGAGGTCCTCGTCCGCCGCTTTGAAATTGCCTTGCCCGACGTTGATGTTGGCGCGGCTCAGATGGGCCTGTAGGTTTTTGGGATCGATCTTGAGCGCCTCGTCGAAAAGACGCATTGCCCCATCGAGATCTCCCCGGACCCGCAGCATTTCACCCTTGATCTGGAGAATTTCCGGCGAGTGCGGATCGGCAGCGATCGCCTCGTCGATTAACTTGTCTGCCTCCTCGGGGTTCTTTGCGCTCAACAACCGGGCGAGCTGGATCTTGGGCTTAGTCGCGGCCGAATCCAGCTGTATCGCCTCGCGGTACATCTTTTCGGCTTTGTCCCGATCGTTCAGACCCGCTGCCGCGGTGCCGAGCGCTGTCCGGACCTGACTTTCAAGGGCGGGGGCTCGATCGCCCGGCTGGATCAGATCGAGGAGATCTGCGAATTTTCCCTGTCGAAGCAGGGCATCGGCGAGAATTACTAGATAATCCGCTTCGTCGCCGTTGCGCTCGCGTGCAGCGCGCGCCTCGCGCTCGGCCGATATGGGGTCGCCAAGCTCCAGATATACTTGGGCCAACCGTGCACGAATGACCGGATTCTCCGGTGACTGGCGAACGGCGTTGCGCAGCTCGATCTCGGCGGCCTTGAGATCTCCTTTGGCGAGGTACTGCTCCGCATCCTTGACCGAGGCCGAGGATTCCTTGGAGTTCGCCCCGGGGCAGGCGATCGCGAGTAGGACGGCGACGAAAGCTAGGGAGCGCCATAAACAATGGCGTTGGGCCTGGGGCATTGCCGTTCCTTTCATCCGCAAGCGGCGTTCATGGATCAAGCCCGAGCTGGTGCTGCTGCATCAGATCGTAGAGCGTGGGCCGGCTTATGCCGAGCAGCTTTGCGGCCTTTGACAAGTTGGAGCCGGCTTGAGCGAGAGCCAACTGAAGCGCCTCGCGCTCTGCGCGAGCCCGCGCATCGCGAATGGTGAGCGATTGGGGCTCCTCTTCGAGTGCAACAAGACCGAGATCGGCGGCCGACAGCAGCGGAGCGTCGGTCATGACGACGGCACGTTTTACGCGGTTCTCGAGCTCGCGCACGTTTCCGGGCCACGGATGATCCCTGAGCGCGGCGAGCGCAGTAGTGCCGAAACCGCGCACTGGGCGAGCATATTCGACCGCGAAACGCCTGAGGAAGAAGCTCGCCAGGACAACTGCATCGGAAGCTCGCTCGCGCAACGGCGGGACCCGCACAGTGACCTCATTCAGACGGTAGTACAGATCCTCCCGAAAACGCCCTTCGGCCAACATCAAGTCGAGGTCCTGGTTCGTCGCACATACGATCCGCACATCGACCTGCACTGGTTTGCGCCCGCCAATCCGCTCGACGACCTGATCCTGCAAGAAGCGCAGTAGCTTCACCTGCATCGGCAGCGGCAAGTCGCCGATCTCGTCCAAGAACAAGGTCCCGCGATCGGCGCTTTCAATTCTCCCGATCGTCTGCTTGAGCGCGCCAGTGAAAGCGCCCTTTTCGTGACCGAAAAGCTCACTTTCGAGCAGCGTCTCGGGAATCGCCGCGCAGTTGATCGGTACAAACGGTTGGTGCGCACGGGCGCTCAAGTCGTGGATCGCCTGGGCAAGCAACTCCTTGCCGGTGCCGCTCTCGCCGCGCAGCAATATGGCAACGTCGGTGGGCGCTACCTTCTCCAGGGTGCGCAGCACACCCAACATCTCTGGGCTGCTCGCGATGATTTCGTCGATCGGCGATGCCGCCGAGGCGTCCAGGAGCCTGCGGTTTTCCGCTTCAAGCTCGAACATCTGTTCGGCGCGAGCGACGATCAGTTGCAGCACGTCGATGTCAATGGGCTTTTGGTAGAAGTCATAAGCGCCAAGCGCGACGGCTCGCAACGCGTGTTCGCGAGTTTCGTTACCGGTGGCGATGATGACTTTGGTCGCCGGTGCAATCGCGAGGATTTCGCCCAAGATCGCCAACCCCTCGGAGGCTCCGTCGGGATCGGGAGGAAGCCCAAGATCGACGATAGCCACCGGTACGGGATCCTTTCTGACGAGGTCGGCGGCTGCCTGGCGGGTGCTGGCGGAATACACTTTGTGGTCCGAGAAGGCCCAACGCAGCTGTCGCAGAAGACCCGTATCGTCATCGACGATCAGCAGCGATCTTGCGGTCGGTGACATCTCGTCACGTCACGGCGGAGGGTGCCGCCGGCTCTCTCTCGGGGATAAGGGGTAGCAGAATCCGCATGATCGTACCGGCGCCCCTTTCGGAGATGACTTCGAGGTCACCGCCAGACTGGCGGATCAGCTCACGGGTCTGAAAGGCGCCGATGCCGTAGCCGCCCGATTTCGTCGAGCGGAACGGCAAGAACAACTCGTCGCGAATAAATGCGTCGTCCATTCCCTCGCCCTGGTCGACAATATCGATGATGAGCCGGGCTCCGTGTCGGCGTGTAGAGATGACCACTGAATTGCCTGGGCGCGACGCCTCGATCGCATTCCGGGCAAGATGGGTCAGAGCAGACCTGAGGCGTTCGGGATCAATCGCCACAGCACAATCCTGAGCACCGGCGCGCGTCTCAACGACCACCGGTCCGCTGCCAAATTCCGCAGCGACCGTGCCGAGGATCACATCGGGCTCGGCCAGACGCGGCGCCCGCCGCGTGGCATCAGCCTTGAGTTCGTCGAGGAGGTGATTCATCCGCGCGACTGCATCCTCGACCGTTTGGAGCATATCGCGTTGAAAGTCAGGATCATCGATGTACCGCTTCGCATTCGAGACGACCAAGCCGAGCTGACTCGCCAAGTTCTTGATGTCATGGACGACGAAGGCGAACCGCTTGCTGTACTCATTCAGCAGTTCGCTGTCCCGCAGTACCCTGGTCGATCGCTCCTCAGCGAGATAGCTTGCCGCTTGACGCCCGGCCGCGCGCAACAGGTCGAAGGCCTCCCAATCGAGGGTGACCGCGTGGTTCGCGCGATCGAGGACAACGAAACCAACGACCTCTTTGCGATATGACAACGGCACAGCCAACCAGGCGTTCTGCGAGGCGGAGGACCAAGCCTCGGCCGCCGCATCAGACGAGCGCTCCTGTATCCAACCGCCATCCCGGAAGCCGGCAATGAAGGAGTCTTCGGGCGCCAGCGTTGCTTC
Organism: uncultured Alphaproteobacteria bacterium; assembly: GCA_963796155.1. Taxonomy (GTDB): domain Bacteria; phylum Pseudomonadota; class Alphaproteobacteria; order ATCC43930; family CGMCC-115725; genus AP-15. Next base: position 79,631 of record CAWCKT010000029.1, on the reverse strand, counting down.
CCGGGGAGCGGGGAGTCTCCACGCGGCCGTCGGACGATAGCCGATCCCACGGCTCAACGACCACAGTACCCCCGCTGGACTGTGGACGAATTCGGCCAAAGCGCGGATGATCCTGACCTGAAGCTCTTCCGCCTGACTTGGATCGGAGATGAGCTCGACAAATTTGCCCCACTCGATGCGATAGTCGTAACGATGAGTAAAAAAATTACGTGAGATCAAAAACTTGAGTTGATTACGCAAGCTCCCGGAGGAAAGCACGATTGCGAGGACAACAACGCTGCCGAACAGCATCGCCAGCTGTAAGACAAGCCCCCAATCGCCTCCGACCTTGCGCAACACCATCCCGACAATGGCCACGGCGAGAAGAAAACAGCCGCTCGCGAGCAGGGTTGCGGTGTGTAACACCACTTGGCGGGATACATGAATGTCGACCCGCCATTCTCGATTTCGCGCCATCGCTAGGGCAAGCAAGGGAGCCATGAACGCCGCCGCGATCGCGCGCCCCAAGCCGAGCCCGGGATCGACGCGGCCGCGGGTGATGAAGGCATCGGAGAACAAGAATAGCTCGTAGACAAAAAGACCGCCGAGCGCGACACACAGTGGCCAAACGTGCCAGCGTCGTTGCAATTCGGTATTGCGCCACAAATTCTCGATCGTCAGGAGACCGACGACACCGAACCCAATCCGAACCAACAGCTGCGAGGTGTAGAAACCCGAAACCGTCGGATCGTGGATAAGCAGGTGTCCGTCATTGGCGATCGCCACAGCGCAAAATGCGAGTGCACCATACAAATAGAGTCGCCCGAGGCCGGAGCCGTCGCCGGCTTGGATGGTAACGAGTGTGACTGCGAACAACAGCCACGCAGAGAGCCTAACGCTGTCAAGGAGTGCGAGACCAGGGAACGGCAGGCCGGCGGAAACCGCAGTCGCGACCGCCCACGCGGCCGAGGTGAGGCAGCAACCAAGGATCGCGAGACCGGTCTTGCTGGTCCGGCCCCGCAAAATCATCAACACGATCACCAGGATGAACGCCAGGGCACATCCTGAATAAACCGTTTCTGTTACGACGATATCCAGGTTCGGCGCCCTATCTTGCCCCGTAGTTCCAAAAGATCACCCGCGCAGTCTGCAGCAATATAACGAAGTCCAAGAAAATACTGCGATTTTTAACATAGTAAAGATCATAAGTCAACTTGATCCAAGCGTCCTCTTTCGACGCACCGTAGGGGTAATTTACCTGCGCCCAACCGGTAATGCCTGGCCTTACCCAATGGCGTTCGGAATAGTAGGGAATCGCCTGGGCCAACTCGGCCACAAAAAAGGGCCGCTCCGGACGAGGCCCGACAAAGCTCATGTCACCGCGCAACACATTAAAGATTTGCGCGAGCTCGTCGATTTTGAGTTTGCGAATGATTGCCCCGACGCGGGTAACGCGGGGATCCCTCTCCGATGCCCAGCGAGGACGACCGTCTGTCTCGGCATCCACGCGCATGCTGCGGAACTTCAGAATAGTGAACACGCGCCCATGAAGCCCTACTCTCTCCTGATGATAAAAGATCGGCCCAGGGCTCTCGAGCTTGATCAAGCAGGCCGTCAGGACCAGGAGCGGCAGCGTTAACAGCAGCAAGCCCAGGCTGACCGCAATGTCGAACGCGCGCTTCAGAAACTCGTCGACGGGACCACAACGAAAGCCGTCGGAGTAGAAGAGCCAGCTAGGTTTAAGCGCCTCGAGGTCGACCGTCCTGGTCTCACGCTCCCAGAAATCGAGGAAGTCGATTACTTTGATGCCTGCGAGCTTGCAGTGCAGTAGCTGGCGAACCGGCAAGCCGCGCCGCTCATCGGTCGCTACTACGATCTCGCTTACCCCCAGCCGATACACTATATCTGTCAGGGCTTCGGGCTCGGCGACCGACAAGTTAGCGGTATCGGAGCGGACACTCGAAGGCTCGCCAAGCATACCGATAAACGAAACCGGCACAAAGTGCTCGTTTTCCCCGGCCTCGACCAGCTTGGCGATCCGCGCCGCCTGCGCTCCGTTACCGAGGACCAGAACTCGCCGCTTCAGCAGCCCTCGTCCCAAAGTCACCGAGAAGGTGCCACGCGTCACCGACACGCATACGAGCCAAATCAGCGTCGCCTTCAGCGGAAAATTGCCGGCGTCCGGCAGGCGACCCAATCCCTCGCGCCAATATGCGGCCGAGACAGAGACGAGCATGAGCACAAGTATCCCGGCGACGACTATCTTGCTTAACAGAATGCGGAAATCCACGAAGCTTTCATGCCCATAAAGGCCGACCGAAACCATCGCGGTCACTGCCGCGACCGCCAACCCCGCAGAGAACTGGGCTGTGAAGCTCGAAGTGCGGAGCATGATCGGAGCGCCGAGCTCCGACGCCGCCAACAGCTGATAAAAGGCGCCGGTGATCAGCAGAGCGTCCGACGACGCGAGAAGCACGACTGAAACCGGAACAAAATGTCGGAATAATCTGAATTGCATCGCGAACGAAAAAGTTAACGTCCCGCGCCAGCAACAAGCCCCTGCTCTTGCGGTCGGGACCGCGACCAAATAATAGCAGCAAGTTCCGAAGTCGTCTAGCGGACTGGCGCCGAGCCCCTACAACGTCAGGGTGAGGCTCCTCAACGTAAGTCGCGGGCTTGGCGGATCACGCGGAGTGACCTAAGCCGCCAGGAGCTGATCGAGGTCAACGGTCAACCGCGACCCTGGTTTCCGGCATGAAGGCCCAGACGAGACCTGTCCCGCATAACCCGACCGCCGTTAGGCTCAGGAAGGCGGCCCTGACACCGAGGTGGTCCGCGACGAGCCCGGCAAGCGTCGTACTCAATGTCGCGCCGCCGCCGATAGCGAGCCCGACCAGTCCCAGTGAGGTCGTGTAGCGACCGGTCTCCCCCGTGATATCGGCGACGATCAGCGGGAACAACACCCCGAAGGACGCCGCGCCGAACCCGTCGAGGAGCTGGATTGGGATGATGAGGTAGGGATCGGCGAACGCGGCGAGCAAAATGCCGCGGATCGGCAGGGTGCTGAAGCCCAAGACAAGAATTGGCTGGCGGCCCCAAACCTGCGCGGCCCGGCCGACCCACGGAGCGACCAGCGCGGTAACGATCTGCGGACCAACGATGCAGGCGGCGATCACCAACGTCGCCTCGTCGCCGGCCCGCTTGGTGACCGTGGCGGCCGCAATCGGCAGCATCGCCGCGTTCCCGAGATGAAATAGGGCGGCGCAGGCAGCAAAGGTGATGAGTCTCCGATCCTTGATGAAGGGCCATTCTCGGTCTCGGGGTGCCGCCGGCGGCGGTACCGATGCACGGGGGCTGGGTCGTCGCGGGGCGAGATCGGCATCCCGCTAATGACCTGAGTGCCACCAGCGCGGGGATCCCGAGCGTTGCGGCGAACAAAAAGACGGCGCGATCGGTCAGAAAGAAGCCGCAGGCGCCCATCAGCCCCGCGGCGATCGGCGTTGCCGATCGCGGCATAGCGCGCGTTGCGACCGAGCCGTTCGCCAAAAGCCGCAGATTCGACCAAAACGAGGGTGATCGCGGCGATTGCCGGGCCGAGGACGGCACTGGCAAAGGAGTGCAGAGCTTCCGCCACGATGATCGGCAAAAACGCGGGCCATAATGCGATGAGGAGAGCGCTGAGGATAATTCCGGCAATCGCCGCCGCCGCCGCCTTGCGCTTGCTGGGCACCGCATCGACCAGCGCGCCAGCCGGAACCTGGCTAGCCATTGCGGTGATCGTGCCGGCACTGAGTGCGGCTCCGATTGCGCCCTGCGTCCAACCTGCGCCCGTCAGGTAGACGGATATGAAAGGTCCAAAGCCGGTCTGAAAATTGGCGACGAAGAAGTTAAGCCAATCGAGGCCGCGCAAACCGCGCTCCGTCGCGGGAGCCGCTCGGCACCTGGCGCCAGTGCGCAGCTCCATCATACCGCGGCGATCACCATCCTTGATCGGGAGCGCTATCGTGCTGCCGGGACGTCGGCGGGGATACTACCGCGACTACTTCGCGCGACTCCTTGTATTCGGGCGCCGCCTTTATCTGGTCCCGGTCGAGATCGACTACCACGTCCTCCTTTGGCCCGGCTGGAGCAAAGTGCACGCTATCCCAGCTGATAGCGATCTTTCGGGTTCCGACACCGAGAAAGCCGCCAAAATCGATGATCGCTGCGCGCGGGCGCCCGGCCTCGTCGAAGAGGATGTCGACGATGCGCCCCATCGCTTGCCCGGAAGCACTGCGAACCTCCTTGCCGAGGATGCGGAACAAATCCTCGTGAGAAAGCCGCTGCAGGCGTGCGCCTTTGGCAGACGGCGCCTCTGTCGAACCAGAGGACCCCTCGTCGGGGATGCTCGGCGCCGCCGACGATGCATTCGCGGCCGACATATCACGCGTTACCGGAGCGGGCGCTTGCCCGTTCGACGGGCCGGCAGCGCTCGCGATCGCAATCGCCAGAGCGCCGCCCTGGAGTGCCGTGAAACGGGTTCGCCGACAGCCGGCGGCGGCCCGCCGACTCAGTCGTTCGATGTCGAGCCGCCACGCCATTTGAACGCCTCCTCCTCGTCAACTCGCTCTGCGCAGCCTGTGGCTCTCGCCGATCAGCCGCTGATAGAGCGAGACATAGTCTTTCGCCATTCGTTGTGCGGTGAACCGCTTCTCGAACACTTTTCGGATTCGCACGCGGTCAAGTTCGGGCAGCCGCACGGCCGCGGTTGCCGCTTCGGCTTCGCTCGCGGTTATGAAGCCGGTGACGCCTTCATCAACGACTTCGGGCACGGAGCCGTTGCGCATGGCGACGACCGGGGTTCCGCAGGCCATCGCCTCGATCATCGCCAGCCCGAACGGCTCGCGCCATGCGATCGGGAACAGCAAGCCTGCAGCATTGCCGAGAAATTCGGCCTTTTGGTGCTCGGCGATCTCACCAATGAACTCGACATGCGGCTGCGTCAGGAGCGGTTCGATCTCCCGCTTGAAGTACTCTTGATCGACGCGATCGACCTTGGCCGCGATCTTCAGTTTCATGCCGGCCCGCGCGGCGATCCGGATCGCGCGGTCCGGTGCCTTTTCCGGCGATATCCGGCCGAGAAAGGCGAGGTAGCCGCCCGCGCCCGAGCCCGCGAGCAGCAACCCTTCTGGCAGACCGTGCGGCACGGTAGCGATGTAGCGCGCTTCCGGCAGAGGGCCGCGCTGCGCGTCCGAGATCGAGACCACCGGCACGTCGGAGAACACGCTGTAGAGCGGCTTGAGCTCGGGCAGATCGAGGCGGCCGTGCAGGGTGGCGAGAAACGGCACGCCGGTCCGCCGCAGCGCGGCATATCCGAGATAATCGCAGTGCAGGTGGACCACATCGAATTCGCCTGCCCGTCGCGCGACGGTCTCCAGCATCGCGATGAGCGGCGCGATGTGATCACGGATTGTCGGGTCGAGCCGAAGCGCCTGCGGCCAAGCCGGCTCGAGGCTGGCCCTCGTCGAGCTGTCGCCGCTGGCGAACAAGGTCACCTGGTGACCCATTGCCACGAGTGCATCCGTCAAATAGGCGACAATACGCTCGGTGCCGCCATAGAACTTCGGGGGAACGGCTTCCATCAGCGGCGAGATTTGGGCAATCCGCATCCTCGCTCCCGGGTCTAAAAAGCGACATTTCCGTTAACGCTCTGCCGGGAAAGAGGTTGCATGGGTGCGACATTTCGGCACCGGCCGTGGCGACCGAGAAAAAGGACTTCCCTAGGGAATAGGAAGCGGTCGATCCGCGTTCGCGCCGCGAGTGGTACAGATTCGCCGACGATCTGAGCCGATCGGAACAGAACCATAACGTTCTGTGCTAAGTGTTCACTTCGCACAACAGGGGAGGGAGGGGAACTCGCCAGGAACGGTGAGGTTATCAACTGTGAATATTGAGGACGACACCCGATGTTACTCGCTGAAGCGAACGAAGAGCCTCGCTCAAACCTCCGCAATCCGGGTCCCATTTCGACCGCTCCGCTGCGGGTGGCGGCATCCGGGCTGGCCGGCACGGTGTCTCCTGAAGCCGGCGCTGCGGCGTTCCCGCGCCGACCGGTCGCGTTCCTGTGGCACTACATCAGGCGAAGGCCGCTGTTGCACTTGGTTGCCGTCGTCTCGGTTCTGGGAGCGGCGACATGTGCGTGCGTCGCACAATACGGCTTGAAGCTGATCGTCGATGCGATGGCGCAAGGAGCCGGGCATATCGGTGCCGTGTGGGCAGCGCTCGCCGTATTCGCCGGTTTGCTGGCGGGCGAGAGCATGCTGTGGCGCCTCGGCAGCTGGTTCGGCTACCGAGCCATGCTGATCGACAAGGCGGAGGCCAAGCTCGACCTGTTCGATCATTTGGGCGGCCACTCGAGCCGCTATTTTGCCGATTTGCTGGGGGGCGCTCTCGCCAGTCGGATCTCGACCGCCGGGGATTCGGTCCAGCAGGTGCTCTCGATCGTTCTATTCAATATTGCCCCGGTCTGTGCCGATTTCTGCGCCGCCTTGGCGATCCTGGCGACGGTCGAATGGCATCTGGTCACCGCTCTGAGTCTGTTCGTGCTGCTCGCCGTCGGCGCCCTTTGCCTTTTGGGCCGTCGCGGCACTCCGCGCCACCGCGCCTATGCCGACCGCGCTGCCGAAGTCGGCGGCGCACTCGTCGACGTCGTCTCCAACATCTGGACGGTCAAGGCATTTTCTGCGCACTCGCGGGAGCGCCGGCGCTTTGCGCAGCTCCTCCAGACCGAGGCTTCAGCACACCGCGGAAGCCTGATGTACATCGAGCTGATGCGCGTCATGCACGATTTGGGTCTGTGGTTGATGGCAGGCGGGATGCTGGCCTGGTCGCTCCATTTGTGGAGCAGCGGACGGATCACCCCCGGTGACGTGATTTTAACCGTGGCGGTGGCCTTCCGCATCCTCCACGGTTCGCGCGATCTGGCATTTGCGGTAGTTAATGCAACCCAGTTTGTCTCGCGCATAGCCGACGCGATCCAGGTGATCGGAGAAAACCATAAAGTGGTCGACGGGCCCGGGGCGCGGCAACTGGTCCGTCAGGGCGGCAGCATCACGTTCGAGAATGTCGACTTCTGCTACCCGGGTGGGCGCGAAGTGTTTCGCGGCTTCGATCTGCGCATCAAGCCGGGCCAGCGCGTCGGCCTTGTCGGACCATCCGGCGCCGGTAAATCGACCTTGATCTGCTTGGTACAGCGTCTCTTCGACGTCGATGGCGGCCGGCTTCTGATCGACAATCAGGATATTCGGGCGATGACGCAGGATAGCTTGCGCGCCGCCATTGCCGTGGTGCCGCAGGAGATCTCGCTGTTTCATCGGGCGGTTCTTGAGAACATCCGCTATGCCAGGCCCGAGGCAAATGATGACGAGGTCTTGGCCGCGGCCCGAGCGGCGCGATGTGACGCCTTTATCAGCAAGCTGCCGCAAGGCTATGCGACGATCGTCGGCGAGCGGGGCGCCAAGCTCTCCGGCGGGCAGCGCCAGCGGATCGGCATCGCCCGGGCCCTGCTTAAAGACGCCCCGATTATCGTCCTCGACGAGGCGACCTCGGCGCTTGACAGCGAGGTCGAAACCGAGATCCAGAAGGCGCTCGAGGCGCTGATGCGGGGCCGCACCGTGCTGGCGATCGCCCATCGGTTATCGACGGTGGCGAAATTCGATCGGCTCGTCGTGCTGCAAGAGGGCCGCATAGTCGAAGACGGCAGCCCGGCCGAATTGCGTCGACGGCGCGGACTGTTCGATCGGATGTGCCGCTTTCAAGAGGGCGACGCGATCCGACTGGCCGGCTGATCGTCGGCTCAATCCGCGTAATAGTGGGTCTCGTAGAGCAGGCACCCGCTGTTGGACTTGAACGGGCCATGCACCGCACCAGGGGGGCGGCAGGCGTAGGTGCCGGGCGGGAAATTCTCGCCGCCTCTGCCTTCGGCGTCGTTGCCGACGGTCAGGTCGCCCGAAAGCAAGTAGACCTCTTCCCAGTATTCGTGGACGAACGGCGCCGTCGTGAACACCCCTGGCGCGAAGCGCAGGAGGCGGGTGCGGCTGCCGCTGCGGCGCTCCTCGTCGAGCGCCCCCGCCAGGATCTTCTGGTCGATGCCTGACGGATAGCCGGAAGGGGTCGACCACCCGGAACTCATGTCGACGCGATGGAATTCGAGGTGAGGCTTGTTGACGGGCATAGGACTCGATCCTTCTTTGCGGCTTTCGGCGGCGCCGCAGGCTTGCTAACGTCTACCATTCTGATTGAGCAGATAAAAGCAGGAGGCTTCGAATGTTGTCGCGTCGCTTATTCGCCGCCGGAGCGGCGGGCTCGCCGGCGATCCTTGCCGGTGCAGCAAGGGGGCAGACCCAACCCGCCGAAACGACAATCGACCGGATCCAGCACGCCAAAGTGCTGCGCATCGCGGCACTGCCCGGCGAGGCGCCCTATTTCAACAAGGACATCGCGACCGGGGAATGGTCGGGGATGTGCATCGAGATGGCGAAGGACATTGCCGGGATTTTCGATGCCAAGGTCGATTACGTCGAGTCAACCTATGGGAATTCGGTGCTCGATCTGCAGGCCAACAAGATCGATTTGGCGTTTTCATTGAACCCGACACCGAGGCGGGCGCTCGTCATCGATTTCACGCACGCCTTCTACCTGCACGGTTTCGGCATGGTCGGCAAGAAAGGCTTCCACGCCTCGACCTGGGGCGAGCTCAACAAGCCCGAGGTCAGGATCGCCGTCGATATCGGCTCGGTTCACGAGATCGCGGCCCGCCGCTTCGCGCCGAAGGCGACGATCATCGGATTGAAGGCGCGCGACGACTGCATCCTGGCGGTCCAGTCGGGCCGAGCCGATTGCGTGATCCTTGCGGTCAATCTGGGGCTGACCGCGGTCAAGAAAAATCCGGAGCTCGGCGAGTTCCAAATGCTGCATCAACCGCGCGTGCAATTGCCGACCTGCATGGGCATTCGCATGGAAACCGACAAGCGCTGGCGCGACTTTCTCGACGCCTGGGTCGATTACAATCGCGGCATCCAACAGATCCGGGAATGGCTCTACGCCGGTCTCGCTATCAATGGCGTCAAGCCCGAGGACGTCCCTTCCGACGTCGAGCTCTAACGGGGAGAGACCGGACCCTAAAGCCGTGAGCGGCGCCGGCTATTCTTGGGACTTCTCGTTTTTGTGGGGCTATCGCGGGCTGATCCTGACCGGGCTTGGGGTGACGATCGCTTATACGATCGGCACGATCCTGTTGGGGCTGCTGGTTGGGCTCGTCACCGGGCTGCTACGGCTGTCGAGGAACGTTCTAATTACGGCGCCCCTCGTCGCTTATGTCGAAATCTTCCGCTGCACGCCGCTCCTCGTGCAGATCGTTTGGTTCTATTACGCGTTGCCGGTCGTCCTCGGGATCGACATCCCGGCCCACGTCGCCGCGACATTGGTGCTGTCGCTCTATACCGGCGCCTTCTACGCCGAAATCATCCGCGGCGGGGTCGCCTCGATCGAGCGCGGGCAATGGGACGCGGCGCGTGCGATCGGCATGCGGCGGCGGCAGGTCATGCGCCACGTGATCTTGCCGCAGGCGGTCAAGCGGATGATCCCGCCCTTCATGAACCAGTCGATCATTCAGCTCAAGAACACCTCGCTGGTCTCGACGATCGCAGTCGCCGATCTCCTTTATCAGGGCACGATCATCACGGCCGCGACCTATCGCCCGCTTGAGGTCTATACGATGGTCGCGGTCATCTATTTTCTCGTGTTGTTCCCGCTGACATTGGCGGCCCAGCGGGTCGAGCGCCGGCTCGCGCGGGCGGATTAGAGCGGACCGCCGGCGTGCCGGGGGCGACGATCGAGATCGCCGATCTGTGGAAGAGCTTCGGCGCGCTTCCGGTGTTGAAGGGCGTATCGCTGCGGGTCGAACCGAGCTCGGTGGTCGCGATCATCGGGCCGAGCGGCTCCGGCAAATCGACCCTGCTGCGCTGCATCAACCTGCTCGAGGAGCCCGATCGGGGACGGATCCGGGTCGGCGACCGCGAAATGCGCTTTGGCAAAGGCAACCGCAGCCTGCCGGGCGACCGCGAGCTGTCCGCGTTTCGCGCCGCGACCGGCATGGTCTTCCAACATTTCAATCTGTTTCCGCACATGACGGCGCTTGGCAACGTCATGGCCGGGCCAGTGATCGTCAAGGGTCTGCCCCGGGGTGAGGCGCAGGCCGTTTCCCGCGCGCTGCTTGCCAAAGTCGGACTTGCCGACAAAACGGAAGCCTACCCCATGCATCTTTCGGGCGGACAGCGGCAGCGCGTTGCGATCGCCCGGGCCTTGGCGATGAACCCCTCGGTCATGCTCTTGGACGAGGTCACCTCGGCACTCGACCCCGAACTGGTTGGCGAGGTTCTGGGAGTGATCGAGCAGCTCGCGAAGGAGGGGATGACGATGGTCATCGTCACCCACGAGGTCGCCTTCGCCCATGAGGTCGCCGATCTCGTCGCCTTTATGAGCGACGGCGTGATCGTCGAGAGCGGCCGGCCCGGGCAAATCCTCGAGCATCCCGATAACCCGCGCACCCGCGACTTTCTCGCCCGCTTCCACCGCTTCATAGGGAGCTTTCCGGGGTCAGGGTAGTACCGGGCAGGTGCGAAAGGGCGTAGGGTGGTCCGCATTCGCTAGCAGAAAAGAAAGCGGAGGGACCCATGCGCGGTGTTGTTTTCACGGGCGAGCGGCAGATCGAGTTTATGGAGTTTCCCGACCCGACCCCGGGGCCGGGCGAAGTCGTCGTCGAGATGAAGGCCTCGGGCATGTGCGGCAGCGATCTGCACCAGTACCGCCGGCCCAAATCGGGCGGGGCCGCAATCGGCGGGCTGCCGGTCAACCCGGACCCGGTTATCGGCGGGCACGAGCCCTGCGGGGTCGTCGCGGCGATCGGCGCCGGCGTCAGCGAAAAGATGGCCCGCATCGGGCAGCGCGTCATGGTGCACCACTACAAAGGCTGCACGGTTTGCGAGCACTGCCGCTCGGGCTGGTCGCAGCTGTGCCAGGAGGAGCCGGTCCTGGTTTACGGCAACAACGCCCATGGCGGGCACGCGCCCTATCTGAAGGTGCCGGCCTTCACCCTGGTGCCGCTCGCCGACGAGCTCAGCTTCACGAGCGGAGCGGCGATCTCCTGCGGCACCGGAACCGCCTATGGCGCGCTTCGCCGGCTTAAAATCTCCGGCGACGACACGATCGCGCTGTTCGGCCAGGGGCCGGTGGGTCTGTCCGCGACGCAGCTCGCGGCGGCGATGGGCGCCCGCGTCATCGCCCTCGATGTGAGCCCGGAGCGGCTGGCGCGCGCCAAGGAATTCGGCGCCTGGGAAACGGTGAACCCGCGCTCGAACGACCCGGTGGGTGCCATCAAGGAATTGACCCATGGTGGTGCGGATTTCACCCTCGACACCTCGAGCCAGCCCGAGGGCCGCATCGCCGCGGTGCGCAGCGCCAAGGTGTGGGGCACAGTGTGCTTTGTCGGCGAACGCAACAACGTGACGATCGACGTCAGCCCCGACATGCTGCGCAAGCAGCTGACAATCATCGGCTCCTGGACCTTCTCGTGGCAGGGCCAAGCCGACTGCGCGCGCTTCTGCGTCGAGCGCGAGGTCGATGTCGAGCGCCTCTTCACCCACCGCTGGAAGCTCGACCAGGCGGAAGAGGCCTACCGCCTGTTCGACACCCAGACCACCGGCAAGGGCGTGTTCCTGATGTAGGAGTGCCTCAGTCCCGTCTTGTAATTGTCACATTTATCGTTGACAGAGTCTCACTTAATATGCTAATTTTACAACACACCCTCAAGCATTAGCCGGCGTGCGCCTTGCGATGGTTGCACTCTTGCCAACGACGAATGGACGGTCGGCTGTCACTCGCGGATTTCCCGCTGTTCTTTCGGTAGCCGGATCGCCAACGGTCCAGGATTTCTGCGGGACAGGAGCGGCGCTAGCTGATAATTTCCTGTAAATAACAGCAAAAACAGCGGGAGGTGCTCCGAGGCTCCTCGCTATCCGATGGCTCTGGAACCTCATGCGATTGCGACCTGAAGAAGAGCTTTTGCTGCTGATTTGCTGCAAATGCACCAATCGTTAATTGTCGATACAACCGTTTGTAGCAGCTGTGCCAGTGTAGAGCCGAGGGGACTGGTCTTGCAGCGGGCCGTAACCATATCGCTGTTTGCTACACCGATCTCGCCCCCGTGACCCCAACCTCCTCGTTTCACCCGGCGGTCGCCGCCTGGTTCAACCGTAGCTTCGCGGCGCCGACCGCGGCGCAGGCGGAGGCGTGGCCGGCGATCCAGGCCGGCCAACACGTGCTGATCGCGGCACCCACGGGATCGGGCAAGACGCTCGCCGCCTTTCTCGCGGCGATCGATGCGCTGGTGCGGCAGGGGCTGGAGGGTCGCCTCAAGGACGAGACGCAGGTCGTCTATGTCTCGCCGTTAAAGGCGCTGTCGAACGACATACAGCGCAACCTCGAAGCGCCGCTCGCCGGGGTTCGCGAGGGCCTGCGTGCCCAGGGCTTACCGGACGTCGACATCCGAACTTGGGTGCGCACCGGCGATACGCCCCCCGGCGAGCGCCAGCGCATGGGGCGCTCGCCGCCGCATATCGTCGTCACCACACCGGAGTCACTGTACATCCTGCTCGGCTCCGATTCCGGCCGCAAAATGCTGACGACAACGCGGACGATGATCGTCGACGAGATCCACGCGCTGGCACCGAACAAGCGGGGTTCCCACCTGGCGCTTTCGCTCGAGCGTCTCGCGGCTCTCTGCAATGGCCCTTTATTGCGGGTCGGCCTGTCAGCGACCCAGAAGCCGATCGAGGCCGTTGCACGCTTTCTGGTCGGGCCGGACGCCGAATGCCGGATCATCGATACCGGCTACCGGCGGGCACGCGACCTTGCCCTCGAAGTCCCCTCCGCGCCGCTCGAAGCGGTGATGTCGGGTGAAGTCTGGCAGCAGGTTTATGACCGATTGGCAGAGCTGATCGAGGCGCATCGGACGACCCTGATTTTCGTCAATACGCGCCGGCTGGTCGAGCGAGTGACCCGCCAGCTTTCCGAGCGCCTCAGCGCCGATCAGCTGACCGCACACCATGGCAGTCTCGCCAAGGAGCAGCGGCTCGACGCCGAACAGCGTCTCAAGCACGGTAAGCTGAGAGCTCTGGTGGCGACGGCCTCGCTCGAGCTCGGCATCGATATCGGCGATGTCGATCTGGTCTGTCAGCTCGGTTCGCCACACTCGATCGCGACCTTCCTGCAACGGGTGGGCCGCTCGGGCCATGCGGTCGACGGCACGCCCAAGGGCCGCCTCTTCCCGCTGTCGCGCGACGAGCTGGTAGAATGCGCGGCATTACTCGACAGCGTCAATCGCGGCGAGCTCGATCGGCTGACGATTCCCGAACAACCGCTCGATGTGCTGGCGCAGCAGATCGTCGCAGAAGTGGCAGCGCGGGAATGGCGCGAGGACGACCTCCTCGCGATGTTCCGTCGCGCTTGGCCCTATCGCGCACTGGCGCGCGAGGATTTTTCCGCGGTGGTCGGCATGCTCGCCGAAGGCTTCGGAACTCGCCGCGGCCGGCGCGGCGCGCTGATCCATCACGACGCCGTAAACCATATACTGCGCGGCCGGCGCGGCGCGCGGCTGACGGCGGTGACCTCGGGCGGTGCGATCCCCGACACCGCGGACTATCAGGTACTGCTGGAGCCCGAAAACCAGGTCATCGGCAGCGTCAACGAGGATTGGGCGGTCGAAAGCATGGCTGGCGACGTCTTCCAGCTCGGCAACGCGGCCTACCGCATCCTGCGCGTCGAACGCGGCACCGTCCGGGTCGAGGATGCGCACGGCATGATGCCTAACATTCCGTTCTGGCTGGGTGAGGCGCCGGGCCGCACCGACGAGCTGTCGCAGTCGGTGTCGCGCTTGCGTGCCGAGATCGCCAACCGCTTGCCGGCCGACCCGACGGGTGAGGGCCCGTCGCGCTGGCTCGTCGAGGAGGCCGGCATTGCCGAGCCCGCGGCGGAGCAGCTGATCGAGTACCTGGCGTCGGCTCATGCCACCTTGGGGGTTCTGCCGACCCAGGACACGCTCGTCATCGAGCGTTTCTTCGACGAGATCGGCGGCATGCAGCTGGTCATCCACTCGCCCTACGGCAGCCGCGTCAACCGCGCCTGGGGGCTGGCACTGCGCAAGCGCATCTGCCGCAAGTTCAATTTCGAGCTGCAGGCGGCGGCGACCGAGGACAATATCGTGCTGTCGCTGACGAGGGCGCACAGCTTCGACCTCGGCGAGGTTCGCCACTATCTGCATTCGGCCAGCATCCGGCAGGTGCTGATCCAGGCATTGCTCGACGCGCCGATGTTCGTGACGCGATGGCGCTGGGTCGCGGGCGTGTCATTGGCGCTGCCGCGCTTCCGCGGCGGAAAAAAAGTACCGCCACAGCTCGCCCGCATGGACGCCGAAGACCTGATTGCGGCGATTTTTCCGGATCAGCTCGCCTGCGCCGAGAACCTGGTCGGCGAGCGCGAGATCCCTGACCATCCGTTGGTCCGCCAAACCATTGCCGACTGCCTCGGCGAGGCGATGGATATCGGCGGGCTGACGCGGCTACTGTCCCGGCTCGAAGCAGGCGAAATCCACGTCGTTACGCGCGATCTGACCGAGCCTTCGCCGCTCGCTCTCGAAGTATTGTCGGCACGGCCCTACGCCTATCTGGACGACGCGCCGCTGGAGGAACGCCGAACCCAGGCAGTGATGAGCCGCCGTTGGCTGGCGCCCGAGACCGCCGCTGACATCGGCCGGCTCGATCCCGAGGCGATCGCCCGCGTTCGCAGCGAAGCTTGGCCCGATGCCGCGAACGCCGACGAACTGCACGACGCGCTGGTCTGGCTAGGGTTTCTGAGTGCGGAAGAAGTTGCAGGACACCCCAGCTGGAGCGAATGGTTTACCCTGCTGGCGCGCGATAAGCGCGCGGCGCGGCTGGATGCGCCGAATACAACGCTCTGGATCGCCGCCGAGCGGTTGTCACAATTTCAGACGCTGTGGCCTAGGGCGCGGCTTGACCCGGTAATTACCGCCCCGGCCGAATATGCAGCGCGCGCGTGGTCGCCCGATGAAGCGCTGACGGAAATTCTCCGCGGTCGACTAGAGGGGCTTGGGCCGACCACCGCGGACGCGCTGGCGGCACCGCTCGGACTTGAGCCACAGGAAATCGCCGGCGGGCTCGCGGCGCTCGAGGCCGAAGGCTTTGCGCTGCGCGGCCGCTTCACCGGGACCGCGGCAGAGGAGGAGTGGTGCGAACGGCGTCTGCTCGCGCGGATTCACCGCTATACGGTGGGTCGTCTGCGTGCCGAAATCCAGCCGGTCGCAGCCCGGGACTTCCTGCGCTTTCTGTTCGCTTGGCAGCGGGTTGCACCGGATGCCCGCATGGAGGGCCCGGATGCGGTCGAGATCCTGGTCCGGCAGCTCGAGGGCTTCGAGGCGCCCGCAGGCGCGTGGGAAACCGAGATCCTGCCGGCGCGGCTCGCCGGGTACGACCCATCCTGGCTGGATGATCAATGCCTTGCCGGACGGATCGCCTGGGCGCGTCTCAGACCGCGCAACGGACGATCCAACGGCAGCGAGCGCAGCGCGACGCCGGTGCGGACAACGCCGATTACATTGCTGGCGCGCCGCCATTCCTCGCTCTGGGCATCGCTCTCCCCGACTGCCGATGCGGTTACATTGAGTTCCCGGGCTCAGGCGGTGGCCGACTGCATCCGGCAATACGGCGCCTCGTTCTTTGACGAGCTGGTCGAGGGCACCGGGCTGCTGCGCCCGCAGGTCGAAGAGGCGCTGGCCGAGCTGGTCGCATCGGGCCTCGTCAATTCTGACAGCTTTGCCGGACTGCGCGCGTTGCTCGTCCCAGCGGACAGGCGCGCCGGTGGGCGGCGGCGACGCACTGCCGTCTTCCGCATGGAAGACGCCGGTCGCTGGGCGCTTGCGCGGCGTGCCCAGTCTCAGCCGCAGACCGGCCCCGCAGCCGTCGAGCACTTGGCCAGCACCCTGCTGCTGCGTTACGGCGTCGTGTTCTGGCGCCTCGTCGAACGCGAGGCGCCGTGGCTGCCGCCATGGCGCGACCTGTTGCGCGTCTATCGCCGGCTCGAGGCGCGCGGAGAAATCCGCGGCGGCCGTTTCGTCGCCGGCTTCTCCGGCGAGCAGTTTGCATTGCCCGACGCGGTCGGCATGCTGCGCGAGACCCGGCGCAAGCCGGCATCGGGTGACTGGATTTCGCTCTCCGGCGCCGACCCGCTCAACCTCGCCGGCATCCTGACCCCGGGACCAAAACTCGCCGCGCTGACCAGCAACAGGCTGCTCTACCGCGACGGTCTGCCGGTGGCACTCCTCGCCGGCGGTGAGGTCCAGTTTCTCGAAACCCTCGACCCCGCCATCCAATGGGAGGCCCGTAAAGCCCTATTGCGGGGCGCCGTCCCGGCCTCGCTGATCGCCATTTCCTGACAAGGATATTGCTGCTGGCGCCGCTCATTGCCGTTGGCTGCGCGAGCGCATGCTCTCGCGCAGCCAAGCCGCGATGTGATCTTGTATTGCTCGATAGACAATTTTTTGGTCGACGCCGGATCTCTTTGGAACTTTGAAAGAGTGGTCGGCGCCTTCGACGACGTAGAGATCGGCCGGGGCCTCGAGTGGCATGATGATCAGTCGTAGCTCCTCGGGGGAGCCGAATGCATCGCGCGACCCTTGAACGAACAGCATCGGCGCCTTGATGTCCGACAGATGCTTTGCGCGCAGACGATCGGGTCTCCCCGGAGGATGCAGCGGATAGCCCAGAAATACCAAGCCGACTAGATTGTCGACTCCGCCGGCGGCGACCTGAGAGGCAATTCTGCCGCCCATCGACTTGCCGCCGATCGCGAGCGCATTCTGGCCGAACTTCTTGTGATCGCGAATGACGCCGATCACCGCGCGCCAGCAGGCCTCCAGCTGGTCATTCGGGTCGGGAATTCGGCGGCCTTGCTCGCTGTACAAAAAGTTGAAAGTGACCGTGTCAATGCCGCGCGTCGCCAACTCGGTGGCGACGCCCACTATAAAATCACTGTCCTGACCCGCGCCGGCGCCATGCCCAAGGATCAGCGTCACGCCGGCTCGATCCTGCGCGGCGGCGGGATAGGCGATCGCCGTCACCGTCCGGTGCGGGAACGGCTCGACTCGAAAGCGTTCGGGCATTCCTGTCCCGACTGATCAGAGACGCGGAGCGACAGCCGGTGAATTTCGCTGTCGGCAGCAATATATCTCGCCGTGGTGTTGCCTTTTAGAGGCAAGTACGCCCAAGTGGGAACCCCAGTTCGGGGGGAGGAGCCGGATGGCCGGCATCGCAAGGCAACGCGACATCATCGATCGCCGCGCTCTCGCCGAGCAATTGTCGAGCGTCGCCGGCTCGATCCGATCTCCCGCCCTCGATCGCGGGCCTTTTATCGCGCCGCTGAAGGCCGCGCTGACCGCCGGTCGCGCCGAGATCCGCACCCGCTTCGAGGCGGGCGGCGATGGCGCCGCGGTGATGCGCGAGCAGTGCTTTATGATGGACCAGCTGATCCGCGCGCTCTTTGACCTCGTCACCGGCGAAATCTTTCCGCTTCCCAACCCGACCTCGGGCGAAAGGCTGGCGATCGTCGCCGTCGGCGGATACGGACGCGGCGAACTCGCGCCCTATTCCGACATCGACCTGTTGTTTCTGCTGCCCTACAAGCAGACCCCGCACACCGAGCAGGTGATCGAATATCTTCTCTACCTCCTGTGGGACCTCGGCCTGAAAATCGGGCAGGCGACGCGCTCGGTCGAAGAATGCCTGCGCCATGCCAAATCCGATTTGACGATCCGGACCGCGTTGCTCGAGACGCGTTATCTGTGGGGCGAGCAGGCGCTCTTCGGAGAGCTCAAGCGACGCTTTGATACCGACATCGTGCGCGGCAGCGCGGCCCAATTCGTCGACGGCAAGCTCGCCGAGCGGGACGCGCGGCACCGGCGCGTCGGCGACAGCCGTTACCAGCTTGAGCCCAACGTCAAGGAAGGCAAGGGTGGGCTGCGAGACCTGCACACGCTGTTCTGGATCGCCAAATACATCTACCGCATCGACGATGTCGGCAAGCTGGTCGATCTGGGCATGCTCTCGGCGGAGGAGTCGCAGCGGTTCGACCACGCCCAGAGGTTCCTGTGGACGGTCCGCTGCCATCTTCACTATCTGGCCGGCCGGGCCGAAGAGCGGCTGACTTTCGACCTGCAGACAGAGATCGGACGGCGGATGGGTTACGCCGACGATGCGCGGAGCCGCGGGGTCGAGCGCTTCATGAAAGATTATTTCCTGGTCGCCAAGGATGTCGGCGACCTGACACGGATCTTCTGCGCGATCCTCGAAGCCGACCAGAAGCGCAAGCGCCGGCTCTCCTGGGTGCGTTGGGGTGCTGGGCGGCGGGCGCTCGCCGGCTTTGTGCTCGACGGCGAGCGGCTGACGATACCGGGAGAAGATTTTTTCACGAAAGACCCGGTGGCGCTCTTGCGGCTCTTTCATGTCGCGCAGCAGCACGGGCTCGACATCCATCCGCGCGCGTTGCGGGCGGCCAGTCAATCGTCGGACCTGGTCGACGAGCGGCTGCGCGGGGATCCGGAGGCGAACCGCCTGTTCCTCGAAATCCTCACCTCGCGCAAGGATCCGGAAACCGCACTGCGGCGGATGAACGAGGCCGGCATCTTCGGCCGCTTCATCCCCGATTTCGGGCATGTCGTCGCTCAGATGCAGTACGACATGTACCACCACTACACGGTCGACGAGCACACCCTCTTCGCCATCGGGATCCTGCACAAGATCGAAAGCGGGCTGCTCAAAGAGGAGCATCCGCTGGCGACCGAGGCTGCGGCGACGATCGTCTCGCGCCGCGCGCTCTTTCTCGCGATGCTGCTGCACGACATCGCCAAAGGTCGTGGCGGCGATCACTCCGAGATCGGCGAGGGGATCGCGCTCGAACTCGGGCCGCGGCTCGGACTTTCGGATGAGGAGACCGAGACCGTCGCCTGGCTGGTGCGCTGGCATCTCTTGATGAGCGGCACCGCGTTCAAGCTCGATATCGGCGACCCGAAGACGCTGGGCGATTTTGTGGATCGGGTGCAATCGCCCGAAAGGCTGAAGCTGCTGCTGGTTCTGACCGTCGCCGACATCCGTGCCGTCGGTCCCAGTGTCATGAACGGATGGAAGGCGGCGCTGTTGCGAGAGCTCTACCATCGGGCGATCGAGGTGATGTCAGGCGGTCTGACCGTCGAGCGACAGGATGCGCGGGTCGCCACCGCTCAAGCGGCGGCACGGCTGCTGCTGCCTGACTTCAGCGAGCAAGAGTTCACGACCTTCGCCGGACGCGGCTACCCGTTTTATTGGCTCTCGTTCGACGCCGAGACCCATGCCCGGCATGCCCGGTTGATGCGTGAGGCGGAAGCGAGCGGCGCGCCGCTCTCAGTCGAAAAGCGGGTCGATCCGCATCGTGCGGTGACTGAGATCACCCTCTACACGGCCGATCACCCGGGCCTGTTCTCCCGCATCGCCGGCGCGCTCGCGGTCAGCGGCGCCAATATCGTCGACGCCAGGATCATGACGATGTCGAACGGGATGGCGCTCGACACCTTTTGCGTCCAGGATCTAGCGGGGCGCCCTTTCGATCGTCCGGACAAGCTCGCTAGGCTTGCGGTCATTTTCGAGAACGCGTTGAGCGGCGATCTGAAACCGCACCGCGAGCTCGCCCGACCACCCGCTTTTCCCAGCCGAACGCAGGTCTTCACGGTGGTGCCTCGCGTTCTCGTCGACAACAAGGCGAGCCGATCGCACACGGTCATCGAGGTCAACGGCCGCGACCGGCCGGGCCTGCTCCATGAGGTGACCCGGGAGTTAACGAGGCTCAATCTGCAGATCTCGAGCGCCAAGATCTCGACCTACGGCGAAAAGGTCGTCGACGTATTTTACGTCAAGAACCTGTTCGGCCATAAGGTCGAGCAGCCCGCAAAGCTCTCCGAGATCCGCCAGACCCTCGAAGCAGTGCTGGCCAGGGGGAACGACGCCGCAACGCCCCCGGTCGGCCGCGAGCGCGTCGCGGCGGAGTAGATTCAGGGAAAAAGACCCGGCCATGGGCCGGGAACGCCCGAAATTACTCCCTGAGATCTTCGAAGAATTCCTTGACCCGGGCGAAGAAGCCTTCGCTTTCGGGGTGGATGCGGCGGTTCTCGCCTTCCTTCTCGAATTCGCGCAGTAGTTCCTGCTGGCGCTTGGTCAGATTGACCGGGGTTTCGACGATCGCTTCGATGAACATGTCGCCGCGGGCAGCGGAGTGCAGGACGGTCATCCCCTTTGACCTGAGGCGAAACTGGTGGCCCGACTGGGTCCCTGCAGGCACCGTGACGCGCGTCCGACTGCCGTCCACGGTCGGCACCTCGATCGTGCCGCCGAGCGCTGCCGTCGTGATCGGCAGCGGCACCCGGCAATGGATATTGGCGCCGTCGCGCTGGAAGATCCGGTGCGGCGTCACGCTGATGAAGATGAAGAGGTCGCCGGCGCCGGCGCCCCGTACCCCGACCTCACCTTCTGCGGCGAGCCGCATCCGAATTCCGTCCTCGACCCCGGCCGGGATATTGACCGACAGCGTCTTTTCGCGTCGCGCGCGGCCCTGGCCGCCGCACGCCTTGCAGGGGTTGTCGATGACCCGCCCGGCACCCTGGCACCCGGCGCAGGTTTGCTCGATCGTGAAGAAACTCTGTTGCACGCGTAACCGCCCTCGGCCGTGGCACCTCGGGCAGGTTATCGGCTTGGAGCCGGCCTCGGCACCGCTGCCCTTGCACTGCTCGCACGCGACCAGAGTTGGGACGCGGATCGTCGTCTGCTTGCCGCGGAAGGCCTCTTCGAGCGTGATCTCTAGGTTGTATCGCAGGTCGCTGCCGCGGCTGGGTCCGCTCTGCCCGCGTCGACCGCCCATGAACTCGCCGAACATCTCGTCGAAAATGTCGGCAAAGCCGCCCTGGGCAAAGCCGAAATCGCCTGGACCGCGCCCACCCCCTTGTTCGAAGGCAGCGTGGCCAAAGCGATCATAAGCGGCGCGCTTTTGATCGTCCTTCAGGATGTCGTAGGCTTCGTTAATGTCTTTGAACTTTTGCTCGGCACCCTTGTCGCCCGCATTGCGATCGGGGTGATGCTGCATCGCGCGCTTGCGATAGGCCCGCTTGAGTTCGTCGGCGCTCGCGGATTTGGTGACGCCGAGGATCTCGTAAAAGTCCTGTTTAGCCATGACGGACAAAGGTTCGATTAGAGGGCTTGCCACCACGCGTCACCCCGGCGGAAGGCCCACCGGGGTGCTCGCATCCGATCTCCATCTCGGCGATGGAAACGATTAAGCGGAACCGCGCTTCTTCTGGTCGTCGACCTCCTCGAAATCGGCGTCGACGACCTTGTCGCTGCCGCCTCCGGCGGCCGCACCGCCCGACGACGATCCGCCCTCACCGGCATCGGCCTGTTGCGCCTGCTGCGCCTTGTAGAGCGCCTCGCCCACCTTCATCGAGGCCTGCGCCAAGGCCTCGGTCTTGGCTTTAATCTGCCCGGTATCGTCGCTGCCGAGGGTGTCTCTCAGAGCTTGGATCGCCTGCTGCACCGCTTCCTTGTCACCCTGGGAAACCTTGTCGCCGGCTTCGTTCAATGTCCGCTCGGTCGTATGGATCAGGGCATCGGCGCTGTTCTTGGCCTCGACCAATTCGCGCCGCCGCTTGTCTTCCTCGGCATGCGCTTCGGCGTCCTTGACCATGCGGTCGATATCCGCCTCGGAGAGGCCACCCGATGCCTGGATGCGGATCTGCTGCTCCTTGCCGGTCGCCTTGTCCTTGGCGGAGACCTGCACGATGCCGTTGGCGTCGATATCGAAGGTCACTTCAACCTGCGGCATGCCGCGCGGCGCTGAAGGGATGCCGACCAGGTCGAACTGCCCGAGCAGCTTGTTGTCCGAAGCCATCTCGCGCTCGCCCTGGAAGACGCGGATCGT
This sequence comes from uncultured Alphaproteobacteria bacterium, assembly GCA_963796155.1. Taxonomy (GTDB): domain Bacteria; phylum Pseudomonadota; class Alphaproteobacteria; order ATCC43930; family CGMCC-115725; genus AP-15. Next base: position 57,551 of record CAWCKT010000029.1, on the reverse strand, counting down.
GACCGCCGTCTGATTATCTTCGGCGGTCGAAAAGATCTGGCTCTTCTTGGTCGGGATGGTCGTGTTGCGGTCGATCAGCCGGGTGAAGACGCCGCCCAGGGTCTCGATGCCGAGCGACAGCGGGGTCACGTCGAGCAGCAGGACATCCTTGACCTCGCCCTTCAGCACACCTGCCTGGATCGCCGCGCCGATGGCCACGACCTCGTCCGGGTTGACGCTGCGGTTCGGCTCCTTGCCGAAGAACTGCTTGACCGTCTCGATAACCTTGGGCATGCGGGTCATGCCACCGACAAGGATCACCTCGTTGATCTCAGAGGCGCGGAGCCCGGCATCCTTCAGCGCATTGCCGCACGGCCCGACGGTCCGCTGGATCAGGTCGTCGACCAGGGCCTCGAGCTTGGCCCGGGTCAGCTTGATGTTGAGATGCTTGGGCCCGTGCTGGTCCGCGGTGATGAACGGCAGGTTGACGTCCGTCTGCACCGAGGAGGACAACTCGATCTTGGCCTTCTCCGCGGCCTCCTTCAATCGCTGGAGGGCGAGACGGTCGTTGCGCAGATCGATCCCCTGCTCCTTGCGGAACTCGTCCGCGAGGTAGTCGATGATCTTCTTGTCGAAATCCTCACCGCCGAGAAACGTGTCGCCGTTGGTCGACTTGACCTCGAAGACGCCGTCGCCGATCTCGAGGATCGAAATGTCGAAGGTGCCGCCGCCGAGGTCGTAGACCGCGATCGTTCCGCTGCCCTTCTTCTCCATGCCGTAGGCGAGTGCCGCCGCGGTCGGCTCGTTGATGATGCGCAACACTTCGAGCCCAGCGATTCTGCCGGCGTCTTTGGTCGCCTGGCGCTGGCTGTCGTTGAAGTACGCCGGTACCGTAATGACCGCCTGCGTCACCGTCTCGCCGAGATAGGCCTCGGCCGTCTCCTTCATCTTTTGCAGGATGAAGGCGCTGATCTGGGAAGGCGCATATTTCTTGCCGCGGCTCTCCACCCAGGCATCGCCATTGTCGCCGGTGATGATCTTGTAGGGGACGAGATCCATGTCCTTCTTGACCATCGGATCGGTGAACCGGCGACCGATCAGGCGTTTGATCGCAAAGAACGTGTTCTCGGGATTGGTTACGGCCTGGCGCTTTGCCGCCTGGCCGACCAGGCGCTCGCCCAATTCGGTGAACGCCACCATCGAGGGCGTGGTACGCATGCCCTCGCTATTCTCGATCACCTTGGCGTTTCTGCCCTCCATCACGGCGACGCAGGAGTTCGTCGTACCGAGATCGATACCGATGACCTTGCTCATGTACACCTCGTTTCAAAAGCAGGACCGGACGGCCCGGGAAAGCACCGCCCCGATCCCCCGGGAAGTGGTTTTTCCGCCATCCCCTGACTATGGCCAGGGTTATATATGTGAGCCCGGCGGCCGCTACAACCGGCTGAGGCGAAGGCGTTGCGCAACGCTCACGCCACCGGGTCGGCGGATTCCACTGGCGCCGGCGGACCCGGAGTTTCCTTGGCGACGCCGACCATTGCCGGCCGTAGCAGGCGGTCGTGCAGCACATAGCCGGGCTGCAGCACCTCGATGACCATGCCGCCGCGCTTGCCGGGCCGCTCGGCCTCGAAGATCGCCTGATGCAAATTGTGGTCGAAGCGCTCACCGGCCGGGTCGATGCGTCGGATGCCGTGCCGTTCGAAGACCGACATGAGCTCGCGTTCGGTCGCCTCGACGCCGGCGAGGAGGCTGCGCGTGCGCTCGTCTCCTGCCTCCGCCTCGGGCAGGCTATCGAGTGCGCGGCGCAGATTGTCCGCAACCGAGAGCAGCTCCTTTGCAAAGCCCGCGACCGCATATTTCGCTGCGTCCTCGCGCTCGCGCTGGGCGCGGCGCCGGACATTCTCCGTCTCTGCGAGGGCGCGCAGAAGGTGATCCTTCCGTTCGGCGAGCTCCGCCTCGAGCGCCGCAATGCGGGCTTCGGCCGATAGCTCCTCCGCCGCTGGCGCGTCCGAGGCTGTGCTGACGTCCTCGACGTTGTTGTTCGCCGCGGCTTCTTCTTGGGTAGGCGTCGCCTCCCGTTCCTTTCCGGTACTTTCGTTCATCGATTGTCCTATCCGATGAGGCGCCCGATCACCCTGGCGGTGTAGTCGACCATTGGGATGATCCGAGCATAGTTAAGTCGGGTGGGGCCGATGACCCCGATCGCGCCGACGATCTGCTCGCGGCTGTTGTGGTAGGGAGCGATCACCACCGAGCAGCCCGTCACCCCGAACAGATGGCTCTCGGCGCCGATGAAGATCTGCACACCTTCGCCCCGCTTACTGGCGTCGAGCAGGCGCAGCATCGTCTCACGGGTCTCGAGCATCTCGAAGAGGGTGCGCAGCCTCTCGAGATCGGTCAGTGCGGTCACGTCCTCGAGCAGGTTGGCCTGGCCCCGCACAATCAGCGCGCTGCCTTCGCTGCCCCCCGCCCAGCTCGCCAAGCCCGCCGCGACGAGCTTCGAGGTCAGCTCGTCAAGTTGCGCCTTGTTCGAGGCGATCTCCTCCTCGATCTCAGCCTTTGCTTCCTCGATCGTCCGTCCGATCAGCCTGGCACTGAGATAGTTTCCGGCGGAGACCAGCGCCGCGGGCGGCAGGCCGAGCGGCACCTCGATGGCGCGGTTCTCGACGAGCCCATCTTCGGTCACCAGCACGACGAGCGCGCGACCAGGACCGAGATGGACGAATTCGAGGTGCTTCAGCGGGCGGTCCTGTTTGGGCACGACGACGATCCCGGCGCAATGCGACAAACCCGACAGCGCGCTCGTGGCTTCTTCCAGCGCCTGCGGCAGGCTCTTCCCGCGCGCGACGCAGAGGCTCTCGATGCTGCGGCGCTCGTCCTCGTCGAGGCGGCCGATCTCAAGAAGACCATGGACGAAGAGGCGCAACCCCGCCTCGGTTGGCAACCGGCCGGCCGAGGTGTGCGGCGCATAGAGCAGCCCTGCCTCCTCCAAATCGGCCATGACGTTGCGGATCGTCGCCGGCGACAGATTTTGTCCGAGACGGCGCGACAAGGTGCGCGAGCCGACCGGCTCGCCGGTGGCGACGTAGCCGTCGACGATCACGCGAAAGATTTCGCGGCTGCGTTCGTTGAGCTCGTGGATCGGCGATGGTGCAGTGGGTTGAGGCATGCGCGGATCAGGTCTGACGATCCGATCCTGGCGGGAAACCGCCCGCCGCGGCGATCGGACCGCGACTTCATTCAAATTGCTGATGTGGTCACCCGGTGCTCGCTGACCAAGCGGCGCCGACCGGAGCACAGGTACTTCATCCCACCGGGCGGTCGACCCCGGCGTGGGCGAGATTTAGGAAGGCGGGCCCGCAGCGTCAACATGGCGGCGCGCGTTTGTCCAGCCCTCGCGGCGCACGCCGGGCTCTCTCGCAAGGCCATTGGGGTCGCGCTACAATGTCTTCTTGAATGCAGCCTGGTAGGTTTGGCCGTTCGGGGTGGTCATATGACCGATGAGATCGGCGATCGCCGGCCGGAACGCGAACTGCGTGCCGTCGGAATTCTGAAACCGGAGCTCGTCGTCGCGGATGACCCCGGTACCGTGCAGGACGCCTCCAGGGACGCGCGCGTTCGCTTCAAGCGGCCCGTAGACGTAGATGATTGACGCGGTGCCGTCTGGCCTTACATCGTCGACGATCAGAGCGGCACAGGTGTTGGCGTCCCAGGCCGCATCGCTCCAGGCGCCAAGAAAGCGCCGATAGGATTCGGGAACGCTCGACGGATCGGCGAGCCGATAGCTGATGCTTTGCTCGCAAAACACCCGGCCCGCCTGCGGCTCGACCGCCGGTGGCGCTTGTGCCATCGCCGGGCCGGCGGCCAGCAGCACGAGGCACCATGATGCGACCGAGCAACGGATCATGAGTCTCAAATGTCTGACCAGGAAGTAGCGCCATCTTCCAGTTATCTATCATGGCTCGATGCTTCTTGCGACAGGGAAGCCGGACTTGCCGTGCAGGACGGATGATGGAGCGTGTCGCTCACGCGATTTGGTCTGATCGGCGGGAGCGTTGGGCATCGGATATTGTCATATTACACTTGCGCGAGAAGGAGACGGGCATGCAGGCGGATTACGTGATCATCGGCGCGGGCTCGGCGGGCTGCGTGCTGGCCAACCGGTTGAGCGAGGACCCCGGCGCGCGCGTTGTTCTGATCGAGGCCGGTGGGCGCGATTGGCACCCGCTCATTCACATTCCAGCCGGCTACATAAAATTGCTCGATCATCCGACCCTGACCTGGGGCTTCAAGGCCGAACCCGATCCCGGCACCAACGGACGCGCCATCCTCTACCCGCGCGGCCGGGTGCTCGGCGGCTCCAGCTCGATCAACGGCATGATCTATGTTCGCGGCCAGCCCGAGGATTTCGACCATTGGGCCCAGCTCGGCAATCGCGGCTGGTCGTGGGACGACGTGCTGCCGTATTTCAAAAAGGCCGAGGATTGGGAGGGTGGGGAAGACGAATTTCACGGCAAGGGCGGGCCCCTCTTGACCTCGCGCACCGCCGACAAGCCTCTGCTGTGCCGCAAGATCATCGAGGCCGGAACAGAGATCGGCCTGGAATACCACGACGACGTCAACCACCTGCCGCCGGGCTGCGGCGACAATATCGGCTGGGTTCAGCAGACCCGCCGCGGCCGGCGGCGGCAGAGTGCCGCTCGCACCTATCTGCGCCCGGCAAGGAACCGGCCCAATCTCACGGTCCTTACGAACACGCTGGTGCACCGCGTGCTGTTCGAGGGCACCCGGGCGGTTGGTGTTCAATACGGACGCGGCGGCGCGGTCGAGCGGGTCGACGCGGCGCGCGAAGTGATCCTGGCGGCAGGTGCGGTCGGCTCGCCGCATGTCCTGCAGCTCTCCGGCGTCGGCGATCCCGATCACCTGGGCCGCATCGGGCTCCCGGTCCATCATGCGCTGCCAGGGGTCGGCAAGAATTTGCAGGACCACTATCTCGCGCGCGTCACCTGCTTCATCACCGGTGCGAGGACCTTGAACGAGAACTCGCGCGGCCTGCCGTTCGCCGGCGAGGTGCTGCGTTATCTGTTCGCCGGCACCGGCATGCTGACCTACGCCGCCTCGCTCGTCGCCGCCTCGGTCAAGGTGCTGGAGGAATCGGCGACCCCTGACATCCAGTGCCTGTTGGCCTCCGGGAGCTTTGCCCCCGGTCCGATCCGGCGGCTCGACGACAAGCCGGGCATCACCGCCGGCATCTGGCAGATGCGGCCGCTGTCGCGCGGTTATGTCGAGGCGCGGTCGAACCGGCCGGATGACCCTCCGGCGATAAACCCGCGCTATCTCTCGGAGGAGACCGACCGCCGCGCGGTTGTCGGCGGCCTTAAGATGGCGCGGCGCCTCCTCGCCGCCCCGGCGCTCAAGAAATACGTCGTCGGCGAGAACCTCCCCGGCAGCGACGTCCAGAGTGACGACGAGCTATTGGATTATGCGCGGCAGTACGGGTCGACGGTGTTTCACGCGACCTGCACCTGCAAGATGGGCCCGGATACGATGGCGGTGGTCGACGACCGGCTGCGCGTGCGCGGGCTCCAAGGACTGCGCGTCATCGACGCCTCGGTAATGCCGGCCGTCACGTCGACCAACACCAACGCCCCGACGATCATGATCGCCGAAAAGGGCGCTGCGATGATCCTGGATGGGGCACGACAGAAACTGGCGGCATGATATTCGATCGTCGTTCCCGCTTCCGCGGGGGCGAGGGAATGGGGGTTACTATGCAGGCGGATTACCTCATTGTCGGCGCCGGCTCGGCCGGCTGCGTCCTCGCCAATCGGTTGGCCGAGGACCCGGCAACGCGGGTGGTGCTGATCGAGGCCGGCGGGCGCGACTGGAACCCGCTGATCCACATCCCGGCCGGGTTCATGAAATTGCTCGACCATCCGACCTTGACCTGGGGCTTCAAGGCCGAGGCCGATCCCGGTACCGCGGGCCGGGCGATCGTCTATCCGCGCGGCCGGGTGCTCGGCGGCTCGTCGTCGATCAACGGACTGATCTACATCCGCGGCCAACCCGAGGATTTCGACCATTGGGCGCAGCTCGGCAATCGCGGCTGGGGTTGGGAGGATGTCCTGCCATATTTCAAGCGGGCCGAGAACTGGCAGGGCGAGGCGAGCGAATTGCACGGCAATGGCGGGTTTCTGACGACCTCGCCGATGAGCGAGCGGCCGTCGGCGTGCCAATTGATCATCGAGGCCGCCCAGGAAATCGGGCTCGAGTATCGCCCGGACGTCAACAACCTGCCGCCGGGTGCGGGGGACAGCATCGGGTGGTGTCAGCAGACCCGCGGCGGCCGGCGGCGGGCTAGCACCGCGCGTACCTATCTACGCCCGGCGGCGCGGCGGCAGAACTTGCAGGTCGTCACGAAAGGTTTGGTGCACCGCGTAATGTTCGATGGCAGACGCGCGATCGGCGTCGAATTCTCGCGCAATGGCAGGACGGAGCGAATTGACGCAGAGCGCGAGGTAATCCTCGCGGCGGGCGCCGTCGGCTCGCCGCATCTGTTGCAATTGTCCGGTGTCGGCGACCCGGAGGTTCTGGCCAAGGCGGGCATTCCGGTGCATCACGCGCTTCCCGGGGTCGGGAAGAATTTCCAGGATCATTACATCGCTCGTCTCTTCCCTCAGCTTCCAAATACCTCGGGGATTTGGTCCAACGAAGTTTGGGGCTGGCATTGTGCTCGGCCAGGTAAGCCTTGATGGCGGCCTGCAGGTCGGCGATCGAGCGGAAGACGCCGCGGCGATACGCTGTCGCGTCATCTGGAAGAACTCTCGCCGCATGAGCCAAGAGGCCGAGGTCGAGGTGAAGTGAAAAGTCCAACGCGGATGACGCGCTAGCCAAGCCAACACTTTGGGATGTTTATGGGTGGCATAATTATCGAGGACGACGTGGATCGGCCGGTTGGCGATGACTTCCCGCTCGACGGTATTGAGAAAGCGGATGAATTCGTCATGGCGGTGGCGCTGCATGCAGCGGCCGATGACGGTGCCGTCGAGCACGCTGAGGGCCGCGAACAGGGTGGTGGTGCCGTGCCGCTTGTAGTCGTGCGTCATGGTCTGCAGCGTCCAGGCTTGATCGGCAGGCCGGGCTGCGTGCGGTCGAGCGCTTGATCTGGCTTTTTTCATCGATCGCCAGCACCACGGCATGGGCCGGCGGATCGACATAGAGCCCGACAATGTCAGTCAGCTTGTCGGCAAAGCTGGATCGCGCGAGCGCTTGAAGGTGCGCAGCCGGTGCGGCTGCAGTTTGTGCGCCTGCCAGATGCGCTGTACCAGCCCAACGAGATGCCGATGGTTTTGGCCATCGCCCCCTCCAGTGGTGGCTTCGTGCGATGGCTCCTCGCGCTCCGCGGCGCTCACTATCACACATACCCGCTGCGCCATGCCTCTCCCCCTATCCACGGCTCCAGCATCGCACATCCTGATGGCTTTGTAATCATCTGATAATCAAACACTTATGTCCTGCGAGGTGCACGGCATCGAGACATTGAACGAGCGCGGCCGCGGCCTCTCCTTCGCGGGCGAGCTCGTGCGCTATGTCACCGAAGGGAAAGGGATGCTGACCTACAGCGCCTCGCTGTGCGCCGCCTCGGTCAAGGTGCTCGAGGAATCGGCGACCCCCGACGTGCAATGCGTCTTCGCCCCGGCGAGCTACAAGCCGGGGTTGATCCGCAAGCTCGACGACAAGCCCGGCATCACCGGCGGCCCATGGCAGATGCGGCCGTTGTCGCGCGGCTATGTCCTCGTTCGTTCATCCGACCCGCGCGAGCAGCCGGCGATCAACCCGCGTTATCTCGCCGAGGACACCGACCGCCGCGCGATGATCGGCGGACTCAAGTTTCTACGCCGTCTGTTCGCGGCGCCGGCGCTGGCAAAATACGTCATCGCCGAAAGGATGCCGGGGCCGAGCGTGCAGACCGACGATGAACTGTTGGATTACGCGCGGCAGAACGGCTCCACCGTCTATCACGCGAGCTGCAGCTGCATGATGGGCAACCACGCGATGAGCGTCGTCGACAGTGAGCTGCGGGTGCACGGCCTCGACGGATTGCGCGTCATCGACGCCTCGATCATGCCGGCGGTCAGCTCGACCAACACCAACGCGCCGACCATCATGATCGCCGAAAAAGGGGCGGCAATGATCCTCGAGGCGGCCCGACAGAAACTGGCGGCGTGACCGCGGCCACATCGTCTATCCGAACCATGACGGCGCTGTGATCGGTCAGCCGGTCATCGCGCGCCCGATGGTCGTAGGCGCACACTGGGTTAGCGGACGCAATGAATGCGTCGTTGCCAAAAGCGTGGTCGATGCGAAAGCCATTGCCTCTGGTCGAGTGCCAGGTCCACTCGCGACTGGCGCCATTTGTCAGCCGCCACAGATCCAGCAGCCCGCCCGCCGATGCCAGACGGTCGAAGTGATCGGCACAATAGTATTTTCCCGCTCCCTCGCTACGGTCGGCAAGCTGGTTGCCGGTGGTGAGGTCACCAGCGAGGACAAATGGGATGCCGAAGGGCCACCTCCAGGCAACGATCGAAGAAGACGGCCTTGGCATTGAGCTGCGGGAAATAGCAGCCCAACAGGGTGACCCAGTCGAAACGCGCCAACATCAGGCAGCCGGCGCCCTCCGCGATAGGCGTGACACTCTCGCTTAAAAAGTCATCCGACGAAGCGAGAAAGATTTGATTAGCGGTCTGTCCATCGGTCAAACCGTCATGCCTCATGCCTCGGCTTTCGGCCCAAGCGGCGAAGAGGCGCCCGCTCGCGTTATTGCGCCATTCGGTTAAGAGGACAGTGTCCGGGTCGAGGTCACCGAGGTAGCTGCGGAGGCGGGCAGCGCGCGTTCCGCCTCCGCTCCTGACGTTGAGGGCGACAATACATCTCACCGGTGTTTAGCGGCGTTCCCAGGGCGGAAACAACTCGTCGGGGTCATTGACCCACACAAATGGTATGCCGTGCTGATCGGCGCAGTCAAGGACGTGCGCAAACTCCAATGCCGCGGGACTGTCTGGCTTGCTCTGATCGACCGGCGTCGTCGCGCCACCGGCAAAGCGCCAACTGCCGAGAATGACGCGGGGATCGGTCTGGCCCGCGGTAGACCGTGAACTCGATGTACCTGGCGCCGCCGGCCTCCTCCTTCCCTTCAATCACCGCAACCACTGGAATCCCCTATATTGGAACGGATGGGAACGAACGAGGTACTTCGCGGCACCGTCGATCACGGTTGGTTTGGCGCGGTGAGCTGATAGCACCAATAGATCGACGCCTGATCGCGCTGTCGGAAGTCGCAGCGCACCAGTATCGCGCCCTTCTGCAGGAAATAGTGCACATCCGGCTCGGCTCTCGGACCGGTTTCCGAGGCGTCGTAGACCACGGTCTTCAGCTCGAAACCGTCGGCGACGAAATCCGCCAGACCTTTTTCGACGGCGAGCCACTTGTGCGGGTGGCCCTCCGAGGTCGGTTGCGCGCCGGCCCAGCTTGCGATCAAACCTAAGGATCCTGCGAAGGCCGTCGCCAAAAGCCATTGCCGCATCGTATCGCCCTCGACAAATGGCCGCGATCCAAAAACCGCGACATGAGAAGTTCGTCGAGATCGCCCCGAATGTCCAGAAGCCCCCTTCCGCCAGGGGTGGGGTGTCGAGAACACGGTGGACAATCGCTTCTGGCATTGGTCACAATCCACACGCTTAGACCCTAAGAACCGGAGGAATCCCATGATCGACCTTTATTTCTGGCCCACCGGAAACGGCAAGAAGACCATCATTCTGCTCGAAGAACTCGGGCTGCCCTACACGATCAAACCGATCAACATCGGCCGCGGCGATCAGCTGACACCCCACTTTTTACGGATTTCGCCGAATGGGCGGATGCCGGCGATCGTCGACTCACGAGCCGATGGGCGGCGGCGCCCCGATGTCGATCTTCGAGTCCGGCCCGATCATGATGTACCTCGCCGAGAAGACCGGACGGTTCTGGCCGCAGGATCCGCGCGGCAAATACGATGTCGCCCAGTGGGTCGGCTGGCAACTTGGCCAATCAGGGCCCCAAGCTCGGCGAGCAAGGCCATTTCCGCCGCGCCGAGGAGGCCGGAGGCCACGGCGATCTGTCCTATGCGCTGCGCCGCTTCGACAATGAGGCGCACCGTATCTACGGCGTCATGAATCTCGGCTTGTTCAACAAGCGTTACCTCGCGGCGGGCCAATACACAATTGCCGACATGATCTGCTATCCCTGGGCATCGAGCTGGGCGAACCGGAAGATCGACATCGAAGAGTTCCCGAATGTGAAGCGCTGGCTGGCAGAGATCGGCGAGCGGCCGGCCGTCAAGAAGGCGATGGCGATGGGGCCCGAGTTCCGCGAGGACCCCGCTTCGATCAGCCCGGAGGAACAGGCCCGCCGCAGAAAGCTCGTGGCCGACCAGCGGGCGCAGTCGATCCCCAAGGAATGGCTGCAGGCGGCGGAAGGCTAGCCGATCGCTGCCTCCTTGCCCCCTCCCATTCCCCCCCCCAAGCCCGGGAGGGTCAGGATCGGGGAGGGGTGAGGGCTGCTGGGAATGGGGCTAGCGAGGCTGGCGACAATCCTCCTGATCGTGGCGGCGACTTTCGCCCGACCTGCTGCCGCCGACGGCTCTATTGCCGATTGGCCCTATTACGGCGGCGACGCGGGCGGCAGCCGCTATTCGCCGCTGACCCAGATCGAGCAAGAGCAACGTCGCGGAGCTGAAACTCGCCTGGGAGTACCATACCGGCGACGTCTCCGATGGCAGCGACAACCGGAGCAAGAGCGAATTCGAGACGACACCTATAGTCGCCGGCGGCACGATGTATCTGAGCACGCCGTTCAGTCGCGTCGTCGCTCTCGACCCCGAGACCGGCCGGGAGAAGTGGAGCTTCGATCCCAAAATCGACCTGCACGGGCCCTATTCCGAGGGTCTCGTCAGCCGCGGCGTGACACTGTGGACCGATCCCGGCAAAGCCGAGGGGGACGCCTGCCGCCGGCGGGTATTTCTGGCGACGATCGATGCGCGGCTTTTCGCTCTCGACGCCGCGACCGGGCAGCCTTGCGCCGATTTCGGCGTTGGAGGGCAGATCGATCTGACCCGCGGCGTCGCCAACATCATACGCCGCGGCGAATACGAGGAAACCTCGGCGCCGGCGGTCGCCGAGGATCTCGTCATCGTCGGCTCTTCGATTGCCGACAACGATCGCGTCGACAGCCCGAGCGGGCAAGTCAGGGGCTTTGACGCGCGCACCGGCAGTCTGCGGTGGAGCTGGAACCCTATCCACGAAAGCATTGCCCCGACCGGCGCCGGCAACGTCTGGTCGACGATTTCGGTCGACGAAAGCCGCGGTCTCGTCTTTGCCCCAACCACGAGCCCGAGCCCCGACTATTACGGCGGGAAAAGGCCGGGTGACAACAAATGGGCGGATTCGGTCGTCGCCCTGTCGGCAAAGACCGGCGACATGGTGTGGGGCTTTCAGCTCGTGCATCACGATCTGTGGGATTACGACACTGCCGCCCAGCCGGTGCTCGCCGCATTGCGCCGCAACGGTGTCGAGACGCCGGTCGTGATTGCCGGCAACAAGACCGGAAACCTCTTTGTGTTGGATCGAGAGACCGGAAAGCCGGTTTTCGGGGTTGAGGAACGCGCCGTTCCCAAGAGTGACGCTGACGGCGAGGAAGCCTCCCCGACGCAGCCCTTCCCGTTAGCGCCGCCGCCGCTCGTACCGCAGCACTTGACGGCGGAAGACGCCTGGGGACCCACCCCCGAGGACCGTGACGCCTGCCGTGCCGATATGGAGAAGTTGCGGTCGGAGGGGATTTTCACGCCGCCGAGCATTGCGGGGACCATTGCATTTCCAGGCAACCTCGGCGGCATGAACTGGAGCAGCGGCGCCTTCGACCCGGGGCATCAGACATTCGTGACGAACGTCGACATTTTGCCTATGGAAGTTCATCTGATCCCGCGCGATCGGTATCAACAGGTCGAGAAGAGCGCCAGAGAGGGCCAGTTCCGCGCTGAGGTCTCGCCGCAGCACGGAACGCCCTATGGGATGAGCCGGCAGGTGCTGCGCTCGCCGAGCCGGCTGCCGTGCAACGCGCCGCCGTGGGGCGCGCTGGTCGCCGTCGATCTATCCAATGGGACCATTCGGTGGAATGTGCCGCTCGGAACTACCGCCGACCTGCTCCCGAACCTTGCGCCAGCCATTCGCGGCACGCCGAACCTGGGCGGGCCGATCGTCACCGCCGGAGGTCTCGTCTTCGTTGCCGCGGCAATGGACGATTATTTGCGGGCATTCGACATCGAGACCGGCGCGGAGTTGTGGGAGGGCCGGCTGCCGGCCGGCAGCCAGGCGCTGCCGATGACCTACCGCCTGCGCCCCGATGGCAAGCAGTTCGTCGTAATCGCCGCCGGCGGGCACGGCAAGCTCGGCACCAAGCTCGGCGATTCGCTGGTCGCCTTTGCGCTGCCGCAATAAGACTGCGGTCCTCGAGCAGGGTTGAGCTGTACTAACCCCGGGCGAGGCTCATGTCGGGAGCGAACGGGCCGGATTCGATGATGACGTCACGGATCGTTCCGCCGTAGCGGAAAACTCCGTGCCGGTCGCGCAATGCCCAATCGACTGGGGCGCGGCGATCGAGGCCGATGTCGAGCCCCTCGTGAAACCCGCCCATCAGGGTCGGGCTGAGTTCGCCCCACTCGCCGGGCTCGCCGCTGTCGAGCACCAGCCGGCCGCGGCCGCGGCGCCGGCCGAGGGCCTCGTATTCGAGCACGGCACTGCGTTCGCCCTCCCGTACCCCAGGCCCGACAAGCGCGTAAAATCGGCCAAACCCGTTGTAGGTGAGCCGCAGCGTTCGGTCCTCGATGTAGAGCACCATACCGCCGGTCACGTCGCCGATCGCGAACAATACGCCCTCATCGACATCACCGTGCCGGAAGCGCGTGACGATCTTGAAATTCCGGTTGCCGATCAACGGCGCGATCACACCGCGGTGCACGGTCTGCCCATTGGGCAGAAATCGTCGCCGGCTGCTGGCCGGAGGCCGCTGATGCGGCGGCACCTCCAGGAATTTTTGAGCCGGTGTGCGGTTGTCGAGCGGATAGACCATGTTCGCCCAAGCGGCCTCGTCAAAGGCTGCGACGAGCTCTGCGAGCTTTTGCGGGTGCTGGCGGCGCAGATCCATGCTCTCGGAGAAATCCTCGGCGTGGGCGTGCAATGTCCAATTGTCGAAGTCGATGGCCTCGCCGCGCTTTTGCAATGAGACCGCGACCCAACCGTCGCGGTAATAGGCCCGGTTGGCCCAGCACTCGTAATACTGCTCGCTGCGCGGCGCCGGGGCATCGGCACCCCGGAGCACCGGCGCGAGGCTCTTGCCCTGCATCGGCTGAGCAGGCTTGCCGTGCGAGATGCCCAGAGCCGGCACACCGGCGAGATCGAGCAAAGTAGGCATCACGTCGATCACATGAGCGAATTGGCTGCGGATCGCCCCGAAACCCTTGAGCTTGTCGGGCCACGAGATGACGAAGCTGACGCGCCGCCCGCCGCCGCCCGTGTAGGTCTTGTAGGAGGGGAAGGGAGTGTTGGAGACCTGCGCCCAACCCATCGGATAAACGGCGGAACCGCGCCCAGTGCCGACCCAAGCTTCGCGCTCGACATCGACCTCGACCGGCAATGCCGGCAGCCCGGCATAGCGCCGGTTGAAATGCAATGCGCCGGCAGGGCCGGCGGAGTTGGTGCCGCCATTGTCGGAAGAGAAGACAAAGATCGTATTGCTGAGCTCGCCGAGCTCTTCTAACAATGCCACGAGGCGGCCGATATTCTGGTCGGCGCAGTCGAGCATCGCGGCATAAGTTTCCATGTGGCGCGCGAAGAGGCGCTGCTGGTCCGAAGGTACATCGTCCCAGGCGGGCACTGCCGGATCGCGCTCGGCAAGCCGGGTCCCGGGCGGGACCAATCCCATTGCCATCTGGCGCTCGAAGCGCGCGGCGCGAACTGCGTCCCAGCCGGCGTCGTAATGGCCGCGATATTTGGCCAAATCCGCTTCCTTGGCCTGCAAGTGGCCCGTGCACGGCATTGTTGGCGACATAGAGAAAGAACGGCCGGGTCGGGTCCTGGTTGCGAGTCTCGGTGACGAAGCCGATCGCTTTCTCCATCCAGTCGTCGGTCGCGTAATAACCCGGCGGATATTCGTCGATCGGCGCGACGATATTGTTGTAGACGATGCGCGCCGGAAAGAAGTAACCGGTCTCGCCCTCGAGAAATCCATAGAAACGGTCAAAGCCGCGATTGGTCGGCCAGGTCTGATTGGGCGACACGCCGTCTGTCGAATTGTGCCACTTGCCGACGGCGATGGTCGCGTATCCGGCCGCGCGTAAGGTCTCGGCGATCGTCGGCGCGTCGAGCGGAATGTCGCCGAAGTAGCCGGGGAATCCCGGATTGTTATTGGCGAGCCACCCGGTCGCCACCGAGTGCGCATTTCTTCCGGTCAGCAGGGCGGCGCGCGCCGGCGAGCAGATCGGATGCGTCGTATAGTGGGTGAAGCGGATGCCGCGGGCGGCCAGTGCGTCGATGTTGGGTGTGGCGATCTCCGAACCGTAGCAACCGACATCAGCCCATCCCATGTCGTCCATTAAGACGATCACGATGTTCGGAGACCCGGGCGACGGGCGCATCGGCAAATTCCAATACGGCTCCGATTCCTCGCGGGTTCGCCCGATCTTGCCGGGAAAGCCCGGATAGCCTCGTGGTTCGCTGATAATGGTCCTGTCCTCCTCTTGCCCGGCATTCCGCAGATGCGCGACGCGATAGGGCGATGGTCGGCATCTTACTTTTCCCTGGCAATCGGGTCGCCGGGAACCACACTACTCTACGACCGGCGGCGCGATGAGGTCGGGCTCGTGGCCGCGCTCGACCACTTGGCGAGCAGGCGCCGGCTTCAGTTCCGCTGCGCCGCCCACCATGTGCTAGTGCACCGGCTCAAACAAATGATTCGGAGCCCAGGCTCGAATGACGTGGATCATGCCAAAATGGTATTGTCATATTGACAAACGACGGCTCATGTGAGATATTTACAACATAAACCCGCACAGCTGAACCGTCAACAGGGTCGTCAGATTGTGATTATCGCAACCAGAAGCGCCGCAAAACCGCGGTGCTCCCGCTGTTATTTGCCTCGTCGAATTGTCCCCGGGCCAGGATTTCTGCGGCTGCGAGAGTCCCGCTCGCTGATAATTTCCTGCAGAAACAGCAAAAACAGCGAGAGCGCCCACGTATTCGGTGTAACCGCCCGCTGATTATGTGCATCTTATCAATGAATCCGAACACTAGGTCGCCTTGACGTGATGGCGGTCGCAGATCGAGCGGCCGCGGTACCCCTTAGCGCATGCCGTAGGCGTACCAGCTCCCGGAATGAGCCGTTATTTCTTCACTTTGGATGGGCGCTGTTCGATCGTGCCGAATTGCCTTGAGCCAGCACCCTCCGAGCAGCTCGCGGCGAGATGCTGCTCGCCGCAACCGCTCGGATATAGGGGATCCTGTCTTCCTTCGTGCGTATCCTGGGCTAGGCGAGGGCTGCGGCGTGGAGCAGTTCGAGATACTCCTCGTAGACCGCCATGTTCTTGCCGAAGGAGATCGCCGCGGCCTGGGCGCCGCAGACCAGATGCATCCAGCGCCAGGGCTCGTGCGTCGCGTAATATTCCTCGACAATCGCCTGATGATGCTTGAAAGCGTGCATCTCGGTGAAATTGTCATGGCACACGATCTCGGCCAGCCGCGCGATGAAGGCCTGCGGGTCGTAGCCGCTCTTCACATATTGCGTCGCCAGGTTCACCGTCTCCTTGACCTCGGGCACTGCGCGCATCAGGCCCAGATTGGTGACCGTGGACCAGTCGGTCGGCGGCTGGTGGTAGACGCTGTAGGTGATCGCGTCGAGCAATTCCTCCTGCGTGCGCGGCGGCAATTTGGCGACGGCGGCCATGTCGGGCTGCGGCGCAGGTTCCATCCGACCCGCGGTGGAGCGGATCTCTGGGCCCGACTGCCAAGTCAACAGCAGCAGCACCTTGTTGCGGATGCTGAGCCCGTCGAGCCGCAGCAGCCAGCGTCGCAGATTGACGCTGGTGTGAAGGTGGACATCCATCGGATTGCCGCCGAGCGAGCGCAGGAAAAGCCCGGCAGCGCCGATCGACAGCGCTTCGCCGCCGCCCTCCAGAGACAGCCCGTCGGCCAGCGCCTTGGCCATCAGCTTCGGAATATCGGCAAATACGTCAACTCTGCCGATCGACTCGCCGAGCGCGCCGATCGCGGCAGTCTCATCCTCGCCGCTCCGCTGACGGAGGACGCGACCCAACAGCTGGTGCTCCTCGATCAGCGCCTCGATCGCCGGGATGGGCGAGGGCATCGGATTGTTCGGAGCGACCGGATTACGGGTCACAAAGCGCACCACTGGCCGCATCAGGACCGGCAGATAGGCCTTGTCGAGAACGCCGGTCTCGAAGGCGCGCCACATCGTGCCGGGATACATGAAGTAATGGTCGTCGTGGAAATTCTTCGGGATCGCCACGCTCATCATCAGATCGAAGACCTCGATGGCTGGCGCGTTTTTCCACATCCACTGGAAGAGATGGTCCGATTTGTTCCATTCGCCACGCGTGACCGCCATCAGGAAGTCCGCCTTGGCCGCCTCGAACCCGCCGGCATCGAGGGGCTCGAACTCCAGCAGCTGGTACGGCCCCATCGCCGGGTGGTTGATGTGCTTGTTGGTGAGCGCCACGTGCTGCAGCACCGGGACAAAGCGCTGCTCGCCCTCCAGGCGCTCGACCGTCTTCGAGATCGCGTAGAGGCCTGCCAACGCGTGCAGCGCGCCGCCGTGATGACCCGGCGGCATGTCGGTGGAACGGGTCACCGCAAGAGCCGAGGCCGTCAGCATGGTCTGCGTCGGCACCCCGCCGCGCAGCTTGTCCAGGGTGCGATCCAGAATCTCGCCAGGGGGCGTATCCTCGATAAACTGGACCAACGGTTCGATGGCGTCGGAATACTGGACACGTTGCGGCATCGGCATGGTGAACTCTCCTTGAGTGCGGTCTTGTTGTTTGGTCGCCTCTCCACTCTCTCTCGAGGGAGGCCCTCGCTTAGAGCCTATGGATGATCGTCCTGCGCGATGGGCGGCGTGTCAACGCCAGAAAGAAAATGCATCGGTGCCCTGCAGAAAAGATGCATCAGGAATAGACGTCAGAGGCCCTGTTCATCGCAGGGCCGCATCGTGATCCGTGCGGAATGCCGTGTGGCGGCCGAGTTGCGCTCGGCCTTCGGCTCGGCATTTCGCTGCGGAGCACCGCGCTCAATGTTCCCGCGGAGCTCAGTCAGCGGCGGCGCTCTCGGGATGCCGCTCCCAGCGGCGCGCCGGGGTGTTGATCGGCTCGGCGAGCGGAGCGGCGCCGAACGAGGCAGCCTTGCGGGCGGTGGGGGCGTCGCCGTAGAGCGTCGTGCGCTGGCGCGGCTCGCGGCCGAGCGCGCGGATCACCCCTTCCATGCTCTCGGGCGGCATCTCCTGGCCGTGCACCGCACCGGCCGCACGGGTGATGCTCTCGTTCATCAGGGTGCCGCCGAGATCGTTGGCCCCTGCTTCGAGGCAGAAGGCCGCACCTTCGCCCCCCATCTTGACCCAGGAGGTCTGGATGTTGGTGATGACTGGGTGCAGCACCAGGCGCGCCACGGCGTGCATCAGCACCGCCTCGCGCCAGGTCGGGCCGCGGCGGGCGCGGCCCTTTAAGTAGATCGGCGTCTCCATCGGCACGAACGGCAGCGGCACGAACTCGGTGAAGCCGCCGGTCTTCGCCTGTAGCGCGCGGATGCGCAACAGATGCCGCGCCCAATGCTCGTAACGGTCGGCATGCCCGTACATGATCGTGACGGTGCTCCTGAGGCCGACCGCGTGCGCAGCTTCCATGACCTGGAGCCACTCCGCGGTCTTGATCTTGTCCGGACAGATCACGGCACGGACCTCGTCGTCGAGGATCTCGGCCGCCGTTCCGGGCAACGAGCTCAGCCCGGCCGCCTTCAGCTCGCGCAGAAAGTCGGGGACGGCGCGGCCGAGGGTCTTGGCCCCCTGCCAGATCTCGAGCGGCGAGAAGGCGTGGATGTGGATGCCGGGGACGGCTTCCTTGATCGCATGGCAGATCGCCAGATACGTCGCCCCGGTATATTCCGGGTGGATGCCGCCTTGCAGACACACCTCGGTCGCGCCGCGCTCCCAGGCTTCCTCGACCCGGCGTTTGATCTCGGGGAGGTCGAGATCATAGGGCCGCCCGCGCAGGTTTTCGCTGAGCTTGCCCTTTGAAAAGGCGCAAAACTGACAGCGGAAATAGCAGATGTTGGTGTAGTTGATGTTGCGGGTCACGACATAGCTGACCGTGTCGCCATTGACCCGCTGGCGCAGCCGATCGGCGGCCCGGCACACGGCAGTGAATGCCTCGCCGCGCGCCGCGAAGAGTTGCACGATGTCGGCTTCGCCAAGCGTCTCGCCGGCGGCAGCCCGGTCGAGCAGCGAGGCCAGCGGGTCGCCGGCGAAGGGCGGCCGCGCCCTGGTTTCGGTGGGTGGCTCGGTGCCGGCGCCGGGCACCCACACGTCGGTGCGGGCGAGCCCCTCGGCGTCGATCGCGCCCAGCACTGGAGCGCGCAGCGCCGGGTCCAGCCAGCGCCCGGGGTCGCGGGCATAGGCTGGGTAGATCGCCAAGCGCTCGACGAGGAGCTTGCCGGCTGCGGCGGTGCGTTCGGCCAACCGATCGAGCGCCGGCCACGGCGCCTCCGGGTTGACGTGGTCGGGGGTCACCGGCGAGACGCCGCCCCAATCGTTGATCCCGGCCGCGATCATCTGGGCGAGCCCGTCCGGGTTCAGATTGGGCGGCGCCTGGATGTTCATCTCGGGTCCGAAGATCAGCCGGGCGACGGCGATCGTCCAAAGATGATCGTCGAGGTCGGGCTCGGGGGCCTGCGCCATGCGGGTCCCGGGTTTGGCCCGGAAATTCTGAATGATGACCTCCTGCAAGTGCCCGTAACGGTCGTGCAGGTCGCGCAAGGCCAGCAGCGACTGGATGCGCTCGCGCCGCGTCTCGCCAATGCCGATCAGGATGCCTGAGGTGAACGGCACCGCCGCCTCGCCGGCGGCGCCAATCGTTTCGAGGCGCAACGCCGGATCCTTGTCCGGCGACCCGAAATGCGGCCCGCCGCGGCGGCGCAGCCGCTCGGCCGCGCTCTCCAACATGATCCCCTGCGATACCGAGACTTGGCGCAGCCGGTCGATATCGGCGCGTGTCATGACGCCGGGGTTCAGATGCGGCAGGAGGCCCGTCTCACGCAATACCAGCTCTGCCATCGCGACGAGGTAGGAGAGGGTGGTCTCGTAGCCGAGACGGGCCAGCGCCTCGCGCGCCGCCGCGTAGCGCAATTCGGGCTTGTCGCCCAAGGTGAAGAGCGCCTCATGGCAGCCGGCGCGTGCGCCGGCTCGGGCGATCGCCAGCACCTGATCGGCATCTAGATAGGCGGGCTCGCCGCGGCGCGGGGGGTGGGCGAAGGTGCAATAGTGGCAGACGTCGCGGCACAGCTGGGTCAGCGGGATGAAGACCTTGCGCGAGTAGGAGACGAGATCGGCATGGCCCCCATCGCGCAATGCCGCAGCGGCCGGCATCAAAGGCCGCGGGTCGGCGCAATCGGCGAGCGTTAGTGCCTCCGAAGCCGAGAGGCGCTGGCCCGCCGCCGCTCGTTTCAGGACGTCGTCGGTGGTCATCGGCGAAAACCTCCTACGAGCTGGATACGCTCCTCGGTAAGCACGGCGCGGGCCCGGGTACGTGAGCGGATCCGCATAAAGGATACGACATCCTCGGGATTGTCTATGTCGAGAGCGATCCCCGGCAGATGCAGCACATTCGGCCGGAGCCCGCACCCCTCAGCCGCCTGTAGATGTGGGTAGAAACTGTTTTCGCCAAAGCGCAAAGGCACCGCGTCGGGCGGCGAGCAGGCGATCGCGTTCGAGCCGCGCTCGTCGTGCGACGGCACTATCGTGAAGGAGCGCGCCGGCGGGTGGGCGGCAAGCACGCTCGCGATCTCAGCCGGGGTGACGAGCGGGATGTCGCCCGGCAGGGTCAACATGCCGGCGCTGCCCTCGGCCGCCAGCAGCCGTGCTGCCGCGGTGACGGCCCCGGTATGGCCGTCGCGAGCACCGGCTTCGATCAGCCGCGCGCCGTAGCCCGCCGCCAGTCGGCCTGCCTCGTCATCGACCGTTACGACTACAAGCCCGGCGATGCCCGGGGTCGCGGTCAGCGCCGCCAGCACATCTTCGAGCATCGCCAGCGCCAGCGCCTGTCGAGACTCCGGCCGCAGCATCGGGGCGAGGCGCTCCTTTGCCGAGACCCGCTCCTTGACCGGCACAACCGCCCACAGACCCATCTCACAAGCACCGGCCGGCGGCTTCCAGTACCGCTCGTGCGAGCTCCTCGCGATCCTCGAGCGATACCATCAGGGTCCGCGCAAAGATCACCGGGACGCCGAGACCACCGACCTCCCCGGCATCCGCCTCGTCGGCGACATAGAGATCGAGAATGTCGCCGTAATGTCGCGCGACCGCAGCCGCATCCACGGGGAGGCCGAGCTCGGCCATCATCTTGGCGGTCGGGCCCTTGACCGCCTTGCCGCCGATGATCGGCGAGACCGCAACGACCGGCGCGGGCGAGGTGCGCAGCGCCTCGCAAACCCCCGGCAGGCTGAGGATCGGGTCGATGCTGATGAACGGGTTCGACGGGCAGATCACGATGGCTCGCAGATTTTCGTCGTCGAGCGCAGCCAGGAAATCCGGCTGCGGCCGAGCCTCGTCGGCGCCGGCAAAGGCGATCTCGCGGACTATCGGCGCGCAACGCTGCCGTACGAAATAGTCCTGGAAATCGAGCCACCCCTCGGCCGCCAAGAGCCGCGTGCGTACTCGACTATCGCTCATCGGCAGAAGGCGCGCGGAGATCCCAAGGCGGCGGCGGAAGTCATCGGTGATCTCGGACAAGCTCTCGCCGGCGGCAAGCCGCCGGGTGCGCTCGACATGAGTTGCGAGATCGCCGTCGCCGAGGTTGAACCAAGTCTCGCCGCCCAGACGCTCGAGTGCGGCCATAAAGGTCCAGGTCTCATCGCGCCGGCCCCATCCCAGCTCCGGGTTGTCGAGGCCGGCGAGGGTATAGAGCAAGGGTATCGATATCGGGCGAGATCGAGAACCCGAGATGCTCGAAATCGTCTCCCGTATTGGCGACGACGGCCAGCGCTCCCGGCGGCAGGATGCGATAGAGCCCCAGCGCCAGCTTGGCGCCGCCGATCCCGCCCGACAGCGCGAGCACGTTCATCGGAAGAGGTCGTGCTCCGCGGGCCGGACCAAAAAGGCGGCCGGCCGGTCCGGAGCGGACCAGGCGAGGCCGCGCACTAGCACCATCGGTACCGCTTCGTCTGCCTGCCCCATCAAGAGCCCGGCGGCGGCGGCGATCTCGTCGGCAAAGCCAGTCTCTGTCACCAGCAATTCCCGCCCGAAGAGGTCGGGATGGCCGCGCAGATCGACGAGCGCCGGCAGCCCCGCCGCACCCAGCGCCACGCCGACCGTGCCCTTGCGCCAGGGTCGGCCAAAGCTGTCGCTGATGATGACGCCAATCCCGAATCCGAAGGCATCGATCAGATATTGCCGCAGGGCGCGTGCCGAGCCATCCGGGTCGACCGGCAGCAGCAGCACCCGCTCGACGCCGTCCTCGGCCCCGACGTTCGAGTGATCGATACCGGCATTCGCCATTACCAAACCGAGGCGATGCTCGACGATCAGCAGGCCCGGACGGTGGCGGACGACACGCTTCGATTCCGACAGCACCACCTCGACAAAGCGCGGGTCCTTGTCGAGGTCGGCGGCCAGCGCGATCGCCCTTTCCGAAGGTTCTACATCTGCGACTTCGACGTAACGCCCCTCGGCCTTTGAGACGATCTTCTGCGCCACCACCAGGACATCGCCTTTCTCAGGAACGATCTCGTTCTCCCGCAAGGCGTCGATGACGATCGCCCCGAGATCATCCCCCGGCTTTATCAACGGGACGCCCTGCAATCCCGTCATCGTGATCCGGGCGGAGGGCATGTTTACCCGAGCTTGGCGCGCAACAGCGGTAGCACCTGTTCGGCATAAAGCTTCAGAAAGCGGGCCTGATCGGGCCCGGGAGCATGGAAAACCAGGTGGCGGAAGCCCAGCTCCACGTAGGGCCGGATCTTTTCGATCTGCTCGTCGGGGTCGCTCGACACGATCCATCGACTGGCCGCCCGGTCGAGCGGCAACGCCTCGGCGAGCCGCTCCATCTCGACCGGGTCCTCGACCCCGACCTTCTCTTCCGGGGACAACGCCAACGCAGCCCAGTGCCGAGTATCCTCTTTGGCCCGGTTCGCGTCGGTGTCGAATGACACCTTGACCTCGATCATCCGCTCGATCCCGTCATTCGGCCGGCTGGCCCTGGCGAGGCCTTCGGCGACCTTGTTTGACAGGTCGATATAGAGCTGCGGGTTCTTCCCGCTAGTGCAGATGAAACCCTCGGCCATCTGGCCGGCCATCGTCGCCGCGAGCGGGCCGGAAGCGGCGATCCAGATCGGCACCTTCTGGTCAGGCTTGTCGTAAATCGTCGCCCGGTCGGTGCGGTAGAACTGGCCTTCGAAGGTGACGCGATCTTCGCTCCACAAACGGTTGATCAACCGCACCGCCTCGCGCAACCGGTCGCGCCGCTCCTTGGCGCCTGGCCACTCCATGCCGGTTGCGGGGACCTCGTTCAACGATTTGCCGGTGCCGATGCCGAGCACGACGCGGCCGGGAAACATGGCGCCCAAGGTGCCGAAGGCCTGCGCCACGACCGCGGGATGATATCGGAAGGTCGGGGTGGCGACGCTGGTGCCAAGTTGCACCCGCGTCGTCCTGGCGCCGAGCGCACCGAGCCAGCTGAACGAAAATGGGGCGTGGCCGCCGGTATGCTTCCACGGCTGAAAATGATCGCTGACGAAGACCGAGTCGAAGCCGACCGCCTCGGCCAGGCACGAGAACTCCAACAGCTCGCGCGGCCCGAACTGTTCGGCCGACGCCTTGTATCCAAGCTTCAGCAACGCTTGTTCCTTCCCTACACTTTGGCGAGCACGTCCTCGCGGAAGCGCCGCATCTCGGCAATCATCGCGTCGGCGGTACCGCCGGCGAAATTGAAATCGAGATAGCCGACGCCGAAATCGCGGAACGCCCGCAGATCGGCGATGACGTCGACCATCTCTCCGGAGAACAGCCGCCGCTCGCCGTCGTCGGCACGAGCCGGCAGCGATTTGCCCCAGGCGGTGACCCTATAGGCGAGCGCCATTTTCGTCGGGTCGCGGCCCGCCTCGCGGGTCAGGCGGCGCAGCCGCTCGACCCCGGCCGTAAAGCGCTTCATCGAGTCGAGGCGGTGCTGCGGGTTGGTGCCGATCGGATACCAGCCGTCGCCAAGCCGGGCGGTGCGGCGCAGGGCCGGCCCGCTCTCGCCGCCGACCCAGATCGGCGGGTGGGGCTTCTGCACAGGCTTGGGCTCGAAAAGGATGTTGGCGAACTTGACGTAGCGGCCCGCGAACCGCGGATCGTCCTTGGTCCAGAGCTCGCGGCAGGCGTTCAGATATTCGTCGGTGACGGCACCCCGCTCGGGGAATGGCGGCACCCCGAGCGCCTCGAATTCCTCCCGCATCCAGCCGGCGCCGATGCCGAAGGTGAGGCGGCCCTTCGACAGCACGTCGATCGTCGCGAGCATCTTGGCCAAGAGCACCGCCGGGCGGTGCGGCACGACGGTCACCGAGGTGACGAGACGGAGCCGCGAGGTCTTGCCGGCGACAAAGGCGACCGCGGTCAGCTGCTCGTGCCGATCGCCGCGCGACGCGGCCAGGGAATTCGCCCGTATCGCTGTAGGGATACTTGGCCTCGATATCGCGGGGGATGACGACATGATCGCTGATCGTGGCATAGTCGTAGCCGATCTTCTCGCCCTCGACAGCGATGCGGGCGAGATTATCCGGTGTCGAGAGCGGCCCGCTGACCGGCGGGCTGAAGCCATACTGCATCTCTGTCCCTCCCGCGAGAATTGGGTACCGGGCCTACGGTAGCAGGCCCGATGCGCCGTGGCCACCGCAGGCTAATGTTGCTGCACCCGGCTCGCCGGTCGACACACCACGAGCCGGCGCCTCGGGCTACTGCCGGCCGCACCAAATAGTTGCGTCAGCGATCGACGTCATCGCATTCAGCAGCGAATCTGCAACGAGATCTCGCCTCCGGGTTGAAAGGCTTGTTTCGCCGGCCGCTCCGCCGCGCTCCGTTCGCGAGGGTCGCCATCGCTGGGTCTACAATGTCATTTAGGCAATGTTACGATCAACCCAATAGGGTGACGGCGCCCGGAAGAGGTCTGAGCCGGCGGCCTGCCGCTACTGCAGCTCGACCACGCCCATTGCCTCGCCAAACCGCCGGCTCGCCTCGAAGGTATCGCCGTATTTGCGGTGCCCGGCAGAGATGTGGGCGCAGGCCAGCAGCAGCCGCTCGCGATCGCGGCACCGGTTTTTAGCCGTAATCCTCCAACAGACATTGCGGGATCTCCTGGTTGTGCGGATCGTTGCCGAACCGCGCCGCCATCACCGCAAGCCGCTGCACCAGCACCGAGCGATCCTCGCCACACTCTAGATAGGCCTTGGTCCAGGCCACCGCCTCCGCCGCATCGAGTGCCGTGAGCGCCGCCTCCAGGCGTTCGATAATTTGGCTTCCGGTCATTCGTTCGGCACTGCCCGGAGCGTTGATCGGGTCCAATTTGAGCCAGCCGCTGCTTCGCTGGTTCCACGCTGCCTGGTTGACCATCGACCCCGCCACATAGAGTAGTTTGAGCCGATGCGGGTGCGCGAAATTGTCGTAGAACCAGCCGAGCGTGTTGCAGTATTCGTAAGTATGCTGCGGCATCGAGAAATTGTTAGGGCCTTGGGTCTCCAGCACGACCTGGGCGGCCGCGAGCTGGATCGCGTCGATGATCCGGCGCGGCGATTTCCCTGCCAACAGCATAGCGCTGATCTTCTCGATATAGGCCGGCTCGTGCTGCCCGATCAGTGCGTCGATCAGCTCTTCGGTCTCGGCGTCGGTCAATGTACCGGTGTTGGTTAGCAGCGCCCGCTCGCGCTCGGTCGTGCCGCTCTGCGGAACCGCGTGTACTTCTTTGCTTTCGAGAAAGATCGTAACGACGTTGCAGGCCATCTCGTATACCGAATGCCAGCGCGGCCCAACCGGGATGTCGAGCGCTCCTGCATAGATGACGTCGTGGGCATTGTCCCAGCCGACCGCGTTGCCGATTTCGACAACCGAGCGCGCGCGGTAAGCCTTGTGTCCGGTCGTATATGAGCGGTTGTAAAGCATGCGGTCCTGAACATCGATCATGCCCGCGAACACCAACTGCGCCAGCACCTCCTGGCGATGCTCGGTCTCCTCGATCAGCCCGAGGAAGGTGCGGTAGGCATCGATGACCTGGCCGCGCTCGACCAAAGTCAGCCAATTATTTAGCCGCTCGTTCAGCGGACCCGATTCTCTGAGCGGCTCCTGATCGGGCCAGTAAACGACCGGCGCCGGCGGGGTCGTGTTCGGCATCTTGTAGCCGCGCGTGGCGTAGTGGCCGGGCGCCTTGAGGATCTTTTGGTTCCAGATGTCGAGCCCGGACGGGATGTACCAAATCGTCTGCGCCAGCGGCAGCCCGGCAAGTCTTTCCGGCAGCATCTTCTGCAGATTGATCGCCGCCCGCGAGCTTAAGAGGCAATGGTCGTTGTTGACGAAGTTCGGGAACCCGTCATCGATGCGTTGATGGTATGGCACATGCGTGTAAGGCGCATGAATGCGCACCGCTTCCGCCATGATTTCGGGCAGCGGCCGCCCACGCCTCAGCAATTCGTAGTAGACGCGGCTGCCGCCCACCTGATCTCGGGCGAGGAGACGTTCTTCAAGGTCCCCGTAGAGATTGGCCGCTTCCCGACGGCCATTTGTGCGCGGTGCGGCTTGCATCGCCATCGCTTCTTCACTCCTCGGTCGCGGTCAGTGTCGAACGGGGCTAATCTTAGACACGACTCGTCGATGGCGGCAACGACCCTACCGGTTCTGCGCCACGGCGTCCGAGGAGCAGAAGTCGATGGTTCCCGACGTCTTTCACCGGGATTTCACGCCGACCCCTTACTGGTGGGAGGCTTACACGCCGACTGCCGGTGAACTCGTCGACGTGCCTCCCGAGGCACGCGTCGCGATCGTCGGCGGTGGGTATGCAGGGCTGTCGACAGCCCTTGAGCTGGTCAAGCACGGCATCGACGCTGTCGTGCTCGAAGCCAATGAGCTCGGCTTTGGCGCCAGCACCCGCAATGGCGGTGCCGTCAGCGGCGGCGTCAATCTCGGCAAGAGCTTCACCGGCAAGACCATCGACGTCGACCGGGAATGGGCCGAACGAATTCTGTCCGACGCTGCGGACGCCTTCGCGCTGATCGACCGGCTGATCGAGGAGGAAAGGATCGCCTGCTTTTGGGAAAAGCCCGGCCGCTTTGTCGGTGCCTGGACCAGGAAGCATTTCGACGGCCAGTCGCGTCGGCTTGCAATGCTCAATACGGCAGCCCAATCCGGCACCTATATGGTGCCGCGCGAGCGGCAGCGCGAGGAGATCGCCAGCGACTATTATTTCGGCGGCATGGTCGTCGAACGATCGGGTAAATTGCATCCGGCGCTCTATTACAAGGGTCTGCTCGAGGCCTGCCGCCGCCGCGGGGTCTCGGTCTGTGCCGAGGCGACGGTCATCGGCATCGGCCGGTCCGGCAGCACTTGGCGGGTCGAGACCGCCCGGGGCAACGTCGCGGCGGGCGATGTCGTGATCGCCACCAATGGCTATACCGGCAGCCTGACTCCGGCACTCAAGCGCCGCGTGGTGCCGATCGCGAGCCACATCATCGCGACCGAGGAATTACCGCCGGATCTCGCGCGATCCCTGATCCCCAGGGCGAGGACCTTGTCCGATACCAAGCGGGTGCTGTGCTATTACCGCATGTCGCCGGACGGCGCGCGCATTGTGTTCGGCGGGCGCGCGCGCTTCACCCAGGTCGACGCGACGGTCAGCGCGCCGATCCTCCACCGCTATATGGTCGACCGTTTCCCGCAGTTGCGCGGCGTCAGGGTCACCCATGCCTGGACCGGGAATGTCGCCTTCAGTTTCGACGCATTGCCGCATATGGGGCGCCGGGATGGCCTCCATTATTGTCTCGGCTGCAACGGTAGCGGGGTCGCAATGATGACCTATCTCGGCTGGCAGACCGCGCGCAAGATCGCCCGCGTCGCCAACTATGCCTGCAGTTTCGACACCCCGGACTTTCCCGACCACCCGCTTTACACCGGCAATCCCTGGTTTCTGCCCGTCGTCGGGGGCTACTATCGCCTGCGCGACGGCCTCGATCGCCTGCTTGCGTGATCCGTTGTATATTGCTCGTCGACGAATTCGAAGAGGAGAAGCCAGGATGGATTTCGCGACGTACAAAGGCTCGCTCGGCGGGGACGCCCCGCCCGAAGGGCTGAATATGGCGGCGCAGGCGCTGTGGTGGGAGGCCAAGGGCGACTGGCACCTGGCGCATCAATACGCGCAGAAGCAGGCCGACGCGGAGGGCGCCTGGGTCCACGCCTATCTGCACCGCGTCGAAGGCGATCTGTCGAATGCCGGCGGCTGGTATCGCCGCGCCGGCCGCCCTGCCTCGACTGCGCCGTTGCGGGAGGAGTGGGAGACGATCGCGCGGGCGCTATTGGGTTAAGGCCCGGCCTAGCGGGTGCGGCGAGCCGGTGCCGAGCAGATCCTCGGCGTCGCCGTACCGCCAGCCGGTTGCCGCGGGGGAGGCCCTGCAAGAGAAGGCGTCAATGGCTGTGCTGATATAAAAGAGGTGCTCGTACCATTTACAGGTGTCCTTCGGCGTTCACTAGACCTATGTGTCCGATCTTGACTAATCTTTTGGATTTTAGGAATTCGCCCGCCGTTTCTCTGCATCTTAACGATTTATCAAATTTCTCGCGCCAGTCTGGGCGCGTTTGAACCGCCAGGAGAACCCAATGCGCGCGTTTTTTACGAAGCTGGTCCGCGACGAGTCCGGTGTTACAGCGATCGAATATGGCCTGATTGCGGCGCTTATCGCGGTCGCCGCCGTCACCATCATGGGAACGGTCGGCACCAATCTCAGCGGCACCTTCAGCAAGGTAGCGGCCAGCCTGTAAAAGGCTCGAAACAAGCCAAATCGTCGGCCGACGCTCGACGTCGAGCGTCGGCCGCGTCCGCTGCTGTATTGGCCGAATACCGCCCCGATCTGGTGCCTAGCCGCCGTTCGAGCTTGGTTCGGACGAAATTTCAGCGGGCGAACCTCAGGCTGGCCACGGCCGCCTTAGGGCCGTTATCGATGCGCTGCCCGGCCGGACTACTGGACCGGAAACGCATCTATGCCTGTTGTGGGATTTTGCTTGCGATCGAGATCGCGGTTTTCCTGTTCATGGCCGCGGGCACTCACGGCCTGATCGTCCCTCTCCCTAAACCGACGAGCACCGATTTCGTAAGCTTCTACGCGGCCGGAAGCTTGGCCGACGCCGGAACTCCGGCACTCGCCTACGATCAAACCGCGCACTACGCTGCAGAGGAGCGGGCAACCGAGGCGGGGATAGATTATAATTTCTTTTATTATCCACCTACATTTTTATTGCTGTGCGCGCTGCTCGCCCATCTGCCCTATATCGTCGCGTTCCTGACTTTTGAGGCGGCGACGCTGGCCCTTTATTTGCTCGTCGCACGCCGCATCCTGGCCGACCGCGACGCCGAGATCCTCGTACCTCTTCTCGCCTTCGCCCCGGTACTATGGACGTTCGGATTGGGCCAGAATGCGTTTCTGACGGCGGGGCTGTTTGGCGCAGCCACACTCCTGGTCGACCGACGACCAGCAGTCGCGGGCTTCCTCTTCGGGGCGCTCTGCTACAAGCCGCATTTCGGCCTGTTGGTCCCGGTCGCGCTCGCCGCCGGCCGCCACTGGCGTGCGTTGGCAGCGGCCCTCGTCTCGGCTACCGCGTTATGCCTCTTGTCGCTCGTTCTTTTCGGCTGGGAGACATGGCGCGACTTCCTGACGGCTGCGGCCGCATCCCACACCGTTTATCAGTCCGGGCGGATCCCGTTCACCGGCTTCATCAATCCGTTCGGCGCCGTGCGGCTGCTCGGCGGAACCCCAGTGGCGGCTTACGCGGTGCAGGCGGTCACGATTACCGTGGCCGCCCTCCTGGTGGCGTATGTATGGCGTCGCCGCCTCTCGCTGCCGATCAGAGCGGCAACGCTCGCCTCGGCCACACTCGCCGCCGCCCCCGTTGCGCTGTTCTATGATCTGATGCTGGGGGCGGTAGCGGTCGCCTGGCTCCTACGCGTCGACGGAAGATATCGTCTCGCCGAATGGGAGAAAATCGCGCTGGGGGCGCTGTTCCTTTTTACGCTCGAGTCCGCGCGGCATGTCCGAGATTTCCCACCTGCCGATCGGACCGTTCGTCACCCTGGGGCTCGCCGCGTTTGTCGCCATGCAGGTGGCGCGGGCCAAGGGGACAGTCGTGAGTCACTGAGCGGGGGCCCGCGTGACGTGAACCGGCCTCCGGTTCACGCCCGGTCGGCAATAAGTCCGAACGAGACCAATTCCGCAAACTGGGTTGCTCGACTTCGTCCGCCATCGCCATTCTCATCCCTGATGATTGACGCGCTCCAAACCCTTCCCGTCGGCAAGAAATTCTCGCTTCCTTGCGGGATTTTCACGGCATGGCGGTTGCAACTATACGGCTATGCCGTTGCGGCCGTGTACGCCGCGTTCCTCGTATCCTGCTATCGGGCGGGGACCTGGATCGTCGACGGCGCCGGGGTGCCGGTCTACACCGACTTCGCCTGCGCATGGGCGGCTGCGTTGCAAGCGCTGCACGGGAATGCCGCCTCATTGGACGACCCGGCCGAGTTCGTCAAGGTCCAGGCAGCGCTGGTCGGAGCGAGGGAATATTTCTATCCGAATTGGCCCTACCCGCCCATTTTCTTTTTGATCCTGGCGCCATTTACGATGCTTTCCTACCTTTGGGGGTTCGTAACCTGGGATATGGTGACGCTGCTTGGGTTGATTGTTGTCGTGTACTTTATCGTCCGGCGGCTGCCGGCGGTTGCTCTGGTGCTGGCATCCCCCTTTACGGCGTGGAACTTCCTCGCCGCACAAAACGGGTTTCTGACCGCCTCACTGCTTGGTGCAGCGCTACTCTTCCTCGAGCGTCAGCCGGTGCTGGCCGGGATATTTATCGGCGTGCTTACCTACAAGCCGCAATTCGGGATCTTGCTTCCCGTCGCGCTCGCCGCATCGCGTGGATGGCGGGCCTTTGCGAGCGCCGCAGCCACCGCCGGGCTGTTGGCTGGGACATCGATTGTCGTATTCGGCACAGGTATCTGGGAAGCCTTTCCGCGGGAGCTCGCAGCGCAGACCGGCGAGGTCTTCCTCGCTGGTGGTAATGACACCCCGGCAGCCGAGTGGGGGTATATCCAGACGGTATACGGCGTAATCCGTCATCTGAACGGTAATGTGGCGCTCGCTTGGCTGGTGCAAGGCGCGACGACAGCCGCGGTTGCGACCGTCGTGTGGCTGGTCTGGCGATCTCCGGTCCGTTACTCGCTAAAGGCGGCAACCTTGTCGGTCGCGGCGCTCATTGCCACGCCCTATGCCTTTGCCTACGACATGGCCGCGATCGCGATTCCGGCTGCCTTTCTCGCAAGCGACCAAATAAGCCACGGGTTGTCGCGGGGCGAGCAGACGATCGCGATCGGGCTGTTCGGCGCGAGCCTGGCTGTCCTTGTAGCTTTCGGGGACAGGCCGGGCGGAGTCACTTTTGGCAGCACGCCGATCGGACCGCTAGTGACGATCGCGCTTCTGGGCCTGGTCCTACGGCGAGTTCTTTGCCACCGGAATGCCGGTCCGGCCCTCACGGCCTGACCACGCCGTATATGTCGAAAAAGCTCCCGCTCGCGAGCCGCCTGAGTTGCTTGAGTTCAGGTTTCCGGGCTTTTGAGAAATCCACCCACAGAACGAAATCGAACGTCTCAGGCCAATTGCGCCAATAGGGCCGCTCGCCGAGAAAATTTGGGCCGGTCTCAAGGGCTTTCGCTTGCTCAGGATCTGCGCTCTCGGTCAGCTCTTCCGGGGTCATCGGCACTGCCACCCTCTGTGACACTGCGGCATTTCGTGGTGTGACGTCGATCGTCGTCCACCCGGTGAACATGTACGGGAAGAACGCTGCTCGATCGATCACCGCGAGCGCCGCCATATGAATGAATGTAACCCACTGCACCTTTGCCAAGGTCATCGGCACTCCCGGTAGCTGCTGTTTTTGTCCCGCTACCGGCGCCTCGACGATGAGCAGCCTCATACCCGGTGGGATGACCGCCGACGCTGTTCTGAACTCGGCAAACCAGCGGTCATAGTCGAGCCAAGCGTGCGATACCGTCCAAACCCGCAAGCCCAGCACGATCAACGCGGTCGCAGCGACGGGGGCGGCCACCCGCTTTCGCGACGCTTCAAATCGTGTACTGGCGATGATCACGAAGGGTAATGCGACAGGCAGTCTGATGTCGGCGAGCCAGCTACCGCTCATGCGGTTCGGCATCATCATTGCCACCAGTATCATGGCCGCGAGGGGAAGCCGCATTTCAGGCACGAGCCTGAGGGAGCGGCTCGCTACGGCAAAGAGGAGGAACAAGCTGATAACTGCCCCGGTAAAGAAGTCGAACGGCGCGGGCAGAAAGCCAAAGGTAAACGGCGACATCATCGCATACAGCTTGAAAACCAAATCGCCGTAACCGGTCGCCGTAGGGCCGCCATGCGCTCAGGCTGGCGTGCCAGAGCATGAGACCCGGCACGAACTGAATGCAGACCGCGCCCCACCCAACGAGGCGCCTGAGAGGCGGCCGACGCTGGTGGGTCGGTCTCGCCAATTCGTACGAAGCAACCGATAGGCAGTAGAGGCCGAAGGCGAAAAGTGCAGCAGCAACAGGAGGCTCGCAACAGCGGAGAATGTCAGGAGCCGTGGCCCGGTTCTCCAGTGTCGAGTAGCGATCCAGCCACTGAAGGCGAAAAGGTAGATACCGGTCGCGAACAGGCAGTTTACGAAGCCCCAAAACAGCGCGGCGTTGTAGACGAACAAGATTGACCAGATCGGCCATGTCTCCAGCCGGCCATGCAGCACGCGGTGGAGGGTGAGGGTCCCACCGACAAGGGACAGCATCGTCAGTGCGATGAACACGCGCCCGGCTTGCTCGACCGGCATGACCCACGAAAGCAGTGAGACCACGAGATCGATGGCGAGATCCGGCAATATCCGCCAATGGACGGTGTAGTTGCTCGCAAGCTCAGGGATCTCATTGCTGT
This sequence comes from uncultured Alphaproteobacteria bacterium, assembly GCA_963796155.1. Lineage (GTDB taxonomy): Bacteria > Pseudomonadota > Alphaproteobacteria > ATCC43930 > CGMCC-115725 > AP-15. The sequence goes on along the minus strand of CAWCKT010000029.1, from coordinate 25,017 downwards.
GGACGAGAATCCACATGCGAGCGAGGTGATTGGGGTAGTCGACGAGCGGCGGGACTCGAACCCAGAGCAGTGGCGAGAGTGTGGCTGCAACAACGGTTACAAACAGGGCGAGGAACAACTGCTTTCGGGCCGCAGCGTCGATGGCGGCCGTCCGAAACGGGCGAGATAGGGCGAGGCTCACATTCACCTTTTATTCATCCAGCACTGTTATCGGTCACGAATTGCGATGCTGGTCGGTACCATGAGCGAGCGAGGACGACGACTGAAAAATGGGCTCAACGCGCAGGCCCGGATCTTCGCCCAATATCCTTGCAAAGAGGTGAATTTCTGTCCCTTCGACACTCTGTAGGCAAACATGGATATTGCTACCTACGCTGCCGAAGCGGCAATCGAAGCGGACCACTGGTGGTTTGTGGGCCGCCGCCTTCTATTCTCAGAGCTGATCAAAGGATTTGGTCTCCCTCGCGACGCGGAGATCCTTGACGTCGGAACGAGCACCGGGACCAATCTCCGACTGCTTCGGGACCTCGGCTTCGCCCGAATAACGGGGGTCGACCAGAGTCCTGACGCTATACGGTTCTGTGCAGAGAAAGGACTTGGCGCCGTACAGCTGGGCGATATTCGCGCGCTACAATTACCCGATCGGCGGTTTGATCTGGTTCTTGCGACCGACGTAATCGAGCATGTCGATGACGATGTGGCGGCGTTACGCGAGCTCCGCCGTGTGCTGAGACCGGGCGGCTATCTGTTGATCACCGTTCCGGCATTCCGGCTTCTTTGGGGGCTGCAGGACGAGGTCAGTCATCATAAGCGACGGTACAAGCTCCACAAACTTCTCAAAACTCTGGGTGTGGCTAATCTATCCGCACGACAACACTTCTATTTCAATTATCTGCTGTTCCTGCCGATCCTGGTCGCCCGCCGCCTGATGCGTATCCTCAAGATTCGAGTTGCCAGCGAGGGTGAGGTCAATGCGGGGTGGCTCAACCGAGCACTGACAGCGGTGTTTCAATTTGACGTAAAGACTGCGCCGCGGCTGCGGCCGCCGATCGGGGTTTCAGCCCTAGTAGTCGCAACGCGAACTTAGATATTCGCGGTAACGCCGACCACGAAGATCCCGAAGCATATACAGGCGATCCCCAGCCATCGTGCCGGCGAAATCGGCTCGCCGAGCACCAGGCTCGCAGCGATGATGACGCCGACGAACTGTGCGGCGGTGAACGATTGCGCGACGTTAAGCGGCACTTGGCGCAGTAAGAAGGCGTAGACGATGCCGCCGCAGCCGAACAGCGCGAGCCCCGCCGCCGACTTCCAGCCGAGAAGCCCGAAGAGAACCCGCTGGGCCTCGGGTACGCCGGCGCCGAGCTTGAGCATCAGATTGGCGGCGACCGTGAAGGCGATCATCGCCGCGAACCCCACCAGGGTCGTTGGTGCCAACGCGACCTAGCTCCCCATTGTTTCGGCCCGCCCGAGCGGCCGGGTGCCGATCGCCGACCAAGACATCTCGTTCACCGGCGCGATCCGGACATCCTCGAGGCCCGCCTCCGCCATCAGCTCGGCGACTTTTTCGCGTGGCCAGTAATGTGCGGTCCGCGGCAGCATCTGGTCGAACACGATCGACCTCAGATGCGCGAAGTCGAAGCGCGCCAGCAATCTGAAGTAATCGCTGGGCCGCAGCCCAAGTCTCAGCGCCAACCACAAAAGCGCCGCGGGGTAGAGCGAGAGGTGATGGACGAGCGCGATCGGCATGCGGCTGAACAGCGCGCGGCGCAACGGGTCCAACATAAAGACGAGCCAGCGGTTGCCCTCGCGGCCGTAGACCCAGATCAGTACTCGGCCTCCGGGTTTGACGGCGTGCGCCATCCTCTGCAAGGCCCATTGCGGGTCTTCTAGGTGATGGATGACGCCGATCGCGAAGGCTATGTCGAAGGAGTCGGCAAAGGGCAGATCGTAAGCGCTCGACCGCACGACTTGGACCGCCGAAAAACCAGCGAGATTGCGCCGCGCGCGAGCGAGCGAGCGCTCGTCGATGTCGACCGCGCAGCCCTCAAAGGCCCCGTAGGTCATTGGCCAGAAGCTGTTGCGGCCCATGCCGCACCCGACATCGAGAAAGCTCTTGCCGTGCCAATCCTGGGGGGAGAGGTGGACCGTCCACCGGCGAAACTGCTCTTCGTATTCGGGTAAGATTTCGGCATAGGCGTCCCACTCGTAACCGAAACGGTCTGGCGAACCCCGCAGATCGCGCGCCAGCTGATCGGTCACGTCAGAAACCGCCTCTCAATGCGCCGCAGCGACCGCCGGCAGCGCGGTGGCGCCGACCGGTGCTGCGCGGCGTCCGCCGACGCAGAACAGAATATAGAGAGCCCAGAGCTTCTTGCCGTGGTCGCGTCGGCCGCTGTCGTGCTCCTCGAAGAGCGCCTCGATCGCGGCGCGCTCGAACCAGTCGGCGACCGGGCTGGCGCGCGACAAGAGTACATCGCGGCAGCGCTCGCGAAAGAGGGTGCGGATCAAGGCGTCGATGGGCACGGCAAAGCCGTGCTTCTTGCGCTCGACGATCGCCCGCGGCAGATAGCGGCAGGCGAGACGCTTCAGGATATATTTCTTGGTCCGCCCGCGCAGCTTGAGCGCTGTCGGCAAGGTCAGGGCATATTCGGCGAAGCGGCGGTCGAGGAACGGCGCGCGGACTTCGAGACTGTTGAACATCGAGGCACGGTCGGTCTTGGTCAGGATGTCTTCGGGAAGGTAGGTCGCGAGGAAAAGGTAGAGGAGCAGATCGACCGGGGCCAAGCCCGCCACCTCGGCGGCGCAGCGGTCGATCGGTGCAAAGGCGGCGGCAAGTGCCTCCTCGGGCAATGCCGAACGCCGCCACAGCCGGGCGAGGCGGTCGGGCGCCAGCGGCGCCATCCACAAGAAGCTCTGCCGTACCGTCGGCGCCCCGAAGCCGTGCAACAGCTGGCCTAGCAGGAAACGCCGGTTCATGTACCCATCGCTCCTAGGCAATGCCGCGACGGCGCTGCCGAGGAACCGGCCGAGTGCAGCCGGGACGAGGCGCATCGCGGGCGCCAGGCGCTGCACCGCAAAATTCGGGTAGCCGGCGAAGAGCTCGTCGGCCCCGTCGCCGCCGAGCGCGACCGTCATGAGCCGCCGTGCAGCGCGGCAGACGAGAAAGGCGGGCAACAGCGAGGCATCGGCGAGCGGCTCGCTCAGCCGCTCGCTGACCGCATCGAATGCGTCGATAAGATCGGCCGCACCGAGCTCGACGACCTCGTGGCGCACTCCGAGATGGCGCGCAACCATTTCGGCATGAGGCGTCTCGTCAAAGCTGTCGGTACCGACGCGGACGGTGAACGCGGTCAGATCGGGCGACGTCTCCGCGGCGAGTGCCGTGACGAGGCTCGAATTGACGCCGCCCGACAGGAACACTCCGACCGGCACATCGGCGACGACCTGATGCCGCACCGATCGGCGCAGCAGCTCGTCGAGCCGCTCGATCGCTTCGTCCTCGGCAGCCGCCCGCGCCTCGAGGCGCGGCTGCCAATAGTGCTCTCGGCTGATCCGACCGTCCGCGAAGGTCAGGATAGTGGCGGGTTCGAGCTTTTGGATCCCGCTCCATCCCGAAGCTGTTCCAGGCAGATACTCGAAGAGCAGGAAGCCGAAGGCCGCCTGAGGGTCGGGACCCGCGTCGCGAAGGGCTGGGTGGCAGAAAAGCGCTGACACCTCGGAGGCGAAGACGAGCCGGCCTTGCGGAGCACTCCAAAAGAGCGGCTTCTCGCCGAACCGATCGCGCGCCAGATAGAGCACGCCGCTGGCGCCGTCGCGAAAGGCGAAGGCGAACATACCGTCGATGCGGAGCGCGGCGCGGCGCACCCCGTCGCGGCGGATCAGCTGGAACAGAACCTCGGTATCCGAGCGATCGCGCAGAGTGATGCCGGCGCTGCGCAAATCGTCGGCGAGTGCCTGGTAGCCATAGATTTCACCGTTGAAGACGAGGGCGTCGCCGGTCGTTTCATCGACCCGCGGCTGGGCCCCGCCCGAGGGATCGATGATCGCCAGCCGCGTATGGCCGAGGGCGATGCCGTGATCGACGAAGACGCCGCTGCCGTCCGGCCCGCGATGCGCCAATGCCCGGTTCATCCGGGCGAGTACCGTTCTGGCCTCGGGGCCGGGTGCGGTGAACCCGGCTATGCCGCACATTGCGGGGCTACCACCGGCGAGGTGCGGCCCGGCGCCGCTCCAGTGCGCGATGCTCGACCACCCGTCGGATCTTGTAAGGCGGCCGCCCGCGCGCCTCGAAATAAATGCGCGCCTGCACCTCGGCGATGATCCCGAGCAGCAGAAAGAGCACCCCCGAGAGCCCGATCGTCGCGGCGAGTAAGGGCAGCGGCGTCTGGATCAGGGTGACGTTAGAGGCGTATTTGAGGACGACAGCCCAGCCTAAGATGGCGACCGAGAGGACCAGAAAACCTAGGCCGAGCTTGCCGAAGAACTGGATTGGCCGGTCGAAGGCACGGTCGATGAAATAGACGATCAGCAGATCGAGCAGCACGCGGGCGACGCGCCCGATCCCGTATTTCGAATGGCCGAAGCGACGCGGATGGTGGGTGACGGCGAGCTCGGTGACGCGCGCCCCTTCCCAGGCGGCGTAGATCGGGATGAAGCGGTGCATCTCGCCGTAAAGGCGGACATCCTCGACGACCTCGCGGCGGTAGGCCTTGAGGGTGCAACCGTAATCGTGCAATGGCACATGTAGGAGTGCCGAGATCAGCCGGTTGGCGATAACCGAGGGCAGCCGACGGGTCAGCGCGTCGTGCCGCGCGGTGCGCCAACCGGAGACGACGTCATAGCCCTCGGCAAGCTTGGCGATGAGCCGCGGGATGTCGGCGGGATCGTTCTGACCGTCGCCGTCCATTGGTATTATAACATCGCCGGTGCTGTTCTGGATCGCCGCCATCAGCGCGGCAGTCTGACCGTAGTTGCGCGAGAGATGCAGCACCCGGACCCGCGGATCGCCCTCGGCAAAACCGTCGAGGGCGGCAGCCGAGCCGTCCCGAGACCCGTCATCGGCAAAGATGATCTCGGCCGATTGCGACAGCCGGTCGAGGGTCGCGGCCAACGCCCGATAGAGTTCTGGCAAGGCATCGGCCTCGTTGTAGACCGGAATGACGACCGAGATGTCCATAAACGCCTCTCGGGGACCGCCGATGCAGCCCACCGTTCACACCACAATACTATGCGAAAACACCTAGAAAAGCCAGTCCCGGGAAGGAGTGCCAGGCGAGTTTCTTAATCGACCGAACTGAGAATTAATTCGGCCGAACGAGAAGTTAAGTCCGCGATACAGGGAAGCAGCGGGCACCCGCCTCGGTCGGCGGTCAGCGCCGCGGCCGGCGGGGACGGGACGACGGCGGGGCGCGGTACTGTTGCAGGCGCGTGGCGCGCAAGCCGGGGAGGCCATGCGCCTGGTAGGCGCGCTGCCAGGCGCGGAACTCCTCCTCGGTCAGCTGGTAGCGGCGGCAGGCCTCCTCGAGGGTGATCTTCCCGCTTTGCACCGCGGCGACCACCGCGGCCTTGCGGCGAACCACCCATCTCTTGGTATCGGCAGGCGGCAGGTTGGCCATGGAATGTGCTCGGTTCTCCAACAACACGACGCCTATTCGCTCGGGGACAGCAGCGTCCACAGCAGCCGCTCGCGCGCCGCCTGTCGCTTGTTGCGCGATTGCGCGCGCGCCGCCGCATAGGTTTCGAGTGCCGCGCGGTCGGCGGCGGCGACGGTACCCTGGGCCGGCAGCGCGCAGGCCGTCGGGGAGCGCGTCACGCCTTTGGTGCGAATGAATCCCGCCGCCGCCCGATATTCGTCGTTGTCCATGTTCCCGGTCCTTTCCGGTAAACGGCCCCGATCACGGTCGGGGAGTAGTTAACGAAGGTTGGTGTTTGTTATATTTTGGGTAAAAAATAAAAATATTCCACAATATTTATTGTTAATTGGCTACAATTCGTAGTGAATCAGATCTGTGCGGATTTTAACATTAACAGACTTACGCGGCTGGCGGTCTTCGCAGGGCCGACTGAAAAGACCGGCCTTGTTGTGATGCGTTACCGCCAGTTACGCGCTGTTAACCCACGGGTAAGTCCCACGGGGAACGCACGAGTGACTGACATTTGAAGGTTTCGGACTTGCGGCGCGATTTTGTTGTGGAGCGGCCTGGAGCTCACTCATTCGGCGCTGGCAATATCGTATAATCGATGGAGCCGCTCGGAGAACCAGGTGGTCAGACGGTTCGCCGGCACGACCTCGGCAAGGTCGGTCGAGGCGGTCAGTTGGCCCGCGGCTTGACGCCGCGCCAGTGCGCGACAGAGCTCCTGAGAGACTTCCCTTCGTGCTTCCAGGATCGGCGAGAGGTCATCCTTTGCCAGTTCGTAAACCGTGGAGGGGATCAGCGCGGCGATCTTCGCGCTGGCTGGGGATCCCGTCAGCATCCCGATCTCCCCGAAATGGTCGCCCGGCCCGATCCGCATCAGCTCGATCTCGCCTTCGCTTTCCTCGCGGGTGAACGAAAGGATGCCGGAGCCGACGATGAACAGCGAGCGCAGCACCGTTCCCGGTTCGACCAGCGTCTCGCCCTCGTCGTAAGACTTCGGCTTCAGCTTTGCCGCGATCGCAGTGCGCTCGTCTCTCGTCAGGCTCGCGAAGATGGCGACCAGCTCCAACAGCCTTTCTGGTCCGGTGATCAATTTCCGGGAGGCTTGGTCTCCGATAGTCTGGTCCGGCTGGATTTGTGCGGTGGCCAAGTCGATGCCAGCCGCGGCGAGGTGGCGGAAAATCAGATCGAATAATTGGTTTTGCGCTCTCGTCGCCGATGCCAGCTCGTCGACGAAGAAGGTTATTTCGAATTCCGTGTAGGTGGCATTGATCGACTTTACGGTAACAGTCGGGGCCGGCGTGGCGACGATCAGGCGGCAATTCAGGATGGCGTGCTCAAGGACCTCGGTTCCGGTCGAGGGCGAGGTCTCGGCCTCGAGCTGAACGGTGATCGTCACACCGTGAATGCCCGACGGAGAGCTGACGTTGACGATTTTCGACTTGGCGATCGTGCTGTTTGGTACGATCGCAAGATCGCGCCGCCCGGTCAGGACGTGTGTGGCGCGCCAGTTCATTTCGATGACGCGGCCGTCCGTCCCGCCTTCGACACTGATCCAGTCACCCGGCCGGTAGGGCCTGCTGAAGCTGAGCACGATGCCGGAAAACACATCTCCCAGCGTGCTCTGGAGCGCCAGGCCAAGGATGATCGCGACCGCACCCGAGGTCGCAAGCAGCCCTTGGATCGGGAGATCGAAGACATAGGCAATGATGGCAAAGACGGCGACGAGATAAATCAGACCGGCCAGCAGATCCTGAAGTAGCTTGCCCTCGCGCGGCCGGTGTTCGACGATCACGAAAGCGCGCAGAAAGCCGACCAGAAACCAGGCTGCCCATAGCCACCAAGCCACCTTCAAGGTGCCGTGAACCACATCGAGAAACGGCGAGCCGGTCGACCGCAGCGGCTGATAGGGCACGATGTCGGCGTGCAGCAGAACGACAGTCAGAAGAATCAAGAAGATGACGCGCACGAGCGCCCGCACGAACGGATAGTTCTTTAATAAGAAATGAGTTGTTACCCCGCCCAATATCATCAGACCGAACGCAACAACAAGGGGATCGCGTTCGACCGTGTTCATTAAAACGGATAAATTGATCATTCTGGTCCTTTCTGCGGCCGGTTCCCGGGGTACGCAGCGCGCGGCAGATTTATAGCAGCAATCGCTATCTGCCACTGATCTTCAACCCACCCTGGGGAGGACAGGATGTCTCCGGCGGGCGGATCCGATTTTTCTGCCGCAGTCGCAGTGCTGGTGGCACGTCTCCAGGTAGACGAGCTGTGGCTCGGCATAGCCTTGGTGTCGTGCTTCAACGTCGGACTTGCTGGTTGGACCGGGTGAGCACCGCATTTGCGCGGTGACGAGCCGCGTCACGGCTCACACTACGCCGAGACCGCCGAGCACCCCGCCTGTCATCAGAATCCACAGCGGATTGATCCGCGTCCCGAGCATCAGCCCCGCCGCAGCCACCGTAACCGCTGCGCTCCGCCATCCTGCATCCCCGGCTCGGGCCATCACATAGCCGCCGGCGATGACGAGCCCGATCGTCAATGGAGCGAGGCCGCGGCGCACCATGCCCTGCCACGGCGCATCGCGGAACCGGTCCCACAGACGGTGGGCTGTGTAGTACATCAGGCACGGCGGTCCGAAGGTCGCGAGCGCGCTGGCAATTGCTCCCGGAACTCCCCCGATCTTCAACCCAATAAAACTCATCATCAGGATCATGTTGGGCCCCGGCATTACCTGCGAGACCGCAAAGAAATTGGCGAACTCCCGGTCGGTCACCCAGCCGTTGGCGGCGACGAAGTTGTGAACATCCGGGAGCACCGAAGGGAACCCGCCAAAGCTGATCGACGAGAGCAGAGCCAGATGCGCGGCCAATGCAAGAGACGCCGACGGACTGTTCACGGAGCTCTCGCACTTGTGATACCGGCAACGCCGATACTGAGCGGCGCCAAGCCGAGCAGGACGACGAGGAGCGGCAATTTGGTAAATGCCATGCCGACAAAAGCGAGCGTGGCAAAGAGCAAGGCCGTCCGGCGACTGCGATGCGGCATCAGCAGCCTGATCCCGGTCGCGATCAGCAGCCCTGCAGCCGCGGCGGAAAGGCCACCGAGGATGTGCTGCAAGACCGCAACGTGAGCATAGTAGAGGTAGAGGCCGCCGAGCGACAAACCAACCGCCCAGGGTATCAGGATGAAACCGGAGACGGCGGTGACTGCGCCGATCGCCCCCCGCAGTTTCGATCCGACACAGACCGTGATCCCGACGATATTCGGTCCGGGCATGAACTGGCACAAGGTCAAGGTCTCGGCGAATTCCTGGTCGTCCATCCACTGCTGTCGTTCGACCACGATGCGGCGCGCCCAGACGAGCCCGCCGCCAAAGCCGCATAGCGAGACCTTAAGGAAGCCGACAAACAGCGCTGCTAGCGAGACCGGCGCGCCGGTACCACTCGCCTCCACCGTCTCAGTCATCAATCACCTCGCGATTCTACATGCAAGCATCACGATTGCTCACCGAAGCCTTCGCGACGCCATCGCTCGATGCCGCCGCGCAGCACGGAGACGTCGCGCCGTCCCGATGCCGCTATCTCTGACGCGGCTCGGGCCGACCGCTTGTCGGTCAGGCAGACGAGGACCATGGGCCGTCTGTCTGCGGTCAACTCGGCGACGCGCGCGGATAGGCCGGGCAGCGGAAGGTTCGCCGCTCCCGGAATGTTCCGAGAGGCCCCACGAACTCGTCGCGGCCGCGCACGTCCAATACGAGCGGCACGTCGCCGGCATCGAGAAGCCGCTTGAGGCCACCGGGCTCGATCCAGGCCGGCTCGCGCCGGCGCAGTCGGCTGAAGAGGCGAGGCAGGAATCCCGTCATGGCAAGTACCTCCAAACAATACGCCGGTATAACGGTCTGTTCGTCGCCATCAGGTGAGATAGGAATGGATGATTTCGATCAGCTCCTCGGCGGCCTCGGCCTGGAGCGGATCGGCATCGCTGTCGGCCGGCGACAGATACTCCCGCACGTGTTCCTCCAGCACTTCGGCCATCAGGCCGTTGATCGCGCCGCGCGCCGCGCTGATGCGCTGGAGCAGGTCCGAGCAGCTCGCCTCACCGGCGAGCGCACGCTCGATCGCATCGACCTGACCGCGCAGCCGGCGCACCCGGTTGACCAGTCCCCGCTTGTCGCGGAGCGGGCGGGCGGCTGAACCCTCGTCATCGGTATGGCTCATGGGTCTACTTTCGGCGAAGCGCTGTCCGGCCGGGATGTTACATGGATCGCGGTCATTTCGTCGAATTGGTATAGACAGCACCGCCAAGCATTGATACGGGTAAGGGTATAATGCACCCCTGAACACGACGCAGCGGGCGATGCGAATCGAAGTCTTTCATAAAACTGTAATCAATGGTATGCTTTACCGAAAATACCATATGGGGTATGCTCTTCAAAGCACCGATTCCGGCGACGTTATATCGGCGCGCCGTAAATCTGTCTGTCACCTTCATTTTCGGCGCCGCACCGGCCCTGGCGGCGACCGGCTTTCTGTGCTGGCCAATGATGTGCGGTGCTCAAATGGTTGGTCCGACGCCGCAACCTCAAAGCATACCGATCACTCCGGAACAGGCGGAGCAGCTGGAGCCGGAGAACTGGGCCATCCACGGCCAGGCGACGATTACCTGGCTGCTGCAACCAGCATTCCGGTCGCCGTATCAGGGGCCCCATAGTCTCAGCCCCGCCGCCAACGGCAGGGAGACGATCGATGCGACGCTCTATGCCGGTGTCCGGCCGTGGCCGGGTGCTGAAATTTGGATCAATCCGGAAGTCGACCAGGGGTTTGGGCTCAGCGACACCTTTGGCGTGGCGGGATACCCCAGCGGCGAAGCCTTCAAGCTAGGCAAGGCGGAACCTTATATTCTTGTCCAGCGCGGATTTCTGCGCCAGACCATTGATTTGGGCGGCGAGACTGAAAAGCTCGAACCCGACCTCAATCAGCTCGCCGGCAGCCAGACCGCCAACCGCCTGGTGTTCACCATCGGCAAATATTCGATCGTCGACATCTTCGACACCAACACATATGCCCACGACCCGCGCAACGACTTTCTCAACTGGTCGATCATCGACCAGGGTGCGTTCGACTACGCGGCGAACCCTTGGGGCTTCACCTACGGCGCCGCCGGCGAATGGTACCAGGACTGGTGGACCGCCAGGGCCGGCGTCTTCGATCTGTCGCAAGCGCCGAATTCGATAGCGCTGTCCAACGGCTTTGGCCAAGGCCAATTCGTGGCCGAGCTGGAGGAGAGGCATCGGCTGCGGGATCAGCCGGGTAAGCTCAAGCTCCTCTACTGGCTCACCCGCGGCAATCTCGGAACTTACGCCGACGCTATTGCGCTCGGAGCGGCTACCGGCACGACGCCGTCGACCGGCGCCGTCCGAAGTTTTCGCACTAAGGACGGTGTCGGGCTTAATCTTGAACAGCAGCTCGCCACCGATTTTGGCGTCTTTGCTCGCGCCAGCATTTCGCAAGGTACTGTGGAGGAGGTCGATTTCACCGACATCAACCAGTCGATCTCGGCGGGTCTTTCGCTGACCGGTTCGCGTTGGGAGCGGCCGGACGACACGGTCGGATTGGCCGGCGTAGCCAATCGGATCTCGCATCAGGGTAAGCTCTATCTCGCCGCGGGCGGTCTGGGCGGGATCATCGGCGATGGCCAATTGCCGAATGCCGGCCCGGAGCAGATCCTCGAAGCATACTACCGCGTCGCCGTATTCAGCTTCGCTCACCTCACGGCCGACTATCAGTTCATCAACAACCCGGCTTACAACCGCGATCGTGGGCCCGTGTCGATTTTCGGCCTGCAGCTGCACCTGCAGTTCTGATCGACCCTTCCGTCTTGCGACACTGACCGCCGATTATCAGCATGTCTTTCGACCGGCCTACAATCAGTACCGCGGCCCAGTGGCGGTGCTCGGCGGCCGAATGCGCTTCCGGTGAACGCAGTTCGCGGCAGGGCCGATCCGGCTGCCCGCTTCAGCCGGTTCCCTTAAAGCGTCCGCAAATCCTGCTTGATGTCAATTTTGTCATTGACACGTGTGGCATGAGATCATACCTACGCGGGTATCTTCGGGGCTCTGCCCGAGGGTATGGTCTAACAGCAACCAAACGATGGGACCTCGATCTAGCAAGAAATCCGCGGAGCCTCCCAGTCGCTCGCGTCGCGACGGGCTCCTCGGGCCACCTGCCCCGGGTGATACGAGCGGGGTCCCTCGGCCGGGCTGGCATTGCGATCGCAATAGCAGTCCGCCGCTAGGGGCAGCCCGCCACTCCACCCGGGTCGGTACATCACCAACCTGGGAATGGAGGGATGAGGACATGGCGCCCTGGTAAGGCAAGACACGGCTATAGAGGCGGTATTTCCTCGGTGCAGGAGTTCCGGGCGGATGCGGCGGAAATCGCTCGCCTCTACGACGACTCTCGACCGGCGTCAGCGAACGAGATAATCCTCGCACCGCGCGTCTGCTCTCCTGCGGTCGCAGCAAGATTGCGCAAAAGCTGATGGAGGAGGCCGCGCGAGATCGCTCTCGAGGCGGTACGCCACCGCTCGCGCGGCGTCGTCCGCGAGAGCGTCGATCTGATTTACCACCTTGGTCGTGCTGTGGCATGAGTGCGGCATCACCCCCGATGAGGTGTGGGGCGAGATGCGCCGGCGCGCCGACAAGCTCGGCATCGCCGAGAAATTGCCCAAAACGTCCGGTCGCCACGCGCCGGCCGCCCCGTGCGAGTGAGGGAGGAAAAGATGTCCTCCATCGCCGAATTCCGTCACGCCGGAGCGCCGCAGCCCGGTCCGCGACGAGGTCCATATCGGCCACATCAACGGCGCCCTCGGCACAATCCTGCAAGGTGACGTCGCACCACGGATCGGCTGGATCCCCAAGCTGAAGACATTGCTCGCGATCCTGGGGCCAGGGCTGATCGTCATGGTCGCCGACAATGACGCCGGCGCCTTCGGCACCTATACGCAAGCCGGTCAGGATTACGGCACGACTCTCTTGTGGACGCTCGCGCTGTTGATCCCGGTGCTCTACGTCAACCAAGAGATGGTGTTGCGGCTCGGCGCGGTTTCCGGGGTCGGGCACGCCCGCCTGATCCTCGAGCGCTTTGGCAAGTTCTGGGGCGCCTTCAGCGTCATCGACCTTTTTCTCCTCAATGCGCTTACGATCATCACCGAGTTCATCGGCATCAGCCTGGCGCTCGGCTATCTCGGCGTCTCGAAGCCGCTCGGCGTCATTGTCGCAGCGGTGTTGATCATGGTTGCGGCCGGCACCGGCAACTTCCGCCGTTTCGAACGGTTCTCGCTCTTGCTCGTCGCGGGCAGTCTGCTGCTTGTCCCGGTGTTCGTGTTGGTCCATCCGCCGGTCGGTCAGATGCTCGGCGACTTTCTGGTGCCGAGGCTGCCGCAGGAAAGCTTCGAAGGAGGCCGATTGAGCGAGGTGATGCTGCTGATCATTGCTATCGTCGGCACGACCGTGGCGCCCTGGCAGCTGTTCTTTCAGCAGAGCTACGTCATCGACAAGCGAATTTCCCCGCGCTTCATCCCGTACGAGCGCGCCGATCTGTGGATCGGCATCGTCTTCGTCACGGTCGGCGCTGTCGCGCTGATGGCGATCGCCGCCGCGACCTTTGCCGACCATCCCGAATTCGGCGCGTTCAGCGATGCCGGAGGCGTTGCTTCCGGCCTCGAACAATATGTCGGGAGGGTTCCTGCGGTGCTGTTCGCGCTGGCGCTGCTCGACGCCTGCATCATCGGTGCCGCCGCAGTGTCGCTGTCGACCGCCTACGCGATCGGGGACGTGCTCGATCTTCGCCATTCGCTGCACCGCAGGCCGACCGAAGCAAAGGCGTTCTATGGGGTGTATTGCGGCCTCATTGGGCTCGCAGCGGCGCTGGTCCTGACCCCGGGCACCCCGCTCGGTCTGCTGACCAACGCAGTCCAGACCCTCGCCGGCGTGCTGCTGCCGAGTGCGACGGTTTTCCTGTTGCTGCTGTGCAACGACAGAGCGGTGCTCGGCCCCTGGGTCAACAGCCGCCGGCTCAATCTCTTTACCGGCGCGGTGATCGCCATCCTGGTGATGCTGTCGATGATCCTGACGGCATCGGTGTTCTATCCCGAGATCGGCAGCCAGGTGATCGCCGGCATGCTCGTCGGGGGCGGTATCGCAGCGATCGTCACCTACCTCGCCTGTCAAGGTTTACGCCGCCGCGGCAAGGCTATCGAGCAGCCAACCGACTACTCGCGGGATGCCTGGCGGATGGCGCCGCTCGACACATTGCCGCCGCGGCATCTGACGGCGCTCGACCGCATTTGGCTGGTCGTTCTGCGGGCCTATCTCGTCGTCGCCGCCGGGCTCGTGCTGGCGCGCATCGTCACGCTCGCGACGGCCGGTGTCGCAGCGCAGGTAACGAACGCCGCCGCCGGCTGATACGGAACCCCGGCGACCCTTTCCTTTCCGGCGTTTTCCGCTAGGCTAGGCGGCCGATCCGACGGAGGCGAGCGTGACCGAGATGGCGCCCCTGGAAAATGCCGCTCTCCCCGCCGGCATCGGTTCCCGCTTCGTGCGCGACATCAATGGCCTCCGGGTACACATCCTAGAGGCCGGCGTCGCTGCTCGAGACCGGCCGCTGGTTCTGCTTCTCCACGGGTTTCCGGAGCTCGCGTACTCCTGGAGAAAGGTGATGTTGCCGCTCGCCGCGGCGGGGCTCCACGTTGTCGCGCCCGACCAGCGCGGCTATGGGCGGACCACCGGCTGGGTCGGGGACTATGATGGCGATCTCGCTTCCTTCCGAATTCTGAATGCCGTCAGGGATGCCCTGGGTCTCGTCTCGGCGCTCGGCTATCGCGACGTCGCATTGGTCGCAGGGCACGATTTCGGCGCGTCGGTCGCGGCTTGGTGCGCTCTCGTGCGGCCCGACGTGTTCCGTTCTGTCGCGCTGATGAGCGCACCCTTCGCCGGCCCGCCGGCATTGCCGTTCAACACGGCAAACGACCCGCCGCAGCAAAGCTCGTCCGATGTCAACATCCATCAGGAGCTGGCGAGACTCGCTCGGCCGCGCAAGCATTATCAATGGTATTATTCGACCCGGCAGGCCAATGCCGATATGCAATATTGCCCGCAGGGTGTCCACGCCTTTCTACGCGGCTATTTTCACTACAAGAGCGCGGATTGGCTCGACAACAAGCCCTTCCAGTTGAAATCCTGGACCGCTGGCGAGCTGGCAAAGATGCCCACCTACTACATCATGGATCTGCACAAGAACATGGCGGAGACTGTAGCCGCCGAGATGCCGTCGGCCGCCCAGATCGCGGCATGCCGTTGGCTTCCGGAGAACGAGCTCGCCGTCTACAGCGGCGAATATGAGCGGACCGGGTTTCAGGGCGGGCTGCAGTGGTACCGCAGCCGGACGGAGGGCAGGTACGACAGCGAACTGCAGCTGTTTTCGGGCCGGACCATCGACGTGCCTTCGATCTTTATCGCGGGAAAACAGGATTGGGGAACCTACCAGCGTCCCGGCAATTTCGAGCGCATGCAAGAGAATGCTTGCACGAGGATGCTCGGCTGCCATCTGATCGACGGCGCCGGCCATTGGGTGCAGCAGGAGCAGCCGGAGCGGGTGAGCGAGCTCCTGATGGAGTTTCTGCAGCGGCGGTAACGGGCGGAGGAGACGGATGAAGGCGGTGCTGTTGACGCAACATGGCGGGCCGGAGGTGCTGCGTCTGGGCGAAGTGCCTGACCCGACTGCCGGACCGGGCGAGGTCGTGGTCGATATTTACGCGGCGAGCATCAATGCTGCCGACTACAAGGTGCGGCTGGGCGGGCCCGGCCACAATCTCAAGTTCCCTCACATCCTGGGCCGCGACTTCTCGGGCGTCGTCAGCATGCTCGGCGCCGGCGTCACCGATTTCGCCGTCGGCGATGCGGTGTTTGGGGTTACCGACCAGGGGATCGAGGGAGCCTACGCCGAAAAGATCGCGATCAAGGCCGCGATCATCGCCAAGAAGCCCGATCGCCTCGGCCATGCCGAGGCGGCCGCCTTGGGGTTGACCAGCTTGACCGCGCTCTGTGCCGTCGAAGACACGGCGAAGCTCGAGGCTGGCGAGACCATCCTGATCCAAGGCGGTGCCGGCGGGGTTGCCGGCTTCGCGATCGAGCTCGCCAAGCATCTGGGGGCCACCGTGATCACCACCGCCAGCGCCCGCAATCACGACTATGTCCGAAGCCTCGGGGCGGACCGGGCGATCGACTACAGCACGCAGGATTTCGCCGCCGCAGTTCACGATTGCGATGTGGTCTTCGACACGGTCGGCGGCGAGGTCCAGGTGCGGTCCTACGCCGTGCTGAAGCCGGGCGGACGGCTGGTCTGGATCGCCGCGGCACCGCCGGGATTTCAGCCGACCCGCAAGGATGTCCAGGTCCGGCGCCCGAACGTCAAGCGCGACCGCGCGCATCTCGAACGGATGCTGGCGCTCTACGACGCCGGCGCGGTCTGGCCGCCGGCGATCACCCGCTATAAGCTCGGCGACGCGGCCGAGGCGCACCGCGTCAGCGAAGCGCGTCACTTGCAGGGCAAGCTGGTGTTGATGGTCCGCTGATCCATAGCATCGTCTATTCGAAGAGGAGGAGAAACTATGGCAGACAACCGCCAAACGGTCATCGATCTCGACAAGAAGCGCATGACGGCGATGGCGCAAAAGGATGTCGCCACGCTGAATGCGTTGCTGGCCGACGATCTCGTCTACACCCACTCCTCGGCGCGGCTCGACACCAAGCAGAGCCTGATCGGCGCGATGGAGTCGGGGGCGACGGTCTACACCGCGGTAGAGCCATCGGACGTCAAGGCGCAAGACTTTGGCGACGCCGTGGTGCTGACCGGTTCCTGTCGCATCAGCGTCATGTCAGCCGGCCGCCCCAACACCTTTGGCGTCCGGTTCACCGACGTCTACGCCAATAAGGGCGGACGCTGGCAGATGGTGGCCTGGCAGTCCACCCGCCTGCCGGAGTGATGCCGGTTTACCGGTCCGTCAACTCTTGATCGCGTCGAGCGAGGGGAGGCGGTAGCGGTCCTCCGGCTTGTCCCAGCCCTGGAAGTTGGGCGCCCGCTTTTCGGCGAAAGCCGCCCGCGATTCCATTAGATCGCTCTTGGCGCCGTGCTCGCGCAGCGCGGCAGCCAGCTGCTGGAGCTGGGGGCCAGGCGTCGGGCGCATCTGGCGCATCATGTGGACGGTGTTGACGCGCGAGGCCGGCGGTAAAGTCAGGAGGTGCTCGGCCATCGCGAGCGCGCTCGGCATTAGCTCTTCAGCCGCCACCAGGCGGTTTAGGAAGCCGATCTCGTAAAAGCGCTCGGCCGTGAAGCGGAAGCCGAGCGCCATCTCCATGGCGATCGGGTAGGGCAGGTTGGCGACGTGCCCGTGATTGTAGCCGCCGAGCAGCCAGCGCTTGGCTTCCGACACTTCGAACACCGCCCCGCGCGCGGCGACCCGCAGATCGGTGCGCTCGACCAGCATGAAGCCGCCGCCCATCGCAAAGCCGTTGACCGCGGCGATGACCGGTTTCTCGAGCGCCCCTGACATGAACGGGTCTTCGATCGTCGGCCGCTGTCCGCCGGGCACCCCGCGCTGCACCGATTCCTTCATGTCCTCGCCGGCGCAGAAGCCCCGGCCGGTCCCGGTAAAGATCGCCACCTCGAGGTCGTCATTGTGGCGGAACTCGGTCCAGATCTCGGCGAGCCGGGTGCGCATTTCACCGTTGAGCGCGTTCAACCGCTCGGGCCGGTTCATCCGCACCACGAGTACCTGCCCGTGACGCTCGGTCTCGACGACGGCCATGTGTTTTTCTCCCCAAAGGTGGCTCGCTGAAGTTACCATCGCTCGGCTGCCGATCAAACCGCATCGCGAAGGAGGGAAGAATGGCTCTGGTGCCGCTGGCGACAAAGGGCAATTACTTTCACGTCTATGACTTTCGGGTCAAACCCGGCACGGGAGACCAGTTCATCGAGCTCTTCAATAAGTTCGATTACGGCGACAACAACCCATTCCACCGCTCGGACAAGCAGGTGAAAGACGGGGTGCTGTGCCGCGACTCTGGCGACCCCGACCATTTCTACCTGATCGGCGAATGGGCCGACATTGAGGAGCACCGGCGCATTCGCGAGCGAGTGGCGCGCGAGATCAGGCCGGAGTTCGTCGGGCTGATCGAGGGCGGGCATTTCGTGCCGACCTACGCCGAGATCGTGTCGATGACCCCGCAGGACGTACTCGACAAGTCGCAGCAGCGATAGTATCGCGGGTGCTCAGAGGGTCGAGATCCAGAAATCGGCGATCAGGTCCATTCCGGGTGCTGGCATCTGGGGTGGCGTCTGGACGCAGACGAAGGGCAAGGGCTGAGCGCCGAACAGAGAGGCCCAGGCTGCTGCGATCCCGGGGAATGCCGTCAGGTCGGAGACGAAATATTGGGCGCGCAGCACCTTCCCCAGCGAGGTGCCGGCCGCTCCACACAAGGCCTCGGCGTAATTATGGACGGCGGCAGCCTGCGTATATCCGGCGTGGGAAAGCCCCGGGAACCCCGGCGAGATCGTCTTACCCGTTACGTGGCCATCCCGGCCGATCGCCATCAGCCCGGAAGGCAACAGGAATTCGCCGACTTTGACGCACGGCCCATAGGCGGCCATATCGGGAATATCCGCCGCGATCACCTCCTTCTCGCGGTTCGCCCGATGGGTCAGCGCCAGCAGATTGATCTCGATGATGCCGCCCACCATGCCGAATCCCTTGGTCGGCACCACCGTCACCGCGCAGGGAACGTCTCGATAATGCTGGCCCCAGACATCGATGAAATCGGGAAGATCCGCGACATTCTTAATGTAGATTTGAGCCTTCACCGAGCGCTCGAGTGAGGAGCCCGCCGCTTCGAGCGCCGGCTTCAGTCTTTCCTGGATAATGAATTCTGTCTGCTTGCGGATCTCGGTGCCGCCCCACAGCGTATGGTCGGGGACGTGGGCTCGCGGATCCAATCCGTGCTCTCGCCCGCTCGCCATTTGCCCGGCGACAAAGACGAAGTCGTTGCAGATGACGGTCGGCACAAAGCCCGAGCTCGCCGACGCGGTGACATCCTGCGGATAAACCTTTCGGATCTCGTATTCGCTGCGCGGCACCACAGCCATCAGCGAGGTCGAGATGCCGCTCTCGGCGCCGAAGCAGCGCTCCATGATCACCGAGGTGCTCGGTGGGATGTAATCGCCGAACGCGGCGCGCCGCGCCAGGTGATAGGGGTCCACGGCGGCCGGGCTCGGATAGAACTGGTCGAGGCGGACACCATGCGCGAGGTCGGAACCGAACTCCTGCAGTATGCTTTGCATGCGTTGCAGGATGAAATCGCCCTCGCGCTGCCAGCGCGGCCGACCGAACAGCGGGAACCCCGGCGCGCCTGTCACCGCCTCGGGGATGCCCGTCGCAAAGTCGAAAGCCTCGTGACCGGTCAGGAAGATCCATGGGCCGGCCTTGACCGCGCAGGCATAAGGAACAGCAGTGCCCAACAAGTGCTCGACTGCCTTCACCTCGAGCGGCGCCATCGCCTCCTCCCTAACTGTCCGACTGGAAATCAGTAGCGATCTTTCCGGCCCTTGGCCCTGACGGGCGACACCAGCACCCGGTCCACCCGGCGGCCATCCATCTTGACGACTTCGAACCGGCAGCCGGCCGCCGTGATTTGGTCTGCGACCATCGGCACGCGGTTGAGGCGTGCCATCATATAACCGCCGAGCGTGTGGAAATCGGCATCCTCGCCGGGCAAATGAGAGACCCCGAGCACCTGCTTCAACTCGTCGAGCCCGACCATGCCGTCGATCAGCCACGTTCCGTCCTCGCGCCGCACCACTTGCTGATCGGCGCCGGCCGAGCCGGGAATATCGCCGACCAGCGCCTCCAGGATATCGCTCTGCGTCACCAGCCCTTCGAGATCGCCATATTCGTCGACGATCAGCGCCATCGGCTCGGCCGAGGTCTTGAACGCCTCGAGGACGCGAAGGACCGTCACCGTGCTCGGCAGATAAAGCGGCGGCCGCGTCGCCGCGCGCAGATCGAAGGGTTGCCCGGCAAGTGCCGAGGCAAGCAGGTCCTTGGCCTGAACGATACCGGTGACCTGCTGCAGGCCGCCCTGCACCACGGGAAACCGCGAATAGGCGCTGTCTCGGATCTTGCGCCGATTTTCCTCGTCCGGATCGTCTAGGTCGAGTGACTCTATCCGCGTCCGCGGCGTCATCACCGCACTCGCTCGTCGATCGCCGAGCCGCAGCGCCATCTCGACGATCGCCGTTTCGGCTTCGGGGATGTGGCCGGTCGCGACACCCTCGCGCAGCATGAAGCTGATCTCTTCGTCGGTCACCGGCGCCGTTCCGCGGCTGCGCACCGGCAGCAGGCGAAGCACGAGATCGGTCGAGGCGCTCAACAACCATTCGATCGGCGCTCCCGCCTGTGCGATCGCCCGCATGATCCGGGCGAGCGCGGCGGCGATCCGCTCGGGATGCATCAACGCGATCCTCTTGGGCACGAGTTCGCCAAGGATCAGCGAGAAATACGAGATGCCGATCACGACGGCCGCCATGCTGATGACGTGCGCGTATTGCGCGACAAATCCAGCGTAGCTCGCGAGCTGACGCTGCAGCTGGTCCCCCAATGTTGCCTCGCCAAAGGTGCCTGAGAGGACGGCGATCGTGGTGACGCCGATCTGGACGGTCGAGAGCAGCCGCGAGGGATCCGCTTTCAGCTCGACCGCCGCTTGCGCGCCGGGGTTGCCGGCTTCGGCGAGCGGTCGCAGGCGCGCATTCCGCGCCGCCACGAGCCCGATCTCGGCCATCGCGAAAAAACCGTTCAAGATGATCAGAAAGAGGACGATCGAGAGGTGCAGGGTCAGCATCGCAATCGCCTGTCGAGGGTGCGCCCGCCAAGGAGGGTCGCGCGCTCAGTGTCGAACAAATTGCGCAACGAAAAAAGCCGCGCCGAAGCGCGGCTTTTGGCCGGGGTCGCGAATGTGGTCAGCGCGAATAGAATTCGATGACGAGATTGGGCTCCATCGTCACGGGATAGGGTACGTCGGTCGGCTTGGGCGTGCGGATGAAGCGTCCCCGCATGCGCTCGTGGTCGATCTCGACATAATCGGGGACGTCGCGCTCGCCCGATTTGGCCGCCTCGAGCACGAGGGCCATCCCCTTCGCCTTCGCCCTAAGTTCGATCGCGTCACCGTCGCGCACCGAATAGGAGGGAATGGTGACCCGTCGCCCGTTGACGAGGACATGCCCGTGATTGACCAGCTGACGCGCGGCGAACGGCGTGGGCACCAGCTTCATGCGATAGACGACGGCATCGAGGCGGCGTTCAAGTAGTTCGACCAGATTGTCGCCGGTGTCGCCGCGCCGCCGCACCGCCTCGGCATAAAGCCTGCGGAACTGGCGCTCGCCGATATTGGCGTAATAGCCCTTCAGCTTTTGTTTCGCCGCCAGCTGCGTTCCGAAGTCCGACACCTTCTTGCGCCGCTGGCCATGCTGGCCGGGGCCATATTCACGGCGGTTGAGCGGGCTCTTCGGCCGGCCCCACAAATTCACCGCGAGACGGCGGTTGATCTTGTATTTCGGTTCCTGACGCTTGCTGCTCATACTCGCGAAGTCCCGTTGGAAGGCGGGGAATATAGTGGCTGCCGCGGCAAAGTCAAAAATTTGGCTCTCCGCGGGTTTACCCTACTCCGCCGCAGCAGCTGCCGCGGCGCGGCCCGCGCGCTTGCGCTCGTTCGGATCGAGCAGCCGCTTGCGCAGCCGGATCGATTCCGGGGTGACCTCGACGAGTTCGTCATCGGCGATATAGGCGATTGCCTGTTCGAGACTCATGATCTGCGGCGGGGTCAGACGCACCGCCTCGTCCTTCGCGGTGGTGCGGATATTGGTCAGCTGCTTGCCCTTGATCGGGTTGACGTCGAGGTCGTTTCCCCGAGTGTGGGCGCCGACGATCATCCCCTGATAGACCCGGGTCCCGGGGTCGACGAACATCGCCCCGCGGTCCTCGAGGTTCCACAGCGCATAGGCAACCGCGAACCCGTCGGCAGTTGAGACCAGGACGCCGTTGCGCCGCCCTTCGATCGGCCCTTTGTAAGGGGCATAGCCGTGGAACAGGCGGCTCATCACCCCGGTGCCGCGCGTATCGGTGAGGAACTCGCCCTGATAGCCGATCAGGCCGCGCGTTGGTCCAAGAAACGAAAGCCGCAGCTTGCCGCCGCCCGAGGGCCGCATCTCCTGCATCTCGGCCCGGCGGCGGCTCATCTTGTCGACGACGATCCCGGCAAATTCCTCGTCGACATCGACCATGACCTCCTCGAGGGGCTCGAGCCGGCGGCCCGCCAACGGATCGCTCATGAACAGCACTCGAGGACGCGAGATCGACAGCTCGAAGCCCTCGCGCCGCATCGTCTCGATCAGCACGCCGAGCTGCAATTCGCCGCGGCCGGCGACCTCGAACGCGTCCTTCTCCTCGCTCTCGCTGACGCGGATCGCGACATTGCCCTCGGCCTCGCGAAAGAGGCGTTCGCCGATCATGCGCGAGGTCACCTTGGTCCCCTCGCGGCCGGCGAGCGGGCTGTCGTTGACCGAGAAGGTCATCGCCAGGGTCGGCGGGTCGATCGGATCGGCGGGTAGTGGGGTTACAACCTCGGGCGCGCAAATCGTGTCGGCGACGGTGGTCAAGCCGAGCCCGGCGACGGCGATGATATCGCCCGCGCGGGCCTCTTCGATCGGCCGCCGGTCAAGCCCGCGAAACGCCTGCAGCTTGGTCAGCCGGGCCTGCTCGATGATCCGGCCGTCGCGGGAGAGCGACTTGACCGGCATGTTGAGGCGCGCCGTCCCGGAATGGATCAACCCGGTCAGCACCCGGCCGAGATAGGGGTCGTAGTCGAGGGTCGTCGCCAGCATCGCAAACGGCGCCTCGGGATCGGCGCGGGGCGGCGGGACGTGTGCCAGGATCAGCTCGAAGAGCGGCGCTAGATCCCGGCGCGGGGCCTCGAGATCGGCCGCCGCCCAGCCATTGCGGCCGGACGCGAAGAGCGTCGGAAAATCGAGCTGCGCCTCGCTCGCGTCGAGGGCCGCGAAGAGGTCGAAGATCTCGTTGTGGACCGCGCTCGCCCGGGCGTCCGGGCGATCGACCTTGTTGATCACGACGATCGGCCGCAATCCCTGGCGCAGCGCCTTGCCGACGACGAACTTGGTCTGCGGCATCGGTCCCTCGGCGGCGTCGACCAGCACCAGGACACCGTCGACCATGCTGAGAATGCGCTCGACCTCGCCGCCGAAATCGGCATGGCCGGGCGTGTCGACGATGTTGATCCGCACGTCCCGCCAAACGACCGAGGTGCATTTGGCGAGAATCGTGATGCCCCGCTCGCGTTCGAGCTCATTCGAATCGAGCGCCCGCTCGGCGACCTGCTGGTTGGCGCGAAAGGCGCCGCTCTGGCGCAGCATCGCGTCGACCAGGGTCGTCTTGCCGTGGTCGACATGGGCGATGATCGCGATGTTGCGGATATCCATTGAGTCCAAAACCTGACCGCGCCCTCGGCGGGGCGCGTCAGCCGCGGCTCGCCTCCGCGACGATCTGCGACAGCTCGACCTCGGGGCGGGCGCCGAAATGGCTGATGATTTCGGCAGCGCACAAGCTGCCGATCTCGCCGCAGGTGGGGAGCGGCAGATCGCGGGTCAAGCCGTAGAGAAAACCGCTGGCGTAGAGATCGCCCGCTCCGGTGGTGTCGACGACGCGCGCCACCGGCGCCGCCGCGATGCGATGCTCGCCTCCTTCCGCCAGGATCACGCTGCCCGCGGCACTGCGGGTCAATGCTGCGATCGCGACGTGGCCGCGCACGGCCGCGGCGGCTTCGGCAAAGTCGGCGGTCTCGTAGAGCGAGCAGATCTCGGCTTCGTTGGCGAAGAGGATGTCGACATGTCCTTCGACGAGGTCGCGAAACGCCTCGCGATGGCGCCCGACGCAGAACGGGTCGGAGAGGCTGAGCGCCACCTTGCGCCCGGCGGCATGGGCGATCGCCGCGGCCTTGCGGAACGCCTCCTGCGCCTGCGGCGGGTCGAACAGATAGCCTTCGAGGTAGGTGACCTGGCCGGCGGCGATCACGTCGGGGTCGATGTCGGCGGGCCCGAGTTCGGCGCAGGCGCCGAGATAGGTGTTCATCGTGCGCTGCCCGTCGGGGGTGACGAGGATCAGACAGCGCGCCGTGCCCGGGCCGCTCGTCGCCGCCGGCGTATCGAAGCGTATGCCGACCGCGGTGATGTCGTGGCGGTAGACCCGCCCCAAGAAGTCGTCGCGCACCTTGCCGATATAGGCCCCGGTGCCGCCGAGCGAGGCGAGGCCGGCCATCGTGTTCCCGACCGAGCCGCCCGAGACCTCGACCGCCGGGCCCATCATCTGGTAGAGCGCCTCGGCGCGCGGCGCGTCGATCAGGGTCATCGTCCCCTTGACGAGCGCCTCACGCGCGAGAAACGCCTCTTCGGCATGGGCGATCACGTCGACAATCGCATTGCCGATGCCGACGACGTCGAGACTGGCTTGGGTCATGTGGTTACCGGGAGCTGGGGCCGGTGAAACGGCAGCGGAATATAGGGGCTCATCCCCGCCCGGCAAGCCTTTGCCACCCTTGGCATTTTTCTGTCCGACAGCGGAAATATGCGAAAAAAATCGAGGTCTGCAAAAATTTTTCCTTTAAGATCAATAGCTAATAATCCAATCAGGACGCGCCTCGGACGCTCCGGCAGGGAAATTTTGACGCTTCGAAGGACGCCGGCAGGTGGATGCAGAAGCGCGGTCGATCTTTGCAGGGAGCATACGCTTCGATTATGACGCGACGATGGCGCCGACCCTAGCCGCCGACAAAGATGATGCAGACCGGGCTGCCGACCTGGACGACCTGACCGGTCGGCGTGAGCCGGCCGGTCGCCGGGTTGACGCGGAAGGTGACGATCGTGTCGCTGTCCTGGTTGGCGGCGTAGAGGAACCTCGCCGCGGGATCGAGCGAGAAAAAGCGCGGCGTCTTGCCCTGGGTCGGTTGCCAGCCGACTGGCGTCAGGGTGCCTTGGGCACGGTCGACGGCGAAGATCGCGATGCTGTCGTGCCCGCGGTTGGAGCCGTAGACAAAGCGCCCCGACGGGGCGACCGCGACCTCCGCACCGGTGTTGTCGCCGGTAAAGCTCGGCGGGGTGGTCGGCACCACCTGCACCGGCTGCAGGCTGCCGTGCGCGGCGTCCCAGCGGTAGGTCGTCACTGTCGAGTTGAGCTCGTCGATCACATAGGCACA
>CAWCKT010000028.1:0-66166 GCA_963796155.1 uncultured Alphaproteobacteria bacterium | reverse complement strand
TTAGCGGTCGATGCCGCCCATGCAGAGGTATTTGACCTCGAGGAATTCCTCGATGCCGTATTTCGAGCCTTCGCGGCCGATGCCGCTTTCCTTCATGCCGCCGAAGGGGGCGATCTCGGTCGAGATGATGCCCTCGTTGATGCCGACGATGCCGTATTCGAGCGCCTCGGCGACGCGCCAGATGCGGCCGATGTCGCGGCTGTAGAAATAGGAGGCGAGGCCGAATTCGGTGTCGTTGGCCATCTTGACCGCGTCGTCTTCGCTCTTGAAGCGGTAGAGCGGGGCGACCGGGCCGAAGGTCTCCTCCTTGGTGATGACCATGTCGGTCGTCACATCGGTCAGCACCGTCGGCTCGAAGAAGCTGCCGCCCTGCGCGGCGCGCTTGCCGCCGGTCACGACCTTGGCGCCCTTCTTGACGGCGTCGGCGATGTGCGCCTCGACCTTCTCGACCGCCTTCATGTCGATCAGCGGCCCGATCACCGCACCCGGCTCGAACCCGTCGGCGACCTTCATCGCGCCGGCGGTCTCGGCGAGGCGCTTGGTGAAGGCGTCGTAGACGCCGTCCTGCACCAGAATCCGGTTGGCGCAGACGCAGGTCTGGCCGGCATTGCGGTATTTCGAGGCGATGGCACCCTTGACCGCCATCTCGATATCGGCGTCGTCGAAGACGATGAACGGCGCGTTGCCGCCCAATTCGAGCGAGAGCTTCTTGACCGTGCCGGCGCATTGCTGCATCAGCAATTTGCCGACCTCGGTCGAGCCGGTGAAGGTCAGCTTGCGGACGGTCGGGTTCGAGGTCAGCTCGCCGCCGATCTCGTTCGACGGCCCGGTGACGCAGGAAAAGACACCCTTCGGCACGCCGGCGCGTTCGGCCAGTTCGCACAAGGCCAACGCCGAGAACGGCGTCGCGGTCGCCGGCTTCAGCACCATCGTGCAGCCGGCCGCCAAGGCCGGGCCGGACTTGCGGGTGATCATCGCCGCCGGGAAGTTCCACGGCGTGATCGCCGCGCAGACGCCGATCGGCTCCTTGGTCACGACGATGCGCTTGTCGGAGGCGTGCGCCGGGATCGTGTCGCCATAGACGCGCTTGCCCTCCTCGCCGAACCACTCGATGAAGGCCGCGGCATAGGCGATCTCGCCGCGCAACTCGGTCATGGGCTTGCCCTGCTCGGCGGTCATCAGGGTGGCGAGATCCTCCTGGTTCGCCATCATCAGATCGTACATTTTGCGCAGGATCTGGGCGCGCTCCTTGGCGGTCTTGGCGCGCCAGGCCGGGAGCGCCTTGTCGGCCGCCTCGATCGCCTGGCGGGTCTCCTCGGCACCCATCCGCGGCACCGTGCCCAAGGTCTCGCCGGTCGCCGGGTTGGTGACCGGGATCGTGCCGCGGTTCAACGCGTCGACCCACGCGCCGTCGATGTAGCATTGCTGGCGGAACAGCTTTTGGTCCTTTAGTTCCATCGCGCACCTCCCGCGTTTAGATGAATCATAGGTACGGCCGGCCCCGATCTTTGGCAAGATTGCCGACCGGCGTGTAAGCGGACGAGATTGCTTCGCTCCGCTCGCAATGACAACGTTGTCATTGCGAGGAGCGCAGCGACGAAGCAATCTCGCGGCAACTGGAGGAAAGGCGGCCCCGATGACGACCCCGATGCAACCCCTGAGCAAGACCCTGAGGGTGAACGGCCTCGCCCTGCATTATCTCGAATGGGGCGAGGCCGCAGCCCCGCCGATCGTCTGCGTTCACGGCTATACCTCGAGCGCCGACGCGTTCAACGCGCTCGCCCGAAATCTTCAGGACCGCTTCCATATCCTCGCGCTCGATGTCCGCGGGCACGGGGAGAGCGCCTGGTCACCAGCCGGGGCCTACCGCTACGCGGATCAGGCGAGCGACCTGGCGGCTTTCACGCGACAGCTGGGCCTCGAAAAGTTCGTGCTGATCGGCACCTCGATGGGCGGCATCATCGCGATGGCCTATGCCGCCGAGCACGGCGAGCGGCTCTCGGGGCTGGTGATCAACGACATCGGCCCCGACGCGGAGGCCGGCACCCAGCGGATCACTCAGATGGTCGGCAGCCGGCCGGACGAGTTCGCGACCCTGGAAGAGGCGATGGCCTACCGTCGCGCGACCTCGCCGATCACCGCGGCGCGCAGTGCCGAGGATCAGCGCGAGCTGGCGCTCGGCGTGCTGCGGCACCGGCCGGACGGCAAATGGGGGTGGAAGATGGACCCGGCCTACATCCGGCAGCGGGTCGAGCATGGCCCGCCGGCGCGGCCGCCCTTGTGGCCGGCACTGCAGGCCGTGGGCTGCCCGACCCTGGTGGTGTGGGGCACCGAGAGCGACGTCCTCTCCGAGGCGCAAGCGCGGCGCATGGTCGACGTATTGCCGCGCGGCGAGCTGGTGCGGGTGCCCGGCATCGGGCACGCGCCGACCCTCGTCGAACCGGTGGTGCTGGCCGCCCTCGACCGCTTTCTCGGGAGCCTGCGAGCCCGATAGCGCTCGACCGCACCAGCCGCGGCACAAAACCGTGGGTGGACGACGCGCCGCCCTCTTGCCACCCCGAAATTTCGCCCCATATAGCAGGGACGTGCGTATTTATCAATTAATAGAATTGGTATGCTGGCAATGAGGCCAGGCGGCGGCCCGAGGGTTTTCGGGGCTTCCCTGCTATTTCCCTGCCAGGCCTTCGATGGTCCTGTTCAAGTCTTTGATCGCTCGGGATTTTTCGGCGCGGAGGAGCCCAGAACAAATTTTTTTCCCTGAGTTTTCCCGCGCGGCAGGGAACGGGAGAGGCGGCGCTACCCCCTACTCGACCGTGACGCTCTTCGCCAGGTTGCGCGGCTGGTCGACGTCGGTGCCTTTGAGGACGGCGACGTGGTAGGCGAGGAGCTGGATCGGGATCGCGTAGAGCAGCGGGGCGACAAACGGATCGCAACTCGGCACCGTGATGCCGAAGGCGAGCCGGTCGGCGAGCCGCGCCACCCCGGCCGCGTCGGAGATCATCACGACGCGGCCGCCGCGCGCCATGACCTCCTCGACATTGCCCAGCGTCTTCTCGAAGAGGTCGTCATGCGGGGCCAGCACGATGACCGGCACGGCCTCGTCGATCAGCGCGATCGGCCCGTGCTTCATCTCGCCCGCGGCATAGCCCTCGGCATGGATGTAGGAGATCTCCTTGAGCTTGAGCGCCCCCTCGAGCGCCAGCGGAAAGGCGCTGCCGCGGCCGAGATAAAGGACGTCGCGCGCCTCGGCGACCGCGACCGCGATCTCGCGGATGCGCTCGTCGTGGTTCAGCACCTCGCTCGCCCGCGAGGGGATCTCGGTCAGGGCGCCAACCAGCTCCGCCTCGCGGGCATGGCCGATCGCACCCCGCGCCCGGGCCAACGCCACCGTAAGGCAGGCGAGCACGGCGAGCTGCGTCGTAAACGCCTTGGTCGAGGCGACGCCGATCTCGGGACCGGCCTGGGTCGGCAGGACGATATCGGCCTCGCGGGCGATCGAGCTCTCCGGCTGGTTGACGACGGCGATGATCTTCTGCGCCTGCGCCTTGGCATAGCGCAGTGCCGCGAGAGTGTCGGCGGTCTCGCCCGATTGCGAGACGAAGATCGCGGCACCGCCCTTCGGCATGGCCGGCGCCCGGTAGCGGAACTCGGAGGCGATGTCGACCTCGACCGCGATGCGGGCGATCCGCTCGAGCCAGTACTTGGCGACCACACAGGCGTGATAGGCGGTGCCGCAGGCGATCAGCGTCACCCGCTCGAGCGCCCCCAGCGCAAACGGGAGTTCGGGCAGATGCACGGTGCGGGTTGCCGGGTTGATCAGCGCATTGAGCGTGTCGCCGATGACCGCCGGCTGCTCGAAGATCTCCTTGAGCATGAAGTGGCGGTAGTTGCCCTTGCCGATCAAGGCGCCCGAGGCGGCGGCCTCGCGGATCGGGCGGGAGACCTCGCGGTTCGCGGCGTCGAAGATCGTCACCCTCTGGGAGGTCACGACCGCCCAGTCGCCCTCTTCGAGATAGGTGATGCGGCGGGTCAAGGGTGCGAGCGCCAGGGCGTCCGAGCCGAGAAACATCTCGCCGTCGCCATAGCCGATCGCGAGCGGGCTGCCGCGGCGCGCGCCGATCAACAGGTCGTGCTCGCCGGCGAACAGAAAGGCCAGCGCAAAGGCGCCGTCGAGCCGCGCCAAGGTCTTTGCCACCGCCTCTTGCGGCGAGCGCCCCTGCGCCAGGAAATGCGTCGCCAGGATCGCCACCGCCTCGGTGTCGGTCTCGGTCCGGAAGACGTAGCCGAGGTCGGTGAGCTCGCCGCGCAAGGCTTGGAAATTCTCGATGATGCCGTTGTGGACGACGGCGACCCGGTCGGTGGCGATCGGGTGGGCGTTGGTCTCGGTCGGCAGGCCATGGGTCGCCCAGCGGGTGTGGCCGATGCCGATAACCCCCTGCACCGGCTCGCGGTCGAGCCGCCTGGCGAGATTGCCGAGCTTGCCCTCGGCGCGGCGGCACTCGATGCGGCCGTCGACCAGGGTCGCAATGCCGGCCGAATCATAGCCGCGATATTCGAGGCGCCGGAGCCCTTCGAGCAGCCCCGCGGCGACCCTCTCCTTGGCGATGATGCCGATGATGCCGCACATTAGATCTTTCCCTTCTGGCGCGCCCGGATTGCCGCGGCGCGCCCGGGCTTGTCGACCTGCCGGCCGCGTGCGAGCGACAGCGCATCCGCGGGTACGTCGTCGGTAATAACGCTGCCGGCCGCGACGATCGCCCCGGCGCCGACGGTCACCGGTGCCACCAGCGCGGTGTTCGAGCCGATGAACGCGCCCTCGCCGATTGTCGTGCGGAACTTGTTAAAGCCGTCATAATTGCAGGTGATCGCGCCGGCCCCGATATTGGTGCGCGCGCCGACCTCGGCATCGCCGATATAGCTGAGGTGATTGGCCTTGGCGCCGGCGCCGAGCCGAGCCGCCTTGACCTCGACGAAATTGCCGACATGCACCTCTTCCTCGAGGACGGCTCCCGGACGCAGCCGGGCGAACGGGCCGACCCGGGCTCCCGCGCCGATCGTGGCGCCTTCGAAATAGGAGAACGAGCAGATTCGCGCTCCTTCCCCGACCGTGACGCCTGGGCCGAAGGTGACGTTCGGCTCGACGATCACGTCGCGGCCGAGCCGCGTGTCGGCGCTAAGGAACACGGTCTCCGGCGCGACCATCGTGACGCCGCGATCCATCGCCGCGCGGCGCAGCCGCCCCTGCATCAGCGCCTCGGCTTGGGCGAGCTCGGCGCGGGTGTTGATCCCGATCAGCTCCTCGGCCGGGAGTTCGACGAAGCGGCAGAGGAGCCCCTTTCGCCGCGCGATGCGGACGATGTCGGAGAGGTAGAACTCGCCCTTGGCGTTGTCGCGGTCGAGTGCCTCGACGAGACCGCCGGCGCGAGCCGCCGCGAGCGCCATGATGCCGCCATTGACGAGACCGATCGCACGCTCCTGCGGGGTTGCGTCGGCCGCCTCGACGATGCGTTCGAGCCCGCCGTCGAGGCCCACGACGAGCCGGCCGTAGGGAGCGGGGTCGCCGGGCCGCATGCCCGAGACGACGACCGCGGCCGACGCTCCTCGCCGCTCGGTCAACAGGCGGGACAGCGTCTCGGTGCGCAGCAGCGGCGTATCGCCGAACAGCACGAGCACCTCGTCGATCTCGCCTTGCGGCGCGAGCCGGCCGTCGAGCGCCCTCAGCGCAGCGCGGACCGCGTCGCCGGTGCCGAGCGGGGGACACTGCACGACGGTTTCCGCCGGCGCGACGGCGCGGGCGACAGCATCCATCTGCAGCCCGATCACAACGACGGTCGCGGCGGGCGTCAAAGGCTGCAGCGCGTCCAACAGATGCGCGATCATCGGCTGCCCGGCGATCGGATGCATCACCTTCGGCATAGCGGATTTCATTCTTGTGCCGCTGCCGGCGGCGAGGATGATGGTGGCAAAACGGGATTGGCTCATCGCTAGCTCGAACGGGACCCGAACAGGGGCGGCGTCACCCTCGCGCCGCGCCGCCACAGGTACAACACAAAGATTGTTGCAAAGTATAGCACGACAACGAAGAGTTTGCAGGGATGAACCGCGTTCTGCTCGTCTTCGACCTCGACGGCACGCTGGTCGACAGCGTCCCGGATCTGCGGGCCGCGCTGAACGAGGTGCTGCGCGAGCGCGGGCATCCACCGCTGTCTCTCTCCGAGGTCAAACGCATGGTGGGCGACGGCGCACCGGCGCTGGTGGCGCGCGCGTTTGCCGCGAGCGGAGGCGATCCGGCCGACGCGAGCGGGGCGCTGGCGCGCTTTCTGGAGATCTACGAGGCGAATGCGGTCCGCCTGACCCGCCCCTATCCGGGCGTGCGGGAAACCCTGACGGCGCTGCGCCGGCGCGGCTACCACACGGCGATCTGCACCAACAAGCCGCAGCGGGCGACGATCGCGGTGATCGAGGGCCTCGGCCTCCTCCCGCTGTTCGACGGCATCGCCGGCGGCGACCGCTTCCCGGTCAGGAAGCCCGACTCGGGCCACCTCCTCGGATTGATCAGTGAACTCGGCGCCCGAGTCGCAGCAACCGCCATGATCGGCGACAACGAGAACGATGCCGCCGCGGCCCGAGCCGCCGGAGTTCGGCTCGTGCTGATGCGTTACGGCTATGCCCGGGTCGATCCCGAATTGCTCGCCGCAGACGCGCTCCTCGACCATTTCTCCGAGCTGCCCGCGGCGCTCGAGCGCCTCGGTCTGGCTCCTTGAACCCGACCTCCCGCGTCGGCGCGGACCCGTCCCTCTTGCTCGGATGCGGCGCGAGTCGCATAACCCCACCGAGGAACCGCCGCAATGCCACAGACTTCCGACGACCCGCCGAGCGATCGAGTCGGCGGCGACCCGCCGCACGACGTGCCCGCCGAGAGCGGCGAGAGCGCCCTCCCGAGCGCGAGCCAGACAGGGACAGCGAACAGCGGCGAAACCCTCGGTTTGCCTCGCCGGCGGCGCCGCCGTCGTCGCCGACCACCTCGTGAATCGGAGCTCACGCGAGCGACGTCGGCGGGTGAGAGCGAACGCGATCCTCCGCAGACCGGTGATGCGCCGGCTGGACCGCCCCGCGATGCCGAACCTCACCGGCGCCGGCGGCGCCACCGCGGGACGCGACATGAGGGGACGGCAGATAAGAAAGTTCAGGCTGCGGAGAGTGTGGAGGATTCGGGGCCGAACCCCGTCCAGGCTGGGCGCGATGCCGAGCAGAACGGTGCTCCGCACAGCCCTTCGGCAAACGATGGCGGGCCGCACGGCGCCCCACCGCTGGTGCACCTCGGACGTCGGCGGCGCCGCAGGAGGCCACCGCGCGCAGCGAGCCCGGCAGGCGAGATGGGCGGTAGCGAAATCCCTGCCGCCGAGGGCGCGATTGCGATCGGCGGGTCCTCGCAGAGTGATGGACGGCCGAGCGCACCGGTAGGCGATGGGGAGCCGCGCGGCGACCGGCCCGGCGGACACCTGCACGGCAGAGGGCGGCGGCATCGCCCACTGCGCTCCGCAGAGGCGAAGGCGGGTGAACGCCAAGCCGGCGGCAGCTTTCCCGCCGAAGATGGCCGGAAAGTGCGGTACCGAGGGCCGCGGAGCCAGGAACCCCATAACCGCGGCGCCCGCCCCGGACGGCCGCCGCAACGGGGGCCGGACGACCGAGAGCGGGGTTCTCCGGATCGGCGCGCGCGTGGCACGGGAGCACCAGGCGGCTCCAATCGACAGCGGGGGAGAGGCCGCGACGCGCCGCAGAAGATACCGCAACAGCGGCTTTTCGCGCTCGAATTGATGATCGATCGCGGCTTCGAGGACGTGACTGACGAGGCTGATGCCGGCGCCACCCGGCGCGTCCACTGGACGATCTTGAAGCGCACGGTAGCCGACCAGCAGAGCGGCAAGCCGGTTTCGGCCACCTATGTGCTGCAACGCGACGGTATCGACACCGAGTTCGCCAATCTCGGTGCCGCACGTGCAGCCGCAAACAAAACAATTGTGCATCCCGAAAAGCTGACGCTCTCAAAGGCGGAGCACGCAGCGGCGAAGAAATAAGCGCCCGAAAATCGGCCGGAGCCTATTCGCGCCCCGGCGCGGGGTCCGCTTCGAGCGGCGGTCCAGCCGACGTTACCCGATTTCTTACGTTTGCCTCGTCGGAGCCATGGACCAGCCGCATTTGGTGACAAATCCATGTCGTTAATGATTTTGCGAAACTCGACCGCCGTGAACAGATCCGATCATTTGTTTCCGCGTACGGCACCGCTGCGCTATAAAGCCGCCGCCGGCGATCGGCTTTCTCTACGTTCTGCGATGCTGGCGATTGTCGGGCTCTCGCTGTTCTGCTGGGGTATTGTGCTGATTTTGGTTTTCGGCTTGCTCCACGGCTTTTAGCTTTGCACTCGAGTGCGCGCGGACCGCGGCACCGAGGATCAGGCGTTTGATGACGGCGGGACCCGGCTGCTCGGCGTGCCCGGCGCGAGTGGTTCCGACGCAACCTTTTGCACAGACGGTACCTTCTGCAGGTTGCGGTAGACCCACAAGAACATTATTGCCGCAAGTGTGCCGACCAGCACGTGACTGAGTATCCCGGTGCCCAGGAACACACTGGTTGTCCAAGTAAGCACCGGCAAGTAAATCGCTGCGCTCGAAGAAGAGACCCACAAGGAATGCAGGCGCTGTCGAACGTGTCCGTGATGATACAACCAGTCGGCCGCACCTATACTCACCATTCCTGAGATCGCGGCGACCACTTGCCACGATAAGATCTCCAGCATCAAAATCTCCTCGTCGGCCGGCGCCGCCGGATGTCGAGGCCCGCTCGGTCATGGCGGCCTCGCCCGCCACTTACGCGCCAAAATTCTGCCATGCCGAAGACTTGCTGAGAGCGATCGGTGAAAATTCGACGCTACATGTTTTGGGTTTTTATGACTCATTCGTTGCGAATTTATTGCCGCGGGTCGGCGAGCGATGGAGGTCCGCCGTAACCTCCGTCCGCGCAGTTTCTTGACGCAAGATTCCCTGCGACGAGGCTGTTAAGATGTAACCTTGCCGATCCGCATATGCCGGATGGGCGCAGAGATTAAGGGCCAGCCGCACGATTCGACAACTGGGCTTCCAGGCGGCGCGATTGAATTTCGTTGCTTCGCCGGCGGGTTGCGACAAAATTCAATTTTACGGATCCACGCATCCGAGATATGCCCCGTTACGCGTCAACCTAGAGGATATGGTGATGAAAGCATCGAAATCGGGGGAGGTTGGGCCGCTCCATCCCGAAGCAATCGGGCTAGCCGGTAACAGTGCACTTCCCGGCGGCGAAGCGGTGGGCGTGGACAAGATCCGCGATCTGCTGTTCGGCAATCAAATGCAAGATTACGATCGCCGCTTCTCTATGCTCGAGGAGCGGTTTCTCCAGCGCTTCCGGGAAATCGAGTCTGAGACTGCGCGGAATCTCGGTTCCTTCGAATCGAGTGCAAAAAAGCAGATGGAGTTGCTGGCAGCCGAGCTCCGTGAAGAGAAAGATCTGCGCACCGATGCCGATAAGGAGATCGAGCGGACCCAGCGCGAGCATAATGATGCGGTTGAAAAACGTCTTCGCTTGATATCAGAACAGTTGAGCCGTCTCGAGCGCGACCAAGCCGACCGCCTGGCTCAGGAGGTGCAGTCGCTGCGCGAGGAAATCAAGCGCAGGTACGACGACCTTCAGCACACGTTAGAGAAGATGTTCGCCGAGCTTAGCAGTGTCAAAACCGATCGGAACCTCCTCGCCGGATTGTTTGTCGAGGTCGCCCGCTGCTTAAACCAAGACGTGGGACAAAACCTGATCGCCCCACCGCGGTGAGCACATCCGCCGCCGCTACGCTCGAATGGCTGGCTCGCCCGTTCTCGGGCGATGCCGGGATCGATCGGGATGGGATCGATGGGGCCGGGATCGATCGCAAGGCGCTGGCTGGGCTCCTGGTCCAACTCGCCCGCAGCGTCGAGCCCCACTCCTACGCCGAGCCGAACGGTGTGCGCGCGGTCGATCCGCGGCTCGAACAGCTGCGGACCTTGCTGGTCGGGCGCGAGATCGAAGTGCTGTCGCGGCTGAGCGAGGTTGTGGGGGATCCCGAGCAGCTGGCGGGCGCGGTCGGACGCGTCCTGCCCACGGCAATCGCGCTGGCGACGAACGATGTGCGGCTGGGCCAAGCGTTAGCGCCCGCCCTGGCAAAGGCCACGCAGAGCTCGATCCGGCACGATCCGCGGACGCTCGTCAACATCCTCTATCCGCTGATCGTCCCGGCGATCCGCAAGTCGATCGGCGAGACGATCGACGAGACCTTCCAGTCGCTCAATGAGTCGCTGAAGCACAGCCTCACCTGGCGCGGCCTCAGATGGCGCTGGGAGGCGTGGCGCACCGGAACCTCCTTCGCCGAGGTCGTGCTCCGGCACACGCTCGTCTACCAAGTCGAGCACGTTTTCCTTATCCACCGCCACACCGGGCTGTTGATCTCGCATGTCGCGGCGGCGGATGCGGCAGGCCAGGACCCGCAGCTGGTTTCGTCGATGCTGGTCGCCATCCAGGATTTCGTGCGCGATTCGTTCACCGGCGCCGAGCAGCAGGGACTCGACACGGTGCGGCTGGGAGAACTCTGGCTGTGGTCCGAGCCGGGGCCCTTCGCGACGCTGGTCGCGGTGATCCGCGGCAATCCGCCGGAAGGGCTGCATGACCAGCTGCGCAGCGTCCTGTCGCGGATCCACGACGAGCGCCCGCACGCGCTGGAGAGCTTCGATGGCGACAGTTCATCCTTTGCCGATGTTGAGGCGCATCTGAGCGAATGCGCGGCGCTCGGGCAGCGCGCGCCGCGATCGGCGCAACGCGGGTTTCCGTGGCTCGTCGCTCTGGTCGGGCTGGTAATGCTGGCATTCGCGGGATTGGGGGGCTTACGTTGGTGGCAGAACGAACGAGCCTGGGAACGCGAGCAACAGCTCCAGCAGGCCGAGCAGCGGCTTTGGGACGGCTACGTCGCGCGGCTTCGGGAGCAGCCCGGCATCGTAATCACCGAGTTGGGACGGCGTGACGGCAGGTTCCTGGTCGCCGGCTTGCGCGATCCGCTTGCAGTCGACCCACAGTTGTTGTTGCACCAAGCGGGAATCGACCCCGGGCGTGTCGTCAGCCACTGGGAACCCTATCAGGGGCTTGATCCGCAGTTCGTGCTGAAGCGGCTGCAGGCTTCGCTCGATCCGCCGCCGACCGTGACTCTAACGCTCGAAGGCGACCACATCGTGGCGCAGGGATCGGCACCGTCCACCTGGATTGAGCGCGCGCGCACCGCTAGCCGGATGTTGGCCGCAGGAGGCCCCGGTCTCGATCTCTCCAGGGTGTCGGACGGCTACGAAGGGGAAATCGGCAAGCTGAGAGAGGCAATCCGGTCGCACGAGATCCATTTCAATTTCAACGAGTCGCTGCCGTCACCAGGACAGGACGCCGTTCTCGATCAGCTGGCCAAGGAGGTGAACGAGCTCGAATCCGTGGCGTCGAACATGCAAGTGACTGCGAGGGTGACGGTCACTGGGCACTCGGACGATGCCGGCAACGGCACGTTCAACCTGTCGCTGAGCTCGGCGCGGGCCGGAGCAGTTGTCGCACTCCTAAAGAAGCGCGGAGTTGATCCCGATCTGCTCGCGGTGCGCGGTGCCGGCCCGCTCGAACCGCTGGAGGAGGCGTCCTCCGAGGCCGCACGCTCGGCAAACCGCCGGGTTTCGTTCAAGGTCAGGATCGAGGAAAGGCAATGACCCCGACGCTGCAAAAGAAGATCTGCATGCTTGGCGGTTTCTCGGTGGGCAAGACCAGCTTGGTCAAGCGTTTCGTCGAGAGCGTCTTCTCCGAGACCTATCTCACCACAGTTGGGGTCAAGATCGACAAAAAGACCGTCGACCTCTCCGATCGGATCGTGAACCTTATCCTGTGGGATCTCGCGGGCGAGGACGATATCTCCTCGCTTCGCATGAGCTATCTGCGCGGCTCTGCGGGATATGTGCTGGTCGCCGACGGGACGCGCCCCTCGACCCTTGAGGTCGCGCTTTCGCTGCGTCGGCGCGTTGAAGCAGATCTTCGGTCCCCTGCCATTCGTCCTGCTGCTGAACAAGAACGATCTTCGGGAGGAGTGGGCGATCGCCGAGGAGGAAGTCGAAGGTCTCCGGGGGATCGGCTGGTGGGTGCGGTCGACGAGCGCGCGAACCGGAGAAGGTGTCGAGGATGCTTTCACGGCGCTCGCCGAGCGCGTCGCGCGCTAGGTCATGGAAGGTCTACCCGCGACCGTCGTCGAGCAGCTGCAAGCGTTGATCTGTAGTGAGCGCGCAGTGGCCTATCTGCAGGTCGATGCTGGGCTCACTTTGGTCGGCGCCGGCGGACATCTCGAGGCGTACGGACTGGCGGGTTTGCGCTTGGGCGAGCCGGTCGCCGAGCAGGCGTTCTTCCTTGAAGGGCTTCTCCCGCCGGTCGAGACACCCTGTGTCGTGCCATCGATGGAGCTAGCCAGCGGCCGCGCGGCCGATCTCCATTTCTTTCTGCAAGCCGACACGCTGCTGGGTGGTGTTGCTCGACGTCTCGGCCGAGCGCGATGCGGCTCGGCGCATGCAGCAGAAAGCGTATGACATGACGCTGGCGCAGGAGCGCGAGGCGCTGCTCAATCGGCGGCTGGAGGCAGGCAATGCGGCGCTGCTTGCGACCCAGCGCGATTTGGAAGCCTCACGCGATGCGCTCGCCCGTGCCCACGAACAGGTGCAGGCGCAAGCTGCGGAGCTTGCCGTTTGGAACAAGACTCTCGAAGAACGGGTCGCGGCGCAGCTAGCGGAAATAGAGCGAATGGCCCGGTTCAAACGGTTTTTCGCGCCGGCGCTCGCGGAACTGCTCGTGTCCTCCGGAAATGAGCGCATCCTGGAGAGCCACCGCCGTGACATCGCCGTCCTCTTCTGTGATCTGCGCGGCTTTACGGCCTTTGCCGAAAGCGCCGAACCGGAAGAGGTCATGGCGCTGCTCCACGATTATCACGCTGCGCTCGTGCCGCTCATCCAGGCGTTCGACGGCACGCTCGACCGTTTCGTCGGCGACGGGTTGATGGTCTACTTCAACGACCCGCTGCCGTGTCCCGACCCGGCCGAGCGCGCTGTCGCCCTTGCGGTTGCCATGCGCGCTGCCGTGGCCGAGCTCGCGCAGAAATGGCGCCGGCACGAGTATCAGCTCGGTTTTGGCATCGGCATTGCGCAAGGCTTCGCGACGCTCGGGCAGATCGGCTTCGAGGGGCGCTTCGATTACAGCGCGATCGGTACTGTGATCAATACCGCCGCGCGCTTGTGCGAGGCCGCCAAGGACGGCCAAATTTTGGTCACTTCCCGAGTTGCGGCCGCTGTCGCCGAGGCGGCCGATGTCAGGGGAATCGGCCCGCTCACAATCAAAGGGCTGAGCCGCCCGCTCGCTATCTGCAACGTGGAGGCGCTCAAGGTCGCCTAGCGTCAAAAGCCGCGAATTGCCACGCCGTGGCTGCTCAAAGCCCTACGCGATGATCCTGACCCCCTGGCTGCTTGCCCGCGCAGCAGCCGCCCCGAGTGAAAGAGTCAGAACGCCCGGGCGCTGGTCCCGGTGAGGATGTCGGCCTTGCGGTTGAGCGCCGCGATCAGACCGTCGATCCCTTCGTTCCTCAGGATCGCGGCAAATTCGGAGCGGCGGGTCGCCACCTCGCTGATCGCGCCGTCGAGATAGATGTCGGAGATCAACCAGCTGTCGCCGTTGCGGCGCATCATGTAGTCGATCTTCACCGGCTCGCCGTTCGCTTTGATGATCTGGCTGCGTACCATGACCCCGGCGCCGTTGGGCTGCTCGCCGATCACTTCGAGCTTCTGCCCGGAATAGCTGTCGAAGCGGTCGGCATAGATCGCCGAGATGTAGCGCCCGAAGCTCTCGGTCACCTGCTGGCGTTGGCTCTCGCTCATCGTGGCCCAGGACGAGCCGACCGACAGCCGCGCCATCGCGGCGACGTCGAAGGTCCGGCGAATGACCGGCTCCAACTGCACGAAACGCCCGCTTTGTCCGAGTGTGCGGCCGTTCTTCATCGTGGCGAGCAGGGTGTCGTAGAGTCCTTGGACAGTATCGCTGCCGCTCGCCGGCGCGGCGAAAACCCGCTGCGGAAGCATGGCCAAGGCCAGCATGACCGCAAGAGCGGCGGCCCTAGCCCCTCGCATGCCCGACAGAGATGGCTCGCTCATGGTCGATCTCCCCGTTCCTCTTGCCTCCGGTCGCCAACAGGACCGGCCGAGCCCAATATCGCGCCGACGTCTTTCGACATCGTTGATATGCCTGGTCTAGGTGTTCGCATCCCCGCATCTTTCAAGCGCATGGCTGAACTGCGGTGAATTCATCGAGATGCCACGCGACGCGATCTTGACATTCCGCAAAGCGTCCAATCGGGCTCGTTTCGAGCGCGGGCTCCGCTTTGGCTTTCGTCGCCGACGATCCGGAACTCGCTCGTGCCCCAACTCCGCGCGCTGCTCGATCAGCCGGGACAAAATGCCGCGCGACAGCAAGGGGAGCGGCTAAGCCGCCGTCTCGCTACCCAGGACGCAGCGGGTGCGAGCCACTATTATTGCGGTAATCTTGAAATTGTCTTATTCGCATCCAACGTTTCCACGTGATGGCGGCGTCGGGAAAGGGCTGTGGCAGGATGAAGGGGCGCAGAGAGGGCTGAGGGGTTCTCGACCAAAAACCGCCGGGGCGGCGGCTCGGTGTGTCGCTTCGTTGCATCCTCGCGCCGTCGCCTCACCTATAATAGGCAGGCGGCGATCCGGCCTCGCGCGCGACGACTGCGCGGGGTGCGCGGAGAGAAAGCTTGAGGAGGCCCGTCATGGACAAGAAGCAGCAGATTCACTTCTGGTATGTGATCGCCGCCGTGCTGCTGATGCTGTTCATCCAAAGTCTGTATTTGCAAAGCATCAAGCTGACGCCGATCCCGTACAGCCGTTTCGAGACCCTGCTCAACGAAAACAAAATCAAGGAGGTCTCAATAACCCAGAATCAGATCCAGGGTACTTTGAAGGAGGCGGAGCCCGACGGTCTGAAGGACTTCGTCACGACGCGGGTGCAGCCGCCCGAACTCGCCGACAGCCTGAACAAGCACGGGGTCACCTATAGCGGGGTCGTCGAGAGCCACTGGATCGCCGACCTGCTCTCCTGGATTCTGCCGGCGATCTTCTTTGTCGGGATCTGGATGTTCGCGATCCGCCGCATGGGGCAAGGCGGGCTCGGCGGGCTGATGACGATCGGCAAGAGCCGCGCCAAGATCTATGTCGAAAAGGAGACCAAGGTCACCTTCGCCGATGTCGCGGGCGTCGACGAGGCCAAGGAGGAGCTGGTCGAGATCGTCAACTTCCTGAAGGACCCCAAGACCTATGGCCGCCTCGGTGGGCGCGCGCCGAAGGGAGTGCTGCTGGTCGGGCCACCGGGGACCGGCAAGACATTGCTCTCCCGCGCCGTCGCCGGCGAGGCTGGGGTGCCGTTCTTCTCGATCTCCGGGGCGGAATTTGTCGAGATGTTCGTCGGCGTCGGCGCCGCGCGGGTTCGCGACCTGTTCGAGCAGGCGCGCCAGCACGCGCCGGCCATCATCTTCATCGACGAGCTCGACGCGCTCGGCCGCGCCCGCGGTCCTTTCAGCATGGGCGGGCAGGACGAGAAGGAACAGACCTTGAACCAGCTCCTGGCCGAGCTCGACGGCTTCGATCCGTCAAGCGGTCTGGTCCTGCTCGGCGCGACCAACCGGCCCGAGGTGCTCGATCCGGCGCTGCTGCGCGCCGGGCGGTTCGACCGCCAGATCCTGGTCGACCGGCCGGACAAGAAGGGGCGAGAAGAGATCCTCGCCGTGCATCTCAAAAAGGCGAAGCTCGCGGCTGACGTGAAGCCCGAGCAGATCGCCGCGCTGACCCCCGGCTTCACCGGCGCGGATCTGGCGAATCTGGTCAATGAGGCGACCCTGCTCGCCACCCGGCGCAACGCCGAGGCGGTCACGATGGCCGACTTCAACAACGCGATCGAACGCATGGTCGCCGGGCTAGAGAAGCGCAACCGGCTCATCAACCCACTTGAACGGCGCGTCGTCGCCTATCATGAGCTCGGTCACGCGATGGTCGGGCTGGCGCTGCCGGGAACTGACACCGTTCACAAGGTGTCGATCATCCCGCACGGTGTCGGCGCGCTCGGCTACACGATCCAACGGCCGACCGAGGATCGCTATCTGATGACCCGTGCCGAGCTCGAGCACAAGATGGCGGGCCTGCTCGGCGGGCGCGCCGCCGAGCAGCTTGTCTTCGGCGAGGTCTCGACCGGTGCGGCGGACGATCTCGCCAAGGCCACCGACATCGCGCGCGCCATGGTGCTGCGCTACGGCATGAGCGAGGCGCTCGGCAACGTGACCTACGACCGCGACCGCTCGCCGTTCCTCCAGCCGAATTACCCGGTGCCGCAGGAGCGGACCTACGGCGAAGACACGGCCCACGCGGTGGACGGCGCAGTGCGTAGGTTTATCGACCAAGCCTTCGAGCAGGCAACCGGGATCCTGCGGCGTAACCGCGCGCTGCTCGACCGCACCGCCGCCGCACTGCTTGAGACCGAAACATTGGGCGAGGCCGAGATCGAACGGGTGAAGCGCGAGATCGTCTCGGTGCCGGCACTGCCGCCGCAGGGCTCTCAGCTCGCTGCGGCGGCAGCCTCCCCCTGAAGCCCGCCGACTATTCGGCGGCTTCCCCGACAGTGATCGCGTAGGCGGTCTCACCGTGAACCGCGTCATCGCCGATCACCAGCTGCGCGTCCTCCATGCGCAGCGGCACGAAGATCGATATCACCTTGAGGATGATGAAGGTGGCGATGGCGTTGTAGACGATGATGAACGCCCCGCCCGCGAGCTGGAGCAGGAGCTGGGTTCCCGGGTCGCCGTAGAGTAGGCCCGTAACGCTGACGCCGGGCGCGTCCTTTTCGGTGCCGATGTATTCGAGCATGTCCGGGCACGCGAGGATGCCCACGAGCAGACCGCCGGTCAGGCCGGCAACACCGTGAGTGGAAAACACGCCCAGTGTATCGTCGACCTTCATCATGAACCTGGTTCTCTGGAGCTTATTCATGGACACCCAGGGAATGATGCCGGCGGCGATACCGATGATGATGGCGCCCCAGCCATTGACGAAGCCGGCGGCGGGAGTGATTGCCACCAGGCCCGCGATCATGCCGTTGACCGCGCCGATGATCGACGGCTTGCCGTAGGCCATCTTGTCCATCAGCGTCCAGACGAGAAGGGCTACCGCCGTGGCCGTGTTGGTGTTGAGCACCGCGGCACCCGCATCGTGGTTGGCGAAATAGGGATCGCCGCCGTTGAAGCCGTTCCAACCCAGCCACAGGATGCCGGCGCCGATCAAGGTGACCAAGAGGCTGTTGGGCGGGAATTGCTCGCGATCCACCTGCAGGCGGGGCCCGACCACGGCTGCGGCGACGAACCCGGACGTGCCGGCGGCGAGATGGATGACGTAGCCGCCCGAAAAGTCCTGAACGCCCAACTGGGAGAGCCAGCCGCCGCCCCACAGGCTGAACGCGCCAACCGTGTAGACCAGCGTCATCCACACCGGGCAGAAAACCACCCACGCCGCAAAGTTCATGCGCCCGAGCACCGAGCCCCCGAGAATGATCACGGTGATCGCAGCGAACACGAACTGGAAGAACATCAGGGTAGCCATCGGGAAGGTCATTTCCGGCATGCCGGAGGCCGCTGCCGGTATAGTCGCCTGGCCGGTGATGAACGACGCGGAGGTCGCCAATGCCGGTTTGCCGAGGAATGGAAACCACTGCTCTCCGAACGCCATGTTGTAGTCGAATAGAACCCACACAACCAAGACCGAGGCGAAGGCGTAGAAGCACATGAAGGCAGAATTGATCGCCCATTTCTGCTTGACATATCCGGCGTAGAGAACCGCCAGGCCGGGAATGCTTTGCAGGCCGACGAAAGTCGCCGCCGCCAACTGCCATGCATTGTTGCCGGAATCGAGCCAATTGGGTTTTGGTACGAGCATTGACCGATCCCCCGTTTTTCTGTTGCGGCGAACCCCACAACGACCCAGCCGTGGGGCCGAATGAGCGGACCAAGTAAGGTTACCGAGGCAAAAGCCATGCCAGCCGCATGGCCCCAATCAAAATCGGCCGCAAGCGTGGAAAGCCGTTATCCTTCCGATTGGCGTTTAACGCTAACTGCACAAAATCTAGGCAACGGCGGTCGCCGAGCAGCCTGCTTTGCAGGAAGCCCGGATTTGAGTATGGATCGATCGGTGCAGGGCAATGTGGGACGAAATCATGTTCCAAAACCGCGTTCTAGCGGCAGGAATAGCCGGCATGGCAGTAGGTTTGGTGGTTCCGACGATCAACGGTGACGCGCAGGAGAGCGAGAGCGCGATCACCTGCACCAATCCGATGAGCGGCACGTCCTGGCAGATTGCGATCGATTTCGATAAAGCCACCGTCGATTCCAATCGAGCCAAGATTACCGGGGCCAAGATTTCCTGGTTCGATCCCACGGACGGCGGCAACTACACGCTCGATCGTAAATCCGGCGATCTCACGGCTATTGTCGCGTCCAGCACCGGCGGCTACTTTCGCCATGGTCGTTGCAGTCTGGAGAAATCGCGGTGACGGCGTGAGACGCCAACCGCGCAGCCCGGCTCGCCTCGCCACCTCGCTACGATACAGGCGACCGGCAGCCCCTCGGAATGGGTGCGATGGCGACAGTTGAAACCGGCGTGCGGGCAAGCGTCGGCTTCGCCTCGAAGACAGGGCCGCGCAGGGCCAACGAAGATTTCGCCGGTGCCCTGTCAGGCGCTGAGTTGCCCGAGCCGCGCCAGGAGGTGATCGCGGCGATCGCCGATGGCATCGGCGGCGCGAAGGGCGGTCGCATTGCCGCCGAGACCGCGGTGCGCGGCTTCCTAGACGGATTTTGCGATCTGCCAGAGACCATGGAGGTGCAACGAGCGGGCGCCAGAATTGTCAGTGCGCTCAACGGCTGGATCAATACCATGGGCCGCCAAGACCCCAAGCTCGCCGGAATGGGCTGCACCTTCACGGCGCTGGTGCTGCGCGGCCGCGTCGCCCACCTGCTGCATGTCGGGGATACGCGTGCCTACCGCTTG
The DNA here is from genome assembly GCA_963796155.1 of uncultured Alphaproteobacteria bacterium. GTDB lineage: Bacteria > Pseudomonadota > Alphaproteobacteria > ATCC43930 > CGMCC-115725 > AP-15. Next base: position 46,955 of record CAWCKT010000028.1, on the reverse strand, counting down.
AGCGGCGATCGCTTGACTTGCCTCACCAGCGACCATGTGCGCCAGGATGGCGCGGGACGCTCGCAGACGCTCAACCGCGCGCTGGGTGTGGAGGCGGAAGTGCGCCTCGACTACGCCACGCAACCGGTGGCGCTGCACGACCGTTTCCTGTTGTGCAGCGACGGCGTGCACGGGTTTCTGGCGGAACAGAGCATCGCCGACATCCTGCGCGAACGCTCCGCTCCCGAAGATACCGCCGGCGCTTTGGTTGCGGCCGCGCTCCAATCCGGCAGCACCGACAACTGCACCGCCTTGGTTCTGGACGTGGTCGCGCTGCCGACGGCGGGATCGGCAGACCTTAGCGCCGCCATGCTGCGACTGCCGGTGATCCCGGTGCCAATCGTCGGGGAGACGATCGACGGATTTGTCCTGAGTGCGCTGATTTCCGACGGCCGATATACCCGGCTATTCGGCGCGGAGGACGAGATCGAGGGGGGTACCGTAGCCTTGAAGTTCCCCAAGCCCCAGATCGCCAGCGTCGAGGCGCATCACGCGGCGTTCGTCCGCGAGGCTTGGGTCGGCGCTCGGGTGCACAATCCCTGGGTCGGGCGCGTCATCGAACTGCCGCCAGGACGCCAGACGTGCCTCTACACGGTCATGCCGCTCTATCAAGGCGAGCTTCTGGAAACGCGGCTTTCGCGCAGTCCGTCGCTGGGACTGGAAGAAGGGCGGAACATCAGCGTCAAGCTGGCTCGCGCGGTGGCGGCGCTGCATCGCGCCGGCATCATCCATCGCGACATCAAGCCGGACAATGTCATCCTCGAAGGCGGCGGATCGCTTAAAGCTGATCGATCTCGGGGTCGTTCGTGTACCGGGGCTGGAGAATTTTCCGCCCGATGAGATCCCCGGCACCCTGGCCTATATGGCGCCCGAAATGCTCGCGGGCGAAGCTGGCAACGAGGCCACCGACATTTATGCTCTGGGCGTCACCATGTTCCGCGCTTTCACGGGCGAATTCCCGTACGGCAATCTCGACGCCACCAGTCCGCCGCGCCGCAACCGGCCGAGGGACTTTGTCTGCGCTGCGGCCGGATCTTCCCGCCTGGCTCCAAACGGCGCTCGCGCGCGCGATCGCGGTCGATCCCGCGCAGCGCTTTCACGACATGACCGAGTTCGCGTTCGAGATGGAGGCCGGACCGGCGCGCGCCCCGACCGAAATTCGCCGGCCGCGCACGCTTTATGAGCGCGCCCCGCTCCAATTCTGGCAAGGCGTGGCCGCTCTGTTGGCGCTGGCACTCCTAGTGTCGTTGCTGGTGCGTTGAGGGTCCTCGCCAGCTAGAACAAAATGCCGACCTCGAGCAGGCCGCGGGTCTGCGTCGTGTTGGTGCCGTTCGGGCCGAAGACCAGACCGGGTGTCGTGCTGCTCGTCCCGACGTGGGAAATCTCTGCACGCGCAAAGAAGATTTTGTATTGATACGTCGGCGTGAAGGTTATCGACCACGCATTGCTGCCAGGACCATACAGCAGATTGGGCGCACCATTAGCCGCGCTGCCACTCGAGCCGATATACTCGAAGCGAAACGGCAGGCTAAAGCCCGGCAACGGCGAATCGTTACCAAAGCTGTAATTTGCCAAGATGGCCCCGCCAATTGTCGATCCTGAGGTGAAGGCCCCGATCGACGAAGCTGCTGGGACGTGAGTGTACTGAAAATATGGCATGATGGTCCACGGTGCGGCACTGTAAGTATAAATCAGATCAAAGATCGTTTCGTTGTTCTGAAACAACGGAGTTGCGGTGGTTTGAAAAAACGGAGTCGTAGTCGTCACTTTCGTGGTACGGGCGTAATTGCCGCCGGCGGTGAGGACAAAGCTGTTGGCCGGGTCGAGCGTATAGGTGGCCAACCCCGACAGCCAAGTATAGCGGTTCGAGTAAAAGCCGTCGTTCAATGACAAAGCCAAGGCGAGAGGCCCGGCGGTATAACCGAGCTGACCGCCGCGAACGACGTCGTTTGTCTGGCCCCACAACAGACCGCGTTCGATGTTCATGTTTTGGAAAGAAAAAGTGTCCTCGGGGCCGATCAGCGTCGGCAGCTTGCCGGCCTCGATGTAAAAATTGGCGGTCGGCACGACCTTCGCATATGCCACCGGCAGCGGCCCGAAAAAGTCGCCGGTCGTCGTCGCCGTACTAAAATACGGTGCGCCGAGCGCCGGTATTGTGTAGGCGCCCACTTGGAGATAGTATTGGAAGAGCCCGTCAATTTTCTGAAAAGAAAACTGACCGTTGCTCAAGATTCGCCAGTGCATGCTGGTCTCCGGGAAAAACGTTGTTCTGCCACATCCCGAGGCCGCTGACGATGCCTGTGAAATAAGCGCTGCCCAGCGGCCCGAGGTCGAGGCTCATTGGATTGGGATTAGCTACTAGCGGGGCCGTCAGCGCTGGTGTCGTCATCGCGGCCGGTGGCGGGGGTGAGGGCTGTTCAGCGGCGGGCGCAGGCTGCTCACCCGAGGGTGCCGGCTGATCGTCGGCGCGGGCGATGTCGGCGCCGCAGCCGAGCAATGCCCAAGCGGCGCAAGCGCCGAGGATGACGTTTTTCTTCAGCTTGTTCATTCGGAGGGTTCTAGGAATCAAAGTTCCTTTGGAACGGATACACGACCACTGGGACACGCCTACGGCCCGGCCTCTTGCCAAATCCACAACAGTCATTTGTACTCCCGTCGATGCCCTACCCCGCTCGGTAATAAAAGAGATATGCCGATAAGTTTTCGAGGCGAAACGGAGGCCCGCACCGTAAAGGGGGCGTAAAGGCGATGACGGTCCGCCAATTCGAGGCACCTCTCGCGGAGGCGGTACCGAACGGTTGTACGTCGGCTTGTAAGTTCTCGTTCTCCTCACAAGCTGGGCAGGTATCAACTGGCATCCCGTCGGAGAACCAGAAGCACGATGATTGGGTCATCCTAATTTGGATGGCTGGTCAAAAGGGCTGCCGGTCGTTGCAATGTGACTAAAGATTAGGCAACGTCGAGCCGAACCGAAGGAGAATCGTGATCGACGCGGAATTTAGCCATCTTGGCACGATTCTTGGGTTCGGACGGGAGACTACCGGACCCGTACCATCTGAGGCAAACCCGCGCCTGCGTTGGATGGTCGATATACCTGGTGTTTTGGAGGTATGGGATCGATGGGTGGGTTTCTGCACCGAATATTGTTTGCCGTGCCGATCACGTTCCTCTGGGCTGTTGCGGCGCTGGCGCAGCAGACGCCGGATACCGCAATGCCGGCGGTTGCGATGCCGGCCCCTGGCGGGGTCAACAGCGGCGATACGGCTTGGATGCTGACCGCGACCGCGCTCGTGCTGATGATGACGATTCCCGGTCTCGCCCTGTTCTATGGCGGTATGGTCCGCAAGATGAACGTACTGGCGACGGTGATGCAGAGTTTTGCCGTCACCTGCCTCGTCACGGTGCTGTGGACGGTGATCGGCTACAGCTTCGCCTTCACCTCGGGATCGCCGTTCCTGGGTGGGGCCAGTCGCTTTCTACTGTTAGGGATGACCCTCGACGCGCCCAACGATCTCGCAAAGGCGATCCCGGAATCCGTCTATATGACGTTTCAGATGGCCTTTGCGATCATCACGCCGGCGCTGATCTGCGGCGCCATCGCCGACCGCATGAAATTTTCGGCATTGCTTTGGTTCATCGGGCTGTGGTCGGTTTGCGTCTATGCGCCGATCGCCCACTGGGTGTGGGGGCCCGACGGATTTCTCAACGACGCCGGCGTGCTCGATTTCGCCGGCGGGACCGTGGTGCACATCAATTCCGGGGTTGCCGGGTTGATGGCTGCGCTGGTGATCGGCAAACGGCGCGGCTTCGGGACGGAAGCGATGCCGCCGCACAACCTCGTACTGAGCGTCGCCGGCGCTTCGCTCTTGTGGGTCGGCTGGTTCGGGTTCAATGCCGGCTCCGCGACCGCGGCCAACAGCAATGCCGGAATGGCGATGGCGGTAACCCAGATTGCAACGGCGACCGCGGCGCTCAGCTGGATGTTTGCCGAATGGATCGTCAAGAGCAGGCCGAGCGTGCTCGGCATTATTTCGGGCGCGGTCGCCGGACTGGTCGCGATCACCCCGGCCTCCGGTTTTGTCGACCCACGCGGCGCGCTGGTCATCGGCGTCGCCGCCGGGGTCGTCTGCTATTGGGGCACCACCGGCCTCAAGCACGCGTTCGGATATGACGACAGCCTCGACGCCTTCGGCGTACACGGCGTCGGCGGCACGGTCGGCGCGCTCCTGACCGGCATATTGGCCGTGGCCTGGGTAGGCGGCGCGGGCAAGAGCGGCCTGATCGACGGCAATCCGCATCAGGTGCTCACGCAGTTCTACGCCATCGTCGTTGTCGCCGTCTATGACGCGATCGCTTCGCTGATCCTGCTCAAGCTCGTCGATCTGACAATCGGGCTCCGTGTCGGCTCGGATATCGAACGTGAGGGCCTGGACCTAGCGATTCACGGGGAGGCCGTGCAATGACGAGGAGGGTTTGCCCCTTCCCCGGCCTGAGACGCGGCACGGCGCGGGCCATTTCAATCCGATGCGCCCAAGCCCGCACCGCGGTCAACGCGAGATGGTGAAGCTATATGGTGAAGCTATGAAGAAGATCGAAGCGATCATCAAGCCGTTCAAGCTCGACGACGTGAAGAATGCGCTGCACGAAGTCGGCGTCACCGGTATGACCGTCACCGAAGTGAAGGGCTTCGGGCGGCAGAAAGGACACACCGAGGTCTATCGCGGGGCAGAGTACGTGATCGATTTCCTGCCCAAGATCAAGGTCGAGGTCGTGCTCGATGACGCACTCGTCGAACAAGCCGTCCAGGCCGTTCAGGACGCCGCCCGCACCGATAAAATCGGCGACGGCAAGATTTTTGTGGTGCCAGTCGAACAAGCGATCCGGATCCGAACCGGAGAGCAAGGGCCCGATGCCGTCTGACTTCTGTTGGCTGAAATTAAACGAGCATTGATGACATACCACTGCACGACCCCCGAGGATGTTCTCAAGGCGATCAAGGACGACAAGATCGCGATGGTCGATCTGCGGTTCACCGATCTGCCGGGGCTGTGGCAGCATTTCAGTGTGCCGCCGAGTGCGCTCGACCGCGACAGCTTTGAGGACGGGGTCGGGTTCGACGGCTCCTCGATCCGCGGGTTTCAGGAGATCCAGGAAAGCGACATGCTGGTGATCCCGGACCCCGCCTCGGCGTTTCTCGATCCGTTCACCGAGATGCCGACCCTGGTGCTGATCTGCAACATCCGCGACCCGGTCACCGGGCAGAGCTACAGCCGCGACGCGCGCCACATCGCGCAGAAGGCCGAGGCCTATCTGAAGCAGACGCGGATCGGCGACACCGCCTATTTCGGGCCGGAGCTCGAGCATTTCGTGTTCAACGAGGTGCGCTACGACCAGAGCACCAATTACGGCTATTACGAGATCGACGCGGTCGAGGCCAATTGGAGTGCCGCCCGCCGGCAAGGCCCGGGTCAGGGCCACATCCTGCGCCCCAAGGAGGGCTATTTCCCGGTGCCGCCGGCCGATGTGCTGCAGGATGCGCGCAGCGAGATGGTGGTGACCTTGGAAGCGCTCGGCATCCCGGTCGAGGCGCACCACCACGAGGTCGCCACCGGCGGCCAGGGCGAGATCGACATGCGCTTTGCGCCGCTGACGCGGATGGCCGACAACGTGATGATCTACAAATACGTGGTCAAGAACGTCGCCAAGAAACGCGGCATGACCGCGACCTTCATGCCCAAGCCGTTGTTTGGCGACAACGGCTCGGGGATGCACGTCCATTCGAGCCTCTGGCAGGGCGAGCGGCCGCTGTTCGCCGGCGACGGCTATGCCGGGTCGAGCGAGATCATGCGCCACTATATCGGCGGGCTCTTGAAGCACGCGCCGGCGCTCTTGGCGATCTGCGCGCCGACGGTCAACTCCTACCGGCGCCTGGTGCCGGGGTTCGAGGCGCCGGTCAATCTCGGCTATTCGCAGCGCAACCGCTCGGCCGCCTGCCGCATCCCGATGTATTCGCCGAGCCCCAAGGCCAAGCGCGTCGAGTTCCGCTGTCCCGACCCCTCGTGCAACCCCTATCTGGCGTTCGCCGCGATGCTGATGGCCGGGCTCGACGGGGTGCAGAACCGCCTCCATCCCGGCGAGCCGATCGACAAGAACCTCTACGACCTGCCGCCCGAGGAGCTCGCCAAGGTGCCCTCGGCCCCGGGCTCGCTCGAGGAATCGCTGAATGCGCTCGAGGCCGACCACGGCTTTTTGCTGAAGGGCGACGTCTTCACCCCGGACGTCGTCGACACCCATCTCTCCTACAAGCGCGCCCGCGAGGTCGACGAGATGCGGCTGCGCCCGCACCCCTACGAGTTCTTCCTCTATTACGACGTCTGATCGATTCGTCCGCGCAGCGGCCGCCACGCCGCCGCTTCGTCGCTTCTTGCTGACTTTGAGGCGTCCTCCTTCGGCTACGGCTCTAGCGGCTGGGGCTGTATGGGATCGACCAAGCTCTTATGGCGGCGCTTGTCGTACGGAGTTTGAGCCGAGCCCGGCCGGTTTCCGACTCCGCGATACATGTGAGCTCCCATAACACCATCCGGGTTATGAGCCGGGCGTCCGGGTGCCTTCGTCACCTTAATGCAAGAACGTGCCGCTACCCAACACTCGCCATTTTTCGGGACAAAAACCTCGCCGCCGGGTATGGATCTTCATGTTCGACGGGCCCGTGCGCGACACCGGGCCGGCGGGCCGGCCCACGGGATAGGTTGGGTCATGCGAGAGCGACTGATGGCACAGGACATCATGCCGCGGTTATCAAATCTGCGCAGTCGTCTTTCGCTGCCCGCGCAACTCGGTCTGCTCGGCGTGCTGATCCTGGCATCGGGTGTCGGATTGTTGGCGTGGCGGGCGGGCGAAAGGGCGGTTGCAGAAAGGTCGGAGAGTAACCAGCCGGCGCATGCGGAAACCGCGCCGGGTACCTTTCGGCCGACCGCGGCGCAGTGGGCGAGTCTCAAGTTCCGAACCGTGACGACGATGGAGTTTCGTCGCGAGCGGGTGACCGAGGGCAATATCGCGATCGACGACGATCTGACGACCCCGGTGTTCTCGCCCTATTCCGGGCGGGTGATCAAAGTGATCGCGATGCTCGGCGATGTCGTCGCGCAAGGCGCTCCGCTCTTTGTCATCCACGCAAGCGAGTTCGTACAGGCCCAGAACGATCTGATCACCGCACTCGCCAATCTGACCGCCGCGCGCTCTCAGCTCGCCATGGCGCAAACGACCGAGAAACGTACCCACGAGCTCTATCTCGCGCAAGGCGGAGCGCTCAAGGATTGGCAGCAGGCCCAGACTGATCAGATCACCGCGCAAAATACCGTTCGCAGCGACGAAATCGCGCTGCATGCGGTACGGAGCCGGTTGCGCATCCTCGGCAAAACCGACGCAGAGATCGCCTCGCTCGAGGCGCAGCCGACGCAGAAGCTCTACCCCGAAGCGACCGTGCCGGCGCCGATTGGCGGTACTATCACGCAACGCCAGATCGGCGTCGGCCAATACATCAACAGCGAGGCCGGTGGCGCCACGAACCCGGTCTTCACGATCAGTGATCTGTCGACCGTCTATTTGATTGCCAATGTCCGCGAGGCGGATGCCCCAGTGATGCATGTCGGCGATCCGGTCGAGGTGCGGGTGCTCGCCTATCCTGACCGCGTGTTCAAGGCCAAGATCTCGTGGATCGCGGCTTCGATCGATCCCAACACCCGCCGCTTGTCGGTGCGCGCCGATGTCGAGAACCCCGACGGCGCGCTCAAGCCAGGGATGTTCGCCAGTTTCAGCATCATCACCGGCACCGCCGAGACGGCGCCGGCAGTGCCGCAGAGCGCGATCGTGTACGAAGGCGAGAGCGCTCACGTCTGGATCGCAGGAGACGACGGTACGATTGCCGTGCGTTCGATCCGCATCGGGCGGAGCGCCGACGGCATGGTGGAGGTTCGCGACGGCCTCTCACGGGGTGAGAAGGTCGTGACCAGCGGCGCGCTGTTCATCGATCGTGCCGCCGCCGGTGATTGAGCATGCGCCTCAGCTGATGCGATGTCCCGAGCATGATGAACGCAATCATCGCTTTTTCCCTCCGCCAGCGCGCGCTGATGGTATTGCTGCTGCTGTTCATGTTCGGCGTCGGTATTACGAGCTTCCCCAAGCTCAACATCGAAGCCTATCCCGACCCGGTGCCGCCGCTGGTCGATATCGTCACTCAGAATCCCGGTCAATCGGCAGAGGAGATCGAGCGCTATATCACGATCCCGATCGAGATCCAGATGACCGGCATCCCGAATGTCACCGCTGTGCGGACGATCTCGCTGTTCGGCCTGTCCGATGTCAAGGTGCAGTTCACCTACGACTTCACCTACGACGAGGCGCAGCAATGGGTGATCAACCGGTTGTCGCAGCTGGCGCCGCTGCCGAACGGCGCTTCGCCGCAGATCTCGCCGGACAGTCCGATCGGCGAGATATATCGCTACCGGGTGGTTGGCCCGCCGGGGTTCAGCGTCACTGATTTAAAGACGATGGAGGATTGGATCCTCGAGCGGCGATTGAAAGCGGTGCCGGGCGTTATCGACGTCACCGGCTGGGGCGGCAAGACCAAGACCTACGATATTACCGTCGATCTCGACAAGCTGCTCTCCTATGGCATTACCTTGCCGCAGGTGCTGCAGGTTCTCAACAACAGCAACATAAACGTCGGCGGCCAGACCGTTAATTTCGGCCCCCAGGCGGCGATCGTCCGCGGCCTAGCGCTGATCCACTCGATGGACCAGATCCGCGACACGATGATTACCTCGGTCAACGGCGCTCCGGTCCGGATCAGCGATGTAGCAACAGTCACTGTGGGTCACCAGCCGCGTCTCGGCATCGCCGGTCAGGATGACGACGACGACATCATCCAGGGCATCGTGCTGATGCGTCGCGGCCAGCAGAGCATGCCGACGATCCGCGCCGTCGAGGCCGAGGTCGACAAGATCAACAATTCGAACATTCTGCCGCCCGGTGTGCGGATCGAGCGCATCTATGACCGCAGCGACCTTATCAACATCACGACGCGCACGGTGCTGCACAACATGATCTTCGGCATCGTGCTGATCTTCTTTGTGCAGTGGCTGTTCCTCGGCAACCTGCGCAGCGCTTTGATCGTCGCGGCGACGATCCCGTTCGCCCTGTTTTTCGCGATCACGATGCTGGTGCTGCGCGGCGAATTGGCGAATTTGCTGTCCGTGGGGGCGATCGATTTCGGCCTGGTCGTCGATGCGACGGTGATCATGGTCGAGAACATTTTCCGGCGTCTGTCGCAGCCGCCCGAACGGCGATTTGCCCGTTCTCCGCTCCTGGAGCGCGTCCGTCCGATCGCCGAGTTCCGCGGCAAATTCGCGACGATCGCCAATGCGGCGACCGAGGTGAACCAGGCGATTTTCTTCTCGGCGGCGATCATTGTCGCCGGTTTTGTGCCGCTGTTCACGATGTCCGGAGTCGAAGGCCACATTTTCGGGCCGATGGCGAAGACTTACGCCTATGCGATTGCCGGAGGGCTGATCGCCACGTTTACCGTAACCCCGGCGTTGAGCGCGATCCTGCTGCCCGCGCGGGTCCGCGAGGTCGAGACCCTGCTGATGCGCGGCCTGCACCGCCTCTATCGACCGCTTCTCGATTTGGCGCTGGCGAATTGGATCGTCACAATCGGCGCCGCGGCGCTGCTGTTGGCGCTGGCCGGCGTCGCGCTGCCGGTATTGGGCCTCGAATTCCTGCCCAAGCTCGAGGAAGGAAATTTCTGGATTCGCGCCACGCTCCCGCCGTCGATCTCGCTAGAGGAGGCGAACGGCTACGTCAATCGGATGCGCCGGCTGATCAAGAGCTACCCCGAGGTCGTCACGGTCGTCTCGCAAAACGGCCGCCCCGACGACGGAACCGACGCAACCGGATTTTTCAACGCCGAATTCTACGTTCCGCTGAAGCCGTTCGACAGCTGGCCCGCGGGTGTCGACAAGGAAAAGTTGACGGAGGAGGTAAACAGCGCACTCGAGGCAGAGTTTCCCGGCGTCGAGTTCAACTTCTCGCAGAATATCGAAGACAATGTCGAAGAGGCGGCATCCGGGGTCAAGGGCGAGAACTCGGTCAAGCTTTTCGGCAACGACCTTGCGACGCTCGAAAAGACGGCCGCCAAGATCAAGGAGGTGATGAGCACGGTGCCGGGGATTACCGACCTCGCGGTGTTCAATTCGCTCGGCCAGCCGACGGTGCAGATCGAGATCGACCGGGCCCGAGCCGCGCGCTATGGCCTTGCCCCCGGCGACATCAATTCGACGATCGCCGCGGCGATCGGCGGGCAGGCGGCGGGCAATCTTTACGAAGAGGGCAGCGACCGCAACTTCCCGATGATCGTGCGCCTCGCGCCGAACTATCGTCAGAGCCTCGACGCCATCCGCCGCATCACGGTCGGCGCGCCGAACCCGAGCGGCAGCGGCGTCGTGCCGATCCCGCTCACCGATGTCGCCAGCGTGCATCTCGTCTCCGGCGCGTCCTTCATTTATCGCGAGAACCAGGAACGCTACATACCGATCAAGTTCAGCGTGCGCGGGCGCGACCTCGGCAGCGCCGTGCTCGAGGCGCAACAGAAGATCGCGCAACAGGTCCAGCTGCCCTCCGGCTATCGCCTCGAATGGGTCGGCGAGTTCGGCGAATTGCAAGAGGCGATCGGCCGCCTCGCGGTCGTCGTGCCGCTCAGCCTGGGCCTGATCTGCATGCTGTTGTTCCTGAATTTCGGCTCGGTGATCGACATGCTGCTGGCGGCCAGCGTGATGCCGATGGCGCTGATCGGCGGCATCTTCGCGCTGTTCCTCACCGGCACTCCGTTCAGCGTGTCGGCCGCCATCGGGTTTGTCGCGCTGTTCGGCATCTCGGCGATGGATGGAATCATCGTCATCGCGTTCTTCAACCGGGCCCTCGAGGCGGGCACGGAGCGAAGCGCCGCCCTTTTGCGCACCTGCGAGGTGCAGATGCGTCCGGTCATGATGACCTGCATCGTCGCCTGTGTCGGCCTGTTGCCCGCGGCCTTGTCGACCGGTATTGGCTCGCAGGTGCAAAAGCCGCTCGCCATCGTCGTTGTCGGCGGGACTTTGCTGGCGCCGTTGCTGATCCTCTTGGTGCTGCCGGTGCTGATCGACCTGTTCTCCCGGCGGCAGCAGTTCGTCGAGGAGCCCGAGTCGAGGACGGCGCCTGCCGAGTAGGCCGAGGATGCTTGATCGCCGACGCTTTTCGGGCCTCCTAACCCGCGTTCTCGTCCCGCTTCTGCTCGCCGATTGCGCGGTGGGTCCGGATTTCGAGCGTCCCGCGGCCCCGGACGTCACCGGGTACACGGCCGCGCCGCTGGCCGAGCAAACCAGCTCGGCGGACGTGAAGGGCGGCGAGGCGCAGCGCTTCGTCCCAGGTCTCGACATTCCGGGCCAGTGGTGGACACTGTTCCACTCGCCGGGGCTCAACGCTCTGATCGAGCAGGCGCTGAAGAACAACCCGACCTTACCGGCAGCGGAGGCGGCACTGCGCCAGGCCTGGGAAAACGTCTACGCCGAGCAGGGTGCGTTCTTCCCGACCGCCGTAGTCAGCTACTCGCCGAGCAGCAACAAGACCGCGACCGGCGTCGTTTTCACTGCGGCCTCCTCGGGCCCACCCTTTTTCACCCTCCACACCGCACAGGTGGTCGTGACTTATGCGCCGGACGTATTCGGCGGCACACGGCGCGAGGCGGAATCGCTCACGGCGACGGCCGAATTTCAGCGGTTTCAGCTCGAAGCAGCCTATCTGACCTTGACCTCGAACGTCGTCGCTGCTGCGGTGCAAGAGGCGTCCTTACGCGGCCAGATCGCGGCGACCGAGGAGATCATCAAGATCGAGAGCGAGGCGCTGGCGATCCTGCAAAAGCAATTGGCGCTCGGCCAGGTGGCGGGGGCGGATGTCGCGGCGGTCGAAGCGACCTTGGCGCAGGCAGAGGCGACATTGCCGCCGTTGCAGAAGCAGTTGGCGGTGCAGCGCGACCTGTTGACGGCTCTGATCGGCCGGTTGCCGAGCCAGGAGCCGGCCGAGAAGTTCGAGCTCGCCTCGCTGCAGCTGCCGCAGGAGCTGCCGGTCAGCCTGCCGTCGAAGCTGGTCGACCAACGTCCCGACATCCAATCGGCCGAAGCGCAACTGCACGCGGCGAGTGCCTCGATCGGGGTTGCCGTCGCCGCCAGGTTGCCGCAATTCACGCTCACCGGCAATGCCGGCACCACTGCCAACCAGATCAGTCAATTGTTCATCACGCCCGGCACCGCGTTTTGGACCCTGGCCGGGAACGTGGCGCAAACGGTCTTCGACGCCGGCACCCTGTTGCACAAGGAACGCGCCGCGGTGGCCGCCTTCGATCAGGCGGCGGCGATGTATCGTAGCACCGTCATTGCCGCCTTCCAGAACGTCGCGGACACGCTGCACGCGCTGCAATCCGATGCCGATACCGTGAAGGCGGCTTATGCCGCCGAGCGCGCCGCCTTCAAGAGCCTCGAAATCGCGCGGCGCCAGTTGCAGCTCGGCGCCATCGGCTATCTCGGACTGCTGACGGCCGAGAACACCTACGATACGGCGCTGCTCGCTCTGGTGCAGGCGCAGGCCGCGCGCTATGCCGACACCGCGGCACTGTTCCAGGCCTTGGGCGGCGGCTGGTGGAACCGCACCGATGCCCCACCGGCGAAGTCGTGGGATGTCGAGTTCGTGCCTTGACCCGCCCGCGATCCGGGAACGGGGCCGCATTGGCTTACCAATAGGGATATCAGTCCGAGCCACCGACCATTGCCAAACAGTAATCCTCCGGAAAGGGTGCGGAAAGACAGTCTAGTCCAAGGTCTTTCCGTGCTCCATTTGCCAGTAGTCGCATAATGCGGTGTCTCGTGATAGAAGATGAAGCGGACACTGCGCGCTATGTCTGCAATGGCCTCAGAGAGGCTGGTCATACCGTCACTTTGGTCTCGCGACGGCGTCAATGGGCTCCACCTCGCCACGAACGAGCACTGGGACGTCATCATTCTCGATCGCATGCTCCCGGGTGGGGTGGATGGATTGGCGATCATCGCCACCATGCGCGACCTCGGCAAGACGACGCCGGTGCTGATCCTCAGCGCGCTGGCGAGCTTGGACGAGCGAGTTCGCGGGCTGCGCGGCGGCGGCGACGATTACCTGACCAAGCCTTTCGCGTTTTCGGAGCTGCTTGCACGTCTCGAGGCGTTGCTCCGCCGGAGCGCGACGAAAGAGGAGAGTCGCGAACTGTCGATCGCCGATTTGCGTCTTGATTTGCGGACGCGGCGAGCGGAGCGTGCGGGCAAACCGATAGCGCTCCAGCCGCGCGAATTCCGCCTGCTCGAATACCTCGTGCGCCACAAAGGCCAAGTGGTTACCCGAACCATGTTGCTCGAGTCGGTTTGGGATTACTATTTTGATCCGCAAACCAATGTCATCGATGTCCAGATCAGCCGCCTGCGCCGCAAGATCGACCGGGGCTTCTCCCCGCAATTGCTGCATACGGTGCGCGGTATCGGCTATATGATATCCGCCGATGACTAGGCTGTGGGGCAATGTCGCCGTCCGCTTGGCGATAGGCTACGGGCTGCTCGCGGTCGGCTCGATGTCGGTGATTTCGGCGGTGTTCTACGTCGGCACCGTCGGCGTGCTCGCCCGGAGCATCGACGCGAAGCTGCTCTCGGTCTCGAATTGGCTCGCCGATCACTTCGAGAGCCGCGGCGCCGAGGGACTGCGCCAGGAGATCCAGCAACTTCTCACGGACGGCATCGAGCAGGACACCGAGGTCTATCTCCTGATCGGTCAGGACGGTCGGAAAGTCGCCGGAAACATCACCGATTGGTCGAAGGCGCGGGCGCCGCTCGACCGCCTCACGGATCTGAAGGTCATCCGTTACGGCCGCCCGTCGCTCAGCCGCCTGCTGCCGCGGCTTTTGCCGGACGGCTCGGTCCTGGTGGTCGGTCGCGACATGCAGGATCAGCGGGAGATCGAGCAGCTCGTTTGGCGTGCCCTGGTGGGGGGCGGCGCGGTCGCGCTGCTGCTGGCGATCGGCGGTGCTCTGCTGTTTCGCCGGCAGCTCGAGCGTCGCGTCGGTGCGATTCGCCGGACCGCTCTCGAAATAGAGGCCGGGGATCTCAGCCGGCGAATCCCGATCTCCGGCGTGCATGACGAGTTCGCGCGGCTCAACGGCGACATCAACCACATGCTCGACCGGATCGAGCATCTGATGGATGGTGTGCGCCACGTATCCAATGCGATCGCCCATGATCTCAGAACCCCGCTGGGGCGCATCCGCAGCCGCCTCGAAGAGGCGCTCGGCCCCGGGAGAAGCATGACGCAACTTGTCGAAACGGCCGGGTTTGCCATTCAGCAAGTGGACGAGCTGATTCGGATGCTGGAAAGACTGTTGCAGATCGCCGAAGCCGAATCCGGAGCGCGCCGTCAATCCTTCATTCCCGTACCGCTCGCTTCGGTGATCAGCGCAGCGGTCGAACTGTACGATGCTGCCGCGGAAGCCGAGGCCATCACGCTCGTCACCGATGTCCACGGCCGGCCGATGACGCTAGGGGACAGGCATCTCCTTGCGAATGCGGTAATGAACCTGATCGACAACGCGCTCAAATATGCCGGCAGCGGGGCGACGGTACGGGTTCGCGCAACCGAGGAGACGGACACCGTCTCGATCGTCGTAGAGGACGATGGCCCGGGCATCCCGCCGGCGGAGCGCTCGCGGGTCGTCGAACGCTTCTACCGTCTCGATCATAGCCGCAATCTGCCCGGTAACGGCCTCGGTCTGTCGATCGTGACCGCCATCGCCTCGCTCCATTGGGGACAGTTGTATCTGGCGGATGGCGCCCCGGGGCTTGTCGCCCGCATCGTCCTGCCGCGCGCCGATTCCGCTGATCTTCCGAGCAGAGATCTGGCGGAAACATCGCCGCTGGGCACCCCTGCCTAATTTTTGTGCGATAGCAGCTAGCTGCCCTCCCGCATTCTCACACAGGGTGACTGCGGCGGCGCTGTCGATTAGCTCCCTCGCCCCGCTTGCGGGGAGAGGGCCGGGGTGAGGGGTGATTTTTCGCGTTCGGATTGGAGCATTTGGAGAACGCCATCGAGGTTGTCGATGACGTCGTTGTTCCAGATGCGGATCACCCGATAACCGAGGGCGCACAGCTCGCTGTCGCGCTGCCTGTCCTTGGGGCGTTCCGCGTGCTGGCCGCCATCGAGCGCGACAATCAAGAGCCGGTCGCGACAAACGAAATCGGCGTAATACCGGCCGATGGGCTCCTGGCGGACGAATTTGAAGCCGCCCAGTTGCCGGCTGCGAATGCCTGTCCACAACACGAATTCTGCCGGCGTGAGGGCGCGCCGCAACGATCGTGCCCGGGCCGTGCGCCGTTGGTCCTTGCCCCGCAACGCCGCCATCCTTCTGCCTCAGAGTGCCCCTCACCCCGGCCCTCTCCCCGCCAGCGGGGCGAGGGAGTCGACACTCTGTCCGAACCGCCCGTCCCACGCTCCACCCCGACAAGCCATTCTCACCACAGGTCTGCTGGGATCTGAGGCCCCGATCCACCACCCCGCTTTGAGAAATCCGGCTAGGGGGCTGTCCCTCCTCGGGCATAGAAGAGTTGGCGGCATCCCGACAAGCCTTGCGGCGCGTCCGCCGCGATCTATGCCACGGGCGCGGAAGCCGAGAAAACGGTTTGTCGCGGATAGTGCATTGCCAAAAATTAATCTGACGGAAAGACCGGAGACAGGCGGCGCGGCCTAGGCTAGGGCGATGCTGCGGTGCACCTAAGGTGTGCCGGTCCGCTCCCTCCAAAGTATCGTTGATGACATCGGATACACGACCATCGGTTGCCTCGGGAAACCGACGGATCTCACGGCGCGTCCAATTCGTGATCGCGCTGACGCTGGTCATCGGTATCGGCAGTGGCATCAGTCCATTTATATTGAGGCCGCGCGCAGACCAGCCGGAAAACGCGCGACCGACGAAATCGGGTACGCCGGCGGGGGCGTTCAAGCCGACCAAGTCGCAATGGGCAGGTTTGAAGTTCCAACCCGTAACGAGGATGGACTTTCGTCCCGAGCAAGTGACCGAGGGGACGATCGCGATCGATGACGATCTGACGACGCCGGTGTTCTCGCCCTACTCCGGGCGAGTGATCAAAGTGATTGCCATGCTCGGCGACATTGTCGAGCCTGGCGCCCCGCTCTTTGTGATCCATGCGAGCGAGTTCGTGCAGGCACAGAACGACCTGATCACCGCGCTCGCCAATCTGACCGCCGCGCGCTCTCAGCTCACCATGGCGCAAACCACCGAGAAACGCAATCATGAGCTCTATTTGGCACAAGGTGGCGCGCTCAAGGATTGGCAGCAGTCCCAGACCGATCTAATCACTGCACAAAATACCGTGCGGGCCGACGAGATCGCGCTGCACGCGGTGCGCAACCGGCTGCGTATTCTTGGCAAAACCGACGCAGAGATCGCCTCGCTCGAAGCGCAGCCGACGCAGAAGCTCAATCCGGAGGCGACCGTCCCGGCGCCGATCCGCGGCACCATCACTCAGCGCCAAATCGGGGTCGGCCAATACATCAACAGTGAGGCCAATGGTGCCACGAACCCGGTCTACACGATCAGCGATCTGTCGACGGTATACCTGATCGCCAATGTCCGCGAGGTGGATGCGCCACTGATGCGTGTCAGTCTGCCGCTCGAGATCCATGTGCTGGCGCTATCCCAACCGCGTCTTCACGGGGAAGATTTCCTGGGTCGCGCCGTCGATCGATCCCAATACTCACCGGTTGCCGGTGCGTGCGGATGTCGAAAATCCCGATGGTGCGCTAAAGCCCGGGATGTTTGCGAATTTCAGCATCATCACTGGTGAGGCATCGGCGGCGCCGGCGGTTCCGCAGGAGGCGATCGTCTACGAAGGCGAGCAGGCCCGCGTCTGGGTTGTCGGAGCCGGCGACACCCTGGCGCTGCGTGAAATCCGCACCGGACGGATCAGCAACGGCACGGTCGAGATCCTCGCCGGCCTTTCCGCGGGCGAGAAGGTCGTGACGAGCGGCACCGTCTTTATCGACCGGGCGGCCAAGGCCGACTGAACGTGTGCCGAATCGATCTCGACCATCTCTCCGCGGGACACCGAGATTGCTTCGCTTTCGCTCGCAATGACACTTCAATTGGTTGTCATTGCGAGGAGCGGAGCGACGAAGCAATCTCGACGTCCAAAAGGACATGAATGCGGTCGTCGCGTTTGCGCTGAAGCAGCGCGTCCTGATGGTCGCGCTGCTGTTGTTCGTGTTTGTTGCCGGGATCATCAGCTTCGCCAAGCTCAATATCGAGGCCTATCCGGACCCGGTGCCGCCGCGCGTCGAGGTCATCACCCAGAACCCCGGCCAATCGGCCGAGGAGATCGAACGCTACATCACGATCCCGATCGAGATCCAGATGGCGGGCATCCGGCACGTCACTTCGGTCCGGACGATCTCGCTGTTCGGTCTTTCCGACGTGAAGGTCGCACTTCACCTATGATTACACCTACGAAGAAGCCGAGCAGAAGGTCATCAACCAGCTTACCCAGGTGCCGCCATTGCCCAACGGGGCAACGCCCGGCATCTCGCCGGACAGCCCGATCGGCGAGATTTACCGCTATCGCATCGTCGGTCCTCCCAGACTACTCGGTGACCGATTTCAAGACCATTCAGGACTGGATTCTGGAGCGACGCTTCAAGGCGGTGCCCGGGATCGTCGATGTCAGCGGCTGGGCGCGGCAAGACCAAGAATTACTCGGTCACCGTGGACCTCGACAAGCTCCTCGCCTACGGTCTCACCCTGCCGCAGGTGCTGCAGACCCTCAACAACAGCAACATCAATGTCGGCGGCCAGACCGTCAATTTCGGTCCGCAGGCCGCGATCGTGCGCGGCGTCGGCCTGATCCACACGATGGACGACCTGCGCAACACGATGCTGATCGTCGAACAACGGCTCCCCGGTCTATGTCAAAGACGTCGCCACCGTGACGGTCGGCAATCAGCCGCGGCTCGGCATCGTCGGTCATGACGATGACGAAGACATCGTCGAGGGGATCGTGCTGATGCGCCGCGGCGAGCAGAGCCTCCCTACGATCGGCCGCGTCGAGGCCGAGGTCGATAAGATCAACAACACCGGGATCCTGCCGCCCGGCGTGCGGCTCGAGAAAATGTACGACCGCCGGGAGCTGATCAACATCACCACGCACACGGTGCTGCACAATCTGATCTTCGGCATCGTGCTGATCTTTTTCGTGCAGTGGATCTTCCTCGGCAATCTGCGCAGCGCCATCATTGTCGCCGCGACGATCCCGTTCGCCCTGTTTTTCGCGATCTCGATCCTGGTGCTGCGCGGCGAATCGGCAAATCTGCTGTCGGTCGGGGCGATCGATTTCGGCCTGATCGTCGACGCGACGGTGATCATGGTCGAGAACATTTTTCGCCATCTGAGCGAGGGAGAGCGGCACCATGAATATGCCCCCACCGGCCTCGCGCAGCGCTTCGGGCTGACCGGCAAGCTGCGCACGATCTTGCGATCGGCCGGAGAGGTGAACCAGGCGATCTTCTTCGCCGCTGCGATCATCATCGCGGGCTTTGTCCCGTTGTTCACCTTGAGCGGCGTCGAGGGGCATATCTTCAGCCCGATGGCCAAGACTTACGCCTATGCCATCGCCGGCGGCCTCCTCGCCACCTTCACGATCTCGCCGGCGTTGAGCGCGCTGCTGCTGCCGGAACGCGTCAGCGAGACCGAAACGATTATCGTGCGCGGCCTGCGCCGCATCTACAGACCCGTTCTCGAATTCGCCGTCGCCAACCGAATATTGACGCTCGCTGGCGCGGGGCTGCTGGCATTGCTGGCGGTGGTCGGGGTGCGGTCGCTCGGCCTCGAATTCCTGCCCCATCTCGAGGAAGGAAATTTGTGGATCCGGGCCACCCTGCCGCCCTCGATCTCGCTCGAAGAAGCGACCCCCTACGTTAACCGTATGCGCCAGATCATCCGGGGGTTTCCCGAGGTCGTGACGGTTATCTCGCAGCTCGGGCGGCCGGATGACGGCACCGACACCACCGGCTTCTTCAATGCGGAATTCAATGTGCCGCTCAAGCCGTTCGACACCTGGCCCAAGGGCATCGACAAGGAGAAGCTGACGCAGCAGGTCAATGACGCGCTGGCGGCGGAATTCCCCGGGGTCGATTTCAATTTCTCGCAATATATCGAGGACAACGTCGAGGAGGCGGCCTCCGGGGTCAAGGGCGAAAACTCGGTCAAGCTCTACGGCAACGATCTCGAAGCGATCCAGAAGACGGCCTACAAGATCAAGGACGTGATGAAGACAGTGCCGGGCATCACCGACCTTTCGGTCTTCGATTCACTCGGCCAGCCGACCGTCAACATCGACATCGACCGCGAGCGCGCCGCGCGCTACGGCCTCGCCCCGGGCGACATCAACTCGACGATACAGGCCGCGATCGGCGGTCAGGCCGCCGGCAATGTCTACGAGTACGGCAGCGACCGCAACTTCCCGATCGTCGTCCGCCTGGCGCCGCAATATCGCCAGAGCCTCGATGCGATCCGGCATATCACGATCGGGGCGCCAAACCCGAGCGGCAGCGGGGTCGTGCCGATCCCGCTCACCGACGTCGCCAAGGTGAGCCTGGTCTCGGGCCCCTCTTTCATCTATCGCGAGAACCAGGAGCGCTACATCCCGATCAAGTTCAGTGTTCGCGGCCGCGACCTCGGCGGTGCGGTGCTCGAAGCGCAGCGCAAGATCGCCGAGCAGGTGCCGATACCGGCCGGCTCGCGCGTCGAATGGGTCGGCGAGTTCGGCGATCTGCAGGATGCGCTCGAACGCCTCGAGGTCGTCGTGCCGCTCAGCATCGCCCTGATCTTGCTGCTGCTTTTCGTCAACTTTTCGTCGCTGGTTGATACCTTGCTGGCCGCGAGCGTGATGCCGATGGCGCTGATCGGCGGGATCTTCGCATTGTGGATCACCGGCACGCCGTTCAGCGTCTCGGCGGCGATCGGTTTTGTCGGCCTCTTCGGCATCTCGGTCATGGAGGGGATCATCATCCTCTCCTATTTCAATACCTTGATCGACGCCGGCGTGGAGCGCTCGGCAGCGGTCATCCGGGCCTGTCAGATTCGGCTGCGCCCAGTGATGATGACCTGCATTGCCGCCTGCGTCGGTCTGCTGCCCGCCGCTGTTTCGACCGGCATCGGCTCGCAGGTGCAAAAACCGCTCGCATTGGTGATCGTCGGCGGGATCCTGTTGGCGCCCGCGCTGATCCTGATCGTGATGCCGGTGCTGATCGACCTGTTTTCCCGCCGCGAACAACCCGCCGGAGCACGCGAACGGGAACCCGCGCCGGCCGAATAGGCCAAGCGTGCCGCTACCCCCTTGCGCGCGCGTAGCCGACCCCTATATAGCGGGCGCGTACGATAAAGTCAATTACGAAATAGGGATCCATGCGAAACACACAAGAAAGAAAGGCTGGGTGGTCGGCGGGAGTGGCGAACCGCTGGTATGCCCGGAGGAGCGATGCTGAATTCCCTGCCAATTCCTGCCGCCGTCGTGTTGCGGCTCGGCCAAGTCGAACTCAACTTACTGATCTACAATACATTTTCGATGCTGAGGGCACTTTCCCTGCCAATTCCCTGCCGCCGTGGTTTTGCGGCCCTGGCCAAACTGCACTTAATTTACTGATCTACAAGACATTTTCGATTTTGAGAGGGCACTCTTCGGGGGCTGAAACGCGTTTTTTCCCTGCCGGCAGGGAAATGCGACGGGGTCCAGTCCCGGCCGGGGGATTTTGTTCGGACACCACGCATAGGATAGCGAGAGGCTCACATCTGACTATTTTGGCGGAAAGTGCTTATGGTCGGATTGGCCTTTCCCTCGTCCTTGACTGAACGAAAGGAAGGTCGATGCCCAAGGGGGTCGCCGCCGTCTTCTGCGGTCTGTTGACAGCAGCCTTTGCGTCGGCCGCTTCCGCCGAGGGACAGGACGAGACGGCGCTCGACCGCTATGTCGCTGCTCCCGATCCCAGTTACCATTACCAGCTGCTCAGCACCGAGGTTGGGGACGCTTATACGGCCAACGTATTGGAAATGACGTCGCAACGGTGGCGCACGGCGGCGGAGGTGGACCGGCCGATCTGGAAGCATTGGCTGACCATCGTCAGGCCGCGAACACGTGACGACGAATACCGGCCTTCTCGTCATCAGCGGAGGTTCCAACGAGAAACCGCCGCCGAAAATCAGCCCTTTGCTGACCCAACTCGCGCTCGCCACCAATTCGGTGGTCAGCGAGGTTCGCATGGTTCCTAACGAGCCTTTGGTGTTCACCGGCGACGGGAAAAAATTGACCGAAGACGCCATCACGGCCTTCACCTGGGAGAAATTTCTGACGTCCGGCGATGAAACTTGGCCGCTTCGCTTGCCGATGACGAAAAGCGTGGTGCGGGCGATGGACACCATCACGTCGTTTTGCGCGAGCCCGGCGGGTGGCGGCCTATCGGTCGACAAGTTCGTGGTCGGCGGCGCGTCGAAGCGGGGCTGGACGGCATGGACCGTCGCCGCAGTCGACCACCGCGTCGTCGCCATCATCCCCGTTGTGATCGACCTGCTGAACCTCGAACCCTCATTCGAGCACCATTATCGGTCCTACGGTTTCTGGGCCCCCGCCATTGCCGAATTCGAGCGGGCCGGCATCATGCGCTGGGCACATACGGCGCAGTTCGAGGCGCTTATCCACATCGAAGACCCCTATTCCTATCGTGACCGGCTGACGATGCCCAAGTTGATCGTCAACGCGGCGGGTGACCAATATTTTCTCCCCGACTCCTCGCAATTCTATTTTACGGGACTCAGAGGAGAGAATTACCTTCGCTATCTGCCGAACACCGATCACTCCCTGAAAGGAGAATACGTCGATGCGGCAGAGAGCGCGCTTACCTTCTATCAATCTATTTTAATGAACACCCCGCGCCCGAGCTTCACCTGGGATTTCGAAGACGACGGCTCGATCCGGGTCAAGACCGAGACGCAGCCGGCTGCCGTGACGCTCTGGCAGGCGGCGAACCCGCAGGCGCGCGATTTTCGGCTGGAGACGATCGGCGCGGCCTATACAAGCTCGAATTTGACCGACCAGGGCGACGGCGTCTATGTCGGGAAAGTCACGCAACCGAAGCAAGGCTGGAAGGCTTATTTCGTCGAGCTGACCTTCCCGACCGCCGGGCCATCTCGCTACCGGTTTACGACGGGGGTGCGGGTGACACCGGACCGTCTGCCCTTCGGGCCCCCTCCGGAAGTACGAGGGGCCTCAGCGACGAGCGGGACGGCGAGCGATCGATAGCGCGATGGGCAAACGGCCACCAGCGGCCTTTTTCGTGATCGCCTTTACGCCCCCTTTACGGTGCGGGCCGCCGTTTCGCCTCGAAAACTTATCGGCATATCTCTTTTATTACCGAGCGGGGTAGGGCATCGACGGGAGTACAGATGACTGTTGTGGATTTGGCAAGAGGCCGGGCCGTAGGCGTGTCCCAGGCGCCAAGCTCGGCGAACCGCGCGATTAGCGCTTCGCGGCAACCGGGGCGTTCGCGGATCGCGGTCGAGATCGGCGGGACGCTCCTCGTGCTGATGCTGATCGCTCTCGGGGTCTTGGCGCTTCGCTTCGTCCTGGTCCTGGCGCACGGCGTCCTGGGGTGAGAAAGCCGCGCCGTTATGAGTGTGCGTGTAAAAATTCGCCGTGACGTTTGCGGGACCTGGAGCGTGCACGGCCTGTCGCCAGTAGCCGTAGCGCATCTTCCGAGCCTATCGGCGAGCCTCGACTTTGCCCGTCGCGAATGTGCCGCGTCACCAGCGACCATCGAGCTGCTGATCGATGGATTCTTATGCAGTCGTCCATCAGGAAGATGGCTGGCCGCGCCCGCCGGTTGCTTGCGAAGCCGAGGCCCTCGGCGGGGGACCCGGGAACAGAGACTGGAGGCCGTCCGATCGGCTATAGCGATGCAGCCTCCTTGGCCCGATCGCGGTCATCCTGGTTCATCGACTGGCGCGCCTGCGCGACGCGGCTGATCGTCGCTCTCGCCTCCGGGTTCGTCGCTATGAAACGCTCGAAGTCGGTTTTTCTCAGCACAAGCAGCCGGCAATAGGTCAGAGCCGTCACGTCCGCCTGTCGCGGCCGGCCCGAAAGCAAGGCCATTTCCCCGAAGAACTCCCCGCTGCCAAGCCGCACAGGGCCCGTCGGCAGCGCCACGTCGACCGCACCGGAAGCAATGAAGAAGACGGCGTCGCCGCGGTCTCCCTTGCGGATGATGCGCTCGTTCGGCACCGTAAAGCGCGGGCGCAGCAGCCTTGCCACGCGGTCGAGCTGCCGTTCGTCGAGGCCCGACAGGATGTCGAGCCTTTCGATCAGGCGATGCGTATCCAATCCGATGTCGAAGCGCGGGCGAGGTTCGGCAGCACTCGCGCCGGCGACGCCCCGCTGCAGATCGTCATAGAGTTCCTGCGGGATCAGCCCTTCCTCGAACAATGCCTGGTACCGCACCGTCTCTTGCCGCAATGCCGACTGACGGAGAAACCGGATTTCCAGGGCCGCCACGTAGTCGGGATATTGGCGACGCAGCGCATCGAAGGCATCGTCCAGCCCTTCCCGACGCCGCTCGATGATCTCGCCGGTGAGTTCGGTGATGCGCTCACCAAACATCGGGCCTAGGCGCTGAGTGTTGAAACCGAGAAGCCTGTCGACCACCAGCCGCACCACCAACAGCAGCTCGACGCGGTCTGCAAGGCGATCGGCGAGAAACCGCACGAGGCCGAGATAACGGTAGAGAAAATAGGCGATGCGGAAGGAAACCGAAAAGGCGAGGGTCGCCTCGGCCGTTCTGCGGTATCCGACGCGGCCCTCCACCCGGGCGCCCTCGACCAGCAGATCCGCATTCTGCAGTAGGACCTGCACCGTTTCCGGCGAAGCGATTCGATCAGCGCGCATCTCAAGGACGAGCACGCGTTCCTGGTTCGCCAGGGCCGCCAGAGCGATGGCCAGCCGGTCCCGCTCGGTAAGCCGTTCCGCCGCGTCGCGGGCGTTCGCCGCGGCGATCCATGTCTGGTAGGGCTTGACGACCTGCTCGACCGCGTCGCCGAGAGCGTGCTCGCGTGCCATATTGCGGATCGAATCGCAAACCTCGGCGTAGGAGATTGCCAGCACCTGGTCGCGCAGGACCTGGTTTCGCGGCGACAGGCGGCCGAGCCCGAGGAGATCGATCACCAGGCGCAAGGTCGTGGCGTTGACGAATAGCGTAAACAGCACCAAGCCTGTCGCCAGCACCGCGACGAACCGCTTGACCTCCGGGCTGAGGGCCGCGTTCTCGGTCGCCGCCAGAGCCAGCACCAGCGTCAACGCCCCTCGCAACCCGCCCCAGGTGATCGCCAGCTTGTATGCGGAGCTGATCGGCTGGGTGAGCTTGAGGAATTCGAGCGGCGGCATCAGCACGAACAAGACCAGGATGCGCGCCGCCAAGGCCGCAGCCACCAGCACGGCGACCAGCGCCAAATCGTGCAGCCCGACATCGCCGAGCAGCCTCGGAACGAGGATCGAAGCAAGAATGAAGACCAAGGAGCGAGCCCAAAAGGCGATCTGGCCCCACAAATCGGTCAGAAACGACCAGTTGTACGGAATGATTCGGGAGCGTCCGAGCGCGCTGACGGCCAGTCCCGATCCCAGCACCGCGACGACACCCGAGACGTGAAAGAAACGTTCAGCGGCGATGAAAACGCCATAGGCGAGCGCCAGGGTCAGTGTGGCTTCGGCAAGGCGGTCGTCGCGCACCCACGGAATGACCCAGAGCAGCGCCCGCCCGGCAAGCAATCCCAATACGCCGCCACCGATAAAGGACAGAAAGAACTCGCTCAACCCGAAGCCGATGTCCGGCTCTCGCGAGCTGACGATCATCCCGAGCAAAACTGCGAAAAGCGAGATGGCGGCCGCGTCGTTGAGCAACGCCTCGCCTTCGACGAGGCGCGTCAAGCGCGCCGGCGCGCCGACATCGCGAAAGATCGCGATGACCGCGGCGGGATCGGTGGTCGCGACGACGGCGCCGAGCAGCAGGCAGGCGACTAAGGAGACGCCGGCGAGCGGCCAGAGCGCCAACCCGATCACCGCAGTCGTGATCAGGGTTGCGATGACTGCGAGCAACAGGATCGGCGCTGCATCTTCCAACGTGCGCCGCACGTCGGTGACGATGCCGGCCTCGAACACCAGGAGCGGCAGGAAGACGTAGATGAACGTCGCGGAGCTGACCGGCAGCTCGACAAAGACGTCGGCAAAGGGATCGGACCGGGTAGACCAGCCGAGCCAAGACGAGACGGCGGGAAACCCGCCCAACGCCACCCCGACCACCCCGAGGAGGACGGGCGGCGGCAGTTTCAGATAAGCCGCGAGGGGCTGGCAGAACCCGACCACCACTAGCAGCGCCGCGATGACAAGCAAAACGAAAGCGGTGTCGATCATGGGGCTTTGTGAGCTGCTGAACCCGGAAGCGAGAAATGGATTGTCCGCCGCGCCTGTTGCCTCATTTTATCCTCCGCCGTCCCGGCGGGATATCGCTTACCGCAAGACCGAGGCTGAATATTTCCCGCTCTATCAACGTCTCGGGCCTCTCCCAAGAGGCGTTTGCATGTTTTCGACGACGGCCAAGAGTTGGAGCCGTCGCGTCCACCGTGGCTCCTTACGTGGCCTTTAGATAATAGGCCCTCGATCCGCATCGTCTCTTTATCGCGGGTTGCCTTAGCCTATCCCGGCCGGAATTTGAGCGAATGGGGTGGGATGCGATGCGGAGTACTATGGCCGAGTACTTTAGTAGCGAAGACCCCGCCTATCCCCGGTGGGACACGGGTCCGGCGTCCGCGCATAATCTGGTGTCCTTGATTTCCACCGGACGGGGGCCGCCGTCGGGGACCAGCGAAGCCGGCCTGAGGCGCTCCTTTCAACCGACAGGTGGGCTTTGCGATCGCCTCCGGCGTTTCGCCGAGTCAAATGTTCTAGGTTGTGTCGTCGGCATAATAGCGTCTTCGGTGTCGATGCGACCGTCGGAGCCATGATCTGCTCTACGGCCCGATTAGCCCCGAGAGGCTGCAGGAGCTCTCGATGACGAGCAATGGATGGCTGCAGATCGCGGTCTTTAGCGCGATCGTCATCGCGATCACGAGGCCGTTCGGCGGCTACATGACGCGCGTGTTCGCGGGCGAGTGGACACCGCTGAGCTCGTTACTGCGTCCGGTCGAGCGCCTCGTCTATTGGTGTTGCGGCGTCGACGAGAGCGAGGAGCAGTCTTGGCGCACCTATGCGGTGTCGATGCTTTTCTTCGGAGTTGCCGGCTTCGTCACTCTCTACGCGCTGGAGCGTCTGCAATGGTATCTGCCGTTCAACCCCCGGGGGCAGGCCGGGTTGGAGCAGGTGCTCGCTTTCAACACCTCGGTGAGCTTTGTCACCAACACGAACTGGCAGTCCTACGTACCTGAGACGACGATGGGCTACCTCGTCCAGATGGCGGGGCTCACCGTACACAACTTCGTCTCGGCCGCCGTCGGTATTGCCCTGGCGATTGCCCTGATTCGCGGGTTCGCCCGGCGCGAGGCGAGCGGCATCGGTAATTTTTGGGTCGATCTCACCCGCTGCACGCTCTACATCCTGTTGCCGATTTCGGTGGTGGTAGCCCTTTTCTTCGTCTGGCAGGGGGTCCCGCAGAATTTGAACGCCTATGTCGATGCGACGACATTGGAGGGGGCCAAGCAGACGATAGCCCAGGGACCGGTCGCCTCGCAGGAAGTGATCAAGGTTCTTGGCACCAACGGCGGCGGCTTCTTCAATGCGAACTCCGCCCATCCCTACGAAAACCCGACAGCACTCACCAACCTCGCCCAGATGCTGTTGCTGATCGGGATCGCCGCGGGGCTGACCAACGCGCTCGGCCGCATGGTGAACGACGAGCGCCAAGGTTGGGCGATCTTCGCCGTGATGGGCATTCTGCTCTTCATCGGTGTGACGACAGCTTATTGGTCGGAGTCGCATGGGAATCCCGCTTTCGCCGCGTTTGAAATCGATTCCGGATCAAGCGCGGCGCAGGCGGGAGGCAACATGGAAGGCAAGGAGATCCGCTTCGGCATCACCCCGTCTGCGCTCTTCGCGACCGTCACCACCGACGCGGGCGGCGCCGTCGATGCGATGCATGACAGCTTTCTGCCCCTGGGCGGCATGGTATTGATCGTCAATATGGCTCTCGGCGAGGTCACCTTCGGCGGCGTCGGCTCGGGTCTCTACGGCATGCTGGCGTTCGCCATCGTCACGATGTTCGTCGCCGGCCTGATGGTCGGACGCACGCCCGAATATCTCGGCAAAAAGCTGGAGGCGAGAGAGGTCAAGATGACGATGCTCGCGCTCCTCAGCTACTCGCTGTCGATCCTGGGCTGGACGGCTCTCACCGCCGCGGTACCGCAAGGGTTGGCGGGAATCGCCAACTCCGGCCCGCATGGGTTCAGCGAGATCCTCTATGCCTTCGCCTCGGCCACCGGCAACAACGGCAGCTCGTTTGCCGGCCTATCCACCAATACGCTGTTCTACAATATGGTTCTCGCTGCGGCGATGCTGATGGGAAGGTTCATCTATGTGATCCCGCTCCTGGCAGTTGCCGGCTCGCTGGCGCAAAAGAAGCGCGTCGCCCCATCTGCCGGGTCGGTTCCGACGCACAGCCCGCAATTCGTCGGATTACTGGTAGGCGTCGTACTGATCATGGGCGGCCTCGCCTATTTCCCCGCTATGTCGCTCGGACCCGTGACCGAGCAGGTGGCAATGAACCGCGGTATTCACTATCCGGCTCCTTGATCATCAGACGATGCTACGCCACGAGCGGGAGGTAAGCTGAGGCCACCTCAGGATCTTTATGGTTTACTTATGTCGCTGTACAGCGATTTGCATCGAATCTTAATGCGTGAGCGTTCATTTGCTGCAGTCAGCTGATCCCGAACTCGGTACCGGCGCCTCGGGCGCGCCCGAGACGAGATAAACTCGTGGGTAGCAGGTACTCGCCATGCTTGATGTCGCGATGATCGCGCTCGGCGTCGGCTTCTTCGTCGCCGCCGTCCTCTATGTGCTCGCTTGTGAAAGAATGTGAGACGGCCATGCTTCTCGACTACGTCCTCGGCTCAATCGTGACCATCGTGATCATGGTCTATCTCGTCTACGCGCTGATCAACCCCGAGCGGTTCTAGGAGCGTTTGATGACCATCAGCGGGTGGGTTCAGATCGCGCTATTCAGCGTGATCGTGATCCTGATCACTCGGCCGTTCGGCGGGTATATGACGCGCGTCTTCAATGGCGAGCGGACGTTCCTCAGCCCGATCCTGCGGCCGGTCGAACGTGCGGTCTACTGGTGCTGCGGGGTCGACGAGAAGGAGGAGCAGCACTGGCTCACCTATGCCGTCGCGATGCTGTTTTTCAGCGTCGTCGGCTTTGCGACTTTGTATGCTTTGCAGCGGCTGCAGTGGTATCTCCCGTTCAATCCTCAGGGCCAGACCGGGGTCGAGCAGAGCCTCGCCTTCAACACCGCGGTCAGCTTCCTCACCAACACCAATTGGCAGGCCTATGTGCCGGAAACCACGATGGGCTACCTCGTGCAGATGGCAGGGCTGACGGTGCACAATTTCCTCTCGGCGGCGACCGGCATCGCGCTGGCGCTGGCGCTGATTCGCGGCTTTGTGCGGCGCGAGGCCAAGGCGATCGGCAATTTCTGGGTCGACCTGACCCGCACCACGCTTTACGTCCTGCTGCCGATTTCGGTGGTGATCGCTCTCTTTTACGTCTGGCAAGGCGTCCCGCAAAACCTGGGGGCCTATGTCGATGCAACGACCGTCGAGGGCGCCAAGCAGACGATCGCGCAAGGCCCGGTAGCGTCGCAGGAGGCGATCAAGATCCTCGGCACCAACGGCGGGGGTTTCCTCAACGCCAATTCGGCGCATCCGTACGAGAACCCGACGCCGCTGACCAATCTGATCCAGCTGGTTTCGATCTTCGCGATCGCCGCCGCCCTGACCAATGTCTTGGGCCGCTCGGTCCGCGACGAGCGCCAGGGCTGGGCTCTCTTCGCCGTGATGGGTCTGCTGTTCTTGGGCGGCGTGACCACCGCCTACTGGGCAGAATCGCACGGCAACCCGGCCTTCGCTGCCTTCAACGTCGATTCGGCGCCGACCGCAACACAGCCGGGCGGCAACATGGAAGGCAAGGAGGTGCGGTTTGGCCCCGCGGTTTCGGCTCTATACGCCACCGTGACGACCGACACCTCGTGCGGCTGCGTCAATTCGATGCATGACAGCTACCTGCCCCTCGGCGGCATGGTGCCGCTCGTCGACATGCAACTCGGCGAAGTGATCTTCGGCGGCGTCGGCTCGGGTCTCTACGGCATACTCGCTTTCGCGATCGTCGCGATGTTCGTCGCCGGGCTGATGGTCGGGCGCACGCCGGAATATCTCGGCAAGAAGCTCGAGGCGAAGGAGGTCAAGATGACCATCCTCGCCCTCCTCAGCCTGCCGTTGTCGATCCTCGGCTGGACCGCTCTGGCAACGGTACTGCCGGCCGGGCTCGCCGGCATCGCCAATGGCGGCCCGCACGGCTTCAGCGAGATCCTCTACGCCTACACCGAGGGCACCGGCAACAACGGCAGCGCCTTTGCTGGACTTTCGGCGAACACCTTGTTCTACAACACGACGATCGCGGCGGCCATGCTGATCGGCCGCTTCATCTTCGTCATCCCGCTGCTGGCCGTGGCCGGGTCATTGGCGCAGAAGAAACTCCTCGCCCCGTCCGCCGGGACATTCCCGACGAACCGCCCGCTGTTTGTGGGACTGTTGGTCGGCGTCATTCTGATCATGGGCGGCCTGACCTATTTCCCAGCGGTATCGCTCGGGCCGGCGGTCGAGCAGGTCGCGATGAACCAAGGCAAGCTCTATCCCGCGCCGTGAGCTGCAGAATTCTCGAGGGACTTTTACTATGACCGACATAACCCCCATCATGATCGGCTCGCCGGAGACCGGGCTTTACAAGCGCCAGCTTCGGCCGCTCTCGATCTTCGACAGCTCGCTGATCGTGCCGGCAATTTGGGCCTCGTTCCGCAAGCTCGATCCGCGCACCCTGGTCAAGAACCCGGTCATGTTCTGCGTCGAGATCGTCTCGGTGCTGACCACGATCTTCTTTCTGCGAGACCTCATCGGCGGCGCAGGCACGGTGGTCGGGACCAACGCGCTGTTCTCGGGTCAGATCACGGTCTGGCTATGGTTTACCGTGCTGTTCGCCAATTTCGCGGAAGCGGTGGCCGAGGGGCGCGGCAAGGCGCAGGCCGACACGCTGCGGCGCACCCGGACCGAGACCAAGGCCAAGCGCCTGCAGGCCGCCCAGTCTCAGAACTTCGATCTCGTCGATGCAGTCGCGCTCAAGCCCGGCGATCTCGTGCTTGTCGAGACGGGTGATTTTATACCGAGCGATGGCGAGGTGATCGAGGGCGTCGCTTCAGTCGACGAATCCGCGATCACCGGCGAATCGGCGCCCGTGATCCGCGAGAGCGGCGGCGATCGCTCGGCGGTCACCGGAGGCACCCGGGTCACGTCGGACTGGCTCAGGGTCCGCATCACCGCGGCGCAAGGCTCGACCTTTCTCGACCGCATGATCGCACTCGTCGAAGGTGCAGTGCGGCAGAAGACGCCGAACGAGATCGCGCTCAACATCCTGCTCGCCGGCATGACGCTGATCTTTGTCTTTGCAACCGTCACTATTCCGAGCTTTGCGTCCTACGCCGGGGGTGCGGTATCGGTCGTAGTCCTGATCGCGCTCTTCGTCTGCCTGATTCCGACGACGATCGGTGCGCTGTTGTCGGCGATCGGCATCGCCGGCATGGACCGGCTCGTGCGCTTCAATGTGCTCGCGATGTCGGGCCGCGCGGTTGAGGCCGCAGGCGACGTCGACACCCTGCTGCTCGACAAAACCGGAACGATCACGCTCGGCAATCGGCAGGCGACCGAGTTCATCGCGCTCCCCGGTATTGAAGAGGGCGAGCTTGCCGATGCGGCGCAATTCGCCTCGCTATCCGACGAGACCCCGGAGGGCCGCTCGATCGTGGTCCTGGCCAAGGAGAAATACGGGCTGCGTGCACGAGAGATGGCGCCGCTCGACGCCCGCTTCGTGCCGTTCTCGGCGCAGACTCGGATGAGCGGCATCGATGTCGGCGGCGTCTCGATCCGCAAGGGGGCGGTCGATTCGATTATCGCTTTCGCCGAAGGCGGCAGCACCGGCCCGATGTGGCGCAGCGCTGCCGGGGGAGCGCAGGCGGCATTACGCGCGGCGCCCGTCTCCGACGCGGTGCGCGAAACGACCGTTATCGCCGAACGGATCGCGAGAGACGGAGGCACTCCGCTCGCGGTCGCCAAGGACGACCGGCTGCTCGGCGTGATCCATCTGAAAGACATCGTCAAAGGCGGCATCCGCGACCGCTTCGCCGAATTGCGGCAAATGGGCATCCGCACGGTGATGATCACCGGCGACAACCCGCTGACCGCGGCCGCGATCGCCGCGGAATCCGGGGTCGACGATTTCCTCGCGCAGGCGACACCCGAGGACAAGCTCGCGCTGATCCGCGAGGAGCAGGCCAAGGGCAAGCTTGTCGCGATGTGCGGCGACGGCACCAACGACGCGCCGGCGCTGGCACAGTCGGATGTCGGCGTCGCGATGAACACCGGCACCATGGCGGCGCGCGAGGCCGGCAACATGGTCGATCTCGACAGCGATCCGACGAAGCTGATCGAGATCGTCGCGATCGGCAAGCAGCTCCTGATCACTCGCGGCGCGCTAACCACCTTTTCGATCGCCAATGACGTCGCGAAGTATTTCGCGATCATCCCGGCGATGTTCGTGGCGTTCTACCCCGAGCTCGGGGTTCTCAACATCATGGGCCTGCACTCGCCCGAGAGTGCTATTCTTGCGGCGATCATCTTCAATGCGCTGATCATCATCGCGCTGATCCCGCTGGCGCTGAGAGGCGTGCAATACCGTCCGGCGGGTGCAGCCAGCATCCTGCGCCGGAACCTGCTCATCTATGGCATCGGCGGGATCATCGTCCCGTTCATCGGCATCAAGCTGATCGATCTCGCCGTCACCGCCATCGGCCTTGCCTGAGGACTGCCTCCCATGTTGCGACAAATCCGCCCTGCCATCGCGATGATCATCGTCATGACGGCCATCACCGGTCTCGTCTATCCGCTCGGTATGACCGGGCTCGCGCAGCTCCTCTTTCCGCATCAGGCCAATGGCAGCCTGATCGAGAAGGACGGCACGGTTATCGGCTCCGAGCTGATCGGCCAGAACTTTACGGATGACAAATATTTCCACGGCCGTCCCTCGGCGACGACCGAGCCCGACCCGAACGATCCGACGAAAACTGTCCCTGTGCCCTATGCCGCCGACAATTCCGGCGGCTCGAACCTCGGGCCGACGAGCCAGCCGCTGATCGACCGCGTCAAGGATGATGCGGAAAAGCTCAAGGCGGAAAACCCGTCGACGCCAATCCCGGTCGACCTCGTGACTACGTCGGGCAGCGGTCTCGACCCGGACATCACGCCGGCCGCAGCCGAGTTCCAGGTGCCGCGGGTGGCGAAGGCGCGCAACCTATCGGAGGACAAGGTGCGCGCGTTGGTCGCCGACATGACCCAAGACCGGCTTCTCGGCATCCTCGGCGAGAAACGAGTCAACGTGCTCAAGCTGAACCTCGCGCTCGATCAACTGCACTGAACTAGGCTCGACCGGGCACCGAGGCGGGTTCGTGCCGACCGGTCCGGTTTGCAAATTCCCGCGCCGATCCATATGGATTCTTTATGCCGGTGTCTCGATATATGGCTCCTCGGGAGCAACAGTGTTGCGCCCGAAATTCTTGACCAAATCCGAGACATGGAGATCCGCATGGCCGATCTCGTCGACCTTGCCATTCCTGCTAATGCCCAAGCGGCCGCCGAGGCTCTGGGTCTCAAAGTTCACCGCAGCGTGACCAACGGGGCGCGGGTTCGCCAGATAACGCGCGAGGAGGCAGAGATTGCGCTCGAATGTCTGCGTGATTGGGCGCCGCGGCCATGAGCAAGAAAAAGGACCGCGCCTGGTTTGTTTGCCCGCAATGGGGGGAGTTGGTTTCCCAACACTATGCGAGCGACACCGGAGCGAGCCGGGTATTGAAAGCCGATCCGAAGATCCTCGCGAAGTTGCGAGCGGGGACGCCCGTAGCAAAATCGACCGTGCTCAAGATGCTGCGCCGATATGCAATGCGGCATGGTCTCGCGTCACCGGCGGCGGACCTCATCGTCGATACGAGGTCATCCTGACCGCAATGGCGTGCAGAAGCTGCCGTCGCCGATTTCAGTGCCTGAGCCTGGCGATGAGTAGGCGCTATCCAGGTCTACATTGAGCCCCAATACGTTCGCCCGGGTTAACCGAACATCGCGCGCAGCTGCCACTCGGCAAATGTGCCAAACCGTCCGAAATGCGTTATGTTAATTCTATGCCAGAGCGCGAGGGAAGACCGTCCCCGGAGGCGTTGCTCGAGGCGGCGAAACAGGAGGGCCGCGGGCGGCTGAAGATCTTTCTCGGTGCCGCTCCGGGGGTCGGCAAGACCTACGAGATGCTGTTGTCGGCCCAGGCCAAGCGGCGCGAGGGCGTCGATGTCGTCGTTGGCATCGTCGAGCCGCACGGGAGGCGCGAGACCGAGGCCTTACTCGAAGGTCTCGAGGTGATTCCGAGGCTGCAGGTCGACTACAAGGGTCACCTCTTGGCGGAAATGGATCTCGACGCGATCCTGAAACGCCGCCCCCACCTGGTTCTCGTCGACGAGCTCGCCCACACCAACGCACCCGGCAGCCGGCATCCCAAGCGTTATCTCGATGTCGAGGAGATCATCGCCGCGGGTATCGACGTTTTTGCGACGCTTAATATCCAGCACGTCGAGAGCCTCAACGACGTCATCGCCAAGATCACCCGGATTCGGGTACGCGAGACCGTGCCCGACAGCGTTCTCGATCAGGCCGACGATATCGAGGTCGTCGATCTTTCTCCCGAGGATTTGATCAAGCGTCTGCGCGAGGGCAAGGTCTATGTGCCGCAGCAGGCCGAGCGCGCGGTCCGTCATTTCTTCTCACAAGGCAACCTGACCGCGCTGCGCGAGCTGGCACTGCGCCGCACCGCCCAGCGCGTCGACGAGCAGCTGCTGTCACATATGCGAGCGCATGCGATTCCGGGACCGTGGGCGGCCGGAGAGCGGGTGCTCGTCTGCATCAGCGAGGCGCCGAGCACTGCGGGGTTGATTCGCTATGCCAGGCGAGTGGCGGATCGCCTCCAGGTGCCGTGGACGGCGATCTATGTCGAGACAGCGCGTACCCAGCGGCTGACCGACGCCGAACGCGACCGTATCGCGGACTTTTTGCGCCTCGCCGAGCGGCTCGGGGCTTCGACGATCACGATCCCGGGCCGGAGCATTGCCGACGAACTCGTCGCTTACGCGACGGCGAACAACATCACGCAAATTGTCATAGGCAAATCCAATCGGTCACGATGGTTCGAGATGGTGCACGGCTCGGTCGTCCACGATCTCGTGCGCAAGACCGGTCAAATCAGCGTCCACGTGATCTCCGCCGACGACAGCGAATCCGTGCCGCCAAAGTCGGTCCAGACGCGCCCCAAAGTCGAGCCCTTCGGTGTCGAGCCTTATTTGGGCAGCGCTGCCGCGGTCGCCGTCGCCCTCGGTATTGGCCTTCTGCTCAAGCATTTCATCGCCGTCCAGAGCATTTCACTGGTTTTCCTGACCGCGGTCCTTTTCTCTGCGGTCGCCTGGGGCCTCTTGCCGTCGCTGTTCGCCTGCTTTATCAGCGTGCTGGCCTACAACTTCTTTTTTCTCCCGCCGCTCTACACTTTCTCGATCGCGGATCCCGAGAATGGTGTC
This sequence comes from uncultured Alphaproteobacteria bacterium, assembly GCA_963796155.1. Taxonomy (GTDB): domain Bacteria; phylum Pseudomonadota; class Alphaproteobacteria; order ATCC43930; family CGMCC-115725; genus AP-15. Next base: position 11,792 of record CAWCKT010000028.1, on the reverse strand, counting down.
GCTCTGTTCTTCTTCCTGGTCGTGGCGGTCATTGTCAGCAATCTCACGGCGCGGACGCGCACCCAGGTCGTAACCGCGCGAACGCGAGCCAAGACCACGGCTGAACTCTACGCCTTCAGCCGGAAAGTCGCCGGGATCGGCGCGCTCGACGATCTGCTCTGGGCGACCGCTTTTCAAATCTCCTCGATGCTCAACGTCCGCACGGTTCTCCTGATGCCGGTCAGGGACGGGGAAGGGCTCGAAGTCGCCTCGGGCTATCCTCCCGAGGACGAGCTGGACGACGCCGATATGGCGGCGGCGCGCTGGAGCTGGGAGCACAACCGCGCGGCCGGACGCGGCGCCGACACGTTACCCGGCGGGAAGCGCCTCTTTCTGCCATTGCGAACAGGCAGCGGCCCGGTCGGCGTGCTCGGCATCGACCGCGATGCGCCCGGTCCATTGTTGACGCCCGACGAGCGGCGGCTGCTCGACGCGTTGTGCGATCAGGGGGCGGTGGCGATCGAGCGGATCTCGCTCGCCAAAGGGCTCGACGAGGCTCGGGTGCTGGCGGAGACCGAGCGGCTGCGTGCGGCACTTCTGACCTCCATCTCGCACGATCTGCGGACGCCGCTCGCCTCGATCCTCGGCACCGTCTCGAGTCTGCGCAGCTTCCCGGAGAGGTACAGCGCGGACCAACGCGAGGAGTTGCTGACAACCTTGCAGGAGGAGGCGGAACGTCTGAACCGCTTCGTCTCCAACCTCCTCGACATGACCCGGCTCGAATCCGGCGCGATCGAATTGAAGCTCGAATTGATCGATGTCGCCGAGATCATCGGGTCGGCACTGCAGCGGGCGGGGAATGTCCTGGCCGGACATCGCGTCGAGGTGGCTATTGAGTTGGGGCTGCCGATGCTGCGCCTCGACGCGGTGCTGTTCGAGCAGGTGCTGTTCAACCTGCTCGACAACGCGGCCAAATATTCGCCCTCCGATAGCAGAATCGATGTTCGCGCGACCCGCGATGGCGAGCTGGTCGAGATCGAGGTGGTCGACGAGGGTCCCGGCATCCCGCCCGCCGATTTCGAGCGCATCTTCGACAAGTTCTATCGCGTGCACGCGCAGGATCGCCGGCGCGCCGGCACCGGGCTCGGCCTGGCAATCTGTCGCGGCTTTGTCGAGGCGCTCGGTGGGTGGATCGTCGCGCGCAATCGCCGCGACCGTTCCGGCGCGGTGCTGACGATCTCCATGCCGGTCGTGCCGGAGATCCCGGTGCGGAGGCAGCCCGTCATGGCGCATGGCTAAAGATCTCACTGTTCTTGTTGTCGACGACGAGCCGCCGATTCGTCGATTTCTGCGCACCAGCCTCACCGCCTCCGGCTACCGCATTGTCGAGGCCGAGGATGCCGCTGGTGCCCTGCGCGGGCTCGCCGCCGAGAAGCCCGATCTGGTGATCCTCGACCTCGGTCTTCCGGACAAGAGCGGGCTCGAGCTGATCGGCGAGATCCGCAAGACTTCGACGGTACCGATTTTGGTGCTGTCGGCGCGGCACGACGAGCGTTCCAAGGTCGAGGCACTCGACCTCGGCGCCGACGACTATGTCGGCAAGCCCTTTGGTATGGCCGAGCTGATGGCGCGGCTGCGCTCGGCGCTCCGCCACGCCTTCCAGGCGCAGGGAGAGCTGCCGGTTTTCGTTTCAGGCGACCTCTCGGTCGACTTGGTGCGCCGCCACGTCACGCGCGGCGGTCACGAGGTCAAATTGTCGCCCAAAGAATTCGACCTCTTGCGTCATCTCGTCATGCATGCCGGCAAGGTGCTGACGCACCGCCACTTGCTGCGCGAGGTCTGGGGGCCGGCGCAAGCGGATGAAGTGCAGTATCTCAGGGTTTTCATCCGCGGGCTGCGCCACAAGCTCGAACCCGACCCTGCCCGGCCGGCCCATATCCTGACCGAACTCGGTGTCGGCTACCGCCTCCAGCTTCCGCCCGAGCAACGCGCTTGATCGGTCTGTCCGACGATCAACCGCGCAGCAGCGCCTTCCTCCGGACCGCGCCGCCTCAAAGCTAGCGTCGGCCGGGCTCGAAACGGGTTGCGGCGCGGATGGCGCGCCACAGTTTCTCCGGGGTCGCCGGCGCCTCGACATAGGGGGCACCGATCCGCGCCAGCGCCTCGTTGACCGCATTCATCACCGCCGGGATGGCGGCAATCGTGCCAGCCTCACCGACGCCCTTGACGCCGAGCGGGTTCTTGTCGGTCAAGGTCGGATTGTTGGCGACGTCGAAGCCGCAAAATTGATCGGCGCGCGGCATGCAATAATCTTGGAACGAACCGCTGACGAGCTGGCCCGTCGCCTGGTCATAGACCAGGTCCTCCATCAGCGCCTGGCCGACACCCTGCACGATGCCGCCGTGGATCTGCCCTTCGCAGAGCAGCGGGTTCAAGACCCGGCCGACATCGTCGACCGCGGCGTAGCGGGTCAGCTCGACCTCGCCGGTTTCCTCGTCGATCTCGACCTCGCAAAGATGCGCACCGCTTGGAAAGGTCGCGGGGTCGGCGGGGCCGAAATTGGCCCGTTCGGTGAAGCCGGTCTCGACATCGTTTGGCAGTTGCGCTGAATGGAACGATTCCTTCGCGACCTCGGCGATGCCGACCGACCGGTCGGTCCCCGCTATCGCGAACCTTCCGTTGTCGAAGGCGATGTCGGGGACTGCCGCTTCCATCATGTGCGCGGCGATCTTGCGGCCCTTGTCGATCAGCCGGTCGGCCGCGACGACAATCGCCGAGCCGGCCAGCTGCGCCGAGCGCGAGCCGAAGGTCCCGATCCCCATCGTCACCAGATCGCTGTCGCCGTAGCGGTAGCGGATCAGATCCGCATCGATGCCGAGCTTTTCCGACAGGACCTGCTTGAACGTCGTCCCGTGGCCTTGACCGTGATCCATGCTGCCGGTCATCAGCACCACGCCGCCCGACGGGTCGAAGCGGATTTCGGCATGCTCGTAATCGCGTCCGCCGCTCGCGGCGACGGTCGTCGCGACGCCGATGCCGAGGAGCTTGCCCCGCTCTTTCGCGGCTTCTCGCCGGCGGCCTGCCCGATCGTAGTCGGCGAGAGTGAGACAGTCCTCGAGGTTCTTCGGAAAGTCGCCGCAATCGTAAATTTGGCCGAGTGCGGTTGTGAACGGCATCATGCCCGCCGGGATCGTGTTGCGACGACGCAGCTCGGCGGGGGCGAGGCCGAGCCGGTGCGCCGCTTTGTCGATGATCGTCTCGGTCGCGTAGATCGGCTCGGGCCGGCCGCCGCCGCGATAAGGGGCGATCGTCATCGTATTGGTCAGAACGGCGGTGACTTGGGCGTGCACCGCCGGAATCCTGTAGGTATTCACCAAGCAGCCGAGGCCAACCGACAACGGTATCGTCGGGCGGTCGGTCGAATAATAGGCGCCGATGGCCGCGCTCCACTTGGTACGCAGCGCGAGAAACCGGCCGTCCCGATCGAGCGCCAGCTCGGTGTCGATCACGCTGCCGCGCCCCTGTTCGTCGCTCATCAATCCTTCGCTGCGCTCGGCGATCCATCGCACCGGCCGCCCAGTGACCTCGGACGCCCAAAGCGCGAGCGCGTATTCCGGATAGCAGCCGCCCTTCATACCGAAGCCGCCGCCCATATTGTCGCAGACCACCCGGAACTGGTGGTGCGGCAGCTTGAAGATCCGGTCGGCGAGCGCCGCCCTTGTGCCGTGGACCGACTGGACGGTGCAGCGGATCGTGTAGCGATCCTGGTCGGGGTCGTAGTGGGCGAGACAGCCGCGCGGCTCCATCGAGTTCGCCGTAACCCGATTGATCACCGTCTTGTGGCGTACGACATGGTCGGCCCTGGCGAGCGCCGCCTCGACCGCCGCCGGGTCGCCGGCTTCGTGAAAGAAAGGCTTCGTTGCCGGGGTTCTCGTCCCACACCGCCGGCGCGTCTGGCGCGAGCGCGGCTTCGGCCCCGACGACCGCCGGCAACGGCTCGAAATCGATGTCGATCAACTCGGCGGCGTCCTTCGCCTGGTGCACGCTCTCGGCGACGATGAACGCGACCGGGTCTCCGACATAGCGCACGCGTTCGCCCGCGAGCAGCGGCTGCGGGCAGACGAAGGCCGGCGATCCGTTGCGCCGGCGGCGGCGGACCGCGGGCATCAGGGTGCCGAGGCCGCGCCTGGCGAGATCCTCGCCGGTCAATACGCAGAGGACACCGGCGGCCGCCCGCGCGCGCCGCGCATCGAGTGCCGCGATGCGCGCATGCGCGTGCGGCGAGCGCAGGACGTAGCCGTACGCTTCCCTTGGCTCCCTGACGTCGTCGACATAGCGGCCCCTGCCCTTGAGGAGCCGCAGATCCTCCTCCCGTCGTACCGGCAGTCCGATCGATTGCACGCCCATGGTCTTGTCCTTCAGCTAACGATGCCCTCCGGCCATGCCGCCCCCGCGGACAGCGGCGAAGCCGTGGCCGAAGCCGTGTGCGAAGCCGTGACCGAACCCGTGGTGGAAGCCGTGGAAATGGTTGAACCGCTGCACGACGACGATCGACGGCCCGAGGCCGAAAAACCAAGGAGAGCCCCACCAATACGGAAAGAAATCGGGATAGCGATAGAAATCGGGATAAGCGTATGGGTAGGAAGAAGCCGGCGGCGGTGGAACCTCATAGACCTGGGGCGGCAATCCCGGTGTGTTCTGGGTGATCCGCCAGCTTCCATCGCGCTGCTGGCAGGCCTCGACGACGGCCTGCTGCGGCTGACCCCCGACGGTTACCGGGACGGTATAGCTGCTGCAGGCAGGCTGCGCCGCGGGCGGTTGTGTACCGGCGGTCGGCGCCGGCTGGGACTCTCCGGCGGACGGCGCGGCGAGGCTCGCATCCGGCAAGGGCTGGCACGCCCCGCAGGCCAACACTACCGCCGTTGCCACGGTCGAGATCCGGCGCATCGCTGCCTCCTCGCCTCCGCGCTCAAGCCCTGCGCGTCGGATCGTCCCCCAGCCTGACCACGAGCTTGCCGAAATTGCGGCCCTGGAGGAGCCCGATAAACGCCTCGGGCGCCCGGTCGAGGCCGTCGACGATGTCCTCGCGATATTTGAGCTCGCCGCTCTTCAAGAGCGGTGCGGCCATCGCCCGATATTCGGCGAAGCGCTGCCACTGGTCGCTGACGATGAACCCCTGGATCTTGAGCCGCTTGCGCACCGCCGACATCAGGTTGGGGCCGGGCCGCGGTTCCACATCGTTGTATTCCGCCACCATGCCGCACATGACCATGCGGCCGAAATCGTTGAGCCGCGGGAACACCGCCTGCTGCACCGCCCCGCCGACATTCTCCCAATAGACGTCGATCCCGTTCGGACAAACCCCGTCGAGTGCGGCGCCGAGGTCCGCGGAGCGGTGGTCGACGCACGCCTCGAAGCCGAGCTCGGCTTCGACCCAGCGGCATTTGTCGGCCCCGCCGGCGATGCCGACGACGCGCGCGCCGGCGCGTTTGGCGAGCTGGCCCGCGACCGCCCCGACCGCGCCCGAGGCGGCCGAGACCAGCACGGTCTCACCGCGCTGCGGCCGGCCGATCTCGCTGAGCCCGACATAGGCGGTCAGCCCCGGCATGCCGAGCACGCCCAGTGCGGTCGAGAGCGGCGCTTCGGCCGGATCGAGCTTGAGGAGGCTTTTGCCGGGGACCGCGCTATAGAGCTGCCAACCGTAACCGCCGAGAACGTAGTCGCCCTCGCGGAGCGCCGGATCCTTCGAACGCGCGACCTCGCCGACCACCCGGCCTTCCATGACAGCGCCGACCTCGACCGGCTGGGCATAAGACCTGACCCCGCTGATCCGGCCCCGCATATAGGGGTCGAGCGAGAGATAGATCCCGCGCACCAGCACCTCTCCGTCGCCGGGGTCGGGCAGCGGCGCTTCGGCTATCTCGAAATCGCCTCGTGACGGCGACCCGGTCGGCCGCCGCTTCAGCAGCACCTGTCGGTTCCGGTTTTCCATCGGCTGTCCCCATCCACGGAGCAATGGCTGGGGGCAGCTTATCGCCGTGCGCCGCCAAGCGCCATCGGCGGCTCATCCATGCCAATTCCCTGAGATCAGGGAAAAACCTTCGTCAGTCCTCGAATAGCTCCGTGCGGCCGTGAAAACATGTTGTAGCTGAATAGCTTGGCTAGCCCGGCCGAGTTCGCCGGCAGCGGAATAGCAGGGGAATTCGGGGCCCGCGGCAAATAGCGCCCACACCCGTCATCACGGCGCCTCGCCGAGGATCGCCTTCGCTGCAAAAGTAAATGCGTTGGCGAGCTGCCCGTCCTGCACGAGTTCGCCGATGTGGCAATTGAAAGCAGCACAAATCGCTGCGAGCTCGGTGAAATGAATGCGCCGCTTGCCGGTCTCCATCCGGTGATAGCTCAGCCGCGACATGCCGAGGACGCGCGCCGCCGCTTCCTGGGTGAGCCCCAGCACGCGGCGCCGCCGCCGCAGCGCCGATCTGATGCACGCTTGCCCGTCCTCGCCGCGTGCCGCGGGCCTCTCCGGCAATCCCGAGGTGAACAACCGGGCGCCGATTGCGGCACCCGCACGCGTCTCCTTCGAACGGTAGCCCGCGGATCGCGGACCATTAAACATCGTCATATATGACCAGCTCCCTTTCTATTTATCGAAATAGCAACACCCCTTCGCGAGCCGCGAACCCTCTTGTTTCAACGAAAAGGAATTTGATGACATACAAGGTATTAACTAAATTGTCAATAACTCAGTGCTGTATTAGCACAATTTTGACGCAGGCTTGACGATTCGAGACGGAATGTCTGACGATGCCGCGGCGGGAAGCCTGCCCGTAACCGTCCCGGAGTCAGCGATGGATTTTGCTCTGTCCGACGACCTCGTCGAACTGAAGGAGCGCACCGAACGTTTCGTGCGGGAAGAGATCCTGCCTTATGAAAACGACGTCAGGCAGACGGCACACGGGCCGGCCGAGGAATTGCGCCGCGAACTCATTGGGCTCGGGCGCCGGGCGGGGTTGCTGAGCCCGCATGTCGGCCGCGAGTGGGGCGGGCTCGGGCTCGATCACCGGGCACAGGCGGTGGTGTTCGAGGCGGCCGGCTATTCGCCGCTCGGGCCCGTAGCCTTGAATTGCGCTGCCCCGGACGAAGCCAACATGCATCTCCTCGAAGCGGTCGCCGAGCAGCGCCAGAAGGAGGAATGGCTGCGCCCGCTCGCCGCCGGCGAGATCCGCTCGTGCTTCATGATGACCGAGCCCGCGCCGGGGGCCGGCGCCGACCCCTCGATGCTGCGCACGACGGCGCGCCGCGAGGGTGCGGATTTCGTCATCGACGGCACCAAATGGCTGATCACCGGTGCCGTCGGTGCGGCGGTCGCGATCATCATGGCGAAGAACGACAGCGACGCGTTGGGGCCGCATGGTGCGACGATGTTCCTCGCACCGATGAACGCGCCGGGAATTCACATCGAGCGGGTGCTCGACACCCTGGACACCTTCATGGCCGGCGGCCACGCGGTGGTGCGGCTCGACGGGCTGCGGGTCCCCGAGAGTGCGGTGCTGGGGCAGCTCGGCGCGGGGTTTCGCTACGCCCAGGTGCGGCTCGCCCCGGCGCGGCTGACGCACTGCATGCGGTGGCTCGGTGCGGCACGCCGCGCCCACGACATCGCCGCCGACTACGCGCGGCGGCGCACCGCCTTCGGCAAGCCGCTGGGCGAGCACGAGGGGGTCGGCTTCATGCTCGCCGACAACGAGATGGACATCCACCAGAGCCGGCTGGTGATCTGGCACACCGCCTGGGTGCTCGACCAGGGCGAGCGCGGCACGCACGAGTTGAGCATGGCCAAGGTCATCTGCTCGGAGGCGATCTGGCGGGTCGTCGACCGCAGCATGCAGATCCTGGGCGGGCTCGGCATCACCGACGACACGATCGTGGCGCGCCTCTTCCGCGACGTGCGCCCGTTCCGCATCTATGACGGCCCCTCCGAGGTGCACCGCTGGTCGATCGCCCGCCGCGTACTGCGGGGACAGAACCACCGCTCTACCAACATCGCCAATGATACCCGGTAATTCCGCTATTACCCGCGAACCGGACAGCCCCAGACATGGCTAAATCGACGCGAATGACCCAACCCGGACCGCCGCCCGGTGATGCTATCGAAAGGGTGTCCGCTCTCCAGACAAGGCTTGCCCACAAGAAAGTGCGATTTTCGGTGGTCATCATCGTTCTTTTAAGCCGGCCTTCCACTTCAGCGTCGGATCGCCGTCCGCCGGCTGGGATAGCCTAACCGAATGGGCGCAATGCGCCGATTCCGGTCGTTCCCGCTATCGCCCCGGAACCGGGAGGTTCGATCGGAAGCTGCCGTTCGCCGCCCGCGTGATCGGTGGATATAGAAATCACCCGCATCTCTTGCGCATACCGAAACAACGTGTAATCTGAGTGTAGAACTACTGCCAGGGCGGGCCACAGTCCCGCTTCTAATAAAAAGATAATTGTCTTGGTGGTGTTAGCGATCCGCAGGTTGCGGAACCCGGGTTAGCACCACTGCGATGCCGAGTTAGGGAGGAGATTTAATGCGCAGACGAGAGCTGCTTAAAGCCGCCGGTGTCAGCCTTGCCACGCTCGCAGCACCGCGGATCGGGCGGGCGGAGAGGCCAAACAAACTGGTCTTTGTCCCCGCCGTAGATCTCGGCGTGCTCGACCCGGTCGTTACCCCTATCCGCTCGACCCGCAATCACGCTTATCTCGTATTCGACACGCTCTACGGCATAGACACGAGCTGGACGGCCCAGCCTCAGATGGTCGAGGGCCATCAGGTCGACGAGGACGGGCTGATTTGGACGCTGACATTGCGCGACGGGCTGCGCTTTCACGACAAGGAGCCGGTTCTGGCACGCGACGTCGTCGCCAGCATCCGCCGCTTCGCCGCGCGCATTAGCTTTGCCAACGCGCTTATGGCTGCCACCGAGGAGCTGTCGGCGCCCGACGATCGCACCGTGCGGTTCCATCTGAAGCGGCCTTTTCCGCATCTCCCCGAGGCCTTGGCCGGACCGGGAAGCAATGTCCCCGCCATCATGCCGGAGCGACTGGCGGCGACCTCGCCGTTCAAGCCGGTTGCCGAAATCGTTGGCAGCGGCCCCTATCGCTTCCTGCCCGAGGAGCACATTAGCGGCGCCCGCGCCGCCTACGAACGTTTCCAGCTTTACCAACCCCGCGCGGAGGGACCAGTAGGGTTTACCGCTGGACCCAAGGTCGCGCATTTCGATCGGGTCGAGTGGCTGACATTGGATAATTTTTCAGCGATGGCTGCACTGCGCAGCGGCGAGATCGACTGGTGGGAGATCCCTCTCACCGACCAGGTCCAGGCACTCGCCCGCGATCCCGATATCACTGTGATCTCCCACTTTGCAACAGCCATGGGCATCCTGCGCTTCAACCATCTGCATCCGCCCTTCAATAATGGGGCGGTGCGGCGGGCATTGCTCGGCGCGATTGATCAGGCCGAGGCGATGACTGCGGTGGCTGGCGCCGATCACGCGTTCTGGCACGACGGCATCGGCCTGTTCCCCCAGGGAACGCCGTTTGCCAACGATGCCGGGATCGAAGTCTTACGCGGGCCGCGCGATTACGCGGCGGTTCGACAGGCGCTGGCGCACGCCGGCTACAATGGCGAAAAGGTCGTCGTTCTCGTCCCGACCGACGTCCAAGAGATCCGCGCGGAGTCCCTGGCGGGAGCCGACCAGCTGCGGCGCGCCGGCATGAATATTGAACTGCAGGAGATGGAGTTGGGAGCGGCACTCCGCAAGCGGCAGAATCAGGGGACGCCGGACAAGGGCGGCTGGAACGCTTTCTTTGGGCTCACCGACAGATCGGTCCCGAATACCAACCCTTACGGCAACTATGCGATACGCGCAGACGGACTTGGCGCCTGGGACGGCTGGCCGACGAGCCCGCGCATCGAGGCCCTGCGCGCTGCCTGGCTCGACGCCGGCAACATTGATGAGCAGCGGCGGATCTGCGCGGAGCTGCAGCTGCAATTGTGGCAGGATGTGCCGTACATTCCGATGGGCGAATATTGGCAATCCACCGCCTATCGGAGGGATTTGCTCGACGTGCAGCCCGGCTGCTTTGCAGTGTTCTACGGGGTTCGCAGAGGTTAAACTTTTACGGTTAATTCGCGCACGCTTCGGCCAAGGAATGGCGCGGAGTACGAATGTCCGCTTCTCACACTCGGCTAGGCTGAAATGCCGCCCAGACGAAGGACAGTTTCGGGGCATCAGCTGTCACCGAGGGCTCGATCTGAGCAACGATCCCGAGCGCTCGGCGCCACCGATCTGCTGCGCGAGGGGCAAGACACTGATGGCTCGCTCTTATGGCCTTCCGGGGGACCGACCTACCTGGTTCGGCCGGCGGACAGCGGCGCCGAGTCCCGCTCGTCGGGGTTGCGCGGGTTATTTTCACCCCAGACAGGCGGTGGTGTTCGAGGCGGCCGGCTATTCGCCGCTCGGGCCTGTGGAACTCAACTGCTTTGCCCCGGACGAAGCCAACATGCACCTCCTCGAAGCGGTCGCCGAGCAGCGCCAGAAGGAGGAATGGCTGGGCCCGCTCGCCGGCGGCGAGATCCGCTCGTGCTTCATGATGACCGAGCCCGCGCCGGGGGCCGGCGCCGACCCCTCGATGCTGCGCACGACGGCGCGCCGCGAGGGTGCGGATTTCGTCATCGACGGCACCAAATGGCTGATCACCGGTGCCGTCGGTGCGGCGGTCGCGATCATCATGGCGAAGAACGACAGCGACGCGTTGGGGCCGCATGGTGCGACGATGTTCCTCGCACCGATGAACGCGCCGGGAATTCACATCGAGCGGGTGCTCGACACCCTGGACACCTTCATGGCCGGCGGCCACGCGGTGGTGCGGCTGGACGGGCTGCGGGTCCCCGAGAGTGCGGTGCTGGGGCAGCTCGGCGCGGGGTTTCGCTACGCCCAGGTGCGGCTCGCCCCGGCGCGGCTGACGCACTGCATGCGGTGGCTCGGTGCGGCACGCCGCGCCCACGACATCGCCGCCGACTATGCGCGGCGGCGCACCGCCTTCGGCAAGCCGCTGGGCGAGCACGAGGGGGTGGGCTTCATGCTCGCCGACAACGAGATGGACATCCACCAGAGCCGGCTGGTGATCTGGCACACCGCCTGGGTGCTCGACCAGGGCGAGCGCGGCACGCACGAGTTGAGCATGGCCAAGGTCATCTGCTCGGAGGCGATCTGGCGGGTCGTCGACCGCAGCATGCAGATCCTCGGCGGGCTCGGCATCACCGACGACACGATCGTGGCGCGCCTCTTCCGCGACGTGCGCCCGTTCCGCATCTATGACGGCCCCTCCGAGGTGCACCGCTGGTCGATCGCCCGCCGCGTGCTGCGGGCAGGCGGGGCAGGAGTTTGACGGCGATGCGACGAGCCCGATGATGGTTCGCGCGGCGAAATGCCTTCCTCCTGCCCACCGCTTGACCTATTATCCGCCTTGCGTTAATCACTTCGCGTTAATCACTTCGCGTTAATCGCCAGGCGTCCTATAATGACGGAATGATCAAGTCATGGGCCAACCGGTCCACTCAGCGCTTTGCGGAGGAGGGAAAGGGCCGGTTTGCCGGCCTCGACGATGCCCTAGTCCGGCGACGTCTGCGATTGCTCGACGAGGCCGAACGCCTCGAAGACCTGACAGGCTTGGCGTCGGTGGGCCTCCACCGCCTCCGGGGCGCGCGTCGAGGACAATGGGGGCGATCTCAGCCGGCGGTCCGTGGCGGATCACCTCCCGAGTTCCGGGATGGA
>CAWCKT010000027.1:0-99126 GCA_963796155.1 uncultured Alphaproteobacteria bacterium | reverse complement strand
AACCGATTACGGCTTATTTGAGGAGGTGCGGATCGTCCATGAGCAATCACCAAAACGACCGGGACCCGGCGCGGGGCGGTCGTTCGAAAAGGGCGGGCAAGCATCCCCGCCGGACCGTCGAGCCTCGCGGGGAGTTCAACCTGAGGGCGATCTCTGCTGCAGATACGCTGGCAGATGCAAGGCCCGCCGATCGCCGACACAACTGACCCGTGTAGCCAAAGCCGAGCGCTTCGAGGGCGTTCTCAAACCGATGCATTATCAGACGAGCGCAGGATTGATTGAGACCCGTCTGCTGGGTACCGTGACGGCCCTCATACGCCGACGGGAGATCCGCTATGCCTGACGACGTCCGCAAGCCCATCATCGACAAATCCCGGCTGCCGAGCCGGCACGTCACCGTCGGGCCCGAACGGGCGCCGCATCGCGCGTTTCTTTATTCAATGGGGCTGACGACCGAGCAGATCAACCAGCCTATCGTCGGCGTCGCAACGACCTGGAACGAAGCCGCACCCTGCAATATCGCATTGTCGCGGCAGGCGCAGGCAGCGAAGAAGGGGGTCGCGGCCAGCGGCGGCACGCCGCGCGAGTTCACGACGATCACCGTGACCGACGGCATCGCGATGGGTCATGAGGGGATGAAGTCCTCGCTGGTCAGCCGCGAGGTCATCGCCAACTCGGTCGAATTGACGATGCGCGGCCATTGCTACGACGCGCTCGTCGGGCTCGCCGGCTGCGACAAGTCGCTGCCCGGGCTGATGATGGCGATGGTGCGGCTCAACGTGCCGTCGGTCTTCATGTACGGCGGCTCGATCCTGCCCGGCCGCTTCAAGGGCAAGGATGTGACGATCGGCAACGTGTTCGAGGCAGTCGGCGAACACAATGTCGGCAAGTTGTCCGACGAGGAATTGCACGAACTGGAATGCGTCGCCTGTCCTTCATCCGGCTCGTGCGGTGGGCTTTTCACTGCCAACACGATGGCCTGCGTCTCCGAGGCGATCGGGCTCGCGCTGCCCGGCTCGGCCGGCGCGCCGGCACCCTACGACTCGCGCGACGCCTATGCCGAGGAATCGGGCCGCGCGGTGATGGAGCTATTGCGCCGAAATACTCGCCCGCGCGATATCGTCACGCGTAAGGCCATCGAGAACGCCGCGATGGTCGTTGCCGCGGCCGGCGGCTCGACCAATGGCGGGCTGCACATTCCGGCGATCGCCAACGAGGCCGGCATCGAGTTCACGCTGCACGATTTTGGTGAGATCGCCAAGCGCACCCCGTATATCGCCAGCATGACGCCGGGCGGCCGCTACGTGATGAAGGACCTGCACGATATTGGCGGCGTGCCGGTCATCATGAAGGCGCTGCTCGACGGCGGCTATCTGCACGGAGACTGCTTGACCGTGACCGGCAAAACGGTCGCCGAAAACCTGGCGAATGTGAAGGTCCCAAGCGGGCAGGACGTGGTGCGCCCCACTTCCAACCCGTACGCGCCGACTGGCGGACACGTGGTGCTAAAGGGCAACCTCGCGCCGCAAGGAGCGATCGTCAAGGTCGCCGGGATGCAGCGGCGGCGCTTTGAAGGCACGGCGCTGTGCTTCGACCGTGAAGAGGACGCGTTCGAGGCGGTCGACAAGCGTCGCTACAAGGAAGGCGATGTAATCGTCATCCGCTATGAGGGGCCGCGCGGCGGGCCGGGGATGCGCGAGATGCTGTCGACCACGGCGGCACTCTATGGGCAGGGCGTCGGCGAGAAGGTGGCGCTAATGACCGACGGCCGGTTCTCGGGCGCGACACATGGCTTCTCAGTTGGTCATGTCGGGCCGGAAGCGGCCGTCGGCGGCCCGATCGCGCTGCTCAAGGATGGCGACCGGATCACGATCGATGCGGTCGCCGGCACGATCGACGTAGCGCTGAGCGAGGCCGAACTTGCCGACCGGCGCCGCGTCTGGACGCAGCGCAAAAACGCCTACCAGTCGGGCACCTTGTGGAAATACGCGCAGACCGTCGGCGACGCCGAGAAGGGCGCTGTCACCCACCCCGGTGCCCGTGCCGAAACCCACGTCTACGCCGATATTTGACCAGAGCGGAGAATTTCAGTCCGTCAGGCGACTCTTCAGCCTAGCGCGCTTCCGTCCAGCTCTCGGAAAACGCCAGCGCACAAGTGCTGAAGGGTCGTCCTTCGCGCTCTCTCGCCCATGGCCGGCCCGCCGCCTCGATGCCGTTTCGTGTCAAGCGCGCGCCGAGAGCGGGGATCAGCAGCGTGCACACCCCGTAAGGACGCCCGGGCTCCGCATTGGGCTGTGTGTGGATCAATAGCGGCTCGCCGATCTGATACCAGGTGAGCGCAATCTCCTCGTCCCTGGCGACCACCCGCTCCGTCCAGAAATAGCGCGGGTCTCCCGATTTCGTGAATTGGGCATCGAGCACCGGGATTGCCGCGTCGGCGGTCTCGGGGTTGAGCATGCCCTGAACGGTGGACTGCAGCCATCGGGCCATCGCGATGTTGTCGGCGTAGATGCGCCAGCGATCATTCGTCACCTCGCTGTGGAGATAGAGAACGTGCCCCGGTCCGGCTGGGCAGGTGACGATGCGCCAAAAGCTGGCATTCGTCGTGTTCGGACCGCCGTCGGTCTGGCTCAGACGGATGAACGGGTTTTCCCCAGTCAAGATCACGCGATTAGGGTCGGCGGGCATCGGGGTGCCTCCCTGGTGGTTGGTCGGGAGAATATGTTAGGGCATGGCCGGCGGCGCCGCTACGCCGGCGACCCGGCGCGCCGATGGGCCAACCAGTGCAAGACCGGCAACGCCGCCGCCTGCGCTGCCGTGGAAGCGATGGCCACGGCGGGTATCGAAAAGTCGTAGAGGATTCCCAGCGCGACACTGCCGGCGAACCAGGCGACGCCATAGACCGCGTTGAAAATGCCGAAGGCGGTCGCGCGCCTCTCTCGCGGCGCCAGCTGTGCGATCGTCGCGCGCATAACCGAGTCCTGCGCGCCTGTGCCGATCCCCCAACACACCATGCCGAGGACCGCCTGAGGAAAGCCGCCGAGAAAAACCAGCGGGGCCGCCGCTGCGGAGATCACCGTCGCGACGATCATCGACCGCAACCCGATGCGGTCGAACAGCGACCCGAGCACGAAGCCGGCGGCGCCGTCGACCGCCATCGCGATGGCGTAGACGACCGGGATCCACGTCGCCGGCAGCACCGCGGTCTTGCCGAAGTGATAGGCGATCAGCGCAAAATCGGCATAGCCGGCGGCGATGAAGGCGACCGCGACGAGGTAGACCCGGAAAGTCGGCGCTAGGCCTGCGGTTTCGAGGGCCGGCGGCGCCAGATCGAAGTCGTGCGGCCGCGGGAACGACACGCGGGCCGCGAGAACCAACGAAATCGACACCAGCGCCGGCACGACGAGAACGGCGAAGGCCGCCCGATAGTCATTGCCGAAGAACAAAACCCCGCTGACGATCAACGGCCCGATCACAGCCCCGGTCTGATCGAGCGCCTGGTGGAGGCCAAAGCCCCAGCCGAGCCCGGTCTGGCCGGCGGCATGCGACAGCATCGCGTCGCGCGGCGGTGAACGGACCGCCCGTCCCATCCTCTCGGCGATGATCAGGACGACCGCGATCTGCCAATTTCCGGCGAGTGCCAGAAGCGGCACGGCAAGGAGGTTCAAGAGATAGCCTGATATCGTGACGGCCCAGTAGCGGCCGCTGCGGTCGGCGAATAATCCCGAGCCGAGGCGGACGGCGTAACCGACGAGCTCGCCAAAGCCGGAGACGATGCCGATGGTCGTCGCGGTAACCCCGAATAGGCCGAGATAAGGCCCGGTGATGCTCCGCGCGCCCTCATAGGTCATGTCGGCGAAGAGGCTGACCGCGCCGAGCAGAACGATGAACGTTACGGCACGCCGCCGCGGCAGCTCGTCCTTCCCGCCGATCGCGGTATTCACGCTCATCTCGCCTCCTCAGGCGCGTCGCATCGTGGTTGTCGCTATTGATCGGTTATTCGGCCATGGGTTAGAGTACGCCGGCAAGGGGATGGAGTTCCCCGTAACCGCCCACAAGGGCTGATGACTCCTGCTGCGTGACGGTGCGTGGCGGGGGTCTGTCTGCGACCCGCCGATCGGCGGGTTTCCTTTTGCCCTCCACACGCCCGGGATCCGAGTAAGCCCGCCGCTGGCGACGGGCGAACGAAGGGGTTTGGGATGGACAATATTTGGTTGGCCTCGGCGCTGTGGATCGGGCTCGCATTGATCGCCTCGGCGATGCAGGCCTGGGTCGCAGTTTCCGTCGCTCTCCTCGAGATCATCATCGGCGCGGTCGCCGGCAATCTCGTCGACCTCACGCTGACACCGTGGGTCAACTACCTGGCCGGGTTCGGGGCGATCCTCTTGACCTTTCTCGCCGGCGCCGAGATCGATCTGAAGGTCATTCGCCGGAATTTCGGGTCGACGATGGCGATCGGGATGGTCGGCTTCCTGGCGCCCTACCTGGGCGTCCTCGGCTGGGCCCATTTCATTTCCGGCTGGCCCTGGCCACAGGCACAAATCGCCGGCATCGCTCTGTCGACGACCTCGGTCGCGGTCGTCTACGCGGTCATGATCGAGACCGGGTTCAATCAGACCGAAATCGGCAAGATCATTCTGGCCGCGTGCTTCATTAACGATATCGGAACGGTCCTGGCGCTCGGGCTGGTATTCGCTAATTACAATTTTTGGCTGCTTGGCTTCGCCGCTGCGACTTTGATCGCGCTGTTCCTGCTCCCGCGCTGGACGCCGTGGTTCTTCGCCAGGCTTGGCTCGCGGGTCAGCGAGCCGCAGATCAAATTCGTGCTGGTGATCCTCTTTGTGCTCGGCGGGCTCGCCAACACCGCGAAGAGTGAGGCGGTGTTGCCCGCTTACCTGATTGGCATGGTGTTGGCGCCGGTCTTCCTCGCCGACCGGGAGCTGATGCATCGAACCCGGGTCATCGCCTTCACGGTGTTGACCCCGTTTTATTTCCTGAAGGCAGGCTCGCTGGTGCGCGCCGACGTCATCGTCGATGCGGCCGGCCTGATCGTCGTCTATCTCGCGGTCAAGATGATCACCAAATTCGCTGGAATTCTGCCGCTGACGCGCCTCTTCCGGTTTCAGCGCAAAGAAGGCATGTACACGACCTTGATGATGTCGACCGGCCTGACCTTCGGGTCGATCTCGGCGCTTTTCGGGTTGACCAATCACATCATCGACGAGCGCCAGTACACGATCCTGCTGACCGCGGTTATCGGCAGCGCGGTGGTGCCGACCTTGATTGCGCAGCGCTGGTTCCAGCCCGCGTTCAAGCCGCTGGCAACCGCAGGAAGCAACCGGACGGCTGTGGTTACCGCAGAGGGAAAGTGAGATGTACACCAGAATATTGGCGGCGAACGACGGGTCGCCGGGCGGGCGAAAGGCGCTCGCAGGGGCGATCGAGCTGGCGCGGAAGGTCTCCGCGGAGCTTCACATGGTGACCGTCGAGGAGCTGCCGCGTTTCCCGGCGAGCATCGATGAGATCGCCGAGGAAAAGGACGAGGCGAACCATCGCTTCGCCCCCGTCATCGATGCGGCGAAAGCCGAGGCGCAAGCGGCCGGGATAGCGATCGAGACACATCTCGTCCCCGGCCATGTGGTGGACGCCGTCATCGGGCTGGTCAAGCAGCTGAGGGCCGACCTCCTCGTCGTCGGCTTCATGGGCCACTCGCAGCTCTACGAGCGGATCATCGGCGGCACCACCGATCGCCTCGTCCGCTTGGCGCCCTGCGCGGTCCTGGTCGTGAAATAGCGCGCGCTCAAGTCTTCTCGATGTTCCACATGAAGATCGCGGGAGCGCTCTGATAGCCCTTGATGTTCTTGCGGAACGCAGTCTTCTTCAAATCTTGCCCGGTCGGGACATAGGGCACCAATTCGAAGGCCCGCTGCTGGATCTTGGCGGCGATTTCCTGGCGGACTTCGATGTCATTCGCCTTGAGCCATTGTGTTCGCAATTCTTCCAGCTTGTCGTCGCTCTGGCCAGCCGAACCACCGGCTTGTCGCCATTGGCGCGCAGCATGACATTGGTCGAAGGGTCCAGCGTGTCCGTACCGACCCAGCCGGTCTCGAACATGTTCCAGCCGCCCTCCGCAGGCGGCTTCTTCGAGGCACGGCGTGTCACGACCGTGCCCCAGTCGCTGGCCACGTACTCAATGTTGAGCCCGAGCTTCTTCAGCACCTCCGTCGTGACCAGCGCCTCGGCATGGATCAGCGGCTGGTCGACCGCATCGAGCACGATGATCTTTTCGCCTTTGTACCCGGCCTCCTCGACCAGCTTCTTGGCCGCTCGTAATCGCGCTTGCCGGTCATCGCCTCCGATCCGACGTTGCTCGCCATCGGCGTCCCCGCAGGTGAAGAAGGAGGCGCAGACCTTCCAGTTCTTCTGGTCGCCGACAAAGGCGGTCATGAAGTCGGGTTGGCTCGCCACCATCAGCACTGCCTGGCGCATCTTGACGTTGTCGAACGGCGGATAGAGCAAATTGAAGCGCAAACAACCCATGCCGCCGAGTCGCGATCCGCGGCTCCAGTTCCATATCGGAGTTGGCGGCGAGGACCGGCCACAAATCGGCCGGCGGGTTTTCCCACCAGTCGTCTTCGCCGTTCTGCATCGCGGCGGCCTTGGTCGCGATGTCCGGCACGACGACCCATTCTACCCGATCGACCTTGACGACCTTGCCGCCCGAGGCCCAGTCCGGCGGCTCGCTGCGCGGCACGTAATCGGTGTTTTTGACGTAGACGACGATGTTGCCGGGCTGGTGCTCTTCCTTGACGAATTTGAACGGCCCCGAGCCGACCATCTCGGTGACTTGTTGGTACGGGTCGGTCTTGGCCAGCCGCTCCGGCATGATGAACGGTGCCAGGCTCGACACCTTGGCGAGGCCGTCGATCAGCAACGGGAACGGCTCCTTCAGATCGATCGAGAAATTCTTGTCATCGCCGCCCTTCATGTCGGCGATTGCAGTGGCGAGCGTCTGGCCGAGTGCGTCGCGCGCCATCCAGCGCTTGATCGAGGCGATGCAGTCGGCCCCGCGTACCGGCTGGCCGTCATGGAATTTGAGGCCGTCGCGCAGCGCGAAACTGTAGTTGGAGCTTGTCCGGCGAGATCTCGAACTCGCCGACCATTTGGGGCTGCGGCCTGAACTTGGAGTTGATCGCGAACAGCGTGTCGAACACCATGTAGCCGTGGTTGCGGGTGACGTAGGCCGTCGTCCAGATCGGATCGAGCACCTGCACATCGGTTTGCGGGATAAAGCGCAAGGTCTTCGCGCCGGCACTCTGAGCCTGGCTTTGAACCCGGCGGCGGCGAGCGTCGCCGCCCCTGCAGCGATGCCGAACTCGCGACGCGTCATCCCGTGAGCCATCCCTGACCTCCCTTGTTCGGATTTGACCCCGAGAAACTAGCAAAAACCGGACCGCAATGCGCGCCCGATCGGCCCCCTCCCATTCTCCCCGAAAGCTCCGAGTTGACGTCGGGCGGAGGACGCCCTTTATCGCGGCGGATGGGCCCGATGCGTCTCGATGATTTGGATTTCGACTTGCCGCGCGGACTGATCGCCGATCGGCCTTGCGAGCCGCGCGACGCCGCGCGTCTACTGCTGATCCCCGCGTCGGGAGGTTTCGAGGACAGGCAGATCATGGATCTGCCGGCATTGTTGCAGCCGGGCGACCTCCTCGTCTTCAACGACACCAAAGTGATGCCGGCGCGGCTGGTGGGGCGCCGCGGCGCGGCATCGATCGAGGTTACGCTCTACCGCGATCTCGGCGGCGGCGCGTGGCGCGCCTTCGCCAAGGGTGCGCGCCGGCTGCGCGTGGGCGACCGCCTCGTCTTCGCCGCGGATTTCGCCGCCGAGGTCGCCGAAAAACATCCGGAGGGCGACGTGACCTTGCGCTTCGACTGCGAAGGAGGCGCCTTTCGCGACGCCCTCGCGCGCTACGGCGCGATGCCGCTGCCGCCCTATATCAAGCGGCCGCGCGGCGGCGATCCGCGCGATCGGAGCGATTATCAGACGATCTTCGCTCGCGCCGAGGGTGCGGTCGCGGCGCCGACTGCGGGGCTTCACTTCACGCAAGCTCTGCTCGAGGCGCTCGCCGAGCGCGGCATCGGCTGGACGGCGCTGACCCTGCATGTCGGACCCGGCACCTTTCTGCCGGTCAAGACCACCGATCCGCGCGACCACAAGATGCATGCCGAATGCGGCGTCCTTTCCGCCGAAGCCGCGGAACGCATCGCGGAGGCGCGGCGCGCCGGCGGACGCATCGTCGCGGTCGGAACGACGAGCCTGCGCCTGTTGGAAACTGCAGCGGCCGAGACCGGCGAGGTTCGGCCGTTTTCCGGCGAAACCCGATTGTTCATCGTGCCCGGCTACCAGTTTCGGGCGATCGACATGCTGCTGACCAACTTCCACCTGCCGCGCTCGACCCTCCTGATGCTGGTCGGCGCAATCTCCGGGCTCGAGCGCATCAAGGCCGCCTACGCACATGCGGTGGCCGCCGGTTATCGCTTCTTTTCCTACGGCGACGCCTGCCTGATCGAGCGGGCGCCAGTGCCGTCCTCCTGTGAACCAGTCACGCCGCCCTCCCGGTTGTCGCCCGGCGAGCGCGCGGCAGGCGGATCGCGAACTCGGTGAACTCACCGACTTGGCTCTCGACGTCGATCGTCCCGCCATGCTGCTGGGCGACGATGTCCCAGCTGATCTGCGTCGCCACCTTCAGCCCGCCGGCCCAGCTAATTGACAATGAAGCTTCAAGGAGCTACTTTACGCGCATGCACACGGTTGGGCTGAAAAGACTTAAGAACAAGCTCAGCGAATACGTCAGGCTCGTCGCCGCCGGTGAGAGGATTGTCGTGACCGATCGCAACCGTGTGGTCGCCGAGATCGTGCCGCCGCGCACCGGGCTCACCCCGTTCGAGGAGCAAGGCGTGCGAGAGGGCTGGCTGCGGCCGGCGCGCATCCGCGACGGCACCCCCCCGCCACGCAAGCCCGTCAAAGCCATGTCGCTTGAACAACTGATGGCGGATCTGGAACGCGACCGAGAAGATCGGTGATTTACGTCGACAGCTCGGTGGCACTCGCTCATTTACTCGTCGAATCCCGATCTCCGCCTGCGTCTCTCTGGAACGAACCACTGGTGTCCAGCCAATTGCTCGAATACGAGGTTTGGAACCGGATACACGCCTATGGCTTGGGTCGTTCGCATGCCAATGAGGCGCAGGCGTTGCTTATCCGTGTGGCTCTGATCGAGATGACGGCGGCCGTGCTGGCGAGAGCGCTGGAGCCGTTCCCAACCCCAGTCCGAACCCTCGATGCCCTTCACCTCTCGACCATCGAATATGTCAGCAACCGGCGCCAGACGGTCGAGCTCGCGAGCTACGACAACCGCCTGTGCGCCGCCGCGCAGGCGCTCGGAATCTCGATCGCAGCATTGTGACCGTGCTCAGGAAGCGGGCCGCGATCGAGCTTGGATCACGCCGAGGCTGCTCGCGAGCGACCTTACACCGCTTCCTGTATTCCCCAGATGTGGTAGAGTTAAGAGGCGAGCGTACCATGTTTGGGGGGATGGACGATGCCGGCATACTCCTTTCGCGGCGAACCTGGGGCGGCCGAGCTGCGGCGCTTGGCACGACGCGAGAGCGGTCGTGTCTGCCAACGGGTTCTGATGATCGCGAACCTGCTCGAGGGGATGGAGCATGAGGAAGCGGCGCGGCTGGCTGGGTTGAGCCGGTCAGCGGCTTACGAATGGCATAACCGCTATGAAGAGGAGGGCATTGCGGGATTGCGTGACCGGCCGCGCCCGGGTCGACAGCCACGGGTAGACGCCGTGACGAGCGCGCGGTTCAAGGAACGCATTGTCGCTGGTGCCGCGCTGGCGCGGGACGGAGTGGTGGCATTTCGTGGGGTCGACGCGCAACGCCTCTTGAAAGAGGAGTTTGAAATCGATTGCAGTCTGTCGAGCACCTACCGGCTGCTGCATCGGCTCAAGTTGAGTTGGTTGGCCCCGCGTCCGCGCCACCCGCAGGCCGATGCGACGGCGCAAGCGGAGTTTTCGCAACTCTGGGATTGCAATTAGAGCGAGTCCGGGCGGTGCAAGCACCCGGCACGCGAGTTGAGGTGTGGTTTCAGGACGAGGCTCGCATCGGCCAGAAGAACAGCCTGACCCGGGTGTGGGGGCAAACCGGCAGTCGGCCGGCGGCACCGAAGGACCTCGGCTTCGCCTCGGCCTATGTGTTTGGTGCGGTCTGCCCGTCGGCGGGCAAAGCGGCGGCGCTGATCATGCCGGTCTGCAATACCGCCGCCATGAACCATCATCTCAGCGAGATCAGCAGCCAGGTCGCCGCCGATGCCCATGCCGTGGTGATCCTCGATCGGGCCGGTTGGCACCGCAGCCAAGGTCTCGCGGTGCCCGGCAATGTCACGTTGTTGGAGTTGCCGCCCTACAGCCCGGAGCTCAACCCGGTCGAGCGGATTTGGCACTACCTGCGTAGCCACTGGCTCGCCAACTCGGTGTTTATCAGCCTGGCGGACATCATGGATGCCTGCGAGACGGCCTGGAACCGATTGCCACCAACCACGGCCTGATCCGCTCGCTCTGCGCGGTTGCCTGGGCTCCAGCTTCGTCCGCTCTATAGGTGGCACCTGCTATATGGCCCGAGATCGATGGCACACTCGTGTCCAGAAATTTCCGGAGATCCGTATTACACCCCTGCCCCACAACCTACCAGCGCTCGTCCGGAAATACGTCCAATGGCGGGCGGATCGGCTGGGGATTGCTTCGTCGAGGAGCCTCTCCTCGGGTGGTGCAGACTACGCCGAGAGGGCCCTTGAGGGGCCTGAAAGTGGTTTTTCGCGACCGCAGGGAAAATACGACGGGGTCACGAATTTGGCATGATCCACGGCATTCCCGCCCCGGCCCTGAAGCATCTGTTTGAGCCGGTGCACTAGCGTCGTTGCGGACCGCAACACGCGATCGAACTCGCGCAAGGATCGCTCAGTGCGCTTCCGGTGTTTATCCACTGGCCAAATGGAAACGACGGGGCAGGTCCGTGGTCGACGCGGTGGTCGGACGTTTGCGGCAGAGCAGATGGCGGGAACACCGCCCGCCGCTTCCCGGCCGGCTCTTCCCGATCGTCCTGCGGGTGCTCCGATGGGCGGCGGCTTTTGCCGCTCTGGCGCTGCTGTGCTGGGGTCTCTCCGTCGAGGCGCGCACCTCGTACCTGCAGTCCCGCATCTTTTCGCAGCTGGACCGCGGCATGAGCTTTGCCGTCGGGCCCGGGCCGAACCAGACCATCCGTTTTCCCGAGTGGGGACCCTATGACGAACGCCTCGGCTATGCTCGCCTGCCGAGCTTTATCGCATCGCTCGGCGCTCATCACTTCACGGTCGAGCGCCAGGCAGAATGGTCCGCTGGCCTTGCCCGATTTGTCGACCAGGGCGGGTATGCGGTCTATGGCGAAAAGGCGCGCGCCGGTCTCGAGCTGTTCGACCGTGACGGAGACCCGCTTTACCGGGCGAGCTATCCCAAACGGACCTTCGCCGAGTTCAGCGCGATCCCGCCGGTCGTTGTCGACACCCTGCTGTTCGTGGAGGATCACGATCTGCTCGACCAGCAAACTCCCCGGCGCAACCCGGCCGTCGAATGGAGCCGGTTCATGCTCGCCGTGGCCGGTCGGGTCGCCGGGTTGGTCGATCGGCGGTTCCGGGAGGGCGGGGCCAGCACGCTCGCCACCCAGATAGAGAAGTTTCGCCATTCGCCGGACGGCCGCACCCCGGGAATTGGCGAAAAGCTCCGCCAAATGCTGTCCGCATCGGCGAGCGCCTACCGTGACGGCCCGGTAACAACGGCCGCCCGCCGCCGGATCGTCACCACCTACCTCAACTCCGAACCCTTCGCTTCACGGCCCGGCTATGGCGAGATCATCGGGGTCCCGGAGGCCTTGTGGCTCTGGTATGGCACAGACTTGGCCGAAGCAGACCGAGTGCTGACCGCGCCAGCCGCGACGAAGGCGGAACTCGCGCGCAAGGGGGAGGTCTATCGGCAGGTCTTGAGCCTGCTGCTCGCCGGTCGCCGGCCCGCCTACTATCTGATCGACCACCGCGCCGCGCTCGCGGCGCTGACCGACAATTACCTCCGGATGCTGTCCGCTCGCGGGATCATCGATCCCGTACTCCGCGACGCCGCGCTCCACGCCGAGCTGCAGTTCCGGATCGAGATCCCGCCCCCGGCGGCGATGTCGTTCGTTGGCAACAAGGCCACGGATCGATTACGGGACAAGCTCGTATCGCTGTTGCACCTGCCGGATCTCTATACCCTCGACCGGCTCGACCTGACTGGCTATGCGACCGTCGACACGCCGGCCCAAAAGCGCATCACCGACGTGCTGACCCGGCTCGGCGAGCCGGCTTACGTCAAATCGCTCGGTCTTGTCGGGCACAATCTCCTCGGAGCGGAGAACCCGGCCCGCCTGACCTGGAGCGTCGTCCTCTACGAGCGCGGTGCCGACTGCAATTATCTCAGGGTCCACGCCGACAGCCTGAACGAACCCTTCGACATCAACTCAGGCGCGAAATTGCAGCTCGGCTCGACGGCCAAGCTGCGAACCCTGATCACTTATCTCGACATCGTCGAAGAACTCCATCGTCGGTTGGCGCAACTGCCCCGCCGCGACTTGCTGGCGACCGCGGCCGCGGCCAAGGATCCGCTAACAAAATGGGCGGCCGATTATCTGGCCAGGAGCGCCAACCGCGACCTGCAGCCGATGCTCGACGCGGCCACGCAGCGCCATTATTCCGGCAGCCCCGAGGCCTTCTTTACCGGCGGCGGCATACAGGCCTTCGCCAATTTCGAGAAATGGGAAAACTCCTCGTCCACCAGCGTGGAGGAGGCCTTCGCCCTCTCGATCAACAACGTCTTTATCCGGGTGCTGCGCGACATCACCCGGTATTACATCGCCCAGAGCGACGGCCAGAAGCTGTTGAGCGCCGATCGCGACGATGCGGACCGGGAGGCCTATCTGCAGCGCTTTGTCGATCAGGACGGCCGGAAATACCTCGACCGTTTCTATCGCGAATACCGGGGCCTCTCACCCGACCAGGCCCTGGAGAAGCTGGCGCATCGCACGCGGCCGATAGCACGGCGCCTTGCCGTGGTCTTCCGCTCGGTCCGGCCGGACGCGGACAGGGCGGCGCTGGGCGCGTTTCTCGCGCGTTATCTGCCGCGCGACTCGGTTAGCGACGACGATCTCTGGGACCTCTATCGAGACTATGACGTCGAGAGGTTTTCGCTCGAGGACCGCGGTTATCTTGCCGGCATCCATCCGCTCGAGCTGTGGCTGGTGACCTATCTGCAAAGTCATCCCGGCGCCTCGCGCGCCGAGGTGACGGCGGCGAGCGAGAAGGTGCGCCAGGAGGTCTATGGCTGGCTCTTCAACAGCCACAGCACGCACAAGCAGGATCTCCGGATCCGGATATTGCTGGAGCAGGACGCGTTCGACCGAGTCCTGCAGGACTGGCAGCGCCAGGGCTACCCGTTCGGTCATCTCGTGCCGTCCTTCGGCACTGCGATCGGCAGCTCCGGCGACCGGCCCGACGCACTCGCCGATCTGATGGGGATCATTCTCAATAACGGGGTGCGGCTGCCGACCGTCGATCTCGAGCGTTTGGATTTCGCCGCCGGCACTCCTTACGCAACCGATATGGCGATCAAGCCCGAGCCGCAGCGAGTCCTCGCGCCCGAGGTGGCCCAGACGGTGAGGCGCGCGCTGCTCGGCGTCGTCGCCGAAGGCACGGCCGTGCGCCTGCGCGGCGCTTATCACACTCCGGACGGAAACCCATTGCCGGTCGGCGGCAAGACCGGCACCGGCGACAATCGCTTCGATCGGTTTGGTTCAGGCGGACGCTTGATCTCGCAACGGGTGGTCGATCGCACCGCCACCTTCGTGTTCTTTCTCGGCGACCGCTTCTTCGGCACGATTACCGCCTATGTCCCGGGTGCGATCGCTGGAAACTACCATTTCACGAGCGCTATCGCCGTTCAGCTGCTCAAGGCCATCGAGCCGCAGCTCGACCCGCTGCTCGGGGCGCCGGTGACCGACGCGCCGCCAAAGGCGATCAGCCAAGCGCAGTGGTCGCCGACGGGGTTCAAGAGGTCTCAAGATCTCGAGAGGGAAGGGCTCGCAGGAAGCTCGGATTAGCGAGCAGCGAGGGCCTGGAATTCGTCGGCGCTCAGGCGGATCGGGGCCGCCCCGAGGTTCTCCTCGAAATGGGCGATCGACGAGGTCCCCGGGATCGGCAGCATCACGGGCGAGCGGTGCAGCAGCCAGGCCAGCGCGATCTGGCCCGGCGTCGCACGGTGAGCGTGCGCAATGTCGGCGAGCGGCGAACCGGGCCTGGTGAGCCGGCCTTTGGCGAGCGGGTAGAACGGGATGAAGGCGATCCCGGCACCGGCGCAGATATCGATCAGGCCGTCGGACGAGCGGTCTTGCAGATTGTAGCAGTTCTGCACCGACACGATCTCGGCCACTCTTTGCGCCCGCGAAAGCTCAGCCACCGAGACGTTGGAAACGCCGATGTAGCGGATCTTGCCCTCGCGCTGGAGATCGATGAGCGCGCCGATCAAGTCCTCGATCGGCACGCGCCGATCGACGGCATGAAGCTGGTAGAGCTCGATCCGGTCGAGCCGCAACCTCTTGAGGCTGTCTGCGCAGACGCGCCTCAGATGTTCGGGGCGGCAATCGATCTCCCAATGACCCGGCCCGGGGCGCGTGAGTCCGCCCTTGCTCGCGATCACAAGCCCCGCCGGATAGGGGTACAGAGCCCTGGCGATCAGGGTCTCGCTGACGCCCGGGCCGTAGGAATTGGCGGTGTCGATAAACGTCACGCCGTCGTCGACCACCCGGCGGAGCAGCGCGACCGCTTCGCCCGCGTCGCGGGGAAATCCCCAGATGCCAGGACCGGTGATGCGCATTCCACCAAAGCCGAGACGCCCGATCGTCGGACCTCCTCCCAACGTCAATGTCGTCGGCAAATCGAGCGGAGTGGTCGCGGCCGACATGATCGCCGGTTCAGGAGGAGTTGGCTACGCGGCGGCCCAGCAGGTCGGCCTTGCGGTTCAATTCCATGACCAAGCCATCGACCCCCTCGCGCCGGAGGATCGAGTTGAATTCGGAGCGCTGCACCGCCAGCTGGCTGATCGTGCCGTCGAGGTATACATCGGAGATCTGCCACGAACCCTGGTTCTGGCGCATCAGATAGTTGATGGTGGTCGTCTCGCTATTCGATTTGATAATTTTTGTTTGCACAATGACTTCCGCGTTGTAGGGCTGCTCGCCAATAACCTCAAGTTGCTGCCCCGAATAGCTGTCGAACCGGTCGGCGTAGGTCGCGGCGATATAGTGCCGGAACGCCTCCGTCAATTGCTGCTGTTGAGCCGCAGAGAAGGTTGCCCAGGACGGGCCTATGGCGAGTTGAGTCATGAACGGGACATCGAAAACCCTGTCTACCACGGGAGCAAGGCTCGCATACCGCCCGCTCTGCCCAAGAGTTCGACCGTTCTTCATCGTGATCAGGAGCGTGTCGTAAAAACCGCGCACATTCGCCTGAGCATCCAGCGCGAGCGCCGCAGTACTCCCGGCATAGAAGCTAACCGCAAGCCAGAGCGCGACGCATAGGCTGATTATCCCGGCACGCCGTGGTGATGAAGTGATCAGGTTCCTCATGTCGATCTCCTCATTCCCCCCGTTCGGGCCGCCTGGTTACCCCTGCGGGACGACGGATGGCCACCGGGTCCGGGATCTTATTTGCTAGTTCTCCACACTCCCTCCCTGGCAGAATGTAAGAGTTTGCGCGACGTTGACCACCCCGCCTCGGATTAATTCCCCGTCCTCTGCAGCGAAACGACGCAAGACGGCACATATTCCCTTCGCGATGCTTCACGATGACCCCGTCGGCAAGGCAGCTTCCTCGCCAACAATACCGCGACGCGACTGCTGCGTAAAATTCCCCAACTCCGCGAATTTCGGGCCGCTGCCTTGCAATGTTGGATTGGAAGAGGCTCAAGTCTCAGGATCCCCGTTGGGTTTCTTTCAGCAGGGATGCATGATTTCTC
Source organism: uncultured Alphaproteobacteria bacterium (assembly GCA_963796155.1). Taxonomy (GTDB): domain Bacteria; phylum Pseudomonadota; class Alphaproteobacteria; order ATCC43930; family CGMCC-115725; genus AP-15. Next base: position 82,984 of record CAWCKT010000027.1, on the reverse strand, counting down.
ATCTTCTCGGGAACGATGACGTCGCGCATGCGTTGGGAGTAAACATGTAACTGCTAAAGGGCTGGAGGTTTGCTATGCAGACTTTGACAAAGGTTATCGTGTTAGGGGCTGGACTCTTGACCAGCGGAACCGCTATGGCCAACGATAATTTTGGCGGATCCCCACTTTATAATCCCCAATACTCGTATTACGGACCTCAGTATTATTATCCAAACTATTGGAATTATAATACTGGATATCCTAACTATTATCCTGGCTATAACTACGCTTACGGCTACCCATACAATGGGTGGTATCCGGGGACCGCGTACCCCTACTGGGATCCTACGGCCGCATCGCATCCCTATTCGAAGACGAATCCTAATTGGATACCCTATGTCGGCTGGCGCTGAGCCGTGACCCCCGGCCCGGTCGCGAATCACGCCGCGCAGCAACGATAACCGAGAGATAGACCCCACCGCTGCATCGGGAAGACCCCACTCAGCGAAGGGACCGGCCATCATAACATAGATCAAAGGATATAGAGGCCTTATTACGACTCGCACCGGATTACGGCATAACTGGCAACCCAGGTCACCTGGTCAATCGCAATGGGTCTAACAACTCATGCATCTAATGAAACTAGTGGCGATCTACCAGAGCCCAAACACCAGCAAGGCTTACAGCGGCGCACAAGATCTACCCGTACCTGCTCGGTGGGATCGATCGAACGGTCATCAGGTGTGGAGCTCGGACGACACCTATATCCCGATGGCCAAAGGGTTTCTCTATTAGTGGTCGTCATGGACTGAGTCAGCCTCACATACTGGCGTGGCGTGTCGAACACGCTTGGTGCTGACTTCTGTGTCTGGCGCTCGAAGAAGCACTCTTCCGTTACAGCCATCCCTAGATTTTCAATACCTACCATCGTATCCAGTTCACCATCTACGACTTCACCGAAATACTAAAATCCGGCTGCAAGATGTTGCAAGATGTTGTCCTGACGACCAGGGACGGTGACAGAAGCGGTCCGCCGGTGCCACTATCTTCTTACCCCACACCGAGGGTGGGCGAGGAGGTTGCAGGAGCCGAGGAATGCCATCTGGGCAGCGGATCGAGGATTATGCGCTGATCGGCGATTGCGGCTCGGCTGCGCTGATCGGGCGCGATGGCTCGATTGACTGGCTTTGCCTGCCTCGCTTCGACTCCGCGGCATGCTTCGCAGCGCTACTCGGTAAGCCGGAGCACGGCCGTTGGTTGATCGCGCCGGTCGAGCCGGCCACCCGGATCGAGCGTCGGTATGTGGACGGCTCGCTGATCCTGGTGACCATGTTCGAGACCGCGGACGGCGCGGTCGAACTCGTCGATTTCATGCGGCCGCGCCGTCGCCTTCCCCATCTGGTGCGCTTGGTCCGCGGGTTGCGCGGGCGTATCACAATGCGTACCGAGTTCATCCTGCGTTTTGATTACGGCGCCGTGGTACCCTGGGTCGAACGCCTGCCCGAAGGAGGAATATCTGCGGTCGGCGGGCCCGAGAGGATCGTGCTGCGCACGCCCGCTCCGCTGCGCGGCGAGGATCTCAAGACGGTCGGCGAGTTTGTTGTCGCCACCGGCGAGACGATCCCCTTCGTGCTGAGCTACGGACCTTCCCATCAGCCGCTGCCGCCGCCGGTCGACATCGAGCGTGCGTTGCGCGACACCGAAACGTTCTGGCGCCGGTGGTCCGACCGGTGCGCTCCTGCGGGTCCGTGGACCCCCGCGGTCAAACGTTCGCTCGTCGTATTGAAGGGACTGACTTATGCGCCGACCGGCGGCATCGTCGCCGCGCCGACCACCTCGCTGCCCGAGCAGCTCGGCGGTGTGCGCAACTGGGATTACCGGTATTGCTGGCTGCGCGACGCCACCTTTACCCTGCTGGCGCTGATGCATGCGGGGTATTACGACGAGGCGCGGACATGGCGCGATTGGCTCTTCCGCGCGATTGCCGGGAGCCCCGATCAGCTGCAAATCATGTATGGGTTGGGCGGCGAGCGGCGGCTTGCCGAGTGGGAGATCCCGTGGTTGCCCGGATACGAGGGGTCGCGCCCCGTCCGCATCGGCAACGGCGCGGTCGACCAGACACAGCTCGACATTTACGGCGAAATTCTCGACGCGCTATACCACGCTCAGAGCCACGGTCTGCCTCCTAATCAACACGGAGACGCGATCGCGCGTGTCGTACTGACACATTTGGCGCGGATCTGGGATCAGCCCGACGAGGGCATCTGGGAAGTGCGCGGGCCACCGCAGCACTTCACGCATTCCAAGGTCATGGCGTGGGTCGCGTTCGACCGGGCCGTCAAGATCGTCGAGAAACGCGGCGGCGCCGCCGTGGCCGAGCGCTGGCGGCGGGTGCGCGACAGGATCCACGAGGATGTCTGCCGTAAGGCGTTCGATCCCGAGCTCCGCAGCTTCGTCCAGGCCTACGGGTCGAAGGCGCTCGACGCGAGCCTCCTGCTGTTGCCGCTCGTCGGCTTCCTCCCGCCCGAGGACCCGCGCATCACCGGGACCGTCGAGGCAATCGAACGGCGCCTCCTCGTCCACGGGTTCGTGCTGCGCTACGACACCGGCGAAGTGGCCGACGGGCTGCCGCCCGGCGAAGGGGCGTTTCTGGCCTGTACCTTTTGGCTGGCCGACAACTTCATCCTGCAGGGCCGCATCGCCGAGGCGCGCGAGCTGTTCGAGCGCCTCTTGGCGCTGTGCAACGATGTCGGCCTCTTGGCGGAGGAGTATGATCCCCGCAAGAGACGCCAGCTCGGGAACTTCCCGCAGGCATTCTCGCATGTTGCCCTGGTCAACACCGCGTTCAACCTGACCCGGAGCCAAGGGCCAGCGGAACAACGCGCCGCGCGCCGCCACAAAGGCCGCGCGCCGGTATGATGGGCGGCTCAATGCAAGCCGTAGAACCCCATCGCGCCGCCGGCCATCACTTGGTGCCGGGTTTCAGGTGATGCTCCCTTGAGACGCTCGGCGATCATCGCCGGGGCGCCGGGGAAGAAGCCGTCGCGGTGCGGGTAATCGGTCGCCCATAGGATCTTGTGCGGACCGATATATTCGGCGAGGAATTCGAGGCTGCCCTCGACCGGCTCGAACGAGATCCAGCAGTTGCGGCGGAACAGCTCGCTCGGGCGGGTCTTGAGCCCGGAGTTGTTGAAGCCCTGATCGTCGAAATGGCGGTCCATGCGGTCGAGCCATGGGGCGATCCACCCGCCGCCCGATTCGAGGAACCCAACACGCAGCTTCGGGTGGCGCTCGCAGACCCCGCCCCAGATCATGCTCATGCAAGCCAGCATCATCTCCATCGTGTGCGAGATGATGTGCTGCGCCCCGCGACCGTCGAACCGGTCGATGCCGACGGTCGGCATCCCGCTATTGCCGCCCTCGTGGAGACCGATTGCAAAATCGAGCTCCTCGGCCGCCGTCCAGAACGGCTCATAGGCCGGATCGTGCAGCATCCTGTTGTTGTAGGGGTTGGGTCGCAGAAAACCGCCGCGAAAGCCGAGGGTGCGGCGGGCATGGTGCATCTCGTCGATCGCGAGGTCGATCGACTGCATCGGCAGCATTGCGATGCCGAACAGGCGGTCGGGATAGGGCTTGCAGTAATCGGCGAGCCAGCGGTTGTAGGCGCGGCACATCGCGGCGGCGAGCGCCGGATCGTGCACGGCGCCTGCAAACAATCCCATGCTCGGGTATAGAAATGCCGCGTCGATGCCGTCCAAATCCATGTCGGGGATGCGCTTATGCGGGTCGAAGCCGCCGGGACGTCCTTCCTCGTAGTTCATCGTCTCGGCCGAAACGATGCCCTGCCGCGCTCCGACCCCGCCGATTCCGCCCATGCCCTGCTGGCTGCCGAGAACCTGCTCCTCGATCAATAGCCGCTCCTTGCCGTCCTTGTCGGTGACGAGCCTGGGCGCCCGGTCGCGGAAGGCTGGGTCCATATAGTCATTCCACAGGGTGAGAGGCTCCAATATGTGGCCGTCGGAATCGATGACGTTGTAAGCGCGACCCATGATTCTTCTCCTTGCCGTCAATTGTGTTGCAGCGGACGACAGTTCCACCTCGCGAACCTACCGCCGCTATGGCGTATTCGTAAAGGACGCACCGCCGCGAGAAATAGGAGCGGAGGCGGCTCAGCGGAACGGAGAGACCGGCTCCCGGCGCAGCCGGTGATAGAGCTTGGCGGCTTCGCGCTTCATCCCAAAACCCAGGCCACCCCACGTCCGCGGATTGGCTGCGCTGATGCCCCAGCGTTCGCGTCTTTTCGGAAGCCAGAGCTCCTTGTAGGGGTCGTCGCCGCGGCCGAGGGTGATTTCGCGCGGACGGTCGCCGGTCAGCACGCGCTCGGTCATCTCCATCGTGAGGAGCGTGCCGAGCGACAAACCGTCAAACCGCTTGTCATGCGCGAGCTTGTAGATGACGGCGCGGCCGTGCCACAGGATCCAGAACTGCGCCGCGGCGGGAATGCTGTCGATGTAATAGATGCCGAGGCGCAGCGCACCGAGTTCGGCGGCGAGCCGGATCAGCGCTGGAATAAATTCGGGGAAATCCTCGGCCGGCTTCCAGCTCGCGGCGTAAACCGTCTGGTAATCGGCGATCGCCGGGCCGATACCCGCGGTATCGGCAAAGAAGGCCTTGGTCAGCCGGTTGCTCCGCTCGAGCCGGCGTTTCTTGCGACGCCAGGTGTTGCGCAGTTCCGCGGGTCGCGCGGCGACATAATCGGGAAAGCTCAACCCTGCAGTCTCTTCATACCACGTGCCGGAGTGGAACGCGCATTCGACGAACAGTCCGGCGTGCCGGAAAGACCGCACGACGGCGCGGTAGCTCGGGTGCTGCGGGTCGAGCTCGGCCAAGCTGAGGCGATCCCAGCGCGGCCGTTCGGCAAGGACCTCCGAAAGGATCGAGGTGACCCCAGTTTCGAGGTCCGTACCAGGCGCGCAAACAATGCCGTGCTCGACGCTGTAGGCATTGGCGAGGCTGGTGAGGCACCGGTCCGCCCCCTGCGCGCCGGTCCGAAGCAAGAGCGCCGTCGCCGAGTGCGGCCGCTCGTCCGAGTAGACGCGGATTTCGCCCCCCATCGGCACGCCGTGGCGCGCCATCAGGTCATACCACGCCGGTAGTGCAAAAAAGCTCTCCCCGGTGGCCATGTCAAAAAGGCGAGCAAGCTCCGCCGGCAGTCGCCGAAAATTCGGATTCCGGTAAAGTGGCATCAGATGATGCCGGCCTCGTCGTCCAACCTTGCTGGGCTCCGCGGGTGCAAATCCTGACCTTTACGACGTTATATCCGAGCGCGGTACGACCCCAGCATGGGATTTTCATCGAGACCCGCTTGCGCAAGCTGGTAGAGAGCGGCGCGGTCGGAGCCCGCGTCATGGCTCCATGTCCATGGTTTCCGCTCGGCTCTTCGCGATTCGGCCGCTATTCGCTCTTTGCCCGGTACCCGCGCCAGGAGATCCGATATGGGTTGCATGTCGCTCATCCGCGCTATCCGCAGCTGCCGAAGTTGGGGATGAACCTGGCGCCGCTCGCCCTTTCTATCGCCGCCTTGCCGGTTCTGCGCCGCCAGCTCCGCGAGGGCCAGGACTTCGACCTGATCGATGCGCATTATTTCTATCCGGACGGCGTCGCCGCCGTGCTGCTCGGACGCGCTCTCGATCGCCCGGTAGTCGTGACCGCCCGCGGCAGCGATCTGAACGTCATCGCGCAATATGCCGTCCCGCAGCGGTGGATCCGCTGGGCGGCACGGCGGGCTGATGGGCTGATCGCGGTCTCGAGCGGGCTGCAGCGCCGGTTGGCGGTTCTCGGGGTTGCCCCGGAACGCGTACGCGTGTTGCGCAACGGGGTCGATCTCGCCCTCTTCCGCCCGACCGATCGCGCCGCGGCGCGGCGTGTTCTCGGCTTTACCCGACCGACCCTTCTCGCCGTCGGCAATCTGGTCGCCCTGAAGCGCCACCGTCTGATGGTCGAGGCGCTGGTCGGCCTCCCCGAGGCCGATCTGGTCATCGTCGGCGAAGGGCCCGAGCGCGCGGCGATCGAGGCGCTGGCGCGCGAGCGCCGGGTCGCAGACCGCGTCCGCCTTCTCGGCTATGTGCCGCAGGACCGTCTCCCCGACATCTACGGCGCGGCGGATCTCCTTCTGCTGGTCTCGACCTCCGAGGGCTGGCCCAATGTCCTGCTCGAGAGCATGGCCTGCGGCACGCCGGTGGTCGTCTCCGACATCGACGGCATCGCCGACATCGTCGCCGCGCCCGAGGCGGGACGCATTCTGGAGGAAACCACGCCGGATCGGCTCACCGCTGTGATCCGCGACTTTCTCGCGGCGCCGCCCGCCCGTGCCGCTACTCGCGCCTACGCCGAGCGCTTCGACTGGCCGAGCACGACAGAAGGCCAGATCGCGTTGTTTCGCGAGATCTGCGAGCAAAGACCCAGGCCACGGCCTCTGGCGCACCCCGCTTAGCCCCGTTCCCATCGAAACGCAGAATTCGCGTCACTCGCATCGGCTCTTGTTAATGATCACTCCGCATTATACCGGGATCGAGCAGTGCCCGAGGTTCCGCCGGGGCAGCCTATATGCTTTTAACGAGGTTGGGTGCCGAAGCGGTCGCCTTGCCGGGAGCGGACGAGTGTGACGAGCAACGTCGAGTTCCGCCGTGAAGCTCTGCCGGCGCCTGCGGCCCTCGAGCGCGAATGGCGAAGGCTCGAAGCCGTGGCGCGCCCGTCCTTTTTCACGTCGTGGCAGTGGATCGGAACCCTGCTTGCCGCCGTTCCGGCTGAGCATCGGCCGAGCCTGTTGCGCGGTGTTGCGCGGGGGGAGACGGTCGCCCTGGCATTGCTCGGCGCCGGCGTCACCAGCCGGCGACGCGGGCTGGTTCGGTCACGCGCTCTCTACCTCAACCAGACCGGTGATCCGCGTTTCGATTCGATTACCATCGAGCACAATGGCATCCTCGCCGCCGTCGGCGCAGAGACAGCCGTTCTCGACGCGGCGATCGGCTGGTTTGCCGGTCTGAGTGAGGAGGCGGATGAGCTCTACTTCAGCGGCTCTCTGCTGCGCTTGCCGGAGGGGGCGGTCGAAGGCCGTGAGCTGGGGCGGAACGAGACCGCCGTACCGTCCTACTCCATCGAGCTTGATTTGCTGTCACCGAGCGACGGCGAGCTCTATCCGGTGCTCAGCGCCAATGCGCGTCAGCAGCTGAGACGCGCGGTTCGGCGCTTCGAACGGTGGGGCCCCTTGCAGCTGAACGCCGCAACCACACCCGCGGAGGCACTCGGCTTCTTCACCGCGATGAAGGCGCTGCATTGCGCTTCCTGGGAACGTCGGGGCAAGACGCATGCGTTCTCGGGCGCGTTCTTCGAGCCGTTCCATCGGCTGCTGATCGAACGCAGCTTTGCCGAAGGCGGAACCCAGCTCCTCAGAGCTTCTGCCGGAGAGCGGGTCATCGGCTATCTTTATAATTTTCGTCTGGGGGACCGGATTTATGCCTATCAGAGCGGATTTGCCGACGCCGATCGGCGGGAGCGGCCAGGCATCGTCACGCACGCCCTGGCCATCCGCCATGCATTCCGCTCGGGTGTCCGCGTCTATGATTTCATGGCCGGGCGCAATCGGCTCAAGGAGAGCTTTGCAACCCGGTGCGAGCCGATGCTGTGGCAGGTCTTTCAGCAGCCGCGCCTGGCTTTTCGCCTCGAACACCTCGCTCGTCGCTACAAGGACACGATCGTCGCACGAAAGCCTTTGTTGGCGGTCCAGCGAAACGCAAGCGCACCCCGCCCCCACCCGGCTCGGGACTGAACTCGTCACCTAGCCCCAGGAGCTTCATGTCGATCCTTCTCACCGGCGTTGCCGGGTTCATCGGCTTCCACGTCGCCAAGGCGCTGCTCGAGCGCGGCGACCATGTGGTGGGCATCGACAATCTCAACGATTACTACGACGTACGACTGAAGGAAGCGCGCCTGGCCGCGCTGCGCACCTATCCGGGCTTTGTTTTCGCCAAGCTCGATGTCGCCGACCGTGACGGCGTCCTCGCGACCGTCGGGCGGCACAAGGATCTGCGCAGCATCATCCACCTCGCGGCGCAGGCGGGGGTCCGCTACTCGCTCGAAAACCCCTACGCCTATATTGATGCCAATGTGATGGGGACGCTGGTGATGTTGGAGGCGGCTAGGCGCATCGACGGGTTGACGGCGATCACCTATGCCTCGTCCTCGTCGGTGTACGGCGCGAATCAGAAGCAGCCCTTCAGCATCGAAGACCGGGTCGATCAGCCGGTCTCGCTCTACGCCGCGACCAAGCGCAGCTGCGAGCTCGTCGCGCGCACCTACAGCCACCTTTACGGCCTACCGGCAACCGGGCTGCGGTTCTTTACCGTCTATGGTCCGTGGGGCAGGCCGGATATGGCGGCTTACCTCTTCACCCGCGCAATCCTCGCCGGACAACCGATCAAGGTCTTCAACGAGGGGAGGATGGCGCGCGACTTCACCTATATCGATGACATTGTCGCGGGAACGATCGCCGCACATGATCGTCCGCCCATGGACCGGCTTCCCCACCGGATCTACAACCTCGGCAACCACCGCCCCGAGAAGCTTCTCGACTTCATCGGCGTCCTCGAGCGGGCCCTCGGCCGCACCGCAGAGATGGAGCTGCTGCCGCTTCAGCCCGGCGACGTTCCGGAAAGCTTTGCCGATATCGAGGCGTCGCGCCGCGATCTCGGCTTCGACCCGAAGACGACGATCGAGATCGGGCTCGCCCGCTTCGTCGAGTGGTACAAGCAATACCACAAGGTGGATTAGTCACAGATTTGGCCCGGTTACATGGAACGCGGATTTGCCGTTGTCGGCCTCGGTTATGTCGGGTTGCCCGTCGCCCTGGCCCTGGCGAGGAAATTTGAACCGGTTATCGGTTTCGACGTCGCGGCGCAGCGGATCGCCGCATTGCGAGATGCGCGGGACGTCACCGGCGAGGTAAATGAGGCGGCGTTACGCGAGACAAAGCTTCGCCTGACCGACGATCCCGAGGCGCTCAGTGGGGCGAGCTTCTTCATTGTCACGGTGCCGACGCCGATCGATGCCGAGCGGCGGCCCGACCTCTCGCCGCTCCAGAATGCCTGCGCGCTGATCGGGCCACGTCTCAGACGAGGCTCGGCCGTCGTGTTCGAGTCGACCGTCTGGCCCGGCCTCACCCGCGAGGTCTGCGGGCCGCTGCTCGCCGAGGCCTCCGGTCTCCGGCAGGGCATCGACTTCAAGCTCGGCTATTCGCCCGAACGGATCAACCCGGGCGACAAGCAGCATCGGCTGGAGACGATCGTCAAGATCGTCGCCGGCGAGGACGCCGAAACCCTGGAACGCGTCGCCGCCGTCTATGCGCGTATCATCGAGGCCGGGATTTACACCGCCTCCTCGATCGAGGTCGCCGAGGCGGCAAAGGTGATCGAGAACACCCAGCGCGACCTCAACATCGCACTAATGAACGAGCTGGCGATCATTTTCGACCGGCTCGGCATCCCGACCAGGGAGGTGTTGCGGGCGGCAGGCACGAAGTGGAATTTCCTGCCGTTCACGCCGGGCCTTGTCGGCGGGCACTGCATCGGCGTCGACCCCTATTACCTGACCGCGCGGGCCGAGGCGGCGGGCTATTACCCGCAGGTGATCCTGTCGGGCCGGCGCATCAATGACGGCATGGGCGGTTTTATCGCGCAGCGCTTGGTCAAGCTCTTGATTGCGGCGGGGCGGCCGGTGAAGGGCGCCAGGGTCGGCGTCATCGGCATCACCTTCAAGGAGGACGTGCCCGATCTGCGCAATAGCCGCGTCCCGGACATTCTCGCTGAACTGCGTGAATTCGGCATCACGGCTCTGGTCGCCGACCCGCTCGCCGACCCCCTCGAGGCGAAACGAGAATACGGTGTGGAGCTCGTCCCGCTCGAGCAGATCACTGAACTCGACGGGCTGATCCTCGCGGTACCACACCGCGCGTTCGCCGGCGCGGGGTGGGAAAAGCTCTTCGCCGCCCTCACGCCGGGCGGGGTCTTTATCGACGTCAAGTCGGTCGTCGCTCGCGAAGCGGTTCCACCGGGCGCGCATTACTGGAGCCTCTGATTTCGCCCGGCGGACAACCCGGGTCGGGCAGAGCGTGCTGCGCCTCGCGTGAGGCGAACAGTACCACTGGCAGGGCGGGCCGCGCCCGCCTATAGTATCGGTCAGCACAAACGTTTGGCCGGATCGTGGAGCAGCACAATGGCAGACGGCACATCTCACGTAGTTCCCACCGCCCCCACGGAAGCGGTGACCCCGGCGGGCATCAACCACCTCGTGATCAACGTGCGCGACATCGAGGAATCGCACCGGTTCTGGACCGAGATCCTCGGCTTCAAGCAGGTTGGTGTGTCGCTCCGCCGCGGCGGCAAGATGCGCTTCTACAGCGGCGACCATGGCGGACAGATGAACCACCATGACATCGCGCTGTGCGAGAACCCGGACCTACCGGCCCCGCCCGCAGATTGGGACATGTTCAAGACGCCGGTTGCGGTCAACCACATCGCTATCACGATGCCCAACCGCGAGGCGTGGCTCAAACAGTTGGCCTTTCTGCGCAGCAAGGGTGTGAAGTTCCATCGGCGGGTCAATCACGGCATGACGCACAGCCTCTACATCAGCGACCCGAATGGTTACGGCGTCGAGGTGCTGTATGAGCTGCCGCGCGAGGTCTGGGGCAACGACATCCAGGGCGCACTCGGCCATGCCGACCAGCTGCCGACCGAAGGCGACGAAGCCTTTGTCGACGATACGGATTACCCGACTTTCGGCGCGGTCAAGGAGCCCGCGGCGCCGTAAGCCGGAGTAGCGGCCGGGAGGTCCGCCATGGTGTCGCCGATGACCGGCGGCTGCCTATGCGGCGGCGTTCGCTATGAGTCCGCGGGGGAACCCGGCTTTGCCCTGCTGTGTCACTGCCGCGACTGTCAACGCCAGAGCGGCAGCGCGTACGCGGCGGGCTTACGGGTTCCGGCCGCGGGGTTCCGGGTTACCAAGGGCGACCCCAAGCTCTACGTCAAGGCGGCGGACAGCGGCAACGCGATAACCCGCGCGTTCTGCCCGGATTGCGGCTCGATGCTGTTCCTCCGGGTCTCCGCCAGGCCCGATCTGGTCGCGATCAGGGTCGGCACTCTCGACGACCCGAGCGAGTTTCGACCCGCGGCCGACATTTTTGTCAAAAGCGCTCAGCCCTGGGATTACATGAACCCGGATCTGCCGAAATATCCGACCTACCCGCCGGGGCAGGCCTACTCGCTGTCCGAATCCTGAAGATTGGGACCGGGCGCTCCGCGACCAAGTGGGAGGCGACAGATGCGCTTTGGCTTCTTCGATCAATTGCCGTGCGCGACGGGTTTTTCGGAGCGCCAGCGATACCGCGACATCATTGCCCAAATTGAGCTCGGGGATACGCTCGGCTTCGATACGGCATGGCTCGGCGAACTCCACTTCAGCCGCACGTTCTCGATCCTTGCCGATCCGTTGATGGTGCTGGCCGCGGCAGCGCAGCGGACAACTCGTATTCGCTTGGGGACAGCGGTGACGCTGTTGCCCTTGCACAACCCGGTGAAGATCGCCGAAGAAGCCGCGACCGTCGACATTCTCAGCGACGGGCGCCTGGAATTCGGGGTCGGCCGAGGCACCGCGCCGCTGCACTACGCCGGCTACGGCATACCGCAGGAAGAGAGCCGGGAGCGTTTCGAAGAAGCGCTCGACTTCATCGTCCGGGGCTGGACCAACGAGACCTTTTCCTTCGAGGGAAAGCATTTCCGCGTGCAAGGTCTGAGCCTCGTGCCGAGACCCGTGCAATCGCCGCATCCGCCGGTGCGGATTGCCGCTAACAGTCCCGATACCTTTCCCCTCGCCGGGCGCCGCAAACTTCCGATCTTCGCCACGCCGCTGATCAACCCGCCGGACAAGCTCAAAGAGGGGCTGGCGGTCTACCGCGACACGCTGCCCGCCGCCACGCCGGGCGACGCTGCACTCGCTTTTCCGGTTCACGTCGCGACGAGCCGGGCACAGGCGCGCCAAGACTGCGAAGCGGGTCTGCTGCGGTTTCTGCGCGAGGCCGCGGAGCGGCTGCGGCCGCTCGGTCAAGCAGACATCAAGAGCTTCGAAGCGTTTCGCCAGGTCCTGGCCCGCATCGAGCGGGTAAAATATGAGGATTTCGACCGCGAGATGGGGGTCTTTGGCGATCCCGAATATTGCGTCGAGCGGGTGCAGGCCCTGAAGCGCGAGTATGGGATGGACGAGTTCATTTGTTACTTCAATCAGGGCGGGATCATGGACCACGCCATGGTCAAACAATCGATGACATCGTTTGCTCGAGACGTGATGCCGCATTGCCGCTAGCCTCGTCGGGTGTTTTCGCCGCGCAAGCATCGTTCAGCCGCTGTTAACCGCTGGTCGCGCACATTGCGCGATTCTTCTGTTACCGAGGCTGAGATGCGCATTATCGCTGCGGCATTCGTGGGCTTGGCGGCGCTTTCGGTGCAGGCCGCGCCGACCCCGAAGAAGGCGATGCCGGCGTCGCTCGGCTTGGCGCCGGTGGTCGAACTGGTCGCCCAGGGCTGCGGCCTCGGCTGGCACCGCGGCCATTGGCAGGACCCGTCGGGCGAGTGGCATTGGGGCCACTGCTTTCCGAGCTGGCGCTGAGCCCTCGGTTCGGGCCTTCACCAGCTCGTATCGAAGCCCGCGAAGGCGTGCGGGATGCGGCGGATATCGGCCAGCAGCTCGCGCTGCAGCTCGGCCGGAGCGCCGGCAGGGAAGTTGATCTCGATCGAGTTGGCAAGGCCGCCGAACCTTGCCTCGATCGCCCGCGCGATCTCGCCATAGGTGCCGCATGCCGCGAAGATGCGCACGACGTCGTCCGAGACCTCGGCTGCCATCTCGTTCCACCGGCCCTCGACCGACAGCGCGTGCAATCTCATCCCGAGCTCATCGAGCCCGTGCAGCGACAGGATGGGCAGATAGCTGCGCGTCGAACCGTAAAAGGCGACGCGTTGGCGCACCCGTTCGATCCCCTCGGCGACGATTTTCTCATCGGGCCCGGTGACGACGAAGCCGCCGCCGAACACGTCGAAATTCGCCCGGCTGCGTCCGCTGCGGCGCATCCCTTCGGCGAGGCGCGGCAAAGCGAGTTCCTCGAGATAGCGTCGCGAGCAGAGGGGATGCAGGCGCACCCCGTCGCAGACTTCACCGGCGACCCGGAGCATCGCCTCGCCGACAGCCGCGATCGTGACCGGCACCATCGGCAGCCCGGTCGGCTCCGGCGAGAAGTCGGGGGTCATCAGGGTCAGCTTGTAGTGCTCGCCCCGGTAATCGAGCTTCCCACCGGTCTCCCAGCAGCGCCAGACCGCCCGCAAGGCCCGGACGTAGTCGCGCAGCCGCGGTGCCGGCGGGCTCCAGGAAATGCCGAAGCGCCGCTCGTTGTGCCCTCTGACCTGGCTGCCGAGCCCCAGCACAAACCGTCCGCCTGAATTCGCTTGCAGGTCCCAGGCCTGGCTCGCCATGACCGTCGGGCTGCGCGGGAAGGCAACGGCGATCGAGGGCGTCAGCTCGATCCGCTCGGTCGCCAGCGCCGCAAAGGCGAGCGGCGTGAAAGGGTCGTGAGCGAGCTCGGCGGTCATCAGCGCATCAAAGCCGGCGGCCTCCGCGGCAGCGGCGAAGGGCCCAGCTTCGCGCCAGTGCCGCATCGGCAGCATCGTGAAAACGCGCATCTTTCCTTCCTCCGCGCGGTATCATAGCGACGAGAGGGAGTAGTGGACATGCACGTCGGAACGCAATTCAGCCCGCGCGACGATGACGATTACCGCGTGTGGGCGCAGCTTGGGGTCCGGCATGTCTGCGTCGACCCGCCGGGTGACCCGCACCATTGGTCGCTGGACGATCTGCGGCGCCACAAGGATCACGTCGAGTCGTTCGGCCTAACGCTCGACATGGTACAGCTGCCTTTGTCATCGCGGCCGATCGAGGAGGCCGAGAGCCCGCATATCTTGTTGGGCAAGGAGCCCGAGCGGCAGCGCGAGATCGACAGCATCTGCGGGCTGATCGAGCGGCTCGCCGCGGCAGGCGTTCCGGCGGCCAAGTACAATCTCTGCATCATCGGCATTCCACGCACTGAACGGGAGCCAGGGCGCGGCGGCTCGCGCAACGCCGCGTTCCGCTGGAGCCGCGCCGACCACAACGCGCCGCCGACCAAAGCCGGCATCCTCTCCGAGGAGGAGAACTGGGAGCGGATCGACCATTTTCTCGGCGCGGTCGTCCCGGTCGCGACCGCGGCCAAGGTGCGTCTCGCCTGCCATCCGCACGACCCCTACACGCCGCCCGGCTACCGCGGAGTGACGCGAGTACTCGGCACTGTCGATGGGCTAAAGCGCTTTGTGACGATGCACGAGAGCCCCTATCACGGCCTCAATTTCTGCCAGGGCACGGTCGCCGAGATGCTGAACGACCCGGGGCGCGAGATCTTTGAGGTGATCCGCTGGTTCGGCGAGCGCGGCAAGATCTTCAACGTGCATTTCCGCAATATCAAGGGGAAGAAGCTCGACTTTATGGAGGCGTTCCCCGATGAGGGGGACATGGACATGGCGCGTTCGCTTATCGCCTATCGCGATGTCGGCTATCCCTACATGCTGATGCCTGACCACGTACCGCGGATCGACGGCGCGCGACCCGTCAGGTGTCGCCTTCGCCTATTGCTACGGCTACATTCAGGCGCTGATCGACGCGCTGGTGCCGCAAGGGTCGAGAACTCAGGCGATTGCCCCCCAACACAGATAGCTTCAGCTGGTCGCAAACGACCGCCGGAGAAGTCTCATGGGTCCGTAAGTCGAGAGGGAGGATAACCTGCTGTATCGTGGATTTTCACCGATTACGAGATTGAGGCTCCTGCTCGCCGCGTGGACCTGCGCAACGCTCGTCGCCCTAACGGTTTCCGCCGCGGCTGAACCTCCCGGCCATGTCGTACGCGTCGGGGTCCTCAAGTCTTTCGCCCCCAAGTTCGATCCGATCGGTAATCCATTTGATCGGGAGCTGATCGCCGGATTGCGGGAACTCGGGTACGCGCCCGACCGAGATGTCGTCTTCGAATTCCGCAGTGCCCGGGAGTTGGCGGAGCCGGAAGCGCTGGCTCAGCTGACGACCGAGCTGATCGCAACCAAGGTCGACCTCTTGCTGGTCCTTGGGACGCAGCCGGTGCTGGAGGCTGCCAAGGTGACGAAGACCGTTCCGATCATAATGGTCGGGACCGCGGATCCGGTCGATACCGGCCTGATTGCCAGTCTCGCGAGACCGGGCGGAAACGTCACCGGTCTCGCAGTCAACGCGGCCGAAATTGCGGCGAAACGAGTACAGCTACTTCGGGATGCAGTCCCTGCACTGTCTCGCGTCGCCATATTGTGGAATAGCAGCATCAGATCGATGACGCTCGCGTTTCAGAACATTGAGGAGGCGGCACCTAAGCTTGGGGTGACGCTCCAATCGATCCGCCTGAGCAACTCCGACCAATTCGATCAGGCGTTTGCAGCCATCGAGAATGGCGGGCCGGGAGGTCTTGTCGTCCTGTTCGGTCCGCTGCGCGGCAACGATCTACCCCGGATTGTGGAGTTCGTGGTGGCTCATCGTATCCCGACGATCTTCGAGCTCGGTCAGGGGGTGCGCGGTGGAGGCTTGATGGAATTCGGGCCAAGCGCGTTGCGCATGGCTCGCCGAGCCGCCGCCTACATTGACAAGATTGCCAATGGTGCCGACCCGGCCAACCTCCCGGTCGAAGAGCCCGTTGCATTCGAACTCGTCATCAACATGAAGGCCGCCGAGGCCATAGGAATCACGGTTCCACGCTCGCTGCTACTCCTTGCGGACCGGGTAATTGAATAGCGGCGGGGCCCGCGGAGCAACCCGTGCCGTAGGTCGACGGCCGCGACCCGTCGGGTGTCGCGTTTGCCTATTGCTGTGGTACATCCAGGCGCTGATGGACGCGCCGGTGCCGCGTCCGCATCGCGCGATCCCCTGAACTGCTTACAGCCCCGTAACCCGGTCAGCGCTTACGAAGACAGAGGTCGCCTGCGCAAAGGGCATGACGGATTTGCATGCCCGCGCGGTACCATCTCCGGACGCTTAAGGCGGACGGAACAAAGGAGAATAGAGGGATGGACGACGCCGTCGAAAAATCTGCGATGCGCAAGATCTATTTGCGGCTATTGCCGTTCGCGGTGTTGAGCTATTTCCTGGCCTATATCGACCGCATCAATGTGAGCTTCGCCGGACTGACGATGCGCGACGATTTGAACATGTCCGCCGGCGCCTTCGGGTTCGCGCTCGGCACCTTCTACTGGGGCTATTTCATCTTCGAAGTGCCAAGCAACCTGATCATGGAGAAGGTCGGCGCGCGGTTGTGGATCGCCCGCATCATGATCACCTGGGGGATCCTGGCGGGCATCACCGCCACGGTCACCGGGTCGACCAGCTTCGCCATCGTGCGCTTTCTGCTGGGTGTGGCGGAGGCCGGGTTCTTCCCGGGCATCCTGCTCTATTTCACCTATTGGTTCCCGAGCTATCACCATGCCCGCATCGTGTCGGGCTTTCTGATCGGACTGCCGGTCGCCGTGGCGCTCGGGGCGCCGATCTCCACGGGGCTTCTCGGGCTCGACGGGTGGCTCGGACTGCGGGGCTGGCAAATCATGTACCTCGCCGAGGCGATCCCGACCGTGCTGATCGGCGTCGTCACATTGTTCCTGCTGACCGACAAGCCGGAGCAGGCCAGATTTCTGTCGACGGAGGAGAAGACCTGGCTCGCCACGACATTGCATGCCGAGCGGCGGGCCAAAGACGCCGTGCGGACCTTCAGCCTGTGGCAGACATTCTACAATCCAAAGGTCTTGCTGTTGTCGTTGAACTACCTCGGCATCGTCACGGCGAGCCTCGGCATGCTGTTCTTCATCCCGCAGATCATTAAATCGCTAGGCAATTTCAGCAATATGACCGTCGGTTGGCTGACCATGATCCCCTATATCTGCGGTGGGATCAGCATGGTGACGTGGGGCCATATCTCCGACCGGATGAACGAGCGGCGCTGGAATTTGTTGGGAGCGTGCGTGGTCTCCACAGCCGGGCTCGTCATCGCCGGCATGACCATGGGCACCTGGTGGGCGCTCGTCGGCATGTCGATTGCGGCGATGGGGTTCTATGGTTCCAAGGGCCCCTTCTGGGCGATGCCGCCAATGTTTCTGACCGGCATGGCGGCCGCGGGCGCGATCGCGTGGATCAACTCCATCGGCAATCTCGGCGGCTTTTTCGGCTCATGGTATGTCGGCTTTATGAAGGACTTGACGGGGAGCTATGCGGGCGGCCTCTACGGGCTGGCGTTGTTTGGTCTCGTCGCCGCGTTCATCTCGGCGTTCTTCTTGGACATCCCCGACGCTGCCGGCTCGGTGCGAACCGCGGAGGCGCTGACGCCGGCGCAATGAGGGCACACCGGCTTCGCTCAAAATCGAAAAGGAGATCGCGCCATGACCCAGACCGTCGCTCGCCTGCTGGCCGAAAGCCTCGAAGCGCACGACGTCGACCAGGTCTATTGCGTGCCGGGCGAAAGCTATGTCGGGCTGACCAGCGCGCTGATCGAGAAGAATTCGATCCGCGTGATCGTCTGCCGCCACGAAGGCGGCGCCGGCTTTATGGCGGTCGCCGACGGCAGGCTGCGTGACCGCGCCGGGGTCGCCCTGGTCTCGCGCGGGCCCGGGCTTTCGAACGCGATGGTCTCACTGCACTCGGCCTATCACGACGCAACACCCGTCGTGATGCTGATCGGCCAGGTCGAGCGCCGTGATTTCGGTCGCTTGGCGCTGCAGGAGCAGAACTATTCGCGCCTGTTATCGGATGTGACCAAGCTGGTGATCGAGGTCAACGAGCCGGAACAGGCGTCGGAGGCGATCGCCCGCGCCTTCCACGTCGCCGAAAGCGGCACCCCCGGTCCGGTCGCGGTGATCGTGCCCGAGGACGTCTTTGATGCCGAAACCAATACCGCCGTCGACCCGGCGCGGCCGCGCGTCGTGTCGGCGCCCCGTCCGAACGATCTCGACCGGCTGGCAGTGATGCTCGAAGCGGCCGACCGGCCATTGGTATTGGTCGGCGGCGGGTTACTAGCCGATGCAGTGCATGACAACGCCGTCTTTACCGATCTCAATCGCTTGGCCGAGCAATGGGTGTTGCCGATCAGCCCGACACACCGCCGCCCGCAGCTCTTCGACGCGACCCACCCGAATTTCGGCGGCTATATGGGGATCCGGGTGCCCCCCGATCTGCTCAGCGAGATGAAGCGCGCCGACCTTATGGTGGCCTTGGGCGAGCGGATGACCAACTCGGTCAGCCAGTCCTACAGCTTCCCGACCGCGCCCAAGCCGCAGTTGCCGTTTGTCCACGTCTGGCCCGATCCCAATGAGGTGGGTCGCGTCTGGCGGCCCGATCTCGGCCTGCCGTGCAGCCCCTACGAAGTGATCAGGGCGTTGCTGCGCCGCGGAGCCCCCGCCGCCGCCGACAAGCGCCGCGGTTGGGTCGATAGGCTCAATTCGATTCACCGCAAGCTGCTGGCCAAGGAGTGGGAGCCGACCAGCGACGGCGTCAATTTCGCGGCGGTCGTCTGCGAGGTTGACAAGCATCTCGCACCCGACGCGACGGTGACGACGGATGCGGGAAATTTCGCCAGCTTCGTTCACCGCTATATCGGCTTCCGGCAGGGGCAGATCATGCTCGCCTCAGTCGTGGGCGCCATGGGCTCGGGCATGCCGATGGCGGTGGCCGCGGCGTTGCGCCGGCCGGGCAAGCAAGTTATCGCCTTTGTCGGCGACGGCGGCGCTCTGATGACCGGCAACGAGATCGCCACGGCGCGCCAATACGGCGCCAACCCGATCATGATCATCTCCGACAACGGGATGTACGGCACGATCGGCATGCATTCCTATGTGCGCTACCCCGAGCGGCCGTTGATGGCCGGCACCCGGCTGACTAACCCGGATTTTGCCGAATGGGGCCGCTCGTTTGGCGCCGAGGGCATCACGATCAAGAGCGAGGCGGAGGTCGCCGACGGCATTGCCCGCGCCTTTGCCGTCAAGACCAGACCGGTAGTGGTGCACTGCCTGACCTCGGCGATCCAGATGAGCGCCTGGCGCCGCTACACCCGCTCGGCAACCTTGCCGTAACCGAGGTTTCCCGAGCAAAACGAATTTCCGCTGCTAGCAGCGAAAAGAGTTGAATTCGCCGGTCGTCTTCCGGGCTATGACCGGATATGATTTAATTTCTTCAATAACTTAGAGGTTCGATGCCGCTCCATCGAGCAGCGGAATTTTCCGCGGCTGGCAGCGGAAAAAAATGGCCCTGCAGAGGAATAGCAGGGGAAATCGTTCGAGGACGACAGAGGTAGAGCGAAGTCGCCGACGGCGCTACCGCACGCCGGCTGCGCGGTAGCCGTCGAAGATCAGGCGAACCGCGTGCGCGCATTCGCTCGCCGGGATCGGCGGCGGATCGCCGCGGCCGTAAGCCTCCAGCGCCTCTCTGACGGCGCGCGGGTAGCCGGCCTCCCATCCCGGCGGCTGCGGGATCGTCTCGTCGCGGCCGGGCGCCAGGATCTGCAAGCCGCCCGGAACTTGCCGCAGAAGGAGCCGCTCGCCCGCGACCTTCTGCTCGCCGTCGGTCTGGTTCGCGGGCCAGGTCGGCATCGTGTAGCCCACCTCGTTGTGAAAGAGGATACCGCTCGGCGTGCGCATCGTGGCCAGCGCATAATCCTCTACCTCGGCGCCGTGCACTCGTCGGCTGAGGACGGCGGAAACCACCTCAGGCTCCTCGCCGGTCACAAACCGGGCGATGTCAAAGCCGTGTCCGCCGAGGTTTAGGAGTGCGCCGCCGCCGGCTTGCGACTTCTCGGCCATCCAAGGCGAGTCCCATTCGACGTAGCGCCGCATGGTCGGGCGGATCCCGCGATAGAGGATGTGCGAGATCCGGCCGAACTCGCCGGCGGCGATCATGCGCTTCGCGGTCACGGCCCAGAACGAATAGCGCACCATGAACGGCACGCTCGCCCACGCGCCCTTGTCGGCGGCAAGGCGCGCGAGATCCGCCACGGTGTCGGGATCGGTGCCCCACGGCTTTTCCATCAGAAAGGGGATGCCGGCATCGACCAGAAAACGAAAGGTCTCCGGCATGTCGCAATGCCGGCCGAGCGCGATGACGAATTCCGGCCTCGTCGCCTCGATCATCTGGCGATAGTCGGTGAAGGGCGTGCTGCCGAACCGCTCCGCGCGGTCTCTCGCGATCCGCTCGTTGCGGTCGGAGACCCCGACGATGTCGCGTTCGAGATCGCGCAGGATTTGCAGATAAGCCGCGTCGTACGCCGAATGCCAATGGCTCACGTCGATCACAGCGACGCGCTTCGGCATGCTCACGGCGATCCTCCCCGACAGACTGTCCGCCGCGGCGCTGCCTCGTGCGCCGCGGCGGGCCGAACTACTCCGCGGCGGCCCTGGCGGGCTCGATGAAGCGCGACACCCACTTGTTGCGGCGCTTCAGGCCGTCGCGATACATCGCCTCGAACTCCGCGGGCGCGAAGGAGTGCGTTGAGTCGCGCTCGAGCAGCGCTTCCATCCAAGCCTTGAGCCGCGGGAATTTCTCGATATGGCCGAGCTTCTTGACCCGGTCGAGGAAGTAGTAGCGTTGCAGGAACGGCGCGTAGGCGGCGTCGACCAGCGAATATTTGGCGCCGTTGAAGAAGGGACCACTGCCCTGCTTTTCGAGCGCCTTTTCGACCCGCTCGAACGGCACCGGGATCTGCTCGGCCGCCTTGTTGTACTCCGCCTCGGTATCGGCATAGGCAGTCGCCGTGACGATGCCGGCGAAGGTCGGCACATAATCGGTCCAGGCGCGGTTGACCGCCCGCTCGATCGGGTCGGCGGGATGCAGCCGGGGCGCGATCGTTTCGTCCAGGTACTCGTTGATGGCATTCGATTCGAACAGCGATACCTTGTCGTCGATGGTCAGCGCCGGCACCTTTTTGTGCGGCGAGATCGCGAGGAACCAGTCGGGCCGATTGTCGGGCTCGATGTGACGGAGCTCAAACTCGGTCTTCTTCTCGCGGAACACGATTGCCGAGCGCTGCACCCAGGGACAGGTCTTGAAGCTGACCAGCATATATTTCGCCATGGCGGCCTCCGATGATTTGTTCGAGAGCCGCCATGATCGCACGCGGGGCGGGCTCGGTTAAGCACAAATCATTTGACGAGCGACTTCACCTGCGGTATTACATTTTGAGAATTGTAATGGCGACGCGATGGAATCCGCAATCACCGCCAAGGGCCAGGCGACGATCCCGAAGGCCATACGTGAGCATCTCGGGCTGAAGCCCGGCGATCGGATCAAGTTTTTTGTTCAGCCAAACGGCAGGGTGGTTCTCCTGCCGAAGCTTCCCGCTTCGGCCCTCCGCGGCATCGTCAAGCCCCGGCAGCCACCCGTGACGATCGGGGAGATGGAAGAGGCCGTTGCCAGCGGTGCCGCTGAATTCTCGGTTCATCGAAAGCGTCGATGATCGGACTCGATACCAACGTCCTCGTCCGTTACCTCGCACAGGACGATCCCGTTCAGTCGGCGAGGGCGACGGAAATCATCGAGCGCCGGCTCAGCGACGAGAATCCGGGGTTCGTCAGCGTGGTCGCAATGGTGGAGACGGTCTGGGTTCTCGATCGCGCCTATGGGCTCTCGGACGAGGATATCGTTGCGGCCATCGAGCGTACGCTGCAGGTCGATACCCTCGTCGTCGAGAGCGAGCACGAGGTCTTTGCTGCGATGATTGCTCTCGAGGAGGGAAGCGGTTCCTTTGCTGACGGCCTTATCGGCGCATTAGGCGCCGCCGCAGGCTGTTCCGCCACGCTCACCTTCGACAGAAAGGCGCTGCGACTTCCCGACTTCGAGCTCGCGTAGGGGTGCTCAGCTCATCCCCCCTGCGGGACCGGCCCGTAGGGCTGGGTGATCAGTTCGAGCAGATGGCCGTTCGGGTCATCGAAATAGACGCCGCGGCCACCGTAGAGATGATTGATCTCACCAGGCCGCTCGCGCCGGAAATTCGCGTAATGCTTAACGCCCGCAGCGCGGATGCGTGCGAGTGCCGCGTCGAACTCGGCTTCGCTGACCAGGAAGGCATAGTGCTGCGGGCGGAAGCCCTCGGCGTCGGAAAAATCGAGGGTGACCCCGTTGCCGGTCTTGACCGGGACGAAGTGCCCCCATTCCGGTCCCGCTTCCAGGTTCAATATGTCGGCGAGGAACTTGGCTGATGCCCATTTGTCCTTGGCCGGGATGATCGTGTGGTTGAGGTCGACACTCATTCTATGCGCTCCTTTTCGATGCGGCCTACCGCACCGCTTCGGCGAGCCGCGACAGGTGATAGGTGGGGTCGCCGAACAAATGTTCGATGACCATAACGCGGCGGAAATAGTGCCCGACCGCGTATTCCTCGGTCATGCCGATGCCGCCGTGCAACTGGATCGCGTTCTGCGCGACAAACCGGCTCGCCTGGCCGACGCCGACTTTGGCCATCGCGATGTTGTGAGCCCGCTCCTCGGGATCGGGCTCGTCGACCATCATTGCCGCGAGCATCGCCATGCTGCGGCCCTGTTCCAGGGCGATCAGCATCTCCGCCGCGCGGTGTTGCAAGACCTGGTTCTGGCCGATCGGTTTGCCAAATTGCTGGCGGGTCCTCAGGTATTCGAGCGTCATCGCGTGCATCGCCTCCATCGCGCCCACCGCTTCGGCCGAGGTTGCGGCAATGCCCGCCTCGACCACACGCTCGATGACCGGCAACGCGTTGCCGGGCTCGCCCACCGCGTCGTCCCGGGCGACCTCCACCCCGCTCAACGAAATCTCCGCGGCCCGGGTTCCGTCACGCATTGGGTAGGCGCGGCGCGCGACGCCATTTGCTTTGGCATCGACCAGGAACAAGCCGATGCCGTGGGGGTCGTCGCGCTCGCCCGAAATGCGCGCGCTGACGATCAGCTTCTGCGCGCTATCGCCATGCGCCACGACGCTCTTGGCGCCCTCGAGCACCCACCCGCGCGCGGTCGGCTTGGCCGTCGTCAATACATCGGTCAGGTCGTAGCGCGCCTGCCGCTCGCCATGGGCGAAGGCCAAGGTCACGCGGCCCTCGGCTACCTCCGGCAGGATCGCTCTTTTCTGCGCCTCGCTGCCTGCCAAACGCAGCGCGGTACCGCCCAGCACGACCGTCGTCAGATAGGGTTCGAGCGCCAGAACCCGGCCAAACGCCTCCATCACCAGCATGATCTCGATCGCACCGCCGCCGAAGCCGCCATGTTCCTCGGCAAACGGCAGCCCCAGCAGGCCTTGCTCGGCATAGCGCGACCACACCGCAGTGCTCCACCCATCCGGCTCGGCGAGATAGCCGCGGCGCTGCGCAAAGCCGTAATGGTCGGCGAGTAGCCGGTCGACAGAGTCGCAGAGCAGACGCTGCTCGTCTGTTAATTCGAAATCCATGGGGTCAGGCCTTTCCCGCGAACGGCCCCTCACCCCGGCCCTCTCCCCGCTCGCGGGGAGAGGGAGGGACCCGCGTCAGCGGGAGGGTGAGGGGCATCAGAGCCCCAATACGGCTTTGGTCAGGATGTTCTTCTGGATCTCGTTGGTCCCGCCATAAATCGAGGCGGCGCGCAGGAATAGATAGCTCTTCGTCGCCTCGCTCGCCCAGGCGGGGCCGAGCTCGGGCTCGTTGCTGAGCACCTCCAACTCCTGCGCCCAATCCGGCATTGCCAGCGGGCCGCCGACATCCATTGCCAGTTCGGTCGTCGCCTGCAGGAGTTCCGTCCCCTTGATCTTCAGCGCCGAGGACAATGGGTCGGGCTTGCCGGCCTCCTTCTTTGCGTAAGCGGAGACAACGCGGAATTGGGTGATCTCGAGCGCCTTGATGTCGGTTTCGAGCTGAGCGACGCGCAGGCGAAAGGCCGGGTCGTCGATCAGCGGCTTGCCGTTGGCGCGCATCTCGTGGGCCGCCTCCTTGGCGAATTTGACCCGCTCCTTCGATTTGCCGAGGCGCGCTATACCGGTGCGTTCGTGGCCGAGGAGGTATTTCGCGACGTCCCAGCCGCGGTTTTCCTCGCCGACGCGCATCTCGATCGGCACCCTGACGTCGTCGAAAAACACCTCGTTCAGATGATGGCTGCCGTCGATCGAGACGATCGGCCGGACCGTAATGTCCCGGCGTCGTCATGTCGATCAGTAGAAAGGAGATGCCCTCCTGGCGTTTTTTCGCCGCCGGATCGGTGCGCACCAGGCAGAAGCACCAATCGGCATGGTGCGCCGTCGAGGTCCAAATCTTCTGGCCGTTGACGACGTAATGATCGCCATCGCGCCTTGCCGCGGTCTTCAACGCGGCGAGGTCCGACCCCGCGCCCGGCTCGGAAAAGCCCTGGCACCACCAGTCGTCGATGTTGGCGGCGCGCGGCAGAAAACGACGCTTCTGCTCTTCGGTGCCGAACTGGATCAGCACCGGGCCGATCATCGTGATGTTGAACGAGGAGACCTCCGGCGCCGGCGCCAGTTGGTTTTCTTCGAGAAAGATCATGCGCTCTACCGGCGTCCACCCGGGCCCGCCATACTCCTTGGGCCAGTTGAAGGCCGCCCAGCCGCGCTCGTTGAGGATGCGCTGCCATCTGACCGTGTCCTCCTTGCGCGGCGCATAGCCGAGCCGCATCCGCTCGCGGATGTCGTCCGGCAGATGATCGCGGATGAAGGCTCTCAGCTCGTCGCGAAACGCCAGCTCATCCGGGGTGAGGCGCAGGTCCATAGCCGGTCTCCTTTATCCTCGGCCATCATACATCGCTTGCCTCTGCGGCATCGAACGTCACTCGGCCTTTAGCGTTTTCCAGTCAACGCCTTTCTCGAAGGCTGCAGCGGCGCGGTAGATCGTCTCCTCGTCGAAGGCCTTTCCGACCAGCATCATCCCTACCGGCAAGCCATCGACCATGCCGCATGGGATGCTCATCGCCGGATGATGGGTGCAGTCGAATTGCGCCGTGTTGGCCAGCATCTCGAAAGCGCGCTGCAGGATCTGCCCGACCGGCGCATTGGCCTCTGGCAAGGGCGTCGCCACCATCGGCAGGGTCGGCATCAGCAAAAGATCGTAACGCGCCAGCACCTCGTCATAAGCACGGCGCAACCGCCGCACCAGGTTCTGCGCCTTGGCGTAATAATGGCCGCGGTAGCGGGTCACCATGTAATGGCCGATCAGCATCGTGTTTTTGACGCTGTCGGATAGCTCGTCTGCTCGAGTCCGCCACGCGCTGTGGAAATCGAGCATTGAGGTGACGTAGAGCCCCTGCCAGTTGAACCCGAAGCCATTGCCCAGCATCATTTGCATCGTCGCACCCTCGGCGGCGATCGGGAAAAAGATCGCAGCCCCTTGGCGGTGCATCGGGATCGACAAGGTGTCGACCGTGGCCCCCAGGGCCTTGAAGCGCTCGGCCGCGTCGCGGACGATCTCATCGACTTGCGGCATCGACTGCGGATGGCCAAAGCCCTCCTCGACGACGGCAATCCGCAGCCCTGAGGCCTCGCGGCCCAAGGCCTCGCGATACGGCTTGGCGACGGCGCCGCCATATTGCCGCGGGTCGAGCCCGTCCGGTCCGGCGAGCACTTCCAGCATTAGCGCATTATCCTCCACGGTCGCGGTCATCGGCCCGGTGTGATCCAAGGTCAGCTCGATCGGCATGATGCCGGTATAGGGTACCAGACCATGCGTCGGCTTCAGCCCATAGATCCCGCAGAATGCAGCAGGGATACGGATCGAGCCGCCCTGATCGCCACCGAGCGCCATCGGCACCTCGCCCAACGCGACCACGGTCGCACTGCCGGAGGACGAGCCGCCCGCCGAATAACCCATGCGATGGGGGTTGTGCACCGGGCCGCTGGCGCTGGTGTGGCTGCCGCCGGAGAAGCAGAAATATTCGCACACGGTCTTGCCGGCGATCGTCCCGCCGGCATCGAGAATCCGCGTCACCACCGTTGCGTCGACATCCGGCATATAGCCTTCCATCGTCGAGGCGCCGTTCATCAACGGCACACCGGCGAGGCAGATGTTGTCCTTGAGCGCAACCTTCTTGCCCTTGAGCTTGCCAGAGGCGGCGCCCTCGATTTCGGTTTTGACATACCAGGCGCCGTGCCGGTTCTCCTCGGGCGCGGGACGCCGGCCGGGCAGCCGCGGATAGGTGACGGGCGGCAACTCGTCGGGCATCCGATCTAGGCTGTTGTACGCCTCGAAGAACGGAATCAGGGCTTCACCATGCGCGGCCAGATCGGCCTCGGTGAAGCTGAAGCCGAGTTCGGCCGCGACCTCGCCCAGCTGGTCCAGTGTCGGGACTTTGACGGTATTGAGCGACATTGTCCGTTCTCCTCTCCGGCTAGACAGACCCGCGCAGCCGGGAGCGAAGACGCTCGGCGATCTCGGCAATACGGTCGCTATCCCCGCCCTGATCGTCCTTCCTGTCGCGGTCCCAATTGACCAGAAGATCGTCGCCCGCCCGCCGCGGCAAGACGTGGATATGGACATGGAATACCGCTCTGGCCGGCGAGCTCCCCATTCGCCTGCACCAAGTTGATCCCGCCGGGCCGAAGCACCTCGTTGACGGCGCGCGCCACTTTCGCGGCCGTCGATGCCACTCTGCCGAAAGCGGCCGGCGGCATATCCAACACATTTTCGTAATGCGCCTTGGGGATCACCAGGCAATGCCCGTCATTGACCGGCTGAATGTCCATGAAGGCAAGCGTCGCATCGTCTTGATAAATTTGCTGGGAGTCGGCGATCCTAGCGACGATCTTGCAGAAGATGCAGTCGCTGGCGCTCATGATGACCGCGCCCGGCGCCCTCCGCGCCGTAACGAATGGGTCGCGTGCGGACCCTAGGCCGCGGCGAGCGAGATCCCGAGCGCCTCGAGGTCCGGGGCGACGCGATTGGTCAGCACCCCGACCTTGCGCATGTTGCGCACCAGCCCGGCGTGGAGGTCGCGCCGGAAGAACTTGCGGAACGCCGTTTCGTCGCCGCCGGCCGCCCGCTGGCGCCGGAGCTGCCGGATCTCTTCGATGTCGGCGCGGCCGAAGCCCATGTCCTCGTAGGCGCCGAGCGGAAAGATCCCCCGCAGGGTGCGGTTCAGGGCCCAGACGGCGAAGTCTTCCATCTCGCGCCGCTCGCTCGCCCCGGCCTCTTCCACCACCGCCGGCAATGACAGCATGCTGAAGCCCATGTGGCGCGCCTCGTCCTGCAGGATGCGCCGGCATATCACGCGCAGGACCTCGTCCTTCGAGGATTCGGCGAGCATCCGGAACAGCGAGACGGCGAAGGTCTCGGCGACGAGCTGCAGGCCGATCGTCTTCAGGTACCAGGCCGAGGTGCCGAGCAGCGTGTCGAAGATTTCCCTGACATTGCCGGCGAGCGGATAGGTCTCGCCGTCGAGGCGCAGCGCGATATAGCGGTGCAGCACCTCGTTGTGCCGGCCTTCGTCGACCACCTGGGTGGCCTGGAACAGCTTGGCGTCCTGACCGTGGACGTTTTCGACCAATTGACTGCACACCAACATCGCGCCGTGTTCGCCATGCATCAGGGTCGAGAGGCGCCAGCGCGTGACGTAATGGTTGAGCTCGACCCGCTGGTCGGGTGTCAGGCGATCCCAGTATTTGGTGCCATGGATATCGACGAGGTCGTCGGCGATCAGGCCGCCGTCGCCTTCGAGCGGGCGGGACCAGTCGATGTCGGTCGCGGCGTTCCACTGATCGATCTTGGCCTGCTCGTAGAGCCGCCGCATGTCGGCGTGCTCGCCATCGTAGTCATGCCGAAAATACGCCGTGTTCCGGGTCTCGATCTGGTGTCCGCGCTCCATCGGGTGCCTCCATGATGCTAGAACGCCGGAAAGTCGTGCATGATACCCGAGGTTTCGACAAAACGATAGGAAACCGGCATGACCGAGCCGCGGACCGTCACCGTTTACAGCGACTACAAGAGCCCCTACGCCTATCTCGCCAAGGACCCTGCCTACGAGCTCGAGCGCGACTTCCCCGTTCGCATCGATTGGCTGCCCTATGTGCTCGACATCCCGAGCTTCCTCGGCTCCGCTCGGGTGAACGCGAGCGGCCAGGTGATCGAGGAGGAGCGCAACGCCCATCAGTGGCGGCGGGTCCGCTACAGCTACATGGATTGCCGGCGCCAAGCCAACAAGCGCGGCCTCACCATCCGCGGCCCGCAGAAGATCTGGGATTCGACCCTCGCCGCGTGCGGCATGCTGTACGCCAAGCGCCAGGGAGGAGCAGTGTTGCGCCGCTACCATGACGCGACTTTCGAGCGCTTCTGGAAGCGCGAGCTCGACATCGAGGATCCCGCTGTAGTTGGCAGCATCTTGCGGGAGGCCGGCGCTGAGACCGCCGGCTTCCCGGCTTATCTTGCGGAGGGGCGAAAGGAGGTCGAACGCGTCGGTCGCGCGGCCGAGGCGCAGGGCGTCTTCGGGGTGCCGACCTTCGTCCTCGACGGCGAGCTCTTCTGGGGCCGCGAGCACCTAGCCGACATCCGCGCGATGCTCGCCGCCTTTCCGGGCGCCTGAGCGGCGCCCCCAAATTGGCTTAGCCGATTTTGCGGGCAGCGGTGTGCGCCGCTGTTTCGTCACACCGGCGAAGGCCGGTGCCTATGGCTGGGATAGGTCCCGGCCTGCGCCGGGAAGACAAGGGAATATTACGTCCTTCTCGGATAAGTTGTGTAAGATCATTTTTGAGGGGCCGGCCCGTACTAACCCGTACTAAGTTGTATCGGGCGGAGGGCGACCCTATCATCGGTTCGCGCGTGTGAAGGAGCCCGCATGGTTCAGATCGCCGAAGAGACCATCGCCCCGGAAACGCTCGAGGCGACCCTCAGCTATTTCACCGACACCGAAACCATGCCGGTCACCCTTGTCGGCGAGCCGGGCGGCAGCGACCGGCGGGTCGGTGGCGGCACGTCGGAGCCGCGCCGTGTCGTGCTACGCAACGGCCGGCTCGAGGCCGCCAATTTCGCGTTGGAGCGCAACGGGTTTCGCTTTGTCCGTCACGACACCAAGGTCGTCGACTTCTTCGACGAGGACGAGGTCCGCCGGGTCTATTACCCCGAGATGGAGGCGCTGGTAAAAGCCGAGAGCGGCGCGATCCGGGTCGAAGTGTTCGACCACACCCTGCGCACCGCCGATGAGGAATTGCGGCAGGCCGCCAAAATCCGCGACCCGGTCCGCCGCGTACACAACGACTACACCGAGTGGTCGGGCCCGCGAGCGAGTGCGCACATTTTTACCGGATGAGGCCGACGCTCTGCTCGACCGCCGCTTCGCCGTCATCCAGGTATGGCGGCCGATCCGCCATTCGGTCGAGTCATGGCCGCTGGCGATCGCCGACGCGCAAAGCATCTCGCCCGACAATCTGGTGGTGACCGAGCGCCGCTATCCCGACCGCGTCGGCCAGACCTATGCCATCACCTACGATCCCGCGCATCGCTGGTACTGGTTTCCGAGGATGCGGCCCGACGAGGCGTTGGTCTTCAAGACCTATGAGTTGCAGAAAGAGGGCCGCGCCCGGTGGACCGCCCATACGGCTTTCGAGGACCCAACCACGCCGCCCCACGCGAGGCCGCGCGAGAGCATTGAGATCCGCACGCTCGCCTTTTTCTGAACCGCCGGCCCGCCGGCAACCCGCCCCTGCCCTACCCCAAAGTCAGGATTACCTCGTCCCCACCTGGTTCGGTTCGGGACCGCAATGAACGCACTTGGCGAGGGTGAAGGTGACCTTGCCGGTGTTGTCGTCGATCACGAACATCACCGGTACGCCCCGCCCGTCGAGCCAGACGGTGTAGCGGGTGCTGCCGTCGACCTCGTATTTGACGGCCGGGATCGTCGCGCCGTCGATTTTTACCGCTGTCTCCTGCCCGCCGCCGATCTGCACCTGCTCGAGCTTACCCGAATCCGGGCGCATCATCGTGTTGGAGCTGAGGAAGTTGTTTGACCACGGATTGGCCGGATGAACCGACGCGGGTGCAGTGACTGTTCCCTGCGACGAGGTGATGACAAAGCCGTTGCCGCGCGCCTCGCCCGTCACCTCGGCGGGGCCGTTGCCCTTGTCGGTTACGCCGTGAAACGAGACGAGGCGATTGCCCTGCCAGCGCTCGGTCCGCTCGGCATCCTCGCGGTACATCCGGACGCCGAGCATGCTCACCTCGAAATGCGCCTGCGTCTGGACGGTCGTGCCGTCCCGTCCGGGCTCGATCGTGTTGCTGTAAGTGCCGATATCGCCAAAGGTGGAGTGCGACACCCGATAGATGAATTCCGCCGGCGTCTCGGCACGGGCAGTGCCGGCGACCAGGGCGCCGGCGAAGACACCGACGGTCGCCGCCCGTGTCAGGGCGCGAACAACCAACGCCAGCGGCGTGACGCGCGCGTGTCGATCGCCCTTGGTCATGTCATTCCCCTCGCCAAGTGCCAAACTCTCCGCCCCAATCGGAGACGACACCACAGGATACCGCTCGACCGTCTCCCGTTCAAAGGAAATATTGAGGCAGCTACCGTCCCACGTGGTCACCGTTCTGATCCCTGTCAAGCGGAGATGTTACAACTGACCGGGTTCCACGCGGTAGAGAGCCAAAGAAAAGCCTTCAGGTGTTACCCAGTTCGGGCGGATATACTTTAAGTTTCTCGGCCTCAGTTCATCACGTTTTCCTGTCCTGGCGCGCTCGGATTACTCCTGGTGCATGCTTACAAATCCTCTGCGGGCTGGTTGCGGATGTTCCGGGCGATCTCCTTCTGGCGGTCGAACTCCCGCCGCAGTCGGATGATCTCTTCCGGCGACAGGCGCTCGATGTTGGAGTAGTCGAGCTTCCACGAGGGGTCCTCGCTCCAGCGCAGCGGCGATTGAACGGTGGTGCGTGCCGCCGGCGCCGCTTCGAGCAGGCGCAACGCGAGTTCCAGGGTGAAGGCCTGAGAGTGCGGGTCCCTCGGCCGGCCCGCCGCGTTGCCCAACGGAAAGTCGCTGAACAGGAAGCGCGGCACACCGCAGTATTCGACAATGTCCTTGGCGCATCCCATGACGACTGTGGCGATGCCGTTCTCCTCCAGGTGCCGGGCGGCCAGACTCACGGTCTGGTGACAAACCGGTCAATTGGCGACGAGAACCACGGCATCGGCGCCGTCGGCGCGGCAGCGCGCCAGCAGCTCGGGACAGTCCTTTTCGAGGGTCGTGCGGTGACTGCGGTTCGTCGGCGCACCGTGAAAGCGCGGCGCGACCTCTCCGATCCGGCCCGCCGCAGCGCAGCGCCGCAACTGCGGCAGCGGAAACCAGGTGTTGCTGTCCTCGGCGGTGGTGTGCATCCGGTCGATCGCGAGATGGGAAATCCGCAGATCGTGGTCGATGCGGCTGTCACCGGAGTAGACCGCATAGAACTTGGCGGCGGCGTTGTAAGGCGCTCCGTGACCCTGGTCGCCTTTATCCGGCTGGTAGGGTGCGGCGGTGGTGATCAAGGCGACGCGACACTCGGCGAGCGCCTTCTCGAGCGGCCGGAACGGCACCTCGGCATAATGCGCCCAGCGATAGGGCGTCGCATAGCCGAGCGCCAGATAGTAGTCGCGGATCCGCTGCATATAGGGGATCGGCGCGTCGTGATCAGGAGCGAACCCGAAGCCGTGCTGTACTTGGCTCATCTCATCTCTCTCTCCCAATTCGCCGGGCACGGTACCCCTTTGGCGATTGCAGAGTCGACAGGCAGC
Source organism: uncultured Alphaproteobacteria bacterium (assembly GCA_963796155.1). GTDB lineage: Bacteria > Pseudomonadota > Alphaproteobacteria > ATCC43930 > CGMCC-115725 > AP-15. The sequence continues at coordinate 51,143 of CAWCKT010000027.1, read as the reverse complement.
TTGCCCTATGCGATGCGAAGATCGCAGTATCGCGGGCGCTTTGAAGTCGCGCGCGGCTTGAATGAAGGGAGAAAACGCATGCCGACCGCAGTCGAAGAAAAGGACGCGATACGGGAAGTGCTGGCGGAATACTGCTTCCGGCTGGATGACGGCCGGTTCGCCGAAATGGCGGCTCTATTTACCGAAGACGGCACGTGGGATACGGCATTCGGCAAAGCGACCGGCCGGGCGGCGATCGCCGAGTTGGCGCGCAGCCTGCGGGCGCGCTCAGAGAAACCGCGGCCGCGCGCGGTGCATCTGGTGACGAACATCGCGATTGCGCTCGCCGGCGGGCGCGCCGCGGTTCGGTCGAACTGGATGGTGATGCAGAACAGCCCCCAGGGACCAAAGGTCGGCTCGGGCGGCGCCTACCTCGACGACATGGTGAGAGAAGACAGCCGGTGGCTGTTCCGCCAACGCAAAATCGACCGCTTCATCGCGCCCTAACCCTTACAAAGCGACTGGGAGGACCGCGATCTCGACCGGGTTCGCCGGCTGAGCAAGGGGATCGGAGCAATGGCTACCGGGCGACCATGCCCATCCAGAACATCGTCCGGTCTGCGACATCGACGTCGTATTTGCGGACGAAGTCGAGCTTGCCGTCGCCATCGATCCGGAAGACGGCCAGGCTAGCGGGTACGGTGCGCAAGGTTGCGCCGTCTTTCACCAGGAGCGGCATGATGTGGGCGGCGACCAGCAGCCGTCCGCTCGGGTCGATGTGAAAAGTTCGACAGTGAATGCCGCGCGTATCGACGTGCTGGATCAAGCTCGGCTCGCCGGTCGCCGGATCGATCGAATACACCGCGAAGGTGTTTTCGCCGCCGGCAAAGACCTGCTTGCCTTCGAATTCCGTTGTGGTGGAGGCGCGATTGACGGCGTAGACAAAGCGGCCGTTCGGATGCACGTGCACGGTGCCCGCGGCCTGTCGGGAGCGGATATTACCGGGCTCGGCCAGGGTGTCCTTACGGAATACGGGCGCCGGCGACAGGGCATCGCCGCCAAATTCGAACATGTCGAGCTTGTTCTGACGCTCCAGCGAGACGTAGACCCAGGGCTCGGTCGGGTGGAAATCGAGGTGGCGCGGGCCAAAGCCGTAACCGCCATTCGGTGCGACCGAGACTTCCTTGGTCAGCCGGCCGTCGCGGTAGTCGAAAACCTTCAGCGCGCCCGGGTCTTCGGGCTTGCCGGGGGCGGCGTCGTTGCCGCGGGTGACGAGGATCACCGACCGGTTGTCCGGCCTCACCCGGACCTGATGCGCGTAGATGCCGGGATCGATCGACTCCGGCTGCGCGACCTCGGCACCCGGCGTCGCGTCGGGATTGATGCGATAGACCCGCAGCGCGCTCGGATTGTTGAACGCGACCAGCAGATGCTCGGAAGGGATGTCGCTGGTCATGTGGATCGGGCGGGTCGGCAGCGCGATCGGATCGCCGTGCGGCGCCAACGCCCCCGAGGCTGGATCGATGCGGAAACCGGTCACGTGATGCTTGTCGCCGGCCGGACCCATCCCGGATGCGCTGTTGCTCGACGCCACGTAGAGATACCGCCCCGCAGCGTGCGGCCAGGCATAGTGGACATTCGCCGGCAAAGTGACCGTGCCGCGCTCGACCAATGCAGCGCCGTCGACGTCCACGTCGTACTGCGTCAGCTCCGGGCCGACGCTGGCGTAGAGCGCGACTTTATTCGAGCTGGTCTGGCCTGATGCGGATCGAGGCATGGCGGCGGCCCCCGAAGCGACGACGGATCGGTCCAGCATCCGACATGCAGGCCGGCGCGTCCAGCGCCTGAGAGGAAAGCCAATGATCCGGCAGTTGGCCTTCTTTTTTGTCTTGGCCGCAGTTGGGTCGATGCTGCAGGCCCGGGGGTCGGAACAGAAGGCGTACCCGATCATCCGCTTCGGCGATCCGGCCGACGGCCGGCGCATCTCGGTCGAAAACGCGCGTCTCTCCCAGGTCACCGGGGCGCGCGTCAATGCCGGCGGTATAGCGGCGCGAGTGGATTTCGCGGCTGCCGACCGGGCGCAGCTGACGATCCGCCCGGTCGAAGAGCCGGCGGATTGGTCGGGCGTGCGGGCGCTCGCGATACCCGTCGACAACCCGACGGCCGAGCCGATAGACCTGCTCGTCCGGGTCGAGGATGACCCGGACGCCGCGGAGGACCGGCACTCGCTGACTGGCCGTGCGCGGGTTCGTTCAGGTGAGGCCGTGGTGCTGATCCTGCCCTTGCAAACCACCGAGGCCCTGCCGATGGGCATGCGCGCGGGTCCTCCTCCGGAGGCTCCTCGGCTCGACGCCTCAGTCCGAGTGATCGGCGGTGCGCGCGGTGCGATCGACCGGCGGCATGTGACAGGAATTCATTTGATCCTGCTCGGGCGCTCCCCGGGGCGCAGCGTGATCTTCGGTGATCCCGGCGTCATCCGTGGGGCTGATCCCGGTCGAGAGGCCTACCGGTCGATCGCCGACGGCTTTGGGCAATATTCGCGAGCGCGCTGGGAAGGGAAAATCGGCTCGGGCGCAGATCTGCAAACCGCACGCCTGCGGGAGGAGCAGGAGCTGCGGGACTGGCTACCGCCGCCTCTGGCGCTGGATCGCTATGGCGGGCTGCTGGAGGGTCCGAAGTTCCGCGCGAGCGGGTTCTTTCGCACGGAGCGGCGAGACGGCCGGTGGTGGCTCGTCACGCCCGACGGCCACGGCTTCTTTTCGCTCGGCATCGATGTCGTCAGCCCGGATGTCGGGGCAACCTTTATCGAAGGACGGGAGTTCATGTTTGCCGAGCTTCCCGACCCGGGCGACCCGTTGGCCGTGCATTACGGCTATGCGGATGAACGCCTCGGCCTCCCGGCGCAGCGTGGCCGCCAATACGACCACGGGCGGACTTTCGACTTCTACGCCGCCAACCTGCAGCGGAAATACGGGCCGGACTACCTGCCGCTCTGGCGCCGGACGGCGGTTGAGCGTCTGCGCGCCTGGGGCTTCAATACCATCGGCAACTGGAGCGACCCCCGCCTCATCGAACGCCACGAGATGCCCTATGTCGTGCCGATCCACCCATACGGAAATTTCGCCCAGGTGAGCAGCGGCTCGGATTGGTGGGGCAAGATGCCCGATCCTTTCGATCCCGAGTTCGCCACCGCAGTGGATGTCATGATGGCGAAAGCGGCGTCGACCTACCGGGACGACCCCTATCTGATCGGCTATTTCGTCGACAACGAGTTGGCGTGGGGTCTCGGCGATGCCGCGGACCCGCAGCTGCGCTACGGTCTCGCCGCCGAGACGCTGCGGCTTGGAACTGCCAGCCCGGCAAAGCGCGCCTTCGTGGGCCAACTCATCGAGAAATATCGGGAGGTCGAGAAGCTTGCGGCGGCGTGGGGCGTTGCCGTGCGCTCGTGGGACGAGCTCCGCGAAACGGACTTGACCCTGTCCCCAGCGGCCCTTGCGAGGCCGGCGGTTGCCGACGATCTGCGCACCTTTACCGCACTCTTTGCCGAGACCTATTTTCGTATTGTCGCCGCAGCCGTCCGGCGCCACGACGCGCAGCATCTCTACCTCGGCAGCCGCTTCCAGGCGCGAACGCCCGAGGCGGTCGCGGCGTGCGCGAGGTACTGCGACGTCGTGAGTTTCAACGTCTACCGCGAGGATCTCGCCGGGGAGGAATGGAGGCGCTTCCACACCTTGGGAAAGCCGGCGTTGATCGGCGAATTTCAGTTCGGCTCGACGGATACCGGATTATTCTGGCCGGGCCTCTTCGATGTCGCCGCCGAGGAGCAGCGGGGCCCCGCTTATGCCGGCTATCTACGATCGGCGCGGGCCAATCCGGACATCGTCGGCTGCCACTGGTTTCAATATGTCGACGAGCCGCTGACCGGCCGCTTGCTCGACGGCGAGAACGGACATATGGGATTCGTCTCGGTCGCCGACGTGCCGTATGCTGGTCTGGTCTCCGCAGCCCGCGAAGCCAATCTCACTTTGCTGAAATCATTGCGTTGACGTGCGGTCGGTCGAGCGATCACTCGACCGCCGGCAATGAGCGCAGATACGCGATCAGGGCCGCCATGTCGTCGGCCGCAATATGCTGATAGGCGGCAAAGGGCATCGGCGGGAACAATTTGTGTCCGTCGCGTGCGACACCGGTACGGATCGCCCGCTCGATCTCGGCATCGCTCCAATCGCCGAGACCGCTGGCTGAGTCGGGGGTCAAGTTGGCCGAGACCGAGATGCCCCACGGACCATGGAACGGTTTGCCGCCGGCTCCGATTCTCGCAGGTTCGCCCGCCCGCGGCTCGGTGTGACAATCCATGCAGCGCGCCACCGGCCCGGCGAGATAGGCGCCATAGGCGATCCTGTCCTCCTTCGGCGGCGCTTCGACCTCTCCGACAGGCGGCCCCCAAGAGGCGGGAAGCGGCTTGTCATATTGTGACTTGACGCTATTCGAACTGTAGACGGGCGGTACGCTGCGCAAATAGGCAACGATCGCTTTGACATCCTCGTCCGCCAGATTTCGATAGGACCGGGACGGCATCGCGGGACCGATCAAGCTGCCGTCCGGCCGGCGTCCTTCGCGTATCGCCGAGGCTATCTGATCATCGGTCCACCGGCCGATGCCGGTCTCCGGATCCGGTGTGATATTGGGGGTTACAGCGGTGAAATCCTCATGCTTGATGACGTCGCCGCCGGCGAGCTTCTTGTCGAGCAGGGGACCGTTCGGTCCCTTTGGCGTATGACAGTTTCCGCAGGCGGCGACCGTCTCGACGAGATAGCGGCCGCGCTCGAGTAGGGTCTCGGCGCGGCTCGGCGCGGCAAACAGGACGAGCGATACCGCGATGGCGACAAATAGCTGTCCCATTAGGTTCCTCTCTGGGATCGTCGATGCTTCTGGGCGGGCCGGCGCAGCGGAGTTCCGCTGCGTCGCGCAAGCCCGAGAGACGCAAAAGGCCGCGGATCAGACCCGCGGCCTTGCGTGCTTCTCGGCGTGCGCTTGTGGGATGGGAGCGAAGCGGTCCGTTGGCCCACTTGCGCTAATTTAGATAATTTATATCACATTGATCCGGATTAATCAATACATAATTTGTAATATAGCAACGGCGAAATCAATCCACAACCCGGAGCGGTGACGCCGATCGCTCGGGTGACACGCCCGACCCTCAGCCTTGAACGGGGAAGAGAAGCTGTCTTCCGAGGACAGCCTATCTTGTGCTACACACCGCTCGGAACGACGACCGAGCCGGTTGCGTGAACCTTTAGATTTTTCGTGCTCTGATCGCAAATAGTAGAACACGGAGCTTCGGCATGGGTGTTGCCTACCATGCGCACGCGCGCTTTCTCGACCGGCAGGGCCACAGGATTACGGTGCCGGCGCCCGTCGATCCGCAGACACCGACGGTACCGTGGTGGTACGACTGGATCGCAATGAACGCCGCAGCGATGCGGCGCGTCGGCTTTACGGCGATCCTCTATCCACCGGTCTGCAAGACGCAATCCGGCCACTTCAACACCGGTGACGGGTACGGCGTTTACGACCAGTACGATATCGGCTCGAAGAACCAGATGGGTTCGGTCGAGACCCGCTTTGGCAACCGCGAGCAGCTGCAGCGCTCCATCGCGATCGCCCATGCTTGCGGGTTGGACGTCTATATCGACACGGTATTGCACCAGTTGATTGGCGGCAAAAACGGCGTTTACCGATATTTGGGCGCGAACGGTGTCCCGGAAATCGGCCGCTTTCCAAAGAACCCGGGGTGCTTCCGCGGGGCGCCGCCGCGGCGCCCGGAGGATCCGGTGCCGGCGCCGAAGGACGATTTCCCGTTTGGCGACGAGCTGGTGTATGTCAATTGCGAGCCGCCAGGCTACACGATCAATGGGATGATCGAGTTCGGCGACTGGCTGACCCGCTCGCTCGACTGCCAGGGCTATCGGGCGGACGACACCAAAGGAATGGCGGTCGCCTTTGTCAAGCAATGGATGAACGCCAAGGCGATGGCCGGCCGGTTTTGCGTCAGCGAATATTTCGACGGCAGCCCGCAAAACCTCTTTGGCTGGGCGGAGGGCGCGATGGAAGGCCGCTCCCTGGTCTTCGACTTCGCAACGCATTTCGGGTTGCAGCGCATGTGCGACGATGAGGGTTTCGACATGCGCCAGCTCGATGGCATGGGGTACACCGCCCTCGACCCGCTGCACTCGGCGACTTTTGTCGAAAACCCCGATACTGACCTCACGCCGGGCGAGCAGATCATCAGCAACAAGCTGCTCGCCTATGCCTTCATCCTGACGACAGAGGGCTACCCGTTCGTCTATCACAAGGATTACAGCACCGAGCCCGGCTGCTATGGGCTGAAACGGGGGATAGATGATCTGGTCTGGATCCACGAGAACCTGGCCTCTGGCAACACGCTCACCCGGTATGCCGACGCGCAAGTCTTTGTCCATGAGCGCCAGGGCCACCCCGGGCTATTGACGGCGATCAGCAAGGACACGTTGAACCGGCACACGATTACCTGTGCAACCAGCTTCGGCTCGAATGTCGAGCTGCACGACTATACCGGCCATCATCCCGACATCAGGACCGACGGCCAGGGTCGCGCAACCTTCACCGTGCCGAGCAACGCCTTCGGCGGCGGTCAGAGCTATCTCTGCTTCTCGCGGACCGGCCAGGGTGCGGCGCCGTTACCGAGGCCGCGCAGGACGACCCAAACCTTCTTCGGGGCCGACGACTTGGACATCGCGCCAGCGCACAACGGAGGTGCTACGGTAGGGCGCTTTTGGGCAGCTGAGGGCACCCAAATCGCCGCCGCTTTCAGTGGCCGGCTCGTTCCCTGGCCGCGGCGCGCTTCGATCGTCGTGGAGCTGCTCGATCCGGCAGGCGGATCGCTCGCTTCGGCGAGGGTAACGTCGAGCGCACCCGTCGAACTGCACGCAATCGCCCGACGGACCGGCTGGCATACCCTCCAAACGACAGGCGCCGGCCTGCCGCCGCAGAGTGGCGTACCGTTCGAGCTCAGCGTGACCTACACTGCGCCGCAGGAGTTCTCACCCCCGTGAGTATCGCCGTCGACCGATGACGGCCGCTCCGGCCTCGACCGGTCGGGTGACGGATTGGCAACCCCGTAGCCGACCAACCTGCAGGGGCGAAGTTAATTCCGCGCCGATCCGGCCACTCGTGGCACCGTCCTGCTCGAGACCGACTCGGCGGCGTCGCTCGGGGGCGATGAGAGGGGTTCCAAGTCGAACTTATGGGTAAAGTTGATTGCTATATTGACAATTATACGGTCATGTGATATCAATGCGTGGCTTCATCCCCACGCAGGCGGCATCGTGGTACAGGCACGGCATAGAAACATGAGAAAGCGGACCAGTTCGCGCTTATGGACGAGTTGATTGTATTTCTCTCAATTAATTCCGAACCAGCGGACGGATGCGCCGTGGTTTGGATCAGAGGAGACCCGCCCCTGCCTGATTCCCACCTGCAGAATCAGGTGGAGAGGGCCGCGGAGGGCCATTTCGCTTATGTGAGATGAGGAGCGGGCCATGTACGCACTGAACGGGCGGGTCGGGATGGTTACCGGTGGCGGCGGCGGCATCGGCCGCGAGATCGCGCGGCGGCTGGCGCGCGACGGGATGGCGGTCGCGGTGCTCGACCGCGACGGCGCTGCGGCGCAGGCGGTCGCGGCTGAGATCGGCGGTCTCGCCCTGGTGGCCGATGTAACCTCGCAAGAGGAGGTTGGGCGCGCCGTCGAAGCGGCTCGCGCCCGCTTCGAGAAGATCGACCTGCTGGTCAACAATGCCGGCGTCGCCTGGATGGGGCCGGCGCTGGAGATGCCGATCGAGGCACTGCAGGCGATGCTGCGGGTCAATGTCGAAGGGGTGTTCATCGTTAGCCGCGCGGTGCTGCCGCACATGATCGCGCGGCGCTCGGGATCGGTCGTCAACCTCGCCTCGTGGGCCGGTAAGACCGGCCCGGCCTTCTTCGCCGGCTACAGCGCCAGCAAGTTTGCGGTGATCGGCCTGACCCAGGCATTGGCGCGCGAGATGGCGCCGCACGGCATCCGGGTCAACGCGATCTGCCCGGGGATCGTCGTCGACACCGCGATGCGCACCGCGATCGAGGCGCAACAGCGCCGTTACGGGCTCCCGGAAACCGCGGAGCGGGAGAAGTCGATCCCGATCGGGCGTGTCTCGGTGCCCGACGACGTGGCACGGGTCGCCGCGTTTCTCGCCTCCGACGAATTGTCGTATATGACCGGCGAGTCGATCAATCTTTCCGGCGGCCTCTTGATGGATTGAGGACGAAGGCGATGACCAGGTTCACAGATTGGGCGCCGCACGGTGTCATTCCGGCGGTTCTGCTGCCGTTCCACGACGATTTCAGCATCGATGAGAAATCCTACCGCAAGCATTTGCGCGATGTGGCCGCGGTCGACGGGATCTCGGCGATCACGGTCAACGGCCACTCCTCGGAGGTCCATGCCTGCACCATCGAGGAGCAGTGCGAGGTACTCGAGCTCACGTGTGACGAAATCGGCGACCGGGTGCCGGTAATCGCCGGCGTCTATGCCGACGGCAGCCTCGAAGCGGCGCGCGTCGCCCGCATGGCCGAGGCCGGCGGTGCGGCGTGCCTGCTGGTCTTTCCCCCGCAGAGCATGACGATGGGCGGGCAATTGCGCCCCGAGATGGCGGTCGCCCATTTCGCGACGATCGCGGCGGCGACGAGCCTGCCGCTGATCTGCTTCAACTACCCGCTCTCGGGCGGGCTCGGCTATCCGCACGAGACGTTGCTGCAACTCCTAGAAAGGGTGCCGTCGATCCGCGCGATCAAGGATTGGTCGGGCGACGCCATGGTGCACGAGCGCAATATCCGCGCCCTGCAATCGTTGCCGCAGCCGGTCAACGTGCTGACGACGCACAGCGCGTGGCTCCTCAGTTCGCTCGTCCTCGGCTGCAACGGCCTCCTTTCCGGCGCCGGCAGCGTTATCGCCGATCTGCAGGTGGCCCTGTTCCGCGCCGTCCGGGCAAACGATCTCGCTCTCGCACGGGCGATCAACGACCGGATCTATCCGCTGGCCCAGGCCTTCTATGCGCCGCCCTTTCTCGACATGCACAACCGCATGAAGGAGGTATTGGCGCTCCTCGGCAGATTGCCGCCGGCCGTCGTGCGCCCGCCTCTCGTCAAGCTGCCGAGCCACGAGATCGACCGACTCAAACAGGCGATCGCGGCTGCGGGCCTGGAGCACGAAACGGCGAGCGCGCTCGCCGCAGAGTAATCGAACCACCAATCGAGGAGACCGAAGTGCCAAATCCGACCTACGAGACCGCGCTGATTGTCGGGGCCGGGCGCGGGTTGAGCGCGTCCTTGGCGCGCCTTTTCGCGCGCGAGGGTCTGCGGGTGGCGCTCGCCGCGCGCGATACCGAAAAGCTCGCACCGCTCTGCGCCGAGACCGGCGCCAGGGCCTTCGCCTGCGACGCTGTCCAGCCCGATCAGGTCGCGCGCCTGTTCACGGCGGTCGACTCGGCGGTCGGCGCGCCCGACGTCGTCGTCTACAATGCGAGCGCGCGCGCCCGCGGCCCGGTCGCCGAGCTCGTTCCGGCCGAGGTCGAGCGGGCGATCATGGTCAGCGCGTTCGGCGGCTTTCTCGTCGCGCGCGAGGCCGCCGCCCGCATGATGCCGAAAAAGCACGGGGCGATCCTGTTCACCGGGGCCTCGGCAAGCGTCAAGGGCTACCCGCTCTCGGCACCGTTCGCGATGGGCAAGTTCGCGCTGCGCGGCCTTGCCCAGAGCATGGCCCGCGAGCTTGCCCCGCAAGGCATCCACATCGCCCACTTCGTCATCGACGGGGCGATCCGCAACCCCGGCCGGGTCGAGCCTCCGGACCGGCCCGACAGCATGCTCGATCCCGACGCGATCGCCGCCACCTATCTCAATGTGCTGCGCCAGCCGCGTTCCGCCTGGACCTGGGAGGTCGAGCTGCGTCCGTGGGTCGAGCGGTTCTGAGGCGACCCGAGCCCTACCCCGCAGGCGACCCGTTCTCGACTGCTGACCGACCGGAGGGTAACGCCCTCCCGGTCTGGGCCGCATTCGGCGTCTTGCTGACGCTCGCCGCCGTGCCGGTGTTTTCGACGGTTTTGCCGCCCCTCGTCGATTACCCCAACCATCTGGCCCGGATGCATCTCCTCGCCGAGGGCGGGAATGCATTCTACAGCGTACAGTGGGCAATGCTGCCCAACTTGGCGGAGGATCTGATCGTTCCGCCGCTCGCGCGGGTGATGCCGCTCGACCTCGCGGCAAAGCTGTTCCTGGCCATGATCTTCGCGCTGATAGCGGGCGGAGTCGTGTGGCTCAACCGCGCCGCGACCGGCGGTTGGCGGCTGTGGCCGCTGCTCGCCTTCCTGTTGCTCTACAACCGCATCTTGTTGTGGGGCTTTGTCAACTACCTCTTCGGGATCGGCGTGGCACTCATCGGAACGGCGTCGTGGCTGGCCTTCGAAGAGCGGCGCTGGTGGCTCAGGGTGTTGTCATCGTCGCTTGTGGCGCTCGCCTGCTTCTTCAGCCACATCGCCGCCTTCGGCTTTTATGCGCTGGTTGTCCTGGGCGTCGAAGCGGCGCCGGCCTCCGCCGAGTTGCGCGCCCGCCGGTGGTCGGCGCTCGGCTACCGGTTCGCGGTTGCGGCAGCCCAATTCGTCGCTCCGGGGGCGCTCTTCCTTGGCGGCTTACATGGGTCGCCGAGCGCTAGCGTCAGTTTTGCCGGAGTCTGGCGCAAGGCCGATCTGCTGTTCAGCGTATTCGACAACTACAACCGCGGGTTCGACATCGCCTGCTTCGCTCTGTTGCTCGGTCTGTTCGGCTGGCTCGTTTGGACGCGACGGTTGGGTCTCGCTCCCCGGCTCGCCGGGGCTGCCGGGTCTGTCTTGGTGGCCTATCTGTTGCTGCCGAGCCAGATGTATGGGGCCTCAGGGGTCGATCACCGGCTACCCACTGCCTTTTTTCTGCTGCTGGTCGCGGCGAGCGCACCACGATTCCCAAATCGTCGCGTCGCCGCCGCGGTCGGGGTCGTGGCGGCATCGGTGCTGGTCGTCCGTTTGGGCGTGATCGAGCGGATCTGGCGCGAGGCCGACCGGGTTTATTCGGCCGATCTCGCCGGCATCGATGCACTGCCGCGAGGTGCCAAGCTCGCGATCGCCCATCCGGCAGATCTCTTCCACGTCGTACCGGTGCCCGAGGTCCATCTCGCGGTCCTGGCGATCCCCCGCCGCGAGGCCTTCGTGCCGACCCTCTTCGCCATCCCGGGCCAGCAGCCGGTGGTGCCGAAGCCAGCCTTCGCGGCGCTTGCCGAAGCGGCGCCGCCGCAACGCCTCTGGGCGGTCCTGGTCGATGGTGCCGCAGGCCTGCCCGCGGTGCTCGGACACTATGATTTCATCGTATTCACCGACAACCAACCGATCCACGTGAAATCGAGCCGGTGTCTGGCGCCGCTTTTCGCCGGGTCGACCTTTCAGATTTTCGCGATCGCCCACGATCTCGACTGTGCCGGGCCCGAGCCGCCGTAGCATCACGACCGCCGGCAGAGCGGACCCCACGACAAGATCTCCTGCCATCGCCGCTCAGCGACGTGCGCGGGATAGGGCCAGGACGCCAGCGGGCGCCATCCGTCGCGGTCGTGACGGAGCAGAACCGCCTGATCAGGCGGCAGATCTTCCCAGCCTTCGGGCACGCACGAGATCAGGGCGAGCCGGTAGCCCAACCGGGCCGCCTCGTCGAGCGTGGCCTGATCGGCGGTGTTGCGGCGCAACAGGTCGAGTCCGCGGCGGCGCGGCGGCGTATCGGCCAAGACGCCGGCAATCATCGTGGCGACGCTGTCGTTGTCGCCAGGCAGCAGCAGCGCCAGTCGGTCGCCGTCCGCGAGGTATGGCTTCAGGTTGGCGGCGAGGCCCCGAACGAGAGGCTGCGGCATATCCAGGTCGAAGCGCAGGCGGTAGGCATATCCGAGGGGTGCCGCCACGGCAGCGGCCAGCGCCAGGCGCCCCGCTGCCTGCGCCCGCCTGCCGGCGAGCCATCGCCCGACCCCGAGGTCGCGGGCGGCGAGCGCCAGGGCTAGCACAAGCACCAGCGCGAGATGAGTGTTGTAGCGGAAGAAGGAATGAGCCGCGATGCTCATATCGGTCGAGAATAGACCGATGTAGGTCAGCAGCAGGAAGCCGTTGTAGAGCGCGAGCAAGGCCGCGAAGTAGGTCAGGAGCCGAGTTGTCGGCGTCCAGCCCTGCAGCCGCAGTAGTACCGGCCAGCCAACCAGGGCGGCTGCCGCGCAGCCGAAATAGACGGGCTTTCCCGCGACGACCTCGCCAGCGCTCGCCAGGATCTCGGGCACGCTCGCCCAGTTCCACTGCGCAAAGGGCAATGGCTTCAACTCGTCGACACCGGCAACCGACACCTGATAGCGCCAGAGGGCGTAGAGTGCGAGCGAGGGCAGCATTGCCAGACCGACCAGGCGCACCATGCCGCGGAGCTGCCGCCCGTTCTCTGCCCAGCTCGTCAGGACGGCTGCGCCGGCGCCAGCAGCGACCAGTCCAATTCCCGATTGCTTCGCGTTGACCATGGCGGCAAGGATGAGGCCGACCGCGGGCAACGCGCCGGGAAGCTGCCGACCCGCTGCGAGCTCGCCTTGCGCCGAGACCAGCAGCCAGGCACTCAGGGCCGAAGTGGCGGCAAGCGCGGTCTCGCCATAGGCCGAGAGGTGAAAACGCGGCACGAAACCCGGGTTAAGGAGGGTCACGAGGAGGATGCCGCCAGCGATGGCACCCCACGCCGGGACGGCGTCAACGGTCAGGCGCAATTTGGCAAGGGCGCGCGCAACGAGCAGACCGATCGTCAGCAGGAGCAGGGCGTTGATCAGCGACATGCCGGGCGCCGGATAATTCGGCCAGACCAAGCCGCCGAGATAGCTCAGGAATTGCGTGTTGTAAGGTGCCGCCGGCAGATACGAGTGGCTGGGCGGCAAGGCCGCCGTCGGGAGGCGGCCCCAGTCGACGAGATAGAATGCGTTGGGCAGGAGGTTGAGCCAAGTATCGGGTTGGGACGGTTGAATTGGCGCCATGACCAGCCAGAAGGGCAGCGTCACGAGCATGACCCGCCCAAGGGTTCTCCATGTGCCCGAACTCGGCCGCCGCCCTCGCAGAGCCAGCACACCAACCGACATCAGGACAAAGCCCACCGCCGGAACCGCCAGACTGAGCGGAACCAGTACGGCCCAGACCGTCAGCAAAAGGCAGAGTACGCCCCATCCGGCGCCGATCTGCACCTCTGGCGGCATGCGCCGGCCAACGAAAACCGAGCCTGCCAGCATCAGGACTAGAGCCACCAACCAGGTCGTGGCGAGCCCGACGAGGTCCCCCGGACGGGGTAGGTATTGGGCCAGCAAGCCCACGACTGCTATTGGCGCGACCTGAGCGGAGAGGTCGCGGATGCTTTAAACGCTCCGGCTGCCTGCATCACCTGAGTGAATACCCGGTCGACCGGAAGCTCGTCCAGGCGGGGGCTGATCAGGACATGAATCCCGGTCCCGAGCGGTGCGCACCGGCTCGGATCGGTAGCGTCGGAAAAGAGAACGACGACCGGGTGACCACCAGCCGCGGCGATATGGGTGACGCCGGTATCGTTCCCAACCGTGAAATCGGCCGCGTCGGCAAGATCGACCAGGCCGGTGAGTTGCGTGTGGCCGACGAGATCGATCGCTGCGGGGCAAGCCGCACGGATTTCGGCCGCAAGCGGCTCCTCGCCCGGGCCGCCGATGATGACCGGGAGAGCGTCGGTTTCCTCGAACAGGCGCCGGGCGAGCTCGCCATAGCGCTTCGCGGGCCAGCGCTTCTCCGGGTGGCGGGGCGACGAGCCGGGGATGAGCAGAAAGAAGGCGCGCTGCTCCAGGCCAGTCGGCAGAGGCCGGGACGACGCCGGACAGGCAGGCGAAGGTGTCGGAAAGATTCCGGCCATCAACAGCTGTTCCGCCTGCTTGTCGATGGTGTGCTGCGGATCGCGCCCGAGATTGGCATGCGGGTGCGAGCAACCCCAGGCGATCCCGGACCACTCCGGCCGACGGCCGGGGAGAAAAAGCCAAGCGTAGAGGCTCGAACGATCCGAAGTCTGCAGATCATAAACTCGATCGAACCGCCCGCTGCGCAGGAGGCGACGGAGCGCCAGCCAGCTGGGCACATTGAAGGGTCCGGGCCGGCAATCGATGGCGACCTCGTCAAAGTAACCGCTCTGCTGCGCGAGCTCGGCGAAGGCGGAACTCGTCAGCAGCGTGATCTCGTCCGCAGCATGGTGCCGCCGGATGGCCGCCGCAGGCCCGAGCGCCTGAACGAAGTCCCCGAGCGCGCTGAGCTTGATCACGAGGATCTTGCGCCGCGCCATCGGCCCCGGGGACGCGATCCGGCACGGCCGGCGCGCCGCCAGAGCTCCCAGATCGACAAACTGAGCAAACTCCTCGAACGCTTTGAATACGGCTGCGTGCCTTTCCAACTCGGCGGCGCCGATGCTCGCCAGAAGGCTCCCTACGACCCGATGCGCCGAGGCGACTACCGAAGTGTCACGAAAGCCCGGCGGTATAGCCCTGGCTGTCCTCAGCGCGGCCGCCGAGAGAAGTACCCGTGACCCGAAGCGCCAGCGAATGACTGGACGGATCGCGATATGGGAGACACAGATAGTGGCGCCGGTGCCATCCCCATTGAAGCGCCGATACAGAAAACAGATGTCGCGGGCAATCGTGTAGCGCCGATCCTGTTTCCACCGCGCCTCGTTCCACGCGAAGAACGCACTGAGCGGCGTGCCGGCCGGGAAATCGCGGGCATGTAACGATGCGGGCCGGGTGCCGGGATCGGAGGCCGTCATGCCGCTGCGCTGTCAGCGACGGCGAGCAGGGCTTCTTCCAGCATCCGGGACTGGGCGACCGCGCCGAAGCGCTCGGTCGCCGCCGCCCGGGCGGCGCGTCCCATTCGGCTGCGCAAGGCGGGATCGCCGAGCAACCGCCGGGCCGCCCCGACAATGGCCCCCGGCTCGGCCGGGGCCACGAGAAACCCCGTGCGGTCATGTTCCACGGCCTCGGCAATCCCGCCGACGTCGGAGCCGATAACCGGCACCGCACATGCCATCGCTTCGAGCACCACATTCGGCAGTCCTTCCGAATCACCGGTCCGAGCCGTCACACTCGGGACACAGATGGCGAGCGCGCCGCGCATCACGCGCCGCACCTCCGGGTTCGGTAACCAACCCAGGAACCGCGTCCGCGTCAGCCCGGCCGCCCGGCGCTTGAGCTCCTCGGCCATCGGGCCGTCGCCGACCAAGACCAAGTCGACCGCAGCGCCCTCGCTCTCCAAAGCCTGCATGGCGTCGAGAAGGTGTCCGATCCCCTTTTTTTCGACGAAGCGGCCGACGAACAGCAGATAGGGTGCCCCGAGAGGCCGCAGTAAATCCCCATCCGCCTCCGGCTCGATACCGTAGCGGATGACCTTCAGCTTCGCCGCCGGAAAATCTCGGGCGAGCAACGCTTCGCGGATGTGCTCCGCGACGCAGATGATCAACGCCGCCTCCCGCTGCAATGCGGCGCAGCGCCGCTGGAAGATCGTCGGGACGAGCTTCCTGCGGTAGTGTTGGTCTTTGGTCGCGTCACCGCCGTGGAACGTAACCACCAACGGAAGCCCCAGGGCGCGGGCGATTGGCAACGCGAGCGCGCCGCCCCGGCCGAAATGGGCGTGGATCAGCCGCGGCCGCAGCATCGCTAGATCCGGTGCAGCTGGCATGCGGCCGAATTGCTTGAACACGAGCCGATCAACCGCACCGGCAGCGCCCCGCCGCCCGAGCAATATCGGTTCGACCCCCAGCTCGGGCAGGCCGACATCGGTCCGACAGCCGACCCAGACCGGCGCCAAACGCCGAAAGCCGACATATTGCCGCCGCAGAAATTGGGCCTCCGAGCGTGGGACGATGCGGTCTCGATAGACCAGCAGCGCGCTGCCGTCAGTCAACCGAGCCTCGCTCTGTCGGGATTCCGCGGACACCGCCGGATTTGGTGAGAGCTAAAAGTGTCGAGCGTTAGGCGCCGGCCCGCCTCCTAACAGAGCAAGTGGCTCTCGTAAATAGCCGGCGCACTCCGCTCTTTCGAAGAGATGGAGGATTAGGGCATCGTGGCGCGCTTTCGCAGAGCGCGCGAGACCGCGATGTTCGAAACCGAGGCCCGCTGGCTCCGCTGCGCGCTGGACGCGTTCCCGCCCGCGCGGCTGTCGCCGCTGCTCAACCTCGGCAGCAGCTCGACCGAAATCCGCGAAGTCGTGCAGCCTTGGATCGAGAATCAGGTCTTCCGCCCGCTGCGGGACCGCGGCGTGGAGATCGTTCATGTCGATAAGCGCGAACTGCCGGGGGTCGATGTCCATGCCGATCTGACCAATCCCGATGATGTCCTCCGCCTCGGTGCGCTTCGGCCGGGGGCGCTGCTCTGCTGCAACTTGCTCGAGCATGTCATCGAGCCCGACCGGCTGGCGTACCATTGCCTCGATCTATTGGCGACCGGCGGGCTCGTCTTTGTCACGGTACCCTTCAGCTATCCCTATCATCGCGATCCGATCGACACGATGTATCGGCCGAGCCCCGCCGAGCTCGGCGACCTCTTCACCGGCGCGCGACTGCTGGACGGAACGATCCTCGGGACCGGGGTGTCGTATCGCAACGCGGTGAGCGAACGGCCGTGGCTCCTGCTGCGCCACGTCTGGCGCTTCCCGGTGCCGTTCCTGTCCTTCGACAAATGGAAGCGCTCGATGGCGCGGCTCTATTGGCTCGCCGCCGAATATCGCATCACCTGCGCGGTATTCGAGAAAATGTAGGGAGCGTCCGGCGCACTCACTCGTCATGGCCGGACTTGATCCGGCCATCCAGTAACCCCGGCACAGATGTCTGCCGGCTTCCGATCGCCTCGGCTTGGTCGACAGGGCGAGAACGAAAGGATTGCTAAGGTGCCGCTGCGGTGCAAGCCTGAGGCGCAACCCGGGAGTTCCCGCCATGAGCGCTGCCGCTCTCAACGCCTATCGCGTCGAAGCCTTCAACACCGCAAAGGCGTCCGAGAACAAGATCCACGACGATGCGGTGGCTCGCCGGTTCGGGTTTGGCGGGGGACTGGTGCCCGGTGTCGACGTCTACGGCTATATGGCGCATATGCCGGTCGCGCGCTGGGGCCGTGCCTGGCTCGAGCACGGCACCGCCGAATGCCGGTTTCAGAAGCCCGTCTATGACGGCGAGATCGCGACCGTCACTGCGACGGAGACCGCGGAAGGGCTCGATCTCCGCGTCGAAAGCCGTGGCGAGATCTGCGCCACCGGCGGCGCCGCATTGCCCGATCGTCCCCTACCGCCGCCCGAGCCTTTCGCCGAGCCGCCCCCTCCTCCCGCCGACCGGCCGCCGGCGAGCGAAGCCACACTCGCCGTCGGGACCCTGCTCGCCGTCCGCCCGCTGGCGATCACCCGCAAGCTGGCCGAGCAATGCCTTGCCGATCTTCGCGAAACCGAGACGCTCTACCTGAAAGAGGGAATGGCCCATCCGGTCATCATTGCGCGCACCGGCAATTGGGCGCTGAACCACAACGTCGTCCTCGGCCCGTGGATGCACGTCGGCAGTAAGCTGCAGCACTTCGCCGCCGTGCATATCGGCGATGAGCTGTCCGTCCGCGCGTGCATAACCGCCAATTACGAACGCAAGGGCCACCGCTTCGTCGACGTCGACGTGCTGGTGCTGGCAAATAAGCGCTTGCCGGTCGCGCGCATTGCCCACACCGCGATCTGGCTCCCCCGCCAGCTCGCCGCCGCATGAGAGCCCTCGAGGCCGAGCCGCCCTACGGCTCGCCTGGCCGTAATGTCGCATATTGCACAATCGAGAGATTCCCGGGCTTTGCGAGGCGCGGGCCGTGTCGGCGCGGGACGCTCTCAGGCGAGGCCCTTCTCCAACAGATCGAGGGCGGCGATCGAAAACGCCCGCATGTTGTCGAGCCGGTCGCTATTGCCGGTCTCGACGGTGATCGAGCGCTCGCCGTTGGGTCCGATGACGGCGATGCATGAGTGGCCGGCGGCATGGCCATAGCGGCTGCCGGTCGGCCCCGCTGTCCCGGTCTCGCCGACGGACCACGTCGTCGCGAGCTTGCCGCGGATCTTGCGGGCAAACAGCCGTGCGTAAGCCTCGGTCGAGGGTGTGATCCCAGTCAGCTCCTGCTCGGTCACGGCCAGCAGCTCGGTGCGCGACTGCCGCGTATAGACGACGGCACCGCCGAGGAAATAGGCCGAGGCACCGGGGATCGCCAGCAACGCCGCGGATATCAGCCCCGCGGTCGACGATTCGGCGATGCTGATGGTCTCGCCGCGCGCCTTGAGCTTTGCCGCAATCCGCTCCGCATGCGGCAGCAATTCAGGTATCATCGCTCGTCCTCCTGCTGTGGCGGCCCCGACCTTGCCGGTTCCGCCGCCCGCTTTGCAAGCCTTTGTCGAGAGAGGAGCAACGAGAATGGCACGCGACGGCGACCTCCCATCATCGGCCCCGATCACCGAGCGGATCCTGGAGATCCGCGACCGCTGGCACACCAAGCGGCATCCCTTCTTCCTTGCCTTTGGCGAAGGCAAATTACCGCTCAGAGCCTTGGGACGCTACCAGGCGCTGCACTACCACTTCGTTTCGCGGGCATTGGCGAGCTTCGGGTTGCTCTATGCGCGCGGCTACCACTTCGAAGACGTGCGCAAGATGATCGCCGAGAACATCGCCGAGGAAGAAGGATTGAAGGCGATCCCGGAGCCGGGTCACGAGCCCCACGACCATAACGAATTGATCCTGCGCTTCTGCCGCGCTGCCGGCCTGAGCGACGAGGACGTGTACAATACGAAAATGCCGCCCGCCTGGTGGGCGCGCTCGCTTTACATGTATCACACGACCGCGACCGAGCCGGTCGGCGTGATCCTGGCGATGCAGACCACACAGGAGGGCCAGATGCCGGGCCTGATCGGCGAGGTCCTTTTGCCCGCCTTCGAGAAGCATTACGGCTTCAAGAGCACCGCCCGCGAGATCGAGTTCTTTACCGAGCACGACGCCGCCGATGTCGAGCACAGCCGCCGCCAGATCGAGCTGTGCGGCCGGCACCTCGACACGCCGCAGCTCGAAGCCCGCGCCCTGCAAGTTGCCGAGGAGATCTGCCAACTGCGCTGGGCGTCGATTTCCGAGCTCTACCGCGCCGAGGTGCTCGGCGAAAAAGAGATCCTGCCGCCCGGCGTCGGCTAATCAGCCTATAATCGAGGAGGACTTAGCCGATCTCATTGAGGCGACCCGGCCGAATTGAACCGCGAGCGCGCGGGATCGGCTTGACTTTGGCGCGGGTCGCGGCCGCGCTCTGCGCGGCATCGCGATCGGCAGCTTCCTTGGCCAGCCGAAGCGCCCGAAGACGCGCGGTCTTCGCCGCCTCAGTCGCCCGCGCGTCTTCGAATGTTGCCGCTGTCTCGCGTAATCGCGTCTTCATCCTGGATTGCTCCTCCGCGACCCGCCGACGTCGCTTATTTCCAGCCATTCCGTGACGACGTCCAAGTCGCAATACCTGCGCGGTATAACGCAAACATGTCCTCAGATAAGTGAGGAAGATTTTTAGTTTTGCAACGAAGCTCACCGAAATCAGCGAAAATAAAACCGATTGAAAGCTCCCTTTGATTCCACAATTCGGTGTTATTATTCAGATCATTCCCAGACCTAGGGCGCCGGTGCCGGCGCGTCCTCGCATGGGCAAGACTGCCGCAGGCACTTGATCATGGAGGATTGCGCGAGCATATCACGTACGCAGTGTTCGTGCTTCTCGGTTGAGTCACGTGATCGGGCCTGCGTGAGCGAACCACCGACGCGGTGGAAGCGGACCGATCTTTATCCCCTGCCGACATCTGACAGCCCTAATCGCGCGGGTCGTCTCCCGACCCGCACATCGCGTTCATGCGGACGCATTGTCGGCGTCCCAACACCAAGAGGGCATGACCACCTTGCTTAATTTCTCCGACCTTGGACTTTTCGCGCCCATCCTCGGCGCCCTTGCCGCCGAAGGCTACACGGCGCCCACACCGATTCAATTCCAGGCCATCCCGCCGGTGCTCGGCGGGCGCGATCTGTGCGGCATCGCACAAACCGGAACCGGCAAGACCGCCGCCTTCGCGCTGCCAATCCTCCAGCGCCTCGCCGCCGCTAAGCAACGAACGGCGCCGCAAACCTGCCGTGCGCTCGTCCTGAGCCCGACCAGGGAGCTGGCGAGCCAAATTGCCGGGAGCTTTCGCGCCTACGGCGCGGGAATGCCTCTGTCGACGGCGGTGGTGTTCGGCGGGGTCCCGATCGGGCCCCAGCGGCAGAAACTAGCGCGCGGCGTCGACATCCTCGTTGCCACACCGGGACGCCTGCTCGATCTGATCGAGACGCGGTCGCTGACCCTGTCGAGCGTTAAGGTTCTGGTTCTCGACGAGGCCGACCGCATGCTCGACCTCGGCTTCATCCATGCGCTAAAGCTCATCGTGAAGCTGTTGCCGCGACAGCGGCAAACGCTGCTCTTCTCGGCGACGATGCCGCGGCCCATCGCCGCCCTGGCCGAAGACTATCTCAACGACCCGGTCAAGGTGGTCGTCGCACCGGCGGCGACGACGGTTGAGCGCGTCGAACAGAGGGTGGTCTTCGTGCGGAGCGATCGGAAGCGGGATTTGCTTACGACGTTCCTGCGCGATCCGGCCTTCGCGCGCGTACTCGTCTTTACCCGAACGAAACATGGCGCCGACCGGGTCGTGCGTCACCTGGTCGGCGCCGGAATCGAGGCGACCGCCATTCACGGCAACAAATCGCAGCCGCAGCGCGAACGAGCGCTCGCCGGCTTTCGCGACGGCCAGGCTCGCGTGCTCGTCGCCACCGATATCGCCGCCCGAGGCATCGATGTCGACAGCGTATCCCACGTGATCAATTTCGAATTGCCGAATGTACCCGAAGACTACGTTCACCGTGTCGGTCGAACCGCACGGGCCGGCGCCGCAGGAATTGCAATCGCCTTCTGCAGCGATGAGGAGCGGCCCTACCTGCGCGACATCGAGAAGCTGACGCGATGCTCCCTTCGCGCCATCCCGGTCCCGCCGGCGGCTCCCGTTCCGCGCAATGGCCTCATCGAGCAGCCGGCTGAAGTACCCTCGCCGGGGACATTCGGCCTCGCATCGCGCACGGATTCTGCAGGCGGCCGAGCGGCCCCGGCGCGACGCAGGCGGCGGAGTGGCGCCGACGGTGCCGCACGCCGCAGTGAAACGATCGCCGTCGCTTCGCGTCCGGTCTTTCTGCACCGCCGGTCGCCGACCAAACCCAGCCCGGCCGCGCGCCGCGAGCCACCCCGAGGCCGTTCCTCCGCCGCTCAATTCGATGGCGCTCGCTGAACGCATACAGCGAAGAGCGCATAACATGCTGATCGCACGCAACGGCGAAGAGCTCGTTTGTCCGAAGGGCACACTCTGCGGCCGCGTGACGCGCGACGCGAATGACCAGATCACCGACGGCGACTTTGCTGTGCTCGAAACCTGCGCATCACTCGACGGCCAGCGTTACCTCTGTCCTTGCTGTGAGCGGGCGGTAGCGGTGCGAGAGCATTTTCGCTGGAGACTTCATCTTCGCCGCGGGTGGATCCGGTAATGCCTCAGGTGGACCAAATCCTTTCCAGGACCAGGGCGTTCCAGGCGCCGATATTCGCACGCAGCCTCGGACACCTCGCGACGTCGGTCGGCGGGTTCTTCGTCACCTGCGCCGTGATGTACCTGACCTTGGCGGTATCCCGGTGCAATAGCGATCTGGAGCGCGTGGCGCCGTTTCGGCTCGCCGCCGCCGGTTAGTCGAGGCCTACGGCGCACCAGCCAGCATTCCGAGGATTGACCATGGCTAGACGTTCCACCGTTCGCCGCGTCGAGGAGTTCATTCTGTTCGATGTCCTCTACGAGGACGGGACGCGCACCTCGAACCGTAAAATACCCGGCTCGGAACTCGTCGATATCGACCCAGACCTGCTCGCCAAGACCTATATCGAGGCCCAGGACCGGCAAATTGCCGAGATCTCCGGAAAACCCCGGGCGCCGATCAAGTCCTTGACCCGCGTGCGTCGCCGGTAAGGCCCGCCGGGCGCTGTACTACGTGCGTATCAGGAAAGGGAAGCAATCCAGTGCAAGTCTATGTCCGCGACAACGACGTCAATGGCGCACTCCGCGTCTTGAAGAAAAAGATGCAGCGTGAGGGCACCTTTCGCGAGATGAAAAGGCGTCGCTCGTACGAAAAGCCATCGGAGCGACGAGTGCGCGAAAAGGCCGAGGCGGTCCGCCGATACCGCAAGGCGATGCGGAAACGGCTCGAGCGCGAAGGTTACTGACCGAAGGGGTCGCCGGAAGGCCACAGCAAGCCAGGTATTGAAAGAAGCGCGAGGCCGCCGCACAAAATCGCTAGGATGGGGCGTCTCGGCGCGCTGCAAGTCGTCAGGAGTCTGCTAATGCGTAAACCGAATTATCGCTTTGAGCGTGCCGAGCGCGACCGCGCCAAAAAGGCTAGAAACGACAAAAAGCTGCAGCGACAGCAGGAAAGGGCACCGACCCGCGTCGACGAC
Source organism: uncultured Alphaproteobacteria bacterium (assembly GCA_963796155.1). GTDB lineage: Bacteria > Pseudomonadota > Alphaproteobacteria > ATCC43930 > CGMCC-115725 > AP-15. The sequence continues at coordinate 28,462 of CAWCKT010000027.1, read as the reverse complement.
GGCGCTCCCGAACCGACCGCGGAGAACGAGCCGCGCGAAACTTGATCGGCTCCCGCCGGTGTCGCATCCCGTGGCAGCGGTAGAGCGCCGGAGGGCAGGACAGGGAACGACTCATTCCGTTTGCCGAAATGCCGGCAGGCAGGCGCGGGCGGCGGCGAGGATCGCGTCCGTGTCGATGCCGTAGGGCGCAGTAGAGATCGGGGATGGGCATTTCTTATGCGATAATCGTATTTGAGGTTGCCATATCCAAATATATATGTTAATTTGGCACCGTGCTGGTTTGGTAAAGCGGCTGGGCAAGGTATTCGCTGTTATTGAGCTGTTCTTTTGTTCGGGTCTTGAGGGTTTCTGCGGAGAAGAGGGCCCGGTCGCTGATAATTTCCTGTAAATAACAGCGAAAACAGCGGGAGGCGTATCGCGCAGGGCAAGCATTCGGCCGCCGGAGGCCTCGAAGATCACCGCTGATCGGCGCTCATTCCGTTTCCCGCAATGCGGTAAGGCAGGCGCGGGCGGCGGCGTCGAGGATCGCGTCGGTGTCGATGCCGTAGGCGCGGTAGAGGTCGGTGATGTCGCCGGATTGGCCAAAGCGGTCGACGCCGAGCGGGACGATCGCGTTGCCGGCAACCGCGCCGAGCCACGACAAGGTCGCAGGATGAAAGTCCCCAACGGTGACGAGGGCCGCACCCGGGCGCAGGCGGGCCAACAGCCGCTCGGCGACGCCGCTTTCGCCCCGAGCCCGCACCGCCCGCCAGTCGCGATGCAGGCGGTCGGGCGACGTGATCGCTAAAAGCCCGGCTTGCGGGATGTCTTCGGCCACCACCTGGTGCGCGGCGAGCGCGTCGGGAGCGACGGCACCACAATAGGCGATCGCGAGATCCGCACCCGGCCCCGGCTCGCGCAGCCAATAAGCGCCGGCGACGATCGCCTCGGCGAGATCTCCGTCGATCGTTCGCCGGGGCTGGTCGATCGGCCGCGTCGACAGCCGGAAATAGACCGATTCGCCTGCCTCTTCCTGAATCTCCTCGAATGCCCAGCGCAGCAGGATCGCCAACTCGTCGGCATAGGCCGGCTCGAAGCTGGTAAGCCCGGGTTGGGCGAGCCCGGTCAACGGCTCGCCGACCGACTGGTGGGCGCCGCCTTCGGGCGCCAGCGTGATCCCCGAGGGAGTCGCCACCAGGATGAAACGCGCATCCTGGTAGCAGGCATAGTTCAGCGCATCCTGCCCGCGCTTGATGAACGGGTCGTAGAGCGTGCCTACCGGCAACAGGCGCGCGCCGAAGAGCGGTCCGGCGAGACCGAGGGCGGCGAGCTGCAGGAACAGGTTGCTCTCGGCGATGCCGAGCTCGATGTGCTGCCCCTGCGGCGACATCGCCCAGCGTTGCGCCGAGACGACCTTTTCCTCGCGAAAGGTATCGGCGCGTTCGGCGCGGTCAAAGATCCCGCGGCGATTGACCCAGGGCCCGAGGTTGGTCGAGACCGTGACGTCGGGCGAGGTCGTCACAATACGTTCGGCGATGGCCGCATCGCTCGCGGCAATGTCGCCCAATATCCTGCCGAAGGCTTCCTGGGTCGAAAGCCTGGTACCGCGAGGCACCGGCAGACTTGGCGGCACGGACACGGCGGGGACGTCGTGCCGACGCGATCGGGATCCGGCAAGCGGAACTCTTTCGAGAAATTCGGCAAGCCGCTCGGGTGGCACATCGAGCCCCGCGAACCGCTCCCACTCGGCGCCTTCAGGTAGCCTCATGCTGCGCCGGAAGGAGGCCATCTGGCCCTGGTTCATCAACCCGGCGTGGTTGTCCTTGTGGCCGGCAAAGGGCAGCCCATAACCCTTGATCGTGTAGGCGATGAAGCAGGTCGGCCGGTCGTCCTCGACCGCGTGGAAGGCGGCCAGGATCGAATCCATGTCGTGGCCGGCGAGGTTGGTCATCAGCCGCTGCAGAGCGGTATCGTCGTGGTCCCCGAGGATCGCGCGGATCCCGGGATAGCGGTTGAGGTCGCGCTGGAGGTGCTCGCGCCAGCCCTCGCCACCCTTGTAGACCAACGCCGAATAAAGCGAGTTCGGGCAGGCATCGATCCACTCGCGCAGATGATGCCCGTCGGGGCGGGCGAAGGCGGCCTCCAAGAGCCGCCCGTACTTCAACGTGACGACGCGCCAGCCCATCATCTCGAACATCGCGTCGATGCGGCCGAAGAGGCGGTCGGAAACGACCGCGTCGAGGCTCTGGCGGTTGTAGTCGATCACCCACCAGAGATTGCGGACGTCGTGCTTCCAGCCTTCGAGCAGCGCCTCGAAAATATTGCCCTCGTCGAGTTCGGCATCGCCGGCGAGCGCGATCATCCGGCCGGGCGGGTCCCGCGTCGGCACCAGGCGCTTGAGTCGGAGATAATCCTGGGCGAGCGAGGCGAACAAGGTCATGCCGACGCCGAGCCCGACCGACCCGGTCGAGAAATCGACGGTCTCGCCGTCCTTGGTGCGCGACGGATAGGATTGGGCGCCCCCAAAGCCGCGAAACCGCTCCAGCTTGTCGCGCGTTTGACGCCCAAGCAGGTACTGGATGGCATGGAAGACCGGCGAAGCGTGCGGCTTGATCGCGACGCGATCCTGCGGCCGCAGCACATCGAAATAGAGTGCGGTCATCAAGGTCGACACCGAGGCGCTCGACGCCTGATGCCCGCCGACCTTGAGCCCGTCCCGGTTCGGCCTTAGATGGTTCGCGTTGTGGATCATCCAGGTCGACAGCCACAGCACCTTGCGCTCGAGCGCGGTCAGGCACGCGAGCTTGTCGTCGGCCTCTGATTGGTGTTCTCGGTCGAGACCGCCTTCCAGGGCGCGCAGCATCGTTCGTCTCCCGCTTCCGGGGACGCAGTCTAACACAACCCGCCCCTGACCCCAGCCCTAGGCCCGTGAGGCAGGAGGGTGGGCGGCATTTGACCAGGTGCCGGCGCATGCCTAAATAGGCTGGTGATATGCTGAGCCGGGAGCGTTGCACGAGATGGCCGAGAGCACGAGCGAGATCGAAGAGCGCCGGATCGTCCTGACCGAAAGTGCCGCACGGCGCATCGCGATGTTGAGGGCCCAGGAACAGGTCGAGGACGCGTTTCTGCGGATCGCCGTTTCCGGCGGCGGCTGCTCCGGGTTTCAATACGGCTTTACCTTCGACGATCAGCGCAACGGCGACGATTTTCTGTTCGAGCGGGATGGCGTCACCGTGGTCGTCGACGACGTCTCGCTCGGCCTGTTGAACGGCGCCGAGGTCGATTTTGTCGAGGATCTGATGGGCGCCTCGTTCCAGATCCGCAATCCGAACGCCGCCTCATCGTGCGGCTGTGGCAATTCCTTCTCGATCGGCTGACAGCGACACACTTTCCCAGCCGTGAAGATCGCCAGCTGGAACGTCAATTCGGTCAAGGCGCGGCTGCCGCATCTGCTCGCTTTTCTCGAGGACGCCCAGCCCGATGTGCTGTGCCTGCAGGAGACGAAATGTCCGGCGGCCGATTTCCCGATGCTCGAGGTCAGGGGGCTCGGCTACCAGGTTGAGACGATCGGACAGCGTGCCTATAACGGGGTGGCGCTATTGTCGAAACGTCCCGCCGAGGAGCTCGTCTGCGGCCTGCCCGGCAACGAGGACGACGAACAGCCGCGCTATATCGAGGCGTCTTTTGGCGACGTCCGGATCGCCTCGATCTATTTGCCGAACGGCAACCCGGTCGGAACCGACAAATTCACCTACAAACTCGCCTGGATGGAGCGGCTTGTCGACTACACTCGCGAACTGTTGCGCCGCGAGATCCCGTTCGTGCTCGCCGGCGATTACAACATCTGTCCGACCGACGACGATGTTTATGATCCCGTGGCGTTTCGCGATGACGCGTTGTGCCTGCTCGAAGCGCGATCGCGGTTCCGTGCCCTCGTCTATCTCGGGCTGACCGACGCATACCGCGTCTTCCATCCCGAGCCGCACCGCTACACCTTTTGGGACTATCAGGCCGGGCGCTGGCACCGCGACGAAGGACTGCGCATCGATCATCTGCTGCTGTCGCCGCAGGCCGCCGACAGGATCGCGGCCTGCGACATCGACAAGAAGCCGCGTGCCAAGGATCGCGCCTCGGACCACACCCCGATCTGGTGCGAGCTCGCGGTTTAACTAGTGCCTACAAGGGCCGCGCATGGGAGGGCGGGACCGGCGGCTCCGACGCGGCCGAGACGATCGCCGCTGGCGCTACACTAATACGGGTATCATCGCTGCAGATTTGCTGCGGACGCAGCTATCGGCAACAATCGATGCAATTCATGGTTGCAGGCTCGCGACCGTATCGGATGACGGAGACGGGCGGGAGATTGCTTCGTCCGCGCCTCCTCAACCCTCCGGGTCGGCAGGATAGGCGTGCTTGGCCCCGGCGGGGTCTTCGACGATCCATCCGCCCGGCGACGCGGCCGGAGCGATCGCACAGGGGGCGATCGGCACCTTGCCGTAGCCCCCGGGAATATCGAGCACATAAGTTGGCTGGCACAGCCCGGAGACGCGGCCGCGGAGCGCGCGAACGAGATGCTGGCCGGCCGCGATGCCGGTACGGAAATGCGCGGTGCCGCGAGCAAGGTCCGCGTGGTGGAGGTAGTAGGGCTTGACCCGCATCGCGACGAGACCCCGGAATAAGGCTTCCAGCACCGCCGCATCGTCGTTGATGCCGCGCAGCAGGACGGTCTGTGACAACAGCGGGATCCCCGCGCGGCTGAGCCGGGTCAGCGCCTCCCTCGCTTGCGGGCTCAGCTCGCGCGGGTGGTTCGCGTGGACCACCACGTAGACCGCCTTTTCCGCCGCCAGAGCCTCGACCAGCGCTGGATTTATCCTACGAGAGTCCACCATCGGAACGCGTGTGTGGAATCGGATCACCCCGAGATGCGGGATTTGGTCGAGCGTGCCCACGATGTCGGCCAGGCGGCGAGGCGTGAGAAGAAAGGGATCCCCGCCGGTGACGATCACCTCCCAGATCTCATGGCGTTCGCGGATGTAGTCAAAGGCACGGCCGAGCGCCTCTCGGCTCATCATCGCCGGTTTCTTGCCGACGGCCTCCCGGCGGAAACAGAAGCGGCAGTAAACTGGGCACAGCAAAGTTGGCTTCAGCAGCACCCGGTCGGGATAACGATGGACGATCCCCGGGACCGGCGACCAGCGCGCGTCGCCGATCGGATCGGCGCGTTCCTCGTGACCAACGTCGAGTTCCGCCGCGCTCGGCACAAATTGCACCGCGATCGGGTCTGCCGGGTCCGCCGGATCGATCAGGGCTGCAATATCCGCGGTCAGCGCAACGGCGAATTTCTCGGCCACCCGCCGGATCTCCTCGAGCCGGCTGGTCTCGACCAGGCCCGCGGGAACGAGATCCTTCGCGCGAAGGGTCACACCATCTCCAAACGATCGTATGCCGCCTTCAGCCTGGCGCGATCACGGCTCGCATCGGCTTCGCGCTCGCGCTGCTCCTCGACGATTTCAGGCTTGGCCTTGGCAAGGAAATCGGGGTTAGCCAGCTTGGCGCTGATCTTGGCCAACTCCGTATCGAGCCTGCCGATCTCCTTGCCCAGCCGTGCTTTCTCGCGGGCGAGATCGACAATATCGCCGAGGCGCAGGATCAAGACGGCACCGGCGACCACCGCCTGGATCCCGCCCGCGGGTACCGTCGCGACCGGCTCAAACCGGTCGACTCGAGCTAGACGCATGAAATGCTCGCGATGGCGCGCGATCCGCTCTGCCACAACGGCTTCCGCGTCCTTGATAAGGAGGGGGACCCGGGCGGCGGGCGGGACGCCCATCTCGGCGCGGAGCCCGCGGATCGCCGAGATCGCCTGGACGACCCATTCCATCTCGGCCAAAGCCGCAGGCTCGTGAATTTCCGGTTCAAATTCGGGCCAGGGTGCGGTCAGCAGCAGGCCCACACTCTCGCCGGCGAGGTGCTCCCAGACCTCCTCGGTGACAAAGGGCATGATCGGATGCAGCAAATGGACGATGCGGCCCAAGACCCAGGCGGTTGTGGCCTGCGTTTCGCTCCGCGCGGTCGGATCATCGCCTTGCAGTATCGGCTTGGTAAATTCGATGTACCAATCACAGAAAGTGCCCCACACGAACTGGTAAAGGCGGTTCGCGGCCTCGTCGAAGCGGTAGGCGTCGAGAGCGGCGGTAACCTGGGCGGCGCAGTCAGCGGCGGCTGCGATAATCCACCGGTTGACGGTGAGCCTGCATTGCGCCGGAGCGAAACCGGCAACGAGCGCGCAACCATTCATCTCCGCATAACGTGCCGCGTTCCAGAGCTTGGTCACGAAGTTGCGGTACCCTTCGACCCGGCTCTCCGCGAGCTTGATGTCGCGCCCGGGTGCCGCCAGCGCGGCCAGAGTAAAGCGCAATGCATCGCAGCCGTAGCTGTCGATCAGCTCCAGCGGGTCGATGATGTTGCCGCGCGATTTCGACATCTTCTGGCCGCGGCCGTCACGCACCAGAGCATGGATGTAGACGGTACGGAACGGTACCTCGCCCATGAAGTGCAGCCCCATCATCATCATCCGCGCAACCCAGAAGAAGATGATGTCGAAGCCGGTGACGAGGACGTCCGTTGGATAATACCGCGAAAGCTCACGGGTCGTTTCCGGCCAGCCGAGCGTCGAGAACGGCCACAACGCCGAGGAGAACCAGGTATCGAGCACATCCTCGTCACGGCGCAGCGCGACCCTTTCGCCGTATTTCGCCTTTGCCGCGCGCTGCGCTTCCTCCTCGGTCTCGGCAACGAAGAGCGCCCCATCCGGCCCGTACCAGACCGGGATCTGGTGGCCCCACCAGAGTTGACGAGAGATGCACCAGGGCTGGATATTGCGCATCCAGTCGAAAAAGGTGCTCTCCCACTGGCGCGGGACGAAGCGGGTGTGCCCGTCCTCGACCGCCGCGAGAGCCGGGGCGGCAAGCACCCCGGCATCGCAATACCACTGGTCTGTCAGCCACGGTTCGATCACCACGCCCGACCGGTCGTGATGAGGGACCATCAGCGTGTGATCTTCGACTTTGTCGAGGAGACCGGCGGCCGCAAGATCCGCAACTACCTTTTCGCGCGCTGCGAACCGATCGAGGCCGCGATAAGGCACCGGCACCGCGTCGTTGAGCCGGGCGTTCTCATCGAAAATGTTGAGCAGCGCCAAGCCATGCCGCCGGCCGACCTCGAAATCGGCAAAATCATGAGCCGGAGTGATCTTGACCGCGCCACTCCCGGTCTCGGGATCGGCGTGCTCGTCCGCAACGATCGGAATGAGCCTGCCGACGAGCGGCAGGCGCACCGATTTGCCGATGAGGTCGGCAAAGCGCGGATCGTTCGGATGGACGGCGACGCCGGTGTCGCCCAGCATGGTCTCCGGCCGGGTCGTCGCGACGATAATGAACCGGCCTGGAAACTCCGCCACCGGGTAGCGAATGTGCCACAGCGAGCCCTTGGTCTCGCGGCTTTGGACCTCGAGATCCGAGATCACGGTGTGCATCACCGGATCCCAGTTGACGAGACGCTTGTCGCGGTAGACGAGACCTTCGCGATAGAGCTGGACAAAGACCCGCCGCACCGCGGACGCGAGCCCCGGGTCCATCGTAAATCGTTCGCGGCGCCAATCAGGCGAGGCGCCGAGCCGGCGCAACTGATGGACGATCGTCCCGCCCGACCGCTCTCTCCACTCCCAGACGCGCGCTACGAACCCCTCACGCCCGAGATCGCGCTTTGTCCTGCCTTCCTCGGCAAGCTGATTACCGACGACGATCTCGGTAGCGATGCCGGCGTGATCGGTGCCCGGTTGCCACAACACGTCGCGACCCCGCATGCGCTGGTAGCGGACCAGCACATCCTGCAAAGTGAAAGTCAGCGCATGCCCGACATGCATGATCCCGGTCACGTTCGGGGGCGGCATCATGATCGTGTAGGGCGACTTGCTGCTGTCGGGATCGGCGGCAAAACCGCCGGAACGTTCCCACAGCGCGTAGCGGCGTTCTTCGACGGCGGAGGGTTGATAGGTCTTGTCCAGCATTCCTAGACTGTCCTCGACTGAGCGGCTAAGCAGGGCGGGCGCCCCGAGCCAACCGAACCAGCCGGCGATGCGTGATGACTCGGAGGCGTCGGCTTCTCGCCGGTCAGCGCAGCCCGGCCTCGCCGACGACGCGCGCGATCTCTTCGCGAACCAGCCGCTCGACGACACCGGGAAGATGTTCGTCGAGCCACGATTGCAACATCGGACGTAGCATTTCGCGCACGATGTCCTCCAGCGTTCGCTCGGCACCACCTTGCGGCGGTTCTCCCTCACGGCGGCGATCGCGAGGCAGCGCGCCGAGCTGGGCGAAGGCGGCAGCCGCAGCTCCCGATGCGGCGGCCGAGACGATGCGTTCGCGACCAGCGTCGAGTTGCGGCTCGATCGCAGCGTCGACGCGTGGCTCGATAGGTGCGGTCGGGTCAGTCGCAGAGGAACCAGTAGCCGCCGCGAGCACAGCCGGTGGACCGGCCTCACCCCCGGTCCGCGGCGGTACCCGGCGCACGGAACCATCCTCGTTGACCGCCTGGGTCAACTCGAGGATGTCGCTCTCCTCCGCCGCGGAGGAGCGGACTGGTCCTCCCGCCCGCGTCTCCTCTGCGCGCTTCTCGCCGGGGTGCTTGTCCTCAGCGATAATGCGGCTGATCGAGGCGATTATCTCCTCCATCGAGGGTTCCGAATGGGATTTTGCGTCAGGCATCCGAGGCGACCGGTATGTCGGGAAATGTCATCAAACTTGGGTATCGCGATCGGACTTTGCTACCGGGACCAAAGAGTGCGAGTGAATCACTGCGAAAGACCGCCGCGGAAGCCGATCCACTTGTCCTTCACCTGCTTGTAGTGCTGCTCCATGTCATAGAGCTTCACCGGCAGTTTGAGTTCGGGCGCGATCAGCCGGCCGGTCGCCGCGGCCACGTTGTACTCGGCAAGTGCCGCATCATGTTCGGCGGTGACGAGCTGGGATTGGGTCGTCAGCAGCGTCTGATTTTGGATCAGAACGTCGAGCACGGTACGGGTGCCAACCAGCGCCTCTTGTTGGGTGCCCTCGAGGGCGATTTGCGCTGCGCGAACGGCCGAAGCGAAGGACGAGATGCTTGCCCGCGCCGCCTGCAAGGTCGACCAGCTCTGGGTAGCCAGCTGCACCGCTGCCCGGCGGGCATCATCGACCTGGCTGCGGCGCTGCCCGACCGTCTGTTCAGCTTGCCGCGTCTGCGAATAGATCGCACCACCTTCGTAGAGCGGCATCGTCATTTGTGCCATGATCGAGGCCGACTTTTCTAGGGAACTTTTCAACGTGATGTTGGGAGCAAAGGAGCGGTTGAGTCCGCCGACGATCGAGATCTGCGGTAATAACTGTCCACGCACGAAGTCGATGTTGTCGCGAGCGGCAAGTTCGGCAAAATTTGCCGAGATGACGCTGAAATTATTGTTAGCGGCGAGGCTCGCGGCTTCTTCGCCCGTCGCGGGCAGCGTCGGGCGGTCCCGCGGCAGCATCAGCGTGCCCGGCGGGTGGCCAACAGCACGTACATATTCTGCCCGGCTTATCTCGAGATTGCCTTGGGCCGTCACCAGTTGGCCAACGGCTTGAGCGAGGGAGGCCTCGGCCTGTGCGACATCGGTGCGGGTCACTTCGCCGACCCGAAATCGATCCTGGGTCGCCTCCAACTGCTTGCGCAAGACCTCGACGTTGTTGCGGTTGACCTCCAAGAGGGCCTGGTCGCGCACGACGTCGAGATAGGCCATGGCGACAGCCTGGAATACCGTGGTCTCGACCGCCAAGGTCTGCGCCCGTGCTGATTCTACAAGGTTGATCGCCTGACTGGTCTGCGCTGCGGTCCGACCGCCGGAGTAGATCTGCTGGGTTGCCTGGAGATTGAGGCTGTTCGAATAAAAGGTCGAATAGGCGGCAAGCCCGCCAGGTGTGACGACATTTGAGCTCGGGGTCACGAAAGAGCTTCGCGTGCCTCCCATCTGCCCGGTGAAATTGACCGTCGGGCGCCAATTCGCCAGTGCCTGCGGCACTTGCTCGTCGGTCGCGCGTAACAAGGCGCGTTGCGCGAGGATCTGCGGATTGGTGTTGTAAGCATCGGCGAGCGCCTGGGTCAGGGTCTGCGCCTGCAGCGCGGCCGGAGCCGACAGGGCGAACAGGCCGGCGAGCGCTAGGAGAGCCAAATTTGGCCGCCGTGAGGAGAACCGAGGATCGGCTCGGGCACGCCCAGCCGCCGCGGCTCGGTCAGCTTCACATATCAGGGCGGTAGCGGCTGTGAACATCTGCACGAGCTCTCAGAACACAAAGGCAGGCTTCGCCGGGAAGCCCGGAAGCAGCGGAGTAGCGGCGTCGAAAAGAACGCGCCGCGCTGGAACGCCACCGATCCGCATCGTCAGAGTGGCACGCCCGATGCCGCCCGCCGGTTTGACGACGGCCAGCAGGCGCCCCCCCTCAGCGAGCTGAGAATCGATCTCCGACGGCACTTCGGCAACTGCTCCGCAGAAGAGGATCACATCGTAAGGGGCGCGCGGCTGATGGCCCTGCGGAAGTGGCCCCTCGACGAGGTTGACCAAGGCGATTGAATGCTCGACAAGGGCTGCGTGCGCGCGCCTGGCGAGGTCAGAATCCTCTTCGAGGGCGACAACGCTGCGCGCCAGAGCGGCGGCGAGGGCCGCTTCATACCCCGTACCGGCGCCGACGATAAGCGCCTTATCGGTGGGTTCGAGCATCGCTGCCTGCAGCAGGCGAGCCGCGACCATTGGCTCCATCAGATAGCGGTTTCTGCCGAGCGGCAAATCCTCGTCGATGTAGGCGACCACCCGAAGCGGCTCGGGCACGAAGAGCTCGCGGCGGATCCCGCTGAAGGCGCAGAGCACCCGTTTGTCCGTGACCTTGTTGGGCCGGAGCTGGCTCTCGATCATGTGGGCGCGGGCCGCCTCGAACCCGGTCATCGCATCAAACCCGCGAAACAGCTGCACCGTTTATATCGGTGTGGTGGAGCGAGGGCAATCTACCCGACCGATATCAGATCAGCCTGGCAACCGCTCGATCGGCTGTTCCGCAGCGAGCCCGGTAAGCAACTGCTCCGCGGTCAACCCTAACAGCGGGTGGCGCCAGTCCGGCGCGATTTCGGCGAGTGGCACGAGCACGAATTGACGGAGATGGAGCCGCGGGTGCGGTAGCACAAGCGAGGCAGTCTCGGTCACCTGACCCCGGCAATCGAGGAGATCGAGATCGAGCGTGCGCGCGGCGTTAGCTTTGCCGCGAATGCGGCCGAACCGCGTCTCGACCGCTTGCAGCGTCGCGAGCAGCTCAGGCGCGTCAAGATCCGTCGCCAACGACGCGACCGCATTAACGAACCACGGCTGACCCGAACGAGGGACTGGCTCGGTTCGATACCATGCAGACCGGGCCGCAACCTGGATCCCCTCTGCTTCGAGCGCAGCCAACCCGGCCGCGAGCGTATCGCGTGGTGGACCGAAGCGTGCACTTGCGAGATTACCCCCGATGCCGACCAGGATCACTTGGCACCTTCATGCGCTCACCTTGCTTGACCCGGGATGCCCGCTGTAAGACAGTTCATGCATTATCGAACCCGATGGAGCATTTGTGCCAGATGATTTTCTACCCGGAAGAGCGACTCGCCATATTCATCGATGGGGCCAACCTCTATTCCGCCGCGCGTGGCCTAGCATTCGACATAGATTACAAACGCCTGCTTGATCTGTTTAGCACAAAGGGACGCTTGATCCGAGCATTCTATTACACTGCCTTACTCGAAGATCAGGAATACTCACCGATCCGACCGCTGGTGGATTGGCTCGATTACAACGGCTACACGATGGTAACAAAGCCGACAAAGGAATTCACCGATGCGATGGGGCGCCGCCGGATCAAGGGCAACATGGATATCGAGCTCGCGATCGACATGCTGGAGATGGCTCAATATATCGATCACGCACTCCTGTTCTCCGGGGACGGCGATTTCCGGCGCCTCGTCGAGGCGGTTCAGCGCAAGGGTGTTCGCGTGTCGGTCGTATCGACGATCCGCTCCTCGCCGCCGATGGTTTCGGACGACCTGCGCCGCCAAGCCGACAATTTCATCGAGCTCCATGACCTCGCGCCGAGCATCATGCGCAACCATCACACGCGCGAAGAACCCCACCGGCCGCGAGCCGAATTTGTCGACGAGGCGTGACCTTCGTTGACCCCGTCGGTGGTGCCCGCGCGGGACTGCCCGCTCTGCCCACGTCTTGCGGCATTCCGCGAGGCGCAGCGGGCGGCCCATCCGGAGTGGTTCAATGCGCCGGTTCCATCGTTTGGCGACCACGGGGCGGAACTGTTGATCATCGGCCTCGCGCCGGGTCTGAAAGGCGCCAACCGGACAGGACGCCCATTCACCGGCGATTTCGCCGGCGGGCTGCTCTATGAAACGTTACGGAAATTCGGCTTCGCCGGCGGGAACTACGACGCCCGTCCCGATGATGGCCTCGTGCTCCCCCGGGCGCGTATCACCAATGCGGTCCGCTGCGTGCCTCCACAAAATAAGCCTCAAACCGACGAGATCACGACCTGCCGACGCTTCCTCGCCGCCGAGATCGCCGGCTTACCCCGGCTCCGCGCAATCCTCGCGCTCGGCGCGATCGCCCACCACAGCGCACTCGCGGCGCTTGGCTTGCGTCGTGGGCTCTTCCCCTTCGCACACGCGCGCTTGCATCCGTTGCCGGATGGCACGCTGCTCGCCGACAGCTATCACTGCTCGCGATACAACACCAATACGGGAAAGCTGACCATCGCGATGTTCGAAACAGTAATCGCCGCCCTCGCCTGCCGACTCGGGCGGACGAAGGAGGGGGCCGCGGAATGAGCGGCTATCACGCGTTGTGCTCGCGCAGAATGCGCGCCCTGCTGCGCCGCCAGTCGCGCTGCTTCTCCGCCTGACGCTTGTCGGCCTTTCGCTTCCCTCGGGCGAGGCCGAGTTCGACCTTGGCCCGGCCGCGTTCGTTGAAATAAATGGATAGTGGGACCACGGTGATCCCATCGCGTTGGATCGCGCCCAACAGCCGGTTCATCTGCTTGCGATGGAGCAGCAGCTTCCGCGGCCGCCGCGGCTGGTGATTGAAGTGCGCCGAGGCGGCGTATTCCGGTATGTTGGCGTTTATCAGGAACAGCTCGCCGCCGCTCTGATCGGCGTAGGCCTCGGTGATGCTGGCCTGCCCCTGACGCAGCACCTTGACCTCGGTGCCTCGCAGGACGACCCCCGCCTCGATCGTGTCCTCGATCAAGTAGTCGTGGCGCGCGCGGCGATTCTGCGCAACGTAGCGGTCGGCCGTCCTCATCAATTGAGGAGGCCGGCGCCTCGCATCGCGTGCTGCACCTTCTGCTGAGTTTCGGGCTGGGTTGCCCAAAGCGGCTGGCGCACCTCGGCAGTGCAACGGCCGAGCAACGAGGCGGCATATTTGACCGGGGCGGGGCTGGTTTCGGCGAACAGTGCGTCGTGCAGTGGGATCAACCGTTCATTGATTTCGCGCACCGTCTTGACATCGCCGCGCTGCCACGCCTCATGCATCTCCGAGCAGAGTCGCGGCGCGACGTTGGCCGTTACGGAAATGCAGCCATCGCCGCCTTGGGCGAGGTAGGCGACGGCGGTAGCGTCCTCACCCGACAGCAGACAGAACCCCGCGCCGATTTCTCGACGCATCCGAAGCGGGCGCGCGAGATCGTTCGTGGCATCCTTTACGCCGACGATGTTCGGCAGCTTGGCGAGACGCGCCATTGTCGCGTTGGTCATGTCGACCGCCGAGCGACCCGGGATGTTGTAGATGATGATTGGCAGGTCGACCGCGTCGTGCACCGTCTTGAAATGCTGGAACAAGCCTTCCTGCGTCGGTTTGTTGTAATAGGGGCACACGATTAGCGCAGCATCGGCCCCGGCTTCCTTCGCCTGGCGGGTCAACACGATCGTATGGCCGGTGGAGTTGGTGCCGGTTCCAGCAATAACCGGCGCCCGACCCTTTGCAACCTCGACGCAGAGCGCGATGATTTGGCGCGCCTCGTCGTCGTGCAGCGCCGGCGACTTACCGGTGGTGCCGCATGGAACGAGACCGTGCGTACCTTGGCCGATCTGCCAGGCGACCAGCTCCTGAAAGGCCGTTTCTTCGACCTCTCCATTGTGGAAGGGCGTGATCAGCGCGACGAGCGATCCCTTGAACATTGTTTCCTCCCGGATTCCAGGGTTCCGAGCCACGATAGCCCTCGCAAGCGCCGGCTTCAACAGCGCTGCCATCACGGCGGGATGCGGGCCTGCGTCTGAGGCGGCTTGCCAGAGCAGTGAAAAACTCATAATGACGTTTGCCTCATCTTTGATTTAACGTAGGGGGATCGGCCTTGCGTTTGGTCGTTCGCGTAGTCTTGTTTCTCGCTTTAACCGTCTGCTCCCCCGTTTCGGCGTCGCAAGCGGAGGGGCTGTCTGAGGCCGATCTTCAGGCGACGCGCTCGGCTCTCGCCGCGGCGCAGAGCGGCGACTGGAACCGCGCGTATGCCGACGTGACGCCGATCGATGATCCGTTGCCACTTAAGATTATGCGCTGGTTGGATTATTCCCGCCTCGGCGCACCCGGCCGCTTTGCCGACATAGCCGAGTTTATCGAGAAGAACCCCAACTGGCCGAGGCAGAACGCGCTGCGCAAGCATGCCGAGGAAGCTTTGTCCGGCGAATCGGATGAAGTGGCTGCCAACTGGTTTAAGCGGTTTCCCCCGATCAGCGCGGTGGGCAGAGTCCGCGAAGCCGAGATCGTGTTGAACTCCGGCGACCTCGAAGGAGGTACGGCGGCGTTGCGAGCGGCCTGGATCGATGGCGACTTTGGTGCTCTCGATGAAAGGAGCTTTCTCGTCCATCATTCGGCGTCGATCCGATTGGACGATGATGAAAAGCGGCTTGATCGGCTGTTGTGGGACGGGCAAAACGAGGCAGCGCGCCGGATGCTGCCTTTAGTGCCGCCGGATTGGCGCAGTTTGGCGGAAGCGCGTCTGGCGCTCGCTGTGCAGGCATCGGACACCGGGGTTCTTGTCGCTCGGGTCCCAGCACAGCTGCACTCCAATCCAGGGCTCATTTACCAGGAGCTGCATTGGCTAACCAAGAAGGATATGCTCGATGCGGCGGTGCAGATCCTACTGTCCCAGCCTGGAGATCTCATTCGACCCGCTTCGTGGTGGGCCGAGCGGCAGACCGTAGCCCGGCGGGTTCTCGCCACCGGCAATGCCGAGCTGGCGTACCGTATCGTCGAGCAACACGGTCTGATCGAGGGCAATGCCTATTCCGAGGCGGAGTTTCTGTTGGGGTATATAGCGCTGCGCTATATGAAGAACCCCGCACTCGCCTTTGATCACTTTTCGCGAATCCTAACCCGCGTCGGCACGCCCTATGCGAAGGCACGGGCCGGGTACTGGGGCGGACGCGCCGCCGAAGCCCAAGCCAAACCGGAGCTCGCCGCGAAATGGTATGCTGCGGCGGCGGATCACATGGTCACCTTCTACGGACAGCTGGCCGCTCACCAGCTCGGCGAGGATGCGCCGCCGCACCCGCTGCCGGAGCCGGTTCCCGATGCCGCGGAATTGGCCCGCTTCAATCAGATCGAGGAAGTGCGCGCCGCCCGAATCTTCTTGGGGTTCGGGTACCGGGACCAGAGCAAGGCGTTCTTGCTGAAGATGGCAGACGACGCCACGACCCCGACTGGGTTCGCTATGCTGGCGACCCTCGCCGAGACCAGTGGGCGGATCGATCTCGCGATCGCGGTGGCCAAGCGCGCCATCGAGGCCGGGACACCGCTGATGGTCCACGGCTATCCGATCACCGAGATACCGAGCGGCGGCACCGCGGAACATTCTCTGCTCTTCGCGATCACGCGTCAGGAAAGTGCATTCGAGCATGATGCGGTGAGCCCTGCCGGAGCGCGCGGCCTGATGCAGCTGATGCCGGCGACGGCGAATTCCATCGCCAGCAAGCTGCAACTCTCATTCTCGGCCGAGCGGTTGACCACGGACGGCATCTACAATGTCCTTCTCGGGCGCGCTTACCTCGAGACCCTGATCGACGATTTCGGAGGCTCCTACGCGCTCGCGATCGCTGCTTACAACGCGGGCCCCAGCCGCGTTCGGCAGTGGCTGCATGATTACGGCGATCCGCGAAGCGACAACGTCGACATGGTTGATTGGATCGAGAACATCCCGATTAGCGAGACGCGAAACTACGTTCAGCGCGTGCTCGAAAATCTCCAGATTTATCGCGGTCAAGTCGGCCGTAATTCGGCCTTTTCGCTGGTTAGCGACCTAGCCCGCTGAGGCCGCCGCCGCAGGAGCGAGCGCCAGGGCGCTGTTTCTCTGCGATCGGAACGAGACGGGGGAGCCATGATGTTAGAAACCGGCTCTTTTCACTCGACTTGCGCTTTGGCTTGAGCCTCGCACAAGGTCGGGATCCAGCCGAATCTAATCCGCGCCTGCCTCCTCCGGCGCGAGCTGAGTGCGATAGTATTCCGCGAAGACCCCGTTGCGACGCAGCAGGTGCGGTAAAGTTCCTTGCTCGACAATGGCGCCGCCGCGCAATACGAGGATCTGGTCGCAGCGGCGTACCGTCGACAAGCGATGGGCGATGATAAAGGTCGTACGGCCCATCATCAGCCGCTCAATTCCAGCCATCACGAGCGCCTCGGTCGTGACATCGAGCGCCGAAGTCGGCTCGTCGAGGATCAGGATCGGAGCGTCGCGCAGCAAGGCGCGGGCGATCGTGATGCGCTGCTTTTCTCCCTCCGAGAGCGAGGCTCCGGATTCGCCTAAGACCGTGTCGTAACCGTCCGGAAGCGAGGTGATCAGATCCTCGATCCGAGCCAGTCGAGCCGCTTGCTCGATCGCCGAATTGTCGGCCCCTGGGCGGCCGTAGGCAATATTGTCGCGCACCGAAAGAGGAAAGATCAGCGGCGGCTGCAGGACCATCGAAATTTGGCTGCGTAGCGATCTCAGCGTGTATTCGCGCACATCGATGCCGTCGATCGCAACCGAGCCCGCAGAAGGGTCGTAGAACCGCGGCAACAGACCAAGAAGCGTCGACTTGCCTGCTCCGGTCGGACCGACAACGGCGATTTTGGCTCCGGCGGGCACGTTCAAGTCGATGCAGGTGAGAACCGGGGTGTCGGGGCGATAGCGGAAGCTGACCCCGGACCAGGCCACTGCCCCGCGCGTCCCGCCCGGCGGGAAGGTTTGTGTGCCGTCCTTGAGATCAGCCTCGGTGTCGAGAATCTCGAAGATCCGGCGCGCACCGACCCGGGCACCTGCAATCAGCCCCCAGCTCTGCGTAATCTGATTGATCGGCGCGTAGAGCTGAGCGAGGTAGGAGATGAAAACGATCAGCTGCCCGATCGAAAGCGTGCCGGAGATGACCGCCCGCGCCCCGACAAAGACCACGAGCGCGGTACCACCGGCGATCACGAGATTGACGGTCCCGGAATAGAGTGTCTGCCAGCTGTACAGCCGCAATGTAGCCAGCAGGCTTTCCCGGCTCGCCCCCATAAAGCGTCGATGCTCCTCCTCCTCCTTGGTGAAGGCTTGCACCAGCTTGATGGACGACATTGCCCACTGCACGAGCGAGTATACCCGGCTCTCTGTGGTCCGCACCTCGGTGGCGACATCGACGATCTTCCGATTGAACACCGAGATCAGCGCGAACAACACCGGAACGACCGTCAGAGCGAGCACGGTCAACGCCGGATCGAGCGGAAACAGGATGACCAGCATGCCGACGAGCAGAACCAAGGCGGACAGGATCGGCAGCGCGCCGTTCATGATCATCGTCTGGACTGCAAAGCTGTCAGCGGTGATCCGATACAGGAGATCACCCACGCGTTGGCGGCTGTGGAATGCGAGCGACAATCGCTGGAGATGGGCATAGAGAGCGCTGCGCAGGTCGTTGACCATATTCTGGCCGATGCGGATAGCGGTGTAATTGTGGAGCAGTGTCAGCGCGCCTGCGCCAAAATGGATGACGACGATTCCAAGACAGGCGAGAAGAAGCAGGTTCCCCGGTGACGACGACACACCGGGGATCGGGAACGGCTTGCCGCCAAGTACATTGTCGATGACGATCTGAATGGGCCAAGGCTTCAGCAGCTCGAAGCCGGCGATAAGCAACACCTGCAGGAGCGCCCAGACGATCCTCCAGCGGTGCGGCTTCAAATAGGGTAGAAGCCTCCTAATCATCGCGCACCGGCCTCGGCCCTTAGTCGGCACGCTGGAGGCCGTGTCGTCACCCCCGCGCGAACGGGGATTCGGGGGCCGCCCCTCGAGACGACGCCTTTAGCGGATTTGCGCTGTCACCAGAGTCACGGGGCCGCGTGCGGATCTCAACCCGGGCGGGCATCACGGGCTCGAAGGGTATTAGCCGGGCCTGCTTGGCTACAGCCTCGATGATCCGGTGCATCAATCGGCCAAGACCGACGATCTGGTAGCAAATTACGCCGACATTGGCCATCCCCACCGCTCCGATAACTGCCCCTACGAGCGGCGAGCCGAGGATCAGAGCAAACGCCGAGACCACTGCATAGCTGCGCACCAAGAACAGTGCGGGATGTGACAGCCGCACCGCACAGCGCACGCGAAGGAGCCGTTTGCTGCCGCCGTGATTCTCGCTGCAGACTGTGACCAGCGAGCGGCCGCACAGACCGCGGGCTATCTTGAGATCCCACTTGCTCCATCCCGTGTCTGGCACGACAAGATATTTCTGCGGCACGAGAAAATCGGTCAGCCCGCCGAGCAGGATCTCTTTCTCGGCACCGGTTTCGCTCCAATAGGAGAGGTGGAAGGCACGCTCCCTCCATGAAATGCGAACACGTTGCTCGGTCTCGACCAGACCGATATGGGGTTGGGCCCGCATCCCCTTGATCCGCCACTTGATGCGCTCCCATCCCCGCAGCAGCGGACCGAGATAAATCAACAAAGCAGCGAGCGCCCTGGCTCTTATCCCGGTAGCGTTCAAACCGGCAAAACGCTTGTCGATCGGCGCCCGCAGCGCGCCGTTGACACACACCACCCATGTTGCGAGCAACGGAACCGTGAGGAGCCACAACCACCCACTGCCTGCCATCCCGCCTGCTGCGAGCACCAGGGAGGCCGCACTCCATTCGAAGGTCAACGGCAGTAACGCGGTCAGCGACGAAGGCGGTTCGTACATGGTCTGGAACAGACCGCGTCCGAAGACCCCGGAATAGATGACCGGCCGGCGCGACAGCAGCAGTGAGGTCGAGAGATCACCATAGATGCGGCCAAGCCATTTTGCTTGTCCGAAAAGATTGAAGCGAAACGGGTGCTTAGCATAGACGAGCGCCTCGGCCTTGCCGTAGCCTCTCTGCTGGTTGCAATACGCAGCCACCGTGTTGCGGCGGAAATGCCAGACCACGGCGGCGGGGCTGAAGCCGATGACATAGCCGGCGTCCTGAAAGCGCCAGCAGATATCTACGTCGTCACCGGCCGCGCGATAGATCGGATCGAAGCCGCCGAGCCTCATCAACACCTCCCGGCGGAACGCCATGTTGCATCCGGCGATGTGTTCGGCAATATCGTCGCTGATCAGCACATGCGTCGGGCCGCCCGGTGCCACGGCGACCACAGCCGGGACGAGCGCGTCCTCGGGCGGCGGGAAATTGGGCCCGCCGCAGGCGGCAAGGTTACTCGCCTCCATCTTGGCGATGAGATAGCTCAGCCAATCGGGGTCGGCGACGCAGTCGCTGTCGGTGTAGGCGACGATTTCCCCTGTCGCCGCTTCGGCACCAACGTTGCGGGCAACGCTCAACCCTTTGTTGGGTTGGCTGATGATCCGGCAAAAGCCGTACCCTTCGGCGATCTCGAGGGTACGGTCGCGCGAACCGTCGTTGACGACGATGACCTCGTAATCTGGATAGTTGAGTGCCGCGAGCGAGGCGAGGCACCGATCCATCGTCCGCTCGGCATTATAGGCGCAGACCACGACGGAAACCCGCGGGCAACGCGGCAAAGTCAGCGGCAACGCGCTTTTGTATTGACGGGCTACCTCGCCAAAGGAAGGTTTGGGGAGACGCTCCCGGTCGACTAGGCCAAAAGCCCAATCATCTATTGGATGCCCTCCAGTAAACCACTCGTCGGTCCAGGCAAAGACGAACGTCCCGGCGACGCCTGCCTCGAAGGCCGAGCGAATCTGCCAGGAAAGGATGCGCCGCTGTTCCTCCTCGCCCAGACGCATCGAATCGACGCCGAATTCGGTCAGTACCAGTGGCTGATCGCCCGCCAGATTGTGGAGCCTCGCAATGTATCGGCGGAACGCCGCTTCGTCGTGGAGATAAACGTTGAAGCAAACAAAGTCGGTAAAGTCGATCGTCAAATATTCCGTCGACGGGAAATTGGCATAACTTAAAAGCGCCTCGGGATGCTCGTCTCTGACGCGTGCGACGAGGCCGCGGACAAATCGGCGCACCGCTTGGGCGCCATGCCAACGCACCATGTCGGGGGGGATCTCGTTGCCGACCAGGTACGCGAAGACGGCGGGATGGCGGCCGCAGGCTCGCACCCCGGCGGCCACCGTTTTCCGGATCTCGGCCTGCATGCGGGCGCTGTCGAGAAAGGCGATATGTTGCGACCACGGAAGTCCGACGAGAACTTTCAGACCCATCCGATGAGCGGCATCGAGCAGCCACACCGGTGGCGCCGTGAAGACCCGCACAGTATTGATCTTGGCCTCCGCCATAAGCGCGAAGTCCTTGTCGATCATTGCGGCTTCCGGGAATTGCGCACCGTGACTGCCCTCTGGGAAGGGGCCGTAGGTCACGCCCTTGATGAAATGCTTGTTCTCTCCCGCGAAGAAAAACTTGCCGTGCACGCGGATCGGGACGGACGGATCGACATGCGCCGCTGCCATCAGAGGGAGGCGCGTCGCAACCTCGTCGATCTCGACCGTGACCATCTCAGAAGCTCCCGGGAGGCTTGCCGCCGCGACCAATTCTTGGCGGCGGCGGCACCTGTACAACGGGCGTTAACGGATTTCATTCCGCGCCCGCTAGTCGGCTCAATCGGCTAGGGCGACCCGGGAAGGACTTTCTGTTGTGAGTGGGCCTCGTGCCAAGCAAAAGCGGTGCGGATAATCGTCGCGAGGTCCGAGCGGTGGGCGCGCCAGCCGAGTTTTTCCGCGGCGAGGCTCGGGTCGGCAACGAGCACAGGAGGGTCACCCGGCCGTCGTGCGGCGTCGCGCCACTGGATGGCCCGCCCGCTTACCGCCTCGGCCGCGGCGATCACCTCGCGCACCGAATGACCGCTTCCCGTCCCGAGGTTGAGCGCCGTGCTGTCGCGCCCGGCGTAAAGATGTTCGAGCGCTTGCAGATGAGCCTCGGCGAGGTCCTCGACGTGAATGTAATCGCGAATTGCTGTACCGTCCGCAGTTGGATAATCGGTCCCATAGACGTCGATATGCGAGCGTTGTCCGAGGGCTGTTCGCAGCACCAGCGGGACGAGGTGCGTCTCGGGCTCGTGAAGTTCGCCGATCTGACCTTCGGGGTCGGCGCCGGCGGCATTGAAATAGCGCAGCGAAATCGACCGTAGGCGATAAGCCTCCCCGTACCAGTAAAGCGCCCGCTCGATCGCAAGCTTGGTCTCGCCATACGGGTTGACCGGGAGCTGCTGCGCGGTTTCGCGGATCGGAATCCGGTCGGGATGGCCGTAAGTGGCGCAAGTTGATGAAAAGACCAGCTTGTCCACCCCGACCTCGCGCATCGCCTCGAGCAGCGAGAGCGTACCTGCGAGGTTATTCCGGTAATACAACGCCGGGTCGGCCACCGACTCGCCGACATAGGCGTAGGCGGCAAAATGCATGACCGCCGACACGCGATGCTCCCGGAGCGCTGCGACAAGCTCCTCTCGGTCCGCAAGATCGCCCTCGACGAGCGGCCCCCAGCGGACCGCCTCGCGATGCCCACGCGACAGATTGTCGAAAACCACTGGCTCGTATCCGGCTCGCGCCAGGACCTTGCAGGCGTGGCTGCCGATGTAACCTGCTCCGCCCGTGACGAAAACCGATTGAGCCATTCGTGCCTGCCGGCTCCAAGATGCCGTCGCCAGACAACGTAGCACGCCCGTTCGCGCTTCCTAAGCAAAGATCCCCCACCGGGCGACAGCATGGCAGCTCGGCGGAATAAGCCGGTTGCGTTGCCGTTTTGCGCTGCATCCGACCCGGACGCGCGATCGGAAGCCGAGCCGAGTGATGAGACGAAGAGAGGCGATCTGATGAGCGTCGTGGCCAAGCGGGTTCTCGTCACCGGGGGTGCGGGGTTCTTGGGCTCGCATCTGTGCGAGCGCCTCGTCGCCCAGGGCGACGACGTATTGTGCGTCGACAATTACTTCACCGGCCGCAAGGACAATGTCGCGCGGCTGTTGGGCGACCCGCATTTCGAGGCGCTGCGCCACGACATCACCCACCCGCTGTTTGTCGAGGTCGACGAGATCTACAATCTCGCCTGCCCGGCCTCGCCGATCCACTACCAGTTCGATCCCGTCCAGACCACCAAGACCAGCGTGATCGGCGCCATCAACATGCTGGGGCTGGCCAAGCGGGTGAAGGCCAAGATTTTCCAGGCCTCGACCTCCGAGGTCTATGGCGACCCGGGTGTGCACCCGCAACCCGAGGCCTATCGCGGCAACGTCAACCCGATCGGGCCGCGCGCCTGCTACGACGAAGGCAAGCGCTGCGCCGAGACCCTGTTCTTCGACTATTTCCGCCAGCACCAGCTGCGCATCAAGGTCGCCCGCATCTTCAACACCTACGGGCCGCGCATGCACCCCAATGACGGGCGCGTCGTCTCCAACTTCATCGTCCAGGCCTTGCAGGGGGCGCCAATCACCCTCTATGGCGACGGTTCGCAGACCCGCGCCTTCTGCTTTGTCGACGACCTGATCGAGGGGTTCTTGCGGTTGATGGCCGCCCCGGACCAAGTCACCGGGCCGATCAACCTCGGCAACCCGCAGGAAACCTCGGTCGCCGAACTCGCCGAGATGATCATCGCGCTGACCGGATCGCGTTCCACCATCACCCGCCGCCCGCTCCCCGTCGACGACCCGGTCCAGCGCTGCCCCGACATCACCGAGGCCACCGCACTCCTCGCCTGGCAACCCGCCACCCCGCTCGCCGACGGTCTCGCCCGAACCATCGCTTATTTCGATAGGCTCCTCAGAGAGCAGAGCAAGAGCGCGGGCCCGGTCGTGCTCGTTGCAGCCTGAGGCCCCCCTGACTACGGCAGGAAGACTTCGTCGATGGTGTGGATCGTGACCTCGTGGGGCCGGCAGCGTCCATCCGCGGAGATCAGTTCTCCGGGCGCGGCCCGCAGCGATTTTTCGTCGAGCGGTATGTACCGGGTGGCGCAGACCTGGTCGGCGAGCAGCGCGTTGGCGCCGGGGTCGTAATTGTTGAATTCGCCGAATTCGGGCGGGATGTTGCCGGTGGGCTTCAGGGCGCTGGTGCCGAAGTCATCCTCGACCGGGATGTAGGGGGTGCAGCCCACGGCGAGATATGTCCCGAGAACAGCGAGAAGCCCGATTGCGGGTAGATGTCGCATGCCGAATTCCGCCTTTTGTTGGCGCAGAGTGTGCCGGTGGAAAGCGGCGAGCGCAACCACCCTCGGCGACGCCATCGGACGCGGACGGCAGCGGCGTCCAAACGAGGCGAATCACCGGCCGCGGCCGAGTGCCACCAAGAGGGTGCCGACGATCGCAATCGCCGCACCGAGCGCAACCGGCCCCCAGCCGTTCTCCGCCGCCCAGCCGCAACCGATCAGCAACAGGTCGGCGGCGACCACGCGGCGGACTACCCCGGCATGGCCGAGCCCGTCGCGCACCGCCCGCTGGTAAAAGTGCTGGCGATGCGCCTGCCAAACCCGCTCACCGCGCAACAGCCGGCGGCAGAGCGTGATCGTCGCATCGGCGAGGAAATAGAGCGGCAGGATCAGCGCGATCTTCCAGTAGCCGCGGGCAGCCAGGCCGAGCAGCAGGAAGCCCGAGAGATAACCGAGTGGGATGCTGCCGACATCGCCGAGAAAGATCCGCGCCGGTGACCAGTTCCATACGAGGAAACCGATCGCGGCACCGACAAAGGCGGCGGCGAGCAGTGCCGCCACCGGATCGCGACCCTCGCCGACGCTTGTGAAGAGCAGCACTCCGCCGCCAATCGCCGCCGCTTCGCTGGCGGCGAGCCCGTCAATGCCATCCATGAAATTGAACAGGTTGATCCACCAGATCCACAGGAGGCCCGCCGCCGCGAAATAGAGCGCGGGCCCCAGCCAGGCTTCAAGCGGGCCCCGCGCTTCGGGCAGCGCCAGGATGCCGATCGTCACCGCGGCGGCCTGCGCCACCAAGCGTACCCCTGGAGAGAGGCCGCGCAGATCGTCGACCCAGGAGACCGCCGCCAGGATGCCGGCGCCGAGGGTAATCCCGATTATGCCCGAGGCGGACGAGCCCGTCTCATAAAGCGTGACCCAGGCCAGCAGCACCGTACCGGTCACGGCGATCCCGCCGCCCCGCAGGGTCGGGGTGAGATGCAATGATCGCTCGTTCGGGCGATCGAGCACCGCCCGCCGTCGCAAGATCGGGATCAAGACTCCGGTGGCGAGCCAGCACGAGAGAGCAGCCGCAACGGCGACCACAGCCGGCAAAAGCGCGTCAGCTATTCCCAGCTGGCTGACCTCCGGCGGGCTGATCCGCAACGCTTTCCTTGGGCTCGCGGCGCAGCGCCCAACGTACGGCGGCGCCTTCCGCCCCGACCGTGCCGCTCAGCACAACCTGCTGGGTCTTTCGCGCTTCACCCGAACCGAGATAAACGCTTTCGCCGAGGCCCATTTCGGCGCCGGCGGCGCGCAGCCGCCAGAGCATCCCGCTCGGCATCCGCAACAATGCCGCACCGCCGTCCTCAGCCAGCGAGGCTTGCACCGCCGGGTGCAGGTGAAAGCGCACAGCAAAGTTGGCCCCGGGCCGGCCGGTCAGCCTCTCCTCGCCGCGCAGATCCTCGCCGTCTGCGGCGAGAAAGAGCTGGCGGGCATAGGTCAGACCAAACCGCTGGCGATAGCCATCATGTGTTGCGGAGATCCATTGCTGGCCTTGGTGCTCGGCGCGCTCGCGGGTGACCGAGGCTGGGGCTCGGCCGAGGGTGCCGTCCTCGCGGATCTCGATCGAGTTGATGTCGGCGACCACCAGCACCGAGTGCGCGGCGCTCGCCCGGGCGACGCGCGACCAGCTCGATTTGGGACCGCGATAGGCGCCGCAATTGACGATGATCCGCTCGCGCTCATGGCTCATCTCAAAGGACAGCGTGCCGGCGTGGGCGGTCTCGTCGAAACCGCGCGGCGGTGGCCTCCCGGTATCGATGATGACTAAGCTCCTGGCGGCCTGGAGCCGATCGAAGCCGCTATGGGTCGCCTGCAAGGGTGCGCCCCCCTTGGCCTCCGACCGCGTCAGAACGAGGTCGATCAGCACCCCATCCTCTTCGAGCGAATCATTGAACAGCGCCAGCCGGCGATCGCCGTGTCGGAAGAAGCGCAGCATCGGCGCCATCCGCTCGATCGCC
Source organism: uncultured Alphaproteobacteria bacterium (assembly GCA_963796155.1). Classification (GTDB taxonomy): domain Bacteria; phylum Pseudomonadota; class Alphaproteobacteria; order ATCC43930; family CGMCC-115725; genus AP-15. The sequence goes on along the minus strand of CAWCKT010000027.1, from coordinate 2,812 downwards.
TGTTGCACCGATCTGGGCGTGTCGATCTGCGCCGCGCGCAACACGCCACGCATATCGATCAGATCCTGCAAGACCTGCAGCTGCAACGACGGATTGCGCGACAGGTGGCCGCCATCCGAGAGGACCTGAACCGACACCTCTCGCTCGACCGCTTTCAGCACCTTGGCGAGCCGGGCCTCGCCATCGCCGAGGGCTGCCCTGCCGGCAACCAGGCCTTTGAGCGCTCGCAGCCTTGCCGCACCTGTGACTTCCCAGGAGGCCGTCCGGGCGAGGTGGCGCAGCTGGGCGGCGATGCTCGCCAGCATCGCGCGGCGCAGCGTGTGATCCTGGTCGTGTCTGACGATCTCGTCAAAGTGAGCAATCCACGAGAAGACCCGCGTCGCCAGGACGTCCGAGCGCCACGCGACACCATCCCAAGCGGTATTCTCGCGCAGCCAGCTCTGCGCCAGATCCGCCGCCGCCTCGCGCGCGGCCCCGCCCGCGGTCGCGAGGTCGGCGATCCAGCCAAAACCGTGCCAGGCGGCGAGCCACTCCGGACCGGCTGCCGCCGGGAACCAGCGCGGCGAGGGCTGGCGGACCAACTCCCCGGCGAGCTCGATCTCGCCGCCGGCGATCGCCGCCCCGCGCCTGGCATCGCCCGGCCAGCGCTGGCCGACGCGCAACTTCAGCTCGGCCGGAACCCGGCCGATCAAGGTGTGACGGTAGAAGGGGCCGGCGGCGAGCGCCTGGAGCGCATCGCGGCGCAGCCGCGTCAGAAGCCCGGCATGCTCGCCGGCGGAACGGCGCCGGGCGAGTGCCGCTCCCCGGTCGGTCGGGGCGGACGTCATCGCCGCGGCACCGGCCGGTCGCCGCGGGCTTGCCGGACAGCGGAACCCATGCCCCGTCGTAACAAGGAAACGGCGCTGCCGCAAGCCGCCGCGCGAACTTCCCTGCTATCCGGGAAAATTCCCTGCTAAAATCGCCTCGATGCTTATAATTTTGTTTCTTTTCAGTGGTTTACGATAATTTTTGACGCGCCATAGACGCCTTGGCAGGGAAAGCTTGACGGTTTCGCGGACGCCACCCCACCGATCGTTAAAGACAGCATAGGCGGCGATCGTGGCGCCGTAATGGCGAACGCGGTACCATGGTTTGATGAAAAGCATCTCTCTCCTGACCCTCGGCGCGATGCTCGCGGCGGGGGCCGCGTTCGCGGACGAGACCGCACCCAGGAGCAAGGGCACCGGCGCGGACAAGGTACCGCCCGCGAAAATCGAGCACGTCAAGCCCGAAGAGCAGACCAGCGAAGGCTCGGTCACGGTTGCCGGGTCTCGCATCGACTACCGGGCGGTGGCGGGCACGCTGGTCGTCCACCCCAAAGGTTGGGACGATGCCGCAAAAATAACGGACCAGGATCAAGCCAAGGAGGACCAGCAGAACAGGAACCGGCCGGAGGGCCCGCCCGGCGGTCAGAACCCGACCGCCGAGGCGTCGATGTTCTATGTCGCCTATTTCGCGAAGGGCGGCGCGCCGGAGGCCCGGCCGGTGACGTTCCTGTTCAACGGCGGCCCCGGATCATCGACGGTATGGTTGCACATGGGCGCTTTTGGTCCCAAGCGGGTCGTCACCGCAGACGACACGCATTCGCCGGCCGCACCCTACGCGATCGCCGACAATGACCAGAGCCTGCTCGATGCGAGCGATCTCGTCTTTGTCGACGCGCCCGGCACGGGCTTCAGTCGAATCTCCGGCAAGGACAAGGAGAAAGCGTTCTACGGCGTCGATGCCGACGCCCACGCCTTCGCGGAGTTCATCACCGCATTCCTCTCCAAATACAGCCGTTGGAACTCGCCCAAATATCTGTTCGGCGAAAGCTACGGCACGACGCGCTCGGCCGCGCTGATCAACCTCTTGGAAACCGACCGCCACGTCGATTTCAACGGCGTCATCCTGTTGTCGCAAATTCTGAATTTCGACCTCAGCGCCGATGGTCCGCAGTTCAATCCGGGTGTGGATCTGCCCTATCAGCTGGCGCTTCCGAGCTATGCGGCGACGGCCTGGTATCACCACAAGCTGCCGGGCACGCCCAAGGATTTGCCGGTGCTCTTGGAAGAGGTCGAGCATTTCGCCATGACCGACTATCCCTTGGCGCTCCAGGCGGGGGCGGGGCTGGATCCGGCTCAGCGCGATGCCGTCGCCGCCAAGCTGCACGACTATACCGGACTACCGCTCGAGTACATCAAGAAGGCCGATCTGCGCATCAACGGCGGCGAGTTCGAAAAGAACTTGCAGGACGACAGCGACACGACGACCGGCCGCCTCGACACGCGGTTTTCCGGTCCGACGATGGACCCGATGAGCAAGGCAGCCGATTACGATCCGCAGGTCGCCGCGATCGCGTCGGCCTATGTGTCGGCATTCAACGATTATGTCCGCAACGCGCTGAAATACGGTGACGACAAGGTTTATAAGCCGATGATTTCCCTCGCGACGACATGGAATTATCAGCATCAGCCGCCGAATTTCTTCAGGCCGTTGCGGCATGCCAACGTCATGCCCGATCTCGCCTGGGCGATGAAGTATAACCCGAATTTGAAGGTCCAGCTGAATGCCGGCTATTTCGACTTGGCGACGCCGTTTTACGAAGGCGTCTATGAGATGCGGCAGTTGCCGATGCCGGCCAAGCTTCAGGCCAACATCGAGTACAAGTTCTATCAGTCTGGCCACATGGTCTATGCCCACGAGGCCGCGCTGAAGGAACTGCACGATAACGTGGCCGCTTTCATTCGCGGCACTGACCATTTGCCTGCCGATTGATCGGAGGCGTCGATAT
>CAWCKT010000026.1:0-18231 GCA_963796155.1 uncultured Alphaproteobacteria bacterium | reverse complement strand
CGGGGCGTGCCGCTGATCACCGTCCTGTTCATGGCCTCGGTGATGTTGCCGCTCTTTCTGCCGACCGGCATGACGATAGACAAGCTGCTGCGCGCCCAGGTCGCTTTCGTGTTGTTCGCCGCCGCCTATCTCGCCGAAATCATCCGCGGTGGTCTGCAGGCGATCCCTCGGGGACAGTACGAGGCTGCTGATTTGCTCGGCCTCGGATATTGGCGCCGCACCCGCCTGATTGTTCTGCCGCAGGCGCTGGCGATGGTTATTCCGCCCCTGGTCAACAGCTTCATCGGCGGCTTCAAGAATACGTCGCTCGTCATCATCATCGGCTTGTTTGACTTGCTCGGGGCGGCCAATGCCGCGTTGACCGACGCGAATTGGCAAGGCTTCTACATCGAGGCCTATGTCTTCACCGCGGCGATCTATTGGACCTTCTGCTTTTTCATGTCACGCTACAGCCAGATGCTCGAGCGCGAGTTCAACAAAGGAAGGCGACGCTAAAAGGTGTGGAGGGCGGGATGACCGAGGGCGAGCCGATCATCGCACTGCGTCATGTCGAGAAATGGTTCGGCGACTTTCACGTCCTCAAGGATATCAACCTCGAGGTCAAAAGGGGCGAGCGCGTCGTCGTCTGCGGGCCGTCGGGCTCGGGTAAATCGACGATGATCCGTTGCATCAACCGGCTCGAGGAGCATCAGCAGGGCCAGATCGTCGTTGCCGGCATCGAGCTGACCGCGGACGTCAACAACATCGAGGCGATCCGTCGCGAGGTTGGCATGGTGTTCCAGCAGTTCAACCTTTTCCCGCATCTGACGGTGCTCGAAAACCTGACCCTCGCCCCGATCTGGGTGCGCAAATCGCCGCGGAAGGAGGCCGAGGACACCGCACGGCTCTATCTCGAGCGAGTGCGCATCCCCGAGCAGGCCGACAAATATCCGGGCCAGCTCTCGGGCGGCCAGCAGCAACGGGTCGCGATCGCCCGCTCACTGTGCATGAAGCCCGAGATCATGCTGTTCGACGAGCCGACCTCGGCACTCGACCCTGAGATGATCAAGGAAGTGCTCGACGTCATGATCGAGCTGGCCCAAGAAGGTATGACGATGGTGTGCGTCACCCACGAGATGGGCTTTGCGCGCACCGTTGCCGACACGATGGTCTTCATGGACCGCGGCGAGATCGTCGAGCGCGGGCCGCCCGGGGAGTTCTTCACCAACCCCCAGAGTGACCGCACCAAGCTGTTCCTGAGCCAGATCCTCGCGCATTAGTCCAGGTCACGGGTGCGCCTTGGCGGAACAGTCCTCCACGCGCCAGCGCCTCTCGGCCGACGCGCTGGCTTCGCGCGGGCCGGTGCTCGCAGCCGCGATGATGGCGATCGTCCTGACCGCGACCGAGGGTTCGATCGTCGCCACCGCCATGCCGACGATCGTCGCCAATCTCGGCGGCTTTGGCCTGTTCAGCTGGGCGTTCGCCGCCTTTCTGCTGACCCAGGCGGTGTCGATTCCGATCTATGGCCGGTTGGCCGATCTCTACGGCCGCAAGCCGGTCTTCTTCGCCGGCACCAGCCTTTTTCTGGCGGCTTCCTTGCTGTGCGGCCTTGCCTGGGGGATGGGGCCGCTGATCCTTTTCCGCGCTCTGCAGGGCGCTGGTGCGGGCGCGATCCAGCCGATCGCCACCACTATTGTCGGCGACATCTACTCGCCCGCCGAGCGGGCCCGGGTTCAAGGCTATCTCTCGGGTGTCTTTGGCGTCGCCGCGGTCTTCGGCCCGCCGCTCGGCGCCTTCCTCGTCCAGCATACGAGCTGGTCTTTCGTGTTCTGGATCAACCTGCCGATCGGCGCGGTGAGCTTCGCGATGCTCGGCCGGTTTTTGCACGAACGCCGGCAGACCCGGCGGCATCACATCGACTATGCGGGCTCGACGTTGCTGACCTTGGGCGCCGGCGCACTGATGCTGGTGCTGATCCAGGCCCAGGGGTTGAGCGAAGCCGCGATCATCGCCCTCGGGGTAGTCGGCGTGCTCGCCCTGATCGCACTCGCCGCGAACGAGAGACGCGCGGTTGAGCCGATGTTCCCGGCCACCCTCTGGCGAAACCGGGTGATCGCGCTCGGCAATCTCGGCGGCTTCACCAACGGGGCATTGATCATGGCGGTCGGCGGCTACCTGCCGACCTATGTCCAGGGGGCGATGGGGGGAAACGTTCTGTCGGCCGGACTGGTGCTGGGCGCAAGCTCGATGAGCTGGGCCTTCGCGAGCTTCGCGGCGGGCCGATTGATGGTCCGCACCTCCTATCGCCTCGTCGCGGTCATCGGCGGGCTGTCGCTGGTCGCCGGCAGCTTGCTGCTGGTGGCGCTCGAACCGGCCCGCGGGCTCGCCTGGGCCGCAACCGGCTCCTTCGTGATCGGGATCGGGATGGGGTTCTGCAATACTGCCTTCGTGGTGTCGATCCAGGCCAGTGTTGGCTGGACCGAGCGCGGCGCGGCGACTTCATCATACATGTTCATGCGCATCGTCGGCCAATCGGTCGGCGCCGCGGTGTTTGGCGCGGTGCTCAATTTCGGCCTCTCCCGCTATGCTCCGGAAACCGGCGATCTGGTCAACCGGCTGCTGGATCCGGGGTTGCGCCACAGTCTCGGGGCGACCGAGCTCGCCCGTCTCGGCGACGCGATCGCCTCCTCCCTCCACCTCGTCTACATCATGGCCGGTCTCGCCGCGGCGGTCACCCTCGTCCTGTCCTGCGCATTGCCGGCCGCACTCAGTCCGACGCGGCCGCTCGCGGGTGGCGCGGTTCGCTAGTCCTAGAAACGCAGAGGAGGCGTGCTTGTCACAAGAACCAGATCTGTCGCCGACCGATCGGCTGATCGCGCTGATGGATCACCTCGGCCTCGGTACTGCGCATTTCGGAACGCCGATCCCGCGCGACATCTCGGGCCTGGCGGCGGGTCATCCGGAGCGGCTGGCCGGCGTCGTGCTGTGCGTGCCGAGCCGCCTCGATCCCGCACCCTTTGCCGAGATCGCCGAGCGCGTTCTGATGATCTCAGGCGAACGCGGGCCGGCGGCCGAAGCCACCGCGCGTGCCGCCGCGCGTCTGCCGGCCGCGGCGCGCTCCGTCCTCGCCGGTTACGAGGCTCCCGGCAGCTGGAGCGACGCCGTCGCCGAGCGCACCGAGGAGATCACCGATCGGACGATCGAGTTCCTCGGCGGACACAGTGCGGACCTGCGGCGCTCCGCCGCGCCGACGGAGGGAACTCACGCCGGCATCTCCTACCGGATCGAGGGCTCCGGGCCAGCGTTGATTCTGCTGCCGTTCTTTCTCGCTCCGTCGCAATGGGCGCCGGCCGTCCCGCGTCTGGCGCAGCACTTCACAGTTGTGACGACGGGCGGCCCGTATCTGGGCGGTGTGGCCTCGCTCGAGGATCGGGCACGGATGCCGAGCTATCGGGCAATGTTCCGGAACTTGATCGATGTCATGGCGCCACGGCCGGGCGAGGCAATACTGGAGGTCGGCTGCGGCGCCGGATCGCTCGTCCGCCTGCTGGCACGGCGCCTGGGCACCGCCAACCCGATCACGGCAGCCGATGTGAACCCGTTCCTGCTACGCGAGGCCGGGCAATTGGCAGAAGCGGATGGACTTGGCGGCTTGATCCAATTTCGCCACGGCAACGCCGAGGCGCTGCCGTTCGAGGACTTTTCGTATGACTGCATTTATTCGGTCACGGTCTTCGAAGAATGCGACGCCGGCCGGGCGATCGCCGAGGCAATGCGGGTCGTCCGGCCCGGCGGCCGCGTCGGGCTCGTCGTGCGGGCGCTCGACATGCGGCAATGGTGGAACCTGGCGTTGCCCGAGGCCATCCTCCGCAAGGTCGACACGCCGCCCCATTCGGTGGCTCCCGGGGGTGTCGCCGACCGAAGCCTCTATCGGCGGATGCGCGAGGCCGGGTTCGTCGATCTCGTGTGTTTTCCGTCGATGGTGACGCTCGACCGGCCGGGCGGCCCGATCTGGCGCAACCGCGAGGATCACATCTTGTCGCTGCTGTCGCCGGAGGAACTGGCGGTGTGGCATGCCGAGCGCGATCGGGCCGAGGCCGAGGGTCTGCTCTTCATGGCTCACCCGCTCCATTGCGCCGTTGGCGCCAAACCTTCGCCGTAGTGACGCGAGCGGGCGCCTCAGTCCGTCGCCAGCACGCCCTGCGGCGAGGCGCGTTGCGCCGCCGCGTCCCACATCAGCCGCGGGTCGAAGGTTTCGGCGGCGAACATGGTCAGGATCACGACGGCGCAAAATGCGAGGGCGCCGACCCCAGGCTCAATCGTGATCACTGAGCCGAACGCGACCAGCGCCCCGAGCAGCGACTCCATGAAGATGTCGATCATCGACCAGCGCCCGATGAAGCGCACGATGTGGTAGAGCCGGGTGCGGTCGCGCAGCCATCCCGCACGCCCGGTCTGGATTGTCACCAGCATGATCGAGAGCCCGATGAGCTTCAGCATCGGCACCGCGATGCTGGCGAAGAACACGAGCAGGGCGAGCGGGTACTGGCGGGCGGTCACCAGCTCCTCGACACCGCCGAGGATCGTGCTCGGCTGGCCGGCGCCGAGCTGCACCACCGACAGCACCGGGTAGTAGTTCGCCGGGATGTAGAGAATGGCGGCGGCGATGACCAAGGCCCAGGTGCGCGCCACACTGTCCGGCTTGCGTTCGTGGAGCGTGCTCCGGCAGCGCGGGCAGTGCCGATCCTCTGGCTGGGGCACGCTGACGAGGCCGCAGGTCTCGCAACCGACCGCACCCGCCAAGCCGTGCGAACCGGCGGCCGGATTTCTTCGGTCCAGGCGCTCCCACACCATCTCGCGGTCGAGCGCGGAGTCCATCCAGACGAGGACAAAGGTCAGGGCCAAAAGAGCGTAGACGCCGGTCATCAGCCCGATCGTCACCAGATCGCCGAGCTTCACATAGGCGACGAACACGCCAAAGACGAAGACCTCCAGCATCGACCACGGGCGCAGCCGCTCGGCCAGCGCAAAGACGCGGCGCAGATGGCGCGGGGGCCTCCTCTCGTGCAACCGGATCAGCACGTAGAGCGTACCGACCAGCCTGATGAGCGGCGCCAATACGGTGACGAACACAACCACTGCTCCGAGCTCGCCCATATTCTGGCGAACCAGCTCTTCGGGCCCCGAAAACAGACCCGCCGTGCGCCTGATGCCGGCGGTTTCGACGCTCATCAAGGTCGTCGAGCACATGACGACCAGCAGGACGAACGCAGTCACGGTGAGGGCGATGATGTGATCGATGCGATGGGCGCTGGTGCGGCGCAGGGTTGTCGGACACCGAATGCACTGGGCGGTCATGCCCGGCCTCAGGGCCGGCACCGTTTGCAACAGCCCGCAGGCCGGGCACTCGCGCAGCTGGGGCTGTGTTTGCGGCCGATCTGCAGTGGACCGCATCACCGCCCCAGCAGCATCGACGCCAGCCCGTCGGCGAGCTGGCCGACGGCCGTGCTGATCGCCGTGACCTCGCCCGGAACCCCCGGTGCCGACGGCGGTACCACGAAACGGAAGCTGCGCAGCAATGGCGCGCCGCGGCCTTTGAAGCTGACGCTCGCCTGCGCTTGCAGGATGAGGCTGCCGGCGGCATCCTCGTCGAGTCGCTGAACGTTCAGCTCGATCGTCGCATCCGGTGAGGCCGTCACCGCGCCGCTCTCGCCGATAACCGTGCTCTGCGGCAGCCGCTGGCCCAACTCCTCGACCAGAACCCGGCTCAACATCGCGCCGAGCGGTTCGCCCCACCAGTCGTTCTCCATCACGTCGAGCCGGTAGTTCTCCGACGAGCGCACGATCTGCGAGCGCTCCAGATAGCGCGCGGTGGAGATCTGCTGCAATGCGACGACCTTGGGTCCGCCGGTCTGGGGAGTGCCGGGTGCGGGCGCGATCGTGTAGAGCACCGGGCTCGGCGACGAGCAGGCGGCGAGCGCCGCCACCAATCCGGTTGCGACCAGCAGCGCGATCCTCATTCGAGCGGTCCGTCGGGCCGCCCCTTGATCAGCGCCTCGGGATGCCGCGCCAGCAAATCTGAGAGCGCGCGGATCGAGCGGACCGCGTCGGTCGTCTGCGCCATCAGTCGATCGAGATCGCGGCTAAACTTGGTGTTGTCGCCATAGCCGCTGTCGAGCGACAGGACCAATTTGTTGGCGCTCGTCAATGTCTTCTCCAGCCCGGAAGCGAGCTCCGGCAACTGCTTTGTATCGAGGCGCTGAATCATGCCCTGGGCCGATGCGATCATCGCCGAGAGATCGGTCAGGGCCTTCTTCATTTGTGGACCCTGGGTCATGTCGTTGACCGACTTCAGGATCCCGTTGAGGCTCTGGCCGATCTGGTCGAACGGAATCGTGTTGACCTTGTCGAGCAGATCGTTCGCGGAGGATGTGAGCCCGGCAAACCCGCCGCCCTCCGTCGTCGGCAGCACGAAATCCCCTTCTTCCATCGTGACCGGCGCGGGCGGGGCGTTCGTCACGAAGTCGAGCGCCACCACCTGCTGCCCGGTGATCAGGCTGGCGCTCTGCAAGGTCGCTCGCAGTCCTTTTTTCAGGACCGCCTCCACCGCCTCTTCGTCGGTCTTGAACACCTGCTGTCCCACGCCGACGATCCGTTCGGGCTCGATCTCGTAGCGGACCGGCGCGACGATCGCATCTTTGGTGGGATCGTATTCGAGCCGCACATCGGTAACGCGGCCGATTTGGAGACCGTGCATTGTGACCTCGGAACCCCGTGCGAGCCCGCTCACCGAGCCGGGGAAATAGGAAATCACCGGGATCCTCCGCGTGTAGGAGGCGGCATCTGCCCTTTCACGGTCCCTAAACAGCGGAAAGACGTGGTTCTCGAGGCTGATTTGGGTCCGGCTCTCCGCCCTCGGCGTGTCAAAGGCGATGCCGCCGAGGAGAAGCGCCTTCAGCGACTCCATCTGGACCTCGACCCCGGCCCCGGCGAGCTTTACCGAGACCCCCGAGGCGTTCCAGAACCGGGTCTCGTCGTGCACGTAGCTGTCATACGGGGCGCGGACAAAGGCGCGGATCGTGACATACTCGGCCATGTCGGCGATGTCCCAGCCGAGCACCTCGCCAACGGCGAGATCGCGGAAGTATACCGGGGAGCCGAGCGAGATCGAACCGAGCCGCTCCGCCTTCAGCATGAAGGTATGCCCCGGCTCGTGAGCTTGCAGGATTGGCGGATCCTCGCTACCGACGAACTCGTGCTCCGCCTTGCCCGCGGTCTGCCCGGGCAGCATGCCGATATAGGTCCCGGACAGCAATGTCTCGAGACCTGAGATATTGCCGGCGAAGAGCCGCGGCTTGACCACCCAGAATGTCGCCGTGTCGGTCAGCAAGGGCTTGGCTTGGCGGGTGGTGGCGACCGTCACGACGACATGCGTGTGGTCGGGTGCGAGTTCGAGGCTCTTGACCGTGCCGAAGACGATGTCCTTGTACTTGAGCTGCGACTGGCCGGCCTGCAGTCCTTCCCCGCTGGTGAAGGAGATCCTGATCGTCGGTCCTTGCTTCGACCAGGTGTCCCAGGCGAGCCAGCCGCCGATCGCCACCGCGACCAGCGGGATCACCCAGATGACCGATATGCGCCGCGACCGCCGCGTCGTGGCGCGCGGAACGGCCGCCCGCTGCTCGGCGACTTCACTCATTGCTTGATTCCCCTTGAGCCCCGGGCGATTGCGTCCCGCTTTCGTCCTATCTCCAAGTGTCGCGCTGGCCGCTGCCGGGGTCAACCCAAGCTCAGCGTTCCTGCCGGGTAGATAGCTCGCTCGGACCGTTTCCCACTATGCATTTTTGGCAGAAACGGCTGGCGATCCACCCTTCTGGAGAGACCGTGGTTGAGGAATTAGGATAAGCGCTCGCGCAATCGGATCGCTCGCATCGATGCGATCCCCAACCCGACGCGTGCCGACATGATGTTGTGGAGCGCCGACTGGGCCTGGAGCCTGCCGTTGATCCTGGTGACCGTGGTCATCCATGTTTTCGGGCTGGGCCTTATAAACGAGCGGGTTGTCCGCGCATTGAGCCGCTCGATCGATCATGGCGAGCAACGCGCTGCCGAAGACCAGCGCGAACACGATCCAGCCGATCGCCATCGGGCTCACGATTTAACCTCCGGCGTCGAGGCCCCGGGCGCTCCTCTCCAGTCAGAACCGGAACGTGGCAGCGAGCATCGGCCCCCTCAAGTGGACCTAGAAGTTGAGGCCGCCGCTCGCCGTATAGCTGAAGTTGAGGGTGCGGTACCCGAGGTGGAGGTTGAGCCACGGGGTCGGAGTGTAGTCGATCGTGCCGATCAGCTGCCAATCGCTATGGGCGCTGACGCCAAAACCGCCGACATCGCCATAGGCGCTCAGCCCGAACCCGCTGGGAAGGAACCCGCTGGGGAGGTCGATATGGTAGCGTCCGCCAATCAGCGGATCGCCCCAGGTGGCCATTTGGTTGGCGCTCGCGCCGGGGAGCCTCCCGGGGTTCAAGGTCAAGTTCGCGGTAAATGCCCAGGCGCGGAAGCCGACACCAAAATCGGCGTATTGGGTCGGCTGCTCAGCAAAGCGGTAAAGCAATAGCGCGGTCCCGGTGTTCTGTATCAATTCCGCGTGACCGCCGCTGAACAAGTCTCTGGGAGTGGTGATTCCGGTACCGAGGGGTATGTGCAGGGCATCGCCGAGGAGGCCGAAGGGCTCGTCGCGAATCTCGAGCGATCCCATGAACGGGACCGCGCTCAGATGCTCCAAGACATCGAGGGCGCTGATGTCGGCACTCACCGATGGCGCCCGCGGTATCGGTGTCTCGATCGTCTCGTGGATCCCGCCGAGCCAGAGGTAGGGCGTGGCAAAAATTTGCAGCCCGCCCGGCGCGGTCGCATCCTGGGCGCAGGCCGGAGGCGTTCCCGCCCCGATCAGCGCCAAGGCGGCGACAAAGGCCGTCAGTGCCGACCAGGCACGGCTCGCGCCCACCCGCGGCTGGAACCGCTTGGACATCGACATCCCCTCCTTTGTCGGCGGGCAGCGAATGCCGGCGTGGGAACAGAGCCTTACCGAAGCGGTCTTACCGGTCCCGAGGGAGCCCCCGCTCCCAGGATCGAAGCCTCACTGCTTCAGCCAGGCCTGGAAGAGCCCTTCCTTGCAGGGGTCGGAAAGCTCCTGAAGGTGCTCTTTCATGCAGGCCTTGATCCGGCCCTCGCCGGGTCGAACCTGACTGCAGAAATGCGCGATGTCGGGCTTGCATGCTTGGAGGACCGCCCGCGCGCCCGGCCGCATCTGCGCCATCGCGCCCGGTGCGGAGAGCAGCAAGATCGCACCGATAATCGCGACTTTCTTCTTCGACATGGCCTATCCTCGATCGCTGTATGGGAAACTTCCAGAACGCGAAGCTTTTATTCTGCTGGATCCTGATTGCGCAAGAGTTTCGCCCGGCCTCAGTATGGGTAAGGGTAAGGATGGGGATAATAAGGCGGCGGCATCCCTCACCTCGGTCAGCCCCGCTTCACACCGCGACCGATAATAGCGTCTCGCCACGGCCTATCCCTGATCAAGATCGCACAGGCCGTCATTCACTGATTGACATATTGCTTTTCTGATGCTATTTTGTCAACGGTCGTCGTCAACGGGCGGCCGGGTTAAGGTGTAGCCGCTGTAATCCCGCTGTTTTTGCGCTGACTAGTCCCCCAGAGTTTAGGATTCCTGCGGCACAAAAAGGCTCGGTCGCTGATAATTTCCTGCAGAAACAGCAAAAACAGCGGGAATCGTCGCGCGAACGGGCGGTTGGAGCAGCATTTACGCCGTATCGATCAGCGGCGAAATTTTCCGTTTGTCCCTTGCCCGACGCTTGGTAGCTGCGCCGTCCGTCAATAGCCGCGCGCCGGATCGACCCGGTTGAGGAGCGGGCGGCCCTCTTCGAAGCGGCGGATATTGTCGAGGATGATCGGGGCGGCGGTTGCCGGGTTGGTGAAGGCGGCGACGTGCGGCGTCACGATTATGCGCGGGTGATGCCAGAACGGGTGATCGGCGGGGAGCGGCTCCTCGCGAAAGACGTCGAGCACGGCGGCCGAGATCTGCCCCGAGGCAAGGGCCGCGAGCAAGTCCTCTTCGACGAGATGGGCGCCGCGGGCGGCGTTAACGAGCGCCGCCCCCTTCGGCAATAGCGCCAAGGTGCTTGTGTTCAATATGCCCTCGGTCTCGGCGGTCAGCGGCAGCAGGCAGACGAGGATCTCGCTGCGGCCGAGCAGAGGCGGCAGACCGGCCGCGCCGGCATAGCTCCCGATCCCCGAGACATTCTTTTCGCTGCGGCTCCAGCCGGCGACATCGAACCCGAGCGCCTTCAGTTTCGTTGCGACATCCTGCCCGAGTTGGCCAAGGCCGAGGATGCCGACGCGCCGGTCGGCTGCGTTCTGCTGATCGAGCTCACGCCAGACCCTGGACTCCTGCTGGGCGCGGTAGTCGAGGTCGCGGCGGTGCAGACGCAGCACCTGCAGGACCACGTATTCGCTCATCGCAGCGGTCAGGTGGGGGTCGACGAGGCGGATGATCGGCAGGTGGCGCGGCAGCTGAGGATCGCCGAGCAGGTGGTCGACCCCGGCGCCGAGCGAGAGGATCAGCTTGAGGTTCGGCAATGACGCCAGGAAGCCGGGCTCCGGCCGCCACACGAGCGCATAGTCGATCTCCGCCGGGTCGCCGATTTCCGGCCACACCCGGACCTCGATCTCTCGCGTCAGCCGGCCGAGCTGCGCTCGCCAGCGCGCCGCGGAATCAACCGTGGAGCGGAATAAAAGCGCCATCCGGGCTATCAGGTCAGCGGCGGTGTGCGGTGAGACCAGGGCCGCGCCATCTCGAACAAGGCGGCGGCCCGCAACAGCCGCGCGTCGCTGAGATGCGGACCGACGAGCTGCAGCCCGACCGGAAGCCCGTCGCTGGCCCAGCCGCACGGCAGGGTCACCGCCGGATTGCCCGAGAGGTTGAACGGATGGGTGTAAGGGTACCAGGCCTTGCGCACGGTGTCGGTCGGCTCGCCGTCGATCTCGATCGGCGAGAAGAAATCGTGATCGATCGCGAGCGCGGTGCGCGCCAAGGTCGGCGTCGCAATCATGTCATAGTGCGTGAACCAGCCCTGGATCTCGCGATAGATCCGGGTGCGCGCGAACATCGCCTCCTGCAATTCCGTCGCGCTGTAGTGAGCGCCGTCATCCATTTGGCGCAACAGCGTCGTGCTCATCCGCTCGCCGAATTCGGGCACGTAGCGGCGGAACCGGGCATTCCAGAACGACTGGGTCAGCACCTGCCATACCGGCTCGGTATTCTCGAAGTCGTCCTCCATCGGCTCGACGACGGCACCCAGTTCGCCGAGCACAGCGACGGCCTCCTCGCACAAGGTCATCACCTCGCGCGCGAGCTTGCGGTTGCCGAGATAGGGCCGCCAAGCGATGCGCAGGCCGTGGAGGTCGCCCTCTGGCCGAGCCGCGGCGACAAGATCCGCGACCGGCAACCCCAGCGAATGCGGATCGCACGGGTCGGGGCCAGCCATCGCCTGCAACATCAAGGCGCTGTCCATGACCGTGCGGGTGATCGGCATGATGTGGGACTGGTTGCCGAACCCGTCCGGCGTCAAGTCGTGCGGAACGAGACCCAAGGTCTGCTTGAACCCGACGACGCCGTTGCAGGCAGCCGGGATGCGGCCCGAGCCGCCGCCGTCGGTGCCGACCGCCAGCGGGCCAAGACCGGCGGCAACGGCGACCGCCGCACCGCCGCTCGATCCGCCCGACGTGCGGCTCTGGTCCCAGGCATTGGCGGTGCGGCCGAAAAGCGGCGCCTCGGTGAACGGCTTGTGACCGAATTCCGGTGTCGTGGTCTTGCCGACCAGGATGGCTCCGGCTCGCTTCAGCCGCGCCACCGCGACCGAATCCGCCGACGGGACGTTGTCGGCCAGCGCCATCGAGCCGAAGGTCGTCCGCACCCCTGCGGTGTTGACGAGATCCTTGACCGAGAACGGCACGCCGAAGAGCGGCCCCTGCACCTCGCCCCGCATCATCGCCGCCTCGGCCGCGCGCGCCGCCGCGCGGGCCGGCTCGGCGGTCACCGTGATGAAGGCGTTGAGCGTCGGCTGCGCGCCCTCGATGCGGGCGAGGACCGCATCGACGAGCTCGACCGGCGACAATGCCCGGCGGGCGATCAGCCGGGCGAGCTCGGCGGCCGGGGTGAAGGCGAGATCGGTCATCGCCGCTCGTCATAGCACAGTCCGTCGGCGCCGCCACACTATGGCCGGCTTTGCGGGTCATGACGGCGCCGCCATCACCGAAGGGGATCAGGGGATGCGCTCCTTATGGCGGGTCTTGGCCGTGCAATGGCTCGGCGGGAAGGGGTCGGAGGCGCTGACCGGCGCCTCGGCGCTGCTCGATATGCTCGGGACCGGAGGGCCCGAGCCCACTTTTGACGTCCGGCGTGAACCCGGGGTCTCCCATCATGCGATGATGGTGTCGAGCGATCGGCCGCCAAACCTCGAAGCTGCCGTCGAGGACGCCGTCCGCAACAGATCTGGCGGCTGAAGATGCTTTGCGATCGGGCGCGGCGTGCGGCTATCTTGGTCGAGCGAGATCAGGAGATCGACACATGAGCTACAAGGACTTGCTGGTCGTCCTCGATTCCGACGCGACATCGCGCGGGCGCATCGAGCTCGCCGCGGCGCTGGCCGAGCGCTTTTCGGCCCATCTCGTTGGGCTCTACCCGCTCCCGGTTCCCGAGGCTCCGCGACATCTCGGCTATTACGATCCGGCGCTCCTCGACCCGTTCTTTCGCGAGCTGCGCGAGCAGGCGCGAGAGGTGTCCGAGAAGGAACGCGAGGCGTTCGAGCATGCCGCGAGCCTGCGCGGCGTTTCGGCCGAATGGCGGGTGGTTGCCGAGGGTCCGGAAGCCGATCCCGCGCTCCATGCCCGCTATGTCGATCTGACCATTCTCGGCCAGCTCGATCCCGATCGCAGCGACGCGGACATAATCCGGCCGCGCCCGGAACATGTCACCCTCGCCTCGGGGCGTCCGATCCTTGTCATACCCTATGCCGGCCATTTCGAAACCGTCTGGCGCCGCGTGCTGATCGGGTGGAACGCAACTCGCGAGGCGACCCGCGCGGTCAACGATGCGATGCCGCTGCTCGCGGCGGCCGAGGTCGTGACCGTGCTGACGATCGATGCGCGCGAGGGACCGGATGCGCATGGCGAGCTTCCCGGCGCCGACATCTCGCTGCATCTGGCGCGCCACGGCGTCAAGGCCGAGATCGAGCGCACTGTGTCGGCCGGCATCCCGGCCGGCGATGTGCTGTTGTCGCGCGCCGCCGATCTCGGCGCCGACCTCCTGGTGATCGGCGCCTATGGCCACTCCCGGGTGCGCGAGCTGCTGCTCGGCGGCGCCACCCGCTCGATCCTGCGCAGCATGACGGTGCCGGTGCTGATGTCGCATTGAGCGGGCTCGTTCATTGAGCATGCCTACAATTCGCGGGTCCGGCGCGCCATCGCATCCTCCCAGAGGTTTTCCCGGTCGTCGTCGAAGATCAGCTTGGGCTCCTCGGGGGTGGTGAACCAGTCGTGGCGGGCGATCTCGCCTTCGAGCTGACCGGGTCCCCAGCCCGCATAGCCGAGCGCGAAGAGGCTCTTCTCGGGGCCTCGGTGGTGCCCGATGTCGCGCAGGATCTGACGGCTCGCCGTCATCGCCACATGTTCGTCGACCTCGATGGTTTCGTCGCGCCGGTATTCGGCGCTGTGGACGACAAAGCCGAGCTCCGGTTGGACAGGACCGCCAGCAAAGACGCGTAGATCGCCTTCGATCCCGGAGGTGTCCTCACCGGGTGCCTCCAGCAAGCTGGCGATCGACTGCTCGCCAACCGGCCGATTGATGACAATGCCGAGAGCCCCGTCTTTATCGTGTTTCACCATCAGAATGACGGTGTGGGCAAAACGCGGGTCGCCGATCGTCGGCGCAGCGATCAGGAGCTGCCCGGTCAGCGAAGCGGTATCGGGGAGATCAGGATTGCGAGCACCGAGCAGCATCAGCGCTGCGATCAACGTGGGAGCGAGAACCGAGCGCGCGCGGAGGACAGCCATGCCGTTACTCGTGCGAGGGTGCGAAGTAACTTACATCCGTCGTCGCCGGCTCGGAAAGCGATGCTAATATGCCCTCCGATTTGAAGAGGGGGCAGCGCCCGTGCCGAATCAGTCCTGGATCATCACGACGGCAGTCGGGACCGGCGAGCCGGGCTTCGCCGGGGATGGCGGGCCGGCCGAGCGAGCGCTTTTGAAGGGGCCCTTCGATGTCGGCTTCGATAGGGAGGGCAATCTCTATTTCTCGGACACCTTCAACCACCGCATCCGCCGCGTCGATGCGCGGACCGGCATCATCACGACCTGCGCCGGCTCGGGCGAGGCCGGCTATGCCGGGGATGGCGGCCCCGCCACCCGCGCCCGGCTGAACGAGCCCTACGGCATCGCGATCGACAAGGCCGCGAATGTCTACATCGCCGACCGTCACAATCACTGCGTTCGCCGGGTCGACGGCGCCTCCGGCGTGATCACGACATTCGCCGGCAACGGCTCGGCGGGGTTCAACGGCGACGGCGGTCCCGCGTCACGGGCCGGAATGGTCGAGCCGAACGGGCTCGCGCTCGATCCTGCGGATGGCCGGCTGTTCATCGCCGATGTGGCCGACCACCGCGTTCGCGTGGTCGATCTCGCCTCGGGGACGATTTCGACTTTCGCCGGCACCGGTGCGGCGGAGCACAGCGGCGACGGCGGACCCGCGACGGCGGCCGGTATTCACGGGGCTCGCGCGGTCAAGGTGGCGGCCGACGGCACCGTCTACATCCTCGAGCGCCAGGGGAGCACATTGCGGGCGGTCGACCCTCGCACCGGTATGATCACGACCATCGCCGGCACCGGTGCCCGCGGCTACAGCGGCGATGGCGGCTCGGCGCGGGACGCGATTTTCGACGCCCCCAAGGAATTCGCACTCGACCCCGGCGGCGACATTCTGATCGTCGATACCGAGAACCACGCGATCCGCCGCATCTATGCCGCGAGCGGAATGGTCGAGACCATCGCCGGCGGCCGAAAGGGCAGCGGCGGCGACGGCGGACCGGCGCAGGCCGCCGGCCTCGGCCGCCCGCACGGCGCCGTCGTCGGACCCGATGGTGCGATCTATATCGGCGACACCGAGAACCACCGCATCCGCAAGCTCGTGCGGCAGGGGTGAGCGGCCTAGCCGAGAAACTCGCGCAGCGTCGCGACCAGATCCTTCGGGTTGTCGCCCTGCACCGTGTGTCCGGCCTGCGCGATCGTGATTTGCCGGCCATTGGGAAAATTCTGCGCCAAACGCTCGGCGTCGTCCTGGTGGAATACATCGCTCTCGGCGCCGCGGACGACCAAGGCGGGACAGGTGACGTTGGCGAGGTCATCGGCGAGCCGGCGCCGCTCGGCCAGGTGCGTGTCGTGATCGAGCCGTTGAAACCTACTCCTGTCGTATTTCCAGCTCCAGCTGCCGTCCGGTTGCCGGCGTAGATTGTGCATCAGGCTGCGGCGCAGGATCTGCGGATCGCGCCGCGGATTGAAGGCGAGCGCCCGCTCGATGATCTCCTCCAAGGTCTCCGGTTTGGCCCCGCCGTTGACAAACTCGCGAATGCGGCTTGACCCCCGCCGTCTGACCTCGGGGCCGGCATCGATCATGACCAACGCCGACAGCCGCTCGGGGTGGGCGACCGCGAAAGCGAGCCCGTTGATCGCCCCCATCGACTGCCCGACGAGTGCGAAGCGGTCGAGGCCCAACCGATCGGCGAAGCCTCGGATATCCTCACGCTGGGCCCCGATCGAATAATCGGCATCGGGCGCCCAGTCGCTGTCGCCATGGCCGCGCTGATCGAGCGCGATGCAATGGAATTCGTCGCGCAGCGCCAGACAGCACAAATCCCAGGTATGCGCGGTCAGGGCCCCGCCGTGCAGAAAGAGGATCGGCCGCAGCCCTTTGGTTCCCCAATCGAGATAACGAAAGCCCAGGCCATTGACGGCGACACGGCGCTCCTCCGGCAGTAACACTTCCGCAAAGCTGAAGCCGGCTCGCACCGCAGTGGTCTTCAGGTGATCGTGATATTCTTCGGCGGATAACGTCATAGCTTCGTGGGCTCCCATCGGCGTTGCCGGCAGGCTTTAGCACGAACCACCTACCTCGCCACCATTACCATCGCTTTACGATTACCACCCCCGCGTCCTCGGCATGGCTCGTTGCTCCCGCAGAGTGTGTCTGCGCCGCCGGACGCGCTACACTCGCCATCGAAACCACTCGCCTCAAGGAGAATACCGATGGCCTATGATCTGCTGATCAAGAATGGGCTGATTATCGACGGCTCGGGGATGCCGGCTTTCCGGGGCGATGTCGGTATCAAGAACGGCAAGATCGTCGAGATCGGCAAATTGAGTGGAACGGCCAACCGCACGATCGACGCCGAAGGCCGCGCCGTCGCCCCGGGCTTTATCGACAACCACTGCCATTACGATGCCCAGGTCACCTGGGATCCGCTCTGCACTTTCTCCCCTGAGCATGGTGCCACCACCGTGATCTTCGGCAATTGCTCCTTGTCCTTGGCGCCGGTGCGCAAGGGCACCGAGGAGCGTCTGGCCGAATTTCTTTCCTATGTCGAAGCGATCCCGATGGAGGTGCTGCGCACGGTCGACTTCGACTGGGAGACGACTGGCCAGTACATGGACCGGCTCGACAAACGTCTCGGGATCAATGTCGGCAACCTGATCGGCCATACCGCGGTGCGCCATTACGTGATGGGCGACGAGTGCCAGAAGCCAGGCGCTTCCGACAACCAGATCAAGGCGATGCAGGATGTCGTTCGGGACGGCATGAAGGCCGGCGCCCTCGGCCTCTCGGTGTCGCGCGAACAAGGCCACTATGATCCGCAGGGTTGCCACATCCCGGCCTTGTGGGCCGACGAAAAGGAGATTTTCGCGCTCGGCGACGTGTTGCGCGAGATGGGTACCGGTACCATTCAGGCCGGCGGTGGTCAGTATGTCGAGCTGAAGGACGGCATGATCCGGCGTCTCGCCGAGGCGACCGGCCGCACCGTCGTCTACAACAGCCTCTCGCAGACCATGCGCAAGCCCGACGAGTGGAAGGTGCACATGGCGCGGGTCGAGGAAACCGCCGCACTCGGCATCCGTGCCTATCCGATGTGCAGCCCGAACCGGGTTACGCAGGACTTCACGATGAAGAACTGCCAGGTCTTCCGCGGCCTGCCGACGTGGCATCCGATCTTGCTGTCGTCGGACGAAGCGAAGATGAAGGCCTATGCCGACCCCGAGATCCGCGCCAAGCTCCACGAGGAAGCGGTCGTCAACAAGCCCGAGACTGCAGTCGGCTTTTCGAAGACCTGGTGGAATTACATGTGGGTCAACGAGCCGGTGCTCGACAAGAACAAGTGGATGCAGTTCAAGTCGATCGGCCAGATCGCCGAGAAGGAGGGCAAGCGGGTGATCGACGCCTTCCTCGATCTCGTGGTCGAGGAGAAGCTCGAAACCCGCTTCCTGCAGGCCGAGAACAATGTCGACGACGAGGCGCTGACCAAGATCCTGACCCATCCCAACGCGGTGATCGGGCTCGGCGACGGCGGCGCGCACGTGCAGTTCCACGGCGGCTACGGCTATCTGACCAAGCTCTTGGGCGAATGGGTGCGCGAAAAGCAGGTCATGAGTTTGGAGCAGGCGGTGCGCCGGCTGACCTTCGACTCGGCCTCGACCTTTGGCATTTACGACCGCGGGCTGCTGCACCCCGGCATGGCCGCCGATATCGTGATCTTCGATCCGGCGACCGTGAAGTGCGGCCACGAGGTCGTCGTCCGCGACTTCCCGAAGGGCGCCTGGCGCATCAAGGAGCCGGCCGAGGGCATCTTCGCCACCGTCGTCAACGGCCAGGTGCTGTACGACGAAGGCAACCACACCGGCGCGCTGCCCGGCCATGTGCTGCGCAACACCTACTACCACGCCAACCACGCATAGCATCTTCAACCCCGAGATTGCTTCGCTGCGCTCGCAATGACAAATCTTCCGTCATTGCGAGGAGCGCGGCAGCGCGACGAAGCAATCTCGAACGGGAGGATTAAATGGCTGAAATTCTGGGATTGGGCTGCACCCATCGGCCGGTCATGCTGCGCCGCAACGAGGACTGGACCGGCA
>CAWCKT010000025.1:0-45549 GCA_963796155.1 uncultured Alphaproteobacteria bacterium | reverse complement strand
TGAAGACATTCGCAGTGACAGCCTGCCAAACGGACCGTTTCTGACACAACATTGGGGTGGCCGGTATGAATGGACCCGTAGAGAACCGCCGAATAGGGTTGTGGCGTGCGGTCGTGCGCGCCTTGTCGGTTGCGGCATTCCTTATCGGCATATGGATGCCGAGCCTCGCGCTCGGTCAGGTGAACACCGTCGGCCTGCCCGTCATTCCATTGCACTTCAGCAATCATATCAATACGACGGATCACCTGTTCGTCTGGATCTTTGGCGTTACCAACCAAGCTGCGACTGGCATACCAATCAAGAGTCAGGTCGTTGTTACCAATCCTGACGGAGATGTAGAGATCACCCCGGCGGTACCTGGCGACATGCCGCGATCCTTTGGCATCGATGTCGGGACGGCCACGGAGATCGACCTGATGCTGCCGAAATTATCGGGGATACGCATCTATTCTTCGCTCGGGGCCGGGCTAAAGACGCAGAACGGCGGGATTAAGGGCAACGGGCTCGCGACTCCAGACGTAGAGAACCCGGGCGACCCGAATTTCGGAACGATCTTCGACTCGATCGAAACGACGTGGGAGGATCAGGCTCCGATCACGGGGCACCCTGAAATCAAGACGAACCTCGGCACCAATGTGACCGAAGTCGATCTATTCGGCCTGGTGCAACAGTACACCGTGGACGGCACAGACCCCGCCACTTTGGCGCCCAACACAACGAAGACTGCCGGCTTCCTCTCGACGGCCCGGCGCCCCGCACTCTTCAATACCCTCAGCGGCTTCGGGCCGCCGTGGAGCAATCTGATCTTGACAGCAACCGACGGCACCGACTTGCGGGCAGTCTCTCCCAATCACGCCATTCACGGTACCCTTCCTCCGTTCCCCCTTTTCCCGGCGGACCAACTGAAAAGTTACATCGCAAAGGTATTTAGCAAATACGCGACGACACAGCTGACGACAACGGTCAGTGTCGCAGAATGCGACACCTGCCCGACAGTTACCTATAACTTCAAGGGGTCGACGGCAGGCGGCGAATTTGTCTTTTCCGATCCGTCCAAGGGCGGGCCAATTTTCTCGCTCGCGGAGTGGAGCACCTTCAACGCCTATGAAGGGCACTTTCCATTCGGCTCACTGGTACCTAAGGCTGGAGTAGAGACGCTCGCCGCTCTGGCCGTCGAGGCCAAGCTTCAAGGCGCGGTGATGCGAACCAACCTGCTCGTGAACACCAACCTGGACGCCTGCGATAAGAAGCAATTCTACGTGAACCCGCCGGTCAATATGTACTCAAGCCTTTGGCATACTAATGGAATTGACGGTAAAGCCTATGGGTTCGGCTTCGACGACACCTGCGATCAGAGTAGCTTTCAGCTGATCTTCAATCCAACGAAACTGACCATCACATTGCCGGGCGACCGCACATGAGCCTGACGTTGTGAGGTGCCCCGATTGAGCTGATAAGACTGCGGGAGCGGCGCCTTAAGAGCAATGACATCAGCCTGGCGGATTGGTCCGTCACGGCCGCGCAGGGTGCTCGGCTGATCTTATTACAACAAGGCCGAAGCTAGCGAAGGAACCGCCAACCAGATGACGTACCAAAGCCCGAGCGACAACAGCACGATTACGATCAGCGCGGTTGCCGGCGGCAGCGCGGTCTCGCGCTCGGGTTGGCGGGCCGCGATATGGCGTCGTGACCCATCCGGGACTTGGAAGAGTAGCCGCGGTGCGGCACGGTCTGCCAATTCATCAGCTCCTCCCATCTCAGCCCTGATCTCTCCCCTGGCAAACGCGCAACGCCTCGTTTGGTTCCACAAAAAGTAGCGGCGCCAGGAACAACCTGTCGGCGCGGTGCCCGGTAATCCCGAGGGTGCCGCGCGGCTCTCGCCTATTCGCTCCAGGCGAGGGAATGATCTCCGAACGGCGGTGTTTCCGAGTCATGGACCGCGCAACGTATTATCGAGCTCAAGCCAACCATGCTCGGCAATTGGCGGAGGCAACGTGGCAACCCGAGCTAGAAGGCATGCTCTGTGGCTTGGCGAAGGATTATGACGAGGTCGCCGAGGATATCGAGACGGGTGCGATCGAGATCCGCCACGCCGAGCTTCTGGAGTTGCCGATCGGGTCCGAGTTGGCGGGCTCGTCAGCCGAGCGTTAGCGATCCCGCTTGCGGCCCGGCTTTATCGGCTCATAGACCGGTTCCTGCGGCGCAAGCTGTGGCCGCGTCCCAAAGATGACGCCTTAGTGATTGGCGATCAGTCGGGATCGACCTGTAAGGATGAAGCAGTCGAGCCCCCGCCTTGAGGGTTCATCAGTCGAGCCGCTACTACGCCTTGACTAGCCACGGCCCAGCAAGTCGACCTTGCGGTTCAGCGCCATGACCAGACCGTCGACCCCGTCGCGTCGAAGGATCGACTGGAATTCCGAGCGCTGCACCGCCAGTTGGCTGATCGTGCCGTCGAGATAGACGTCGGAGATCTGCCACGAGCCCTGGTTCTGCCGCATCAGATAGTTGAGGGTGGTCGTGTCGCCGTCCGCTTTTACAATTCTAGTTTGGACAATGGTGTCTGCATTGTAGGGACGCTCCCCGGTAACCTGCAGCTGCTGCCCGGAATAGCTGTCGAACCGCTCGGCATAGGTCGCCGTGATATAGTGCCGGAACGCCTCGATCAGCTGCTGCTGCTGGGCCGGAGAGAGGGTCGCCCAGGACGGACCCATGGCCAGTCGCGTCATGAAAGGAACGTCGAAAACCCGGCCGACAACCGGAGCGAGCCTCCCATAGCGCCCGCTCTGCCCGAGAGTTGGGCCGTTCTTCATCGTGGTCAGGAGCGTATCGTAAAAGCCGCGCACGTTGTCTTGTGGATCCACCCCGAGCGCAGCAGCATTCTCGGCGAAGATGCCGGCCGCGAGCGCGAGCGCGATGCACAGTCCGTGGATCCCGCCTCTCCGCAGAGTCGATGCGACCAGATTAGTGACCAGATTCGTCATGATTCAGTCTCCTCACTCCCTGCAACAATCCCAATCGGGACGACGCGGTTGCGAAAACCGGTCGGTTGGCAGATCAGCACCCTCCCATTCTCACTTGGCCAAGCCCGGTGAGCTCCTGAATGGAGTCGACCGCGGCCGGTCGTGCTCGTGTTTGGCCGTACCTCTGCCGTCTGACTTGATCGCCTAGGCCGATGCGACAGCCGCCCACCGCCTGATTTTCTTTTTCTCGTGCAAGAGCTCTTTAATTTCGAACTCAAGTTCTATCGCGCGGCACCTGTTGCCTTCTTTAAGCGCCTCATTTTGCTCAACGTACCGGTCGATGAGCAGGTCCTGGATTTGGGTTATTCTGGCTCGTTCTCCTTGAGTCATTGCCAGCCTCCTTCGAAACTGGTCTGACAATCTTCGATTTGTCAGTCCATGCCGGATTGCAAATGATGCTGCTCGAGCCGTTTGAATTGCACGATCACCACATTGCAGGGCGGAACCAACACGTCCCTTTCGGGGTCGAGGACCGCACTCGCCATGAACATCTCGACAAAGCGCGAATCGGCGACACTCTGCTCCTTCGAATTGTTAGAAGCTGAGACGATCAGGTCCTGAATCACTTTTCCGGCCTGCTCAACCCGCTCCGTTGGCACGCCGCAGCGATGGGCGTTGCCCAGGAGGAAGCCCCCGGCTTCCGCGAGCTGAGTGGAATCGGCCGCCTCGGCAACGGCGATGCCCGAGAGCAGGAACAGGGCGGCCGCGACGACGAAAGTCGGACGCATGGAAATCTCCTATCCCGTACGTCCCCCATACGGAAACGCTGGAGCGCTCGATTAGTGCCGCCTACCGTCGCGCGCCAAGTGCAGATTTGCCGCCTTTTTGGCGTGTCATTTTTTGGACAGACATCGGGAGAATCCCGACGCAGTGAGATGCCATTGGCGCCTCGAACTCACATCGAAGTTTCGCAAGCCGGCTGCTTAAGAAACCGCGCCGGTGCGACTTTGCGCACCTTTACCCCGGAGCAAGTCGGGCCTAGATCGGGTCGGCAGCCTGTCTTCAACGTCAGCGGAGATAGTCATGCGAAACATCCGAGCTGTACTCTTGGCCGGCGTCGCGTCGCTCGCCCTCGCCGGCTTCTCCGGGTCGGCGGCAGCGCGGGACCCGGACACCCATGTGCTTAATGTGCCCCTCCCGGGTGGCTATACCGAGCAGATCCGCTATACCGGCGATATCGCGCCCGCGGTCGTCGTGACACCGGGCCCGGTCTCCGCCGCGGCGTTCGCGCCAATGTTCCCGGTCCTTGGGCTCGATCCGACCTTCGCCACGATGGAGCGGATCTCGGCCGCGATGGACCGGCAGATGGCGAGCCTGCTGCGGCAGGCCGAAAGCCTGGCGGCTCAAACGCGGTTTGACCCCAGCCAATTGACCGAGGCGGCACTCCGCAACCTGCCTCCGGGCAGCCAGAGCTTCTCCTATATCTCGACAATGTCGGGCAATGGCGTCTGCACCCGGAGCATCGAGATCACCTCGACGGGCAACGGCGGCCCGCCGCGCGTGGTGTCGCACAGCTCCGGCAATTGCGGTCCGCAGCCCGGCTCTGCGGGCTCGATCAATCTGCCCGCCGCGCCGCCGCCGAGCCGCCAGCCCGACATGCTCTGGACAAAGCACGAAGGGGCGCAGCCTTACGCCGGGATCGTGCGCGAAGCTGCCTGGCAGCACTGATCCGCATCGGCGCGCACCCCGGAAAGGCCCGCCCAGCGGCGGGCCTTTTGCTGTTGCACCCGAAGGGTCACTGATCGAGCCTGAGATCAAGCTCCTCACCCACCCAGCCCTGCGGGCCCGGCCCTGAGAAGGTGGTGCGCCAAATGTCGGGCCTTGCTCGACGATTGAAGGCGTATAGTGGAACGATGAAATCGGCACTCTTCGCTTAAGCGATGCACCCGAGGATCTGCATGCGAGCGCCGCCTAACCCGCGCTGCGGCATGACGATGCGCGCCTCGTTCAAGGTCAGCGGCAAGCCTGTTGCCGATGTCGAGCATGGCGGCTGGGTCGCCTGCCCGATCGTCGAGGCGGTGCTCGAAGCCCGCGCCGCCGGTCGGAAAGGGCGATGACCGCGAACCGCTATATCGGGAGCCCGGTCGAGCGGATCGAAGATCTGCGCTTCCTCAGCGGAAGCGGCAAATACGTCGACGACCTCTCCCCCTCGGGACTGCTGCACGCCGCCTTTCTGCGCAGCCCAACAGCACACGGGCGCATTCGCTCGATCGATGCCGCAGCGGCGCTGGCGCTCCCTGGCGTGCACACCGTCATCACCGCAGCGGAGGTCGGCAGCCCGGTACCCAGGATCCCGATACGGCTGCAGCCTCTGCCTATCCTCGAACCCTATCATCAGCCCGTCATCGCGGACAAAAAGGTCCGCTACGTCGGCGAACCGATTGCCCTGGTGCTGGCCGACAGCGGTGCGATCGCCGAGGACGCTTTGGACGCGATCCGCGTCGATATCGAGAGGCTGCCGGCAGTAGCTGGCCGCCACGCCTCGGCAAAAGGCGAGGCTCTTCTGTTCGACGAGACCGGCACCAACCTTGCGATCACATACGTTGCCGTAAAGGGTGATCCGGACCCGGTGTGGGCCGGCGCCGATTACGTCCGGCGCGAGCGCTTCGCGGTGCAGCGGCATACGGCGCTGACGATGGAGCCCCGCGGTGTGCTCGCCGAGTGGGATCCTGCTCATGGCAGGCTGACCGTCTCGGGGGCGAGCAAGGTGCCGTTTTTCAATCGCCGCATCCTGGCGCAGCAGATGGGGTTGGCCGAGGACGCGATCGACATGGTGGAGAACGATGTCGGCGGCGGATTTGGCGTGCGGGGCGAATTCTACCCCGAGGATTTTCTGATCCCCTTTGCGGCTCGCCTCACCGGGCGGCCGATAAAGTGGATCGAGGACCGGCGCGAGCATCTGATCGCGGCCAACCACGCCCGCGAGGCCGAATGCGAGCTGCAGATCGCCTGTCGCTACGACGGCACTATCCTCGCTCTACAAGGCAACGTCTACGCCGATATCGGAGCCTACACCCGGACCAACGGGATGGTCGGTGCCCGCAACACCGCCCAATTCCTGTCCGGCCCGTACCGCATTCCAGCGATCCGCATCGAGGCTTCGTTGCTGTTGACCAATAAGACGCCGGTCGGCACCTACCGGGGACCCGGCCGGTTCGAAGCGGATTTCTTTCGCGAACGGCTCTTCGATATTGTCGCCCGCGATCTCGGCATCGACCGCGTCGAATTCCGCCGGCGCAATCTGCTGACGGCGGCGGAAATGCCCTATTCGGTGGCGACGATCACTCCCTATGAGCACAAGGACGCCTTCGACAGCGGCGACTATCGGCTGACCCTCGATCGCTGCCTCAAGGAGATCGACTGGACGGAGCAGGCGAAGCTCCAGGGAAAGCTGGTGAACGGGCGTTATCACGGGCTGGGGATCGGCTGCTTTGTCGAGGGCGGCGCGGCCGGCCCGGCCGAGAATGCGCGGCTGGCGCTCGAGTCCGACGGAACCGTCTCGGTCTTCGTCGGCTGCTCAGCCGTCGGGCAGGGTCTCGAAACCGCCTTTTCTCAGATCGCCGCGGACGCCCTGGAGATGCCGATGGATCGGATCCGCGGCGTATTCCACGGGTCGACCGCCTTTGTTCAGGAGGGCTTTGGATCGTTTCACTCGCGCGCGGTCGTGATGGGCGGTTCGGCGATCCTATTGGCGGCCGAGAGCTTCAAAGCGGCCATTGGTACGGCTGCGGCACGATGGCTCGGATGCGAGCCCGGTGTGATCGAACTCGTCGAAGGCCGTATTGCGGCTGCTCCCGACGGTCGGTCGGTCACCTTGGCTGAACTTGCCGCGGAGGGCCTTTCGGCCGAGGAGCGCTTCGCCAACAGCAAGCACACTTACAGCTATGGCGCGCACGCCGCTCATGTCGCCGTCGATCCGCGGACCGGCCATGTCGAGCTCCTCGATTATGTCGCGGTCGAGGATGTCGGGTGCATAATAAACCCGATGCTGCTTCGCGGGCAGATCGTCGGCGCAGTCGTGCAAGGTCTGGGGGGCGCTCTGCTCGAACACCTCGTCTACGACGAGGAGGGCCAGTTGCTGACCGGCTCGCTCGCCGACTATCTGCTGCCGACCGCCAGCGATTTCCCCCATATCCGGGCCGTCGCGACGGAGACTCACCCCTCGCCGATCAACCCGCTCGGCGCCAAGGGGGCAGGTGAAGGCGGTGTGGTCCCGGTGGGCGGGGTGATCGCCAACGCTGTGGCCTCGGCGCTGGCGTCACTCAATGTCCAGCCGCACGAGCTGCCGCTTTCGCCGCCGCGGATCTGGCAGCTGATCGAAACCGCGCGCCAATCGCAGAAACCACCGAGGGAGTAATCCGATGGCCAAAGCCCGGCATGAGATGCCGCCAGAAATCGCTGCGCTCTCGCTCGACGACATCGCCGAGCGCTTCATTGGCCGCTTTCGCGACAAGAAGGGCGATTGGGAAGCCTTCGAGGACGCCAAAATCGACGGTTACCGCCGGGCGCAGCATCGCTTCATCGGCGCCGGCGGATCCGGCAAGCACGACGACCCGACGGTGATCCCGGCGCGCGCCTTCACCCTCAGCGTCATGTATGTGCCGCCCGGGCAGGGCAACGCGCCACACACGCACGAAGTCGAAGAGGTCTTCTTCGTCCTCGAGGGGTATCTGACGGTGTTTGTCGAGGACAAGGCAGGGCGCCGGGTCAGCCGGACGCTCGGGCCGTGGGAATGCATCGCCTGCCCCCCAGGCGTTATTCACGGCTACCAGAACGAGAGCCTCGAACCGGTTTATCTTCAGGTCATGCTCGGGCGTGGCCGTCCCGAGGCGATGGGCTATGCCGATGACGATCTCTACCGGCGCCGCGACGCGCACCTCACTCGCTGAGCTGCCAGCAGGCGGCCAAACCGTGCTGCGCCCGCCCTAATGACAATCGACCATGGAGGAACGGAATGGCGACGAAACCCTACATCATTGCCCTGGAGGAGCATTATTTCGACCCGGAAGTGAAGCGTCACACCGTCGGCCAGGAGCCGACCAATGCGCCGCGGATCGTCGAGCGGCTCGACGATGTCGGCGAGTTGCGCCTCAGAGAGATGGACGAGGCCGGCATCGACATGCAAGTCCTGTCGCAAGCCAATCCCGGCCTGCAGAAGCTCGACGCAGAGACCGCCGTTCGCCTGGCGCGCGGCGCCAATGACCGGCTTCACGAAAGGGTCCGCGCCCATCCTGACAGGTTCGCAGCCTTTGCTGCGATCCCGACCCCCGACCCGAAGACGGCGGCCGACGAGCTCGAGCGCACGGTCACCAAATTGGGCTTCAAGGGCGCTCTGGTGAACGGCCTGACCAACGGGCTTTTTCTCGACGACAAACGGTTCTGGCCGATCTTCGAGCGGGCGCAAGCGCTCGACGTGCCGCTCTACATGCATCCCGCACTACCGCACCCCGCCGTCGTCGAGGCCTACTACAAGGACTATATGGAGCGGTATCCCTCACTGCTGCGTGCCGCCTGGGGCTTCACCGTGGAAACCGCGACGCAAGGCCTTCGTCTCGTGCTGAGCGGCGTGTTCGACGCCTATCCCAGTCTCAAGATTATTCTCGGCCACATGGGCGAGGGCTTGCCCTTTTACCTCTGGCGCATCAGCATGGGGCTGGCGCGCGACGGCCGCGGCGGCAAGAGCTTCCGCGACACGTTCTGCGAGCACTTCTACATCACCACCAGCGGCTTCTTTTCCGACCCGGCGTTGCTGTGCTGCATGATGGAGATGGGGATCGACCGGATCCTGTTCTCGGTCGATTACCCGTTCGTCGACAATCCGCCGGGAACGAAGTGGACAGAAACGCTGCCGCTGTGCATCGAGGACAAGGAGAAGCTGCTCAACGGCAACGCCAAACGCCTGCTGAAGATCTAAACGCTCAGATGCCGGTCAGCATCCCTCGGTCTCGTGCAGCGCCTCGCCTAAGCTGAGGCGGCGTGCCACCATTGCAGTCTGCAGCTGCGCCCGTTCGGTCGGCGAATGGGCGGCGAGATAGCGGGCGACCGCGATCAGGATGCGGCGTCCTTCGTCGCTCTCGCCCCACTCCCGGTATTGCCGCACGCCGGCCTCCAGCATCTGGTAGGTGTGGAAATCGGCATCCTCGCGCAGGACCGCGTGTGCCAGCGTGGTGATCAGCATATCGGCGGGATGGCCGAGCGTCAGGTAACGGGCGACGAGGCGCCCCGCATCGCGCACCGATCCCTGGCGATCGAGTGCCAGCAGAAAGCCATCGCGCAGTGCCTCGCCGTCACACGGCAAATCTTCGAGCCGGTCGCCGGCCTCACCGGGCAGTCGTGCTGGCGGCACGTTCAGGAACCGGATCAGATAGAGCCGCATCGCCCCGTGGATCACGCCGCGCAGCAGCTCGGGGCTCTCCAGCTCCGCCGGCTCTTCGGCGGTAACGCGCTTCAAAAGCTGGTGCAGCGCGTTGGAATACGTGAAAGCGTGATGCGCCGTCTCCCAGTCCGAATGCTCGTTCGCGGTGCTGAACCAGGCGACGCGCAGTGCCGCCGCATAGGCGAGCGAGCGCCCGAGATCGGTTGCGGTTGCGCCGCCACGTAGCGCCGCCGCGAGCGCTGCGATGATCGCTTCGGGATCATCGGCCAGCAGTTGCAGCGCCAAGCCTGCATGGCTTTGCCAGCGCCCGCGCTCCGCACGGCCGGCTGCCAGAAGATCAGGCAATTCGGCCGAGGCCGCTTCGCATAGCCGCACCAGGTCGAGCGGGTGGCGCCACGCGTTCAACTCCTCGCCGCCGCGAGCGGTGACCAGTTGAGCGATGACGGTCGGCAGCACCGATGGTGCCTCCTGCCAACCGATGATGTCGAGGCATTCGAATGCCTTGTTGATAAAATCGAGGGCGTGGCCGCCATCGGCAAAAGTACGATCGCTGACGGCGGTCAGCAGCAGCGCCGCGAGCTCGGCCGGCGAAGCGCCGCCCGAAATGGCCGTCAGCAAGGTACGCTCGGCGCCATCGCGGTGACGGACCTGTGTCCAATGCCGCAGCCAGCGGCCGAGTAACGGGACCGGGCGCGCGCCGCGAACCGCCAATGGCTCGCGGTCGCGTCGCGGCGGTACACCATCGCAGTCGCTCGCCACTCGTCGCAGACCATGGAAGAGGGCAAGGTACCTCTCCTCCTCCGGCAGGGACGGAACGAGGTTGCCGAGCGCAGTGACGATGGTCAGCCCGACGCCCCACCCATCGCGGTGGCGGACCCCGAACCCCACGGCATCGCGAACCAGCGCGCGATAATCCGTGCGCTCGCGGCTGAGGCCCAGCACCGCCTTGGCAAGGACGAGACCGATATCGTGCTGCAACCCCTCGCGCAGACGGTTGCGCCAGTGGGCCTCGCCGTCCACGTAGCGCGTCCGCCGGCAGACCCACACAGTCCCGTCGTCGCGCAGCTCGACGGGGGCCGTCGGGACATCGTCCGCCCAGAGATCAAAGGTCCCGCCGCTCGCCAGGTCAAAGCGGGCATGATGCCAATGGCAGGTGAGAATGCCATCCTCGACCGAGCCGCGGTGCAGCGGAAAGCCGAGATGCGGGCAACGGTTGTCGAGCGCGAAGACGCTGTCCCGATCGTGCACGACGAGCAATGGGCAAGCACCGCCGTGGACCACGGTCTTGCCCTTGGCCTTCAGCCCCTCGAGCGTCCCGATTTCGATCCAATCATCGGTCGAGGAGTTCCGGGGCTCGCTTGTCACCCGGCTTGGGCATCCAGTCTTGCCGTCAGGCGCTCATCGCCGATTGCGAGGCGTGCGGCATGAACCAGCGCGAATCGCGGCTCTCGAGCCGTCCGGCGCGCCGGTGCCGCTGCAGCGCAATGCCGAGATGGTTCGGCCTGACCGTCATCGCGAATTCCCGAGCGAGATAACCGAGAACCTCGCTGGCTGTAGCACCTTCGGGGTGCGCCTGCACAGCGCGCAGAGTAGCATCGCTCAGCGACACGGCCTGTGCCGGTTGGGCCGCTCGGGCCGCTCGGGCTCTGCCTCGTGTGGCCACGGGTGCCGGTGCAGTTCTAGCGGGGCGACCTCGTCTGCGTCCTACGGCAGGTGCCGTTCTTCCAAAACGGGTCAGCACACGCTCGGCGACTTCCAGCTCATTGAGCTGGGCACCTAGCTTTTCCCGCTCGGCGTCGAGCCGCGCGAGCCGCTCGGAGACCTTCTGCTTCTCCTGTCCAATCTCGTCCAACGTAGCCATTTGCTCTCTCCCTTCTCTTTCCCCCATACCGACCGTCGTGTCGTACTGCGCCGGGTATTCTGCAATAGATGGAGGATCGCTGCACCGAAAAAAGACGGCTCCTGAGAAATTGTTACCGTTTGATGGCTGTTGCCTGAAGCTGCTGCAGCGCGGCATGAGACAGCGCCGCCGAGCTCGGAGAGGTGCACGATGCGCAGTTTGCCTAGCCTTTGCCAGCGATTTGGGCGGCGGCCGAGAGGACGACCCAGTGCGCTGGATAGGCAATATCGTCCGCTACGCTCCTCCGCTTTCCCGCTCTGGCCAACCGAATAGTAGGCGCTTGCCGGCAGATGAATGCCGAATTGCCGGTGCAGGCGCACTGGCGATCGGCGTCAGCCTCGGCAGTAAGCCCCGCGATCATTCTGCGAGGATCGGGTAGGCGAGACGATTGTCGAGGCAGGCTGTCGGCTGACGGGGAAACTAAGCCCGATAGCGGGCGAGTGCGGGTCACCCCCGGCGGCGGCAAGAACTCTACTGCGAGCCCCTTGGCGGCGTCGGCACGATCGCTTGAGCGGCCTGAAACGGTGTGAAGAGGACAAGGCGGTGGTTCTCGTGGAGCCGCAGGCGCGTCGATCCTCTTGCCAAAAAAGAAGGCTCCCACCCGCCGGGTGGGAGCCTTTGCAACGAGGCTTTGTTAGACGACGCCTTCCCGATGCAGTGCTTCGACCTCGGCTGCGCCGATGCCGAGCCAGTTGCGCAATACCTCGGCGCTGTCCGCGCCGAGCGCCGGCGATCCTTTGAGCCGCACCGTCTTCCCGTCGATCCGCACCGGCCAGGTTGCCATCTTGTAGTCGCCATTGTGGTGGTGGACGGTCTGCATGATGCCGCGCTCCTCGAAGCTCGGCTCGTTCTGCAATTCCATCGTGTCGAACACCGCGCCCGACGGCACCCCGACGGCGATCAGCTTCTCCATCGCCTCACGCTTGTGGTGCTGGCGGGTCCATTCGCCGATGATCGCGTCGAGCTCCTTTTCGTTCTTGACGCGAGCGTCGCCGGTAGCGAAACGCGGATCCTCGATCAACTCTTCGCGCCCGATCAATTTCATCAGGCGCGACCAATGCTCGGGGTTGGCCCGGCTGGTGGTCAGGTAGACATAGTCGTTGGGGCCGCCGCCCTTGGCCGGGTAGAGCCCCGACGGCGCGTTATTGCCGCCGCCCGACTTGGCGCCGTTGCGCCGCGCCGGCTGGCCGGTGCGCGCCATGTTGGCAAAGCAGGTGCGCATGTAGTGGATCATCGCGTCCTGCATCGCCACCTGCAGCCGCCGCCCCTGGCCGGTGCGGTTGCGCTCGTGCAAGGCGCCGAGGATGGTGGCCGCCATCAGCATGCCAGTGCCGGTGTCGCCAAAGGAGAGGCCGGGCTTGACTGGCGGCCGGTCGGGCTCGCCGGTGACACTGATCGGGCCGCCGGCAGCCTGCGCAATCATGTCGAAGGCCAGCCCCTTCTCGTGCGGGCTGCCCGTTCCGAAGCCCTTGACCTGGCAATAGATGATGCCGGGGTTGAGCTTCTTGACCGAATCGTAGTCGAGGCCGAGGCGCTCGATCGTGCCGGGCGCCATGTTTTCGACCGTGACGTCGGCCTTTTTCAGCATTTCCTTGACGATCTCGAGACCCTTGGGCGATTTCAGATTGATCGCCATAGACTTCTTGTTGACGTTGAACTGATGGAAGTACCACGGGTCGTCGTCGGGCTTGCCGGGCCGCAGCCGGCGGCCGGGATCGCCCCGGCCAGGGTTCTCAATCTTGACCACCTCGGCGCCGAACCAGGCCAGCACCTCGGTCGAGGTGGTGCCCGCCTCGAACTGGGTAAAGTCGACCACCTTGACGCCCTGTAAAAAATTGAAGTCCTGGGTTATGTCGCTCATCGCGCTCCATCCTCCCGTTGCGCACAAATCCTGGGATACAGCCTGCGCCTTTTGGCACCCCGCCGCAATGCCTTCCCGTCGCTGCGGTCACGGCAGGCAGAGGCGGTCGGGCTCGCCCCCGATCTCCCATGAGGCGGCCCGCCAATCGAAACTTATTGGCATGGCTTGCTCTCATTCTGGAGAATTTGAACTGAACCACGCGGGTCTAGGCCCTACCGCTTCGGCGGGTGGCCGCGGACGAATTCTTCGTTGACGTCGGCGCCCCAGCCGGGGCCCTTCGGCAATAAAAGGTCGCCGTCCTTAATGACCGGCGGGACGGTGACGATATCGTCCTTCCATGTCACATCGTCGATGTCGATCTCCATGACTTTGAAGTTCGGTGCCACGGCGCACATATGCGCGCTGATCAATGAGCCGAGGTGGCCGTTGAAATTATGCGGCGCGATGTTGACCTCGTAGGCGTCGGCCATCGCGGCGATCTTCAGCGATTCGAGGATGCCGTTCCAGGCCACGTCGATGATCGCGTAGTCGACCGACTGGTGCTCGAAATAGGGCCGGAAGTTGCGCCGGCCATAGATCGACTCGAGGGACGCGATCGGCGTGCGGGCTGAACGGCGGATCAGGGCGAGGCCCTTCGGGTCGTAGAGGTCGATCTCGAGCCACACCAGATCGAGCGGCTCCAATGCCCGCGCCAATTTGATGTAGCCGTCGATCTTGTAATTGAAATTGGTGTCGAGATGGAGCCCAACATCGCGGCCCGCACCGCGGCGGAATGCCTCGAGCTGCGCCACCGCGGCATCGACGATGCGGTGGTCGATGTTGAGCTCGGGGAAGCCCGGCGGGTTGCCGGTACCGGGGCCGTACATGTAGGGCTTGTCGCGGTCGAAGCGGATCAGGTTGGTCTTCAGCCCCTTGAAGCCCTTGCGCCTGACCTCCTCGCCGAGGGCCACGATGTCGTCGAGCGAGCGCACCGGGTCGACTCCCGCCCATTCCCTGATCCGGTCGGCATGGCGCGCACGATAGGTGCCGCAATGCGACCAGTAGAGCTGCAGGCGGTCGCGCACCGGCCCGCCGAGCATCTCGTAAACAGGTACGCCCAATGCCTTGGCCTTGATGTCGACAAGCGCGTTCTCGATCGCCGCGATCGCCATCTGGTTTACCCCGCCGGCCGCCTGTCGCGTTGCCGCGTAGAGATGGGCGCTGTGCCGCTCGACCGGGCGTGGGTCCTGGCCGATCAGAAACCGCTCGGCGAGCTTCCGGATGACCCCGGTCAGGCCTTGTGCGCCATAGCCCTCCATGTATTCCGACCAGCCGACGATCCCCTCGTCGGTGGTGATCTTGAGGAAGGAATTGACGCGCCAGCCGGCATCGCAGTGCAGGTCTTCGACCTTGACGATCTTCATCGGCGAATCTCCTCGATTGAGCACGTCACGTTATCAGATCGCCGAGGGTCATCCCAAGCCGGTCCGACAAATCAAGCCGGCTGCGCTGACAGCCGGATCCCGGCGCTACCAGTACACCGCGGACCCGCAACTGCTGCTACTTAGCAGCCCGCTCGAGTGGGGCAATCTTTAGCCCGAGCTCAAGACACACGCAGACAGGGCGTGGTCAATTGACGATGCGCCAGTTTCCGTCGGGGTCGCGACAGGCGGTGCCGTAGAGCTTTGTGGCGCGCCCCTCCATTTCCCGCGTCGTCGTGTATTCTCGACATTGTCGGCCTGAGGCGTCGGTCCAGGCGCGCCGCGGCGAGGACGGTTGCGCCGGGCTGCCCGAACGGGCTAAGAGCCGGGGTTCACTCAGCGAGGAGAAACGCCGTGGCGCGCGGAGACGAGCAGCATGCGAACCCGAAATCCAACATCGAGATCGCCCAGGAAGCGGCAATGCGGCCGATCGGAGAGATCGCGCAAGAGAAGCTCGGCATCCCGGGCGACGCGGTGGCGCCTTATGGCAAGTACAAGGCAAAGATCGCGCTCGACTACATCGGCTCGCTGTGCGACCGGCCGAACGGCAAGCTGATCCTCGTCACGGCGATCACCCCGACCCCGGCCGGCGAGGGCAAGACGACGACCTCGGTCGGGCTCGCCGATGCGCTCAACCGCATCGGCAAGAAGACAATGCTGTGCCTGCGCGAGGCGAGCCTCGGTCCCTGTTTTGGCGTCAAGGGCGGCGCGGCAGGCGGCGGCTATGCCCAGGCCGTGCCGATGGAGGACATCAACCTTCATTTCACCGGCGACCTGCATGCGATCGGCGCCGCCAACAATCTGCTCGCGGCGATGGTCGACAACCACATCTATTGGGGCAGCGAGCCCGTCATCGATCCACGGCGCGTCACTTGGCGCCGCGCGATCGACATGAACGAGCGGGCGTTGCGTTCGATCGTCTCCTCGCTCGGCGGCGTCGCCAACGGCTTTCCGCGCGAAGACGGTTTCGACATCACCGCCGCCTCACAGGTTATGGCCACGTTCTGCCTGGCCACTGATCTCCAAGATCTGCAGAAGCGGCTCGGCAACATCGTCGTCGGGCAAACGCGTGCCCGCAAGCCGGTGCGCGCGGCCGAACTCAAGGCGGCCGGATCGATGGCGGTGCTGTTGAGGGACGCATTGGCGCCGAACCTGGTCCAGACGCTCGAAAACAACCCAGTCTTTATTCACGGCGGGCCGTTCGCCAACATCGCCCATGGCTGCAACTCGGTGATCGCGACGACGACGGCGCTCAAGCTCGCCGATTACACCGTGACGGAAGCCGGGTTTGGCGCCGATCTCGGCGCCGAGAAATTCTTCGACATCAAATGCCGTCAGACCGGGCTCAAGCCGGATGCGGCGGTGATCGTCGCCACCGTAAGGGCGCTCAAGATGCATGGCGGTGTGGCGCGCGACGCACTCAGGGAGGAAAACCTCGCCGCGCTCGAAAGCGGCTTTGCCAACCTCGCTCGTCATCTTACCAATCTGCGCCAGTTCGGTGTGCCGACGGTGGTGTCGGTCAACCGCTTCAGCAGCGACACCGAGAGGGAGCTTGGCCGCCTCAAGGAGCTGTGCGCGGGGCTCGGGGTTCAGGCGGTGACAGGCGACCATTGGGCGCGCGGCAGCGAGGGAGCGGTCGATCTCGCCCGCGCCGTCATCGGCCTCGTCGAGAGCGGGGCGGCCAATTTCAAATTTCTCTACCCGGCCGAGATGCCGCTGTGGGATAAAATCCGCACGATCGCGCAGCGGATTTACGGCGCTCGCGACATCGATGCCGACAAACGGGTGATAGATCAGCTCGCCGATTTGGAGGGGCAGGGCTTTGGGCATTTCCCGGTGTGCATCGCCAAGACCCAGTACAGCTTTACGACCGACCCGAACATCAAAGGAGCGCCGAGCGACCATGTGGTGACAGTGCGCGAGGTACGGTTGTCGGCCGGCGCCGAATTCGTGGTCGCGATCTGCGGCGAGATCATGACGATGCCCGGCCTGCCGCGCGTGCCTGCCGCCAACAATATCGAGCTTACCGAGGACGGCAGGATCACCGGCCTATTTTGAGGTGGACCTGGCGACGGTCAGGGTCTGGCGCCGGTCAGAACGGCAGCGGCTGCTTGCGTTGCGCACCGGGACTGCGCCGGCTGAACGCCGGCTGTGGGGGCAGCAGATCGAGGAGCGGTTACGTGGCCTGCTGCAGGAGCGGCCCGGAATTACAGTTGGCGTCTACTGGCCGTTCCAGGCCGAGTTCGACCCGCGCCTGTTGATCGACTGGCTGATCGCCGCGGGTTCGGCGGTGGCATTGCCGGCCGTCGTCGACAGGAAGGGCCCGCTCGAATACCGGGCGTGGCGGCCGGGCGAGACGCTCGTCGACGGTGTGTGGAACATCCCGATCCCGGAGAAACGCGAGGTCGTGGTTCCGCAAGCCGTATTGGCGCCGCTCGTCGGCTTCGACCGCGACTGCTATCGGCTCGGCTATGGCGGCGGCTATTTCGACCGCACCTTGGCGGCCCTTTCGCCGCGGCCGTTAGCGATCGGCGTAGGCTTCGAGCTGTCGCTTCTCGAAACCATCTACCCGCAGCATTTCGACATCGCAATGGATGTGGTCGTCACCGAGGTTTCGCTGCGCCGCCGCTGAGCGACAATGATGTTCAGCTCTCAGGCCCGTCCGCCATTACTGAATCTCCGATCGAACCCGGCAGATGCGCGTTCGCTCAGCGCGTTCAATCGATCGAGTACAATCGTCGTCCGCGCCGCGACCCTCATCAGATCGGATGCTGCCTGACGCAGTCGCGCGCGTTCATGCGGCGAGCCCTCCGCGAGCGCGGCCTCGAAGCACGACCGAAATGTCTCGATGGCAGCCTCCGCGCGATCGTGCAAATCGCTGTCCAACCCTTCAGCAAACGCCGATGCTCGGCCGTTGCCGCCCGAGGCGCCGACGTGCGGGTGGAGCGCGGCCAGCGGGCGCGGCTCGCTGCGCACCGGATGAGCTGGCCCGTGACTGGGCTCACCCGCGGAATCATTTGCCTGACTTGGGGGCGGTTTGACCTCGCCGTTCGGCGGTGGCGACCGGCCAAGCCCCTCGCGATCAAGCTCGGTGGAACGACGAATCGCCGCTCCGGCCGGCTGCTCGACCCTTTGCGCGGCCTGTCGCTTATTGCGCTTGAGAGCGTAGTGAATGGCCGGAGGCGTGCATCCGTAGCTCCGGGCGATTGCGCTCAGCGACTTGCCTTGCGCATAGCGCGCCGCAATGGCGCTCCAGTCGCCCTGCGGGATTTTCGACATCTTTTCTCCTTGGCAGGTCTGTGCCTCGCCTGACCTCCGTCCCGACCAAAAAAGCTGCGGGGTTCTCGCCGGCCAGCCGGAGCTGCCTTCCCCGATAACATCGGGCTTTCTGTTAACTAATTCAAGTTCTCAGCGCAGGCTCGGCGCGTAGCCCTTGCGCGGGAATTCCTCCCAGTATTGGCGGAACCCCCGATGCGTCGCTTCCTGGTGCGGGTGCGCCCTGAGCTTGTCGACGTCGATGTCGACGCCCAATCCGGGGCTCGTCGGCAATTCGATCCAGCCGTCCCGCACCGCAAGAGACGCCGTCGCAATATCGCGGCACACGTCCTCGAAGTTGACGAAATACTCGGCGATGCGGAAATTCGGGATCACTGCCGAAACATGGACCGTCGCGGCCAAGCCGACGAGCGTGCTGTTGTAGTTGTGCGGCGCCATCACCACCGCCTGAGGCTGCGCCATGGCGGCGACGTCGAGCATCGCGGTGATCCCGCCGATCACGCAGATGTCAGGGTTCAGGATATCGGCCGCGCGCTTGGCTAGACAGTCGAAGAATCCCTCCCTGGTATAGATCGCCTCGCCGGTGACGATCGGGATCGGCACGGCACGGCGCACCTCGGCCACCAGCTCGATATTCTCCGAGAGGCACGGCTCCTCGTACCAGTCGATGCGGAACTCCGCCAGTCGATGCCCGATGCGGATCGCGTGTGACGGCGCGAAACGCCGGTGCGCCTCGATCAGGAGCTCGAAATCGGGACCCAGTGCGGCGCGCATCGCCCGGACATAGTCGACTGCAAAATCCTCGTCCCGCCGATCGACAAAACTGCGCCACGGACCGGGGAACGGATCGAACTTAGCGGCGGTAAAGCCCATTGCCTTGACCTTGAGCCCGCACTCGACTCGCTCCTCGATCGTCGCTCCGCGCGACCAGCCATTGGCGTAGACTCGGACGCGCTCGCGCGAGGCGCCGCCGATCAGGTTATAGACCGGCAATCCGGCGCGCTTGCCGAGAATGTCCCAGGAGGCGATCTCGACCGCACTCCAGGCCGCCGAGAGCTCCGGCGAGCCGCGCTTGATCGCGAAATCCTCGTACATGACCTGGCCGGTGTGGCGGATGTTGAAGGCGCTGCGGCCGATGACGTGCGGCGCCATCGCCCGGATGCATTCGGCGACGACCTCTTCCTTGCCCTGGGTCACGTAGGCCTCGCCCCAGCCGTAGAGGCCGTCCTCGGTCTCGACGCGGCAGAACAGAAGGTCCTTCGAGCTGCCGGTCCCGAGGATGAAGGTTTCGATCCGCGCGATCTTCATGGGTTGCCTCCCGTTGCCGAGAGGGAATTTTGAACCCCCGCTAATCGGGAGTTGAGACGCGGTGGCCCTCATGTTAAAACACTTGCGTCTCGTTTCTTTGACCGGGAGTTCATGGCAATGAAGACTTTTGTCCGTTGCGGCCACCTCTTCACCGGGCAGGAGGAAGATGCCCGGAAGGGCGAGACCCTGGTCTTCGACGAGCTCGGCACGCTCGACTATGTCGGTCCCGAGAGGGGCGCGCCGAAGCGGGCGCGCAGCGACCGCCTGCTCGACTACTCCGCCTATTTCGTGATGCCGGGGCTCGTCGACGTCCACACCCACCTCGCCTATGGCAACGCCAAGAGCGAGGAGGATATCGACCTCTACAGTCCGCTCGAATTCCGCACCTTGCGCGGCATGTTCTTTGCCCAGAAGGTCGCCGCCGCCGGCTTCACGGCGATCTGCTCGCCGGGCGATGCCGGGCAGATCAGCCTGTCGATCCGCAATGCCATCCGCGCCGGCCTCTTCGACGGGCCGCGCGTCATGGCCGCCGGCCGCTATGTGACGACCCATCAGGGTTTGACCGACTGGTACCCCACCTGGATCGGCGCACCCGAGACCTCGATCGGCAAGCTCGTGACGACCAGCGCCGAGGCGGTCGAGGAGATCCGCCGCCAGGTCAAGGACGGGGTCGACTGCATCAAGATCGCCCTCGACGGCATCCAACGCCGCGAGAACGGCGAGCTCGTCGCCGCCTTCACCCAGGACGAGACCGAGATCATGGTGCGCGAGACCCACCGCCTGGGCAAGAAGGCGATCGCCCATGCGCGCGGCCGCGAGGCTACACTTTACGCCGCCCGCAGCGGGGTCGATCTGATCTTCCACGCCAATCATCTCGACGGCGAATGCATCGAGGCGATGCTGGAGACGGGGAGTGCGATCTGCCCGACCCTGACCCACCCGCGCAACACGATCGACTTCACCCAGCCGCATGATCCGGCCTACCAGAGGGGCCGGCCCGAGGGTACCCGGCGCGAATACGAGATCGGCTGCGCCAACTGGAAGAAGGCGCGCGCCGCCGGCGTGCCGATGCTGACCGGCACCGACACCGGGTTTGCCGTGACCCCTTACGGCGAGTGGAACGCCCGCGAGCTCGAACTCTTTGTCGAGGATCTCGGCTTCACCCCGGCCGCGGCATTGCGGGCGGCGACCGAGGTCAACGCCGGCTTCATGACCGAAGGCGACCGGATCGGCGTGCTCGAACCGGGCCGCGCGGCCGATTTCATCGCGCTCGATTTCTCGCCGCTCGGCGACATCGGGCTATTGCAGGACAAGAACCGGATCCGCGCCGTCCACATCGCCGGCAAGGAGATCCGCATCCCCGACCGCGCCTACGACCCGCGCCAGGTCACCGACTTTGCGCTCGTCAACTGGACCGATCTCTATACAAGGGAACGGGTCGCCGAGCTGCGGCGGCAGCGCCCGCACCTCGCCGCCGCTGAATAGCGGCCACATTGCGCGGCAGAGACAAAGGGCGCCCGCGGGCGCCCTTTTTTCAGCGACGCCCCGCTGTTTTTGCTGTTTTTACAGGAAATTATCAGCGAGCGACCATCCGTTCGCCGCAGAAATCCTTGTGAGTAGTGGGTCCGGAGAACAAAAGAACAGCGAAATAACAGCGACAAAACAGCGAGGGAGCGCGACCGGGGCACCGGAACCGTCGCTGAGAAGAATTATATACCATCTCATACGCAGTTTAGCAATTTGAAAAATGGGCTATCCGCAACATCGAGCCATTCACTTTGCTTGATTTCGGCCGGGCGCGGGTTCGTGCAGGATCATCCGCCACCGAGG
Organism: uncultured Alphaproteobacteria bacterium; assembly: GCA_963796155.1. Lineage (GTDB taxonomy): Bacteria > Pseudomonadota > Alphaproteobacteria > ATCC43930 > CGMCC-115725 > AP-15. Next base: position 24,518 of record CAWCKT010000025.1, on the reverse strand, counting down.
AGGCGCTATGGAGCCCGATGGGCAAGCGCGCGTCGAACGTCGGCTCGCGGCGATCCTCGCGGCCGATGTGGCCGGCTACTCACCCCTGATCGAAGCCGACGAGGTAGGAACGCTCTCCCGGCTCAAGGGGTTGCGCGCCGAGGTCATCGACCCAAAGATCGCGGGCCATCGCGGCCGCATCGTCAAAACCACCGGCGATGGCCTTCTGATCGAGTTCCCAAGCGTCATCGAGGCGGTCTCCTGCGCGCTCGCCGTGCAACGGGGAATGGTCGAACGAAATGCCGAGAAACCGGAGGGGCAGCGGATCATCTTCCGGATCGGCGTCAACCTCGGTGACATCATCGTCGAGGACGGCGATATCCACGGGGATGGCGTAAACATTGCGGCGCGGCTCGAAAGCATCGCCGAGCCCGGCGGCATCTGCATTTCAGAAGACGCGTTCCGCCAGATACGCGGCAAGGTCGATGCTGAATTCGCTGATATCGGCGAGCAGAGCCTTAAGAACATCACCCGGCCGCTGCGCGTCTACCGCCTTGGACCGCGGCCGTCTCGGCCGCATGCGGGCGGGACGCCCGCGGTCCAGCCGTCGATGTGAAGCAGGTCGGCCGTGAACTCGGTGTTCGCTATGTGCTGGAAGGCTCGGTGCGCAAGGGCGGCAATCGAGTTCGCATCACCGCTCAGCTGATTGATGCGGCATCCGGCGCGCATCTCTGGGCCGACCGCTTCGACGGCTCGTTGGAAGATGTCGTCGACCTGCAGGACAAGGTGGCGTCGAGCGTCGCCGGCGTCATGGAGCCGGCATTGCAAGCCGCCGAAACCGCCCGTTCGGCCAACCGCCCGACCGCTGACCTGACTGCCTACGACCCCTATTTGCGCGCCTATGCCATGGTCTGGTCGTCGGCGAGGCAAATGCCTGAGGCACTCCGTCTGACGGAACAGCCGATCGCGCGCGATCCGTGTTACGGGCCTGCACTCGCCTGGGCCACGCATTGCTGTCTTCGGCTGGTTCTTGACGGTCGGAGCGAAGATCCAGCCGCAGACCGTCTGAAGGGCACGGATTTCGCCAGGCGGGCGCCGGAAGTGGCTGGCGACGACCCGGGCGTCCTGGCGAATGCCGCCCTCGCGCTGGCTCATTTCGGCGAGGATATCGGCGCCATGATAGCGTTGATCGATCGAGCACTGGCTCTCAACCCGAACTACGCCCGTGGCTGGCATATCAGCGGGCTTCTCAGGTTGATGGCCGGTCAGCCCGACGCGTGTTTCTACAGCCGGCGTTTCGATGAGGCAGTGCCGAAACTGCTCCTTGCAATCCAGGAGGACCCGAGCTTACCGCAGCCGTATCGCCTTCTCGCCGCCTGCTACGCCCATATGGGTCGGCTCGACGACGCACGGGAGATCATGGAGCGGCTGTTGGCCATGGCCTCCGTCGTGATACCGGATGTTAGCTACATGCGGAACGCCGAGCATCGGGAGCTCTTCCTGTCCGGCCTGCGCGTGGCGGTGGCCGAAGCGTCATGAGCCAGACCCGCCGCCTCGCCGCGATCCTCGCCGCTGATGTGGTCGGCTACTCGCCGCTGATTGGCGCGGACACGGAGGGTACGCTCGCGGCCGTGCGGCGATCCGGCGCTCGACCGCTCTGCCGGCAGATGAACCACGCCGCAACTCTCGCGCATCTGGCGCCGGCCACTCTGAAGAAGCTGTGCAATGGATTGACCGGTCGCTGCAATACACCTCAAGATCGCTCTCTGCGGGCATCTCGATCCGCAAGGCCGGCTTGCCGGAGGAGCGAGGATCCCCTTCAGTTGCACCCGCCGACCGGCGGATTGACCGTGCAATGCAGATCACATTTTTTGTCGGGCTCGCAGCGCCATGCGATGGGTCTGCTGCTGCTCGGAAAATAACAAACGGCATTGCATTCCACATTCGCCTGGTCCGGACGCGCCAGCTGGACGACGACTCCTAGAGCCTGGTCGAATTTCTGGATGCGGGTTTGCACCTTGCCGATGTCCTTCTGCGTCGCGTTGATGCCGTCGCTGCCGGCCTGTTGAGCAAGGCCCGATTGGGCGACGGAAAGGCAACAGAGCACCGCCAAAGACAATCCGAGCATCCGCATTTCCGCGAACTCCGAGACGACCGAGCAAACCTCCGCTGCGCCCCGCACATGCGGACCGCGGCGTTGCGGGTTGCCAGCCGGCAAACCTAGCCTAGAATGGGGTTAAGGATCGATCGGCGATTCTGTTCCGGGAGGCCATGCCATGATTACCAAATTCGACAGTCTGTTCGCCGGGCACATCGACATGGAGAACGCCGGTTATGCCGGCACCCCGGTGAACGACCGCCGGTTTCCCAACGAGCACCTCGCCACGGTCTTCGACAAGGCCGAGGCGATGGCGAAACTGATGGACCGGCTGGGCTATCAACGCCTTCTGGATGGCGGAGCATCATTTCCAGCACGAAGGCTACGAGTGCATCCCCAATGTCCTGATGGCGGCGCTGCACTTGGCGCACCTGACCCGGCGGATCAAGCTCGGCTGCGGCTTCAACATCACCCCGATGTGGAATCCGCTGCGGCTGGCCGAGGATTACGCCACCGCCGACATCCTGACCGGTGGCCGGGTCATCTTCGGCGTCGGGCGGGGCTATCACACCCGCGAGGTCGAAACCTTCGGCTCGCCGCTGCTCGATCAGCCGGCCAACCGCGAGCTCTTCGAAGAGCAGGTCGATATCATCTTCAAGGCATTCAACAACGAGTCGTTCTCGCATCAGGGCAAGCATTACACGATCCCGGCACAGGTGCCGTACCGCGGCTACGACCTGAAAGAGCTGACCGTCGTTCCCCGCCCGCTGCGGCTCCCGGTCGAGTGCTGGCAGCCGATTCAAGGCGGCACGGCGCGGGCGCTGGATTTCATGGCCAAGCACGGCATCAGGGGGCTGATCGGCGGCGGTTCCGCCGAAGGCGGTGCGATGCACCGGGTGGTGCTCGCCTGGCAGGAGGCGCATGCGCGCATCGGCCAGCACCTGGAGATGGGCGAGCGGCTCTGCTTCGGCTTCCACTTCTACCTCGCCAAAAACCGCGAGCAGGGCATCCGCGAGGCGGGAAAATACTACGAAGAGAACATGAAGATGTTCGGCGAGCTGCGGCTCGTGCGGGCGTTGAGCGACGAGCAGATCGAGATCATGCGCGACCCCAAGCGCGCGCCTTATGCCAAGCTGCCGCGGATCGAGGACGCGATCGCCAATGGCGGCGTCTTGTGCGGCTCGCCCGAGCAGGTCATCGAGCATTTGAAGAGCCTCGAGCGGCGCTACCCGGGCCTCGACCGGGTGTCGGTGAGCCTCTCGGTCGGCGTTCCCAAATCGGTTTGTCTCGAACAGCTCGAATGGTTCGGCAAGGAGGTCATGCCCGAGTTCCAGAAGGCCAAGGTCGCCGAGCCCGCGTTCGCGAACTGACATGACCGGGCTCGGACTGCCAAAAGCCGATCGTCCGAAAGAAGTCGGGCTGTCGGGCAAGCGTCTCGCCCGCCTCTCGGCGACAATCCGGCAGGACGTCGAGCGCAACATGATCCCCGGGGCGGTCGTATTGATCGCCCGCGGCGGCCTTGTTGCCTATGCCGAGGCCTTCGGCTTTCGCGACCGCGCGGCCAAGGCGCCGATGGAGCTCGACACGATCTTCCGGATCGCCTCGATGACCAAGCCCTTGACCTCTGTCGCCGCGATGATCCTGGCGGAGGAAGGCAAGCTGCAGATTGCCGCCCCCGTCGCCGAGTATCTGCCGGAATTCGCCGATCGCACGGTCGGCCCTGAGCGCGTGCCGGCCAAACGGACGATGACGGTACAGGACCTGTTGCGCCACACCTCCGGGCTGACCTACGCGGCGTTCGGCGACTCCCCTGTGCAGATGATCTGGCGCGACGCCCAGCTGATGGACGAGAACCAGACGAACGCCGATCTGGTGGCCAAACTCGCCTCGCTCCCGCTGATGTTCGAACCGGGGACCACCTGGGAATACAGCATGTCGACCGACGTGCTCGGGCGGGTGGTCGAGGTTGTGTCCGGCCAAGATCTGGCGGATTTCATCGACGCGCGGATCTGCCGGCCGCTCGGTCTCCGCGACACCGGGTTCGCCGCGACGGGGGACCGCGCGGCACGGGTTGCCGAGCCGCAGACCGATCCGGCGACCGGCGCGCGCCCGCCGATGCGCAATCCCACCAATCCGGGCCGTTGGCAATCGGGCGGTGGCGGGGCGGTCTCGACCGCGGCCGACTATTTCCGCTTCTGCCAGATGCTGTTGAACGGCGGCGAGCTCGACGGGACCCGAATCTTAGCGCCGAAGACCGTGGCACTGATGGCATCCGACCATCTGCCGCCTGATTGCAATTACGGAGAGACCGCGCGCTCCCGGTTCGAGGCACTCGCCCCGGTGCCCGAGATGGGCTACGGCTTCGGCCTGGGTTTTGCGGTGCGCACAGATGCGGGCCGATGCCCATTGCCGGGTTCGGTCGGCGAATATTTCTGGGGCGGCGTTTTGGGGACCTCGTTCTGGATCGACCCGGCCGAGCAGATGATCGTTGTCGCCATGATGATGGCGCCCGAGCGGCGGCTCTATTACCGCCATCTGCTGCGCCCGCTGGTCTACGGCGCCGCCGTCGGGCCCGTTCCCCGGTAAGTCAGGCCTGGTGGAGGTCCCTGTCGTCTCTGCCGATCGCTCGAAGCTCGCCCCGGCCCGTCGCAATCGCGCGCACACTCGCGGCGAGCTGATTGGCGAGATCCGGCAGCGGCAGCGAGACGAGCTTTTCCTCGAGGCCGAGCGCGACAATCCCGTGCACGGCCGAGAATAATGTGCGGGCCAGGATACGACGCGCATCCCCGTCGAGCTCGGGCAGCAAGGCTACCAACGGTCGTTCCACCTGCGTGAACAGCCGATGCTGTTGCTCGACGAACCACTCCGGCAGTAGGCGAGCCTCGCTCATGCGGTGCTCGAAGAGCGCTCGCCAGCGGACGGTATGCGTGGCGGCGAAGTCGAGATAGGCGAGGGCCAGCCGCACCAGGGCGGCTGCGGCCTCCTCGACCGAGCCATGCCGGCCTGGCCACTGGACGGCTCCGAGCACGACCTCGAGCATCGCCAATGTCCGCGACCCGACGCAGAGGACGAGCTCGTCGAGATGCTCGAAGACATTATAGATCGTTCCGACCGCGCAACCGGCCTCTCGGGCGAGGTCGCGGGCCTTTAGGGCCGCGAGCCCCTTCTCGGCGATGGTGCGTTCGGCGGCGTCGATCAGCCTCGTTCGCAACGCCGCATGCTGGTCTCCTCGAGCCATGAGCCCTCGCCTATGAACAATGTTCAAAGGTGTCTTGAACAACGTTCAACGCTCTGCCATATACAATCTTGAACGATGTTCATGTCGGAGGCAAGGATGTTCAAGACCCTGATCACGCTCGTGCGCGGACGCACCGTCGCGATCGCCGAGGAGGTCGCCGATCAGAACGCGCTGTTGATCCTCGATCAGCAGATGCGCGACGCGACCGGTGCGCTCGACAGAGCCAAGAAAGCGATGGCGGTCGCCATCGCACAGGAGCGCCAGGAAGGCCAGCGGCTGGACGCGACCCGCGCCCGGATCGACGACCTCGAAACGCGGGCCATTGCCGCCATCGAGGCCGGCCGCGACGACCTCGCAACTGAAGCCGCAGAGGCGATCGCGACCCTCGAGGCCGAGCGCGACGCTTCGGCGACGGCTCGCACGCTGTTCGCCGCCGAGATCGCCAAGCTGAGAGGCCATGTCCTGCAACAACAGATGCGGTTCTCGCAGCTCGAACGCGGGCGGCGGATCGCCCGGGCGGCGGAGGCGGTCCGGGTCGCGCGGCGCGGCCGCGTCGAGGCCGCCCCGATCTTCGAGGGCACGCTTGCGGAAGCCGAGGCGACGCTCGCCCGCCTGCGCGAGCGTCAGATCGAGGCCGATGCCGCCGAGGCAGCGTTCGACGCGCTCGATGCCGCGACCGGCCCGATCGCCGTCGCCGAGAAGCTCTCGGCCGAGGGTTTCGGGCCCCGCCTCAAACCCAATGCGGCCGACGTCCTCGCCCGCCTCAGAGAACGCGCCACCGGCGGTAGACCGCCGTCCGGCGCCTGATCTCGTTTCGACCTGCTTAACCACAGGAGCGCTACTATGAACAAGCCACCCCTTCACCACAGCCAGTCGTGGATCGTCTTTACCTACGTCTCCTTTGCCGCCGCGCTTGCCATGTTCGTCGGCGGCATCGTCCTGATGCCGATCGACCTCGCGATGAAAGGCTATCTCGCGATGGGCGTCGTCATGCTGATCCAGTCCTGCATTACCCTCACCAAGACGATCCGCGATAACGACGAAGCCGCCAAGCTGGTGAACCGGCTCGAAGACGCCAAGACCGAGCGCCTGCTGATGGACGTCGCCAAAGGATAATCTTGACGGTTATCGTCACCCCGCGAATGCCGGGGTCCAGGGCCGCGCGCAAAATTTGCCGCCCCTGGATTCCCGCCCGCGGGAATGACGGGTAACTCGCCAGCAATAACTGGAGAGACCGATGTCGCAATCACTTCTCGCGTCCCGGCGCTTTGCACCGCTGTTCTGGTGTCAGTTCTTCTCTGCTTTCAACGACAATTTCCTAAAGAACGCGCTCGCCTTGCTGATCCTGTTCAAGATCGGCGACGAGACGGGTGAAGCACTGGTGACAGTGGCGGGCGGCATTTTTATAGCGCCGTTTTTTCTGCTGTCGGCGTTTGGCGGCGAACTCGCCGATTGTTTCGACAAGGCCCTGGTGGCCCGCCTGCTGAAGCTCGTCGAAATCGGCGCGGCAGCCGTCGCCGTCGCCGGTTTCCAGCTGAGCTCCCTGCCGCTGCTGTTCGTCGCCTTGTTCTTGTTCGGCCTGATCGGTGCGCTGTTCGGGCCGATCAAATACGGCATCCTTCCGGATCATCTGAAGCGGGAGGAGTTGCCGGCGGGCAACGCGCTCGTCGAGGGCGCCACCTTTCTCGCGATCCTCGGCGGCACAATCGCGGGCGGCCTCGCGATGAAGAACGGCGGCGATCCTGCGGCTCTCGCCGTCACGATGATGGTCTTTGCCGTCCTCTGCTGGGGTGCCAGCCTCTTGATCCCGCAGACGGCGCGGGCCGCACCGGATCTGGCGATCGATCCCAATATCGTCCGCTCGACCGGCAGGCTGCTCGGCGAGTTGTGGTCGGAGACACGGCTCTGGCGCTGCGCCGTCGTAACCAGCATTTTCTGGCTGGTCGGCGCCGTCGTCCTGTCGCTGCTGCCGCCGCTCGTCATGCACACGCTAAACGGCGCCGAGACCGTCGTGACGATCTATCTCGCGGTCTTCGCGGTCACCATCGGCGTCGGCTCGGGCCTCGCCTCCTGGCTGTCGGCCGGACGCATCGTCTTGTTGCCTACCGCAGTCGGAGCGCTGATGATCGGGCTCTTTTCGCTCGATCTCGGGCTCGCGTTGGTGCGTTTGCCGGCGGCAGAGCCGATGACGGCTTTGGCGCCGTCTGCATTCTTCACCCGGCCGATTGCCTGGCACGCCGCGATCGACCTCGGCCTGCTCGCCGTGGCGGGCGGCCTGATGATCGTGCCGTCCTTCGCGGCGATCCAGGCCTGGGCCGCACCCGAGCGGCGCGCCCGCGTCGTTGCCGCAGTCAATGTGCTCAATGCCGCCTTCATGGTCGGCGGCGCGCTCGTCGTCGCACTCTTGCAGAAGGCCGGGATCGGCGTCCCGGTGCTCTTTCTCGGGATCGCCGCCGCCGGTCTTCTCGCCGCGCTGTGGATCGGCTGGACCATGCCGACCAGCGCCTTCCAAGACTTTCTGTCGATTGTGCTGCGCGCCTTCTACCGGCTCGAAATCAAAGGCCTGGAAAACCTCGAGAAGGCGGGCGGCAGTGCAATCATCGCGCTCAATCATGTCAGCTTTCTCGACGGTGCCGTGGCCCTGTCGATCCTGGCGAAGGAGCCGGTCTTTGCGGTCGACCGCGAGTTCTCCCAGCGCTGGTGGATTAGGCCTCTAATCAAGCTGACGCGAGCCGTACCACTCGATCCGGCGCGGCCGCTCGCGACGCGGACGCTGATCCAGACGGTCAAAAACGGCGAGACACTGGTGATCTTCCCGGAGGGGCGCATCACGGTTACCGGCCGCCTGATGAAGGTCTATGACGGGGCCGCACTGATCGCCGAGAAATCGGGCGCGATGGTCGTACCGGTGCGCATCGAGGGTCTGGAAGCTACGATCTTCTCGCGGCTCGGCCGCGCGCAGGTCCGCCGGCGCTGGTTTCCCAAGGTCACGGTCACGGTCTTGGAGCCGGTGCGGCTCGCCGTCGACGACGCGCTGAAGGGCAAGGCGCGCCGCCACGCGGCGGGTGCGATGCTCTACCAGATCATGTCCGACCTGATCTTCCGGACGACGCCGACCGACAGGACGATCGTCGATGCCGTCGTCGAAGCGGCAAGGATCCAGGGTTGGCGCCGCGTCGCGGTCGAGGACCCGGTCACCGGCAAGTTCAGCTACCGGAAACTCCTGGTCGGCGCGCGCGTGCTCGCCCGCAAGATCGTGCCATTGGCGGCCGAGGGTAAAGCGGTTGGCGTGATGCTGCCCAATGCCAATGGCGCGGCTGCGACGTTGCTCGGCATAACGTCGGCGGGACGGGTCCCGGCGATGATCAATTTCACCGCAGGTGCCGCCAACATTGAGGCTGCCTGCACCGCCGCCGAGGTAAGAACGATCGTCACCGCGCGCGGCTTCGTCGAGCGGGCGAGGCTCGACAAGCTCGTCGATGCGCTCGCCGAGACGGTTCGCATCGTCTATCTCGAAGATTTGCGCGAGACAGTCTCCTTCGCCGACAAGACGCGCGGGCTGATCGGCTATCGCCGGGCTCTCGTGCGGCGCAGCGCCGACGATCCGGCCGCGATCCTCTTCACCTCCGGCTCGGAGGGGGTGCCCAAGGGCGTCGTGCTGTCGCATCGCAACATGCTGTGCAACGCCGCCCAGGCCGCCGCGCGCATCGACTTTGGCCGGACCGACAAGGTCTTCAACACATTGCCGGTGTTTCATGCCTTCGGGCTGACCGTCGGGCTGGTTCTCCCGCTCGTATCCGCGGTTCCGGTCTTTCTCTACCCCTCGCCGCTGCATTATCGTGTCGTCCCCGAATTGGTTTACGGCGCGAACGCAACAATTCTCTTCGGCACCGACACGTTTCTCTCGGGCTATGGGCGCGCTGCACATCCTTATGATTTTCGTTCGGTGCGCTACGTGCTCGCGGGTGCCGAGCCGGTCAAGGAAGCGACGCGGCGGCTTTGGGCGGAAAAGTTCGGGCTGCGCATTCTCGAAGGCTACGGCGTCACTGAAACAGCGCCCGCGCTTGCCCTCAACACGCCAATGTTCAACCGCTTCGGCACGGTCGGGCGGCTGCTGCCGGGTATCGAGGCGAGGCTCGATCCAGTCGAGGGGATCGAGGAAGGGGGACGGCTTTACGTGCGCGGCCCCAACGTCATGCTCGGCTATCTTAAGACCGATCGTCCCGGGATCCTGGTGCCGCCGGACGAGGGCTGGCACGACACCGGGGATATCGTCACGATCGACCGTGAGGGGTTTGTCGCGATCAAGGGCCGCGCCAAGCGTTTCGCGAAGATCGGCGGCGAGATGATCTCGCTCGCAGCGGTCGAGAGCCTGACATCCGAGCTGTGGCCCGACGTCCAGTCGGCTGTCGTCACGGAGCCCGATCCACGCCGGGGCGAACGGCTCGTGCTGGTTACCGAGAAAAAAGGCGCGACGCGGGCTGCCTTCCAGGCCTATGCCAGGTCGCGGGGTGCATCGGAATTGATGGCGCCGGCAGAGATGATAATCGTGGACAAGCTGCCGCTCCTGGGTTCGGGCAAGGCCGATCTCACCGGCATCGCGCGACTCGTCGCTGCACGGCAAAGCGCGGCGGCCGAGTAGGTTCTGGATCGCAACGAGGTCGAGATGACAGCTCAACCGCAACCCCTCACCCTCACCGTTCCCGACCAGGCGATCGCCGATCTTCGCGAACGACTGGCGCGGACGCGATACCCTGACCAGGCGTCCGGCGCGGCATGGGCTTACGGCACCGATGTCGGCTACCTGCAGCAGCTTGTCGAATATTGGCGTGGAGTTTTCGATTGGCGGGTTGAGGAAGCGCGCCTCAACGCTTTCCCGCAATTTAAGGTGCCGCTCTGCGGCATCGACCTCCATTTCCTGCATGTCCCCGGAAGGGGACCGGCCCCGTGCCCGCTGCTACTGCTGCACGGCTGGCCGGGCTCGGTCTTCGAGTTCCTCGAGCTGATCCCGCGCTTGACGGATCCGGCGCGTTTCGGCGGCGATCCCGCGGACGCATTTACGGTCGTGGCGCCGTCGCTTCCCGGCTATGGCCTGTCCTTCAAACCGGGGCAGCCGCGCTTTGGCATCGAGGAAATCGCCGACTGCATGACCGAGCTCATGCGCGGCACCCTGGGCTACGCGCGGTTTGGGGTGCAGGGCGGCGATTGGGGCGCCTTTGTCGCTTCGCGCCTGGGCTACGCCCATCCTGACGAGCTGATCGGCCTCCACCTCAATCTCTTGGCAGTCCGGCGCGACCAGCAGGCTGGCGCCAATCTCACGTCGGAAGAGAAGGCCTATGCCGATCAGCTTGCGCAGTGGCTGCGCGAGGAGACGGGCTACCAATGGATCCAGGGAACGCGGCCGCAGACCCTCGCCTTCGCCCTGACCGATTCACCCGCAGGCCTTGCCGCATGGATCATCGAGAAATTCCGCGCCTGGTCCGACTGCGACGGCGATGTCGAAGCCGCCTTCACCCGCGATCGGCTGCTCGCCAATATCAGCTTCTATTGGTTCACCGAGGCGATCGGTTCGTCGTTCTGGCCATATTACGCGCGCATCCATCGGCCGTGGCCCATTCCCGAAGGGCGGACGGTCGATGTCCCGATCGGCTATGCCGAGTTTCCACGTGAGATCCTGCGCCCGCCCCGGTCTCTGGCAGCGCGCACCTACCGGGACATCCGGCGCTGGAGCATCATGTCGCGCGGCGGCCATTTTGCCGCGCTCGAGCAGCCCGAAGCGCTCGCCCATGAGGTGAGTGAATTTTTCCGGCCGCTGCGTGGATAGCGGCGGCTCTGGGCCGGCGATAATTACTGCAGCTGCTGCGGCAGTGCGGCGATCGCGGCGTCGATTAACGCCGCACCGCGCTGTTCGTCGAGTTCGGCGGCGATGACCTGGCGGGCGGCTGAAATCGCGACATCGACCGTAATCGCGCGAATCTCGGCGAGCGCCTTCGCCTCCTCCTGGGCGATCCGCTCCTCCGCCAGCCGCCGGCGCCGCTCCAACGTCTCCTCGAGGTTGCGGGCCGCTTCAGCGGCGATGCGCTCCGCCTCGGCCTTGGCGTGAGTGAGGATCGCTTCGGCCTCGGCCGCGGCCTCGCGCTCTTGCTTCCGGTAAGCGGCGAGCGCCTGCTGGGCTTCCTCGCGAAGTCTCCGCGCCGTGTCGAGCTCGTCCCGGATGCGCACGGCGCGCGCGTCAAGCGCCCCGATGATCGATCTCCGCGCCGGCTTCCACACGCCGACAACGAACACCACGACGGCGATGAGGACCCAGAACTCGGGATCGCCAAAGAGCGACATGCTCAGCGCGCACGCTCCGCGAAGGCGCGGTCGACCGCCGGGGTCAGTCGGGCCTCAGCGGGCGCCGAACCGGTCAGCTTCTCGGTGATCGAACGGGCAACGTCGACGGCGACATTGCGGATCTCGGCGAATGCGCGTTCCTTCGCCGCCGCGATCTCCTGCTCGGCCGCTCTTGTCTGCTCGGCGAGCGCTCCGGCGAGTTGCCGCTGCCGCTTGGCGGCTTCGGCCGCGAAACGCTCGGTGCGTTCCTTGATGGCCGCCTGCGCCTGGGCGCGGGCCTCGGCCAAGGTTTTCTGGTAAGCAGCAATGACCGCCTCAGCCTCCGCCTTGATCTCGGTGGCGCGGGCGAGGTCGTCGTCGAGCCGCTTGCGCCGCGCCGCGATGATCGCATCGACCCGGGGCAGCCCGAGCTTCCACATCAGCAGGTAGAGAACGATAAAGGTGATCGCGAGCCAGACGAGCTGCGGCAGGAACGTCGATACGTCGAGCTGCGGCATGGCCACTCAGAAGACGAACAGGATCAGGAAGGCGATGGCGAGGCCAAAAAGGCCGGTCGCTTCGGCAAGCGCGAAACCGAGAAACGCGAAGGGCTGGACCTGTCCCTGCGAGGCCGGATTGCGGGCGACCGAGTTGATCAGGGCAGAGAACACATTGCCGATGCCGATACCGGCGCCGACGAGGGCAATGCAGGCGAGGCCGGCTCCGATCATTTTGGCTGAAGCGAGATCCATCTGGTCTTCCGTGAGTTCGGGGTGAGAAAAGCGGCTCAGTGCAAGTTGATCGCGTCGCTAAGGTAAAGACAGGTGAGTATGGCAAACACGTAGGCTTGTAGCGCGGCGACGAGCACTTCGAGCGCCACGATCAGGATGTCGATGCCCAGCGGGAAGATGCCGAGGAGGCCGATGCTCGCGGCGAAGCCGCCAAAAATCGCCAGCATCGTGTGCCCAGCCAGCATGTTGGCAAACAGCCGGATCGACAAGGTGAACGGCCGGATGCAATAGGACAAGAGCTCGATCGGCACGAGCAGCAGCAACAAAACCGCCGGCACTCCTTGCGGCACGAACAGTCGGAGGAAATGAAAACCGTGCCGGACGATGCCGACGATCGTGACCCCGATGAACACCACCGCGGCGAGCGCAAAGGTGACGACGATCTGGCTGGTGACCGTGTAGCCGTAGGGGAACAACCCCAGGAAGTTGGCGAACAGGATGAACATAAAGAGCGTGAAGACGAACGGAAAGAACTCCCATGCGCCATGCCCAGCAGTGGTGTCGAGCATGTTGGCGACGAACTCGTAGCTCATCTCCGCCACCGACTGCCATCGCCCGGGGACGAGCGCTCGCTTGCGCGTGCCGAGCACGACGAGCGCGGTGACGAGCGCCACCACAACCGTCATCAGCAGGGCCGAGTTGGTGTAGGAGACGTTGAGGCCGCCGATGTGGATCGGAATCAGCGGCTCGATCTTGAATTGCTCGAGTGGATGGATTTCGATCGCCAATCAACAGTCCTCGTCGTCCAACCGGCTTGGCGCCGGTCCTGCGTCGGGGCCACGCCTGCGATAGCCTGCAGCCCCGCCGATTCCGGTGACCGCGCGGTAGACGTTAAGCATGCCGGCAGCGACCCCCAGAAAGAACAGCACGATCATCGCCCACGGCACCCGGTTGCCGAGCCAATGATCGATCGCCCACCCCAAGCCCGTCGCAACGACCACCGCCACGACGAGCTCGATGCCGATGCGAAAGCCGAGGCCGAGACCCTGTTGCAGGACCGAGCGGTCCTGAACCGCAGGCTGCCTCCGGACACGCTCTGCCCGCGCCTTGTCGATCTCTTCGCCAAGCCGCGCCAGAGGGTCCGGCGGCCTGCCCTCGCTCATTCTGGAAACCCGCACCAGCGGTAGTATGACCGAAGCGCGGCGCACCATAGTGACGCGCCCGAAACCTGTCAACGCGGCCGGCGCGATACGGTCAGGCGCGGTCAATTGCGCCACATCGCAGCTACGGACAGGGTCGGGTCGCCCGCGACGCCAATATCTCCGAGACGAAGTGCGAGAGATCTCCGCCGAGAAACAGATGGCTTTCAATCCCGGCCGCGGCGGCGGCCGCGCAATCGGATTGTTGATCGCCGATCAAAAAGCTCGCCGCCTGGTCGACGGGCCAGCACCGCAGAAGATCCAAAATCATTCCCGGTGCGGGCTTGCGCCAGTCGCTGACGAGGGAATACTCAGGACGAACACCCTGGGGGTGAAACGGGCAGTAGCGGATGTCGTCGAGATGGCCTGCCGCCGCGGCGAGTTCGGACGCCAGCTGCGCATGCAGAGCCCTTACCTCCTCCTCCGAGTAGAAGCCCCGCGCGATGCCGGACTGATTTGTAACGACGAATACGAAGAGCCCAGCGTCATTCAGCACCTTTACCGCGGACTTGGCTCCGTCGATCCAGCGGAATCGCGCGCGCGAGCCGACATGCCCGTCATCGTGGTTGAGCACGCCGTCACGGTCGAGAAACGCGGCCGGGCGCCGACGCTGATGCGGCACCTCCCGTTGAGCGCGAGCGAACAAGTCCGGAACCCCGATATCGATGAAATAGCCGTCGAACGGCATCCCCAGCAGCTTTCGGCGAAGAGCGAGAAGCGGGAGGACATCCTCTTCGAGAGAGCAGCGCGGGCCGAGATCGTCGATCAGGGCGCGCCGAAAGGCGTAGACCCCACCGCTGACGAGCGCGCTTCCCGGGTATAGCGGGCGCCCGTGAAACCGCGTGACCCAGCCTTGCTCGATCTCGGCCACTCCGTAGCGGGAGGCGTCCGCAAGCTGTCTCAGCGCGATGGCGCCGGTTGCCGACGGCTCGCGCGTGGCCAGACCGGCGAGTTCAAGCAGATTGAGGTCGAACCACAAATCACCGTTCAATATGAAGAACAGGTCGTCGAGACGATCGCGCGCGTGCCAGATCGCTCCGCCGGTTCCAGCGCGTTCAGGCTCGACAGATACCTCGATCTCCAAGCCGAACCGCGCCTTGAGCGGCGTCGACGCCACGTAGTCGAGGATCCGAGCCGCCGCGAAACCGGCGAGCAGCAGGACCCGCTTTACACCATGCCTGCCGAGCTCGAATAACAGCACGTCGAGAAAGGGAGCTCTACCGACCGGCAACAACGGCTTCGGGGTCCGCGCGGTGAGCGCGCCCAGCCGCGTCCCGAGGCCGCCGCACAAGATCAGCGCCTGTTCAATCATCGGCGGATCGCTCACCCGTCGCTGGGACTGATGTCACCCGCCTCGGGGGAACAGGCGCTCTTCGACGAGGCCGCAGATGATGTGGCCGGCCGTGATGTGGATCTGCTGAATGAGCTGCGTGGAATCGGACGGTGCGCAGAGGCACAAATCGCAGCGCGAGGCCATCTCGCCGCCGGTTCTTCCGGTAAAGCCGACCACCGCAAGCTGCTTTTGGCGCGCCGCATCGATCGCCCGTAAGATGTTTGGCGAACGGCCCGAAGTGGAAATTGCGATAAACACGTCGCCGGGACTGCCGAGACCGAGGATCTGCCGCTCGAAAACTCTGTCGTAACCGTAATCATTGGCGACCCCGGTCAGCACCGAGGTGTCGGTCGTCAGCGCTGCCGCGGCCGCAGGAGCGTGATCGTAATTGAGGCGCCCGATGAATTCGCCCGCAATGTGCTGCGCGTCGGCGGCGCTCCCGCCATTGCCGGCAAGAAGGAGCTTGCGCCCGGCGCCGAGTGCGTTTGCGGTGACCTCGACGATGTCCCGGATCGTACGACTGAAAGCGGGATCGTCAATCGCCGCTTGGACCGTATCGCGCGACCGCGCCAGATACTCAAGGATCGCTTCTACCGACGCACCTGCCATGTCTCACATCCACGTTCTGTGAATTTAGCTGGGCTGGCGCGACCACCGGCGGCGTTGAGCGCATCGAGCAGCCCCAGGCGATCCTCGGGATGGACGATGAACATAATGAAGCCGCCACCGCCCGCGCCCGAAACCTTTCCCGCAAGCGCGCCATTGACACGCGCAAGCTCGTAAAGCTGGTCAATGCGATCGGTGGATATACCTGGAGCCGTCATTTTCTTCGCCCGCCAGGAATCGTCGAGGATGCGCGCCATCTCTCGAATATCGCCGGCGAGCAGTGCATTTTTCATTTCGATGGCATCGGCCTTTAGCCGGTCCATTGCCGCGATCGCGCGAGCGCTATGATCGACCATGCCGGCGGTCTGTTGCTCGATAATCTCCGTAGCGTCGCGCGAGCGCCCGGAAAAGCAGATGACGAGCGAAGACTCGAATTCATTTTTCGCGCCGTCGGAGACCCGCAACGGGTTCACGATCACCCGATCCTTCGCGAGGAACTCGATGAAATTGGTGCCACCAAAGGCCGCAGCGTACTGATCCTGCTTGCCGCCGGCCAGTCCAAGATCGAGGCGCTCGATCTCGAATGCCAGATGAGCCACGTCATATTGCCCGAGCGGTGCGCCAAAGAGTGCCCGGAACGCGTCGACCAGCGCGACAACCAACGCCGAGGAAGATCCGAGACCTGAGCCGAGGGGCGCATCCACGGTGGTTGTGATCGTCGCCGCAATCGGCCGTCCGTGATTGTGCTCGCGCACCATGCGCTCGTAGACGCCGCGATGCAACAGCAGCGTCGCCTGGGGCAGCTCCACAGCGGATTCCAGCACCTCTTCGCGGTCCAGATCTTTTGCGCGGAAGACAACCCTTCCATCGTCGCGCGGGCTGATGAAGGCATAGGCAAACCGGTCAATTGTCGCGTTGAGAACCGCGCCACCGAATTCGTCGCAATACGGCGACAGGTCGGTTCCGCCGCCCGCGAGCCCGAGTCGCAACGGCGCCCGCGCCCGCACGGTAGTACTGATATCCAGCGTCAACGCCAACTCCTTAGATTATCGCGCAAATCTGAAGAATCCGGTACTAAACGACAAGCGCGAGATCGGATTTCCCTCGCCAATATACCAGCATGTCGTCGATGGTTTGATCGAGGGAAATCGCCGGTTCCCACCCCGTTGCGAGCTTCAACTTGGTGCAATCGGCCCAGATGATCGGCTCATCGGTAGGCCGCAAAAGCCCCGGATCGACCTGCGACACGATATCTCTTCGCCGCGCCCGTTGCAGGACCCGCGCCAGGACCTCGTCCATCCGATGGGCGATTGAACCGCCCAGATTGTACACCTGACCGCTCTCGCCGCCTTCGAGCAGGAGGATCATGCCGCGATTCAGGTCGCGGACGTCGACGATTGTTCGCCGCGTCTCCAGGTTTCCCACCCGAATGAAATTTGCTTCGGAATGGCGCTCGAGCCAAACCGTGCGGCGAACGAAGTCGGACAGCGCGTCGCCGACCTTGCGCGGACCGGTGCAGTTGAAAATTCGAACTCGCACCGTATCGAGCTTGAAGTTGGCCCAATACTGATACGCGAGGAGGTCGGTGGCCACTTTGGAGACACCGTAAGGGTGCAATGGAAGCAGCGGCTCATTCTCGGAGATCGGGACCTTGTCCCGATCGACAGTCCCGTATTCGGCAGACGATCCAGCGACCACGACACGGACATCCGAACCGAGCCGTCGCACCGCCTCCAACACGTTGGCGGTGCCGATCACGTTGGTTTCCAGCGTCTCGATCGGCCGCTGCCACGACACGGTCGGATAGCTCTGCGCCGCAAGGTGGAACACCGCCTGCGGGCGGAAGCGGACCAGCAAATCGTAGACCGAACACCAATCCCGAATATCGACCTCCTCGAGCGGCAGGCTGCTCAGATCGGCGGCATCCACCGTGGGCTTGTAGTAGGTGGGCAGGACATCATGGCCCGCCGCAGCAAGTACCTCGCACAAATGCGAGCCCATCATACCGCCACAGCCACTGATCCAGATCCGCATCCGCTGCATTCCTTGTTACGCCCATTCTGGGGAGACCGGCGCCGCGAGCGGCCGCGAGGTAACAGCTGCGATGACCCGGTCCAGTTGCGCCATCGGCCGGTCCCACCGGTAATTCGCCTCGGCGGCAGCACGCGCCTTGCGCGCCATCGCGGCCCGAAAATCGCTTTCGCGCAACAGACGAAGGACATGGTCGGCAAATTCCTTCGGGTCGTCGGTTGCCAGAATGCCTTCTCCCTGGGGAATGACGGTGCCGCTCCAGGCGGCGGTCGAGGTGACACAAGGCAAACCCATCGCCAAGGCTTCCAGCACCTTGTTCTGCACGCCGCGAGCCATTCGCAGAGGTGCGACAAACACGTCAGCCTCCTCGAGATGGGGCCGCGTGTCCGGTACCCTTCCGGTCACGGTCACCCCGCGCTGCCTGGCGAGCCGTCGCACTGCCGGGCTGGGCCGGCTACCGCAAATGACAAAATTCGCCGCCGGGACTTGCTCTAATACAACGGGAAACACCTGGTCGCAAAACCAACTCACAGCATCGACATTCGGAAGGTAATCCATAACCCCGGTGAAAACGATCGATGCGGGCCGCTTCGGCTTGCCCACGGGGCGGAAATACTCGAGATCGACGCCGTTGCCGACGAGGCTGACCGGTACTCCTGGAATGAGCCGCTCGAATGCGCGCTTCTCGATCGCGGTGCACACGAGAGCGTGGGAAAACGAGTGGGCTATCTGCCTTTCGTAGGCGAAAAATCGCTTCTGCTCGATCGCGTAGATCCACCTCAAGGGTATGCGCGACCGTTCCGCGTATTGTCCCCATCGCGACGAGTTGAGTTCGGCGAACTGCATAATTCGCGGAACGTGGGTAAAGTGTTCCGCGTATTGTGCCACATTGCAGCTGTAGACCATGATCAGGTCGGGCGCCAGTTCGTCGAATTTCCGCCGTATTGCATCATGCAGCCTCACCTCGCAGAGAGCGGCAACCGAAAGCGGTTCTCCAGTGAGTAACGCCTTTAGTGCGCGCAACCTGCTCTTCAAACCGGTCACCGGAACTGCCGTTACGCTCCTGGCATAGTTATGAAGGCCATGAATGTTGTGGAGATCGCCCATGCCGTCGCCGAGACAGAAGACGTGCACCTCGTGGGCTGCGGAAAGATGGCGGATCTCGTTGAAGGTTGTAATCTTGTCTCCGCGATCCGGCGGGAACGGGACGCGCTGGCAGACAAAAAAAATTCGCATCGCCGAATTCCTCCGGGTTCACCCTCTCCGGGACACTCTGGGCTCGACCGCCGGCCCGGCGGTCGATGTCTCGCCGCCGAGCACATGGTTGTCCTTCGACCCCTCTCGAACTCGGGACACGCGTAGCCGGCGAAAACTGCCCGAGCCGCTCGGCCAAACAAGCCCGTTACTCGCGTTCGGGCGCCAATCAGGTCGCGAAAGTTGTTTCGCGGCCATTGCGTAGTGGCGGTCTACACCGCTCGGCGAGCGTCTTGATTTCGAATGGAGTCGCCGCTCGGCCGCCTAGCTCGGTGGTAAAAAAATCAAGATACTGATCGATCCGCCGCAAGAACGCGTGCAAGTCTGCCTCGTTGCGCACGTAGGGCGTGTTCCCGGGTGCGAGCGAGGTGCTGTGATAGGTGAAGCTGAAGACGCGATGACCTCCGCGCAGCAACGCGCGCGTCAGCCGGCGCTGTTCATCAAAGGAGATGCCTTCTGGCGTCAGCGTGATACGTTCGACGAGGCCCAGCCGGGCGAGGATGGCCGGCACATGCAGCCCTTTGAGGCGCTCGTTCATCGTCAGCTCATACGCCATGGCTCCGGCCTGCGCGAGCAGCCCGGTGTAGCCGATGGAAAGCGGGATCTCGAGCAGCCTGGGATCTTCGCCGAACCAATACGGGCGGGCCCCGCAATGCGAGAAATCGGGGCCGAAATTGGGGCTGAGATCGGTGCCGGGAACCACGCTCACGTCAATCTCATAGCCGAGTTCAGCAAGGATGCCTGCGGTCGCACGGCCGACCCCGTATCTGCCGGCCTTATATATGCGTGGTCGTACACCGAGATTTTCAGTGATTCTGCGGGTCAGCTCGATCAGCTTCTCCAGCTCGAGTTCAGAGGGCAGGTTGCCGGGATAGGAATTCTCGTCCGTCGGCTGCTCCACCAGAGGCGGATTATCCCAGGGCTGGAGATGGGCGCCGATCTCGCAAGCGCCTGAGCGATGAAGATCGCGGATGAGTTCGTACCCCTCGGGGGTGCTGCTCACGGGATAGTCGAGGACAAAGGTCGGTCGGACCTGGTATCGCTCGAAGATTCGTTGCGCCTGCGCCAGGCATTTGACGGACGTGACCCCTCTCGCCCGACGCTGCGAGCGTGCTGTCCAGTCGAATTCGGCTTCGGTATCGACGACGACTACGACCATAGGCGGCTGTTCGGCCGGCCAGTCGATCATCCTCCATGTGCTAGGGTCGAGCATACCTCAGCCGAAGCATCCAATGTTTTGCATCCGTCCCGCCAGCGAACTGTTCAGCTTCAGCGCGTTGCGAGCGACGGAGCAAGCCGGCATCCCATTCGCAGCAAAAGCAATTTTATACTCGAATCTTTTCTAGCGCGCCAGTAAAATATCGAGAAAGCACTTCAACTGCAATTTCCGGGCGCCGCAGCCGAGCGGAGAAGCACGCTGCGATCCTCGACGGCGACCGTTAGACGGTAATCGCCGTTCTGTCAAACATCGTCGTGGTAAACGGGCGAACTCGGGAACCTTGTCGCCGGCGTCAGGCGCTCTACACCATTTTGAGGCGGCGCGCCCTATCTTGGGGACCTTCGCTCCATTTCGCGGCAGCCTGGACGAGTCATTGACCCGGCGCGCCTGATGATGGCGGTAGGAACGCGGCCTTTCGCCCCCGTGGGTCGTGGGCCCATAAAAGTACTATTACGCAGATCAACGGTCTTCCATACGTGGTAGAAGCGTTCGACTTCCCGATCTCTTCGAGTCCGGTCCCGCTTTGGGCAACTCCTCCGACACCGCCCCATCAGTCGCTATAGCCGATTCAAAGTAATGCGAATTCTTCATATTCTCGACCATTCCCTGCCCCTGCAGAGCGGCTATGTGTTTCGCACGCTCGGTATCGTCAACCAGCAGCGGGCGCTGGGCTGGGAGCCGATGCTGCTGACGAGCGGCAAGCACTACGCGCCGGGACCCGCGCGCGAAAAAATTGGCGACTGGGAATTCTGGCGCACGCCGGTGCCGAGCGGTGTTGCCGCCAGACTGCCGTGGCTGCGCGAGCTGAAGATCGTCAGCGATCTGGGTCGACGACTGGACGACCTGGTCGGCGAGTTGCGGCCTGAAATTCTGCATGCCCACTCCCCCGTCCTCAACGCGTTGCCGGCGATCCGCGCCGGTCGCCGGCATCGACTGCCGCTTCTCTACGAGATGCGCTCCCTCTGGGAAGACGCGGCCGGGACCCACGGCACTCATGGGGAAACCGGACTGCGCTATCGAGCGACGCGTCTGCTCGAGACCCATGCTCTCCACCGCGCTGACGCGGTGACGACGATCTGCCAAGGCCTGCGCGGCGATGTCGTCTCCCGCGGCATACCCAAAGAGAAGGTCACGGTCGTTCCCAATGCGGTCGATCGCAAGGCTTTCAAGGGACCGGGCGTCCCGGACCTCGCTCTTGCCGCCCGGCTCGGTCTGTTGGGAAAAACCGTGCTCGGCTACTTCGGCTCTTTCTATTCTTACGAGGGGCTGCACCTGCTGTTGCGGGCCCTTCCGGCGCTGCGGGAGCGGCGGACGGATATCGCCTTGCTGCTGGTCGGCGGCGGCCCGGAAGAGAGCAATTTGCGCGCGCTGGCGGCCGAGCTCGAGCTGGGCGACCGCGTCTGCTTTGCCGGACGGGTCAGGCACGAGGAGATGCAGCGATACTATGATTTGGCGGACGTCTTCGTCTTCCCGCGCGTGTCGATGCGCCTCACCGAGCTGGTGACGCCGCTGAAGCCGCTGGAGGCCATGGCGCAGGAGCGGATCGTCGTCGCCTCGAGCGTCGGCGGCCATCGCGAACTGGTGCATGACCACGAGACGGGATACCTCTTTCCCCCGGGCGCGCCCGATCGCCTTGCCGAAGGCGTATTGGCGGCGCTCGCCGATCAGCCCTCCTGGCCGCGCATTCGGGCACGGGCGACCGAGTTCATCGACACGGAGCGTTCGTGGGCGCACAGCGTCGCCCTTTACGCCGAGGTGTACGGCCGCCTGCTGCGGCGCTAAGGCGTGTGCGCGAGGCTGCCGAGCAAGCCAAGCGAGGGAAAAGGTCCGCCTCGTCCTCTGTCGACCAACGGCGGATCTCACCGCCCGGTACGAAAGGGTCGGCAACCGATCAGGGCTCGACCTTCAGCGGCGCCGTCACGGTCTCGCCACTCAGCAGATCCTTGACCCGGATTGTCCAGGTACCGGCCTTGTCGTTGAAGGCAAGTGGCAGCAGTTTCGCCGCAGCCCCCTCGGCGACGATCATGTTCCAGGAATAATGCTGAACCACGCTGCCTTCGGGGTCGATGACCTCGACGCGGAGCACGTCGAGCGCGGCCGGCGAGCCCGTACCAATCGAGAATTCCACATTGGCGCCGAGACGCGCACTCCGAGGTCCGGAAATCGACGGTGGAGCGAACGGCTTTTCCGACAATGCCAGTACAACCGGCCCGGCGGGACCCAGTTCAAGCGTCAGCCGGTCGCTGCTTCCGAGGCTCCGCCCCGCCCGCAGATCGTAGGCGTTCAATGGCTGCGGCACGGCCAGGACAACGGCTTCATCGGCGATCGGGATCGAGGGAGGAACAAAATCGCGCAGCAAGGCGACGATCGTTACCGCGCCGTTTTCAAAGATATAGGTCTCGACATCGCGCTGCGGCCCGCCATCGGGCCGGACGACGGAAAAGCGGGGCTGAACACCGGCAGCTTCCAGGACCTCGGCGAGGGCGCGGCCGCTCTGGCCGTTTCGCGCATCGGGGAAGGTCAAATAGATCGCTTTTCCTTTGCCGAACGCAAAGCGGGTTGTCGCGCGCGTGGCGGGGCCGGTAAACACCTCGGAGAGAAGCGGTTGCGCCATTCTGCGGCCATGCTCGTCGAAGATCCCCGGCTCGCCCGTGGCGATTACCACGCCGCCCTGCTCGACGAAGTCTCGAATTTCCTCGGCCTCGATCCTCGACAGCGCAATCGTCTGGGGGAGCATCAGGATACGGTAATTGCCGTTGCGCAGATCGCCGCGACTTACCGCTTCGGTCGAAACGAACCGATGCTGCAGCCCGCTGTGCTCGATCAAGCGAACGACGTTCCGCGTAGCCGTTCTGATGGCATCGTCCTGGTACTCGGAACTAGCGTTGCGGCGGCTCCAGTCTTCTCCGGTCGCTCGGCGATCGAGCAGCCATTGCACCCGCATACTTGCCGGTGAGTACAACACGCCGATCGGGTCGGTATGCCGGCGGCTGTTGATCAGCAAGGCGCCGAGGCCGCCGCGCAGCTCGGCGAAATACGGCGTGGCCTCGCGTCCCCGCTCGCCGACATTGCCGTCCTCGTCGACAAGCTCGCCCTTTTCATCCCACAAGACGACCCCCCGAGTACCGCGCAACAATTCGCGCCAGACGCGATGGGCTTCGGACGGTCCGGAACGGAACGAGGTCGTCAGCATGATCGTCCCTGGGTTGAACGAGCGGACGATCTCGACATTTTCGCCGTGATCATAAAGCTCCATCGCGTCGACGCTGGCCGCCAAGCGCGAAAAATCGTAACCGCCCCAGCCAGGGATCTGGCCGCCTTCGATCGCAGCCACCGCGTCGGGATCGGCAGCGTGAATGGCCTTGGTGCCGCTCTCGACGGCGCGCGCGAAGGCGACGTCCATCCACTCCTTGAAATCCGCCCATGCCGAGAAGTTCTGATCGGATCGCTGCATGGCTTCCTGGGTCGTCATCGGCATGACTTGTTCCCAGCGGCCAAATTCGGAGCTCCACTGCTGGTTGAGCGCGGTCAAGCTGCCGTAGCGCTCCCTCAGCCAGTCCCGCATCGCCGTCAAGGACGCATCGGAGAAGTCGAAGTCCCAGAACGCTGACAAGTCGGCGATGCCGGCTTCGTCGGCGAGATTATAATAGAGCGGCCGGAAAGGCCGCAGCGCCCGTACGTTGCGCATCAGCCGATCGCGCACCTTGTCGAGCCAATCCCGGTCGGACAGGCTGGGCTCGCGAACAACGGCCTGGAGGTCGAGAGGATTTTGCCAATAGCGTTGCTTGGCCTCGAGAAAGCGCCAGTTGACCGGCCGATCGCCGGACCATTTGTGATAGGGAGAGTAGAAATCGGTCGCGATGTTCTCGAGATACCAGCGCAAATCGTTGGCGAGCAAGGATTCGACGTTGTCCTTGACGTAGGTGCGCGCCTCGTCGCGATGGTCGGTCTCCACCATTCCCGCCGTGACGCCGAGCCGCCTTAGAGCGGCGTACCCGGCTCGTGTTTGCTGCTGCCACATGATAATCTGATAATCCGACCACGGGTCGTCGGATGGCGAGGCAATGAATGAAGTAGCTTCGTCGTTATCGCGATGAGATTTGTTGCCGCTCCGATCTATGCCGTCGAATGAAAGATGGGCAGCGAGTTGGTTTTTCATTGTCACGGCCCGCCGGATGTCGAGCTGGAATGCCATTTGCGCCGCATCTGTGAGATCGACCGGGATGCGGCGCCGCTCGACCACTCGCCCGTCGACGTCGCTCCATTCGATATCGAGAAACCCGTGACCCGTCGTGGGGCTCTCCAAGCGATAGACGACCTCGATCGATTGGTTCCGCTCGACGGCCTGCGGCAGCACGAGCTCGTCGGCCGCCGCCCCGCCGAAAGGATTGCCCCAAGCCAGGAACAGCGCCGCAGCCATCGCACGCGCGGCCGATTTCCCTCGATCTCCCACCACCCCTCCGATGCTCCGCCGACACATTAGTCGATCGGCGTCAGCGAGCCGTGTCCCTCCCT
>CAWCKT010000024.1:0-93349 GCA_963796155.1 uncultured Alphaproteobacteria bacterium | reverse complement strand
CGGGTTGAGGCGCATGGCTCGCGCCATGTGAGCAATCGCGGCCTCGGGCTCGCCGAGGAGCAGCTGGACCCATCCGCTGAGGTGCCACGCTTCCGCCAGGTTCGGATCGAGCTTCAGGGCGCGATCGATCAGCGCCGCGCTGGTATCAAGGTCGCGGTCAACCCGCGTAAGCGCGAACCCGCCGGTATAGAGCGCGACCGCATCCTCCTTGGCCAACCGCGTCGCCTGCCGCGCAACGCGCTCCAGTTCGGCGGCCACCTGCGCGTCATCGGCCAAAAAGCCGTAGTTCTGCCCCAGGACGTAGCACCACGCCGCCATGCCATAGGGCGCGGCGTACTCCGGGTCGAGTTCGACGGCGCGGTAGAACAGTCGCAGCGCCTCGCTGACGGATTCTTTATTGCCCTCAAATACCGAATGTAGGCTGGCAACGCCGCGCAAATAATTGTCGTAGGCGTCGAGGCTCGCGGTCGGCTTCCGCTTGGCCCGCGTAATTTCGGCCTGTTCCAGCTTCGGGGCGATGGCGCCGACGACGCTTGCCGTCACCTGATCCTGCAGATCGAAGATGTCTTCGAGGGTCCCTTCGAAGCGGTCCGCCCAGAGATGCGCCCCGGTAGTGGCATCGATCAGCTGGCCGATGATCCGCACCCGCCGGCCCCCCTTGCGCACGCTGCCCTCAAGCACATAGCGCACGCCGAGCTCGCGGCCGACCCGTTTCACATCGACCGCCTGGCCCTTGTAGGTGAAGCTCGAGTTGCGGGCGATCACGAACAGCCAGTGGATGCGGCTCAAGGCGGTGATGATTTCCTCGACCATGCCGTCGGCGAAATATTCCTGCTCGGGGTCGCCGCTCATGTTCTGAAACGGCAACACGGCGATCGACGGCTTGTCGGGGAGTGGCAGAGCCGGCGACGCTTGGACCGCGGCCGTCCCGGCCGCATGCGGGCCCCCTGTTCCCTGCCAGGGGCAGGCTCCGGCCCGCGGTCCAACACGGTAGACCCGCACTGGCCGGGCGATGTTCTTGACCTGCTGCTCGCCCAGATCCTCAAAGACAAAGGGCAGCCGGTCCCGCACCTGATCATGAACCGTATTGGAGACGAACACCCCGCCGGCATCGGCCAGGGCTTCGATGCGGGCGGCGATGTTGACGCCGTCGCCATAGAGATCGTCGCCCTCGACGATCACATCGCCGAGATTGATGCCGATGCGCAGCTCGATGCGGCTGTCCGCCGCCGATGCCCGTGTTCCGCTCGGGCATCGCCTGCTGCACCTCGATCGCGCAGCGCACCGCATCGACGACGCTCGCAAACTCCACCAGCATGCCGTCGCCGGTGGTCTTGACGATGCGGCCCTTGTGCTCGGCGATCTTCGGATCGAGAAGCTCGCGGCGCAGCGCTTTGAGGCGTTCGAGCGTGCCTTCCTCGTCCGCCCCCATCAGCCGCGAATACCCCGCCACATCGGCGGCGAGGATCGCGGCGAGACGGCGGGTCTGGCTCATGTCGTCTCGCCGGCCGCCAGCCGCAGGCCCGACAGGAGAAGCTCGCGCTGCTCGGGGTTCGCGTAAGGAACAGAAGCTCGGCATCACGTTAGGCGTGATCGCCCGCAGCCGCTCGACGATCTGCATCGCGCCTCATCGAGCCGACCCATATGCGCGTAGCACGACGGCGAGAGAGCGATAAAGGTGCCGCGGAGCTCGGATCCTCCTGCATCGACATGGCAGCAGCTTCGGCACCGCCTCATCGAAACGTCGGCTGAAGAAATGAGCCATGCCGATTGCCATCGAGCGACGGAGCCGACCCGGATGCCCGCGTGGGCTCAGCCGCAGCGACGCTCTCCAGATGCTCGATCGCGACATCGTGTTGGCCCGCATACACCTGAGAAAGCCGCTGACATACCAACCGCGGGCGCAGCTCGGATTGAGCGCCAGGGCAGCGGTCGATCAACGCGATCATCCGCGCCGATGTCCTCGCCGAAATAGCCGAGCGCGAGCGCGGCATTGGCCAGAACACCCGCGTCGTCACCGGCGACCTGCCAGTGCCCGCCGGCGCAAGATCGATGCGCCTTCGTGACGATCTTGCCTCCGGATCTTCGCTCCAACCGTCGAGACAGAGCCGCAAGTGGCACAGATCGCGGCCCAGGCGAGTGCCGGGCCGTAACGCGGATCGCGCGCGATCGCCTGCTCGAGCAAGTCGAGTGCCTCGGAGTATCTGCTCCTTCCGCAACCACGGAACATTGGCGCAGAGCGCGCAGGTAGAGATCGTAGGCCGTGAGATCGTTTGTCGGGCGGTCGGCCGAACGGCGCGATTTCGGCGGCCTGCAACGCCGGCTCGATGATGCCGGCGACGCTGATCGCTACCTTGTCCTGCAGCTCGAAGACATCTTCGAGCGAGCCGTCGAAGCGGTCGGCCCAGAGATGCGCGCCGTTCGAGCGCGTCGATCAGCTGCGCGGTGATGCGCACACGCCCGCCGCCCTTGCGCACCGAGCCTTCCAGCACATAGCGGACGCCCAATTCGCGGCCGACCTGCTTCACGTCGATCGCTTGGCCCTTGTAGGTGAAGCTCGAATTGCGGGCGATCACGAAGAGCCAGCGGATGCGGCTAGAGCGCGGTAATGATCTCCTCGACCATGCCGTCGGCGAAATATTCCTGCTCCGGGTCGCCGCTCATATTGGCGAACGGCAGCACCGCGATCGACGGCTTGTCGGGCAGCGGCAGCGCTGGCGCAACGGCCGCCCGCCGCCCTTCCGGCCCCCGCTCGCGGGGGAGGGTTGGGGAGGGGGCCTTTCGGTCCGACACGGTAGACCCGCACCGGTCGGGCGATGTTCTTGACCTGCTGCTCGCCGAGGTCATCGAAGACAAAGGGCAGCCGGTCGCGGACGTGATCGTGAACCGTGTTGGACACAAACACGGCACCGGGCTCGGCCAGGGCCTCAATGCGCGCCGCGATGTTGACGCCGTCGCCATAGAGATCGTCGCCCTCGACGATCACATCGCCGAGATTGACGCCGATGCGCAATTCGATGCGGCTGTCCGCCGCGACGCCGGTGTTCCGCTCGGGCATCGCCTGCTGCACCGCGACCGCGCAGCGCACCGCATCGACGACGCTGGCAAACTCTACCAGCAGGCCGTCGCCGGTGGTCTTGACGATGCGGCCAGTGGTGCTCGGCGATCTTCGGATCGAGAAGCTCGCGGCGCAGCGCTTTGAGGCGTTCGAGCGTGCCTTCCTCGTCCGCCCCCATCAGCCGCGAATACCCCGCCACATCGGCGGCGAGGATCGCGGCGAGACGGCGGGTCTGGCTCATGTCGCCTCGCCGGCCGCCAGCCGCAGGCCGGACAGGAAAAGCTCCCGGTGCTCGCGGGTTCCGCAGATGGCCGACGTTCGGCACCACGACAGGCGTGATGGCCCGCAGCCGCGCGACGATCTCTCGTGCGTCGTCGAGCCGACCCATATGGGCGTAGCAGGCGGCGAGATAAGCGATACGGTCCGGGAAGCTTGGATCCTCTTGGATCGCGAGGAGCAGTTTCGGCACAGCCTCATCGAAGCGCCGGCTGACGAAATGTGCAGAGCCGATTACAACGAAGCGACGGGGCGAGGCGGGCGCGGGGACTGAGGCGCAGCGCGGCTTCGGTATGCTCGATCGCGATATCGGGCTGGCCAGCCCAGCATTCTGAGGACGCCGCTGATGTGCCAGCCGCGCGCGTAGCTCGGGTTGAGCGCCAGCGCACGGTCGACCAACGCCATCATGGCGCCGATGTCCTCGCCGAAATAGGCCAGCGCTAGGGCGGCATTCGCCAGGACGCCCGGATCGTCGCCGGCCACTTCCAGGGCGCGCCTGGCGAAATCGGCGCCCTTCAGACGGTCCGCCGCCGGATCTTCGCTCCGACCGTCCATAACGAAGCCGACTACAGCAGACGGCGGCCCAGGCGAGGGCGGGCCCGTAACGCGGATCGCGCGCGATCGCCTGCTCCATAAGACGGAGCGCCTCAGGGATTTGCCTTGCCGACGACAAGTCCATCGCATAGGCGCGCAGATAGAGGTCGTAGGCGGTCAGATCGTCGGTCGGGCGGCCGGCCGAACGGGCGGTCTCGGCGGCCTGCAATGCCGGCTCGATCACGCCGGCGACGCTCGACGCTACCTTGTCCTGAAACTCGAAGACATCTTCGAGCGAGCCGTCGAAGCGATCGGCCCAGAGATGCGTGCCGGTATCGGCGTCGATCAGCTGCCCGGTGATCCGCACCCGCCTGCCGGCCTTGCGCACCGAGCCTTCGAGCACATAGCGCACGCCCAAGCTCGCGCCCGACCTGCTTCACATCGACGGCTTGGCCCTTTGTAGGTGAAGCTCGAATTGCGGGCGATGACGAAAAGCCAGCGGATGCGGCGAGAGCGCGGTGATGATCTCCTCGACCATGCCGTCGACGAAATATTCCTGCTCCGGGTCGCCGCTCATATTGGCAAACGGCAACACCGCGATCGACGGCTTGTCGGGGAGTGGCAGTGTTGGCGCAGACCGCGGCCGTCCCGGCCGCTTCCCGTCCCCCGCTCGCGGGCGAGGGTTGCAGGAGCCGGCCTTGCGGCCCGACGCGGTAGACCCGCACCGGCCGGGCGATGTTCTTGACCTGCTGCTCGCCCAGATCCTCGAAGACAAAGGGCAGCCGGTCGCGAACGTGGTCGTGAACCGTATTGGAGACGAACACCCCGCCGGCATCGGCCAAGGCTTCGATGCGCGCCGCGATGTTGACGCCGTCGCCATAGAGATCGTCGCCCTCGACGATCACGTCGCCGAGGTTGACGCCGATGCGCAATTCGATGCGGCTGTCCGCCGCGATGCCGGTGTTCCGCTCGGGCATCGCCTGCTGCACCGCGACCGCGCAGCGCACCGCATCGACGACGCTCGGCAAACTCCACCAGCAGCCCGTCGCCGGTGGTCTTGACGATGCGGCCCTTGTGCTCGGCGATTTTCGGGTCAAGCAGCTCGCGGCGCAGCGCTTTGAGGCGTTCGAGCGTGCCTTCCTCGTCCGCGCCCATCAGCCGCGAATAGCCCGCCACATCGGCGGCCAGGATCGCGGCAAGGCGGCGAGAGGTGGCCATTTCTCCCCCTACGCTCGATTATCGCGTCGAGATTATCCCAAACCGGTGCCGTTCCCCACTTCTTCTTCGGGTGCCGGGGCCGCGAGGCGCTTGGCTTTCGATTATCATAAAATTGCCCGATTCATATTGCAGAATATCGACTGATGGGTCGTGAATGAAAGAGGCTGCGATGACTGACTGGCCGGCGGCGGGTGAAGCGATTTTTGGCGTGTTCGGACCGTTTCCAAATTCCCCTGCCGGCTCCCTGCAAAGCGGCTTTTTTGGCGATTTTATTCCCTGCCGGAGAGCGGTGGTTCGTGGTCAAGCGATTGTTCGCGCGCGCTTTTTCGAGTGGAGGTGGACCGAGAGAAAAAAATTCCCTGTCCGGCAGCGGAATTCCTTTCGCATCAACCGCGATAGGCGGCGGCCGGGAACCGGCGCATAATGATGGCAGCTTCACCAGGGAAACCGGGAGAACCATCATGAGCTTGACCCGAGATCTCGGCCGCTTTGTCGCGGATGTCTCCTTCGAACGGCTGCCCGAGGGGGCGGCCGATGTCGCGCGCATCGGCTTTATCGACTGCATCGCGACGATGATCGCCGGCGCCCATGACCCGGCGCCGCAGCTGCTGCGCAAGGCGCTCGACCCGGCCGGCGGCGAGGCGACCTTGTATTTCAGCGGCGAGCGGTGCCCCGCACCCGAGGCGGCGTGGATCAACGGCACCGCCGGGCATGCGCTCGACTATGACGACGTGGCCTCGCTGCGCGGCCATCCCTCGACCGTGCTGGTCCCGGCGATCCTCGCCGAGGGCGAGGCGCTCGGCGCCTCGGGGCGCGCCATGCTCGCCGCCTATGTCGCCGGCTACGAGACCTGGGCCGAGCTCGCCTGGCGCGACCCCGGCCACCATCACCGCAAGGGCTGGCATCCGACCGGCATCTTCGGCCCGATCGGTGCCGCGGCGGCGTGCGCCTCTCTGCGGCGCCTCGATGCCGACGCCGCGACCCGAGCGTTGGCGCTCGCAGCCTCGCAGAGCAGCGGCATCATGGCCAATTTCGGCACGATGACCAAACCGTTCC
The DNA here is from genome assembly GCA_963796155.1 of uncultured Alphaproteobacteria bacterium. GTDB lineage: Bacteria > Pseudomonadota > Alphaproteobacteria > ATCC43930 > CGMCC-115725 > AP-15. The sequence goes on along the minus strand of CAWCKT010000024.1, from coordinate 87,207 downwards.
ACGCCGGCCGCTCGGCCTATTCGGGGCTGATGTCGGCGCGGCTCGCCGAGCTCGGCTTCACCGCCTCGCCCGACGCGCTCGAACATCCGCAGGGGTTCTTGAGCGCGGTCTCGCCCGAGGGTGCGGTCGACCGCGAGAGCCCGCCGCAGGGTCTCGGGCGCGACTGGTGGATCCTCAAATACCGTCTCGGCATCAAGAAATACCCGGCCTGCTACTGCACCCACCGCGCGCTCGACGCGATGCTCGAGTTGCTCGCCCGCCATCCGCTGAAGCCCGCCGAGATCGAGCGGATCACCGTCTCGCTGAGCGACACCCATTCGCTGATCCTGCGCAACCACCAGCCGCAGACCGGGCTCGCCGCCAAGTTCAGCATGGAATTCGCGATGGCGGCGGCGGTGATCGCACGGCGCGCGGGCCTCGCCGAATACACCGACGGCTTCGTCGCGGCGCCCCGAGGTTCAGGAGCTGATGCGCCGGGTCGGGGTCGAGACCAACCGGAACTACGATCCCGAGGTTTCCGGAGCCTCGGTCTTCGACCAGGTGCGCGTCGCGCTGGTCGGCGGCGGTGTCGTCGAGAGCGAGAAGGTGGCGCGGGCGAAAGGCCATGCCGACCGGCCGCTCAGCGAAGGCGAGCTCTTCGAGAAGTTCCGCACCTGCCTCGATGCGGGCGGGGCGCGGATCGCGCCTGACGTGCTGTTCGACCGCCTGCGGCGTTTGGAGGAGTTGTCGGCGCGGGAATTGACTGCGGTATGAGAGCCACTGGAGCCGGCCTCCTCCTCGCGATCGGCTTTTTTCTTTGTGCAGCGGGCATGGCATACGCACAGGCGACGGATCAGCAGACGACCGTACTTCATCTCAGTCAGACGGCGGAGCGCAACGTGCTGCGCGACCTGCTGCGCATCAACCTTCGAGTCGAGGAGACGGGAGCCGATCCCCTGACCATCCAATCGGCCATCAATCGCCGCATGGCGGCCGCACTCGACCGCGCGCATCAAGTGCAAGGCGTGCGGGTCGAAACCGGTTCCTACGGGGTCGGCGAAGAGCAGCCGCAGAGCGGCCCGTCGCGCTGGCGCGGCACGCAGGCGCTGATTTTGACGAGCACGGACGCCGATGCGGCACTGAAGCTCGCCGGGGGACTGCAGTCCGACGGTCTGTTGATGTCGTCGATCGCCTATGAAGCCTCGCCCGAGACGGTGCGCGGCGCCGAGGAGGATCTGACAGGCGAGGCGCTCGCGGCGCTCGACCGGCGCGCCGGGTCGATCGCCGATCGCATGCATCTCGCGGTGCTGCGCTACCGCGATCTGCGCGTCGGCAATGCCGAGACGGGGGGCCGCCCGGCGCCGCGCTTTGCCGCCATGGCGGCGACAGCGGCGCCGGTGGCCGAGCCCGGCGAAGCGACGATCCGGGTGACGATCGAGGCCGAACTGCTGCTCGGCCCGCGACAACCGTAAGCAAGAATTTCGGTGACCCTCCCGCTCCCGCCGCTGCTCGTCATCTCCGATCGCCACCAGCTGCGACTGCCTCTCGAACAAGTCGCCGAGGCCGTGTTCGCGGGCGGCTGCCGCTGGTTCAGCCTGCGCGAAAAGGATCTCCCGCCCGACGAGCGGCGAGCCCTTCTGCGCGCTTTGGCGACGCTCGGTCGCCGCTTTGGGGCCATCGTGACCGCACACGAGGACATCGAAGCAGTCGCTGCGGTGGGCGCGGACGGGGTCCATCTGCCGAGCGGGGGCAATCCCGCAGCGGCACGCGCGCGGCTGCCGGGCGCGCTGATCGGCGCTTCGGCGCATTCCGCCGACGAGGCTTGGGCGTTGCTGCAGGCCGGCGCCGATTACGTCACCGCGAGCCCGGTCTTCGTCACCGCGAGCAAGCCTGGTTATGGTCCTGCACTCGGCCTCGAGGGTCTCGCACGCATCGTCGGCCGGGCCCCCGGTCCGGTCATCGCGCTCGGCGGCATCACCCCGCAGAACGCCGCGCTGTGTTTCGAGGCCGGGGCGCGCGGGATCGCGGTGATGGGCGAGGTGATGCGCTCGACCGACCCGCAAGCCACCGTCGAGGACATGCTCCGCGTGATGAATATGCGCTGTAAGCCGGCAATATAAGGTTAACATAAGGTTAACCGGAACTGAGCCGCCCCTTCTCGTCGTTATCATCTCCAGGAAAGCAAGTTCAGGAGGTATAGCGATGAAGAAGATCGTCATTGCAACGCTCGCGGCCGTCCTGCTCGGGACCGCCGCCTTGTCATCGCCGGCAGAAGCACGGTGCTGGTGGAACGGCTATGCTTGGCATTGCTGGCATCCCCACGCGTGGTGGTGGCATCACCACCATCATTGGGGACCCTACGCGTGGCACCACTAAGTGTCGTTGCCCGTCAGCAACCAACCTCCCTGGCGGCTACGACGGCCACAGCTCCTTGCTCGCCAGCCTGGCACCCGCGACCAGCGTTTCGAGCTTGGCCCAGGCGAGCTGCGGATGGATGCGGCCGCCGAGACCGCAATCGGTGCCGGCAATGACGTTCTCGCGCCCCACGACCCGGGCAAAAGTCAGGATGCGGTCGGCGACGAGCTCGGGATGCTCGACGACGTTGGTGGCGTGGCTGACGACACCCGGGATCAGGATCTTGCCCTCGGGCAATTTGACGTCGCGCCAGACCTTCCACTCGTGCGCGTGACGAACATTGCCGGCTTCGACCGAGAACGCCCCGGCGTGAACCTGCAACAGGACGTCGACGATGTTTCTCAGGGGCAGATCGGTGGTGTGCGGCCCGTGCCAGCTGCCCCAGCAGATGTGATAGCGGATCCGATCCTCGGGCAGTCCACGCAGCGCGTGATTGAGCGCTTCGACCCGCACCGTCGCGAATTTCTGGTACTCGTTGACGCTCGGCTCGGGATTGGCCATGTCCCAGCTGTCGGGCAGTCCGGGGTCGTCGAGCTGCAACACGAAGCCCGCCTCGACGATCGCCTTGTATTCTTCGCGCATCGCCTCGCCGAGGGCGTGGAGGAACTCCTCGTCCGACTTGTAGTACCGGTTCTGGCGCCGCGCGAAGCTCCCGGGTGCCACCGAGGTGATGAACCCCTCCTCGGCCTTCACTTTGGCGAGTGCCGCCTTGAAGTTCGCGATATCGGTGGCCACCGCCTGCTGGCCGATATAGCCGATCGGGCCGGTGAACACCGGCGGCCTGCCGCCCAGCGAACTCGAGGAGCGAAAGCTCGTCGCATCGAGCTCGCGGTAGAACTCGGCAAATTTCAGCCGGTCGCGCCGACCGGCGAGCGCCGGGAGGCGGCCCGGCTCGCCCGGCTCCCAGCCGCCGAGACGTCCCCAGGCATAGCTCGACCAGGCGCCGTAATCGATCGCCCCCGAGGTCGTCTTGCCGAACTCGCCGTCATTGACGACGTCGACGCCGATCTCCGCCTGCTTGCGGCACACCTCCTCGACCGCGGCGGACAACCGCTCGGCATAAACATTCGCGTCGTAAACCTCGCCGGCAAATTTGGCGCGGTTGAGTTCGATCAGCGCGTCGGGCCGCGGCAGGCTCCCGACATGCGTGGTGAGAATCCGTCGATCGCTTCGCTTCATGATGTCCAACCTCCGAATTGACCGGCCTCCGGGCGGCATCGTAGGCTGCGCCGGAGGGCCGATCACTGCTTACTTCGGATCTCGCGGGTGGAGCCATGCAAGTCTCATATTTTGAAACCGCGCGCTACCAGGTACCGCCGACGGTGCCGGCCGAATGGCCCGTGCCACCCGGGGCTTACGACCCCGATGCCGGCGCCCAGGCCTATCAGGGCATGGTCGACCGGATGCAGTATGTCGAGGAGCTCGGCTTCGACTGGATCAGCGTCTCCGAGCACCACTATTCGCCGCGCATCCTGACGCCGAATACCGCGGTTTCGGCCTCCTACATGGCGGCCCGGTCGAAGAAGATAAAGATCGCGGTGCTCGGCCCGATCGTCTCGCAGAGCAATCCGGTGCAGGTCGCCGAGGAATTGGCGATGCTGGACAATCTGGCGGAGGGGCGCCTCGTCGTCGGGCTGTTGCGCGGCACGACCAACGAATATCTGACCTTCGGTCTCAACCCCGCGGAGGCGCGCGAGCGCACCACAGAGGGCATGGAGCTCTTCCTCAAGGCGTGGACCGAGCCGCAGCCTTTCGGCTGGCAGGGTCGCCATTTCCAGTACCGCACGGTGTCGGTCTGGCCGCGGCCATTGCAGCAGCCTTTGCCGCCGATTTATTCGCTCGGCACCAGCCGCGAATCCTGCGAGCTCGCCGCGCGCCATCATATCGGACTCGGCGTCTCCTTCGCGCCGTTCGAGGTCGTCGCCAAGTCAACGCGGTATTACCGCGAGGAGTGCACGCGCTATGGCTGGGAGCCCACACCGGAGCAGATGCTCTATCGCGCGAACATACTGCTCGCCGAGACCGACGCGGAGGCTCAGGAGCTCCTCGAAAAGCAGCGCAAGGGACCCGCACCCTTCCCGATGCGGGCGGGGGTTCGCGACGCACTCTTAAAGCTCGATTCCCGCAATGTCGCGGGCGAGGCTCGCACGCCGCCTGTCGGCGGGGTGCTGCCAACTTCGTTCTACGGCAGCCCCGACACGGTCGTCGAGCAGATCAAACGGTGCCGCGAGGAGGTCGGCGTCGGCGTCCTCGATCTCGCCTTCCAGAACCCGGGCGCTCCCGATACCGGGCGGCTCATGCAATCGCTCGAGCTTTTTGCCGAAAAGGTATTGCCGCGCATCCGCGAGGTGTGACGGCGCGCGGATCGCCTTTGAACGCGATTGCCCCTCACCCCACCCCTCTCCCCGCTCGCGGGGAGAGGGAGGGACCCGCGCAGCGGGAGGGTGAGGGGCAGCTATGAAGGTCTCGTATTTCGAGACCGCGCGCTATCTGGCGCCGCGGCCGTTGCCGGCCGAATGGCCGGTGCCGCCCGACGCCTATGACCGCGAGGCCGGGGCGCAGGCCTATCGCGGCATGGTCGAGCGAATGCAATATGTCGAGGCGCTCGGCTTCGACTGGGTCAGCGTGTCGGAGCACCACTACTCGCCGCAGCGGCTGACACCCAACCCGATCGTTTCGGCGGCGCACTTGGCGGCCTGCGCGCAGAAGATAAAGATCGCAGTGCTCGGCCCGATCGTCTCGCAGAGCAACCCGGTGCAGGTCGCCGAGGAGCTCGCGATGCTCGACAATCTGATGCCGGGCCGGCTGGTGGTCGGGATGCTTCGCGGCATCACCGGCGAGTATCTGACCTATGGTCTCAACCCCGCCGAGGCGCGCGAGCGCACTACCGAGGCAATGGAGCTGGTTCTCAAGGCGTGGACCGAGCCCCAACCCTTCGGCTGGCAAGGCCGGCATTTCCAGTTCCGCACGGTCGCGGTCTGGCCGCGTCCGACGCAGCAGCCCCATCCGCCGACCTACGCTCTCGGGACAAGCCGCGAATCCTGCGAGTTCGCGGCGCGCCATCGTCTCGGGCTCGGCGCTTCCTACGCGCCATTCGAGGTGGTCGCCAAGGCGACCCGCTACTACCGCGACGCGTGCGCGGGTTACGGCTGGCAGCCCGCACCGGAGCAGATCATCTACCGGGCGAACATTCTGATGGCCGAGACCGACGAGGAAGCCCGGGAGTTGCTGGAAGCTGCACGCCGTGCTCGGACGGCTTTTGCGCCGCGTCCAAGGGTCCGCGACGCCCTGCTGCAGCTCGATTCTCGCAACATCGCCGGAGAAGCGCGGACACCGAACGTCGGCGGCATGCAGCCGACGAACTTCCTCGGCGGGCCGGATACGGTCGTCGAGCAGATCAAGCGCTGCCGCGACGAGGTCGGGGCCGGGCGTCCTCGACCTGATGTTCCAAATCCCCGCTTCGAGCGATCTGGGCTTCCTGATGCGCTCGCTCGAATTGTTCGGGAAAGAGGTGCTGCCGCACATTCGCGAAATCTGAGGGCGAGAGGCAACGCGGACGGAGGGAGCGGCCATGCGGCTAGTCGTCACGATGGGCATCCGCCAGCTGCCGAGCCGTCGGCGGCCATTGCAGGACCTCTACCGGGATCACCTGGAAGAAGCGGTGCTCGCCGAGGAACTCGGCTTCGACGCCGTCTGGGCGAGCGAGCACCATTTCTCCGAGGACGCCTGGAACCCGTCGCCGATCACTTTCCTAGCCGCGGTGGCGGCACGAACCGAGCGGGTTCGCGTCGGCACCTATGTGCTGCTTCTGCCCTTTCACAACCCGGTGCGGGTCGCCGAGGATATCGCGGTCCTCGACAACATCTCGGGAGGCCGGGTCGATCTGCCGGTCGGCGTCGGCTCGGCCGCGGAGGAATTCCGCACCTTCGGCATCCCGTTCAACGAGCGGCTCGGGCGGACCTTCGAGGCGCTCCGGATCATCGAGCGCTGCTTCGCCGGAGAAGAGTTCAGTCACAAAGGCAAATATTACGAATTCCCCAATGTCCGCATGACGACGACGCCGGTGCAGAAGCCGGGGCCGCCGATCTGGGTGGCCTCGATGGGCGACCAGAGTGTGGCCTGGACGGCGCGGCGCGGTTATCACCTGGCGGCGGGCGCCGGGCGCGGCCACGCCAGATACGAGGAGCTTCTGCGCCAGTTCGGCCACGACCGGTCGACACGCCAGGTGGCTTCCGTTCCGATCCGCGTCCACCTCGGCGAGACGCGCGCGAAAGCCTGGGACGAGGCGGAGGTCGGTCTGCACCAGGTCCTCGATTTCTACCGAAGCCGGGTGGACCGGCAGTCGGCGACCTCAGCGGCCGGCGTGCTCGACCGACTTCCGCCGCCCAGCGAGTTCCGCAACGTGCCCGGGATCGGGCATCGCGGTACGCCGTTCGTGGTCGGCACGCCAGCGGAGGTCAGCCAGACGCTGGCCCAATACCGGGACAAGCGGCTGACCCATCTCAGCCTCAATTTCCACCACCCGGGTATGGAAACGAGCGCCGTCCGCCGCTCGATGGAGATGTTTGCCAGGGAGCTCATGCCTTCTGTAAAGACATGGTGATCAGCGAAGGAGTTACGGTGGTGCAAGCAGAAGGCAAGCCGGCGCCAGGCAAGGCGTTCCGAGAAGGTCACGTCGAGGCCGACGGGTTTCGCATCCGCTACATGGAAGCCGGGCACGGGACGCCGCTCGTGCACCTGCATGGCGCAGGCGGATTGCGCCTGACGCCTGGTCACGATCTGTTGAGCGCGCAGTTCCGCGTGATCGCCTTCGAGATGCCGGGCTTCGGCCAGTCGCCGGAAAACACCCGGACACAGAGCATGTCCGAACTTGCCGCGACGATGGCCAAGGCGGTCGAAAAGCTCGGGATCGACAGCTTCAACCTGATGGGGACCTCGTTCGGCGGCAAGACGGCCTTGTGGCTGGCGCTGCAGCAAAGGGAGCGGGTGCTCGCCCTGGTGCTCGAAGCCCCCGCGGCGATCCGTCCCCGAAGGCGCCGAGCCGCCATCGGGCTCACCCGAGGAGATGGCACGCCGGCTCTACGCCCACCCCGAGCGGCTCCCGCCGATCCCGCCGCCCGATCCCGCCGTGCAGGCGAAGACGCAAGCACTGGTGAGGCGCCTGCGCGGCCCCGACCGCGACCCTGATCTCGAGCGCCAGCTCGCCGGCCTCGCGACGCCGACCCTCGTCCTCTTCGGCACCGTCGACCGCGTCATCCCCCCAGATATGGGGCACGTCTATAAAGAGCTGATGCCGAACTGCCACCTCGTCTTTGTCTACGACGCCGGGCACGCGATCAGCACCGATCGCCCCGAGGCGTTCACCGAAGTTGCGGTCGACTTCCTGGAGCGCCACGAAGCCTTCGTGATCAGCCGCACCCCGACGGTAATCCACCCGTAGGCGGTATTACGCGCGCCGCTTGGCGCCGGCCTTGTCGAGCAGCTGCTCGAGCACCTCATAGGGCTGGGCCCCGACGACGCCATAGCGGTCGGCGACGAACGTCGGCACGCCGGTCACGCCGTATCGGTGCGATTTCGCCCAATCGGCGTCGACGGCGTCCTTGAAGCGGCGCTCGGCCAGCACGGCCCGCGCCTCCTCCGCCGGCAGTCCGACTGACTGCGCGAGCTCCACCAAGACCTCGGGGTCGCCGATGTTGCGCGCATCGACGAAATAGGCCTTGTAAAACGCGTCGTGGAGCGCCTCGCCGCCGGGCTGGGTGTCGGCCCACTTGCCGAGCTCCTGGGCGAGCCGGCTGTTGTAGGTGTGCGTCCGCCTGCCGTAGGGCAGCCCCTCCTCATCCATCAGCCGCTTCATGCGCGCGTACATCGCTTCGGGGTCGACGTTTCGCCCGGCATAAAGCTCCGCCATCGAGCGGCCCTCGGCGGGGGTCTCGGGATGCAGCGGGAAGTGCACCAGGGTCGCGTCGATCTCGAACGTCTGCTTCAGCTTTTCAATACGCACGGTACTGAGATAGCACCAGGGTCAGACGTAGTCGGTAAAGATCTCCAGCTTGATCGGCTCGGTCATCGCTGTTCCTCCGTGAGCTCAATTATTATATAGCCTGCTTCTCCCTTAGCTGCTGAATTTCTTCACGCGGGTAGCCGGCGGGGCTGCGCAACCCTTCCTCGACGAGCTGGCCGCGTCCGGTGCTGTGGCACTGAGCTCGATTTGGCGGTCTTGAGATTGATGACCAGCTCGAACTTCGTCAACTGCCGACGCCGAGAGCGACGCCGGGCACACCGGCGTCGTCCTCGCGCGTCCGATCAAGCAATGCTTGATCTTCAGGGTGATCGAGGCGAGGCCGCAGGCGGCACCGCACTTGACGGTAGGGGCTGCGGCGGCGACGCAGGGACCGTCCCCCAAGGCGCCGCACCGGGCAGCCCAGGCGACCCCGCCGGCACATTGAAGAGCGGAGAGGAGGGGCCGAACCCTCCCGGAGGAGTGACGCCCGGGCCGGTGCCAGTGCTTGCGTACGGGCCGGGGCCTGTACGCTGTGCTGAAGCAGGCGCCGCGATCGCGAGCGCGGCAATAATCGCTACTCCGCTCAAGAGATGCTTCATATCTTTGGTTCTCCGCTGCAGTTCTTGGATTGGTTAGGGATAGCCGACGCTCGATATGTCGGCCACGAAATCGTCACGAGTGATTCGTGGCGTTCTCCTCGGCCTTGGCAATGCCCTTGCCGATCGCGGTATAGGCCAGGGCTTCTCTTTAAGAGGAGAGACGAAATCTTTGCGCTGCTATGCTCGGCGGCGGGCTTGACGTTTTCAAATTCCCCTCTAAAGAGCGGGAAGATCGGACGAAGGCGGCGCGACGCGAGATCGAGGCCTTGGAGCGCTGTCCCGGAATACGCGGTGCGTGCGCTGGGGCGAGAGCGGCGCCGAGCCGGCGACCACCGGCCTTCGCCATCACTGTTCCGCCATGAACTCCACTACCGCTATATAACGCGCTTCTCTCTCAGCTGCTCGATTTCTTCCGAGGTATAGCCCGCGAGGCTGCGCAGCACCTCCTCGGTGTGCTCGCCTTTCAGCGGCGCGCGCCTGGCGGCGACCGGCGAATCCGAGAGGCGCAGCGGGCAACCAATCACCGAGAAGCGGCCGCGCGTCGGGTGTTCGAGGTCAAAGATCGTTTCGCGCTCGCGCAGATGCGGGTCGGCGAGCACTTCGGCCGTGTCGAGCACCGCGCCGCAGACGATGCCGCGTCCGGCGAACGCCTTCATGACCTCGCGCTTCTCGCGCGTCCCAGTCCAGCGTTCGATCTCGGCGGTTAGCGCCGCACCGTTCTTGGCGCGCGCCGGGGGTGTCGAAAAACGCTCGTCGGTGCGCAGATCCGGGCGTCCCATGACATCTGTCATCGCCTCGAACATCTCCGGGTTGTCGGGCGGGATGGTTATGTAGACATAGTCGTCCGAGCCGTTGCCCGCACAGCGCAACAAATCGGACCAGCCGCCGGTGGCCGAGCGGTTGCCGGTGCGCTCGAGCGGCTTCCCGGTCGCCAATGTCTGCGTGTATTTGACCCGCGTCAGGTTCAGCACCGCCTCCTGCATCGCCACCTCGACGAGCTGGCCGCGGCCGGTGCTATGGCGCTGCACCAGGGCAGCGAGGATCGCGATCGTCAGATGCATGCCGGTCCCGGAGTTGCCGATATTGGCGCCGTTGACGAGCGGCGGACGGCCTGCCTCGCCCGTGACGCTCATCGCCCCCGACGTCGCCTGTGCGACCGGCTCAAAGCATTTGAACCCGCTATAGGGGCCATACGACCCGAAACCCTTGACCGAGGCGTAGATCACCCGCGGGTTGAGCGCCTTGACGGCCTCATAGCCGAGCCCCAGCCGATCCATGACACCCGGCCCGAGGTTCTCGGCGAGGATGTCGGCGTTTGTGATCAGGCGGCGGGCAATCTCCTTGCCCTCCTCGGTCCGCAGATTGATGACGGTGCTCCGCTTGTTGCTGTTGAGCAGCAGAAAGAAAAAGCTGTCGAGCTTCGGGTTGTCGGCATTCCACAGCCGCCGCGCCCGGTCGCCATGCGGCGGGCGCTCGATCTTGATCACATCGGCGCCGAGCCAGGCCAGCATCTGGGTGCACGAGGGACCGGCCTGGTCGTGCGTGAAGTCGATCACGCGGATGCCTTCGAGAGCCTGGCTCATCTGGGTCCTCCTTCATTCCTCGGCGGCGCGGTCGACCGATCGATCCACCCGGGCGATCAAGTCGCCGGGCAACGGGCCGGCTTCGGCGGCGGCGACGCACTCGGCGAGTTCGCGGCGGTTCTTGACGCCGAGCACCACTGTATCGACGGGAAGCGACAGCGCGTAGCGATGCGCCAGCAAGGCGGGGGTGAGGCCGAGCTCAGCGGCGAGACGCCGGAAGCCGGCGGCGCGCGCATAGTCGCGCATCTCCGGGTGATCCGCCGGTAGCGGCCGATCGAGGGCGCTGGTCAATGCCCCGGCCTGCACCGCGCGGATCCCCATCACACCGACCCCGTTGGCGCGCGCTGCCGCCATCACCGCACGTGGTTTCGCCGGTCCGTCGAAAAACTTCAGCGCGCCCGGCGAGTCGAGCAGATTGGCGATGCATTGCACCGCCGCCGGAGCGGGACGTTCGCCCAAGAGCCTGATGATCGCGTCCGGGTGGCCGATGCCGGTCAGACCCCAGGCGCCGATCAAGCCCTCGCCGACGAGCTTTTCGAAAACGGGTCGGACATCGGCGACAAAGGTCTCGTAGAGGGTCATGCGGCTCGCGGCGTCGGGCCGGTGCGCCAGGTGTTGGGCGTCCGGCACGACATTCGAATGCAGAAAGAAAAGATCGAGCCGCGAGAGGCGCAGCCGCTTGAGGCTCCCTTCGATCGATCGCCGCAGTGTCGGCTCGATCTCGGCGCGCGGCGCATTGCCGAGATTGCACTTGCTGGTGACCCTGACCCCCTCGGGAAGCCGGCCGCCAAAGGCCGCGCCGACCACCTCCTCGGCCTTGCCGTCGCCATAGCGCGGGGCGAGGTCGATCAGATTGATCCCGGCGGCGACCGCGTCGTGCACCGTAGCGACGCATTCGTCGAACGTCGTCTCGCCCCACACCATGCCGAGCCCGCCGCCGCCCAAGGTCAGCACCGAAACCGGCCAAAGCCTGCCGAAGCTGTGTTGCTGCATCAGCTACTTCCTCATCACTCCCGCCCAGAGCGCGACCACGGTCAAATCAACGCCGCCTTAGGTTAGCACGATCGCCATACCCGATGTTCAGCACAAAGTTTGATCGGCGCGGTGGGCTGCAGGCCGACACAGCAATCGTCCATCCGAAAGAATCCGCCGATCGGACCGGCGAAAGAACGGGGACAAACAAAATCGCGTCAATTATTTGATCAAATATGCGTCATCTGACTATTCTGTGATCTAATACGTAAATGCCTAATTTTTGAACATATTATTTCCGGCACAATTCTTGCGGTGTCCTGCTCACGCGATCGCGCGATTTGTGAGGAGGACAGGATGCACTCGGTCATAGAGATCGAAGAAAAGATCCGTCAACGATATCGTCAGCCCAAAGGCGTCGAGCAATTCGGCATCGAACCGGTACCGCCGGAGCTGAAGACGGTGCGCTGGCACGACATCTTTGCGATAATTTTCGGCTTCGCACTCAATCCCGGATCGATGTTGGTCGGCGGCATGGCGGTGGTATCCGGCCTGTCGTTCTGGGGAGCAATCGGTGCCATTACCGGTGGCGTATTATTGGCGACGATTGCCTATACGATCACCGCGACGGTCGGCGTCGACTACGGCCTGCCGGGCCAGGTCTCGATGCGCATGGTCTACGGGTTGCGCGGCGCGAAATGGGTGCCGTCGTTTCTGCGCACGATCGCCTCGACCTACTGGTTCGCCTACCAGACTGTGGCGGGCTCGCTCGCTGTCGTCGCGATCCTCGACCGCTGGACCGGAACGCCTCACTCGTTGGTCGCCGTTAGCGTCACTTTCGCGGTGCTGCAGGCTGTCGTTGCGATCATCGGTTATGATTTACTCAAGCACCTGTCGCGTATCGCCCTACCCTTCAAGATTTTGATCCTGTCCTTCGTGCTTTTCTTGTTGGCAACGCACAGCGACCCGAATTTTGCTCCCGCGAGCGTGTTCCATTACGCCGGCAAGCCGGAAGCCGGCTGGCTCCTCTTCGTCACCTGGATGAACGTCGTCGCCGCGGGGTCGTTGACGATGGTCACCGACTCGGCCGATTTTTGCCGCTACACCCGCTCTCGCACCGACATGTGGTGGGGCACCTTGCTCGGCAAAGTAGGCGGCGGGGCTTTTGCCGCCTACCTCGGCGCCTACGGCGCTGCCGCCACATTAGGCAAGACGGCCAACGTGTTCGAAGTCGCTTCCGGGCTCACTACCAGCAAGTTCGTCCTGCTGCTGTTCCTGGTCGTCATCGCCCTCGACAATTGGACGATCAACGTCCTCAACCTCTATACGGGTGGGTTGTCGCTGTCGAACATGTTCGAGCGGCTCGGTCGCTTCTGGACGACCTTGATCATCAGCTTGCTCGGCATCGTCCTTTCCGCCATTCCCGATGTCGCGAGCGGCTACACCACTTATGTGGGCATCCTCGGCAACGTCTTCTCGCCGATCGCCGGCGTGCTGATCGCCGACTACCTGCTCGTCAAGCGGGGGCATATCGACCTCGTCGCCTTGTTCGAGCCCAATGGCTCCTATTGGTATTGGAACGGGGTCAACCCGGTCGCGGTGGTTTGGACGGCACTCGGCTTCCTCGCCTACATGTTTGTGATCCCTGCCGAATGGATCCGGGTGGTGGTCACACTGCTCGCAACCGGTGCCGGTTACTGGGCGACGATGCAGCTGCTGGCCCCGCGCTTCACCGAGCTCGCGCGCGGCGCGCACCCGGGCGAGCAGCGCGAAGCGGTCGAGGACCTCGATTGGGAGCTCGCCTTGCGCTGAATCGGCTCGCCGCGGCAACCCTTCGAACTCGGCGGTTGTTGACAACAAGGAGGCAGCGGAGCTTGCTTCCCCGTGATTATCGGCGACGACGGAGGGAGGCCGACCATGCAAGGCGATACGACCGTCCTCACGCACCTCAACGTGGTGTTGAAGAACGAGATGACCGCAATCAATCAATACTTTCTGCATGCCCGGATGCTGGAGCATTGGGGGGTCGTCAAGCTCGGCGCCGTTGAATACGGCGAGTTGGTGGATGAGATGAAACACGCCGACCTGTTGATCAAGCGCATCCTGTTCCTGGGTGGTGTGCCCCGTCTCGAATTAGACAAGTTGCTGGTCGGCAAGACGGTGCAAAACGTCCTCGAGTGCGACCTGAAGCTCGAGCAACAGGCGATGCCCCAGCTGCGCGAGGCGATCCCCTATTGCGAAAAGGTGCGCGACTTCGTGACCCGCGACCTGTTCAGCCAGATCCTCGAGGGCGAAGAGGAGCATGTCGATTTCTTAGAGACGCAATTGGAGCTGATCGAGAAAATCGGCCTCGAAAACTATATCCAAATGCAATCCCAGCCCGCCGGCTGAGGACAGCCCGCGGGCCATCGCCGCCTCGCTGACCCGCTTGGCGGCGGAGGGAAACGAGACGATAATGCAGCCGGAGTCTACCGAAAGCTGGCGCGCGGACGCTCGCGCCAAGCGCGCAAACGGAGGGAACAACGATGTCATCGGTCAACGGACGCTACAATGTCGGCGGGGTCTATCTGCCGCAACCGTTCAAGGTTCGCCGGCTCGGCCATTTCGGGTTCAACGTCGAAAAGCTTCCCGAGGGCCGCGAATTCTATGGCGACCTGCTCGGCTTCACGGCCTCCGACACGCTCGATTTCTCGCGCGCGCCCTGGTACCCGAAGGATGCCGATCTGGGCGACCCGCGCGGCTATTTCATGCGCTATGGGACCGACCACCACGCCTTCGTGCTGTTCCCGAAGAAGGTGATGGACCACCGCGCCGACCGGAAATTTGCCCCCGAGGTCACGATCAACCAGATCACCTGGCAATGCGGCAGCCTCAAGGAGATCGCCGACGCCCATACCTATTTCCAGGAGCAGCAGGTTCGTGTTCAGCGCGTCGGGCGCGACATGCCGGGCAGCAACTGGCACGTCTACGTCTATGATCCCGACGGCCACACCAACGAATTCTACTACGGCATCGAGCAGATCGGCTGGAACCGGCTGAGCAAGCCGCGCGACATGTATTACCGCGGCTTTCAGGAGAAGCCGCCGTTGCCGCAGATGTCCGAGGCGACCGAAGTGGCCGAGGCCGAGGCCAAGGGCATCGCGGTCCTCTCGGGCCACCGCCCGCAAGATACCCTCCCGGCGAATTACGACGTGGAAGGCGTCCTGCTGCCGCGGCCGTTCAAGATCACCAAGATCGGCCCGGTCGGTCTCTTTGTCGACGATGTCGAGCGCGCCGAAGCCTTCTACACCGACCGCGTTGGCTTTGTCCGCAGCGAGGAGACGACGTATCAGGGGGCTCGCTGCGTCTTCCTGCGCTGCGGCGCCGAGCACCACAGCCTCGGGCTCTTCCCAAAGGAGCTGCGGCGCCGGCTGGGCTTGAGCGAGCGCAGCACCTGCATGTCGTTCGGCGTCGAGCTCGGCAGCTACGCGCAACTGCGAGAGGCTGTCGCGTTCCTCAAGTCGCGCGGCGTCACTTTTGTCGACTCGATCGCGCCCGAGCTCTACCCCGGCATCGACTATTCGGCTTTCGCGCTCGATCCCGACGGCCACTGCATCCAGCTCTATTACTACATGGAACAAGTCGGCTGGGACGGCCGGGTCCGGCCGCAATCGGCGCGCCGCCAGGTCCAGCGCGACTGGCCCGAGGTGCTGGAGCCGCTTTCCGACACCTATGTCGACCAGGTCTTCCAGGGCCCGCTGGGCTGACTGTCATCCCGGCGCAGGCCGGGATCTATCTGTCGACTGTTAGGAAGCCGGATAGATGGTTCCCGGCCTTCGCCGGGATGACGAGAATGGGAGCGACGGTGCGGTGACACCAGAAGAATACCTCAAGCGAGTGCGTGATCTGCTGCCGGTATTGCGCGAGCGGGCACCCGATGCAGAGAAACTGCGGCGGCTGCCGGACGAAACCTTCAACGACTTCCAAGAGACCGGCCTGTTTCGCTGCCTCCAGCCAAAGCGCTGGGGCGGCTATGAGCTCGATCCGGAGACCTTCTATCAGGCGATCGTCGAAACCTCGGCAGTCTGCGGATCGAGCGGCTGGATCCTCGGCGTGATCGGCGTGCACAACTGGCATTTGGCGCTGTTTCCGCCGCAGGCTCAGCAGGACGTCTGGGGCGAAGACGACAGCATCCAGATCTCGACCTCGCTGGCGCCGACCGGCACGGTCGAGCGGGTTGATGGCGGATTTCGGCTGCGCGGCCGCTGGTCGTTCTCCAGCGGCTGCGATTATTGCCGATGGGCAGCGCTCGGCGGCATTGCCCCGGCGGTCGAAAACGGCGCGCCGCCCGACGCCCGGATGTTTTTGATCCCGCGCCGCGACTATCAGATCGACGACAATTGGTACGTGACCGGCCTCTGCGGCACGGGCAGCAAGGATATCGTGGTCGAAGACGCGTTCGTGCCCGAATATCGCACGCACTCCTACCTCGATGCGTTTCATCTGCGCAACCCCGGCCAAGAACTCAATGACGGGCCGCTCTACCGGCTGCCGTTTGGCGCCATCTTCCCGAACTCGATCTCGGCCCCGGCCATCGGTGTGGCGCTCGGCGCGCTCGACGCCTTTCGCGAGCAGTCGCAGGTGCGGGTGAACCTGCGCGACGGTTCGCGCCTCGCCGAGGACCCGTTCACCCAGTTTCGCCTGGCCGAATTTGCCGCCGAGGTCAGCAGCGCATACGACCGGATGCGCGACAACATGCGGGAGATGATGAGCCTCGCCTCGGCCGGCAAAGAGATCCCGCTGACCCGGCGGGCGCGCTACCGCTGGGACTCCGCCAAAGCGGTCGATTGGAGCCTGCGCGCCGTCGATCGCCTGATGGAGGCGAGCGGCGGCCGCGGCATCTTCCTCAGTAACCCGATCCAGCGGGCCTGGCGCGATATCCACGCCATGCGCGCTCATGTCGGCAATAATCCCGAGCGCGCCGCCGCCGTGTTCGGCCGCGCCGAGTTCGGCCTGCCGCCAACGGATATACGATTCTAGAAAATTCACCACCGAGGCACGGAGGATAAGGAGAAAACAACGTCTTAACACAGAGATGGGTGCAAAGCCTTTGGTCTCTTCTCTGTGTCCTCCGTGTCTCTCTGTGGTGTGACTGAGGGGGGAGACGATGGCCAGTTTGTCACCAGCCGAGCCTGCCGCTCTGCAACTGGCGGCGGATCGGTGGACCGGGTACAGCCTCACCGTGTGGGCGATCTGCATGCTGGGCTTCGCCTTCGACATCTACGAGGGCACGATCATGCAGCTCGTGACCCCGATCTTGATCAAGGAATGGGGTATCGTCCCGGCAACGATCGGCTACATCACGACGATGTCGGCCTGGGTCGGTCTGATCGGCGTCTTTGTCTTTCCGGCGCTGGCCGATCTCTATGGGCGCCGGCCCATTCTCATTCTGACGATCCTCGGCTATTCGCTGTTCACCGGCTTCACCGGGTTTGCGCAAGGCCCGCTGCAGCTGTTGATCTTCACCTCGATCACCCGCATCACATTACGGGGCGAGACCCCGGTCGGCATGGTCATGGTCAGCGAGACGGCGCCGACAAAGTGGCGCGCCACGGCACTCGGCGGCCTCGTCGGCGGGTATCCGTTCGGCTACATGCTGTGTTCGCTGACCGCACTCGTCGTCGTCCCGCTATGGGGCTGGCGCGCCCTCTACTGGCTCGGCATTCTGCCGGCACTGCTGGTTCTTTGGGTCCGCCTCGGCGTTCGGGAAAGCCCCCGTTTCGAGCGGGTCACCACGGCAATGCTGCGGGAAGGACTCAGGAAACGGCTCGACATCTGGTCGCCGGTGCGGCAGTACCCGCGCGAAATGCTGACCGCGACCCTGCTCTACTTCTTTTATCTGTTCACCTGGATCGGCTGGTCGGCATGGATGCCGCAATACCTCGCCAATGAAAAGCATCTCGGCTTCCAGACTACGGCGAGCTATCTGTCGATCTGGATGTTTTGTGCGATTTTTGCCTATTACCTTTGTGGCTGGCTCAGCGACCTGTTTGGCCGGCGCTATGTGATACCCGCGTTCTGCCTGCCGGCGGCGATCCTCCTCGTCGTCATGGGGCAACTCGACAGCGCGCCCAGCCTGTTCTGGGTGGGGTTGATCCTGAATTTTCTGATCACCGGCAGCTTTGGCAGCGGGCTCGGCTATAACACGGAATTGTTCCCGACGCAGATCCGCGGCACCGCCGTCGGCGCGGCCTTCACGTTCGGCAGCGCCGGCGGAGCGCTCGCGCCGGCGATCGTCGGCTGGATCGCGACCTCGCACTCGATCGCCGCGGCGCTGCCGCTCCTCGCACTGTCGTTCTTCCTGATCATACCGATGTTCCTCTTCGTCGCGAGCGAAACGACGCGCAAAGAGCTCATCGACTTTGTCGGCCAAAAGACCTGAGCCTCCGTAGAACGGCCCTCTGCGGTTCCCTCCCCCGCTCGCGGCGGAGGGTCAGCGTGCGGGCAGGGCTAATGGCGGAAGCCGAACAGCTTTTGCGCGTTGTGGTGCAGGATCTTGTCGGTATCGGCCTTCGGTAGGCCCAGCCGCTCGATATAGGCGAAGGTCTCCTTATAGGCCTCGTAATCCTGCAGTACCGGATAGTCGCTGCCGGTCACCAGGTGATCGGCGCCAAAGGCTTCGAGCGCGCAGGTAAAGGCGGCCTTCGAGCCGTAGCACACCGTGTCGTACCAGAACTTCTTGGCGGTCACACTCGGCGCTTCGGCGAGATTGGGGTGGCCGCTCTGGCTCTGGCCCTGCTTGTCGAGGCGATTGAGCAGCATCGGGATCGGGCCGCCCAGATGCGGCACAATGAATTTGATGTTCGGATAGCGGTACGGGATCTGCTTGGCGATCATATGCAATACAAAGGTCGCGTCCTCGAGCGAGGTGCCGACGGACCCCCGGTAGTTGTAGTCAACGATAAACGGCGAGCAGATTCCCGATCCTGCCGGGTGCACGAACAGCACGGCACGGCGCCGGTTCATCTCGGCGTAGATCGGCTCGAACTCGGTTTCGGCGATCGAGCGACCGAGACAGACGATGTTCATGTTGACGCCGACGCAGCCCAACTGATCGAAGCCGCGCTCCATCTCCTTCAGTGCGGCGTCGATATGGGGCAGTGGCAGCATCACATAGGAGGCGATGCGCTGAGGGTAGCGGTGCGCCAGGTCAGCATAGCCGTCGTTGAGCATTTGCACCGCTTTAACGCACTCCCCCTCGTCGGGGAGGTAAGGAGGATGGTTCGGCGACAAGACCTGCTTCTCGACCCCCGCCTCATCCATCAGCCTGAATCGGCCCTCGATGTCCTCCGGCGAATCCGAGAAGGGATGGCGCGCCATTCCGCGCTTGACCGGCAGATGGACCGGCGAGGCAAACCGGTCGCCCATGAACTCACTGAAATTCCTCGGCGTATAGTGCGCATGGACGTCGCAGATCATCGCGCTGCTCCTTTATGTTCGAGGCCGGTCAGGGTAGGCGGCGCCCTCGCGTGCTGGCAAGTAGCCCGCACGAGGCGAGGGCCCGGCGTGGCTTGCCGCCAAGCGCGAAGCGGCGCATCCTGTGGTCTTTCGAATAGGGGGTGAAC
Source organism: uncultured Alphaproteobacteria bacterium (assembly GCA_963796155.1). Lineage (GTDB taxonomy): Bacteria > Pseudomonadota > Alphaproteobacteria > ATCC43930 > CGMCC-115725 > AP-15. The sequence continues at coordinate 68,054 of CAWCKT010000024.1, read as the reverse complement.
GGCGATGAAGACGAGCCAGGACCGCATTCTGACGACCCATGTCGGCAGCCTGCCGCGCCCGCCCGAGCTCAAGGAGCTATTGGTGCGCAAGGATCAGGGCCAGCCCTATGACCAGCAGGCGCTCGATCGCCTGACCCGGCAGGCGGTCTTCGACATCGTCCGCCGCCAGGCCCAAACCGGCATCGATATCGTCAACGACGGCGAGATGTCGAAGCCCGGCTATTCGACCTATGTCGCAGACCGGCTCTCGGGGTTCGCCGGCCACGAGCCGGCGAAGCCGCGGCTCGACACGCGGGACCACCCGAATTTTCTCGCGGCCTACGAACGGATGACGGGTGCCAACGTCGCGCGGCGCTCAGTGTGCGTCGGCCCGGTGGCTTGGCGCGACCGCGAGCCCCTCGAACACGACCTCGCCAATCTGCGCGATGCGCTCGCCGAGGTCCAGGTCGCCGAAGGCTTCATGACCGCGGCCTCGCCCGGTCTCGTCCCGGTGTTCCAGACGAACCGGCATTATCCGTCCCATGAGGCTTATGTCGAAGCCATCGCCGCGGCGATGCAGGAAGAGTACGAGGCGATCGTCAATGCGGGTTTCGTATTGCAGCTCGATTGCCCCGATCTCGCAATGGCACGTCACACTAGCTTTCAGGATCTGGACGAGCCGGAATTTCTGAAGCGCGCGGCGTTCCACGTCGACGTCCTCAACCACGCGCTGCGCAATGTCCCGGCGGACCGGGCGCGCATTCATATCTGCTGGGGCAATTACGAAGGGCCCCACGATCACGACATTCCGTTCGCCAAAGTCGCCCCGATCCTGATCAAGGCCAAACCGATGGCATTGGTCGTCGAGGCGGCCAATCCGCGGCATGCGCATGAATGGACGGTGTGGCAGGACGTGAAATTGCCCGACGACAAGATCCTGATGCCCGGCGTGCTCGACACCTCGACCAACTACGTCGAGCATCCGGAACTCGTTGCCCAGCGCATCTGCCAGTTCGCCGACATCGTCGGCCGCGAGCGGGTCATCGCCGGCACCGATTGCGGGTTCGGCACCTTTGCCGGCTACGGCAAGCTCGATCCCGACATCTCGTTCAAGAAGCTGGGCGCGATGGTCGAAGGGGCGGCCATCGCATCAAAGCGGCTCTGGGGCCGCGCTTGAGCGCTCGGCCCCCCGGGGCGGGGCGAGTGGTTGAACGCGGGGCGCCGACCGCTTGATTTTCCGAACGCTTAAGTTTTCGCGAAAGACCTAAACGCCGGAATATCACGACAAAAGGTTGCAAATGCGATTATCGGCGAGGCCCAGTTTTATCATAACAGCAATTCTCTGATTGACAATAGCGGGCCCGCCGGATAGATTCCTCGTCGATGTCCTATCTGCAACCCCATCGCGATGACATGCAGTAATCCCCCGCGGCCGGACCGCCTCGCCATTCTGGTGCCGTATCGGAACCGAAAGAGTTATCTGGATATATTCTTGAGAGAGGTCCCGAGATACCTCGAGCGCACGAACGACATTTCGGACTACGTGATCTACGTGGCCGAACAGCAGAGCCAGGATCCGTTTAACCTGGCTCTGAGCCGCAACGTCGCCGCGCGGGCCGCGCTCGACGACGGGGTGTCTGGATACTTCGTGTTCCACGACGTGGACGTCATCCCGCTGTGCGGCGTCGACTACGGGCCGCGGAGCTTCAACGTGGCGTGGTTCCTATCGGCCGGCTCGTGCAAGGTGATGGCGGCGGACTTCGTCAGGGCGAACGGGTACAACCCGGACTTCGTCGGCTGGGGCGACGAGGACGTGGAGTTTTATCACCGCCTGGAGCACGTCGGCAGCGAGGTCAGGGAGTGGCACCGGATACCCGAGTCCCGGCAGGCGGTCGTCGTCAACCTGGAGTGGCCGGAGCTGTCCGACGACGAGGCGCTCTCGTGGTCCAGGAGTTATTTCGGGTACGAGGCCGCCGGGCCTCGGTTCGTCCCCTACAAGACCAGCTGTCGCAGCTTCGAGCGGTATGACAAATCGCGGGACTTCCTCGGACCCGGTCAGCAGCACCGCAACCACACCCTGTGGAACCGGGTGCGCGCGCTGCCGGCAGACAAGAAGACCTCGTACATCGCTCGTACCGGGCTCAATCGGGTCAGGGTCGATCGCGCGGTCCGGTTAATTGAGGATCGGGTCCGTTGGATCAAGTACCAAACGGCGGATGTCCTCGATCCGATGAGTTTGCCGGAGTGAGGACGGCATCGTCGCAAATCCCTTAGCCGGCCGTGGCCCTTCCTGTCCTTCTGGTCATTCGCGCCATATTGTCATCCGGGGGTCGAAACCGCAGCCACTGTTGCCGGCGCGCCAAGCGGCAAATCTGCCAGTGCGCAGCGTTGTTGCTTGGTAAACCAAATCGCCATCGTGTAGCGAACCCCGCTCCGCACGGGAAGCACCTCGTGCACGTGGCCGGCGTCACTGGGAAAGGCCAATAGAAGCCCGCGGCGCGGCCTGACCACCATTCCCGCCCGGTCGAAGACGATTTCGCCCCCCTCGAACGCGTCATTCAAGTAGTAGATCGCAGACACGTCGCGCTGCGGCGTATGATTGGCGACCCAATCGCCTTGTTCGTTCTGCCGGCAATTGTCCGCATGACGATCGTGGCGGCCTCCCGCTCCGATCGCGGCCAGGATCACCGTCTCGGGATAAAGCGGATCGGCGAGTTGCAACCGGCTGCCAATGCGGCACAAGCATTCTTCGACGAGACGCGGCACGATTTCGGCGGCATATGGCGCATCGCGGAACTCGGGCCAATAGACGACGGGATGTCCTGTTTGATCCCTGACTTTCGTCAGATGGACGTGCCGATCATACATTGTCATCAGCCGACGGCAATCATCGGCGCTGGCCGCATTGGCGACCTGAATTATCATGTGACCGCTCGGGCCGCTCATTTGAGGGGCTCGGGCCCGGTCAGCCAGGAGACCAGCGTCCAGCGGGTGCCGCTCTGCACCGGCAATGCCCGGTGCATGATGAAGGACGGAAAGATCAGCGCGTCGCCCTGGCCGAGAGCCATCCGATTGCCGGTACCCTCGCCATAGAAGACCTCGGTCCCGCCCCCGTCGTATCCCTCGGCTGCCGCCAGTTCGACGACAACCGATATCTTGCGCAGGCTCATGGCACCGGCACCGAGATCCATGTGCCAGTCGTAGAGCTGATCCTTGGCATAGCGCGTCAGCTGCAGCTGACCCATTTCGTCGGCGAGCCCAAACCCGTATCGGGAATTGTAGAGTGTTGCGACTTCCCAGACGCGCTCGAAGATCCACTCGGTCTCCGTCGTCCGCGGAACCCAGAACAAATCGCTGTCTCTAATGAAGCCGCTATCGCCGCGCGGCATCGTGCTCCGCGACGCACCCTTTTCCCGATGCAGCGCAATGAGGCGCTCGCACTCCGTCCGGGTGAACCGACCCGCGAAGACCTCGCAGTAATGAAAAGCTCCCCACATATCCATCGCCCTCATAGGTGCGAGCCGCAGTCCCGGCTCGACCAGCCCGACGCATCATAACAGCAATTCTCTGATTGACAATAGCGGGCCCGCCGGATAAATTCCTCGTCGATCTCCTATCTGCAACCCCATCGCGATGACATGCAGTAATCCCCCGCGGCCGGACCGCCTCGCCATCCTGGTGCCGTATCGGAACCGAAAGAGTTATCTGGATATATTCTTGAGAGAGGTCCCGAGATACCTCGAGCGCACGAACGACATTTCGGACTACGTGATCTACGTGGCCGAACAGCAGAGCCAGGATCCGTTTAACCTGGCTCTGAGCCGCAACGTCGCCGCGCGGGCCGCGCTCGACGACGGGGTGTCTGGATACTTCGTGTTCCACGACGTGGACGTCATCCCGCTGTGCGGCGTCGACTACGGGCCGCGGAGCTTCAACGTGGCGTGGTTCCTATCGGCCGGCTCGTGCAAGGTGATAGCGGCGGACTTCGTCAGGGCGAACGGGTACAACCCGGACTTCGTCGGCTGGGGCGACGAGGACGTGGAGTTTTATCACCGCCTGGAGCACGTCGGCAGCGAGGTCAGGGAGTGGCACCGGATACCCGAGTCCCGGCAGGCGGTCGTCGTCAACCTGGAGTGGCCGGAGCTGTCCGACGACGAGGCGCTCTCGTGGTCCAGGAGTTATTTCGGGTACGAGGCCGCCGGGCCGCGGTTCGTCCCCTACAAGACCAGCTGTCGCAGCTTCGAGCGGTATGACAAATCGCGGGACTTCCTCGGACCCGGTCAGCAGCACCGCAACCACACCCTGTGGAACCGGGTGCGCGCGCTGCCGGCAGACAAGAAGACCTCGTACATCGCTCGTACCGGGCTCAATCGGGTCAGGGTCGATCGCGCGGTCCGGTTAATTGAGGATCGGGTCCGTTGGATCAAGTACCAAACGGCGGATGTCCTCGATCCGATGAGTTTGCCGGAGTGAGGACGGCATCGCCGCAAATCCCTTAGCCGGCCGTGGCCCTTCCTGTCCTTCTGGTCATCCGCGCCATATTGTCATCCGGGGGTCGAAACCGCAGCCACTGTCGCCGGCGCGCCAAGCGGCAAATTTGCCAGTGCGCAGCGTTGTTGCCTGGTAAACCAAATCGCCATCGTGTAGCGAACCCCGCTCCGCACGGGAAGCACCTCGTGCACGTGGCCGGCGTCACTGGGAAAGGCCAATAGAAGCCCGCGGCGCGGCCTGACCACCATTCCCGCCCGGTCGAAGACGATTTCGCCCCCCTCGAACGCGTCATTCAAGTAGTAGATCGCAGACACGTCGCGCTGCGGCGTATGATTGGCGACCCAATCGCCTTGTTCGTTCTGCCGGCAATTGTCCGCATGACGATCGTGGCGGCCTCCCGCTCCGATCGCGGCCAGGATCACCGTCTCGGGATAAAGCGGATCGGCGAGTTGCAACCGGCTGCCAATGCGGCACAAGCATTCTTCGACGAGACGCGGCACGATTTCGGCGGCATATGGCGCATCGCGGAACTCGGGCCAATAGACGACGGGATGTCCTGTTTGATCCCTGACTTTCGTCAGATGGACGTGCCGATCATACATTGTCATCAGCCGACGGCAATCATCGGCGCTGGCCGCATTGGCGACCTGAATTATCATGTGACCGCTCGGGCCGCTCATTTGAGGGGCTCGGGCCCGGTCAGCCAGGAGACCAGCGTCCAGCGGGTGCCGCTCTGCACCGGCAATGCCCGGTGCATGATGAAGGACGGAAAGATCAGCGCGTCGCCCTGGCCGAGAGCCATCCGATTGCCGGTACCCTCGCCATAGAAGACCTCGGTCCCGCCCCCGTCGTATCCCTCGGCTGCCGCCAGTTCGACGACAACCGATATCTTGCGCAGGCTCATGGCACCGGGACCGAGATCCATGTGCCAGTCGTAGAGCTGATCCTTGGCATAGCGCGTCAGCTGCAGCTGACCCATTTCGTCGGCGAGCCCAAACCCGTATCGGGAATTGTAGAGTGTTGCGACTTCCCAGACGCGCTCGAAGATCCACTCGGTCTCCGTCGTCCGCGGAACCCAGAACAAATCGCTGTCTCTAATGAAGCCGCTATCGCCGCGCGGCATCGTGCTCCGCGACGCACCCTTTTCCTGATGCAGCGCAATGACGCGCTCGCACTCCGTCCGGGTGAACCGACCCGCGAAGACCTCGCAGTAATGAAAAGCTCCCCACATATCCATCGCCCTCATAGGCGTCGAGCCGCAGTCCCGGCTCGACCAGCCCGACGCCGATCCTCTCCGCGAACCCGATGAGGGGAATCTATTCGATGTGACCCTAAATTGTCAATATATAAATTGCTAACTAAATAATCAGCCCGCAACAAAACGGGAGCTGAGCCGAGGCGATTATGCACTTAACTGAACAGGAGAGACGGATTTGCTGGTCGCAAGGTGCGTTCTGCCCGACGTGCGGCAGCACATGCGCGTTAGAGGCTGACCGAAAATGAATTGAGTGATTTCAGCCAGTTGTGACATGATGTTTGTGGCAAAACAATCATCGAGGCACAAGATGTGGACCGAAATCACTCGTCGGAAGTATGAGCGAGAGGGACAGCGCTACGCAAGCGATCTGACCGACGCCGAATGGGCGCTGATCGAGCCGCACATGCCAGCGGCCAAGCGTTTGGGCCGGCCGCGCGCGACCGAGTTGCGCGCCGTACTGGACGCGATCTTGTATATCGCGCGGACCGGCTGTCAGTGGCGAATGCTGCCGAAGGAGTTTCCGCCGTTCACGACCGTGCAAGGCTATTTCTATGACTGGCGAGACAACGGCTTGTTTGAGAACATCAATTTTCACTTGCTGCTGCAGGCGCGCGAAGCGGCGGGCCGCGACGCGAGCCCGTCGGCCGGAGTGATCGACAGTCAATCGGTCAAGACGACCGAAAGCGGCGGGCCGCGCGGTTACGATGCGGCCAAGAAGATCAAAGGGCGCAAGCGACACATTGTGACCGATACCGGCGGTCTGCTGGTCGGTGCCGAGGTACACCCCGCCGATGTCCAAGATCGCGATGGTGCGGTTCTGGTCATTGAGGCGATCCACCAGCTATTTCCCTGGTTGCGCCACCTGTTCGCCGATAGCGTCTACAACGGCCCCAACCTGGGTGACGCCCTCGCCAAGTTCGGCAACTGGACCATTGAGATCGTCAAACGCGCGGCTGACGCGGCTGGCTTTAAGCTGCTGCCACGCCGCTGGGTTGTCGAACGAACGCTCGCTTGGCTCAACCGAAACCGCCGCTTGGCAAAGGATTTCGAGGCGTCGATTGCGAGCGCCAAAGCTTGGGTCTACATCGCCTCTGTGCAGTTGCTGATCAGACGATTAGCCTGACTATTACACGATCCCAGGTAAGCCCTACAACCTATACGATTAAGATTCGGACACTTAGAACGCTTGTATAGCACGGCGGCTCTGCTCTCTCGATCAAGGTTGATCGCCTGACCGGAGAGAAGGTGTACGAGATTCTGATGCAGAACGCCCGCCGCGAGAGCGATCTACACACCGACGAAGCCCCATTTGATCAACCATCTTCTGGCATACCGCACGCATGCCAGACGATGTTCACCCGCCCGGCGATCGAGATTATCGGCCGCACTCCGTCACCGTGACTGTTTCTGATGATGCGCTCGCAGCGCATCTCGCGCAGCTCCCGACTAGGAGAGAGAGTACCGGGCCGTCCTGCTCGGCGTGACAACCGGCGCTTGCCGCGTGCAGTGCCTCGCTTGGCTGTTCCACTCACCTCCGCGAAACCCTGAGGCGGCCGGGCTTACGGCCCCGACCGACTTCCGTTATCCTAGGTGGTGTTCGAAGTCACGCTAGGGACGGAATTGGCCAATCATGGTACCAGAACCACTGGTAGGTCCAAAGCTAAAGATTGAGAGGGCCAAACGCCACACCCAAGAACTCGAAACTGAAATCTCGAGGTTCGTGCAAGACGAACCTTACCGCATTGTCTTTGAGGATTACGTTGCTGAGGGCGGTCATGATTGGGTGAGAGCGCGCGTCAGAGATGTTAAGGAGATTCCCGCTCAGTTTTCGGCCATCATCGGCGATGTCGCTCATAACCTGCGAGCCGCCCTCGATCTGGTAACCACCGACTTGGCCAGAGCGACCGGTGCTACCAGCGGCAGCGCGTTGAGGGATACATACTTCCCAACAGCGACAAATCGGCAAAGTTTTGAAGCCGAGGCTTCGAGAAAAATAAAGCGACTTCCGCCCGCAGCCCAAAGATTTATTCGCCGCTTGGAGCCCTATACGGGAGGGAAGGGACAAGCCATTCGCCAGCTTCACGAGATTGACGTCGATGACAAACATACCGTTCTCGTCACAACTGGCTCGCTCGTTGTCACCCGCTCTATTTCCGTCTCCCCAGTTCCTGGGCAAATGAAAACGGAAATTTTTGTTCCTTTCCTTTCCACAAAAAAATTTGTTCTGAAAGACGGCGTAATAGTCTTGTCGTTTGTCCCCACTGACGCGCCACAAGGCATAGATATTGATACGATTTTCAACATAATCTTTGGGGATGGCCAAGCTTTCGAGGGTCAACCTGTCATTCCAACTCTCCAAAACCTGATCAATTTCATCGAGCGCATCATAGGTATTTTCGAAAGACACTTTTTTTGATCGCTCGCTATCTTGATTCCCAATCATCTTTCCACCCAATCGTGAGGTAAGAAACATTTTAACCAAATGTCGTCAGATACTCGTCGGGAGGAACCCAAACGAGCGCAAGAGAGGACGTTTACCTGCGAGGCTGCTTCACGCCGCCCGCCGGTTGTCGATCCTTTGGCGATCGTCCGTGCGGCCGCGGCGGGGTGTCGAGGAACCGCCGTATCCCTCGTTCTACGGCAGCGGCTTCCTCCTCGGTCAGATCCCAATTCGGTATCGGCTTGGCGGGAGGCTGGGGCTTCTTCGCCTTCATGCCCCCGAAATAGGACTCTTGCGCCGGCCAGTCGAGGCCGACGGTGTTCTTGTTCTGTAGTTCAGTCAAGTGCAATAACCGCCAGAGCCGACTACGGGTTTAGCGTGCGACTCAAGACTGCCGGTAGCGCAGCAAGCCGATGGGCGCCTTTGGCGGGTGCGAGAGGATCGCCTCCTCGACGGGTTCGGTTCCCCAGCCCGGCGTCGAGGGGACCACGAGATGCCCGCCCTCGAATTGCGGGACGGTCCAAAGAGGTCGGTCTCCCGTTGAGGAACCAACCCGAGGGATCGCCTGTATTGGCCAGGGCATACAATCGCGCTGGGTTCGGTCACAATCTCGGCCGCGGGGTTTGGGGTCGAAGGCGTCGCGAGGCGACGCCGGATGAAATGCGGTTACCACCCGACCCGTGGGTAGCTATCAGGTACGCAGCGCGCGAATTGATTCTATAAGGCCACCGAAAGCAGCAATTCCCAGATACCAGGGGACTTCGAAGAACGCCCTAAGTATGGGCTCATATATAAGCCCCCCTAACACGACTACCGACGCGCCAAACCAATGCGCCTCATGCGCAAGCTGTATACTCCCGGGGAGCTGGCGCCCATCCCTTACGGCTAGGCGCCACCGGATTATGCAATGGAGTGCAGCAAGACTTACGATCCAGGGAACTACAAGAACCCCTCGGGTCGGGAGTATGCTAAGCAGTAGGCCCACGCAAAATCCCAATCGTGGCACCGAGCGCGGCTCCACCCGTCGCAAATAACCCCTGAATCCAGCCCGGGATCACAGAGATGCCAGCGCCCAGGCACATTATGCTGACGAGTGCAAGGGCCAGGACCGCGCACACCAGAGCGGAGCGAACAATCGGAGTGATGCGTTCCCAGGTTGGAAGCACAATTTTGCGATTCTCGTGATGTGTGAGCGTAGTATTCATGCAAGCCACTCCCAACTCTTCGCTTATCCATATCTAGGCCCGCTTGGCGATACATGAAAGCGTCGTCGCGGTTGCAGTTTCGGACGTATTCGCGGGCCAGTGCATGGGTCTCGCGCGCTTGCAAAGCGTCGTTATTCGACAGCCGGTCCGACCCGGCCTCAGGCGATCGTCCCGGCGGGACGCAGTTGGAATAATCTGCTTGACGCCGGAGGCATTGTCAACATATAAATTGTTAAAAACGACAGCACCGGCTTGATAGTCGCGGGTGTAGCGGGCGGAGCGCACCGCTCAAGACTGCCGGTAGTGCAGCAGGCCGCCTGGCGCCCTAGGCGGGTGCGCGTGGATCGCCTCCTCGACGGGTTCGGTGCCCCAGCCCGGCGTCGAGGGGACCATGAGATGCCCGCTCTCGAATTGCGGCGACGGTCGTGAACACTTCGTCGTCCCAGGGGAGGCGGTCGATGTCGATCTCCATGATGCGCAAATTCGGCGTCGCGGCGGCGAAATGCGCGTTCATCATTGTCGCGAGATGGCCGTAGAAATTGTGCGGCGCGATGTTGACCTCGAAGGCCTCGGCGGCGGTGGCGATCTTCATCGCCTGCCACACCCCGTTCCACACCGCGTCGATGATCGCGACATCGATCGCCTGCTCGCGGAAATAGGGCAGGAACTCGCGCAGTCCCAAGAGGGTCTCGCACGAGCTGATCGGGTGCGGGCTCTGCCGCCGGATATAGCCGAGCGCCTCCGGGCTGTAGCTGTCGATCTCGACCCAGAACATGCCGAAATCGGCGATCGCCTTCAGGATTTGGAGATACCCTTCGGTCTTGGCGTTGAAATTGAGATCGAGCAAGAGGTCGATATCGGGTCCCGCCCCCTCGCGCATCGCCGCGAGATGGGTGCGCAGGTCGCGCAGCACCTGCTTGTCGACGTTGAGCTCGGGCAGGAACGGCACGCCGAAACCGGGCCGCCAGCCGCGCGGCGCCCCGCCGTCATAGAGGAAGATGTTGGTCTTGAGTGCGGTGAAGCCCTTCTCGCGCACCTCGGCGCCGAGTGCGGTGACGCCGTCGAGGCTGGTGATCGCCGGCTTGTAGAGGGTCGGATGGTTGATCCGCCAGGTCGCGCAATGCGACCAATAGACCCGCACCCGGTCGCGCACCTTGCCGCCGAGCAGCACGTAGCACGGCACACCCAGCGCCTTGGCCTTGGCGTCGAGCAGCGCGTTCTCGATCGCCCCCAGCCCCTCCGCGACCACACCCCCGGCGGCCGGCCGGGTGAAGCAGTAGAGCTCGGCATAGATCCGCTCGTGGTCGAACGCATCCTGCCCGACGACCCGCGCGGCGAGCCGTTCGATGACGGCACTGACCCCGGGCGAACCGAAGCCTTCGTCGAACTCGCTCCAGCCGACCACACCCTCGTCGGTGGTGAGCTTCAGGAAATGGTAGTTCCGCCAGCCCGCGTCGCAGCGCAGGATTTCGAGGCCCGCGACCTTCATCGGCGCTCTCCCATCGGCTCGGGGATCTCGGCCGAGCATAACCATTCCCGGCCTCCGGCGCATCCGCTCGCGGCTGGGCGTCAGAACCTGGTCACAATTTCCCTGCCGAGGCGTCCCGGAAACGTCCGGTTCAGAGGGTAAGAGGCTGATAATTCTTGTGTTTTTGGCGGAATTCGCGGCTCTGATGCGAATTTTTCCCTGCCGGCAGGGAAATTGGTCCTCACGGGCGCGATCCCGGTCTGCGTCTGGCCTTTATCCGCGGACCCGAAGGCATCATGGTCGAGCTGGTGCAGCAAGAGAGATAGCCCCCGAACCATCGGTCCGCTCAAGAGGGAAATCATGGCGACGAGCAGCAAAATCCGCGTCGGCATCGTCGGGGTCAGTCCGCAGCGCGGGTTTGCCTCGATTGCCCATATCCCGGCGTTGCGGGCGCTTCCAGAATTCGCAATCACCGCACTGTGCACGACGCGGCAGGAATTGGCCGATGCGGCCGCCCGGCATTACGGGATTCCGCTAGCGTTTTCGGATCCTGAAAAGCTTGCGCAACATCCCGATGTCGACCTGGTCACGGTCAGCGTCAAGGTGCCCGATCATTACCGGCCGGTCATGGCTGCGATCGAGGCCGGCAAGCATGTCTATTGCGAATGGCCGCTCGGCCGCGACACCGCCGAGGCCGTCCGGATGCTCGATGCCGCCGAACGCAAAGGAATCCGGCACGCGGTCGGGCTGCAAGGCCAGATGTCGCCGGCGATCAACTATGTCAGGGATCTGGTCGCCGACGGCTATGTCGGCCGGGTCCTGGCAGCGACGATGATCGCCTGCGCGCCGAACTGGGGCGCCTCGATCGACCGCGCCTACCAGGCCGATCGGGCCAACGGCGCCAACCTCTTGACGATCACCGGGGGCCACACGGTGGACGCGCTGTGCTATTGCCTCGGCGAATTCCGCGAGCTGTCGGCCTTCGTGGTCAGCCAGCGCGATCGTATCCCGCTGGCGGAAACCGGCGAGATGATCACCAAGACCTCGCCCGACCAGCTGGTCGTCAGCGGCATCGTCGGAGATGGCGCGGTCGTCTCGTTCCAGGTCCGCGGCGGCATGGCGCGCGGGAGCGATTTCCTATTCGAGATCCATGGCGAAGAGGGCGACCTCGTGCTTACCGCCACCTCGCGTAACTCGATGCAGCGCCAGGAACTGAACCTGAAAGGCGCACGCGGTGAGGGCGCGGCGCTCGCTGACCTGCCGGTTCCCGGCAGATACCGCTGGGTGCCCGAAGGTGTGCCCGCGGGGTCTCCCTACAATGTCGCTCAGCTTTACGCGAAGCTCGGCGACCGCATCCGTGACGGCAAGCCCGCGAGCCCCGGTTTCGACGCAGCCGTTACCCGCCATCGCCTGCTCGATGCGATCGTGCGTGCCTCGGACACCGGGCAGAAGCAAGTCGCATAGAGCGGATCGAAGCGGGCGAACGAGGTCATCCCGCGACCCGCGACCGACGCGTCTTTACGGCCGTTTTCGACGCCGTGGCCGGGTCGCTCGCGGCGGTGACCTCGACCTCGACGGTCATGCCGAGATGATCGGACGGAAAGCCGGTCCAGGTGCCCGAGATTGGCACCGCCTGGCGCGGGTCGCGCGCAACCGCGACCCGGATCAGATCGTGATTGCCGACGATGCCGTTGGTCGGGTCGTATTCGACCCAGCCGGCCCCGGGCAGGTAAACCTGGAGCCAGGCGTGGGTGGCGTCGCCGCCTACCCTTTCGCTGCGGCTGCCCTCGGGGACGTAGAGGTAGCCGGTGACAAAACGCGCGGCGAGCCCGAGCGAGCGCACCGCCTCCATCATCAGCACCGCGAAATCGCGGCAGCTGCCGCTCTGGATGCGCAATGTCTTGACCGGATCCTGGACGCCCGGTTCCTCGCGGGCGACATAGTCCAGGTCCTGGCGGATCGCGTGGGTCATCGCGGCGAGCAGCTCGGAGCTGTCGGTGCGGCCGTCATGACGCAAGAACTGCCGCGCCCACCGGTCGACCTCGCGCTCGGGATCGAAATATTGCCGCTCGATCGAGCGCAACAGATCGGGCATCTCGTCGGCGCCATAGGTGAAAGGGTACCTTTTCGCGTATTCCTCGATCTGGAAGTCGAGGGCATTGCTCGGCGAGTGGTCGAGGCGGATCACGCTCTCGAAACGTAGCTCCTGCGCCCGTCCGGCGAATCGGGCGATCGCGACGCAATTGCCGAACACGTCGTGCACCCAGCGGATATCGACGGGTTCCGGGGTGATCGCTAGCGCGGCGTCGAGCAGCTTCTGGTCGTAGCTGTCGCGCGGCCGCAACATCATGCGGTGCTCGCCGAAGGCAACCGGCTGCTTGTAGCGGTAGGTGGTGACGTGGCGAACGGTGATGACCTGCATCGCCTCTGCCTATTGCGGAGTTGCCTTCTGGGCCTGCGCGGGCTCGGGCGCATAGCCGAAGAAGGCGATCGAGAGGTCGCGGGTGATGGCGATCAACTGCTGTTGCATCAGATCCAGGAACTCGTGGAGACCTTCGCTGAGGATCGTCGATATGTCGAGCGTTCCAAGGACGGCGCGCAAGCGGTCGAGCTCTTCGGCGGCGTCGTTGCCGTGGCGCAAAGCATAGCGCGACTTCAGTTCGCCGAGCAGCCGGCCGGCCTCGCGCACGCAATGATGGACCGAGCGCGGAAAGGCCTGGTTGAGCAGCAGGAAACCCGCCACCCGTGCCGGGGTCGTGCTGGCCGTGTGCAGGCGCCGGTAGGCGTAATAGCCGGCGGCCGAGCGGAGCAGCGCGTTCCACTGGCTGACATCGGTCGGCGAGCCGACATCCGAGACGCTGGGCAGCAGCAGGTGATACTTGATGTCGAGCAGCCGTGTGGTCTGGTCGGCGCGCTCGATATAGCGGCCGAGCTGATAGAAATACCAGCCCTGGTCGCGGAAGAAGGTGCCCTCGGTGATGCCGGTATGGGTCTGACAGGCTTCCTTGATGGTGCCGAGCAGTGCTGCGAGCCTGCCGGGCATGAGGTCGGCCTCTCCCAGAGCGACGAGGCGGTTGTAGAACATGTTGAGCTGCACCCACATCTCGATCGAGATCAACGGGCGAAGCGTGCGCGCGTTCTCACGGGCATAGCGGATCGCGCTGACAATCGAGGTCGGATTGTCGCTGTCGATCACATAGAATTTCACCACGCTCTGCGCAGTGGCCGCCGGATGGGCCGCGAAAAAGCGTTCCTCGTCCGAATTCAACTGAACGATTGGGCGCCAATTCTGGCCGCCCTGGCTGTCGCGCGAGAAGGTCTCGTTGACGTCGAGGATGCGGGCAAGGTTCTCGGCGCGCTCGACATAGCGCGAGAGCCAGAAAATGCACTCCGCGTAACGGGCGAGCAGAACGTCACTCAACGACCCAGGTGTCCTTCGAGCCGCCGCCCTGCGAGGAATTGACGACCAGCGAGCCGCGGCGCAGCGCCACCCGCGTCAGCCCGCCGGGCAACACCCAGGTGCTCGATCCGGTGACCGCAAACGGCCGCAGATCGACATGCCGGGGTTCGATCTGGCCCTCGACCAGGGTCGGCGCCACCGACAAGTTGACGCAGGGCTGGCTGATGTAATTGGCCGGGTCGGCGACGAGCTTCGTCCGGCATTCGTCGAGCTCCCGCAGGCTCGCCCTGGGACCGACTGTGATGCCGTAGCCGCCCGCTTCGCCGACCGGCTTGACGACGAGATCGGCGAGATGGTCGAGCGTATAGCGCAACGCCTTCGGCTCGCGGCAGATGTGGGTCTCGACATTGGGCAGAATCGGATCCTCGTCAAGGTAATAGCGGATGATCCGAGGCATGTAGGCATAGACCGCCTTGTCGTCGGCGACACCCGTCCCGACGGCGTTGGCGAGCGCCAGATTGCCGGCCCGATAGGCCCGCATCAGCCCGGGCACGCCCAGCTTGCTCTCGGGAACAAACGCTTCGGGATCGAGATAATCGTCGTTGATCCGGCGATAGATCACATCGACGCGCGACAAGCCGCCGGTGGTCCGCATGAAGACGCGGTCGTCCTCGACGAGCAGATCCGAACCTTCCACCAATGCCACGCCCATCTCGCGCGCCAGAAAGACGTGCTCGAAATAGGCCGAGTTGTAGGTGCCGGGAGACAGCAGAACGACCTGCGGGTCGGCAACACCCGCGGGCGCGACCTCCTGCAATGCGGCGATCAGCTTGGCGCCGTAATTGTCGATCGGGCGCAAGCCAATGTCGTCGAGCAGATCGGGAAAGGCGCGCAGCATCATGTGCCGGTTCTCGACGACGTAGCTGACGCCGGAGGGGGTGCGCGCGTTGTCCTCGAGCACCAGGAACGTGCCGCGCTCGTCGCGCACGATATCGGTGCCGCAGATATTGACATAGGTCTTGTGCGGCAGGTCGATGCCGCGCATCAGCGGACGGTAGTTGCGGTTGCCGAGGATCAGATCGGCCGGGACCACGCCGTCGCGCAGCAGGTGCTGCTCGTGGTAGATATCGTCGAGCAGCAGGTTGAGCGCGGTTATGCGCTGGATGACACCGCGCTCGATATGCCGCCACTCCTCGGCCGACAGGATGCGCGGCAGCACGTCGAACGGCAGGATCCGGTCGATCGTCTGCGCATCCGAGTAGATCGTGAAGGTGATACCGAGGTTGTAGAGCTCGGCGTTGGCGGCGGCGGCGCGCTCCTTGAGCGCATCGATCGACAGGCCGGACAAGCGCTCTCTGACCGCCTGGCTCGCCGCGCTGCGCAGCATCTCGCAATAAAATTCCTGCGGATCGTAACCGTCGAGGATCGAAGGATCCATCTGCCCACCCGAGACATCGGCCGCCGCCTTTGGCAAGCATTTTCTGCGCCAATGCGCCGGAAGTCGACCCCCGATGCCTCGCACCTGCGTCGAAAGGCTGACACTCACCGACCGGTCGTTCTCCGCTTGCTCTTCCTACGCAGCGTTGTCCCGGGCTAGGCGAGCGCCGCCAGCTTCTGCGTTTCCGCGGCGGGTTCGGCAATCGGGAAATGACAGGCGGCAAACCGGCCGCTGGCAATCTCACGCAGAGCTGGTATCGCCGTCGTGCATCTGTCAGTCGACCGCCCGCACCGGCCGTAAAGCGGGCAGATATCCGGGGCCGGATCGATCGGGCTGCGCGGCTCGCCCGGCAGGCCGATCCTCGTCGACCGCCCGCCGCCGGCGCCCGGCTTCGGCACCGCCGACAGCAACGCCTGGGTATAGGGATGCGCGGGTGCGGCGAACACCCGATCGGCCGGCCCGCTTTCGACGATATGGCCGAGATACATGACGAGGATGCGGTCGCACAGGAGCCGCACGACATTGAGGTCGTGGCTGACGAACAGGTACGACAAATCGAGCTGCCGCTTGAGATCCTGCAGCAGCCGCAGGATCACGACCTGCACCGACACGTCGAGTGCGGAGGTCGGCTCGTCGAGGATCAACAGCTGCGGCTCGACTGAGATGGCCCGGGCGATCCCGACCCGCGCCTTCTGCCCGCCGGAGAGCTGGTGCGGGAAACGGGAGAGCAATTCCTGTGGCAGGCCGGTCAAACGCGCCGCCTCCTCGACCCGGGCGCGCAATGCAGTGCCGGATAAGCGCTGCAAGCGCAACAACGGGTCGGCGATGGCGCGGAACGCAGTAAATCGCGGGTTGAGGCTGTCGGTCGCGTCCTGAAACACCATCTGGATTTTCGCGCGCTGCGGCGCGCGGCCAAATTGCCGCGCCGGCACCTGGCCGATCTCCTCTCCGCCAAAGCGAATCGAGCCGTCGCTGGCATCGAGCAGACGGGCGATTAGTCGGGCGATGGTGGATTTGCCGCAACCGGATTCACCGACAAGCCCGACGGTCTCGCCCCGTCCGATCGCGAAGCTGACGCCGTCGACCGCATGGAGAAAGGACGGCGCCACGCCACGCCGCCAGATCCGCTGCTTGCCGACCGGGTAGAGCTTACGCAGCCCGTCGACGGCCAGTAATGGTTGATCCGATGTCATAGCGGAAAGTGGCAGGCGACCTGCCAGCCTTCGCTCACAGCCCGCCGCGGCAGCGGCCGGTCGATACAGTAGGCGGCGGCGCGCTCGCAGCGCTCGATGTAGCGGCAGGGCGGCAGATCAGCGCGACGCAGGTCGGGGAGCGCGCCGGGGATCGCCGCCAGCGCGTCGAGGCTCGCCACCCCGCCCGGGGTGGCGGCGATCAGCTTTGCCGTGTATGGGTGATGCGGCGCGGCGAACAGGGCCGCCGTTGGCGCGGTCTCGACGATATGCCCGGCATGCATGACCGCAATCCAGTTGCAATATTCCGAGGCGAGACCGAGATCGTGCGTTATCAGCAGGGTAGCCATGTTCTGCGAGGCGGCGAGCTCGGCGATCAGGTCCATGATCACCGCCTGCGTCGTGATATCGAGCCCGGTCGTCGGCTCGTCGGCGATCAGCAATTGCGGCTCGCAAGCGAGTGCCATCGCAATCATGACCCGCTGGCACATGCCGCCCGACAACTCGAACGGATAGGATCGGGCGCGACGCTCGGGATCGGGAATGCGCACTTTCGCCAGCATTTCAATGGCGCGCCCGGGCGCCTGCGCGGCGGTGACATTGCCGTGCCGCAGCAGGATGTCGGCGATCTGCCTGCCGACCGGCCGGATCGGGTTGAGCGCGGTACGCGGGTTCTGAAAGATGATCGCCAATTCGCGCCCGCGGATCTCGGCGATCGCTTGTTCCCCTGCCTGCAGCAACTCCAGCCCGCCGAATATGATCTGCCCGGACGTGATGCGCGCCGCGGCATCGAGAATGCCCATGATCGCGTAAGCGGTTACCGACTTACCGGAGCCGCTTTCGCCGACCAGTGCCATGGTCTCGCCGCGGCGTAACTCGAACCCGACCCCGTCGACGGCGTGCACAGTTCCGCTGCGCGTGCGGAACTCGATGCCGAGATCCGCAACCGCGAGAAGCGGCACGCCGTTGCTGCCGGCCATCATGTCCGCCGCTGCGGGTCGACGATGTCGCGCAACCCGTCGCCCATCAGGTTAAAGCAAAACACCGCGGCCATCAGCACGACGCCGGGAAACAGCGCCACCCACCATTCGCCCGAGACGATGAAGCTCGCGCCTTCGGCGACCATGATGCCCCATTCCGCCGTCGGCGGGCGCACTCCGAGGCCGATGAAGGAGAGACCCGCGGCGTTGAGAATCGCGTAGCCGAGGGTCAATGACACCTGCACCATCATCAGCGGCAAGATGTTGGGCAATAATTGCCCGAGCACGATCCGCGACTCGCTGTTGCCGCACAGCCGCGCCGCCTCGACAAAGCCGGCACTTCGCCGGACATTGGCCTCGGCGCGGGCGAGCCGGGCATAGATCGGCAGGTTGATAATCGCAGTCGCGTAGACGATGTTGGCGACATTGTTGCCGAGCGCGGCGACAATGCCCATCGCCAGCACGAAGAGCGGAAACGCCATAATCGTGTCGACCCCGCGGCCGACGATCCCGTCTATCCAGCCGCCGTAATAGCCGGCGCCCAGCCCCGCGAGTGTGCCGATCCCAAAGGCGAGGGCGACTGAGATTACGGCGATGCCGAGATCGAGCCGGGTAGCAACGACGATGCGGGAGAGAATGTCGCGGCCGAGCTGGTCGGTGCCGAACCAGTGGGCGGCCGAGGGACCGGTCAATGCCTCTGCAGTGTCGCTGGCGAGCGGGTCGTAGGGCGCCAGCGCGGGGCCGAGTGCGGCACACAGCGCAAACAGGAAAAACAGGGCGAACGCGAAGGCAGTAACCGGGTTTTCACGAAGCACATACCCGGCATGGCGCAATGTCGCATTCATGCTTCGAGCCGGACCCGCGGGTCGACGAGGCCATAAACGAGATCGATGACCAGATTGAGCAGCACGTAAAGCAGCGCCATCATCAGCACAAAGCCTTGCACCGGCGCGTAATCGGATGCGATCAGCGCCTCGACCGCGTAGGAGCCGAGACCGGGCCAGGCAAACACTTTCTCCACCAGGACATTGGCGCCCAGCATGAACGAGAACACCATGCCGAGCGTCGTAATGACCGGCAGTACCGCGTTGCGAAAGGCGTAGACAAAAACGATCCGGTGTCCTGATAAGCCGCTGGCCCGTGCGGTGCGAATGAACTCGCTGCCCAGTGCCCCAAGCATCGCTGCGCGGGTTATCCGCGCCAACGGTGCCAAGGTGAAGATCGCCATTGTTGCCGCCGGCAAAATGAGCTGTGCGAATGCGGCGCGAAAGGTCTGGAAATCGCCGGCCAGAAGGCTGTCGATCAGGTAAAACCCGCTATGCTGCGGCGGCGCCGTGTCGTAGACGTCGAGGCGGCCGAGCGGCGCCGGCGCCACCCCGAAGAGGTAATAGAACACGTAAACCAGCAGGAGGCCGGTGAAGAACGTCGGCAATGATACGCCGGCGGTCGTGACGATGCGACATGCATGGTCGACCAGCGACCCGGGCCGCATCGCCGCAGCGATGCCGAGCGGCACCGCGATCGCTACCGAGAGGAAGAGCGCGAGCAGCATCAGCTCGGCCAGATGCCGGCAATCGGGTCAACAGCTCGGTCGAGACGGGTTGCCCGGTGGTCAGTGAGGTACCCAGGTCGCCATGAGCAAGCCGCTCGAGATAATCAAGGAATTGCACCGGCAGGCTGCGGTCGAAGCCGAGCTGGTGGCGGATTTCCTCGATCGCCTGCTTTGTTGCTGCTGGTCCCGCAAAATAAACGGCCGGGTCGCCGGGCAACGCACGGGTCAGCAGAAAGGTCACGACGATGACGCCGGCGATGATCGGCAGCGCGGTGGCGAAGCGGCGCAGGACGATCATTGATCCGGCGCCCTTACCAGGCTGCGGAAAAATTCGGCTGTCATTCCGGGGCGGCCCTGCAGGGCTGAGCCCGGAATCCAAGAACACAGGCCAAGCCCTTGTTTCTCGAGCGGGTGTTCATGGGTTCCGGGCTCCCTCGCTGCGCTCCGGCCCCGGAATGACGGCGATGTGGGCCTTTTTCATTAGCCTGTTAAGTCTTGGCCAATTGCCGATAATCGAGCTGACGGTGAAACCAGTAGCGATACCCGGTCACGTCCTTCTGCATCGCCACATCGAGCGAGGGCTGGAACACCGGGATGCGCGGTATGTCGGCGAAGGCAATCGTGATGAAGCCCTCGACTTCCTCGTCGTATTTCCGCGGATCGGTCTCGAAACGGGCGGCGTCGATTAGTCTGTCCATCGCCGGATTTTGGTAGGACATGTCGTTGAAAAGCGAGTTCTGCCCGTGATAGTTCCAATAAAAGAAGTATTCAGGATAATCTAGCCAAGCACCAAACACGTTGGCGAGCAAGGGCAGCGTCTTCTTCGAGAACTCGGCCCGCCAATTGGCGCCGGGGACCTTGTTGAGCGTGACTTTGATACCGATCTGGGCGAGGCTTTCCTGCACCAACACGCAAAGCGGCTCTTGCGTCACGGCATAGCCGAGATCAAAGGAGAGCGTCGTCTCGAACCCGTCGGGGAGCCCGGCTTCGGCGAGCAATTGCTTTGCCTTGGCGAGATCGGTGACATAAGGGCTCGGCTGCGGCCACTCCGTCGTCGTTACCTCGCTCGGACCGCCGAACATCGGTTTGCCGCGGCCGAACATCGCCGCGTCCATGATCTTCTGGTAGGGGATCGCATAGGCAACCGCCTGGCGCACCTTGACCTTGTCGAAAGGGGGAATCTTGACATTCATGCTCAGGTAGATCAGCGCGCTCTCGATCAGCGAGCCGACCACCGTCAACTTTTTGTCGGCGGCCATCTCGGCCACGTCCTTGGGTGGGAGGTCGACCGAGATGTCGGCGTCGCCGCGTTCGAGCAATGCCCGGCGATTGCCGGCCGAGGGGACGATGCGCCAGATCACCCGCTGGATCTTCGGCACCGGCCCGGATTTCCATTCATCAAAGCGCTGGTAGATCAACTCCTGACCGGGCGTCCACTTTTCGACGCGGAAGGCGCCGCCGCCGGCTTCATTGTTCTTCAGCCAATCCATCGCCCACGGGTCTTTGTCAGCGGCGTGTTTTTTGGCCAACTCGGAATTGATCACCACCGCCGACGGCACCGTGAGATCCGGCATCGTCAATTTGTCCTTGCGCAGGAAGTCGATGCGGAAGGTGTAATCGTCGACGGCGACGAACTGCTCCGGTTTTTGCATTGAGCCGGCGGCGAACTGAAAAGTCGGGGCACCGCCTACCGTTACCGCCCGGTCGAACGACCATTTGACATCCTTGGCGGTAACCGGAGTGCCGTCGTGGAATTTCGCGTCCTTGCGCAGTTTGAAGGTGACCGACATGTCGCCGAGATCCCAGGACTCGGCCAATTCCGGCACAATTTTGGTGGAATCGTAATGGTCGTTGCCGTCGGCGTCCTTCTTGACCCCGTAAGTCACGAGCCGGTCGTAGGTGTTCCAGGACGCCTCGTAACCCGGACGGTTGGTACCGAACCCCATCACGTCGAGATTGTTGGGACCGCCTTCGGATAGGGTCAGCAAGGTGTCCTTGTGCGACTGCGCCCGGGCGGGGAGGACGTAGGCCGCCGCAACGGTCCCCGCGGCCGCCGCCGTCGAGCGCTTCAGAAAATCGCGCCGCCTCATCGCCCTCTCCGCTCCACTTTGGGTGCGGAGCGATCGCAGCAATCGGCGTGCCAGATTGGCCGTCGCGGTTAGATCGCCGCCTCGGCGTAGCCCTGTCCAAACCGTGAGCAGACTAATCGTGGTTTGCCGGTTTGATTAGCGAGCGGACCGGCAGACCGTTCAGCCGATACCGTAGGCGCCTTCCCGGTAGGCCCGCAGCAGCCAAGCGCTGAACTGGAGTAGGGCCGGGTCAAACCTCGACGGGGAGCCGGGCGGCCCCATCGATCCGGACCGCGGCACTTGGCGGTTCTATGGGCGTTGCGCAAAGGGTCAGACCAAGTGCGCCACGGTGATGCCGGAGTTGCGGTCGCTCAACAGCGGCCGTATGGTCGTCTGCGACTATCCCGAAATTACCCTGGCCAAGGCTATCCGAGCACCGCCAACAGCGCTTGCGAATCCGCGACCGTTCCGAATACCCCACCCTGCATCTTGATCATCTTGATCGCGTGCTCATGGTTTGACCGGTCGGTGGCGCCGCAGCAATCTTCGAGCAGCAGGCATTCGAACCCGCGGTCGTTGGCCTCACGCATCGTCGTGTGGACGCAGACATCGGTGGTGATGCCGGTCAGCACGAGGTTGGCAATGCCGCGCAGCCGCAGCATCAATTCGAGATCGGTCGCACAGAATGAACCCTTGCCGGGCTTGTCGATGATCGGCTCGCCGGGAAGCGGCGCCAGCTCCGGGATGATCTCCCAGCCGGGCTCGCCGCGCACCAGGATGCGACCGCAGGGGCCCGGGTCGCCGATCCCGGCGCCGATACGCCGCGACCGCCAGCGCTTGTTTTCCGGGAGGTCGGCGAGATCGGGCCGATGCCCCTCGCGGGTGTGGAGGACGTGGAATCCTTGGCGGCGCATTGCGGCGAGCACGGCCGCAATCGACTCGATCGGCGCGCGGGTGAGCGTCAGATCGTATCCCATGCGGTCGACATAGCCGCCGATCCCGCAGAAATCGGTCTGCATGTCGATGACGATCAGCGCCGTGTTTGTCGGCAGGAGATCACCATTATAAGGCCAGGGATAAGGATCGGCCGGGACATAGCGTTGCGTCATCGGCGGGCTCTCGTGCAGACGGTGCGAATCACCACACTTCAAATAGCATGCCAATGACCGTTACCGGCTCTACGTTCGAAATCGCGTCTCTGCGCAGCGCCTTCCTCCGCAGCACGATCTCGGTAACTCAATTGGTCGACCGGGTACTCACTCGGATCGCTGAGTGGGATGATCCGGCGATCTGGATCTCGCGATCGAGCGAAAGTGCCCTCAGAGCTCGCGCCCGCGACCTCGATGCCCAGGCGGCGGCCGACCGGCGCACGGTCGAACGCCTGCCGCTCTTCGGGATCCCCTTTGCGGTCAAGGACAATATCGATGTCGCCGGCATGCCTACCACAGCCGGGTGCTCTGCTTTCGCCTACACTCCGAGCGAAACTGCGCCCGTTGTGGCGCGGCTGCTCGCCGCGGGCGCCGTGCTGCTCGGCAAGACCAACCTCGATCAGTTCGCTACCGGGCTGGTCGGCACGCGCTCACCCTACGGGGTGCCGCGCAACCCTTTCGACCTGCGCTTTATTCCGGGGGGTTCGAGTTCCGGCTCGGCGGTGGCGGTCGCGGCGGGCCTCGTCAGCTTCGCGCTCGGCACCGACACGGCTGGATCGGGGCGCATCCCCGCCGCCTTCAACAACATCGTCGGACTGAAGCCGACCCGCGGCCTGCTGAGCACGCGGGGAATTGTACCCGCCTGCCGATCGCTCGACTGCATCTCGGTGCTGGCGCCGACCGTGCAGGACGCATCGGCGGTCTTCGACGCGGCGGCATGTTTCGACCCGGAGGATCCCCTCGCCCGGCCGCCCGATGCGACGGTCCCGTCGAGCTTTGGAGCGTGTTTCCGGTTCGGCGTCCCACCATCGTCCGACCTCGAATTCTTCGACGACAAACAGGCCGCAGCACTCTTTGACGCAGCAATCGGCATACTCGAAGAAACCGGCGGAACCAGAGTGCAGACAACTTTCGCGCCGTTTCGCGACACCGGACGCCTGCTTTACGAAGGCCCTTGGGTTGCCGAGCGCCTGCACGCCACCGAAACGCTGCTGAGCGAGAACCCTGGATCGGTGCTGCCGATCACCCGCTCGATCCTCGAAGGCGCCCGCCGCTACAGCGCGCTCGATGCCTATCGCGCGCAATACGAGCTCGTCGCGCTGCGGCGCGCTGCCGACGCCATATTCGCAGAGGTCGATGTTCTGCTGCTGCCGACTGCCGGCACCATTTATGAAATCGCGGCAGTGGCGGCCGAGCCGTTGCGCCTCAACGCCAACCTCGGCCTCTATACCAGCTTCGTGAACCTGCTCGATCTCGCGGCGATCGCTCTCCCGGCGGGGTTCGGCAAGAGCGGTCTGCCGTTCGGAATCTCGATAATAGCACCCGCCCATTACGATTCTGCTCTACTCGAGCTCGGGGCACGGTTTCAGGAGATTGCCGCCTTGCCGCTCGGTGCTGGGCGCGCCGGAAGACAAGTCGCCGGGGCGAGCGGCTGAGCGGGTTTACGAGCTTAGTCGCTGGCGTAAACGATGCTCCGCAGGATCGGATAAATGTAACTGCTCCAACGCCGGCCGTTGAAAACGCCGTAGTGGCCGACGCCGGTCTGGACATGATGGCGCTTCATGTAGGGCCTAATGCCACTGCACAATTCGTGGGCAGCTAGGGTCTGGCCGACGGCGCAGATGTCGTCTCGCTCACCTTCGACGGTGAACAGCGCGGTACGTCTGACCGCCCGCGGATCGACGCGCCGGCCGCGCCACTCGAACCTGCCCAGCGGCAGAGCGTGCTCCTGAAACACGGTGCGGACGGTCTGGAGGTAGAATTCGGCCGGCAAATCCATGACCGCGCAATACTCGTCGTAGAACGCCCGGATCGCCGCCGCCTTTTCATCCTCGCCATTGGCGAGATGGCAAAAAAGATCGATCTGGGCTTTGAGATGGCGTTCGAAGTTCATGCTCACAAAGGCGGCAAGCTGCACAAATCCGGGGTAGACGCGTCGCATGGCGCCGGCGTAACGCAACGGCACGACGCCGATCAGATTGTGCTCGAACCACTCGATCGGCCGGCTCGTCGCCAGCCTGTTGACCTCCGTCGGATTAACCCTTGCGTCGATCGGACCCGCCATCAACGTCATGCTGCGCGGCTGCGCGGGATCGGAATCTTCGGCCATGATTGCGGCGACTGCGAGCACCGCGACGCAGGGCTGGCACACCGCTACGACATGCGCCCCGGGGCCCAGCACTTGGAGAAAGGTGATGACGTGATCGACAAAGTCGTCGCAGTCGAACCGGCCGTGCTGCAAACCGACATCGCGAGCGTTGTGCCAGTCGGTCAGATAGACATCGTGATCGACGAGGAGCGTCTGCGCCGTACCACGCAGCAAAGTCGCAAAATGCCCTGACATCGGCGCCACGAGCAGGATTCGCGGTTGAGCCGCCACCAGATCTTTTTCAAGGTGCAGCAGGGTGCAGAACGGGGTCCGGTGAATGGCCGTCTCCCGCACCGCGACGAGCCGGCCGCCGATTTTGACGGTGTTGATCCCGAAGGCAGGTCGGTGGTGGCTCAACCCCGCGCGCGCAACGAGTTCGCAAATGGCTGCGCCCGCCCGATGGGATCCATTGTGCGACAATCCGGGCAGCGGTTGCGCAAATGCCGTCGCAGCCATACCGGCAATCGCCCGCACCGGTCCGGCGATGTCGGAATAAGCCTGAAAATTCTGATAGATCATCGGGAGTTACCGGCTGACGGCGAGGATCCAGAGGGTACTGGATTTCTTCGACCAAGTCGAAGCATCCCTGGGTTGCGGCGTCACGAAACACTTGCCGATAATGGCATGGGGGCTGCATACGTGCGCAGTGAAGGAGCATATGGATGACCGAGACCATTCTCACCATCAGCAGCAAGAATTATTCCTCCTGGTCGCTCCGCGGCTGGCTGCTGTGCAGAATGGCCGGCCTGGAATTCGTCGAAGAAGTAGTGCCGGCGGACGACCCGGCAAACCGTGCCGAACTGCTGCTGCTGTCGCCGTCGATCCTGGTGCCGTGTCTCACGCACGAGGGCACCAGGATTTGGGATACGCTGGCCATCGCCGAGTATCTCAACGAGGTGAAGCCGAAGGCGGGTCTGCTGCCGACCGATCGCGCGGCCCGCGCCCGCTGCCGCTCGATCTGCGGGGAAATGCATTCCGGCTTCACAAATTTGCGGTCGGCACTCCCGATGAACCTCAAAGCCAGCCATCCGGGCTTCAAGGTGTGGTCCGGAGCGCAGGCCGACATCGACCGCATCAGCACGATCTGGCGCGACTGTTTGGCGGCCTATCACGGTCCCTACCTGTTCGGGACATTGACGATGGCCGACGCGATGTACGCGCCAGTCGTGACACGGTTCCAGACCTACGATGTGCGTCTCCACCGTGATTGCGAAGACTACTGCGAGCGCATCATGGCGCTGCCGGACATGATCGCATGGCGCGCAGCCGCGATTGTCGAGCCCGACGAGCTCGAAGAACTCGATATGGAGTTTTGAGCCGGTTTGTCAGTCTTCCGCTACCGCTTCTTCGGCGAGGACTACCGCCGCCGGATAGCTCTGCCGGCTGAGCGCAAAACAGATGCCGGCGACGATAAGGTAGCCCAATGCCACCGGAGCCGAGCTGCCGATGCCAAGCGAAGTACCGTGGATGAAGCCGAAAAACGACAGGACCGCGCCGGCGCCGGCGAAGAGTGCGGCCCAGTCGAACTTGCGGTCGATGATAAAAGCGGCGATCGCGCCGAGGATCAACCCCGCGAGCACGGCACCCCCGCCGAGCAGCGCCATGCCATGGTAGACGACGCCGGTGGCGCCGAGCTTGGCCATCCCCACTTGTTCGGCCGAGGTGCCGGCCGCGCCAAGCGCACCGTCGATCAACGTCTGCGCCCAGGCGGCGATATTCGGCAGGATTGCGAGGACAATCGCCGGCGCGTGCCGCGCCGGTGTCGCCTGGAACGCCTGTGCGCCGATGACGAGACCGATGTAGAGGAGAATGGGCAGGATCGCGACCAGAGGAATGATCGCGAGCAATAGCGCCGTCAGACCAAGAAAGCAGACGATCCCGATCACCACCCCGGTGGCGAGCGAATAGCCGATCCGGCCGCCGACCGCCTTCCATCCGGGATGGCCGATATAGACAGCCGGCGGGAACGGGCTGCCGAGCACCGCGCCAACGATGGCCCCGGTGCCGTCGGCGAGCAGGATCTTGCGCAGGCTGTAATCGTCGCCGGCGGCGGCGGCGCTCTCGACGTTGTTCATGCCCTCGGTGAAGTTGTAGATGCCGAGCGGCACGGCGGTGACGAGCAGCGGTCCGATGTCGCCGAGCGCCTTGGCGAAGTCGGTCGACGGGTAGGGCAGCCGCAGCCCGAACTGACTGAAGGCAGCGACAACCTCCGACGGCTGCATCAAATCGTCGAGGTGAACGAGCTTCGCCAACCAGGCGAGCACCGTGCCGAGGACTACTGCTGCGAGGCCGCCGGGCAGGCCGTAGGGCAGGCGGACGCCGGCCATCCAGCTGACGAGTACAATGGTCAACGACAGCATGAAGAGCCAAGGATCCTCCCAGCCTAGGAAGGCCGGGCGCATCGAGATGAAGGCGATCGAAATGCCGGCGAGTGTGCCGAGCATGGCAGCGCGCGGCGTGTATTTACGCACGGTGGGTCCGACAAAGGCGCCCAGCAGCACGATAACGCCGATGACGAGGCACCATACCAGCCCCGACTGCCAGGCCAGCACCGGGTCGTGCGTCTTCAGATAGATCGGCAGCATGATCAGAAAGACGACGATGAACATGTGCGGCACGCTCGGCCCATAGGGCATGGCCGTCACATCGCCGCGCCCCTCGTTGTTGGCGAGCCGCCAGGCAAGGTAGGCGTAGTAGAGATTGCCGAGCGGCAGCGCGATGCCGAGCGCCGGCAGGATACGGCCATAGACGATGTCCGCCGGCAGGTTGACGACGTGCAGGCACAGCCCGGTCAATACGATGACGTTGAGAACAACGTTGGTGAACAGGCCGAAGAAGCCATTCCAATCGCCCGGAACCCACCAGCGCGGCGTGTCGGCTGCGGTGTTCATTGCGTCCTCCTCAACGAGCCGCGGTCGGGAGCGCGGCGATGACGGCTTCGGACGAGGCAACCCAGCCGAAGATACCGCCCTGCGCCTTGATCATGCGCAGCCCCATCTCCTGAAATTCCGGGAAGTATGAGCCGACGCAATCGGCCGCGACGACACAGTCGTAGCCGCGATCGTTGGCCTCGCGCACTGTCGTGTTGACACAGACCTCAGTGGTAACCCCGCAGACGATCAGCTGGGTGATGCCGCGGTTCTTCAGCATCGCGTCGAGGTCAGTGGCGTGAAATGCGCCTTTGCCCGGCTTATCGACGACCGGCTCGCCCGGCAGCGGGTAGAGTTCGGGGATGATGTCGTGGCCGGGCTCGCCACGCACCAGGATGCGGCCCATCGGACCCGGGTCGCCGATGCCGGCGGCGAGCCTGCCGCGGGCTTTCTTCGCCGGCGGCAGGTCGGCAAGGTCGGGACGATGGCCTTCGCGGGTGTGGATGATGGTCAGACCCGCGGCGCGCGCCTCGGCGAGGAGGCGCCGGGTCGGCGCGATGGTCCGGCGCAACAGCGAAACGTCGTTGCCGAGCGCGGCGCCAAACCCGCCCGGCTCGAGGAAATCGCGCTGCATGTCGATGATGACCAGGCTCGCCCGTGCCGGATCGAGCTCGAACGGGTAAGGTTCTGCCTCAATAATCGCCATGACATCCCGCTTTGCCGGTCTGCCGCCGAGAAATGGCGGGCAGATTTGCGCGGGTTCGCGCAAATCTCGCCAAACGGGAAGCAAATCGTGTGCCAGGACATCACGCACTCCTCGCGGGTCGAGGATGCTGCAGGCGAAGCGTGCGCTTCTGGCGCTGATTTCCCCGGCGTCCCCCGACAGTCAGCGATCGAGAACGACTGCGATCGGGACGCGGCGATGCTCTTTGGGCGAATGGGCGGCTTCGGCCGAGTTGGCATCGAGGTTCGATACCAGGGTGCGAAAAGTCGCGTCGAGTTCGGCCACCGCCACAGCGAACTCGTCGAGAGTGCTGCAGGCCACCGCGGGACCTGGCCGCCCTCGGCTGCGTGATCTGATTTCGACGTTGCGCGCGTAGTGGGCATCTTCGACGCGGCGATAGGCGTAGCCCCGGCTCAACCCCTCTTCCGGGGTCCACAAGTCGAAGGCGTAGCATCCCTCCTTCATCAGGATAGGTCCGACAACCGTATGCATGAGGGGCTCCGAATCAGCTCCGAGAATCACCGGCGTGCTCGTGACCGGCAGCGCTGGTGGCGGCGGACGGGACCGGCACGGCCGGCATGCACTTGGCGATCAGAACGGCCAGGTCGAGCATGCCCAGCCCGATCGCGATCACGAGAAGCCACGCATTCATCTCGCCGGCAATCCGGTCGAGGCGGATAAGGTGCTGTTTCATCGGTACCTCACGCTTCATCCCTCCATTGAGACAAAGATAGACCCGTTAATGCTGCGGTGCAACATCCAGTTTCTCCGGTATTTTAAGTAACTTCTATTAAAATCCTGTTGCGCTGCGAGAGCACCGATACAGGACCGACCGAAATTATGACCCGCCGTAGACCGGGATGACCGCGCCGCGGGTCACGCGATTGGCCGGCGAGGCAAGGAAGGTGACGATTTCGGCGAGATCCGCCGGGGCGACCCAGCGGCGATAGTTGGCGTCCGGCATCGCCGCCCGGTTCGCCGGGGTGTCGAGGACCGAGGGGGCGACCGCATTGACCCAGATCTCCTCGTCGGTCGTCTCTTGCGCCAGCGCCTGGGTCAGCGCCGCCACGGCGCTTTTGGACACGGTGTAGGCGACCATGCCGGCACCGAGCCGCGGCTCCAGCGCCGGCCGGGCCGAAACATTGACGATCCGCCCGCCTAGGGCATCGCCGGGACCCGGTTCCTTGCGCGCACGAAATGCGGCGACCGCGGCCGCCGAGCACAAGAAGCACGACAGTGCATTCATGCGGAATTGCGCGATGAAATCGGCCCCCGAGATCTCGCCGATCGGCGCCATGGCAAAGCCGCCGGCCAAGTGGATCGACGCCCAGAGCGGCGGAAGGGCCTGATAAAAACCTCGAACCGCCGCCTCATCGGCAAGATCCACGCCACCGGCGATGTGGACGCCGGGATCTGACGCGTACGGGAAGTCGTCGAGTTCCGCTGCCACCAGGTTCGGCACGTGGCAGACCGCACGAGCCGCGCGCAACGCTGCGATCACTGCCCTGCCGAGGGCGCCCGTGCCGCCGGTGACGACAACGTGGCTGCCGGCAAAATCGACCATCTCGGTGATCCCTGTAATTTGTCCTAAATTATCTACATCGCGGCCCGTCAATCGCGCGTCACCCATAGACGCGGCGATAGAGTTCGACGATCTCGCCGGTCGTCGGGATTCGCGGGTTGTTGGCGGGCGAGCCCGAGGCGAGCGCCTGGCTCGCCATTACTGGCAGCAGCTCTTCGTAGCGCGCGGCATCGATCCCCCAGGCGCGCGGCGTCGGGACCTGGAGATCCAAGTTGAGCTGGCGGAGCTCGTCGAGCAGACGGGCGACCGCAGCCTGGCTCCCTTCCGCTTCCTCGGCGATCCCCATCGCCCGGGCGCAGTCGGCATAACGCTCGAGCGCGGCCGGTACCGAGAAGGCGGTGATCTCGGGCAGCAGCATTGCATTGGACAAGCCGTGAGGCACGTGGAAGAAGGCGCCGATCGGCCGGCTCATGCCATGCACGAGGCAAACGCTCGCGTTGGAGAACGCCATCCCTGCCGTGGTGGCGCCGAGCATCATCGCCTCGCGCGCGGCCCGGTTGTCGGGCTCGGCGCAGGCAGTCCTGATGTGGCGCGCGATCAGACCCATCGCATTCTTGGCAAGCCCGTCGGTAAACGGATTGGCCCGGCGGCTGACATAGGCCTCGATCGCGTGGGTCAAGCTGTCGAGCCCGGTATCCGCGGTCAGCCGCAGTGGCATCGATAGTGTCAGCTCGTAATCGACGATCGCCGCCAGCGGGCAACAGGCGAGCCCGGCGATCAGCATCTTCTCGTCGCTCTCGGTATCGGTGATCACGGTGAACCGCGTCACCTCCGAGCCGGTGCCGGCGGTCGTCGGGATCGCGACGAGCGGCGGGCCGGCCTTCGGGATCTCGGCCGGAACCTTGTAGTCGCGCATCCGTCCGCCATTGGCGACGAGCACGCTCATCGCCTTGGCGGTATCAATCGAGCTGCCCCCGCCGATCGCGACGAGGCTGTCGAAGCCTCCCTCGGCCAGGCGAGCGGCGCCGGCCTCGACAACCGCCGTCGTCGGGTCCGCGACGGTGTCTGAGAACATCCGTCCACGGAATGCCGGCGCCGTCGAGATGGCCGATCGCCCGCTCGAGATGTGCCGAGCGCGCGAGAAAGGGATCGGTAACGATCAACGGACTGGCGAGCCCGAAACGCTGCAATATGCCCGGCAGCTCGGCGAGCGCCCCACCGCCAACCGCCATCTGGCGCGGCGTCGTGACGATCGAAACCATCGGCAACCTCCCCTCAACCCGGCTTGCGCATCACAAAGCGCAAGACTCCGCCTTGCTGCTCACTTGCTTCGAGCAGTTCGCACCCGGTGGTTTGACAGAAATGCTGAAAATCCTTGGTGGCACCTGGATCGGTCGCCAGCACCTCGAGGATTGCGCCGGGAGCGAGCGGCTTCAGCGCCCGCCGCGCCTTCAGCACAGGCAACGGGCACAGCAATCCGGTGGCATCGAGGGTCGCGTCCACCGTCACGTTACCAGCCAGCGTCATCTCTCGGCACCTCACCCAGTCCGCGGGCGAGTCTAACAAATCCGCCGGATCACCGGCAACCGCTCCGCCCGCAAACGGCGCAAAGGCCCGGTGATCGGTATGGTCGGCGAAGGCCTGCTTGAATGCGGCGGAGCCTCCCTCCCAAGACGCCGTACATGCCACCCGTTCCGGATGGGGCCTCCGCTGTTTCTGCTGTTTTTACAGGAAATTAACAGCGACGGACCGCTTCTTCGCCGCAGGAATCCTCGACCCGGACAGCGTAGCGAATGAAAGAACAGCGGAATAAGAGCTCGTGTCGGTCGGCCCGTCTGCTCGTTGACGAAAGTGCAAACGTCCCGGGGTGCATGGCTGTGCGCGACAGCGAGTGTATACAAAGCGATCGTTAAAATTCATCGGTCATTGTCAAAATAGCATGCAAATGCAAATATGTCAATCAGCACACGCTGTTTGCCGCCTATGCGCCGCTCATTTCGCCTCCATCCAGGTGGGATCGAACCAGGCGTCGAGGGCGGCGATCGCCTCGGAGAGCGCGGTGAAGTCGCGCAGACTCTGATAGTCTCCCAGGCGCCGCGCGCCGGCCCGCACCCGGGCGGCATTTCAAGTCATTTTGAAAACGCCGCCCTGATGGCTTCCGTCGCAGAGATCAGGCGAGGTCGAAGCGATCGAGGTTCATCACCTTGGTCCACGCCGCCACGAAGTCGTTCACAAACTTCTCCTTCGAGTTGGCGCATGCGTAGACTTCCGCGAGGGCGCGCAGCTGCGAGTGCGAACCAAAGATCAGGTCGACACGGCTGCCGGTCCACTTGAGCTCGTTCGTCTTCCGGTCGCGGCCCTCGTACACGCCTTCGGAACCGGCGGACGGCTGCCATTGCGTGCGCATGTCGAGCAGGTTGACGAAGAAGTCGTTCGTCAGCGTTTCCGGCCGCTTGGTAAAGACGCCGTGCATTGACTTCCCGGCATTGGCGCCGAGGACGCGCAGGCCGCCAACGAGAACCGTCATCTCAGGTGCGGTCAAGGTCAGCAATTGCGCCCGATCGACCAATAGCTCCTCGGGAGACACGCGCTGCTCGCCGCGGAGGTAGTTGCGGAACCCGTCGGCGGTCGGTTCGAGCGCCGCGAAGGACTCGACGTCGGTCTGCTCCTGCGAGGCGTCCACGCGCCCCGGCGTGAAGGGAACCTTCACGTCGTGGCCGGCGTCCTTGGCGGCTTTCTCGATCGCTGCGCAGCCGCCGAGAACGATCAGGTCGGCAAGCGAAACTTTCTTGCCGCCGGCCTGTGAACCGTTGAACTCCCTCTGGATCGCTTCGAGCGTCAACAGCACCTCCGCCAGCTGCGCCGGCTGGTTGACCTCCCAGTCCTTTTGCGGTGCCAAGCGGATGCGGGCACCATTCGCTCCGCCGCGCTTGTCGGAGCCACGGAACGTCGACGCCGACGCCCATGCCGTCGAGACCAGCTGCGAAACGGACAAGCGAGACGCAAGGATTTTCGCCTTCAGAGCGGCAACGTCCTGCTCCCCGATCAGCGGATGATCCACCGTGGGGAGCGGATCCTGCCAGATCAGCTGCTCCTCCGGCACGAGCGGGCCGAGGTAGCGCACGATCGGGCCCATGTCGCGGTGCGTCAGCTTGAACCACGCCCGGGCAAAGGCATCCGCGAATTCGTCCGGATGCTCGTAGAAACGCCTCGAGATCTTTTCGTAGACCGGATCGACCCGCAGGGCGAGGTCGGTGACCAGCATGGTGGGCACGTGCCGCCTCGACGGGTCGAAGGCGTCCGGAATCGTTGCGACGCCGCCTTTCGCCTTAAACTGCCAGGCGCCGGCCGGGCTCTTCGTCAGTTCCCATTCGTTGTTGAACAGGTTCTCAAAGAAGTGGTTGCTCCACTTCGTCGGCGTCTGCGACCAGATGACTTCCGGGCCGCCGGTGATCGCATCAGCCCCTTTGCCGGTGCCAAATCTGCTGTTCCAGCCCAGGCCCTGCTGCTCGATGGGGGCGGCTTCCGGCTCCGGGCCTAGCAGGGTCGGATCGCCGGCGCCATGGGTCTTGCCGAAGGTGTGACCGCCGGCAATCAGCGCCACCGTTTCTTCGTCGTTCATCGCCATACGGCGGAAGGTTTCGCGGATATCCCTGGCCGCCGCGAG
The DNA here is from genome assembly GCA_963796155.1 of uncultured Alphaproteobacteria bacterium. Classification (GTDB taxonomy): domain Bacteria; phylum Pseudomonadota; class Alphaproteobacteria; order ATCC43930; family CGMCC-115725; genus AP-15. The sequence continues at coordinate 34,504 of CAWCKT010000024.1, read as the reverse complement.
CGGATCCGGCTTGCCGTTCGGCCCTTCCGGGTTGACGTAGATCAGGCCCATTTGCACGGCGGCGAGCGGATTCTGCAGGTCACGGTCGCCACTGTAGCGCTCGTCGGCCAGCCACTTGCCTTCAGGGCCCCAGTAGATCGAGTTCGTCGGGCTCCCAGGCCTCCTCGCGCCCGCCGCCGAAACCGAAGGTCTTGAAGCCCATCGACTCGAAGGCGACGTTGCCGGCGAGAATCATCAGGTCGGGCCAGGAGATTTTCCGGCCGTATTTCTGCTTGATCGGCCACAAGAGCCGGCGCGCCTTGTCGAGGCTCGCGTTGTCCGGCCAGCTGTTGAGCGGCGCAAAGCGCTGCTGGTCGGCCCCGGCGCCGCCGCGGCCGTCGCCGATGCGGTAGGAGCCGGCGAGGTGCCACGCCATCCGAATGAATAGCCCGCCGTAGTGGCCGAAGTCGGCCGGCCACCACTCCTGTGAGTCCGTCATCAAGGCATGCAGGTCCTTGATCACGGCATTCAGGTCGAGGCTCTTGAATTCCTTGGCGTAGTCGAACCCCTCGCCCATCGGATTCGACAGGCTGGAGTGCTGGTGGAGAACGTGAATGTCCAGCCGGTTCGGCCACCAGTCTCGGTTCGTGAGGGTGCGGGTCCCGCCCGTGAACGGGCACTTGCCTTCATCTGCCATGTTTCTCTCCAATCGCGTTCCGCTCGTTCCCGTAAGGGATAACGCCGCCGGCCGCGGCTTCGGCACATCGGAGGGCGATCGCATCATCGTCAGCTCCGCCGGTGATAGACATGTAGTTTAGAATCGGTACAATTTAGTGAGTTTCAAGGCGTGACCCGCCGGGTTGTGCGCTACCCCATCGATTGAGAACCGCACCGACTGACGCGCCAACAGGGCGGGTTCCCTTGCCGATCTGGCCGATGCCGCAGGTTGGGCAAGAATGTCTGCTATAGGCCGAGGATGCTCGTTGGCGACCGGCCGCTCACGCATCCGGCAGGGTGAAGACGGCGCAGGGTGCGGCGATACCGCGCAGCATGTGTTCGCCCAGCGGCACCAGCGGTGTGGTGGTCTCGGCGGCGACCGCGCCCGAGATCAGGACCGAGCGGCCGAGCGGCCGGCACAGCCCCTCCAAACGGCTGACCAGGTTGACCGCGGAGCCGATCGCGGTGAAGTCCAGCCGGTCGGCCGCGCCGATATTGCCCCACAGTATCTCGCCCAAATGCAGGGCCGCGCCGAAGGGCAGCGGTGGCAGCCCCTGCGCCTGCCGCACCGCATCCAGATGGGCCATGCCGGCGCGGGCCGCGGCGACCGCGCGCTGCGCCGCCTCGCAGGCCTCGGCCGGCGCGCCGGTGACCGGGAAGATCGCCAGCACGCCGTCGCCGATGAATTTGAGCACCTCGCCTCCGAATGCGTGCACCGCCCCGGCGATGCGGTCGAACCAGGCGTCGAGGGCGGCGATCATCGCCGCGGGCTCGGTCGCCTCGGAGAGCGCGGTGAAGTCGCGCAGATCGGCACAGAGCAGTGCCGCGCGGATCGTCTCCCCGGCGCCGCGGCGCAGCGCGCCGGCCTGCACCCGGGCGGCGCTGCGCCGGCCGAGATAGGCCTCGAGCAGCGCTGCCAGCGCCGCCCGCGCGGAGAGGGCGGCCAACGGTGCGGCGGCGAAGCGCGCGGCCTGGCGCAGCCGGCCGGCCTCGGCGCGGCCGAACGGCCGGGTCCCGGCCCAGCCCAGCACCGGACCATCCGGCGCCGGTCCGACCGTGTCCTCCTGCACCGGGCCCAGCCCAACCAGCCAGTCGCGCCCGGCTTGGTTGGGCGGGCTGCCGGCGAAGCTCAGCGCCTCGATCACCGCCCCGGTCTCCGCCCGCCACAGCCAGGTACGGCGAGCGATGATCGGATGCGGCACCGCGAGCGTCAGGGCGCCGCCGGCCAGCGGCAGGCCGTCGGCCAGCAGCCGGCCGCCGAGCTCGGCCAGAAACCGGTCAGGGCCGGACGAGGCGCCGGCCTCGTCCACCAGCCAAGCGAGGGCCCCAGGCAAATCCATTGGCAGATCCATGCCGCGATCATGCCGCCACGGCCCCTGGCCTGTCGAAGGTCACGACAGCCCAGCGCGTATCTTCGACGCAGGGCGCCGCGTTTTTGCTTGACAGGCAACCAATTGGTTCCGTATGGTTAGGCAACCAAGCGGTTCCATATTGCCCCGGCATGGACGAGGACATCGTGTTTCGCGCTTTGGCCGATACAAGCCGCCGGCGGTTGCTGGATCGGCTGCACCGCAGGAATGGCCAGACCCTTGGTGAGCTGTGCCAGGGGCTGGAGATGACCCGCCAAGCGGTTGCGAAGCATTTGGCGGTTCTCGAGGAGGCCAATCTCGTCTCTTGGAAGCGGCAAGGCCGAGAAAAGCTGCACTTCATCAATCCTGTTCCGATCAATGAGATCGCCGAGCGTTGGATCAGCAAATTCGAGTTCCCCCGCCTGGGTGCACTTTCAGAGCTAAAGCAAGACCTTGAAGGAGAACGCCATGACTAAAGGAGCCACGAGTAGTTTTGTATATGTGACCTACATCCGCACAACGCCGGAAGCGTTGTGGGCCGCGCTAACCACTCCAGACTTCATGAAGAAGTACTGGTTTGGCATGAACATCGAGACCGACTGGAAGGTAGGTTCGCCTTGGAAGCTGATCTTCCCGGATGGTCGCATCGCTGACGCGGGCGAAGTCGTCGCGATCGAAAAGCCGAAGCGGCTCGTCCTCAAATGGCGCAACGAGTTCAGGTCCGAGCTGCGCGAGGAAGGCTATGCGCGCTGCGAGATGGAGATCGAGCAAGCAGGCGAAGTCGTGAGGCTGACCATCACCCACGAAATCGACAGGCCCGGTTCCAAGCTCATCGCTGCGGTTTCCGTCGGCTGGCCAAAAATCCTGTCGAGCCTCAAGACCTTGCTCGAATCCGGAACGGCGCTGCCGCCAATCGGCGAACTGCCGCGAGGGTGAGGATGCCGCACCAGCCAGCGGAGGAAGATATGACGACTCATGTAACCGGAACGCGGGAGCAGTGGTTGAAGGCGCGGCTCGAACTACTGGAGGCGGAGAAGGATCTGACCCGCCGGAGCGACGAGCTGGCGAGGCGACGTCGGGAGCTGCCGTGGGTCCCTGTCGACAAGGAGTACCGATTCGAGACCGATGAAGGGAGCGCCTCGATCGCAGATCTCTTCAGCGGGCGCTCGCAGCTCCTTGTCTATCACTTCATGTTCGGGCCCGACTATACCGCGGGGTGTCCGTCCTGCTCGGCGATCGCGGACGGGTTCGACGGCTTCGTCGTGCACCTGGCCAACCATGACGTGATGCTTTGGGCGGTGTCGCAGGCGCCGCTCGCGAAGCTGCAAGCGTACAAGCGGCGGATGGGGTGGACGTTTCCTTGGGCGTCTTCGCTGCGCGGCGACTTCAATTTCGACTTCAACGTCTCGATCACCGAGAAGCAACAGCGCGCGGGGGGCGTCGAATACAACTACCGGCGCAGCGGCCACCCGATCGTCGCGACACCGGTCCCGGAGCCCGTCGCCCGGTTCGCGGCCGCCTGCGGGACCGATCCGGACACATACCGGCGCGAGCGGCCGGGTATGAGCGCGTTCGCGCTCGAGGACGGCGTCGTCTACCATACCTATTCGACCTATGCGCGCGGACTGGACGGCCTCTGGGGCATGTACCAGTGGCTCGACCGTGCCCCCAAGGGACGCAACGAGACGGGCGGCTGGTGGCGCCGCCACGACGAGTACAAACGCTGAGCCGAGCCGTGGGTGTGGTGGCGTAACCGGTGCCGCAATCATGCCGCCACCGTCCCCGGCCCTTTATCCGCGCCGCGGCGATGGCTCAGCCGGCCCCGCCGGTCTATCCTCGGGGCGAGGCCGCGAACCCGGCGCCCGTCCATCCTCCGCCGCAGGTGGAGGATGGATCGCAACTCTGGAGGAGACCGATGCAAGAAGCCCTCGTTGTCCGCCGCGAGACGCACATCCCAGCACCACCCGCCGCGGTGTTCGCCCTGCTGACCGACCCGGAGAAGATCTTGCGTTGGATGGGAACCGAGGCGCAAGTTGAGCCGCAGCCTGGCGGGCTCTATCTCGTCAATGTCACCGGTGCTCGCTTCGCCCGCGGCGCCTTCCGCGAAGTAGTGCCGGTGCACCGGCTGTCCTACAGCTTCGGCTGGGACGGCAGCGAGGTGGTGCCGCCGGGGTCGAGCCTGGTCGAGATCGACCTGATCGAGCAGCCGGACGGAACCTTGCTGCGCCTGACCCACAGCGGCCTGCCCAACGCCGAGCAATGCGCCGGCCATGGCGAAGGCTGGGCCCATTACCTCGGCCGGCTGGCCGAGGTTGCCGCCGGGCGCGACCCGGGCCCGGACCCCTTCCACGGCCGCACCGGGAGGGAGTGAGAGCACAAAAGAGGAAGCCCCATGTTGATCGTCGACGCACAGATCCATCTCTGGGAAAAGGGCACGCCGTCACCGCACCATCGTCAGGAACCCTATTCGGCCGAGCAGGCGATCGCCGGCATGGATGAGGCCGGCATCGACCGGGCGCTGGTCCACCCGGTGCTGTGGGACCCGGACTCGAACGAGCTGGCGGTCGCAGCGGTGCGCAAATACCCCGACCGCTTTGCGATCATGGGCTGGTTCTATCTCGACGACCCGAACGGCCGCGATCTCGTCGCGCACTGGAAGGAGCGGCCGGGCATGCTCGGCCTGCGCTTCTATACCAACGAGCGACACCCGCAATCCTGGTTCACCGACGGCACCCTCGACTGGCTGTGGCCCGCCGCCGAGCGCGCCCAAGTGCCGGTGGCGCTCGGCGCAGCGATGTTCCTGCCGACGTCGGCAAGATCGCCGAGCGCCACCCCGGCCTGAAACTGATCGTCGACCACATGGGCGTGCCGCGCGCCAGCAAGGGCGAGGCGGCCTATCGTCTCCAGCCGGAATTGCTCGCCTTGGCCAGATACCCGAACGTCGCGGTCAAGGCGACGGGGCAGGCAGGCTACGCCGAGGACGAATACCCCTTCCGCAGCCTGCATCCGCACCTGCAGCGCTGCTTCGACGCCTTCGGTCCCCAGCGGATGTTCTGGGGCACCGACATCACCCGGATGCCCTGCTCCTGGCGGCAATGCGTGACGTTGTTCACCGAGGAATTGCCGTGGCTCAAGGGCCGCGACCTCGACCTCGTCATGGGCGAGGCCGTGTGCAACTGGATCGGCTGGCCCCTCCTCGCCCGCTAAGCGGACATCTGTCAGGCCTCGGCTTGACACTGGCCAAAAATTTGCGGCCGTAGTCCCGTCTGGCTGCACCGAGGCAGGAGACACACCCAATGGCCCAACGCGACGTTGCGGCCTATGCCCGTCAGAGCCGATGGACCGAGCCCGGCAAATTCACGGCGCTCGTCGCGGCACTGCCGGCGGACCCGACGGTGTTGCCGGAAATTGTCGGCGGCTTGGTACTGCACCCGCTCTTTGCCGGGGCAGCGGCGAAGGAAAATCCGGAGCCGGAGCTGCGCCGGATGAGCGACATCCTCGCCGCCATTGTCAGCAAGGACGCACGGCCGCTGGACCAGACCAGACAACCGGACAAGCGCGTGTTCGGGACCTGCCGGAACTATGCCCTGGTGGCTTGCGCTATTCTGCGCCAACACCGACGTCCGGCCCGGCTGCGAGTTGGTTTTGCCGATTATTTCACGTCCGATTTTGCAGAAGACCATTGGGTTTGCGAGTATTACGACGGGGCTGCTTGGCCTTCTATCGAGCTGCTCCACCGTCCCCCAGCATTACGCGATACCTTTTGCTGCGTGGGATGTACCTCGCGAGCGCTTCCTGACTGCTGGCGGCGCATGGCAAAAACTGAGGCGAGGCGAGAGTGATCCGACCCGCTTCGGCGTCTCGGTTCTTGGCCTGACAGGAATGTGGTTTGTCGCAGCCAGCCTGCTACGCGATCTCGCCGCGCTCGACATGGAAGAGATGATGGTCTGGGACTATTGGGGTCCGGCTCGCAATTTTCGACCCGGTACCGAATTTCACCGGAGTGGCTCTCTCACCTTGATCATCTCGCCAATGCACTCGCCGGTCTGGACGCCGGACATCAGGACGCTAGATGCATCCTTGCCGATCACCCCTGGGCGGCACTGGACGCGTCGGTCCTCAGTTTCCCATTGGGAAGCCCATCGAAGTGAATATTGCCTAGCGCGACGACAGGTCGCCTGCCAAAGCAACGACCGCTCTCGGCGCCGATCTGTCCAATGCCGAGTGATCCGAGCACATAGAGGCGGCCAGATCGGCTTAGTTGGCCTGGCCCCAGACGTTTCCGAACGGGTCGCTTTCTTTTTCGTCGCGTGGGCAAGGCCGCCGACGCCCTCGAACCTGGTTTAGGCCGCTCGCCGTGATATAATGCTTGTAATCAACGGGGCCTTTTATGGAACACCGCACACTCGGCAATACTGATCTCATGGTGTCGATCATCGGTCTGGGCTGCTATGGCATGTCGGGCGCCTATGGACCGGCCGACGACGCGGAGTCGATCGCCACTATTCGTCGCGCGCTCGACCTCGGGGTCAATTTTCTCGACACATCGGCGAGCTACGGCAACGGCCACAATCAGCGCTTGATCGGCGAAGCGATCCGCGGCCGCAGGCATGATGTGGTCATTCATTCGAAGAGCGGCAGCCCACGCGACGGGGGCTCGGACGCCGTGCGCGGGGGAGGCGACCCGCGCTATCTGCGCCAAACCTGCGAGCAGAGCTTGATAAATTTGGGCATTGAGACGCTCGATGTCTTTTGCATGTCGCGCGTCGATCCCAACGTGCCAGTCGAGGAAAGCGTCGGGGGAATGGCCGAGCTCGTCAAGGAGGGCAAGACAAGGTTCATCTCGCTCTCGGAGTGCGCGGCCCAGTCGCTGAGGCGCGGCAGTGCCGTGCATCCGCTCGCCTCGCTTCAGATGGAGTATTCGCTGTTCTCGCGTGATGCGGAAGAGCAGGGCCAAATCGACGCCTGCAAGGAGCTTGGGATGGCGATGATGGCCTATGCCGTGCTCGGGCGTGGGATGCTCAGCGCCCCGGTGCCCAAGGCGGAGGAAATGGCCGCAGACGATATTCGCGTGCGGCTGCCTCGCTTTCAGAGCGCCAATGCCGAGAAAAACCTCCGACTGCGCTCGGCGCTCGAGGCCATCGCCCGCGGGAAGAACGCCACGCTCGCCCAGCTCTCCATCGCTTGGCCAATGGCCCAGGGCGCGCGTGCGGGGGCCTTCATCTTACCGATCCCCGGTGCGAAATCGCGCAAGCACCTCGAGGAGAATTTGCGCGCCGCGGAGATTGTGCTCACGGCAGACGATCTCGCGGAACTCGACCGCATCGCACCGCCGGGTGCCGCGTCCGGCACTCGCTATCCGACAGGGCAAATGCACCGACTGAATGTATGAGGCCGAATAAGGCGCGGCCGCGGGTCGACGCTATGGACCGACCGGGCCAGTCCGGCGATCTCCGGTCTGCGGCTGGCTGGGGGCGGCTCGATGACCTCCTTCTCGCGGCGCGGCAGGTGGCTGTGATGCTATGACCACCCGTTATTTCGGCGCTCCGATCGCACGCAATGAGGACCGTCGCCTGCTCACCGGTCGGGCGCTGTTTGTGAACGATGTCGAACGGTCAGGGATGCTGCACGTTGCCTTCCTACGCAGCCCTCACGCCCACGCAAGGTTGGGTTCGGTCGATCTGTCGCGGGTCCGGGAGCGGTCCGGGGTGGTCGCCGCGTACGCCGCCGATGATCTCGGCAGCTATTGGAAACCTGGCCCGCTGCTGGTGCCGCCGCCGCCCATCGAGGGCACGATTTTCAATCAACGAACCCAGGTACCGCTGGCGCGCGGGAAGGTTCGCCATGTCGGCGAGCCGGTCGCCGTGGTCATTGCCGAGAGCCGCTACATCGCCGAGGACGCGCTGGCCGACATCATCGTCGAATACCAGCCGCTGCCGGCGGTGACCAATATCGAGCGCGCTGTGGCGCCCGAGTCAGCACGGGTCCACGATGACATCCCAGGCAATGTGGCCGCGCGCGTCCACCAGAAAAAGGGCGACTACGAGGGCGCCCGACAAGCTGCCGCCCTCGTGCTGCGCCGCCGCTTCCGCTACGACCGCGGCTGCTCGGCGCCGATCGAGACGCGTGGCGTCGTCGCCGATTGGGACCCCCAGGCCGAGCACCTTACGGTATGGGACACCACCCAGGCGCCGGTGGTGGTCCGCAATGGCCTGGCCGCCATGCTAGGGCTATCCGAGCGCCAGGTGCGGGTGGTGGCGCCGTTCATCGGCGGCGGCTTCGGCCCCAAGATTATGATGTTCTATCCCGAGGAGGTGCTGCTGCCCTGGCTGGCGATACGACTGGGGCGGCCAGTCAAATGGATCGAGGATCGCGCCGAGCATTTTCTCGCCACCACGCAGGAACGCTCGCAAATCCACGACGCGGAGATCGCATTGGCGCCCGACGGCCGCATCCTCGGAATCAGGGACGAGTTTCTGCACGACAGCGGTGCCTATGATCCCTACGGTCTGACCGTGCCGCTCAACAGCCAGTGCAACCTGCTCGGCCCCTACGTCGTGCCCGCCTATGACAGCCGGTTCACTGCGGTCTTCACCACGCTTCCGATCGTCTCGCCCTATCGCGGCGCCGGACGTCAGCACGGGGTGTTCGTCATCGAGAGGCTGCTGGACATTGCCGCGCGTAAGCTTAAGCTCGATCGCGTCGAGATTCGCCGGCGTAACTTCATCGCGCCCGACGCGTTTCCCTACGACAACCACATCATCTACCAGGATTTCGCGCCGCTGCATTACGACAGCGGCGACTACGGCCCGGTTCTCGACAAGGCGCTGGAGGCGATTGGCTACCGCTCCTTCGTTGCCGAGGATCAGCCGCGGCTCCGAGCGGCGGGAAGACGGATCGGCATCGGCTTGGTGTTCTATGTCGAAGGTACCGGCATTGGCCCCTATGAGGGCGCCAGAATCCAGGTCCAGGCCAGCGGCCGGGTGCTGCTCGCAACCGGCATCGGCACCCAGGGTCAGGGCCATTTGACCAGCTTGGCCCAGATCGTAGGCGACGAGATCGGCGTCGCGGTCTCGGACGTCGACGTCGTCACTGGCGACACCGACCAGTTCCATTGGGGGGTGGGCACATTCGCCAGCCGCAGCGCGGTGGTTGCCGGCAACGCTACTCTCGCCGCGGCGAAGCGGGTGCGCGCCAAGATCCTGCAGACCGCCGCCGAGCATTTCGAGTGCAACGAGGCCGATCTGCTGTTGGAGGATGGCCAGGTCGCGATCAAGGGGGTGCCGCAGCGCAACATCGCGCTCGGGGTGTTGGCAACCCTGGCCAATCCGTTACGTGGCGCAGTTCAGCCGGGAACCGAGCCGGGGCTGGAGGCGACCGCCTATTTCGGCCCGGCCAAAGGCGCTACTGCGGCGGGAGCGCACGCGATGATCGTCGAAATCGACCCGGCGACCATGAAGCTGCGGATCCTCAAATACGTCGTCGTGCATGATTGCGGGACCGTGATCAATCCGCTGATCGTCGCCGGCCAGGTGCAAGGAGGCGTCGCCCAAGGGATCGGCAATGCCTTTTACGAGCGGCTGGCGTACGACGCGCAAGGCCAGCTCATCAACGGTACCCTTGCGGATTATCTGCTACCGACCGCGGCTGAAGTGCCGGAGGTTGAAATACTCCACCACGTCACGCCCTCGCCCTACAACGAGTTGGGTGTCAAGGGGGTGGGCGAAGCGGGTGCCATTCCTGTGGGCGCACTGTTCGCCCAGGCGATCGAGGACGCACTGGAACTGCCCGCGCGCGGCATCGACATCCTCGAGATCCCACTCGACCCCAGCCACCTTTGGGAGCTTGCCGGATAAATCTCGCCGGGGCGTCGCCGATGCCGTCGGCGTGCCGATTATCGCCGCGGGTGGAATAGCCGACGGACGTGGGATTGCGGCTGCCTTCGCGCTCGGTGCCGCGGGGGTCCAAATCGGGACCGCTTACCTCTTCTGTCCGGAGGCGGCGGTCCCACCGCTCTATAGTGACGCGCTGCGCCAGGCGCGTGCGGACACGACGGTATTGACCGACGTCTTTACCGGACGCCCGGCACGCGCCCTTTCCAATCAGCTGACCCGTGAACTCGGCCCGCTTTATGGGATGACGCCAGACTTCCCGATGCCGATGCTGGCCTTGGTACCGCTGCGGAGAAAGGCGGAGCAACAAGGCAGCCGCGAGTTTTCGCCGCACTGGGCGGGGCAAGCGGCACCGCTGGGTCGAGAAATGCCGGCCGAGGCCCTGACCTGCGCGCTGGCGGAGGCGGCATTGGAGCGGTTTCGCCAGCTTGCCGGCCAATGACGAAGTCTACGCGGTCAGACCGGAGATAGATCCAATGCCTGATCAGATCGAACGAACACTTCGCTCGCCTGGCGGACAATTGTGCGGCCGTGTCTCGCTGCCGGGTGAGGACGGCTACGCCGCCGCGACCGCGATCTGGGCACAGCCGGTGGGCCCATGCGCGCCGTCGGCATGGCCGGGCTGACGCTGGGCGGCGGCTACTGCCCGTTGATCGGCCGCTTCGGGTTGGCACTCGACAATCTACTGGCCGCTCAGGTCGTGCTCGCCGATGGACGCACCCTTGTCGCGAGCCGCGACAATGAAGAGGAGCTGTCCCCGGGTCGGGGCCGCATCGGCTCTTATCCCGGCAGCGGACTCACGCTCCAGTCCGGGTGTCCCGCCGGGTCGGCGTTCCAGAACATGATCTTGTCGAAATAGATCGTCTGGGTCTCCGCGCGCCAGTCGCGGTAGATGCCGAAGCGCGGTTGTGCGTTGATGAAGGGCGCACCGTTGCGATGGGCGCCACGGTCGGGATCGGCCATGGGTCCCTGGTAGGCGCCGCAGAACGCGCCGTTGAGCCAGATGTCGACGCGGCCGCTGGCGTCATGGGCGGGATTGAGGCGCACCTGCACCGTGGTCCAGCTCTCCCGCGGCAGGTCGCGCCGGCAGATCTTTGTGCGCCTCACGATCGGCGGCTCGGCGCAGGGTGCGCCGGCGGCCACCTGCGCGAAAAAGCGCACGCGCTCGCCGAGCGGCCGCGCCTCGATCTTGAAGAAGGGGCTGGCGTCGCACGACTTGCCGCCCTTGAAGGAATCCTGCTTGATCTGATGGATGACCGTGCGGCAAAGCCGGCGTCCCGCCCCCGGAACGTCCTGCGGCCAGTCACCGGCGATCTTGAACGAAAAACGGTACCACACGGGCTGGCCGAATTTCACCAGCTCGCCGGCGCCGCTCGCGCGGTCGGATCTCACCTGGATCTCCGCCCGCTCGCTGGGCACCACGCCGCCAGGCTCGGCCTCCAGCGCTGCGGCGCGCGAGCCCTCGCTGTCGCAGACATAGCGCCTGGCCTGCAGCATCGCCTGGCTCGCGCCGTCGAGCCCGTCGCCCTCCTGCACCGTGACGCGGCCTACCGTCTTGCCGATCGGGTCCTTGACGACGCCGACGCGCAGTGGCTGCAGCTTGCTGTCGAGCTGACTGGAGATCCGCCACTTCCCGAGCAACTGCGACGGCTCGGCCGGGTCGTAGGCGAAGAGTTCGGTGAAAATCGGTTGCGGCGTCCGCTGCGCCACCGCCGTCGCAGGTGTTAGTGCAGCGAGGAGCAGCGATGCCGCGAGACGCGTGACTTGGAGACCGGGACCCGACCCGCGAGAAGCCGCTACCTTGCCCGTTCGCACCATGATGGAAGCCTCGATCGCCGAGCCGCCCGCCGATCTCTGCTGCGACCTTTGCGCCAAGCTTTGCGTCCTCTGCGTTAAAGCGTTCTTGGTCGCTTCGCCTCACCGCCTCACTGGTGAAATAAAATCAGCTCGGGTTGGCTTGCTTACCGGCTGACGTGCCCGCGATCTTGCCGAACACCGAGCCCGAGACCAGCCCGGTGCCCCCCGGATAATTGAAATAGAACAGCCCGCCGACGAGCTCTCCCGCGGCATAGAGGCCGGGAATCGGTCGTTGCGCGGTGTCGAGCACGCGACCGTCGGTGTCGATGCGCAAGCCGCCAAAGGTGAAGGTGACGCCGCAGGTCGTGCAGTAGGCCTCGAAGGGCGGCTTTTCGATCGTCATCGCCCAGTTGGTCTTGGGCGGCGTGATGCCAATGGTACCGCGGCCGTCCTTGACCGTCGGATTGTACGGCACCTCCTTCTGCACCGCGGCGTTGAACGCGCGGACGGTTTCGAGAAACTGCGGCTTATCGACCGGGGCATATTCGGCCATCTTGTCCGCCAGCCCCTCGACCGTGTCGGCGGTGACCTTGGTGACCTGGCGGATGCGGTACTCGTCGCGCTGCAGATGCACGGTCTGCTGGTCGAAGATCTGCCAGGCGAATTGATGCGGCTGCTCGAGGATCAGCCGGCCGTATTTGGCATAGGTGTAGTTGCGGAAATCGGCACCCTCGTCGCAAAAGCGCACACCGTCGGCGTTGACCATAATGGCGAACGGATAGCTGTGCTTCTGGAAGTTGTCGCCGACCGCGAGGTCGCCGAATTCGGGGGCGTTGTAGTCCCAGCCGACGGCATGGCAGCCCGACCAGTTGCCGTAGGGCATCGCACCGATGTCGAGGGCCATTTTGATGCCGGCGCCAGTGTTGAACCGGGTGCCGCGCACCTTGGCGAGATCCCAGCCGGGGCCGAGATAGCGGGTGCGCATCTCGGCATTGGCCTCGAACCCACCGCAGGCGAGGATCACAGCCTTCGCCGGGATTTGTGTTGTTCTCCCTTCGACCTTGGCGACGACGCCATGCACGCCATCGTCGTCGGCGATCAGCGTCTCGCCGCGCGCTTCGTAGGCGATTTGGATCTGCCGCTCCTCGGCGGCCTTGAAGAGGCCTTCGACCAGCCCCGGCCCGCCGCCCCAGGCTTCGAGAGCCAACCCGCCCCAGAAGACGAACTTGCCCTCGTGCTTGAAGGCCTGGCGCGAATACATCGGGGCAAAGCGGATGCCCTGGCTGCGCATCCAGAGCAGCGTCTCCTGGCTCTTGGTGACCAGCAGCTCAGCCATGTCGGGGTTGCTGCGATAGTCTGTGAGCCGCCCGAGGTCGTCGTAGTATTTGTCGGAGGTGTAGGTGCCGAAATCGCTGGTCGCGAGCTCGGTCTCGCTGAGTTCGCAGAGCTTCAAGAGGTCGTCGACGCCGTTATAGACAAAGCGCAGCGCGCCCGCGGTATAGCGGCTGTTGCCGCCGCGCTCGTCGAAGGGTGCGGCTTCGAGGACGAGGACGCGGGCCCCCTGCCCGCGGGCCGCCAGTGCCGCGCACATGCCGGCATTGCCGGCCCCGACGACGACGACATCGAACTCGCCCGCGATCATCTGGTTTCCTCCGCCTCGGTTTGCCGGCGGAACGAGTAGCGCGATGTCGGCGGGGGAGGCAAGCGCGACCCCTTGCGAGTTCCCATCTCTAGGGCAAAGGGTTCGAGAAGGGAGGAATGTCCATGGTGAAGTCAACGCGAGAGGGCCGAGGCGGCACGAAGAATGGAAAAACCGCGGAGGCCGGCGTCAAGGCAGCGACGGATGCAGGTTCCACGGTAGCCGCAGGGCTGCAGGACATAGCCCAAGCCTGGGCGGACTACGCTCAGCAAGTCATGGAGCGCACGACGGAGGCGACCGAGGCGCTGCTGAAATGCCAAACTTTCAACGACATGCTCGGCGTCCAGGCCGAGCTGATGCGCGGACATCTGCAGGCCTTCCTCGACCAGAGCACCAAGCTCGCCGAGATCAGCAACCGGATGGTGGCGCGCTCAATCGACGCGATCCGGGAAGCGGGAGGGGAAGCGAGCACCGAAAAGGACCGGCGGTGACCCTCGGCCTCGATGGCGAGAATTGTGGGCGATGTCTTTTTCCGATTCAGATCGCGAAGCTCTGACCGCCGCGGTGCGCCGGCTCGAACGACCGAGTTTTGCCGGCCGCGTTGCGGCACTCGCCGGCAAGCCGGTCGGTCTGGTATGGCGAGCGCTGCCGGCTCCTGCATCCACCGCGGTTGCCAAGGCGACCGGGCGGGCCCTAGAAGGCGCGCTCGACATCGCCCTCTTCAGCCTGCGCGACAGCCGGCTTGCCGGAGGAAGGCTCGCCAGTGGACGAGCGCTTCACTCGGCGCTGGCCTGCGCCTCCGGGGCAATCGGCGGCGCGTTCGGCGTTGCCGCGCTCGCGGTCGAGCTGCCGGTTTCGACCACGATCATGCTGCGCGCCATCGCTGCGATCGCTCAAAAGGAAGGCGAAGACCTCGCCGATCCGCGGATCGGGCTCGCCTGCCTCGAGGTGTTGGCGTTGGGCGCCTCGGCGCCCAACCGCGAAGGGCCGGAAAGCGACTATTTCGCCGTCCGCGCTCTGCTCGCCAGAGGGGCCGTCGAGGTCGCCGATTTCGCGCTCGACAAGGGTGCGGTGCGCGAGGGTGCACCGGTTGTCGTGCGCTTCCTCGCCCAGATCGCCTCGCGGTTTGGCATGGTCGTGACCGAGAAGGTGATGGCGCAGGCCGTAGCGGTCGTCGGGGCACTGGGCGGCGCCGCCGTCAACCTCGCTTTCGTCGAGCATTTTCAGGACTTGGCGCGGGGCCATTTCACGGTCCGCAGGCTCGAGCGCGCCTATGGCGTCGACGCAGTGCGCGCCGAATACGACCGGCTGAAATCCGAGCTCGCCGCATCCGCATGACGGCGCCTGAGCAGCCGGCAGCCAGAGCGGATAGTGGGTAAATAGCATTTACTCATTGACTATTTTGCCATATAATACTATTATCGCAACATCCTGATTCGGACGAGCGCAGCCATGTACGCCAGGATCGCAGCTTTGTTTTTGTTAACGGACAGACGGACCGCCCGGCATCGGCTGACATCCCGCTGTTTTTTTTTCGCAGGCCGCCGGCGGTCGAGGATTTCTGCGGCGAGGAGCGGTCCGTCGCTGATAATTTCCTGTAAAAACAGCGGAAACAGCGGGCCCTTTTGGGGAAGGGTCGGTCGGAATCGATCTGCGGATCGTAGGTCGGGCGCCGGGGCCGTTCGAAAATGATCTCGATGAGCATTTCAACCTCAAGGAGAGGTTCTGCTGCAGATCCTCTGCAGATTTGCCCACTGCCGATCGACCTATTCAACTGCACATTGCGACCGGCGGCAGCCCGGAGCGCCGGCTCGGTGGGTAACGATTGAGCCTTGATTGTTGATCGAACGGGGTCTCGGTTATGCTGATCCGGTGTCGGGATTGGAGAAGGGCAGCTGAATGACGACGGAAGCGGCCATTGCCGCGCGGGTCGACAGGGCCGGCGAAGTGCAGGCAGTCGGGCTGGTCTCGACCGCGCATTTCGTCAGCCACTTCCACATGATGGTGCTCCCGCCCCTGTTTCTGTTTCTGAAGCAACGGTGGGGCGTCGGGTTTGTCGAGCTCGGCCTCGCCCTGACCATCGGGTCGGTCGTTTCGGTGACAACACAATTGCCGATGGGCTATCTCGCCGATCATCTCGGGCCGCGGCGGCTGTTGATCACGGCGCTCTGCCTCGGCGGGTTAGCGATCGCCTCGATCGGCCTCGCCGATTCCTACGCATGGCTGCTGGCGGCGACGGGCCTGCTCGGCATCGCCAACGCTATCTACCACCCAGCCGATTACGCGATCCTCTCGGCGAGGATCGCGCCCTCACACATCGGCCGCGCCTTTTCGGTCCACACCTTCGCCGGCATGCTCGGCGGGGCGATCGCGCCGGCGGTGATGCTGGTTCTCGCCACGACGACCGGAATTCGCACCGCGCTCATCATCGCCGGCCTCGTCGGGCCGCTGGTGGCCCTGCCGCTCGCCTGGGCGCGGACCCTCGAAAGCAGACCGAACGCGACCCGCTCGATCGCCCATCGGTCTGCGGCGGAAGGCGAGCAAAGATCCTCGGTATTCACCCCGGCGATTCTCGGCCTGACCGTCTTTTTCGTCCTCCTCAGCCTGTCGAGCAGCGGGATCACCAACTTTTCGGTCGTTGCACTGATGACTGCCTACGGCCTGCCGTTCTCGGCGGCGAATCTGGCGCTGAGCGCTTACCTGACGGCGAGCGCCTTTGGCGTGCTGGGCGGCGGCTTCGTCGCGGACAGGACGCGCCGCCACGCCCAGTTCGCCGCCGCCGGTTTCGCGGTCAACGCGGTCATCATCCTGTTGGTCGGGACGATCGGCTTCGGACCGCTGCTGCTGGTCGCGGCGATGGGCATCGCCGGTTTTCTTTCCGGTATGATCATGCCCTCTCGCGACATGCTGGTGCGAGCGGCGGCGCCCGCGGGTGCGGTCGGGCGGGCGTTCGGGATCGTCTCGATCGGTCTCAGCACCGGCGGCATGATCGGACCAATGCTGTTCGGCTGGATCATGGACCGCGGCGCACCGCATTGGGTGTTTGGCATGAGTGTCGTATTCATGGTGCTGACCGTGGTCCTCGCCCTGATCGGTGACCGGCGACCGCGCGCTCACCGCAGGCGGATGGTGGCGCCACCCGGACGCTCTGCCTCGGAAGGCAGAGCTGTGCTGCGCCAGACATAAGGCACGACGAGGTTCTGTTACGGACCGGTGCCCCCGCTCGGCCCACCCGCCAGCGGGGGCCGCGGCTCGCCATGAAATCGTCGTCGTATTATGGTTAACTCGGGTTTTGCAACGGGAGGGAGTATTCAGCCGTGCCGAGACATCCACTCACCGGCAGCGAGAGACAGCCAATGCGGGGAGCGCGTTCCGTCGGCAAGGCGGATCCCTCGGAGCGGCTCGAAGTCAGCGTGCTGCTGCGGTTTCGCGGGAGCGATGCCCTGAAGGACAGAGTGGCCAAGCTGGCCAAGGGTGAACACCCGGGTCGTCACTTGAGCCGCGAGGAGTTCGCGCAGCAATTTGGCGCCGATCCCGCCGACATCGCCGTGGTCAGGCAGTTCGCCAACGCTCATGGTCTCGCTGTCGTCGAGGAGGACGCGGCGCGCCGGACCGTCGTCCTCTCCGGCACGGTTGCCCAGTTCAACGACGCATTCGAGGTGGACCTGCAAACCTTCGAGCACCCCGGCGGCACCTATCGCGGGAGGACGGGACCGGTGCATTTGCCCGACGAGCTGCATGGCGTCGTCACGGCGGTGCTTGGTCTCGACAACCGTCCGCAGGCGCATCCCCGGTTTCGCGTGCGCCCGCCGCAGGGCAATGTGCAATGGCGCGCCGCGGCGGCCGACTCCGCCTCGTTCACGCCCACCGAGCTCGCCTCACTCTACGGTTTTCCCAGTGGAACCGGGCATGGTGAGTGCATCGGCATCGTCGAGCTCGGCGGCGGCTACCGCACCGCCGACCTGCAGAAATACTTCTCCCAGCTCAACATTGCGTCGCCCAACGTTTCTGCAGTCTCGGTCGACCATGGCCGCAACAATCCCACCGGAGATCCCAATGGCCCCGACGGCGAGGTCATGCTGGATATCGAGGTGGCGGGGGCGATTGCGCCGGGGGCGAAGATCGTCGTCTATTTCGCTCCCAATACGGACGCAGGTTTCCGCGACGCGGTCAGCACGGCGGTGCATGATGCCAAGAACAAGCCGTCGGTGATCTCGATCAGCTGGGGCGGACCGGAATCCAATTGGACCGCCCAGGCGATGACGGCCCTCGACGAGGCGATCCAGGCCGCCGCCGCGATGGGGGTCACAGTGTGCGTGGCATCGGGGGACAACGGATCGAGCGACGGCGTGAATGATGGCGCCGATCACGTCGATTTCCCGGCTTCAAGCCCGCATTCTTTGGGATGCGGCGGAACCAACCTGCAAGCCTCCGGCGGATCGATCACCAGCGAGACGGTGTGGAACGACGGCCCCAATGCCGGAGCGGGCGGCGGCGGCGTCAGCAGCTTCTTCGCGCTGCCTTCCTATCAGGAAGGCCTCACCGTCACCGAGACCAGCGGTGGAACTGCGCCGCTTCAAATGAGGGGTGTGCCGGATGTCTGCGGCGATGCCGATCCGCAAACCGGGTACGACGTCCGGGTCGACGGCAGCGACACGATAATCGGCGGAACGAGCGCCGTCGCTCCGCTCTGGGCCGGCTTGATTGCGCGGATAAACGCGGCGAAGGCCAGTCCGGTCGGCTTCATCAACCCGGCTCTCTACAGCCATCCGGGTGCCCTGCGGGATATCACCCACGGCAACAACGGCAGCTTCGCGGCCGCTCCCGGATGGGACGCCTGCACCGGGCTCGGCAGCCCGAACGGCCAGAAAGTCGCCGACGCTGTCTGATTTTAACCACCCCTCTCTCTCCACGCTGAGGTGAGGAGGGAGAGGGGCCTCTGACTGGCTGAAGATCATCGGCGGCTCGGCGGTGTCCGCGCGCCCGTCCTGCAATCACCGGCTCCCTCTCAAAGCCACAGCACGCCGATTGATATTGTCAGCAGTGTCAGCGGGGCGCCGATCCGGAAATATTCCCAGAAACCGATCGTCACCCCGTGACTGCGGGCGCGCTCGACGACGATCAAATTGGCGACGGAG
The DNA here is from genome assembly GCA_963796155.1 of uncultured Alphaproteobacteria bacterium. GTDB lineage: Bacteria > Pseudomonadota > Alphaproteobacteria > ATCC43930 > CGMCC-115725 > AP-15. The sequence goes on along the minus strand of CAWCKT010000024.1, from coordinate 15,993 downwards.
CCAAGGATCGTCAGATTGCCTGCGAGGGTCGAGGCCATCGCGACCACAAGCCAGGCGCTCTGCGGGTCCGGGAGCCTGATGACGAACGGTTTCAACACCAGCACCGCAGGCACGTTGCTGACCAGGTTCGAGAGCGTAGCACGGTGCCGTCAAAGCCTACCGTATGATCCACTCGGTGCCCGGCTCTTTTCGGTTATACTTGCTTCCCCGATTTCGCGTGCGACAAAGGAGGCGACGATGCCAATGCAGCGCAACAAGACGGAAGACGACATTACGGCCGAAGTGCTGCAGCGATTTGCCGCGACGCCCGACCCGCGGCTGCGGCAGATCATGCTGGGTCTCGTCAAGCATCTGCACGCCTTTGTCAAGGAAGTCGAGCTCACCGAGGCCGAGTGGTTTCAGGCGATCGAGATCCTGACCGAGGCCGGCCGGATGTGCAGCGACAAGCGGCAGGAATTCATCCTGTTCTCGGACACGCTCGGGGTCTCGATGGTGGTCGACCTGATCAGCCACCGCAAACCGGATGGTGCGACCGAGTCGACGGTGTTCGGCCCGTTTCATCGGCTCGGCGCGCCCGAGCTGCCAGCTGGCGGCAACATCGCCCATCTCGACAAGACCGGGACACCGACCCTGGTCGGCGGCCGGGTGCTCGATCTCGACGGCAAACCGATCGAAGGCGCACTGCTCGATGTTTGGCAGGCCCAGTCGAGCGGTCTTTACGATTCGCAGGACGCGAGCCTGAGCGGGCTGCACATGCGCGGCAAGTTCCGCACCGATGCGGAGGGCCGGTACCTCGTGCGCACTGTGCGGCCGGTCAACTACCCGATCCCCTCCGACGGCCCGGTCGGCCGGATGCTGCGCGCCACCGGCCGCCATCCGTGGCGCCCGGCGCACATCCATTTTGTCGTCTCGGCCGAGGGCTACGAGCCGGTGACGACGCATATTTTCGATCGGACCGACGAATACCTCGGCAGCGATGCGGTCTTTGCGGTCAAGGATTCACTGATCTGCGACTTCGAGCGGCACGAGAGCCCTGGCGGGGAGGCAACCCGGCTCGGCATCGAGCCGCCCTACCTGACCGCCGATTTCGACTTTCATCTAAAGCCGGCAACCGAGCAGGGTGCGACCACCGTGCTCGATGCGCAGCGCCGCCTGGCAGCGCTCGGCGCCGCAGGCTAGGGGAGAGCTGCCCCACCCTCCATCGGGTGGGGCGATACCCAAATCAGGCCCCGATGCGGTCTTCGGGTGCCGGCTCGTCCTTGTCGAAGTCGAACTCGACCTTGGCGCCGTGCGGGTCGTTGAAGAACAGCTGCCAGATCCCGCCTCCGGGGAGGCGGCGAAGCTCGTACTCGATGCCCTCGCGCTTCAAGGTCGCGACCGTCCCGGGGAGATCTCTGGCGCTGAACGCCATGTGGTCGAGCACGCCGGCGCGCTCCTTCGGCAGCGGATCGCGATGGATCACGTGCAAAATCGGCGTGTCGCCCTCGGCGGCATAAAGCCACCAGCCCGGGAACTGGAAGGGCGGCCGCCAACCCACCCTGAAGCCGAACAGATCACAGTAGAACCGGCGCGTCGCCTCGAGGTCGTCGCTCAAGACGGTAAAGTGGTTCATCGCCGCAACGGCCATCAGACAAACTCCTCATACTACTCCCGTCGATCGAGAAGATGCCTACCCGGAAGGCGAGTGCGGCGTCAACGGCGGCGAGCACCAGGATGATGACTCACCTCGGGCGCCGTGCCACAATTCGCCGGTATGATGCGCTGATTTGGTAAGCCATGCCCGACGCACAACTCGCCCGAGATCCTTCGGGTCGATCCCGGTATCGGATCGGCCTCGACATCGGCGGCACCTTCACTGACCTGATCCTGGTCGACGACACGACTGGAGCGTTGCGGCTGCACAAATGCCTGACCACCCCGCGCGACCCTTCCCTGGGCGCGCTGACCGGGCTGATGGAATTGACAGCGGACGCCGGGCTCAACCTCGCCGAAATCGGCGATCTCGTGCACGGCACCACACTCGTCACCAATGCGATCATCGAGCGCCGCGGCGCCAAGGTCGGACTGCTGACCACCAAGGGCTTCCGCGACATCGTCGAGATGGGGATCGAGCAGCGTTACGACATATACGACCTGTTTCTCGAATTCCCCGAGCCCCTGGCGCCGCGCGCGCTGCGGCGCGAGATCGACGAGCGCATAACGTGTGACGGCGGGGTGCTGCGCCCGCTCGATCTCGACAAGGTGCGCATCGAGATCGAGGCGTTGGCGCGGGCAGGTGTCGAGGCGGTCGCCGTCTCGTTCCTCCACTCCTATCGCAACCCGGCGCATGAGCGGGCGGTTGCCGAGCTTGCCGCCCGCGAGTTCCCCGAGATCGCGGTCTCGTTGTCGGCGGAGGTGGTTCCGGAATTGCGCGAGTACGAGCGCACCACCACGACCCTCGCCAATGCCTTTGTGCAGCCGCTGATGGACCGCTACATCGCGCAGATCGAGGCAGAGCTGCGCCGGCGGGGTTTTGCCGGCCGGTTCTATCTGATGCAGTCGGCGGGCGGCTTGGCCTCGCCGGAGATGGCGCGGCGTTTCCCGATCCGCCTGCTCGAGTCGGGCCCGGCGGGAGGCGGGCTCGCGACCGCTCTGTTCGGCAGATCCGCCGGCAAGGACCATGTGATCTCCTTCGACATGGGCGGCACCACGGCGAAAGCGTGCCTCGTTCAGGACGGCCGCATCGATGTGGCGCCGATGATGGAAGCAGCCCGCGTGCATCGCTTCAAGCGCGGCAGCGGCCTGCCGATCAAGGCGCCGGTCATCGACATGATCGAGATCGGCGCCGGCGGCGGGTCGATCGCGATGATCGACGAGGTCGGGTTGCTGAAGGTCGGCCCGCACAGCGCCGGTGCCGATCCCGGTCCCGCCTGCTACGGCAAAGGCGGCAACGAGCCGACCGTCACCGATGCCAACCTCGTGCTCGGTTATCTCGACCCCGGCTTTTTCCTCGGCGGCCGCATGGCGCTCGACCCCGACGCCGCGGCGCGGGCCCTCGACCGCGTCGCAATGCCGCTCGGTCTGTCGACGGTCGAAGCGGCCTGGGGCATCTATTCGATCGTCTGCGAGAGCATGGCTGCGGCGGCACGGGTGCATCTGGTCGAAAAGGGCCGCGACCCGCGCCGCTATGCCATGGTCGGGTTCGGCGGCGCCGGACCGGCGCACGCCGCTCGGGTCGCGCGCGTCCTCGGGGTGGCGGAGGTCATCGTTCCACCGGCTTCGGGGGCGGCGTCGGCGCTCGGTTTTCTGGCCGCACCCGTCAGCTTCGAATTCGCCCGCTCGGCGCCGTCCTTGATCGACGCCGGGATGGATTTCGCACCGATCAACCGGCTGCTCGCCGAGATCGAGGCGCACGGTCGCCGCCTGCTGGCGGAAGCTGGCATCACCGACGGCATCACCGTGACGCGTCAGGCCGAGATGCGCCTCTTGGGCCAGATGCACGAGATCACGGTGGATCTCCCCGACGGCGCGCTCGGCCTTGCCGATCTCGACGACATCAGGCGGCGCTTTGCCGAAGCCTATACCCGGCGTTACACCCACCTCTATACCGGCGCGGTGATCGAGGCGTTGAGCTGGCGGGTCCTCGTCTCGGGCCCGCAACGGCACTTGTCGGTCGGCCGCGAAAGGGCCGGCAGCAACAAGGCGCCTGCGTTCAAGGGTCGCCGCGCGGCTTATTTCGCGGGCGGCTTTCGCGATACGCCGGTCTATGACCGCTACGCGCTGCGGCCGGGAGAGCGCATCGACGGACCGGCGATCGTCGAGGAGCGCGAAGCCACCACGGTGATCCCACCGGGCGACCGGCTGGTCGTCGATGACGAGCTCAATCTGCGCATTACGATCAGCGAAGGACAAAAGCCGATCGCGCTCGTCACCCCGACGACGCCGCTCGCCGAGGCCGTCGCCCGGCTGGAATCAGATCAGATCGGCCTCGAGATCATGTGGAGCCGGCTGATCACGATTGTCGAGGAATGCTGGCAGACCGTCTGCCGGACCGCCTTCTCGCTGATCATCAGCGAAGCGCAGGATTTCGCCATCGAGATCCTCGACAAGAGCGGCAATCCGCTGGCGCACAGCCCGCGCGGCATGCCGGTCTTCAACCTGACCCTACCGCGCGCGGTCAAGGCGATGATCGCCAAATACCCGCCGGAAAGCTTGCAGCCGGGTGACGTGCTGATCACCAACGACCCGTGGCTTTGCGCCGGCCACCTCTTTGACATCGCGGTCGTCACCCCGGTCTTTGTCGAGGGAGAGCTCGTCGGGCTGATGGGCACGGTCGGCCACGTCAGCGATATCGGCGGCACCAAGGACAGCTTGCGGGCCCGCGAGATCTTCGAGGAGGGCTTGCAGATCCCGCCGATGATGCTCTATCGCGGCGGCCGGCCGAACGAGGACCTGCTGGCGCTGTTCGCCGAGAATGTGCGCAATCCGACCCAGGTGCTCGGCGATCTGCATGCGCTGGTCGCCGCCAATGAAATCGGCGCGCGCCGGCTAGTCGAATTCATGGCCGAATATGGTCTGGGCGACCTCGCCGCACTGGCTCAGATCGTGCAGTCGAAGGCCGAGACCGCGATGCGCGAGGCGATCCGTGCAATCCCGGACGGGGTCTACCAGAGCGAGGTCTGGAACAATCCGCTTGGCACCTTGCAGCGCTATCCGCTCGAGCTGACGGTTGCCGGCGACGAGATCCACCTCGATTTTGCCGGCGCACCGCCGCAGCTTCCTCAGGGGGGATTGAACTGCACGTTCAACTACACCGCCGCGCACGCGACCTATCCGCTGAAATGTCTGCTGACGCCGAATGTGCGCGGCAATGCCGGCTGCTATCGGCCGTTCAGTGTCAGCGCGCCGGAGGGCAGCGTCTTGAACGCCCTCAAGCCGGCTGCCGTCAATCTGCGCACGCGCACCGGGTGGTATCTCGCACCCAACATCTTCATGGCTCTGGCGCGGGCCATCCCGGCACAGGTTCAGGCCTTCACCGGACTGCCGGTGGCGATCACCTGCTACGGCACCGGCAGGAATGGCCGGTCCTACAGCGATCACCTGTTCCAAGGTGGCGGCCAGGGCGCCTCGGCGCAGCGCGACGGCAAGTCGTCGCTGCTCTGGCCGACGAGTGCCGCCAACACGTCGATCGAATTATTCGAGACCCGCACGCCGCTGCTGGTGCTCGACAAGGCCTACGTCGCCGATACCGGCGGCGCCGGCTGCCGGCGCGGGGGTCTCGGGCAGGTGGTGCGGTTGCGCAAACTCTGCGACGACGACGGCCCGACTTTGGCCAGCGTTTATCCCGAAGGTGTGGCGGTCAACACCCCGGGGCTGTTCGGCGGCCAGCCCGGCGGCGACACGCATGGCTGGCTGCTCGACGGCAATCACTGCAAGATCAAGGATTATGGGGTCGGCGAGCTGGAGACTTTGACCAGAACCGACCAGATCATCGAGCTGCAATTGGCCGGAGGCGCGGGCTTTGGCGATCCGCTCGAGAGGCCGCTCGAGCTGGTCGAGCGCGATCTGATCAACGGCTACATCACCGCCGCGGGTGCTGCCGAGGATTACGGCTGCGTCGTCACCGCGGACGGACATATTGATGCCGCTGCCAGCGAGCGCCGGCGGCGCGATCTGCGCCCGGTCGCGCGGCAGGCGGCGGACTGACGCCGGCAATCGTGTCATAGCGGGCATGATCGAAAGTTTTGAACTAGCCTACCTGGTCCTCAGCGGCACGACGACCGCTGCACGCTGTCCCGAGCTGCTGCGTGGGCTGGTCGGGCTCGGTTTTTCGACCGTCATCGCGATTCCGACGCCGAACGCTTCGCGCGTGATCGCGCCGCGCGAGCTTGCGGACGTCGAGCGGGTGCAGGTCGTCCAATCGTATTTCGATCTCGCCATCCGGCCACGGCCGCCGCGCGGGATGGTGCTGTTCGCGCCCTGCAGCTTCAACTCGCTCAACAAGCTCGCCCACGGCATCGCCGACAATCTCGCGCTCTCTGTGGTCGCGGAGGCGATAGGGCGCGGCACGCCGGTGATCGTGGGCCCATCCTTGAACGCGCCGCTCCTCGACCACCCGGAGGCGCAAGCGTCGCTCGAGCGATTGCCGAGCTGGGGCGTCACGATCGTCCCGCCCGTCGACGAAGGTGAGGGCCCGCGCCTCGCTCCGTCCGCAGCGCTGCTCGATGCCGTTCGCCCATACGTCCGTCGAGGCTGACGCCGCTCCCTGACGCCGGGGCGGGTGCGCAAGCGCGACCTGCTAGGTGGAGGGGTAAGGATACCGCAATCGACACGCGGTACATCTCGATGTGTCGGCGGAAAAATGGGTGGCGCGCGATGCGGACAGTTGCAGTAGAAAATTGGGAGGATTTTGAAGCTCGGCTTCAGGAAATAAAACGCACCGTCAAGGCCGGGCCGGTCGGGTTGTTGTTTCGCGGCCAGGCCGACACGTCGTGGTCACTTAGCACAACACTGGAGCGGTCGCGGCGGCGAATGGAGAGGGTGCAAGACTACTATTCCATCATCCGCGAAATTAAACCACAAATCGAGACCTTCACTGATTTATCCTTTGACGTTCCAGATTTTTTGGAACTCTTGCCAATTGTTCAGGAATACGATCCTTTCAGCCGCCTCATGGCGACCGGCAATCTGCCGTGCTATAGGTACATGATATATTTGCGGCATCATGGTTTTCCAACGCCGCTGCTCGATTGGTCACGGTCGCCATATGTTGCAGCCTATTTTGCCTTCGCAAAGGCAAGCACACAGAAGGTATCCATATATGTGTTTGCAGAACAGCCCGAGAATGTGAAAGTACGCGGTGCTAGCGGCCCGGCCATTTATAGTTTCGGTCCTCTTGTCAGAAGCCACAGACGGCACTTCTTGCAACAATCGACCTACACCATCTGTGCGCGATTTGAACTGCCGCCGGCCGGCGATACGGGGTGGAAATTCGCCTCCCATGAAGATGTGTTTCTACAAAACGATGCGCACCAAGACCTTCTCTGGAAATTTGTAATTCCGTCAGCAGAGCGGATTACAGTGCTGCGACATTTAGAGGAGTACAACCTCAACGCATTGTCGTTGTTTGGCACGGAGGAAAGTCTTCTGGAGACATTGGCGATACGGATGATGGATTTCCGGGCATAATTTTTCGCGCGCACACGCACAGCGCCCGATAGACCGGATTATCACGTAGAGAGGGAACGGGTTGATCACCATCGGATTTTTGTCGCCCTCGGTCTGCGCCTGGAAGAACTTCATAGCGTGACAACCGCGATGGCCATATCCCGATGTCCCTTATCAGCATGCCTCAGTGGCCCGAGTTCACGCGCGATGATTGCCCTCCGGGCCTTCCTCAGGACTTGGTCGACCTTCTGCCGGGCCTGCACGCTGCGTGCGTTGTGATCGTCGAAGCAAGTTACGAGCACGATCTGCTTCGCGCGCTCAACAGCGCTGCTTTCATCAGCCGGGTTAATGGCACGCCGGTGATGCCGGGCGTTCAAATCGTGATCACGTCCGTCGTGGACTCCTTGATCGTCGCTCTTTGCTCCGTGTTCGATCCCGACTACCGGGGAATCGACCTTAAGCCCATAGTCAACCGGTTTTGCGATCCCAACCATGTCCCAGTATTCGAGGATTGGCACCGGGCACGCCGGGTCGTCACCGAGCAGAGCCGAAGGCGCCTGGTCAGGCTTCAGCGGCGGCTGGGCCGGAACCCCTTCGAGCGCTCTCTTGAGAGGATCAGAGGCCTACGGCGTAAGGGGATCGCCCACATAGACTTAACAGTGCAGCCGGGTTTCGATTGGCCCTACGTGAGGGATATCACGATCGTTTTGGCGGCTTCGGCGAACCTGACGACGGCCTTGTTACACTATGCGACCCAGCGTCGGTTCGATGTACGGAAATCACGAGACCACGGCTTGCGTTACGCCGCTGCCTTTGCGGATTCAATCCGTCCTTTGTCTCTAGACTGCAATGAGAGAAGCTGAAACGCAGAGCAGGGCTGTTGTACGGGTTCTTTGTGCAGGTAACTTGTGCAACATGTAAGCCCTTGGCCTATCAGGGCCGCGCGTCTGTCGCACAAGTTTTTTAAATTATGCAACGGCGAGCTGCCAGGCCAGAATGGCTGTTGGTCGCGCCAAGAGGCGGGCACCTAATGAGAGGGAGGAAGCCGAGGATGGAGATGTTCGGGACTCTGCTCGGCATACTTGGGATTTTAGTTGGTATATACTTCGGCGTCCGGTCGGTCTTTCAGTCAAGCGATATAGAGGTTTTGCAACGCGCGCAGCGCGCAAACACTCAAACTATGTATAACCACTTTTGGCGCATAGCGACGCTCAGTCACCGAATAGGGAGCGGCGATGACCCAATAGTAGAGGCTAGAAAGATTGCAACAGCAATGAACGAGCCAACCATTGCCCCACGAACCCAACTTGTTTCTTTTAGCAGAGAACATAATCTGTTCGTTCCTATATTCGAAGAACCATGGAAGCCAATAGAAATTCTTCCTCTCGAACGGCCGAGACCGTTTTGGAGGCGCCTGTTTTTTCTCTCCGAGCCGACCAGTTCGCCGTTAGTCCCAATTGAGCGCCAGCGAACCGCCACGGACGGCGATCGCGATACACCGCCGCGTTCGCTTAGCGCTGATCGAGAATGAATTCTGCGCGATGCGCCGCCGCCCGGCCGCCGTGTTCGGGGCAGTGATTTGCAAGAGGCGTCAGGCCGGGGGGCATGGGCGGCCCTTGGCGGCCTTCACAAAGCCGCATAAGCCCCATTCTGAAAACTATTTTGAAGTAGTTAGAAAGTCATCGTTTTCACCTTCGAGTATTTCGCGCCTGCGACCCGGTTTGGACCTGATCTTGGGGCAAGGCCAGGGCGGCGTCGAATACTTGACCGGATGTGCCTTTACTCGACGCATTCGGCCACAAGATGTAGGTTCGCGTGGCCTCCTCGGAATGGGTAATGTTTGCCGCGCTCGGGCCGCTACGGGTGGGCGGCTTCCAACTCCATCATACGGTGGGTCTCACCCGGGGTTTCGAAAAATACCCAGGATGTTGCTACTGAAGCAAATATAAAATGACTTAAATAGCATCTCCTATCGATCGCGACGCCCACAGGGCGCGCCGAGTTGAAACCAAGGAGATGCCGATGACTGATGGGTTTACACCGAGACGGCCGGGGCGGGTGCGGGGGCGGCTCTTCGAGAAGGGCCAGTCGGGAAATCCCGGCGGCCGCCGGGTCGGCTGCCGCAACAAGACGACGATCGCTGCTCCCCCGCGGCATTTCTCGCGGGGGAGGCCGCGGTGTTGACCCGCAGGGCGGTCGAGCTGGCGCTCGTCGGCGACCCGACCGCACTGCGGCTCTGCCTCGAACGCATCCTGCCGCCTTGCCGCGATCGCATCGTGAAGTTCGCTTTGCCGCCGATCGAGAGCGCCGCCGACCCCAGTTCTAGCCTGGGGCAGGCATCGGCGCCGCGATGAAGGCGGTCACCTCGAGCCGCGTCCCCCTCCATCATGCCAGCGAGCGCCGCGATTCCCGCCGTCAGGCAGAATTGCTCGAAGCTCGCTCCGACTTGTTGCCAAGCCTCTTCGACGATTGCCGCCGGGAAAACCCAGCCGTTGTGGTAGACTTTTCCATGGCGTTGCTCTCCTTCGCGGATTCAGCACCCCGAGCCTACTGGCTCAAGGCGGGCAACGCCTACCTCACATTTTTAACATCGACCGGGACATCCCCGCGTCGACCAGGAGACCCCACCTCGTTCAAATCGACACCGCCCCTGCTCATTGCTCAAACCCGCGCCAGCCGCCGGTTTCGGCGGTTCCGCCTCGCTGTTTACCCGAGCAATATATAAAAATAATAGTTAATATTTTATAAATTCGTTGACAGATAGTTACTTTCCCGTTAAGGGTGCATTGTCAGGAACCAGCGAAAACGGAATACCTCTATGAGGAAGAACCTGTTGGCAGCGGCAGCTTCGGCTCTTGCCATTGTCGCTGTTGCCGGGCAGGCGATGGCCGATCAAATCGCCTTGGGCAACAATACCCCAAGCGGAGCAACCGCCTATTCCTATGTATGGGAGGGTGGCCCTATCTTGGTAACATCGGCCGGGTTCACTGGATTCAATGAAGCTTTCGGCGGCGGAGCCCTCGCCGGCGACATCGGGACCTATACCTTCGGTTCCGCGAGCTTCACCCTCGGTCCCAAGGTCGGGACCGACTTTCCAATCGCCGACGCGTCGCAGAGCTTGACCGTCACTATGCCCGATGGCGACACGGCGACCGGGACTGTTACGTGGACAGAGGTCGAAGGCGGGTCTCCTCCAGCAATAATCGGGGATTGGGCCATCACGTCTTCAAGCGGCGACTCAGCTTGGACGTCGGATTTCGTGCCCGGAACTACAGACAACTCCATCGATCTTACGGGCATGGCGAGTGCTGGCACTGCCACGGTTTTGTTTGGCGATCTCGATCCTCCGCCGCCGTCTTCGGTCAACGAGCCAGGAACGCTCACCCTCATCGGCTCGTTCCTTTTCATCGGTTGGCTGACGCGCCGGATGCGGCCGGATCACGGGTCAGTTCGCCTCGTAAGCGATGTCTCCTAAACTTAGCGCGGTATCATGCACCGCGCGATCGTAACCTCGGAGTACCCCCAATAAACGAACGTCTTGGGGTATCTGGACGTCATGGCGGAGATCTCCGCCGGACCGGGCGGAGAGGAAGACCAGGCGCGACCGATTGCGCGAAAAGCCACCGTTATGTTGCGATAGAGATAATCATAAAATTGCCTAACTTGCATCGCATACTCCCGGCCTAGCGCGGCTGCGGGAATGACGACGATCGCCGCCGGGGGCGTGATCACGCCGGCCGAGGCGGCGACGATCGCGGCGGTGGTCGACACCTTTGTGCGGGCGACCGAGACCAGCGACTTCGAGCGCCGTTTGCAGCTGGTCGAGGCCGAAGGCTCCGATCATTCGGGCGCCGAAAACCGGGATGAATGGCGCCGAGCCGGGCCAATACTACAACCTATAGGAGAGTTTTGCTGCAGATCCGCTGCTGATGGCGGGGTGCGAAATAATCGATTCAATTGGCGATTGCGGCCGGTCGGCCGACCGAGGCGCGCAGCAGGTGTAGCGGTTCAACCCAACGAACGGGTTGCCTCGGTGCCCGGGAAAAGGAGAAAATCGCGCCGCCGCACCGGGGAACCTGCGGAATGTCGGTTAGGAGAGCAGCAATGCAATTGGTCCTCTACTACGCGCCCAACGCGTGTTCGCTAGTGCCCTACGTGACCTTGACCGAGGCAGGCGCGCCGTTCGAGGTCCACCCCCTCAATTTCCGCAAGTCGCAGCACATGACGCCCGAATATCTGCGGCTCAATCCCAAGCACAAGGTGCCGGTGCTGATGATCGACGGAGCGCCGCTCACCGAGAACGTCGCCATCCAAATCTGGATCGCCAGGCATTTTCCCGCGGCGCGGCTGCTTCCCGCGGACCCGATGCAGGAATTGCATGCGATCTCGCTCCTGGCCTGGTGCGCCTCGGGCATCCACCCCTTCCTATCGCGCATCAATTCGCCGCCACGTGTCTGCGACCTCCCTGGCGCCGAGGCATCCGTCCGACGGCTCGCACAACAGCAGCTCTTTGAGAACTACCAGATCGCGGACGACAAGCTCGCCGATCGCGAATGGTTCTTCGACCATTTCACCGCCGTCGATGCCCACTTCTTCTGGTGCTTTCGACGCGGCACCCAGTTCAACCTCGATCTTTCCCAATTCAAGAATTGCATGGGGCATTTCGAGCGGATGAAGCAGCGGCCGAGCGTGCAAAAACTGCTGGCCTACGAGCAGGAGGTGCAGACTGGGTTCGCCCAGGCCGCCTGATCACCCGGGCCGCCTTCGGAAAACCAGGGGAAAGTGAGAGACTGGGCGCAGCGCTCCTCCAGGCGCCGATCAGCGAGCGAGGTGATCCGATGACAGAGACGAAGCCCGGCCGCGCGCATTTGATTGCCGGTGGTTTTCCGCCCGGTTCCTACGCCGGGCACGACCACGACTATGCCCGGCTGCGGCTCTTGGGGCTGCTCGCCGAACGAGACATTCCGGCCTCTGTCGCCAACGACTTCGCGGATATCGAGAAATGGCTGCCGGTCAGCCGGTTGCTGATCACCTACGTGGCCGGCCCCTACCCCGACGCCGCGCAATGCCGCGCCATCGAGCGCTGGCTGGAGGTCGGCGGCCATTGGCTGGGCTTGCATGGAACCAGCGGCGGCCGCGCCGAGCGGGTGGAGGGCTCGCGCCAGCGCCGCACCGTCAAGACCGAGCACCACGCCCTCCTCGGGAGCCGGTTCTTGACTCATCCCCCGATCTGCCAGATTCGCGTCGACGTGAACGCCGCCGATGACCCGCTCACCCGCGGGCTCGGCACCTCGTTCGAGGTCGAGGACGAGCCGTACTTCATCGAGCTGCAGGATCCGGGTTCGACCCGGGTCCTGCTGACCGCAGACTACGGCCCGAGCGCCACCTCACCGGCCATCGGCACCCTCTACGCCAGGGACACCTCGCTGCAACCCGACGGCAGGACGCGCGTGCTCGGCTATACCCGTGCGGTCGGCGACGGCGGCGTCACCTATTTTGCGCTCGGCCATTGCCACAACCCCGCCATCCGCGCGGCCCGGACCGCCGACCCCACGGACACGACGCCGCTGACCTTTCGCGGCTCGTGGGAAACCGCCGCGTTTATTGCGCTGCTGCGCAACGCCATCGCCTGGGGCGTGGGCGCCTGAACGCGGCGAAAGTCCTCGCCGGCGCCCCCTCGGGGTACTCGGCTCGCGGTTGGTCGCTTAGACCACGCCGTCGTCGCGCAGCCGCTCGACCTCGCCTGGTCCGACACCGCACAGCTCGCCGAGCAATGGCTCGGTGTGCTCGCCGAGCAGCGGCGGGCGGCTCACCTGCACCGGTGAATCCGACAGCTTCACCGGGCAGCCGACGGTCCGATAGGTGCCGCGGGTCGGATAGTCGACATCGACGATCATCTCGCGCGCCTTCAGATGCGGGTCGGCCAGGACCTCGCCGGTGTCCTGACAGGCGCCGCACGGCACGCCGGCGGCGCCGAGGATGCGCATCACCTCGTGCTTGGTTCGGGCGCGGGTCCATTCCTCGATGATCGCGTTCAGGGCGGCGCGGTGCTCCCAGCGCGCCTCCTCGTTCGCAAAGCGCGGATCCTCGGCCAGTTCCGGCCGGCCGATCGCCTCGCAGAAGGCCGGCCACATCTGCTGCTGCGCGGTGATGAAGGCGTAGTCGTTGGGGCCGCCTGGCGCGCAAGGATAGGTCGTGCTCGGAATGCCGCGGCCCATCTGGTTGCCGCGGCGCGGCATCGGCGCGCCGAAACGCTGATGGTCGCGCAGGCTGACCCGGATGATGTTGACGACCGCGTCCTGCATCGAGACCTCGACATGCTGGCCGCTTCCCGTCGCATGGCGCTGCTGCAAGGCAGCGAGGATGCCGATCGCCATGTGCATGCCGGTGCCGCTGTCGCCGATCGCCGGCACGACAAAGGTCGGCGGGTTGTCCGGAAAGCCGGTGATGCTCATCGCACCCCCCATCGCCTGGGCGATCGGCTCGTAGCTCTTGAAGTCGCGATAAGGGCCATAGGTGCCAAACCCCTTGATCGTCGCATAGATCAGCCGCGGATTGATCTTGGCGAGCGCCTCGTAGCCGAAGCCGAGCCGGTCGAGCGCCCCCGGCCCGAAGTTTTCCAGCAGCACGTCCGACTTGGCGATCAGCTCTTTGAACAGCTCCTTGCCGCGGCCGGTCTTTAAATTGAGGGTCAGGCTGCGCTTGTTGGCGTTGAATAAGAGGAAAAAGAGGCTGTCGCTGTCCGGCCGGTCGCGCATGTTGCGGCGGGCGACATCGCCGCCCTTCGGCTCCTCGAGCTTGATCACGTCGGCGCCGAGAAAGCCCAGGATCTGCGCGCAGGCGGGTCCGGCCTGGTTGTGCGTCATGTCGATGATGCGAATGCCTTCGAGCGCCTTGCTCATTTCTCGCTCTCCCGGGTGGCTCGGGCGAACCTAGCACTAACCCGACGGCGCGGCCAATCTGGAGGCCTGGGGCTGCCGGCTCAGGGTTGGACCGAGCCGCGGGTTACGCTAAAGAGCGGTAGTCGCCGGTTCGCAAATTCGTGGTGCTCGCGCGCACTCGGCTCCGGGAGGTGGCATGCCTGCAACCCCAATGCGACTGCTCATCGCCGTCGGCTTCGCTGCTTTTTTTGCGCTGCCGGCTGCGGGGCAGAGCGATGCCGGCAAGACCCTGCGGCTGGTGCCGCATGCCGATCTGTCGATCATCGACCCGTATTTCAGCGGCGTCTACATCACCCGTAATTTCGGCTATCTAGTGTACGACACGCTACTCGCGCTCGACCATGAATTCCAGCCGCGGCCGCAGATGGTCGACGGCTGGCAGATCGGCGCCGATAAATTGACCTACACCTTCCGCCTGCGCGACGGCCTCAAATTCCACGATGGCCAGGCGGTCCGGGCCGCCGATGTCGTCGCGTCATTGAAGCGCTGGGGCCAGCGCAACGACGCCTATGGCCAGCCATTGCTCGCCGCTGCGTCAGCGATTGAGGCGGTCGACGACAAACAGTTCCGCATCGTGTTGAAGAGCCGCTTCCCGGTGCTCGAAGCCCTTGCCACGATGACGACGCCGACCCCGTTCATCATGCCCGAGCGGCTGGCTCAGACCGATCCCTATACGCAGATCACCGAGGTCGACGGCTCGGGGCCCTTCAAGTTTGTAAAAGAGGAGTGGCAACCCGGCCACAAGGCCGTCTACGTAAAGAACCCCGACTATGTGCCGCGAGCCGAGCCGCCCGACAACCTCGCCGGCGGCAAGGTCGCGAAAATCGGCCGCGTCGAGTGGCTTTATATCCCGGAGCCGGTGACCGCGGTGCAGGCGCTCGAAACCGGCGAGGTGGACTACCTGGAAAACGCGCCCAATGATTACGCCGCAGCGCTGGCAAAATACCCCGACATCACGGTGCGCGGCTATCCCGGCTTTATCGGCACGGTGCGCTTCAATCACCTCTACCCGCCGTTCGACAACGTCAAGATGCGCCAGGCAGTGCTCGCGGTCGCCGATCAGCGCGACTACATGGCCGCGATGGCCGGCGATCCGGGCAACTGGCGCACCTGCTTTTCGGTCTATTCGTGCGAGGGTGCGGAGACCGACGAGGACGATGGCGGCGTCCTGTCGGGGCCGCGCGACTGGGACCGCGCCAAGCGGCTCGTCGCCGAGGCCGGCTACAGGGGCGAGCGCGTGGTCGTCATCGACCCAGCCGACATCGCGCAATTGCACGCCGAGGCGCTGGTCACCGAGCAGCTGTTGAAGAAGCTCGGCCTCAATATCGAACTGGCGACCACCGAATGGGGCACCGCGATCAAGCGGATCAACGTCAAGGAGCCGGTCGATCAGGGTGGCTGGAGCGTGTTCGGCACCGCCTTTGCCACCTATGACCAGCTGAACCCGGCGACTAACCGCAACCTGCGCGCTCCGGGCCGCAACGGAACCCTACCCGGCTGGGCCAGCGACGAGACGATCGAGGCACTGCGCACCGCGTGGTTCGCCGCCCCGAACGAGGCGCAACGCCGCGAGTTGGCCGACAAGATCCAGCGTCGTGCGCTGGAGATCGGGCTCTATTTGCCGACCGGACAATACATAGCCCGCCGCGCCTTTCTGAATTCCCTCTCCGGCATCCCCGACTCGCCGATCCCGGTGCTGTGGAACATCGAGAAGCGATAGCCTAAGCCAGCCGTCAGGTGTTGAACGTCGTGCGATAATAGATGTCTTCGAGCGCCAGCGGCTTGGTCAGGAGCCCCTGTTCCAAGGAGCCACGGACCGCGCGTTCGACGTTCTTCCCCATCGCCCGCAGCCCGATAGGGTAAGGATCCTCCCCGAACACGGCGACCTGCTCCTCGCGGTCTTTCC
>CAWCKT010000023.1:0-126933 GCA_963796155.1 uncultured Alphaproteobacteria bacterium | reverse complement strand
CGCCGACCGATTGGCCGACGATGCGCATGAACATGTATGATGAAGTCGCCGCGCCGCGCTCGGTCCAGCCAACACTGGCCTGGATCGACACCACGAAGGCAGTATTGCAGAACCCCATCCCGATCCCGATCACGAAGGAGCCGGTTGCGGCCCAGGCGAGCCCGCGGGCCGGTTCGAGCGCCACCAGCAGCAAGCTGCCGGCGACCAGCGACAGCCCGCCGATGACCGCGACGAGGCGATAGGAGGTGCGGACCATCAATCGGCCCGCCGCGAAGCTCGCGAAGGCCCAGCTCATCGAGCTTGCGCCCAGCACCAGTCCGGCCGACAGAACGTTTCCCCCCATCGCCCCCTGGACATAGGTCGGCAGGTAGCCGCCGACCGCCATGATCAATGCCCCGTTGGTGAAGCCGCCGAGATTGCCGAGCGCGATCACCCGGTTTCGCCAGAGGGTGGCCGGGAACATCGGCTCAACCGCGCGTCTCTCGTTCGCGGCGAGTGCGATCAGGGCGAGCACGCCGACTACCCCGAGGGCGATGATCGCGGCTTCGCTCAACCCCTGGGCCTGGATCAGCACCAGCATCAGTGCGCCGGCGCCCAAGGTCAGCAACGTCGAGCCCGCATAGTCGATGTGATGCCGCCGGGTCTGCCGGCGTTCGTGCAAAAACCGGCCGAGCATCGCGAAGCTCACCGCGCCGATCGGCAGGTTGATCCAGAACACGAAAGACCAGCTCGTATGCTGGACGAGGAAGGCGCCGAGCGGCGGGCCGAAGACCGCGGCGACGCCAAAGACACCCGAGAGATAGCCTTGAACCCGGGCCCGCTCGGCGGGCGAGTAGATGTCGCCGACAATAGTGGTGGCGATCGGCTGGATCGCGCCCGCACCAGCGCCCTGCAGAGCGCGGAAAAGGATCAGCGGCCCCATCCCCCAGGCAAGGCCGCACAGCAAGGAAGCCGCCAGAAAAAGGCTGGTGCCGGCGAAGAAGACCGGCTTGCGGCCGTAGAGATCGGCCAACCGGCCATAGATCGGAATCGACACCGCCTGGGTCAGCAGAAAGGCGGCGAACGCCCAGCTGAACAGGCCAAAGCCGCCGAGATTGGCGACGATCGTCGGCATGGCGGTGGCGACGATCGAACCCTCGGTCGCGGTCAGGACGATCGCCATCATCGCGGCTGCGAGCACCGGCCCGCGCGAAGCCAGCGCGTCGGCCGAGAGGTGCTGGCGCGTGGAGGACTGTTCCGCCAAGGCGCACCCGTGACCTGGACTAATGCGCGAGGATCTGGCTCAGGAACAGCTTGGTGCGGTCACTCTGGGGGTTGGTGAAGAACTCCCCGGGCGGCCCGCGCTCGACGATCTCGCCGCGGTCCATGAAGACCATCGTGTCGGCAACGGTGCGCGCAAAGCCCATCTCGTGGGTGACGCACACCATCGTCATACCTTCTTGGGCCAGCTCGATCATGACGTCGAGCACTTCCTTGATCATCTCAGGGTCGAGTGCCGAGGTCGGCTCGTCGAACAGCATGATCTCGGGCTTCATGCACAGTGAGCGGGCGATCGCGACCCGTTGCTGCTGGCCGCCCGAGAGCTGGCCCGGATATTTGTCGGCCTGCTCGGGGATGCGCACTCGCTCGAGATAGAGCCGTGCGGTGTCCTCGGCCTCCTTCCGCGGCGATTTGCGCACCCAGATCGGGGCGAGGGTCAGGTTTTCGAGCACCGTCAGATGCGGGAAAAGGTTGAACTGCTGGAACACCATGCCAACCTCGCGACGGATCGCCTCGATGTTGTTGACGTCCGCGGTCAGCTCGATGCCGGCAACGACGATCTGGCCCTGCTGGTGCTCCTCGAGCCGGTTGATGCAACGGATCATCGTCGATTTACCCGAGCCCGACGGCCCGCAGACGACGACGCGCTCGCCCCTTTTGACCTCGAGGTTGATGTCCTTGAGGACGTGAAAGTCGCCGAACCATTTCTCGACATGACGCAGTGCGATGATCGGCTCGCCCTCGGTCATCCCGCCCTCCACACCTTTTAGCGTCGCCTTCCTTTGTTGAACTCGCGCTCGAGCATCTGGCTGTAGCGTGACATGAAAAAGCAGAAGGTCCAATAGATCGCCGCGGTGAAGACATAGGCCTCGATGTAGAAGCCTTGCCAATTCGCGTCGGTCAACGCGGCATTGGCCGCCCCGAGCAAGTCGAACAAGCCGATGATGATGACGAGCGACGTATTCTTGAAGCCGCCGATGAAGCTGTTGACCAGGGGCGGAATGACCATCGCCAGCGCCTGCGGCAGAACAATCAGGCGGGTGCGGCGCCAATATCCGAGGCCAAGCGAATCAGCGGCCTCGTACTGTCCCCGAGGGATCGCCTGCAGACCACCGCGGACGATTTCGGCGAGATAGGCGGCGGCGAACAGCACGAAAGCGACCTGGGCGCGCAGCAGCTTGTCTATCGTCATGCCGGTCGGCAGGAAGAGCGGCAACATCACCGAGGCCATGAACAGGACGGTGATCAGCGGCACGCCCCGGACGAGTTCGATATAGCCGACGCAGATCCCTCGCACCGCCGGCAGCTGCGATCGCCGCCCGAGGGCCAACAGGATTGCCAGCGGGAAGGCGAATACCATCCCGACCGTCGCCAGGATCAGCGTCAGCGGCAGCCCATTCCACAACGATGTGTCGACATAGGTCATGCCGAGAACGCCGCCCCACATCAGCACCCCGACGGCGATGAGCCCGGCGAGCCAAAGTACCGCGAGACGGCGGCCCCACAGCCGCCGATCGCAGCTGGCGAGAATCATCGCGATAAAGATCACCACGGCAAAGAGCGGCCGCCAGTGCTCTGCGTAGGGGTAGCGGCCAAAAAGGATGAAGCGGCCCTTTTCCGCGATGAAGGCCCAACAGGCGCCCCCAGCGCGGCAAGCGCGGCCGGTCTCTGCATGCCAGACCGCGTCGATCAAGGCCCAGCGGATCACAGGCGGGATGATCACCGCCAGCAGGTAGAGCGCGGCGACGGTCAGAATCGTGTTGGGAATGCTGTTGAACAGATTGGCGCGCAGCCAGGCGATCGGGCCGGCCGTAACCGGTCGCGGGCGTTCGACAGGCACCGGCAGCTCTTGGGTGACGTCGATGTCGGTCATGGCTCAGCCCAGTGCGCTCTGATTTGTCACACCGGTGAAGGCCGGTGCCCATTTCTGCCATAGGTCCCGGCCTGCGCCGGGACGACGAAGGGTTGCGATCTCGGCCATGGCTAGCGCTCGACCAGCGCGACGGCGCGGTTGTAGAGGTTCATGAACAGCGAGATCAGCAGGCTGATCACGAGATAGACGGCCATGATCATAGCGATGCCCTCGACCGCCTGGCCGGTCTGGTTCATTGTCGTGTTGGCGATCGAGACGAGATCGGGATAACCGATGGCGACGGCGAGAGAGCTGTTCTTGGTCAGGCTGAGGTACTCGCTCGTCATTGGCGGAACGATGACACGGAGCGCCTGCGGCAGCACAATCAGGCGCATCCGCTGACCCGGCCTGAGACCGAGCGCCGACGCCGCCTCGCTCTGTCCCCAGCTGACTGCGAGAATGCCGGCGCGCACGATTTCGGCAATAAAGCTGCCGGTATAGACGGTGAGCCCGAGCAGCAGCGCGGCGAATTCCGGAGAAACCGCGCCGCCGCCGACAAAGTTGAACCCTTTGAGCTCGGGCCAGTCGAGCACGAGCGGCATGCCGGCGGCGAGAAACACCAATAGCGGCAGACCGACAACGAGTGCCGCGCCGACCCACCCGCTCGGAAATTGTGCTCCGGTCAGGGCCTGCCGACGCTTCGACCAGCGGCTTACTCCGATCGCACCGGCGATGCCGAGGACGAACGCCAGTAGCATCCAGTGATGCACCGGATCGGCAGTCGGGACCGGATAGACGAAGCCCCGATTGCTGACAAGGACGCCTGGCAGCAGCTCCCAGGCCTGGCGCGGAGCCGGCGCGCTCACCCGTAGCATCGCCCACCAGAAAAACAGCTGCAGCAGCAGCGGGATATTACGGAAGGTTTCGACGTAGATCTGCGCGAGCTTGCGAATGAGCCAGTTGCTCGAGAGTCGCGCAATCCCCATCACAGTGCCGAGAACGGTCGCCAGTACGATGCCCAGGGCCGAGACATAGAGAGTGTTGAGCAGCCCGATGAGAAAGGCTCGCGCGTAAGTATCGGCCGGTGAATAGGCGATCAGCGACTTGCCGATGCCAAAGGCGGCTTCGCGATCGAGAAACCCAAAACCGCTCGCGATGTTCTGGCGCCGCAGGTTGACCAGCGTGTTGTGAATGAGAAAGGCGACGAGTGCGACGACGATGCCGATGAACAGGATTTGCCAGACGACACTGCGAATTTGGGGGTCGCTCCAGCGCGGCCCCCGGTCCGGCCGCGAAGCGGCAATCGCCATTATCCGTTCCCTGCCGCCCCGGGTCGCCGCCGGTTCAGCTCAGCGGATCGGCATCGCATACATCAGGCCGCCGTGTGTCCACAGGTCATTGAGGCCGCGCTCGAATTTGAGCTCGGTATCCTTGCCGAGAGTGCGGTCGAAGATCTCGCCGTAATTGCCGACGAGCTTGATCTCGTTATAGGCCCATTTCTCGTCGAGCCCGAGCGCCTTGCCCATGCCCGGCGTGACGCCGAGCATACGCTTGATGCTGGGATCGTCGCTCGTCAGCTTGTCGTCGACGTTCTTTTGGGTGATGCCTTTCTCCTCCGCCTCGATCAACGCATAGACGACCCAGGTGACGATGTCGTTCCATTGCTCGTCGCCCTGGCGGACGACCGGGGCGAGCGGCTCCTTGGAGATGCGCTCCGGCAGCACGACGTAGTCGTCGGGATTGCTTGCGCGCCCTAAGCGCTGCGCCGCCAGCCCGGAGGCGTCGCCGGTTATCACATCGCAGCGGCCGGAGAAGAAAGCGGCATAGAGCTCGTCGACCTTCTCGATGACGACCGGCTTGAGATCCATTTTGTTGGCGCGGAAGTAGTCGGCCAAATTCAGCTCGGTCGTCGTCCCGGGTGCAACGCAGATCGTCGCCCCGTTCAGCTCCTTGGCGCTCTTGACGCCGAGCTTCTTCGCCACCATGAAGCCCTGCCCGTCATAGAACACGACCGGAGCAAAATTCAGCCCTAGTTCCGTGTCGCGCTGCAAGGTGTCGGTCGTGTTGTTCGACAAGATATCGACTTCGCCCGATTGCAGTGCTGTGAAGCGCTGCTGTGCGGTCAACGGCACATAGTTGACCTTGTCTGCGCTGCCGAAAATCGCCGCCGACAGCGCCTTGCACACATCGACATCGAAGCCGGCCCAATGTCCCTGGCTGTCCGGCGCGGCAAAGCCGGCAATGCCAGTCGGCACGCCGCAGCTGATCTGTCCGGCCTGCTTGACCTTGTCGAGCGTCGGCCCGGCCTGCGCCGCGCCGCCTAGGGCCGTTACTGCGACGGCAACGAGCGACATCACCCCTAACTTCTTGATCATGTCTCGCCTCCCCAAACCCACGGCGCGCCCCATGCGCGTCAAGGTATCATAGCCGCGCCGCAGCCAGCAACGCGGTCGGGCTCGGCGTGGGGTGGATCGCCTGTTCGGTGATCGGATCGAAGAGATGCAGGCGTGCGGTATCGATGAACAGCGTAAAACGTTCGCCGGGCCGCCGCACCGTCCGAGGCGGAACGCGACAGACAGCCTCGCGGCCGCCGAACTCGAAGAACGCCAGGGCGTCGGCGCCAAGCGGCTCGATGACGCGCGCCGTCGCCTGCACGCTACCCGGTCCCGTCGCCCCGGGTCGCCATTCGAAATGCTCCGGGCGTAGACCCAAGGTCAGCGAGCGTCCGATCTCCAGCCCGGGCGGCGCCGGGAGGCGCACTCCATCGTCGAGCACCAGGGTGTAGCCGCTGCCTTCCGCCTCCAGCCGGGCGGGAACGAAGTTCATCATCGGCGCGCCGATAAAGCCGGCCACAAAGATCGAGGCCGGCCGCTCGTAGACCTGCTCGGGGGTGCCGATCTGTTCCACCTGCCCGGCTCGCATCACGACAATGCGATCGGCCAGAGTCATCGCTTCGACCTGGTCATGCGTGACATAGATCACGGTTGTTGCGACCTTTTGGTGCAGCTTCTTGATCTCGGTGCGCATCAGCACGCGCAGCTGCGCATCGAGGTTGGACAGCGGCTCGTCGAACAGGAAAACCTTGGGGTTGCGCACGATTGCGCGGCCCATCGCCACCCGCTGACGCTGCCCTCCCGAGAGCTGCCGCGGCCGGCGCCGCAAATATTCGGTGATGCCGAGAATCTCGGCCGCCTCATCGACGCGCCGCCGGATCTCGCGCTTGTCGTAGCCGCGGTAAATGAGCCCGAAGGCGATGTTGTCATAGGCTGTCATGTGCGGGTAGAGCGCGTAGTCCTGGAACACCATGGCGATGTCCCGGTCCTTCGGCTCGAGCTCGTTGACCGCCCTGCCGTCAATCGCGATCGTCCCCTTGGTCACATCTTCGAGGCCCGCGATCATGCGCAGCAAGGTGGTCTTGCCGCAACCGGAGGGCCCGACCAGCACGAGAAATTCCCCGTGCGGGATCTCGAGGTCCATGGGATGCAGAACCTCGATCCCGTCAAAGGATTTGGCGACACCCTGCAATGCGAGCGAGCCCATCAGGAATCTCGCCCTATCAGAAGGCGGCCCGTCATTCCCGCGCAAGCGCAGGGCTGTCCGGGGAAATTTGTGATGCGCGTGCTCGAAGTATGCAATGACCATCGCGCAGCTCAAAGTCGTCATGGCCGGACTTGATCCGGCCATCCACGTCCTCCCGACAAGCGCTGGCGACGCTGACAGGAGCGTGGATGCGCGGGTCAAGCCCGCGCATGACGACCTTCAGTTGGTTCCGATTAAGATACAACAACCGCTGTCCATTCCTCGGAACCCAGGGCCGCCGAGTTTCAGCGGTTGCCCTGGCCCTCGCTTTCGCGAGGGTGACGTGTAACACGGTGATATTATGTGAGGCATTTTGAGTGAGCCACTAAGCTTGACACCCGCTTCGCCGCGATCGCTATCCTTTCGCTTCGTTTCACAACAGGGAGGATCGCGATGAAACGCCGAACGCTGTTGCAGGGCGCCGCCGTCGCCGCCGGGACGCTCGCTATGCCTTTCATCGCTCGAGCGCAGGCAAAAAAGCTTAGCATCCTCACTTGGAACA
Source organism: uncultured Alphaproteobacteria bacterium (assembly GCA_963796155.1). Classification (GTDB taxonomy): domain Bacteria; phylum Pseudomonadota; class Alphaproteobacteria; order ATCC43930; family CGMCC-115725; genus AP-15. Next base: position 119,740 of record CAWCKT010000023.1, on the reverse strand, counting down.
TCCCCGATCAGGCCGAGCAGTTCAATAAGCAGTTCGCCGCCTTCAAGGACAGCCATCCTGGTGTCGAGATCGAGTGGCTCGACAAGAAGGGGCCCGAGCTGCCGGTCTTTTACCAGACCCAGCTCGTCGCCGGCACGCCCCCCGACATCGTCGACATCCAGGGCGCGTTGTGGATTGAGTACGCCGCCAACGGCGCGCTCCTCGATCTCTCTCCTTACCTGCAAGCCGATCCGGCAGTAGCCAAGCGCTTCAATTCCGACTACCTCGCCGACTGGGTTTACCAGGGCAAAAACTACCTGCTGCCGTTCTACGTCACCAAGTCGCTGATATACTACAATCTGCGGATGGCCAAGGAGGCCGGGCTGGAGGGGCGGCCGCAGAGTTTCGACGAGATTCTTGCTCAGGCCCAGGCGATGAGCGGCGGCGATCGTACCGGTTTTCTGACCTTGACCTTCGATTGGCTCTATTGGCCGCTCTTTGCGATGAACGGGGTCGAGCTCCTGACACCCGATCTGAAGAAGGCGGCGTTCAACACCACGGCAACGGCCGAAGTGGTCGACAAGCTGAGCAAAGGGACCGACAGCGGCGCCGTCAACAAGATTTCGTGGACCGGCCGCTGGGTCGAGCCCAACGGCGCTTTCGCCGCCGGCAATGTCGGCATGTATCACGCCCATTCTTCCGCGTTTTTCTTCGTGCGCGGCCAGGCCAACTGGCCGATCAACGAAGACACGCTCGGGATCGGGCATCTGCCCGGCTTTTTTTCGACCCCGAACTCGCACGGCCTGGGGATCTCGAAGGGTGCCAAGAACCCCGACCTCGCCTGGGACTTCATCAAGATGATCACCGACGCGCGGTGGACGGCGGAGTTCACCGACATGCGCAAGGTGCTGACCGGGAATACCGTTTCCGACGAGGCCGGGCTGGCAAAGCTGCGCAAGGAGGACCCGCTTGCAGCGCAGGTATTGCAGACGCAGATCGAGCACACCGACAAGCTCGTGGCCACCTGGCCTTTACCAAACGACGCCCAGATCAAGGACATTTTTTATCCCGAGCTGCAAAATGCGCTGCTCGGGCGGAAGGAGCCGAAGGCCATGCTCGCCGATGCCGAGCATGGCATCAACCGTCTGCTGGCGCGCCGCGGATGACCCTTCTCCGCGCTTCTTATGCCGATTGAAAGGAAAAGGACCGAAATGCCTCGCACTCACTTCGCCGAAGGGCAGATCCTCTTCAGAGAGGGAGATCCAGTAGACGGTGTTTTTCGCCTGGTCACCGGTACCGTCGAGGTACTCCGAGAACTCGACGGCGATAGGATCCTCCTCGGCACTGTCGGCGCAGGGCAGTTTATCGGGGAAATGGGCGTTGTCGAAAACCGCCCACGTAGTGCGACCGCTAGAGCCACCAGCGAGGTTGAGGTGGAATTTTTCAATCCGACCGAGTTCCTCGACCAGATCGCCCAGTCGCCGCGGACCGCTCGCGAGTTGATCGAGCGGCTCAGTCGGCGGCTGCGCGAAGCCGACGATCGCATCGTCGATGATGAAAAGCAAAGCGGCCGAGCGCACGTGACCAGGCACAAGGTCGCCGACCTACCGGCCGTTTTGTCGGCCAACAACGCCTATCTCGCTGCCAAGAATCCGTGGTTGCAGCGTCAGTTCCACACGCCGCGCGGGCTCGGCGACCGGCCGTTCATCGTTGGTCGGCGCACGGCCCCCGGAGAAGAACCGCCGCTGTGGGAGGCAGACCTCAAGCTGGATGATGCCGCGCCGTTCAGACTGTCGCGCAACCACTTCATTATCGAACAGCGCGATGGGGGTTATCATGTGCGCGACCTCTGCAGCACACTTGGAACGATCGTCAACGGCGAACCCATCGGCGATCATTTCCCCACCGATGACGCGCCGCTGCGAGCGGGAGAGAATGAGGTGATTGCCGGCGGCGTCGATTTACCCTTTGCCTTCTCCGTGTTCGTCGGGTCGCCTTTCTGAACGTGATACGGCGCAAGCGCACCCGACAGGCCGTGTTGATCGCCTGCCTGCTGGCACCGTCGCTGTTGATCTTTCTCTGCTACCGCATCTTGCCGCTGCTGTGGAACCTGGTGATTTCCTTGCAGGAGTGGTCGCCCTACCGACCCTTCGAGTGGATCGGCTTCGACAATTACCGGGACCTCTTCTTCGACGACCCGATCTTCTGGCAAGCCTTTGCCAATACGCTGTGGTTCATGGCGAGCTCGCTCGTTGCGATTGCGCTGGCACTCGGCTTGGCACTGCTTGTCGACACCGACATTCGCGGTCGCGAGGTCTATCGCACGATCATCTTTCTCTCCTACCCGCTGATGACCGTCGCGGTCGCGATCATCTGGCGCTGGATGTATGACGAGCGCGTCGGCCTGTTCAATTACGTATTGCGGGGGCTCGGCATCATCGACCAGCCGATCCCGTTCCTGCAATCCTTCGCCTGGTCGTTGCCGTGCGCGATCCTCGCCAATACCTGGCAGATCCTCGGCTTTTACATGATCATCCTGTTGACCGGGCTGCAGAGCATCCCTCTAAACCTGTACGAGGCGGCGGCGATCGACGGCGCCGCAGCACGTCATCGTTTCTGGCGCATCACCCTGCCGATGCTGCGGCCGTCGCTCTTCCTCTGTATCGCCGTTGGCCTGCTCAACTCGATCACCAGCTTCGATCTGGTTTACGTGATGACCAATGGCGGCCCCGGTCACGCGACCGAGCTGCTGATCACGTATATCTACAAGCTGGGCTTCGTCGAGACCAGGTTCGACATGGCCGCTTCGGTCACGGTCGTGCTGTTCCTGCTGCTCGTCGCGACCGCCTGGCTTGCCAACCGGCTCTCGGGCGGCAACGCCGGCGCCGTGGTCGCGGATTGAGGCGGCCGCGATGAGCCGTTACCCGCGCTGGCCGATCCATCTTGCATTGGCGCTGGTCAGCGCCGGCATGCTGCTGCCGTTTTACTGGGTGCTGAAGACCAGCCTCTCGGGCGACAACATCTTTGCCTACCCGCCGCGGTTTCTGCCGGCGCAGTCCAATCTGTTCTATTATGTCGATGTCTGGTATTTTATCCCGTTTGCCCTCTACTTTCTGAACAGCGTGGCCGTCTCGGCGATCGCGGTGACGGCGAACATTCTGTTCAACGCGATGGCCGGTTACGCGCTGACGCGCAGCTTCCGACTGAAGCGCTACGTGCTGCTATTGTTTCTGTCCTGCATGATGGTGCCGTTCCAGGCGACGATCATTCCGGCCTATCTGATCACCGGCCGTCTCGGCCTGCTGAACTCATGGCTCGGCCTTGCCTTGCCGCAATGCTCGACAATCGTCTGCATCTTCGTGTTCAAGGCGAGCTTTGATGCGGTGCCGCGCTCGTTGATCGACGCGGCGCGGATCGACGGTCTTGCCGAGTGGCGCGTCCTGGCGCGGATAATGCTGCCGCTCTCCAAGCCTGCGATCGCGACCAATGTGATCCTGGCCTTCATCTGGTCGTGGAACAATTTCTTGTGGCCGCTGATCATCACGCGCAGCGCCGAGCTGCAGACCCTGCCGCTCGGCCTGGCGCGCTTTTTGTCCTATCAGGAAGACACGACCGGGGCGCTCTACGCCTTTTGCATCATGGTGCTGGCGCCGGGGATCGCGCTCTTTCTGCTGGCGCAAAGGGAGTTCATCAGCGGTCTCGCCTTGGGGGCGATCAAGGGGTGACGGAAGAAGGCGATCTGCCGCACTGGCGGCGGCTCTTCGTCAACCGCTTTGTCGTGGTGCCGAGCGCGATCGGGCTTTTGGTGGTGATCTGGAACATCTATGTTGCGACCCACGACAGCGGCATCGTGCGCGGCCGCGTCGTCGGACCGATGGGTGAACCTGTGGCTGGCGCTGCCGTGACATTATGGGCGCGCAACTTCACAACCTATGTCGAGCGTGCCCGCGCGCTCAGTGATGACAGCGGCCATTTCACGATCGCGGGCAACGACTTGCACGACATTCAGCTCGACGCAGAAAAGGCGGGGCTCGGGCGATCGGCGCGGGTGCGCGTGCGGCTCTACTTTCGCGCCCAAGATGTCGTGCTCGCCGGGCCGCTCCAGCTCGTTCCCGGGTCGTAACGTAAGACTATGCCGCGCGGCGCATATCCTCGATGATTTGCGCGGTGGCGAGCGCCGGGTCGGCGCTTTTGACGATCGGGCGGCCGACGACGAGGTAATCCGCTCCCGCGGCGATCGCCTCTGCGGGAGTTCCCGGCCGCTTGTGGTCATCGGCCGAGGTACCCGCCAGCCTTACGCCCGGCGTCGCGATCAGCAGACTTTGCGAGCCCGCGAGCTGGCGGATCCGGTCGGGGTTGTCGTGCGGCGCGGCGATGATGCCGTCGCAGCCGCACGCGATCGATCGTTGCACGCGCAGCCTGATCAACTCCTCGACCGAGCACAGATAACCGAGATCGCGCAGCCCATCCTGATCGACACTGGTCAACACGGTGATGGCAAGAATCTTCAACCGCGAATCACCCCGTCCCTCGACCGCCGCCTTCATGATCTCGCCGTCGCCATGGACGGTGACGAAGCTGACGCCGCGCTCCGCCGCCCGCGCGACTCCCTGCTTCACGGTCTCGCCGATGTCGAACATCTTGGCGTCGAGGAAGACTTTCTTGCCGCGCTTGATCAGTTCGTCGACCAGACCGTCGAACCCGGCGGTGAATTGCAGCCACAAGCCGACTTTGAAAACCGACACCAACCCATCCAACTCACCGACCAGGTCCCAAGCCTCGCCGGTGCTCGGGACGTCGAGCGCGACAATCAGCCGATCTTCAATCCTCTCGGGGACCTCGCGAGCGAGCGACATTCGATATCCACCGCCAAGTGACATCATCGCGGTCGAGCCTAGCGCGGCAGGATCGCGATAGCCATGCTCTAGATCGCTGTGCCCTAACGACCCGCTTTCGTCAGCGAGGGCGAGATCATAGGGGCATTGGCGGCGGCGGCACTTCCGGCAATGTCACCGCAGCTTTGCGAATTGGCGGCCGCCGTTCGGCGCGTTCGCGTCATGCGATGCGGGCCGGCGCCTGCGGCACCGTCCGCCAGAATTCGGGGTCATGGCCGAAGAAGATGCGCGAGCCGCCCCGTTCCAGCGCCTCCAGACGATCGAGCGCGGTGAGCATTGCCTCGCGATCGTAGACGTAGCGCGGCAGACGGCGCTCGCGCAAGGTTTGGCAGAAATAGCAGGCATCCGCAGCGAGCACGACCTCGCCGCTGTCGAGCCGCAGCCGCAGAGACTGGTGCCCCGGGGTGTGCCCGAAGGTTGGCAGGCACACCACCGAGCCGTCGCCGAACACGTCGTGCTCGCCATCGACCAGGCGCAATTTATGGCCGAGGTCGAAATCGCGCGGGTTGAAGCCGCGCTGTGCGGCGGCATCGGGGTCCATGCCGGCATTCCACTCGCGGCGCTGCACCAGCATTGTTGCATTGGGGATCAGCGCGTTGCCGCCGACATGGTCGAAATGAAAATGCGAATTGATGACGAGGTGGATCTTGGCGGGATCGCGGTCGATCGCTTCGAGCCGCGCGCTGATCTCCTCGCCGGGCTGAAAGCCGATTCGGAAGAGCCCAGCGAGCCGCGTGCCGAGCCGCCCCGCGGGGTCGCTCTGGCAATCGGGGTGCAGCCCCGTGTCGAACAGCGCCCGACCCTTGGGATGCTCGATCAGAAAGACCGGGATCGGCATCGTGATGTCGCCCTCGCCGCCCTCCATCAGACGGGCGAATTCGCCGGTCACCGTGCCGCACGTGAAGGCATAGAGCTCGACCGTCATCGTCGCCTCAGATCCGCTGCTTTTGCCCGGGCGATCCCATGGTCCCTATGACCCTACCGGATCGCCGGCGCTGGGCGCAACGACACTAAGAGCCCCCGGACCGGTTACCGTCATTCAGCACGATCTCCTGCTGCAGCGGCGGGGCTAGCCGATCGCGGCCGAGCGCGACTAAGCTCTCCTCCGACGGTCGCTAGCCCCAATAGCGGGAGGATGGGCATGGATTTCGGCGTGTTGATGTTCTTCACCGATTACGCGATCTCGGCGGTCGACCTCGCCAAGGCGGTCGAGGAGCGCGGGTTCGAGTTGGTCTGGGCGCCCGAGCACTCGCACATCCCGACCTCGCGCAAGTCGCCGTACCCCGGCGGCGGCGAGTTGCCGAAGCAGTACTACGATGCGATGGAGCCGTTCGTGTCGCTGACCGCCGCCGCGGTCGCCACAGCGAAGCTCAAGGTCGGCACCGGGATGTGCCTGGTGCAGCAGCGCGACGCGATCCACACCGCCAAGCTCGTCGCCTCGGTCGATCAGGGTGTCGAGCGGCCGCTTTCTGTTTGGGGTCGGCGGCGGCTGGAACCAGGATGAAATGGAGGACCACGGCACCGTGTTCGAAACCCGCTTCAAGCTGATGCGCGAGCGGATCGAGGCGATGAAGGAAATCTGGACCAAGCCCAAGGCCTGTTATCACGGCGACATGGTCGATTTTCCGGAGATGATGGCCTGGCCCAAACCGATGCAGAAGCCCTACCCGCCGATCCTGGTCGGCGGCGGCTTTCCGCGGGCCGCGGGCCGCGCGATCCGCTACGGCGACGGCTGGTGCCCGGTTGGCCGGACCGGCTCCAGCCTGCTCGATTGCTAGAGAAATACCGGCAGATGGCGCGCGATGCTGGGCGCGATCCGGAAACCCTGCCGGTCACCCTGTTCAACCCGGCCGAAGACGAGGGCCAGCTCGCCCGTTATCGCGACATGGGCATCGCCCGCGTGGTCCCGATGCTGCTGTCCGAGACACGCGACAAGATCCTGCCGGTCCTCGACCGCTGGGCCGCCCTGATCCGCCGCAGCGCGCGCTGAAGAGCAACGTCTTTCTGGGCCAGCCCGTTAGTCAGTTCATATCGATTGGCGGGTATTCGCGGAACACATTGGCGGCGGTGACCAGAACATGGCGTGTCACCGTCCGGGGCGGCAGCGTCTCGCCGGCAAGCAGACGCAAGGCCAGCGGCAGCACCTGATAGCCGTAGCGGTCCATATAGTAGGCGACCGAGCCCAGCACCACGCTGCTGCGGTTGTTGGGGTCGAGTTCCTTCTTCTCGCTGGTTCCGCCATGGATGTTCGGGTCGAGCCCCTGACTGACGATGACGCAGTCGCTCTGCCGCCGGTTCATTTCGATGGCGCGCGCGGCGTAAACCGCGGCGAGGTCGTCAAGGGTCGCGATCAGCAGCCGTTGGCCGGGCTCGGTTAGCAGGAATTTCGTCAATAGCGCGTCGGCACGCACCGACTGTCCTCCAATGTCGAGCGAGGCGAGCTGCAAGGTGGGCAGCGACTCGTGCACGCCTTCGGTGATGCCCTGCACGCGGTCCTTGATGACGCCGCCGGGAGCGGAGAGGTCGCCGATCAGAACTCCGAGAACCCGCTCCCCGGGCCAGTTTTCCCGAGCAAACTCGCTGAGAGCGTGCCCGGCGATGCGGCCGGCGGCGTGGTTGTCGGGTCCATAGAGCGGCGCGCCGGGCAACGGATCGACCAGTGCCAGGGCAGGGATGCCGTCGTCACCGAGGCGGCGGGCAATCTCGGCATTCGCCTCGACATCGGCGTTGTATTCGATCAGCAAGTCGACTTTGGCGGCAATCGCGGCCTCGGCATTGGCGACGGCCCGGGCGGGGTCGCCGGCATTGTCGAAATAGAGCATGTCGATCGGCAGGGTGCGCGCCGCCAGCTCGAAGCTGTGCCGCACATCAGAGCCGGTAAAGCCGAGCCCCTCAAGGGTCACGCCCGGCGTCTCGTCCAGATTGGCGAGGGCGATCCGAAAGCGCCGTGCCTCGGCCGCTGCGGCGCTGGCGGGGCCGAGCCCGCAGGCGAGCAGTCCGGCGAGAAAAAGCCGGCGCCGCACTACCCGCCCCGGCATCATGCGCTACTGGATCGCCTCGATGTTGACAAAGGTGCCGGTCAGGCCGACCGCCTTCGGCACTGTCAAATTCAGGAAAAAGGTGGCTCTCCCTGTCTTTGCGGCTTCGGCCGCCATCAGGTCGGTGCGCACGTTTTCGACGATGTGAATGCCGTTGTCGGTGATCAGCGTTTTGTGCACCGGGAAGGCGATGCTCTCCTCCTCGCCCGGGATCACCTCGACCGCCCAATTGTCGGCGCCGACAAGGATCACCTTCTGCGATGCGAGCCATTCTGCCGCCGCCTCGCCGATGCCGGGTTCGTTCTTATTGTACGCCGCGTTCTGCGCCGGCCACTGCAAGAACAAATCTTCCCAGCCGGTGTGGAGGAACACCGCATCGGCCTCGCGCAGGGTTACGTTGTACATCTTCAAGCCAGCCTGCAGGTCGGGTACCGTGATCACCGTGCCGCCGTCGAGGCAGGGGGTGCGGCAGGCTGGGTTGGACTTCAGCTTGCCGGCCGCCTGGAACACCTTGACCATGTCGATGATGACACCGCGCGTGGCGAAGCTCTTCATGTTTTCGATGCCGAGCCGCTTCATATAATTCTGGGTGACGTATTTGCCCATCGGTGTCTGGTTGTAGTAGCAATCTTCGATGCCGATGTGGCCCAAACCGTCGATATGGGTGCCGACATGGCTCTGGCTGAGATAGGTGTCCTCCATATAGGTCAGCTTGTTGTTGCCAAATTCGGCACCCGGTGTGATGGCGAAGCTGCTCAAGATGGTCTTGCTGAAGCGGGTGCCGAAGAGCGGTATGCCGTCGACGAGGACGTTGGACATCGAGGTCACGACGCCGGTCTGGATCTCGGCGGCGGCGGCCTTGGTGACCGCGGGAGTGACGCGGTTGGTGGCGCCGGTCTGGTCGTCCGGACCAAACGGCGACGGTTTGACGAGGGCCTTGCAGTCGGCGGCCGCGGCAGGTGCCAACGGCACCAGCAACGTCAGGATCGCTATCCCTGCGGATGCGGCTAGTCCGGCGATTTTCATGGTTTCTCCTCCCATCCTCGTTCTGCGACTCGATTACGATGGTAAACTCGTCATCAGAATGCCGTATTCTCCGAGGTTACACCAGCCTTGTCTCGTCTGCGGTTAGAGGCTGATCGGCGCGTAATCTTGCACAACGTGACCGTGCGCTACGGGCGGCGCGTCGCGCTGAAAGCGGTAAGCGGGGAGTTCGTTTCGGGCAGCTTGACCGCCGTTGTCGGGGCGAACGGGGCGGGCAAGAGCACGCTGCTTGCGGCGATCGCGGGTGTGGTGCGATTGGCCGGCGGAGTGGTGAATTGTGCGGCGTGGCAAAGATTGGCCTATTTGCCGCAGCTGGCGGCGATCGATCGCGACTATCCGCTTACCGTGGCGGAGTTGATCGCCCTCGGCGGGTGGCGGGAATTCGGCGCCTTCCGCTCGCCGGGGACGGCTCTTCGCGCGCGGGCGGCAGCGGCGGCCGAGGCGGTGGGGTTGGCCGGACGGCTGGGGCGGCCGATCGGCGAGATGTCGGTGGGCGAGCTTCAGCGGGCCCTGTTTGCGCGCCTCGTGCTGCAGGACGCTGCGGTCATTCTGCTCGACGAGCCATTCGCCGGGGTCGATGCGCAGACCGTCCCGGTGCTCCTCGATCAGGTGACGCGATGGCATCAAGAGGGCAGAACCGTGATCGCCGTGGTGCACGATCTGGACCTCGTGAGAGCCCGCTTTCCTGCGACCTTGGTGTTGGCGCGGCGCTGCCTCGCCTGGGGTGCGACCGGGATGGCGTTGCCGGCGATGGCGGCGTGATGTCGTTGCATGCGCTGATCATCGAACCGTTCGAGACGCTCGCCTTTATGCGCGCCGCGCTGGTCGCCTGCCTGGCATTGGCGCTGATGAACGGGGCGGTCGGGACCTTGCTGGTGTTGCGGCGGATGAGCCTCGACGGCGAGGTGCTGGGTCACGCGGTGATGCCGGGTGCGGCGGTCGGGTTTCTCTATGCGGGACCGGCGCCATTGTGGCTGTCGCTGGGCGGGCTGGCGAGCGGACTTGCCGTGGCGGCGCTGGGCGGGCTGATCACACGCGGAGGGGCGCGCCGCGATGCCGCGCTCGTTGCGTTCTACCTGGTCGCCCTCTCACTCGGTGTGCTTTTGGTGGCGTGGCGGGGCAGCAATGTCGACGTGATGCGGGTGCTGTTCGGCACCGTGCTGGCGATCGACCGGCGAGCGCTGCTGGAGATTGCCGCAGTGAGCAGCATCATCGTGCTTGTCATCGCGGCCTTGTATCGGCCGCTGGCAGTGGGCGCCATCGATCCCGTGTTTCTTCGCGCAGTGGGTGTGCGAGCACCGTACGGGGCGGTGTTCTCGGCGCTCGTGGTCCTGGCGCTGGTAGCAAGCTTCCAGGCCTTCGGCACGTTGCTGGCGGTGGGACCGATGTTGCTGCCGGCGGCGGCGGCGCGTTGCTGGGGATTGGGCGCAGCGGTGTCGATGGCGCTGGCGACCGGTTTCGGGTTGGCTGCGTCAGTCGCGGGACTGCTCCTTTCCTATCACATCAATATGCCTTCCGGCCCGGCAATCGTACTGGCGGCGGGATTGCTGTTCGGCATCTCGCTCGCTCTTGCCAACGCATTGCCGCGCCTGGCACCAATGATCTGGAGGGGCGCTTGATACTTCGTTGGCGTGTCGTACTGGCCGCGCTGCTGCTGGCAGGCCCGGCAACAGCCGCGGACCGGCTACCGGTGGTCGCGAGCTTCAGTGTCATCGCCGATATGCTCGCCAACGTCGGAGGCGATCGCATCGACATCAAGACCATCGTCGGCCCCGGTGGGGATTGCGAGTTGTACCAGCCGACGGCAGCCGATGTCGCGACAGTCGCCGCGGCTCGCTCCGTGTTCATCAACGACCTCAATGAAGAGTTCGAGCCGTGGCTGGAGCCGCTGCTCAAGCAGGCCCGCTTCACGGGTGCGAAGGAGGTGGTCTCCCGCAATGTGCGGACCTTGACCGCAGAGGAGGAACATCCGGTTTCCGGCCGCCAGCTTCCCACGGCGATCGACCAGCACGCCTGGCTCGATCCGCGCAATGGCGTCATTTATGTGCGCAACATCGCCGCGGCGCTGGTGCGTCTCGATCCGGCTGACGCTGCCGAATACCGGGCGCGTGCGGCGGCCTATACAAAGGAAATCCAGGCGGTCGATGACTGGGCGCGCAAGGAGATCGCCGGCGTGCCGGCGGACAAGCGGCGGGCGTTGTCGTCGCACGATTCGATGCAATACATCGCCAATGCCTATGGCATCACGCTGCTGTCGGTGAACGGTTGGACCAATAAGAGCGAGCCCTCCGCGGCGGAGCTGGCAAAGCTGGCGCAACAGATCCGGGCCAGCCGCGTCAAAGCGCTGTTCCTCGACAGCATAACCGATCCGCGGGCCATGCAGCGCATCGCCGGTGAGACCGGGGCCGTGATCGGCGGCACTCTTTATGGTGATGCGCTCTCTCCCAAGGATGGCGAGGCGGATAGCTACATCGAGATGCTGCGCCACGACGTGTCTACCCTGAAGGCCGGCATGTTGACCAACTGAGCGATGTTGCTGGTCGCAGCCTGGCGCCGCCTCTTGGTCGCGGGCATAGCGGTGGCGGGTTTGTGGGCCGCGGTTCTGTGGGTCGCACCCTCGACACCGTCGACCACGCCGGCGCAGCCGGCGGTGCGGGCGGTGGCGCCGCCGCCGGCAGTGCCGGCCTACGTAACTGGTTCGCTGCGTGCCGTCATCGAGTCCGGTGCAGCGGCACCGGGCGGCGGCCGTTTCGACCGGTTCGACGTCACCGCGCAGCCGATTGTGGCACCGGTCAATGCGCGCGGTCAGGTCGCCTTCTACGCGACCGTGCTGCACGGCCCGGCACGCGAAGGCATCTTCCTCGTCGATGCCGGACAGGTGACAAAGGTGGCGGCGTTCGGAGACAGCTTGCCGGGAGGCGGGACGCTCGCGGAATTCGGGGCGCATCCGCTGCCAGCGCTGAACAGCGTCGGACATGTGGCGTTTGAGGCCCAGATAGCGGGCGGACGGGCGACCGAGGGGGTTTTCCTGGCCGGTGCGGACGGATTGCAGGCTATAGCACTCGCCGGCGACGATGCACCGGGGGTGCCCGCCGGGGTTCTGGTCGGATTTGACGCGCCCGCGTTGAACGACAACGACGAGCTGGCGTTCGTTGCCAGTGTGCGGGCCGGACGCGACCTGCTGGATGTGCTCTATTATTGGAACGGTCGACGACTGCAGCGGCTGGTGGCGGAGCGCGAGCTGCTGCTGCGCATCGGCGGCACGATGGACCAGATCGGCGACCCGGCGTTGAACAACAGCGGTGTCGTCGCCTTTCCTGCCGCGATCTTCAAGGGCCCGGCGCTCGGCGGAATTTTCGTTGCGGGCGCCCGCCCTCTGCGCCTCCTGGTCGGATCCGGCGAGCAGACGCCGGATGAAGCGATGATCTTGCGCTTCTCCGAGCGGGTGGCGATCGACGAGGCCGGCGAAATCGCATTTGGCGCCCATCTCGGCAAGGACGGCGCCACCCGCGAGGCTGTGCTGCGCACCGGGACGGAGGGTCTGGCAGAGATTGCCGTCGAGGGATCGCCGGCGCCGGGCGGCGGCCGCTATGCCGGGTTCGGTCCCTGGCCGACGGTCGGGCCAGGCGGGGTGACGGCGTTTATAGCGGCTCTCGACGGCGGGCCCGGACCGCTCGCCGCCTTCGCGGGCGAGCCCGGCGATGTCGGGCGGGTGGCGACGATGGGCGAAACGCTCCCGGAAGGCGGGTCGATCGGTCGCTTTGCACTCAACGGGGTGGCCGTGGCGGGACCGGGCGGCGCGCTGACCTTCGCGACGGTGGCGCAGCAGGAAGGCGAGCGCAACGCCATCTATTGCCGTTGTCCGGCGCCGGCGCGCTGACGTGGTCAAGCAACCTGCTCGATGGAGGGGCGGCCGAAATTCTTTGCTTCCTCTTCCCGCAAGCGGGGCGAGGTAATTTCGACGCGGTGTCAATTCTGTCATCACGCTTGGGGATCAGGCACAAGGGACGCGGCATAAGCGGTCATCGCACAGCGGCGGGGCTGGCCGATAGCGGCCGATCGCGGCTAAGGTCGCGGCCGACGAACCCGAGGCCTCAGGGCGGAGAATGGAGATGGATTTCGGCGTGTTGATGTTTTTTACCGATTACGCGATCTCGGCGGTCGACCTCGCCAAGGCGGTCGAGGAGCGCGGGTTCGAGTTGGTCTGGGCGCCCGAGCACTCGCACATCCCGACCTCGCGCAAGTCGCCGTACCCCGGCGGCGGCGAGTTGCCGAAGCAGTACTACGATGCGATGGACCCGTTCGTGTCGCTGACCGCCGCCGCGGCCGCCACAACGAAGCTCAAGGTCGGCACCGGGGTGTGCCTGGTGCAGCAGCGCGACGCGATCCACACCGCCAAGCTCGTCGCCTCGGTCGATCAGGTGTCGAGCGGCCGCTTTCTGTTTGGCGTCGGCGGCGGCTGGAACCAGGATGAAATGGAAGACCACGGCACCGTGTTCGAGACCCGTTTCAAGCTGATGCGCGAGCGGATCGAGGCGATGAAGGAGATCTGGACCAAATCCAAGGCCGAGTATCACGGCGACATGGTCGATTTCCCGGAGATGATGACCTGGCCCAAGCCGGTGCAGAAGCCCTACCCGCCGATCCTGGTCGGTGGCGGCTTCCCGCAGGCGGCACGCCGCGCCATCCGCTATGGCGACGGCTGGTGCCCGGTGGCCCGTAGCGGCTCGAGCCTGCTCGACGTGCTGGCGAAATACCGGCAGATGGCGCGCGACGCCGGCCGCGACCCGCAATCAGTGCCGGTGTCCCTGTTCAACCCGGCCGAGGACGAGAGCGAACTCGCCCGCTACCGCGACATGGGCATCGCCCGCGTCGTCCCCTTTCTGCTGTCCGAGCCACGCGACAAGATCCTGCCGGTCCTCGACCGCTGGGCCGCCCTGATCCGCCGCACCGCGCACTGATCCCGCTATGGAACGCGAACCAAGCCGGCGCGCGTTCATCTCCGCGGTCGGCGCGGCTGCCGCCGCAACTGCCTTGGCGCCCGCCAAGGCGAACGCGGCCGCCGATCAGGCGGGGTTGGCATACCGCACCGCCGGCGAGCTGGTGCCGGCGCTCGCCGGTCGGCAGATTTCGTCGCGCGAGCTGGTCGACAGCGCGATCGCCCGCATCGAGGCGCTCGACCCCAAGATCAGCGCGGTCGTCGTGCGCGATTTCGACCGGGCGCGCGCCGCCGCCGATGCCGCCGACGCGGCGCTTGCGCGCGGCGAGGACCGGCCATTGCTCGGTCTGCCGATGACGGTCAAGGAGCAGTTCAATGTCGCCGGCCTGCCGACCACCTGGGGCCATCCGAAGTTCAAGGATTGGCGGCCGGATGCCGATGCGCTCGCGGTGCAGCGGCTGAAGGCGGCCGGCGCGATCATCCTCGGCAAGACCAACGTGCCGGTCGATCTCGCCGATTGGCAGAGCTACAACGAGGTCTACGGCACCACCAACAATCCTTGGGATTTCAGCCGCTCCCCGGGAGGCTCGTCGGGCGGTGCGGCGGCGGCGCTTGCCGCTGGCTTTGTGCCGTTGGAGTTGGGCTCGGACATCGGCGGCTCACTGCGCTGTCCGGCGCACTTCTGCGGCGTCTTCTCGCATAAGCCGAGCCTCGATCTGGTTCCGTGGCGCGGCGCCGGCCCGCCGCAGACCCCGGCCATCCCGGCCACCATCGACTTTGCCGTGATCGGACCGATGGCGCGCACCGCCGCCGATCTTGCGCTCGAGCTGTCGGTCATCGCCGGACCGGACGAATTGTGGAACGGCATCGGCTACAAGCTGGCGCTGCCGCCGCCGCGCCACGACAAGCTCGCGGAATTCCGTGTCTTGATCATCGATAAGCACCCGCTGTGCCCGACTGCGGCGAACGTCACAGCGGCGCTCGACGGGCTGGCCGATCACCTCGCCAAACTCGGTTGCACTGTCCTCCGCACCAGCCCGAAAACGCCCGACCTGGCGCGCACGACGCGCAATTATGTCGAGCTGCTGGCGGCTCTTTTCAGCGCCGATGCGTCACCCAACGAGCGGCTGCGCAGCGAGGCCGCGGCGCAAGCGCTGTCACCCGATGATCTGAGCCTGCCGGCCGCATTTCTGCGCGGCCAGACGATGAGCCACGCGGCGTGGATCCGGACCAGCCGGGTCCGCAGCGGCCTGCGGGCTGCCTGGCAGGCGCTGTTCGAGGAAATAGACGTCGTGCTGTGCCCGCCGATGCCGACGGTCGCCTTCCCGCACGACCACTCCTCGCCGAGCGGGACACGCCAACTCGACGTCGACGGCAAGAAGGTGCCGTACGACGACCAGATTGCGTGGGCCGGCATCGCAACCTCGAACGGTCTGCCGGCGACGACGATGCCGATCGGCCACAGCGATAACGGTCTACCGACCGGTGTGCAGATCATCGGAGGCTTTCTCGACGACCGCACGACGATCGCCTTCGCCGGCCTCGTCGAGCGCGAGTTCGGCGGCTTCACCCCGCCCCCGAGCCTTTGAGGGTCTGTGCGACCGCGAGCCGGTCTTGGGAGATCCTGCGGTCTCCCCTTGCCGCCTGGCGAAAGCTTCGCGGCGACATCGCGGCGGCCCGGTGGAATGTCCGCACAAAGTTGGACAGGTCGGCGAACCCGACATCGAGTGCCACCTCGGTGATCGGCCTGGTGTCGTCGGCCAGCAGCCGCGCTGCTCGGCGCAACCGCGAGCGGATCAGATATTGGTGCGGGGTCACGCCCAGGACGTTTGAAAACAGCCGCAGGAAATGAAACGGGCTCAGCCCGAACTCGCTGGCCGCGGTCTCGAGATCGATCGGCTCGTGTGCGTTCGCGTCGATCCAGAGAGCCGCTTCGACGGCGCGGCGGCGGTCGCACGCTCGGCTTTCCGCCGGTCTTCGCCGCCATCCGGCTGAGACTTCGACGAAGCGCGCCGCGAGCAGCATGCCGAGCTCGTCAACGCCAATCTCGCCGCTGCCCTCCGCGGCGGCCTGGGCCAACTCGCCGAGAACCACCAGCCGGGGGAGCGGCGGCACGCAGACCGACCGCCAGATGTCGGGCCGATACCCGATCGCGTCGACCAGAGCCGGAGCGAGGTGGAACGATAGACATTCGTCGCCGCCGAGATGCTCGTGCGTGCAGATGTACTCGTCTCCGGCATGGCCGACAAAGATCGATCCCGCTACCAGCTCGAAGGATTGGCCTTGGGCGCAGCAACCAAAGGTCCCCCGGCGCACATAGGAGAGAGAAAAACTGTTATGGAGCTCGACAAACGGCGGGTCGTGCGGCTCGGCGTCGCAGCGGTAGTCGATGACACTGACCGCGTTGTTGCGGAAAACACACCGCCTCGCCATATGGCTCAGGTTTGCCCCGCGCGGTTGCGGCGCAGCCGCTCTTGGCTTTCGGCCGACCATACCTCGTCGATCTTGTAGCCCGTTTGAAATGCCGGCACGCCCTCCGGCAGAGCCAGCCATGGCACCTTGCTGCGTGTGTAGATGTGAACATCCGGTCTGACCGCTTCGGGCGTGTCGAGCGTCCCGGCGCGGACGAACAGGCAGTCACCCGGCACAATGTGATAGCGGCTCCAGAGGGTGGTGCCGCAGGCCTCGCAGAAGGAGACGTCGTGGTGTTTGCCGGTGCCTCCGGCCAGCCGGAACGACTTCGGCGCCACCGGCCCGGGTTCCACAAACTTACTCTCGATCCAGATATTGATCACAAACGGCCCGCCGGTCAGCCGCTGGCAGTCCCGACAGTGACAGGCATGGACGATTAGCGGGCTCTCTGTGAGCCTGTATCGGATCGCCTTGCACGCGCACCCGCCTTCGAGATTCACGGCTCCTCCTCCTCGGCAGGGGCCAGCGGCATCGCCTTGCGCGCCGTAGCCCGCTCCACCACTCGCCATAAGTACCAGCTGGCCACCGTCCGGTAAGGCTTCCAGCGCTCGCCGAAGGCTGCGAGTTCTTTCGGCGATGGCATTTCGCGGTCGTAAGCGATCCCGAAACCCTTGCGGACACCATAATCATCCACCGGCAGGACGTCCGGACGGCCGAGCCGGAACATCAGCAGCATTTCCGCGCTCCAGCGGCCGATGCCGCGAACCTTCGACAGCCGCTCGATAATGGCCTCATCCGGCAAGTCATGGATCTCCGCCAATGTCGGGATCGTACCGTCCTCGGCCTTTTGCGCGAGATCACGCAGCGACCGCAGCTTCGCCGCCGAAAGCCCGACCCCGCGCAGCCTTTCGTCGGGCAGGCGAAGCATTCGCCGGGCCGACGGCTCCCCGCGGGGGAAGAGAGCGCACAACCGCGCGAAAATCGCCGCCGCAGCCTTGCCGTTCAGCTGCTGGTTAACAATCGCTCGGGCGAGCACCGCAAAGACGCTCGGCGCCGGCCTGAGGCGCATGCTGAACGGGCCTATCTCGTCGATGGCGCGCGCCAATACCGAGTCCGACGCACGCAGATGGGCAATAGCGAGGTCCGGGTCAAAGGGTAATGCTCCGTCATGATCGACGAGCGGGGCTGCGCCATTCAACCGTGCGCCTTCGATCGCCAGCATCCGCCGCTTTGTGGCGATGCCGCCCTGCGCCGAAAAGCCGCCGATCTTGCCGCCGGAGGCCAGCACGCGGTGGCACGGCACGACGATCGGGAACGGGTTGCGCCCGAGCGCCTGTCCCACGGCGCGCGCGGCACCCGGTGCGCCGGCCCGCGCGGCAATCTCGCCATAGGACAATGTCATGCCCGGCGGAATGGCGCGGGCAGTCTCGTAGACCCGGCGGTGGAAAGCCGGGACTTGGTCCATGTCGAGCGGGATGGAGGAGAGATCGCTCACCTCGCCGCGCAGCAGCGCCACGATGCGGTCGATGACACCCTGCACCTCCGGCGGCGGGGTCGCTTCTCCCGCAGCAGGAAATCGTTGAAGCATGCGTGCCCGCGTTTCGCGCTCGCCCGCCTCCGGAAGCTGCACACCGGCAACGCCGCGCTCGCCCCACGCGACGCCGCACCTGCCGATCGCTGTGTCAAAGAGTGCAAAGCCGCTCGCCATCATGACGCAATCTTAACCTCGCGGCAGCCTCACGACTTGGAGAATCTTGCTGCGGCCACGTCGTGTTTCTGCTCCCTTAGGGCCATGACATCATCACTCTAGGATGCTGACAGCCTGGTGGCAGTAGAGTGGCTGGCGGCTAGCCCTTTGTCGCCTCACGGAAGACGCGCTCGAATTCGGCAAGCTCGGAAGGTGCTGCGTCGGAAACCGCCCAAAAGCCGAGATCGCCCTCGTCCCAGTGGCGCAGGCTATAGCCGCGGCGGGTCAGGGTCTTGGCGAGATCGCCGCGTGAGGCCGGCAGCACGAAGACGTTAATCACATGCTCGCGTCGCCGGTAGACGAGCGCCGGGACCGGCTTTCCGGCGATCAGGTCGAGGCGGCCGCCGACCAGCGGAAACCCCTCAGGGGCTAGGTCGACGGCCGGCGGCGACAACTCGCTGCGCCCGGCAAACCACGGCTTGACCGTATGCTGGTCCGAGGAGGCGACATCGGTCAGATGGTTGCCGAGCAACGAGCGCAGATGGCTGTCGATCAACTCATTGGCAACGGCATCCTCCTGCCGCTCTCCGGTGATCAGCAAGGTGCCGCCCGAGCCGACGGCGACGGCGAGGATGATCGAGGCGGCATAAGCAAGCCAGCCCGGTGCGGGCCTCGCTTCGCGCGCGCTCGTGGCCGCCTCCTGGCGAAGCGCAAAGCGGATCCGCGAACGCAACGCCTCCGGTGCACGATAGGTCGGGGCAGATTGCCGGATGCTGTCGCGCAGGCGCTCGAGCGCTGCCGCCTCCGGACCGCACTTCGGGCAATCCGCGAGATGGTCGCGCAGCTGGGCCTGCTCGGCCTCGGCGAGTTCGCCGTCGACATAGGCATCGAGCCGCGGTCGGACCTCGTCACACCGCATCACCAATGTCCTTTCCCTCCCATGCCCGACGCAGCGCCGAGCGGGCGCGATGGAGCCGCGACATCACCGTGCCGATCGGTACACCGGTGATCTCCGCGATCTCACGGTAGCCGAGCTCGTGCAGCTCGCGCAGCACGATCGCCTCGCGTAGCGGTGCCGGCAGCGCCTCGATCAACACATCGAGACGTCGGAGATCCGACCGGCTTTGCAACAGCGCCTCGGTATTACCCGCCGCCATCGGCGCGCTTGAGATCCCCTCGTCGAGCACCTCCTCATCGTCGAGCGGGACGACATCCGCCGGGCGGTTGCGCTCGAGCCAACTGTAGCAGGTGCGGCGCACGATCCTCAGTATCCAGCTTTTTGCATCGCCCTCTCGATAGGTGTCGAAGTAGCGAAACGCCCTCAGGGTCGCTTCCTGCACGACATCGGCGGCATCGGCATCGTTCCGCGTCAGCCACCGTGCCAACGCATAGGCGGCGTCGAGGTGCGGCAACACCACGCTCTCGAACCGGCTGCGCCGCCTCCGCTCGGCGATCCACGCCATCCGCTCTACCCCGCGCTCTGGAAGACCGCAGCAGAGGCCATCTTATTCCCGGCAGCGTAGTTGCAATCGACTTTACCGCAGGCCACACTTTTGGGCCGCAGGAAAGGACCACGCCGATGGAGATGACCGGCGAATTTCGCATCCCCGCGCCGCGCCAGCGCGTCTGGGAGGGGCTCAACGATCCGGAAGTCCTCAAACAATGCATTCCCGGCTGCCAGACGCTCGAAAAGGTGTCCGATACCGAGTTCAACGGTAGGGTGGTCGCCTCGGTGGGACCGGTGAGAGCCACGTTTGGCGGCAAGGTGACGTTGTCGGATCTCGACCCGCCGCAGAGTTACACGATCAGCGGCGAGGGCAGCGGCGGTGTGGCTGGTTTTGCCAAGGGTGGTGCCAAGGTCAACCTCGCCGAAGAAGGTGCCGCGACCCTATTGACCTACGCCGTTCAGGCGCAAGTCGGCGGCAAGCTCGCCCAGGTCGGCTCGCGGCTGATCGACGGGGTGGCGCGCAAGATGGCGAACGACTTCTTTGGACGTTTTGCCGAGGCAGTAGCAATCGAACCAGCCGCTCCGGCGGCGCTAGAGACAGCGCTCAGCGAGAGCGCACCGGCGGCTGCCGTGGGGGAGCTGGAGAAGGTTGCGGTCGAAACCCCGCCGCCGTTGCCCCCGCCGAGACCGACGAGCGCCCGGCTGCCACCGGCCGTTTGGGTCACCGGGCTGGCGGTGATCATCATCGTGCTGCTCTATTTCTTCACCCGCTAGGAGGCGACGGAGCGGGCGCGGTAACGCCTTGACCCGAGGCGGAGCCGGCACGAAACTCCGGCACGGCCGAGGCCGCCGCGTGGCGGCCGGGGATGCTCGATCCAGGGAGGTGTGGGATGCAAAAGACGGTGAGCCTCACCGTAAACGGCAAGCCGGTCTCGGCGACGGTCGAAGGCCGCACCTTGTTGGTGCAGCTGTTGCGCGAACAGCTCGGATTGACCGGCACCCATGTCGGCTGCGACACGAGCCAATGCGGCGCCTGCGTCGTCCATGTCGATGGCGAGGCGGTCAAGGCCTGCACCCTGCTGGCGGTTCAGGCCGAAGGCCGTTCCGTGCTGACGATCGAGGGGGTGGCGACCGGCGACACGTTGCACCCGATGCAGGAGGCGTTCCGCAACAACCATGCGCTGCAATGCGGCTTCTGCACCCCCGGCATGGTCATGAGCGCGCTCGACCTGGTCAAGAACAACCCCAACCCGACCGAGCGCGAGATCCGCGAGTATCTCGAGGGCAATCTTTGTCGCTGTACGGGTTATCACAACATCGTGCTGGCGATCGCCGAGGGTGCCGCGGTGATGCGCGGCGAGGCGCCGCCTAACGTCCATGGGGCGGCCGCGGAGTAGGGCCGTGGCCACGATCGGAACGCCGGTCCGGCGGCGTGAGGATTACCGCTTTCTGACCGGAGCCGGCACCTACACCGACGACATCGACCGGCCGGGGCAGCTCTACGCTTATATCCTGCGCAGCCCACACGCGCATGCCCGGCTCACCGGGATCGACGCGGCGGCGGCACAAAGGGCGTCCGGAGTTGTCGCTGTTTACGCTGGCAAGGATATGGCGGCGGACGGAGTTGGCGGGCTACCCTGTGGCTGGCAGATCCATTCGAAGGACGGCTCGCCGATGGCCGAGCCGCCGCACCCGGTGCTGGCGGTCGACCGGGTCCGTTATGTCGGCGACCCGGTAGCAGTAGTCATCGCCGAGACCTTGGCGCAGGCGCGTGATGCGGCCGAGCTGGTCAACATCGATTATGTCGAGGAGCCTGCCGTCACCGACCCGGTCGCCGCACTCCAGCCGGGCGCGCCGCAAGTCAACAGCGAGGCCCCGGGCAATCTCTGTTACGACTGGCAGCTCGGCGATCTCGCAGCGGTCGAGGCCGCCTTCGTGAAGGCGACGCGCGTCGTTAAGCTCGACCTCGTCAACAACCGGCTCATCCCCAATGCGATGGAGCCGCGCGCTGCGATTGGCGAATTCAATCGGGCGACCGGCGAGTACACGCTCTACACGACGAGCCAGAACCCGCATGTGATCCGCCTCTTGATGGGTGCCTTTGTGCTGCACATCCCCGAGGCGCGGCTGCGGGTCGTCGCCCCCGATGTCGGCGGCGGTTTCGGGTCCAAGATTTACCATTACGCCGAAGAGGCGATCGTGACCTGGGCCGCCGGCAAGGTGCACCGGCCGGTCAAGTGGACGGCCGAGCGTTCGGAGAGCTTCATGTCCGACGCGCACGGCCGCGACCATGTAACCCATGTCGAGCTCGCCCTCGACGGAGCGGCAAAATTTCTCGCGCTGAAGGTATCGACGATCGCCAATATGGGGGCCTATTTGTCGACCTTCGCGCCCAGCATCCCGACCTACCTCTACGGAACCCTGCTCGCCGGCACCTACACGACGCCGGCGATCTATGTAGAGACGAAGGCGGTCTTCACCCACACCGTGCCGGTGGATGCCTATCGCGGGGCCGGCCGGCCCGAGGCGACCTTTCTGCTCGAGCGGATCGTCGACCTCGCGGCCGACGAGATCGGCATGGATCCGGTCGAGCTGCGCCGCCGCAATTTCATCCCGAAGGACGCCTACCCGTACCAGACGCCGGTCGCGTTGCAATACGACAGCGGCGATTACGGGGCGACTCTCGAACTGGCGCTAAGCGCCGCCGATTACCAAGGCTTCGAGGCCCGCCGCCGCGAAGCGATGACCCGCGGAAAACTGCGCGGCATCGGCGTCGCCACCTATATCGAGGCCTGCGGCATCGCCCCCTCCGCCGTCGCCGGGGCGCTCGGCGCGCGGGCTGGCCTCTACGAGAGCGCCGAGCTCCGTGTTCATCCGACCGGCAGCGTGTCGGTCCTGACCGGATCGCATAGTCACGGCCAAGGGCACGAGACCACCTTCTCCCAGCTCGTCGCGGACGGGTTGGGCATCCCAATCGAGAGCGTCGAGATCGTCCATGGCGACACCGACAAAATCCCCTTCGGCATGGGCACCTATGGCTCGCGTTCGCTCGCCGTCGGCGGCGCCGCGATCGTCAAGGCGATGGACAAGGTCGTCGCCAAGGGGCGCAAGATCGCCGCGCACCTCCTCGAAGCCGCCGAGGCCGATGTCGAGTTCAAGGACGGCAGGTTCGCCGTCGCCGGCACCGACCGGTCGAAGAGCTTGGGCGAGGTAGCGCTAACCGCCTATGTG
The DNA here is from genome assembly GCA_963796155.1 of uncultured Alphaproteobacteria bacterium. Taxonomy (GTDB): domain Bacteria; phylum Pseudomonadota; class Alphaproteobacteria; order ATCC43930; family CGMCC-115725; genus AP-15. The sequence continues at coordinate 97,068 of CAWCKT010000023.1, read as the reverse complement.
CCGCACAATTTCCCGCACGACGAGCTCGAGCCCGGTCTCGACGAGACTGCATTCTACGACCCGAAGAACTTCACCTTCCCGTCGGGTGCGCACATCGCCGAGGTCGAGATCGACCTCGAAACCGGGCAGGTCGCGGTCGCTAATTTCACCGCATCAGACGATTTCGGCCGCATCATCAATCCGCTGATCGTCGCGGGCCAGGTGCATGGCGGTCTCGCGCAAGGCATCGGTCAGGCCCTGCTCGAAGGCTGCGTCTATGACAAGGCGAGCGGCCAGCTGGTGACCGGCTCTTACACCGACTACACGATGCCGCGGGCCGACGATCTGCCGTCGTTCAGCCTGTCGACCAACGTCACCTTGTGCACGCACAACCCTTTGGGCGTGAAGGGCTGCGGCGAGGCCGGCGCGATCGGCGCGCCGGCGGCGATCACCAACGCGCTCGTCGACGCGTTGAAGCCGCTCGGGGTTCGGCATGTCGATATGCCGGCCACCCCGGAGAAGCTCTGGCGCATTATCCAGCAGCACCGCACCCCGCTCGCCGCAGAATAGGAGACCTTGGCCTTCGTCGTGGCCGGGCTCGACCCGGCCATCCACGCTCACCGGCACCGGCCGCAGATCGTCTCTCGTGGATGCCCGGAACAAGTCCGGGCATGACGGGGACGGAAACCCGGCTTGGGGCCGCAGAATAGGGAGAGCCCGATGTACGAATTCAACTATCACCTGCCGACGAGCCTCGACGATGTCGCAAGCCTGCTCGGCGCGAACGAAGAAGCCAAGATCGTCGCCGGCGGGATGACCCTCGTCCCGACCCTGAAGTTTCGCCTCGCCAAGCCGTCCGATCTCGTCGATCTCGCCGCGATCCCATCGCTGCGCGGCATCACCGATGCGGGCGACGCGCTGGTCATCGGCGCGATGACGCGGCATGCCGAGGTAGAGCGCTCGCCGCTCGTCAAGCAGGCGATCCCCGCACTCGCGGCACTCGCCCACATGATCGGCGATCCCGCGGTGCGCAATCGCGGCACGATCGGCGGCTCGATCAGCAACAACGATCCGGCGGCGGACTATCCCGCCGCGCTCGTCGGGCTCGGCGGCACCGTGCAGACGACGAGGCGAGAGATCGCTGCCGACAACTTCTTTACCGGCATGTTCGAGACGGCACTCGACCGCACCGAGATCGTCACCGCAGTTCGGCTGCCGAAGCCGCAGGCAGCGTGCTACATGAAATTCAAGAACCCGGCTTCGCGCTACGCGATCGTCGGGGCCTTTGTCGCCCGCACACAAGGCGGCGTGCGCGTCGCGGTGACCGGTGCGGGGCCTTGCGTCTTTCGCGTCCCCGAGATGGAGGCCGCACTCGCGCGCTCCTTCACGCCCGACGCGATCAAGGACATCACGATCCCGCAGGACGGGCTCAACTCGGACATCCATGCGAGTGCGGAGTACCGTGCTCACCTCGTCGGTGTGATGGCCCGCCGCGCCGTCGCCGGCTGCGGGTAACGCCGCGCATCTCACCAATGTCGCGGGGCCGTCGCGACGGAATGTGCTGCGAGCGGCACTTTCCGCCGCGTCGGTCGGCGTGATGATCCTACCGGCGGCGGCCCAGCAGAAAGTGTCGCAGGCCGAGGCGGAGTATCAAGACCGGCCCAAGGGCGGGCTTGCCTGCGCTGCCTGCACCCTGTTTCGCCCGCCCCGATCCTGCGAGGTCGTGCAAGGCGACATCAGTCCCAGCGGCTGGTGCAGGTTTTTCGATTTGCCGGATTGAGCCGTGAGCAGATCGGGGGAGCGCGTTCGGTCAGCCCTTCAGGTGCTTGTCGAAGAACGCAACGGCATCGGACCACAGCTCGAACGCGGGCTGTTCGCGGTAGCTCGGGCGGTAATCCGCGAGGAACGCGTGGCCGGCGTTCTTGTAGACCTTGATCGTGACATCCTTCCCGGCACGTTGCGCCCGTGACCGCAGCTCCTCGGACAGCGCGACGGGCGGATTCTGGTCCTCCTCGCCGAAGACCGCAAAGAGTGGGCAGGACAGCCGGTCGACCATAGTGATGACCTGGGTCGGACGGGCCGGCGTGGTCTCCGCGTCCGGGGTTGCGCGATGGATGAACCCGCCCCAGCAGTCGACGGCGGCATCGACCTTGTCGCTGCTGCAGGCGAACAGCAAGGTTTGGCGGCCGCCCGAGCAAAAGCCGATGGCGCCGACTTTTGCCGCTGCTCCGGAGAGCCCGCGCAGTTGCGCCGCCGCCGCTTCGAGATCCCTGACCGCCTGAGCGTCGGGCAGGCCGAACATGACCGGGAGGACCGAGCTCATGTCGTCCGGGTTCGCGGGGGGCCCGGCACGGGTATAGAGATCGGGCGCCATTGCGTTGTAGCCGATATTGGCAAAGCGCCGGGCGACGTCGCGGATGTGCTCGACGAGCCCAAAGGCTTCGTGGATGACGACGATGCCGGGATTGCGCCCGGGCTGGCTCGGTCGGGCGAGGTAGCCCCGGATCGTGTCGCCGCCGCTCTTGAACTCGATCGCCTCGCCGCGGATACGGCTGGGATCGGTCACTGCACCCGGGATATTCGCCATCTGATCCTCCATTGATCGAGATCCTAAAGGATAACACCGTGCTCTGCCCGAGTCCTGCTATGATGCCGGCCGTTCCACCGGCGGAGGATGCACCATGACTATCGAGGCAACGACACTGAGCGAAAAGGCGGTCGGCGCACAGCCGGCGATGAAAGTCGCCGTGACGAGTGCGAAGACGCCGGTCTTTGTCGAGGGCCGGCGGACCTTTTTCAAATACCGTGACCTGGGTGTCACCGCGGCGAGCAACGGTTGGATGCGGGCGCAGCTGACGACGGCGATCACCGGGATGACCGAGCCGACCGGCTGGCACTATCACGTCTGCGAGGGCCAGTTCGTCTACACGCTCAAGGGCTGGGTCGAGCTCGAATTCGAGGACGGCACGAACTGCCGGCTCGAAGCCGGTGACTCGTGCTTCATCCCGGGCGGCATGCGCCACAACGAGATCGGTACGTCGGACGACCTCGAGATCCTCGAAGTCTGTCTGCCGGCGGATATGGGCACCGTCCCGGTCGACCCGCCCGCCGGCCGGCCCAACGGGTCCTGAGATCGCTTCCTCGGCCGCAACGCGCTTGCGGGCGGCCATGGATCGCTTATGATCAGCGGGCTGCGGGTGTAGCTCAATGGCAGAGCAGAAGCTTCCCAAGCTTACGACGAGGGTTCGATTCCCTTCACCCGCTCCAGCCAGGCTCCCATCAGTGCGCGTGACCGGCATGGCTGGGAGCGGCCGCGGCGATCACCGTAGCGGGCGACGCCAAGCCTCAATTTAGATTTCCGCGCTTCCGGCAAGTGCCTTCCCCGGCGGGTAGCCTCGGCCTATCCTTGCGCGCTCGAACGGGAGTGGTGCCGATGAGACCCGCGCTCGCAACCGTTGCTTTTGCGCTGCTGTTCTGCTTGTCCGCGCCAAGTTTCATGTTGCGCTGCCGTCGACCTTGACCTGGTCACCATTGAAAAAGCTCGGAACCGCATTCGGCACATTGGGGTCGAGATCGCCTTGATCGAATTTTGTATGGGCGAACCCCAGGGTCTTATCTAGTGCCGCTACCCGGCGATACGCGATCTCTGCGGCTGAGATTTTACCGGCCTCCTTGAGGGCCTGTCCCAGCTCAGCCCATATCGCTGGGTCGTAAGCGTTTCGATGAAGTTCATCGACATACAATCGCGCGGCGAGCTCCCATTGGGCTGCATCCCGTGCACGGTTTGCCTGCGCCCTGAGTGAGTCCTTGTGATTTGCGCGATTGATCCAGCAGCCGATAGGGCGGGCGCGGAGCCGCAGCATCAGCCGATGAAAGGGCTGACGTCGGCGTAGCCCCGGCGCCCTCAAAGGCCTGCTCGCTGCCCATACGACCGCTGCGTTGAACCATCTTTCGCTTTGCGCCGCAATCCGGTCGCGCTCGGTTGCAAGCTGAGCAAGCTCGCTACGGACCTCGTCCATCTCGGCCATCGCCGTCCCGTATTGCCCCGTAAGCCGATCGCGGTCCGCCAGAGCGGCTTGTCGCTCCTCTGTGACCCGGTCGAGCTGTATGGCCAGCACCGCCTCGGCTGCCGCATGCCGCTCGACTTCCGCCCGCTGCGCCGCCTCGGCTGCCGCATGCCGCTCGACCTCCGCCTGCTGCGCGGCTTCGCGCTCTACGAGCGTCGCCTGCAGTAGGCTGTTCGACCGCTCCATCTCCGCGAAAGAGGCTCGCAATGCCGCCGCCTCCTCTTTCCCCAACCCCAAAGCAGCGGCGACTTGATCGCGTTGGACTACGAGGGACGCCAGTTCAGCCTTTTGACGATCTATTGTCTCCCTGGCCTGGCGGAGCAGACGCTGATCTTCCGTTTCCTCGCTGAGATTTTCGACGCTTGGCGATGATGAATATCTTATATTGACACTGTCTGGGAATTTGTCGGCTAACCTCGTTGTACTCTGGTTGGCGTTGTGTTTTTTTTCGAAAAAATCATGACGCAATCGTTCCAAATATCCTGTTTTCGCCTTGCAGTAAAACACTCGACGAGGCTTACATTTTTTCCTTTACGTCGTGCCCAAGTTTCAAGCGCAATTGCCGCATCCGGGTAAAAACGCCAATTATCTACAGGATGACGATGGTAACTACCATTTGAGGGTGCGCTTATATAAATGTAGCCTTTTGGTTTTAAAACTCTGACCATCTCAAGAAAAGTGAGCCAAAACATCTGATCGTGCTCAAAGCAGGAACTCGAAATCACGGCATCAAAATGGCTCTTTTTAAACGGAAACTTATAGGGGTCGCTCAAAACTATATCCACCCCAGGGCCGGGGCAAAGATCGACGCCTACGTATTCACTGCATCTTGAATCGAAATCCCGAAGTGTCCCATTAACATTTTGAGAGCCAACTTCCAGAATCCGATCCGATTGTTTGATATAAAGGTTAAAAAACTCCCTTCCTATTTCGTAAGCCGTGTCGTGCATTACTTTCCCTTCCCCGCGGGTTCGTCCTGTTCATCCAGCTGCAACGTTCGGTTCGACGGCAGGTCTCCTGGCTCGCGGGTCACCGCCTCGCGCCGCCTTCCCGATTGCCCAGCGGCCTAATGGCGCTCGGCTCACCGCCTACAGTTGCGGGGACGGCCGCGGCATCTGGCTCGCACACTCACCGCATTCCCCTCCAATCCCCGAGGGGAACCGTCAGGATTATCGTCTCACCTGAGATTTTGCGAGTCAACCGCTGCTCGACAATTACGAATGCCGCTCAGCAGTCATAACTGCGCTGGGTGCGCGAATCGGTGTGGGGGGCTGACGGGCTACAAAGACGTGGATGATCCCGAGGCTGCGCCGCGATCAGCCGCTGCGAGAACCTCTTGGATGGTTCCGGCGAGCAACACGAGCGGCAATGCAGTCACGGCGAGACGACGTATCATCAGGCGGGGTAACGAATTGATTAGGGAGGTCGATAGTATGATGTTTATAAAGATTTATCATATTAACGCAGAGGTTCTGGGATGCAACGGATAACCGTCACGATCGACGACGAATTGCTGGAGGCGGTCGACAAGATGATCGCCCGGCGCGGTTACCAGAACCGCTCGGAGGCGATCCGAGACCTGACGCGGGCCGGCATGGCCGAGCTGGACGAGCGCTCGCTCGCCGATCAGCAGGGTGTCGCCGCGCTCGTTTATGTCTACGATCACGAAGGTCGGGCGCTCGCCAAGCGGCTGACCCGCGCGTTCCACGACCACCACGATCTGTCGCTGGCGACGATGCATGTGCATCTCGACCACGAGAGTTGCCTCGAGGTCGCGGTGCTGTGCGGTGTCATGAACGACATCCGTCATTTCGCCGCGCACGTCATCTCCGAGCGCGGGGTACGCCACGGAAAGCTGGTCGCCGTGCCAGTCGAGGTCGAGGCAGCGAGCCACGCGCATGGCGGGCGTGGTCACCCCCATCTGCACACTCATGTCCGCGAGGCGAGCTAAGACCCCCAGAGCCGGAGATCATCAGTCCTTCGGCCAGTCAATGGCCGTGACCCATATGCTCAGCAGGGGCTACGGCGGTCCGGGCGATGCGCTCAGCCTGCTCAACCAGCCTATCGGGCGGTGCCAATCCTCCAGGCGTGTTGTGGGTCCAACGAGCGCGGATATCTCCGGCGCGGTCGAGCATTAGCTCGGTCTCGCCGCCGTCGTCAGCCGCTCGGAACAGGGCCAGCGCCTCGATCACCTCGGACGAGACGCCCGCGACCAGCGGCGGCCTTTCCGCCGAGTTTGCCTCCGAAGAGGGAGCAAGCCCGATGCCGATGACGTTAAGTCCGGCGGTGCCGAGCTGTGACTGCGCCGCCGCCAATTGGCGAAGCCGTTCCAGCGGCACGGGCGCCACGAACAACACGAGCAGCACCGGTCCTTTTTCGAGTGTTTGTCGTAAGGTCTGCTGCACCCCCCCGGCTTCGAACGCGAAGTCGGGCGCTTCCGGTGCGGTCGCGGCCGCGACCTCCGGCCTGACGTTCATTGCCAGCACGCCCGCGGCGCGGGCGCGGATGAAGTTGACCACGTCCCAACGCTGGTTTCGGCTCAGCACATTCGCAAAGCCGGGCATGACGCCCTCGTCCATGCCATGGCCGACCCACCAGAAGAGGTCGCCCGGGCTGTGTGCAAAAAGATGCGGTTCGGTCAGATCGGCGGGCCGAACCGGCAGCCTGGCTGCAGCGGGGCCGTCGCCGCGGCCGCTTGTTCCATGGCAGGGGACGCAGTTATCCGCGTAAACGGCGGCGCCCCGCATGATCGAAGTCGCGGCGTAGGGCTCGACGGGGGCGTAAAAGCTGGTGGGATAGGCGGGCTCGATCGCCGGACGCAGCGGGACCCATCCGAGTGCCACGCATAACACGAGCACGCCCGCAAGTGCGCCCGTCAGCCGATAACGCGCGGCGGCTGCCGTGGCCACCGCGGCGATAGCGCAGACGCAGACAATCAAAGCCAGGACCGCGAGCAGGATTTGCGGTCCGGGCGGCAGAACGGAGAGGTCGACCCGGAACGGGAATGGCCATTGCGGCTCCGCATGCAGGCCGGGCGGCAAGGTGCCGAGCACGCTTATGACGGCGACGACACCCAGGCCGAATGCCGTTTCGATTCCCGCGTTGCTCTGCAGTCGTGCGACGGTCCGCTGGAAGACATTGGGGGCGCCGCCGCGGGCTAGCCGGGGTGTCAGCCGCAGCAGATTGACTGCGGCGACCAGCAGCATCGCGATGAAGAGCCCGATCTTGGTGAGGAGCAAGCGGCCATATTCGGTCCCGACCAGGGCCGGAACGGTGCCGGCGAGGAACCAGGTGTTGACCGCCCCGCCGGCAAGCAGAGCCGTTACGCTCGCAATCGCCATTGTCGAATAGCGCCGGGTTGCTGTCACCGCCACAGCCGCCCAATTCGGACCGCCGGTGCGCCGTTCTTCGGCCAGGAACAGGATCAAAGGTGGCAGCGTCCCGAGCCACAGGCCTGCGGCGAGCAGGTGGACGAAGTCCGCGGCGAGGTGCAGATCTCCGCCAGGGCCGGGAGTAGAGGCACCATGGCCGGCCCAAGCGAGGCTCGCCAGCATCCCCGCGGCGAGGAAGAGCGATGTCCAGCCGATCGCTTCAATGGCCCACCGGCGTGCGAGCAGGCAGAAGCCGAGCAGCACGGCGAAGGCAAAGCGCAGCTGCCAATCTTCGCCGAACCGCGTGCGGGTCAGCACGACCCATTCGGCACCCTGCGCAAGTGTGGCAGTGAGCGGCTTCCCGCTCATTCCCCCCGCCACTGCCACGAGCCAAGCGGCGCCAGAGAGGACCGCCAGCCCCAGGCTCGACCAGGCCAGCCAGCCGAGCCGCCGGCGCTGTCCGACCGGATTAACGAGCGGGGCGCGGGCCAGCCGGAGCGCCGGCCCGGCAATGAGACATTCGAAGGCGAATACTCCGGTCAGGAGTATCGCCGCAGTGTAATGCAGGAAGCGGGCGGCGATCAGAAACCCTTCCATCGCCTTCCTACTCCCGATTGCCCGGAGCTAGCAACCCAGGCGGCTCATCCGCCGCCCACCGTGAAGGTGAAATGCCCGGTGGTCGTATGGGTATCGACGGAGAGGGCGTGCCACGAGACGGTGTAGGTTCCGGGCGACAGCTTCTTCAGCGCCACCCGCAACTCGGTCGGGTCCTTCGGATCGACCTGAGCGGGGCCCGCATCGACGGTGTTGCCCGACGCGTCGGTTACCGTTGCCGTCGTGAAGGCCGGTTCGAGCTGTTGCGTGAACCACATCGTCACGGTTTCCGGCGCTGCCGGCACGGTGCTGCCGACCGCCGGGCTCGCATGGTCGAGAAAGGCGTGCGCCTGCACGCTCGGAGCCCCGAGGGTGACGGCGCCGGCGAGGACCGCCGCCGCCACGATCATCCGGTGGTTCACCATTGCGAGATCGGCCTTCCAATGCTGTTCGGGAACAGGTCATCGAGATAGAAATGCAGCTGCACCACACCGCCGATCCCGTGCCCCGACAGGCTGTTGGTCGGAATGATCATCTCGGCGCCGACCTGGAAATATTGTCCGGCCCAGATGAAGCCGGGCTGCACCGTCCCGGTCGTCATGCCGCTCTGGCCGCGATTGAAGGGGCTCGTCAACGCGAACTCGACGAGCGGGATCAGGCGGTTGAACGGCGCCCCCAGCCCAAGGTCTTGGACCTCGCTCTGCAGGTACGGAATGCTGTATTCGACCGCGAAGCCGTAAAAGAAGCTGTTCGGGTTGGGCGTCCCTTGGGTCTCGGCCTGGGTCGGAAAGTTGAGGCTGAGATTGCCGGTCAAGGCCAACGGGCGCAGCCAAGGGACCGAATTGGGCAAATCGCCAAACCCTTTGCCGAAGTCGAAGGTCGGCGACAATGTGGTGAAGGCGGGTGCGCCGGCCGCTAACTTTCCGGTATTTCCCCAAGTTACGTCGAGTGCCGCGAGAGCCATGGCCTCGTGCTCGGCATTGATGAACAGCTGGTATTGGGTGCCGGTGGTCAGGCCCTGGAACCCGGTCTGGGTGCTGACGCCCGGGGTGCGTATATGGGCCCAATTGGTGCTGAGGGTGAAGTCCCATTTGGGGGTGATCAACATCGACAGATCGCTGCCGATGTCGAACTCCCGCGAGCCGTCGCTCTGCGTCGGGTCGAGCGTGAAGGTCGGCAGCGACATCTCGTCGGCGACAAACGGATCGTCGGTCAGGATCGTGGCCGGGAAAAAGCGGTCGCCGGCAAAGCCGTGCGCCAACGCAGTGGAATTTGCCGACAAGAAGATGACGGCGGCAGCAACGGCCGCCCTCGAAGGAATGGGGTTCATGCGGAGGCTCCCGATGGAAATGCCGATGGGCCGTGGCCGCACAGCGGCGGCCCGGCAGCTCAAGGGATGGCAGGCTCAGGCGAGAGGCGGAGCGCGGGAGCGGTAAGCGGCGGGAGCGCCGACGCGTTCGGCTTGGGTTACGAAATGCGCCACCGGCAACCCGGCCGGTATCGGGACTAGCAGCGCGATCGGCGCGGGCGGGGCGAAGCCGGCCAGGGAGCCGAGCGCGCTGCACACCGGGCACGCGTGATGTTTGCCGTGCTCGTGGGACTTGCCGTCCGCTTCAGGATGTCCGCTGAGCAACGCCAGCAGACGCCATTCGGCGCCGCCGACCTCGGTGTGGCGCGCCGCACTGCTGCGCCTCAAAGGCTTCGCCGAGGTCGAAGGCAAGGTGGACCGGCACCAGCGCGTTGAGGGCGAGTGCCACGAGGCCGAGCCGCGCGGCCCAGATCCTGCCTCGCCAACTTCTCACTCGCATGCGGATACGCCCACGATAGGGCTTGATGCCGAAGCAACCTTAGCGGAAGAGTGGAGCCCCCCGCAACGAGTGAAACTAGGGAGCCGAGATGGAGGATGCCCTCGGGCTGCCGCGCGGCGCCTTTACGAGACTGGACGACGAAAACGACGAGGTCTTCTACGAGCCGCCGCGGCTCGTCTGTCACATCGACGACGGCGCAATCGCGGCGCTGACCGGCTTCTACCGCGGCGTGCTGCCCCCCGGCGGCGTGTTGCTCGACCTGATGAGCAGCTGGGTCAGCCATCTGCCGCCCGAGATCGACTATGCGCAGGTGATCGGCCACGGCATGAACGCGGCCGAGCTCGCCGCCAACCCGCGGCTCAGCCGCTGGTTCATCCAGAACCTCAACCGCGACGCGAGCCTGCCGCTCGGCGACGCGAGCGTCGACGCGGCGATGATTTGCGTGTCGATCCAATATCTGCAGCAGCCCGTGGCGGTGCTCCGCGACGTCGTGCGCCTGCTGCGGCCCGGCGGGCCGCTCGTCGTGAGCTTCTCGAACCGGTGCTTCTGGACAAAGGCTGTCGCCGTCTGGCGGGCGCTGGACGACGCGGGCCACGCGCGCCTCGTCGAGCTCTACCTCCGCCACGCCGGCTTCGCGCGGATCGAGACGCATCGCCTGGCCGAATGGGTAGAGGACGTCAGCGACCCGATGACGGCCGTGGTAGGTTGGGTGTAGCCTTCCCGAAGCGAAGAGAGAGGAGCTGAACGATGCAACTCGGTACGTTGCTGCCGCTGGGCGATATCGGCGGCGATCCCGCGACGGTGCGCGAATATGCGCAGGCTGCGGAAAGCATCGGCTACAACTTTGTCGAGGCCCCCGACCACGTGCTCGGCGCCAGCGAAGCCAGCGCGCCAGAGCCCGGACGCACCGGGGCGGGGCTGTTCCACGACCCGTTTGTGCTGTTCGGTTTTCTCGCCGGCTGCACCGGCAAGCTCGGCTTCTCGACCGGCGTCTTGATCCTGCCGCAGCGCCAGACCGCCCTCGTCGCGAAACAGGCGGCCTGTCTCGACGTCTTGTGCGGCGGCAGGTTCCGGCTCGGCATCGGGGTCGGCTGGAACGAGGTCGAGTTCACCGGCCTCAACGAGAATTTCCACAACCGCGGCCGCCGCTCCGAGGAGCAGGTGCAGGTCATGCAGGCGCTGTGGGCCGAGCCCCACGTGAGCTTCAAGGGCAAATGGCACACGATCGAGGATGCCGGCATCAATCCGTTGCCCGCCTCGCGCAGGGTGCCGGTATGGTTCGGCGGGCATCATGAGCGCACCCTGCCGCGCATTGCCAAATGGGGTGACGGCTGGATGCCGAATGCCTATGAGCCGGACCAGACCGCGCTCGATGTTTTTGCCCAGCTGCGCCGCTTGACCGAGGCGGCGGGCCGCGACCCCGCCAAAGTCGGCATCGAAGTGTGGGTGTCGATGGGTAGCGGAACGGAAGCGGACTGGGCCAAGGAGACCCGCTTCTGGAAGCAGGCCGGAGCCTCGCATCTCTGCCTGACGACGACCTTCAACCGCCGCCACCACAAGCGCATTCCCGGCCATACGATGGGCGACCATCTCGCCGCACTGCGGCGCTACCATTCGGCGGTCGCGGACCTGCTCTAGCGCCCGCCGTGTCCGAGGGGGCGCCGCTCGGCGGAGTGACTGTCGAGAGCGATGCCAATGTTCGCAACGAGCATCAGATCGGACTGCCGGCGATCTTTGCCGCGTTCTTTTGGCTGGGTGTGACGAGCTTCGGCGGCAACACGGCGGCATGGCTCTACTACCAGATCGTCCAGCGCCGACACTGGGTGACGGACGCAGAGTTCCTGTCGGACGTGGCGCTCGGCCGGATCGTACCAGGCTCGGGCGGGGTCAACCTCACCGTGCAGGTCGGGCAGCGGTTGCGCGGCGCCTCCGGTGCGGCGGCGGCTGTGGTCGGTCTGCTGTCGGGGCCACTGGTGATCGTGCTGGCGCTTGCCATCGCCTACACGAGAACCGGATGGAACCCGGCGATTCACGCGATCCTCGACGGCGTCGCAGCCGCCGCGATCGGTCTAACCTTCGCCACCGGCCTCAAGCTGCAGCCGAGCGGCTCGACGAGGCCCGGTCCGCTGGCGGTCACGCTGGCGACTGTGCTCTGTGTGGGCGTGCTGCGCTGGCCGATGTTGCCGGTGGTTCTTTGCCTGGCGCCGGTGAGCATTGGCCTTGCATTGGTCCGGGGCCGTAATGCCTGACGATTTCAGGACATTGCTGACGCTGGTGATCGTGTTCGTCCCGCTGTCGCTGCTGTCGATCGGCGGCGGCGCCTCACTGCTCGCCGATATGGAGCATCAGTCCGTCAGCGTTCACGGCTGGACCACGCCGCGCGAGTTCGCCGATCTCTTCGCGATATCGCGCGCGGCACCCGGGCCCGGGACGATGCTCTCGGCGCTGATCGGCTGGAAGGCTGCGGGTTGGGCGGGCGCGGTAACGGCCACGATCGCGCTCTATCTGCCGTCCTCGCTTTTTGTCTACGGCGCCGCGCGGCTGTGGGGCCGCTGGCGCGGCTCGGTTTGGCATACGGCGGTCGAGCGCGGTCTGGCGCCGATCGCCGCCGGGCTGATCCTGTCCGGCGGGATCGCCGTGTTGCGGGTTTCGCCCGGCGGACCGGCGGTGTGGGCCGCGGCAACCGTGGCGACGGTATTGCTGCTGCGCTGGCCGCGCCTCCACCCGTTGACCCTGTTCGTAGCCGGTGGCGGGCTCTTTGGGCTCGCCGCCGGCCTGCATTGGTGAGGGCGAGCCATTGAGATGGGAGGTGAAGCGTGAGCGAGGCTCTGCCTGGCGGCTTTCTCGAAGGGCTGGTGGCCGATTGTCCCGACGCGGTCATCTATGCCGATGCCGCGGGGAAGATCCGGTTCTGGAACCGCTCGGCGACCCGGATCTTTGGCTACGAGGCCATCGACGCCCTCGGCCAGAGTCTCGATCTGATCGTGCCCGAGCGCTTGCGCGCCCGTCATTGGGAGGGCTACGAGCGGGTGATGGCGGGCGGCGAGAGCCGGTACGGCGAGGGCGATGTGCTCGCAGTGCCGGCCATGCGCAAAGACGGAAGCCGCATCTCGATCGAATTTACCGTCCTGCCCGTGCGCGACAATGCCGGCGCGATGCTCGGCATCGCCGCCTTTCTGCGCGACACGACGGCGCGGTTCGAAGAGCTCCGCGCGCTGCGTCGGGAGATCGCGGCGCTGAAGACGCAGGCCGGGCACGAATGAATGGGGCACTGGCCGGCCTGGACCGGCCGTGGTAATATTTGACCGCGTCCGTAACCGAAACGGACGATCTCAGGGAGGGCACGCAATGCCCAAGTATTTGATTTCCGCATCCTATAGCGCGGAAGGCCTGAGAGGCCTTCAGAAAGACAAGGCGTCCGGCCGTCGGCAAGCGATCACCGCTGCGATCGAAGGACTGGGCGGCAAGGTCGAGGGCTTCTACAACGCCCTCGGCGCGGACGACGTGTATGTGATCGCGGACCTGCCCGACAACAGCACGGCTGCCGCCCTCGGTGTGACGGTGTCCGCCACGGGGCTGGTCCGCACCCGGACGACGGCGCTGCTCACCGTCGAGGAGACCGATCGAGCGCTCGAAAAGACCATCAACTACCGCGCGCCAGGCCGCTAGAGCGCGGTCCTGCGGCTCGGGCGCGGCGATCAGAACGTCGCGCCCGACTGCAGCCAGTGCCGCACGATCTCCTCGCCGGTCGCAAACCATACGCCGGCGTGCGAGCGGATATAGGCCGAGCGCCCGTCGAGCCCGGCGATGCGGTGCGGCACGCCGATCAGATAGGGATGCAGGCAGATCGCCATGACGCGGCCGGATTGCGCGCCCTCGGCATAGAGCGTGTCGAACTGGCGGCAGATCATCTTCTCGAACTCGTCGATCGTGCCGTTCCGGTTATTGAAGTGCGGCGAGTCGTTGATCTCGTAGGAATAGGGGATCGAGACCAGCCTTTTGCCGCCGATATCCATCAGATAGGGCTGGTCGTCATTGACCCAGTCGGCGACGTAGAGGCAGCCCTCCTCGGCGAGGAAGTCGAGCGTGTGCCAGGTCTCGGCGAGGCCGGCGCCGAGCCAGCCCGCCGGTTTCCGGCCGGTCATCTGGGCGATGCGCGAGAGGGTGTGGGCAATCGTCTGGCGCTCCTCCTCGGGGGTCAAGGCGTCGAGCCACACGCTGTTGGTCCGGTTATGACCGAGGATCTCCCAGCCGAGCTCGATCGCGGCCCGGACGATCTGCGGGTGGTGGTCGCAGATGTCGCTGTTCAATGTCGGGCTGGCGCGGATGCCGTGCCTGCTGAGCACATCCATCAGCCGCCAGATGCCGACCCGATTGCCGTAGTCGCGCTGCGCCCAGGCGCGCACCGAGGGCGGATTGCCCGGCGGAGCGCCGGGCTGGCCGGCGATGCCGCGGGAGAGTGGAAAGAACTCGATATTGGGGATCACCCACAACGCGACGCGGGCGCCGCCGGGCCATTCGAGCTTGGGGCGCTCGTTGATCGGGACATAGGGAAACGGGCCGTAATCGCGTGTCTGCATGGCACTCTCCTCTCGGAGCTTCGAGGGTGACCAGCATGCCAAAGATCACGACGCAATGGCAGCGCTTCGAAGAGCTCTCGCCGGATGCGCTCTACGAGATCCTGCGGTTCCGCCAGAGCATCTTTGTTGTCGAGCAGCGCTCGCCTTATCCCGATCTCGATGGCCTCGACCAGGAAGCGTGGCACTTGCTGTTGCGGGCGGAGGGCGAACTCGTCGGCTATCTCCGGTTGATCCCGCGGCCGTTGCGGATAGGCCGCGTCGCCGTTGCCGCTCCGCTGCCGCGCATGGGCTCGGCCGCAGGCTGATGGAAGAGGCGCTGCAATTCTGCCGCGAGCGTTATCCGGCGCAGGACCATCGTCTCTCGCGGCGCAGCTGTCATCTCGCGCCATTTTACGAAAGCTTCGGCTTTGCCGTGATCTCGGAGCCCTACGACGATTTTGGCGTCCCGCATGTCGAGATGAGTTTGCGCGCGACCTCTTGACCGAGCCCTCGCTACGGACGCGGCGACGTTATGCCGGATCCTGGAAAGGGTCCTCGACCGGCGCGCCGGTCTGTAGGAAATGTCGCACATTGCGTGTCACGACGGTCAGACCGTATTCGAGTGCAGTCGCGGCGATCAGAAGATCCGCACCGCCGTGACCTATCCTCGCGCTGAGCCGTCCCCAACGGCGCGCGATCCGCGTGTCGACGGAAAGAATGCGATCGCCATAGGTCTCGACAGTGCGATCGAGCCATGCGCCGAGCGCCTCGGCGAAAACCGGGTCCTTAACCCGCTGTCGAAGAACGCCTCGTTCGATCTCGCCAATGGTGATAGCTGAAAGGAACAGCGCATCGGCAGCTTTGTTTCGCAGCCATCGCACGATGCCGGCATTCCGCTCACGCTTGCGCAGTTCCGAGAGCACGACCGTGTCTATCAGGTACATCAGAAATCAACATTCCGCGGTTTGACGCGATCCCGCTCTAATGCGCCGTCGTCTTGGGGCATGGCCAGGAGATGGTCGACGAAATTCGGCGTTTCGGCAAACTCTGCGCCGGCTAAGACGCTGATATTCTCCAACCGACAGCACGACCACCGCCGGTTTTCCGCGCTTGGTTACGGTCTGCGGGGCACCGTTGATAGCCGCCGCAACGACGGCGCTGAAACTGTTCTTTGCGTTCTGCAGCGACCAATGGCGTGAAGACATCGTTTCCATCCTAGCCAGTTTAACTGGCTAGGTGGAGGTCGGGTATCCTCTGTCAAGGGTCGAAACAAGCCCTAACTTTCCATGATCGACCCTACGCGCCGTTGCCGCTCCGCTGCGGCGGCAAGGGCTCGGGTACCGACTGATGGAGGAGGCCCTCCTATTCTGCCGGGAGCGTTTTCCGGCGCAACCGATTGCTCTCGGAGCTCAGCTTCATCTCGTGCGCTTCTATGAGAGCTTCGGCTTTACGGCAGTTTCCGACACCTACGACGATTTCGGCGTGCCGCATGTCGACATGATCTTACCGCCGCTCGTCTAAAACCTCGCCTCGCTTGACTGGGGCCTTCGGCGGCGCGAAGCCGCGGGCCTGGCGGCGTTTGCGCGAGTTTCCGAAGGGGATTCGCCAAAGCGCTTGCGGTATGTGGCGGCGAACCGGCCCATATGGCCGAAACCCCAGTTGCCGGCGATCGAAATGATGCTTTCCTCCGGCTCTGCGCGGTAGAGCGCCTCGCGCACCTTGTCCAGCCGGGCATCGCGCAGGTAACGCATGGGCGTGGTGTCCCGGAAGCGGCGAAAGTGCTGCGACAGCGTGCGACCGGGGATTCCCGAGGCAGCGGCGATGTCGGTGAAACCGATCGGCTCATCGAGATTGGCTTCGATGTACTCTATTGCGCGTCTGACATCGCGCGGCGCGATCCGACGGCCCCGACGATGCAGTTCGTCAGAATAATTGTGGGGATGCGCAAGCAACAGGCCAACCGTGAGGAATTCCTCGAAGAGGCTCGCGGTAATCGGGTTTAGCAGCGGAGCCGCCTGCTCGAGATCTGTCATTGCTGAGCGCGCATAATGCTGGAGGCTTTGGCCGTACCCTTGGCCGAGATCGACAATCGGTGCGAATTCCAGATCACCCTTTGGCGGTTCGCCGAGAAGCAATGCCAAGCGTCGGCGGAGCGCGGAGCCCTCCACGAAAATGTTTAGCCCGGCGAGACCGCGCTCCGAGCGAACCAATCGGATGCGCGTCGGTGACATGAGGATTGCGCGCCCAGGCCCAGACGAGACGTTGTCATTGGAGAAAGCGGCTTCGAGGCGTCCGCGGATCGGCGTTGCGAAACGGTAGAGGTCTAGAGACGGATTTGTCCGAATCTCGGCCGTCGCGCCGAACCGAAGGTAGCCGAGGTACATGCCGGGCAGAAAAACGCCATTGATGCGCATGTCGACATGCGCGGCCTCGCGCGGCGGGAAATCGACAAGAAATCCGTGCGCGCGCACATAATCCCGCGCCTCCTCAGCGTCGCGAGTATCAAAGACCAAACGACGCCACCAGGCTTGCGTCCCCCCTTCACCCACGTCCACCTCGCTCCCCGCAGCCTCGATTGAGCGCAATCATAGCTTCGCTGCGGCGGGATGCCGAACTTTTTTGCTTTTTGCGGATAATCGATGCCGAAAACGGATCGCGCATGTATTCGCCGCCAGGCTAGCTTCGACAGCGATCGGAGATGAGGCATCACGGAGGCTCGACAGATCAATTTTTTTGAAGTGTGAACGACCTCACACTTCACGGCTGATCACCGAATGATTCTGCCGTGCGTGGACGGATAGGCTGTCCGCTCGGCGCTCGGCGTGCTGGGTGAGGAACGTCAGCGGCATACGTGTTTCCAAGTATTTAGTCGCGGTGACGGGAGAAGTAACCCGAGCGTGCCGTCAGACTGCTCATGGAGGTTCGCTGGTGCGCATCGGTGATTCATTGGGTCTCTACAAAACTTTGCATGCCCGAGGTCCGATGACGGCGGCGGAGTTCGCTGCCGCATCCGGCGTCAACCAGCGGTATCTGCGCGAATGGGCCTCGCATCAGGCTGCATCGAACTATCTCTCCTATGACCCGTCGACGGAGAAATTCGCTCTGCCGCCAGACGGCGATGGTCTTCGCGATAGAGGATAGCCCCGTCTACATGATGGGGGCGTTTGATCTGATGACGTGGATGAGCGAGAGCAAGGATCAGGTTCAAGCGGTGTTCCCGACTGGCGGCGGCGTGCCGTGGAGCGATCACACGAGCTGTTTCTTCTGCGCGGTCGCACGCTTTTTCCGCCCCGGTTACCACAACAATTTGGTCAGCAAATGGCTCCCTGCGCTTGACGGCGTCGTTGCCAAGTTGCAGCGCGGGTCCAAGGTTGCCGATGTCGGGTGCGGACATGGCTGGTCCACCGTGCTGATGGCAAAAGCGTTCCCGAACTCCCAATTCGTCGGGTACGACTTCCACCGAGCTCGATCGAGCAAGCCGCCGCGCACGCCGACGAACACGGGGTCTCGGCCAATACCCGATTCGAGGTCGCAACGGCCAAGGGGTATCCGGAGAAGGACTTCGATCTCGTCGCCTTCTTCGACTGTCTGCACGACATGGGCGATCCGGCGGGTGCCGCTGCGCATGTGCGGCAGTCGCTCAAGCCAGACGGCTCGTGGCTGATCGTCGAACCGATGGCCGGGGACCGGCTCGAAGACAATTTAAACCCGGTCGGCCGTATCTATTACGCGGGATCCACGATGGGATGCGTACCGACCTCGCTGTCGCAGGAGGTCGGCGCGGCACTCGGAGCGCAAGCGGCGGCCAAGCTCCGCGAGGTCATAACCGCCGGCGGTTTCCGCAGTGTCAGACGGGCCACCGAGACGCCCTTCAACATGATCCTCGAGGCGCGACCATAACCCGCCGGGGTCAGCTTCATGGCAAAGCCTGCACAGGGAGGCGTTTATGCTGATTAGACGAGAATGGATGGTGCTCGCGCTGTTGTTGACGGCGCCAATGACCGCGGCAACCGGCAATGTCATTACCGATTGGGATGAAAAAGGCGTCAGCATTGTGCAGACAGGGACGGTGCCACCGCCGCCCACCTCGTTTCGCACGATGGCGATTCTTCATGTCGCGATGTTCGACGCGGTGAATTCGATCGAGCCGCGTTACAAACCCTACAAAGTCCGGCTTTCAGCAACGCCGGACACGTCCAAAGAAGCAGCGGCTGCCGCAGCCGCTGGAGCGGTGCTGGTTAAGCTGGTGCCGGATGCGGCGGCGGATGTGCAGTCGACTTTGACGAGCTATCTCGCGACCCTGCCGGACAGCGAGGCGAAGTCCAAAGGCATAGAGCTTGGCCAGGAAGTCGCTGCCAAGATCCTAGAGGCGCGCGAGAAGGATGGTGCGTCGGCCGCTGACGCCTATCGGCCAAGGACGAAGCCTGGCGTCTATATACCGACCCCGATCACAGTTGGCTGGGCGTTCGCGAACGTGACGCCCTTCGCCCTGGCCAGCCCTTCGCAATTCCGAGCGAAGCCTCCGCCGTCGCTGAAGAGCGCGGAATGGGCCAAGGGTTACAACGAGATTAAAGAACTCGGTGCGAAGAACAGCACGAAGCGCACGGCGCGACAGACCGAGGATGCGCGTTTCTGGTTACTCGTTGGTCCTCGCGCGTACAATCCACTGCCCCGTCAGATCGTCCTCGCAAAGAACATGGATCTGCTAGACAGCGCGCGGTTTATGGCGCTCTTCTCGGTCGCAGCGGTCGACGCCATGGTCGCCGTCTTCGACGCCAAGTACAAATACGAGTTCTGGCGCCCGATTACGGCAATACGTAACGGAGACATCGACGGTAATCCCGCGACCGAGCGCGACGCCACCTGGCAGCCGATCGATGCAACGCCGATGCACCCGGAATATCCCTGCGCTCACTGCATTCTGAGCTCGTCCGTCGCTGCTGTTATCGAGGGGTTGCTCGGCAGCGACGAGATCCCCGAGGTGTCACTGACGAGCCCGTTCGTCCCGGGGGTCACGCATCGCTTCACCGATCTTCGGGCCTACACAGACGAGGTCGCCAACGCCCGTATCTGCGCCGGCTTCCACTACCGCTTTTCGACCGTCGCCGGCCGCGAGATGGGGCAGAAAATCGGCGCGTACGTCGTCAAGTCCGTGATGCAGCCGCTGCGAACCGCAATGGCGCGCTGAATTAGAAAGGCAGGTCCTGGGCAGAGAGGTCGCCTACGCAGCGACCTCCTCGGCCAACGGGACGCGCTCCACCCGGTGGGCGTGCAATGCCGGCAGCACTTCGGCGGCAAAGCGGCGGATCTGCTCGCATGAACATCTCGTGCGGCAGCACGCCGCGATTGAGACTCACCTGGACGGTGTTGGCCCCGGCGCTCTCTGCCGCGTCGATGATCCGCCGCGTGACCTCGTCCGGCGTGCCCCACGGCATGTGCTCGGCCTGCCGTTCGACATCGGCCATCGTCAGGCCGCGGAAATCCTCGCGGGCGAATTGCGCGGCGCGCAAATTCTCGGGGCTGACGTAGTCGGTCGACCCGGCGGTTGAATAGCCGGTCTGGCGCAGCCGGTCGGTCTCGGTGAAGTTGCCGTGGCTGAACAAGGTCCGGTTGAAGTAGAGGTGGTGGGGGCCCATCTCGCGCACCGCCCGGGCCTTGCTGTCGGCGACATAGGCGCTGATCCCGAGCGAGAGATGGTCGGGCGTGATCCGGTGGCCCGATTGCGCGAGGCAGCGCGCGTAATGGCGGATGATGTCGTCGCGCAGGCCCTGCGAGCGGCCGAGGCCGGGGGTGATCGGCAGATCGTGCCGGGCGGCGAACTCGATCGATTCCTTGCTGCCGACGATCGGCATCCAGATCGGCGGGCGCGGCCGCTGCAATGGCCGCGGCCAGAGTGCGACGTCCTTGTACGACCAGAAGACGCCGTCATAAGAAAAGATCTCTTCGGCCCACGCCTTGGTGATGATGTCGAAGGCTTCCTCGAAGCGGGCGCGCGACTGCGCCAGTGGCACGCTGTGGACCTGGTACTCGCGCGGAATGCCGCGGGCAAAGCCGGAGATCAGCCGCCCATTGGACATGCAGTCGAGCATCGCCAGCTCTTCGGCCAGGCGCAGCGGCTCGTGCAACGGCAAGAGATTGCCGTAGATCAAGAGCTTGAGGTTTTTCGTCCGCTGCGCGGCGGCCGCCGCCAAGAGGTTCGGCGAGTTCATCAGCCCATAGGGCGAGCAGTGATGCTCGTTGAACCCGACGCCGTCATAGCCGAGCCGGTCGAGCTCTTCCCAGGCTTCGAGGTGCTCGGCATAGGTCCGCGCCGCGACCTCGGGTTTGAAGTATTTGTTGGGCAGCGGGTAGGGCAGCTCGTTGCCGACCTTCAAATGCTCGAGCTGCTCGCCGTAGGCCAAGAGATCGAAGACAAAAACCTTCATTCTCTGCCCCTCACCCTCCCGCTTCGCGGGTCCCTCCCTCTCCCCGCTCGCGGGGAGAGGGCCGGGGTGAGGGGCGCTTCTCGGGGCCCGCACGCAGGTTAGAAGCGCGGAAAAGGCGTTTCAACCAAATTCGGACGTATCTTATCGTGGCTTCTATGGATTCACATAGGAGTGATGATCAATGGATGGAACGGGCGTGGCGCCAAACTGCCTCGGCGGGGTTCGCGTTCTCGACCTCTCGCAATTCGAGGCCGGCCCGTCCTGCACCGAGGCGCTCGCCTGGCTCGGTGCCGAGGTCGTCAAGGTCGAAAACCCGAAGGGCGGCGAGCCCGGCCGCGTGCTGGGCACCGGTCCAACGCCGGGCACCGACGCCTATTATTTCATGATCTACAACGCCAACAAGAAATCGGTCACGGTCAACCTCAAATCCGAGCGCGGCCTCGCGCTGGTCAAGGAAATGGCAAAGCGCGCCGACGTTTTCGTCGAAAATTTCGCACCCGGAGCGATCGAGCGGCTGGGGCTGGGCTGGGACGACCTGCATGCTCTGAACCCGCGCCTCGTTTACGCGCAGGTCAAAGGGTTCGGCCAGGGCAGCCCCTACGAGAACAATCTCGCCTTCGACATGATCGCCCAGGCCTGCGGCGGCACGATGGCGATCACCGGCGAGCGCGACGGGCGCCCGTGCAAGCCCGGGCCAACCCTGGGCGACACCGGAACCGGCATGCTGCTGGCGATCGGCATCCTGGGCGCGCTCTATCACCGCCACAGCACCGGCCACGGCCGACGGGTGCAGATCGCAATGCAGGACGCCCAACTGCAATATACCCGCGGGGCTTTTGTGCAGCATGCGCGCAGCGGCCAGCCGGCAATGCGCAACGGCGCCAAGCCATTGGCCGGCGGCATGGCGCCTTCGGGCATCTACCCGTGCAAGCCCGGCGGCCCCAACGACTACGTCTACGTGTTCACCAGTCACGCCAATCCCGAGCACTGGCGGCGGCTGCTGAAGGTGATCGGGCGCGAGGACCTGCTCGACGATCCCCGCTTTGCGACGCGCGAGGCGCGCAGCCATCACGAAGCCGAGATCGACCAGATGATCACCGATTGGACGCAGCGGCACGACAAGCACGAGGCGATGCGCCTGGTCGGCGCCGCGGGGGTGCCGGCGGGTGCCGTGCTCGACACCGGCGATCTCTTGGCCGAGCCGAGCTTCGCCGAGCGCGGCATCATCCAGACCATGCGGCACCCCAACGGCGAGTTGCGCATGCCGACCTTCCCGGTGCGCTTCGACGGTGCCCCGCCGCCGGTCAAACCGGCGCCGCTCCTAGGTGAGCACACGACGGAAGTCTTCGGCGACTGGCTCGGCATGAGCGCCGCCCACATCGCGGCATTGCGCGACGAGGAGGTCGTCTGACCCCGTCCGGTTGCCATCACCGCGCGCTTATTCCGCGCTTTCACCGGAATAAGCCGTTACATTGACGCACGCCGTGAACCCGATGGAAAAATTTGGAGCCGCAGGTGAAGAAAACCAACAAATCCAGCAGGACAATCAGGGCCAATAAGCTCAAGGCCAAGTTGAAGGCGAAACACCGCCGTCAGCGAGCGCGCGCCGGCTCCTGAACTTTGAGCCACCTCGGGCCATAAGGTCGCGGCCGGCTGCACCCGGTTCCAGAGCGCACGGGGATCTCGCGTGAATCGCCTTCCCCTATTCTCGCTCTTCGCGTTCATTTTGATGCTGGTGCTGCTGCCGATCCTGTTCGGCGAGCTGATGGCGGCCAGCCTCGGCAAATTGCATCTGAGCCCGGAGATGGCGCTGCTGCTGGTGGTCGCGATCGTCATCGGCGGGTTGGTCAATATCCCGGTCAAGCGGATCGCGCATCAGCGCCTGGTTCCGATGCACCCGCTCGCCGCCTTCGGCCTCGGCGGGCTCTGGCCGCAGATGCGCCGCGAGCGCCGCGATACGATCATCGCCGTCAATTTCGGCGGCTGCGTCGTCCCGACGGGCCTGGCGCTTTATGAATTGCTTTACCTCGCTGCCGCGGGCGCGCCGAGCCTCGTGGCGCTCCTCGTTGCAGGCGGGGTGAACATCGCGGTCTGCTATTTTGTTGCCCGGCCGGTGCAAGGCGTCGGCATCCTGCTGCCCGGTCTGGTGCCTGCAGCGGTGGCGGCGTTGCTGGCGGTGCTCTTTGCCCCGAGTGATGCGGCACCCGTCGCCTATATCGCCGGTGTCGCCGGGCCCCTGATCGGCGCCGATCTCTTGCACCTCAAGGAGATCGAAGAGAGCGCTGTCGGCATGGCCAGCATCGGCGGGGCCGGAACGTTCGACGGCATCGTCCTCTCGGGCATCGTCGCCGCCTATTTGGCATGATGTTCGCCGGCCTCGGTCAGCGGGAAGGTGGCCCCTTCCCGCCGAATACCTCGGCGTGTTGTCAACTCTGGAAAATGTGATTTTGATAACCATATAAGGGCCCGTGATGCGATAAGGACACGCGCGAAATGGGCACCCCGAATTCCCCTGCTAATTCCCTGAGACCCCAATTCCGTTCCGCTGCTCTTCGGGCGCCGTCCAGGATTTTTAACTATTTGATTTATTTGGTATTATCGGCGATTGGCAGGCCAATTTCCCGAGCCGAATCGAAGTTTTTCCCTGCTCTCAGGGAAATCTGCGCGCGGGCGGCGGGGTCAGTCGACCGGGAAGTGGCGGGTGACGAGACAGTTCTCGAGGATGCCCCGGCCCTGGTCGGGGAGGTTGCGCGCGCGGGCGAAGCGCTCGAGCGCGCCGCCGATCGCTTCGGGCTCGCTGTCCGCGGCGGTCGGCACATATTGCGCCAGGTTGTCGCGAAAACCGCGGCGGGTCACGAAGTTCGGCTCGAGCCCGCGGGCGCGGGCGACCGCCGCCAGCGCTTCGGCCATCGGCCTGACGGCCGGGTTTACCGCGAAGTCGGCCCAGTTGGCGGCCAGGCAGCCACCGGGTGCCAGCGTGTCGAGGCATCGCGTCCAGAATGCTTCGTCGCTCTCGGCCGGCCCGCCGGGGCCGTAGAGATCGACGAGGATCGCATCGAATTGCGCCGTCGTCCCGGCGAGAAAGCGCTGCGCGGTCTCGTGCACGACCGGCTGGTTCAGGTAGAACCAGCGGCGGGCCAGCGCGATGATCGTCTCGTCGGAGTCGACCAGGGTCGGCGCGCAGTCGGGCAGGTAGGCCCGCAAGAAGCGCCACATCGCCGCACCGCCGACGCCGAGCAGCAGTGCCGTGACCGGCCGCTCGACCATCGTGAAGGCGAGCGACATCAGGCGCTCATAGTGAAACACGAGCCGCGCGGGATAGAGCAGGTCCATACTCGACTGCTCGGTCACCTGCCCGCCGCCGCCGAACGAGCCCAAGGTGCGGAAATGACGCGAGCCCGCGGTCGAAATCGACGACGAAGACCGGCGCGCCGAAGGTGGGGGTGCGCCGCAGGAGGCGGATCCGCGCATTGCGGCCAAAGTAATCGAGGATCAGGCTCTTCTGTCGCTCTTCGCCGTATTCGGTGATCATCGGAGCGCGATCGCGCGCGGTTGGGCCGGGAGCGCTGCCGCGGGCAGGATGGCGAGCGCTGCCGCGAAGCGGGTCAATGCCTGGCCGCCGCCTTCGCTCAGCGTGTAGGTTCCGCGCTCCAACCGCGTAAACCAGCCATAGACGTTGCGCTGCAGGATGCGCGCGGCACCCGGCACACCCGCCGCAGCGCGCAGCGCGGCGATCCGCATCGGCCCGCATAGTGCCAGCACGCGGGCGCACCGCAACGCGTCCTGGCGATAGGCGGTGACGACCGGGACACCGGCCACCCCGCCGACATTCGCGTCACCGATGCGGCGGTCGAATTCGTCCTTGAGACGCAACGCCCGCGACTTTGCCGGACGCGGCCGATAGGGCACCGGTTCCTCCAGGATCTCGACGCTGCGCGTGCCGACCAGCACCAGGCCCAGCCCGAGCCGCCGGCACAGCTTGCGGATGCCGGGCGAATCCGGGGCGAGCCCTCGCGAGCGGCGATGCTGCAGCGATGGCCGCGGGACCGCCAGATAGACCCGCTCGGTCAGGGCCAGCCGGTCCACGCCTTGCAGCACCAGCGGCAGGCTGAAGCGAAGCTTGAGCTCCACGAGAACCGGCGGCTCGTCGCCGCGCCGGGCGACGAGGTCGCAGCCGCGGACTTCGCCCTTGACCTCGTAACCCCGCCTCTCGAGGAACTCCTTGACCGGCGCATAGAGTGCGGCTTCGCGCAGTTGCGCGCGCGGCGCGATGGCGGGCCCGGAATCGTGCTCCTGGATCACCTCAGCACTACTAAATATGTCGGCGGTGATTGCAAGGCGGAACTCGGAGGGTTGCGATGCGTGCCCAGCTATTGACCGCCGCGCGGCGGCCGCTTGCCGCGGCGGAGCTGCCGGCCCCTCGTCCAGGGCCGCACCAGCTGTTGATCGCAGTGCGGGCCTGCGCGGTGTGCCGGACCGATCTGCACGTCGTCGATGGCGAGCTCGCCGATCCGAAGCTGCCGCTGGTCCCTGGACACGAGATCATCGGCACCGTCGTCGAGAAGGGCGAAGCGGCCGATCGATTCGCGATCGGCGACCGGGTCGGGGTGCCGTGGCTCGGCTGGACCTGCGGGGTGTGCGAGTATTGCCGCAGCGGGCAGGAAAATCTGTGCGACCGCGCGCGCTTCACCGGCTACCAGATCGACGGCGGCTATGCCGAATTGACCGTCGCCGACGAGCGCTACTGCTTTACGATCGATCCGCGTTACAGCGATGTCGAGGCGGCGCCATTGATGTGCGCGGGCCTCATCGGCTACCGCACCTTGCGCATGGCGGGCGACGCGCAGCGCCTCGGGATCTACGGCTTCGGCGCCGCCGCGCACATCGTGGCGCAAGTGGCGCGCCATCAACGCCGCCGGCTCTTCGCCTTCACCCGCCCCGGCGATATCGCCGCACAGGATTTCGCCCGCTCGCTCGGAGCGGAATGGGCCGGCGATTCGACTGCCACACCGCCCGAGCCGCTCGATGCGGCGCTGATCTTCGCGCCGGTCGGCTCACTCGTGCCGGCCGCGCTCGCCGCCACCAGGAAGGGCGGCACCGTCGTCTGCGGCGGCATCCATATGAGCGACATCCCGTCCTTCCCGTACCGAATCCTGTGGGAGGAGCGGGTGCTCCGCTCGGTCGCCAATCTCACCCGTCGCGACGCCGAGGAATTCCTCGCACTCGCACCCGAAGCCGGGGTGCGCACCGAGACGGTCACCTACCCGCTCGCCAGGGCGAACGAGGCGTTGAGCGATCTGCGCAGCGGCGCGCTCCAGGGTGCGGCCGTGCTGGTTCCGTGACGCCTGGCCCTCCCGCCAAGCAGGGAAGGGGTTAACCGTAAACTAGCGAATTTGACGATAAGAATGGCCGTGTGTCTCCGAAGCCGGTTACCGGCCTCCGCGGCGCGGACAAACAATTGTCGTCGGGTCAATGAATCAAAACCTCGAGCGGCCGATAGCAACAGAGCGCGAGGACCGGTTGGGACACCGAGAATTCGCGGCTCGACTGTTGAGCGCCGTTCTCGAACCCGATGGCCGGGCGACCGGGGTCGTGCTCGGCCTCACCGGGCCGTCCGGCAGCGGCAAGTCCTCCATCCTCAACCTGCTCGCGGAGCTCGTCGAGGAACGCCATCCGGAAACCGCCGTGGTCATGTTCAACCCGTGGCTGGCCAATTCGCGCAATGGCCTGATCCACGCTTTTTTCGCCGAGGTGACGGCGGCGCTCGAGGCGAGGCTCGAAAGACCGGACTGCTCACAGCCGGAAAAGCTGAAGGCCCTGGCGCAGACAATGTTCAAGTACGGCAAACGCGTGGCGCCTGCCGACAACGTCTGGTTCTGCGATGGGGGGGCCACCGCGGCCGGTCTCGATACGTTGCGGCAGAGCCTCCCCGGCGGCGACACCCTGTGCCATCTGCAGACCCGGCTTTCCCGAGAGCTGGACGAGAGCGGGATGGACATTGTCGTCCTGATCGACGAGATCGATCGGCTGGACGACGGCGCGGTCGCCGTCGTCGCGCGACTGGTACGTGCGGTCGCGAGCTTCGAGCACGTTTCCTATGTGCTTGCCTACGACGCCGACCGGATCGTGGCGGGTCTCGGCACTGGCGACATCGAACATGGCCGGGCTTATCTCGAAAAGCTCGTCCAGCTGCAGGTCCAGCTGCCGTCCGTCCTACCCCGGCAAATCAGGCGGATTATCGAGCGGCGGTTCCGCGAGCTGGTCGATGACCCCGACGAGCACCGGCACCGCCTGAGCCAGCTGCTCGGGATTCTGGCGCCGACCATCCTGGGCTCGCTGCGGGACGCAAAGCGCACGCTCGCCGCTTTCGAGCTATTGCACAGCTTGCTGCGTTTCGAAGTCGACGAAGTCGATCTGCTCGGCTGGGCGGCAATCCAGGCCAAGTGCCCCGAAATCGAGCAAGCATTGCGACGCCGCCAGGAGCAGATCATCGGACCGGGCAGCCGCCTGTTCGGCGAGGCTCTCCTGGATCGGATGCTGACCCGCAACCGCCCCGCCGCGGTCGATGTCGTGGTGAAATCCGAGCCCGGGGCGCCGGAGGAGCTGTGGCTCGAGGAAGGGGGAGAGCGATTGGCTTCGGGTGCGGCGGTGCGTGCTCTCCAGCGGCTTTTGGAGTTCCTGTTCAAGACCCCCGGGGAAGCTCGCAAGGATCCGTTGAACGCGTTCAGCTTCCCCGTGCCGCTGGCCAAGACGCTTGCTTACGGAAATTTACTCAGCCCCGGCGAATCCGGCGATGCCGCGCCGCACCCGCACTATGCAGACCTGATCCGCGAGCTCGGCGACCAGGACTCCGCGACGCTGACGCGAGCGCTGCAGGAGGCCGATAGGAGCGGCAACCTCGCCGAATACCTGGTCGCGCTACACGGCTGCGGCCACCATGTCCACCCGCGATTGACCGAGAATATCTGGCCGCTCGACGGTATCTGGGCAGCGTTCAGCGACTTCGCCGAGCCCGTACCTGCCCTGACCGATCCGCCGCGCGAAGTCCCCAACCGAATGCTGGCCAAGTTTATCTCGGGGCCCTACCTGCACCGGCTCGGGGAGTTCCGGCGCTTTCTCCAACCGAACCTCGACATCGTGCGTGAATGGATCGCCAACGAGCGCTTTGCTCTCGCAGGTCACCTCCTCGAGGTGCAGATGAACCTCGAAATGGATCGGCACGGCGAACCCGCGTTTATCGCGCCGTTTCTGGCCGACAAGGATGTGGCACCGCTGTGCAACGAGCTGGCAAGCGCTTGCCGCACCGCCTTGCACGCCGGAACACTGCTCGATTCGATTGCCGATCTGGCCTGCCTGCGCGCGGTGCTGACGGGTGCGCCGGAGTTCTGGGACGACGATTGCCGGGCAAAGATGGATGAAACGCTGGCGCAACCCGAACTGCTCGACCGCTACGTGTGGTATTGTTTCGGCGCAGCGGAACCCGAGGCTGCAGTGGTCGTAGCGGCGGCTTTGGCCGCCGACCGCGCCATGCTGCGCGACCGAGTGATGGAGCGACTGAAGGAGGCCGCGGTGCTGCCCGAGCAGATTGGTCGAGCATATCGAATTGCCATGACCAAACTGTAGTGACCCAAGGGGGCTGCGCTCGGGCCAGGGCTCTGAAGAAGCGGGCGCGCTTATCGGCTGATTACGCTGGTTCTCATTCCTTCACCCCGCCCGCTGTCAGCCCGCTCACCAGATAGCGGCGTACGAGCACGGTGAAGACCAGCACCGGGAGCATTACCGAGACGCCGCCGGCGGCGATCTTGCCCCATTCGAACCCGGCATATTGCATGAAGTTGACGATCGCCACCGGTGCGGTCATGGCATCGGTGCGGGTCAGGATCAGCGCGAAGAAGAAGTCGTTCCACGACAGAATGAAGCAGAGGATGGCGGTGGCCGCCAGCCCCGGTGCGGCGAGCGGCAGGGCGACGCGCACGAACGCGCCCCACACGCCGGCGCCGTCGATCCACGCCGCCTCCTCGAGGCTGCGCGGCACCGCATCGAAAAAGCCCTTCATCGTCCAGACGACGAGGGCGAGGTTGAAGGTGACGTAGATCAGCGCCAGCCCGGCCACCGTATCCATCAGGCCGAGCGAGGTATAGGCGAGGAAGAACGGGATCGTGAAGGCGATCGGCGGCGCCATCCGGGTGACCAGGATCCACATCGCCACCTGATGCTGCCCGCGGAAGCGCCAGCGCGCCAGCACGTAAGCGGCCGGCACGCCGACCAGCAGCGAGAAGAGGGTCGAGGCAACGCTGGCCGACAGGCTGTGGCCGAAGGAGGCCGGGAACTCGCCGGTCCATGCCTCGGCGTAGTTGAGCAAAGTCGGCCGGAACGCCAACGTGGTCGCCATGATTTCGCTGTTCGGCCGGAACGACATCAACACCAGCCAAAGCGCCGGCGACAGCACCAGGACGAGCAGCGCAACGGCGATCGCATAGCGCGTCCAGGCCCGCACGGTACGGCTATTCATCGAGCGCCATCCCGCCTCCAGCGCGGCTGATCAATAGGCTGAGAATGAAAACGCCGGCGACCAGCAACACAGCGATCGCGCTGCCGTAGCCCCAATAGGCGAAATTGAAGGTCTGCACGAAGGCGTAATAATTGGTCACCTGGGTCGCCCCGCCGGGCCCGCCATCGGTCAGCAAGTAGATCAGCGGAAAGGCCTTGATGCTGTCGATCAGGCGGAACAATGCCGCGACCACCAGCGTGCCGCGAATGAAGGGCAGCCGCACATGCCAGAACAACTGCACGGGGCCGGCGCCGTCGATCCGCGCCGCCTCCTGCGGTTCCTTCGGCACCATCTGCAACGCGGCCAGCGTCATCAGCATCGTGAACGGAAACCACTCCCAGGTGTCGGCTGCCGCGATCGCCCAGATCGCGGTATCGGCATTGCCGATCAGCGAATGGAACGGCGTGCCGAGGTAGGCCGCCAGCCGATGCAACGGGCTGATCGCCGGCGTGTAGATCACCTTCCAGATGATCGCCACGACGATCGGCGGCAGGACCATTGGAATGAGAAAGCCGGTACGGACCGTCTCTAGCAGCCTCGACGGCTTGTCCAGCAACAACGCAATGCCGAGCCCGGCCAACAGCTGCAGTACGACGGTGACACCCGACAATTCGACCTGCACCCAGACCGATCGCACGAACTCCGCCGAGGCGAAGGCTTGCTGGTAATTCAGCCAGGGCTGAGAGAAATCGAGCGAGCCGGGTTCGGTCGGGGTCAACGGCGTCAGGCTGGTGACGACGAGCCATAGCGCCGGCGCCAAGGTCACCAGCGCCAGCACGATTAGCGCCGGCGCCAACCCCCAGCGAACTGCCCGTCGCTGCTCGCGCGCCCAGCCACCCATCCGCGCGCGACCTGGGACACCCGGAGACCCCGTCTTCGCAATCGCCGCACGGTCCAACCCCGTCTCGGTGGCCATGCGCGAGCGCCACCTCCTACAATTTGATGCCGGCCCGCTGCAACGCACGCAGCGAGTTCTGTTGGGCCTGCTGCATTGCCTCTTTCGCGCTCATCTGCTGCGAGACTATGGTCTGGATCGCGTTGTCGAGCTCGCGGTCGACCGGCGGATAGGGGGCGACGGTGCGGTAGACCGTATACCCCTTGCCGGCGAGATCCAGCGTGTCGCGATAGATCTTGGCGCCGTCGAAGCCGTTGATCATCAGCTTCTTCTCGAATTCCGGCTGCGCGATCATCGAGGCGCGGGTGACCGAACTGTAACCCTTCTCGCTAAACATGCGAAGCAGCAGCTCTTTCGACATCGCCCAGGTGATGAATTCCCAGGAGGCGTCCTTGTTGCGCGCCGCTGCCGGCATGCCCCAGCCGTGCGAGGCGACATTGGGAAACCGGCCGGCCGGTCCGGCCGGCATCATCGACAGCGCGCAGGTCTTGGCGACCTTGCTGTCCGGCTCCGCCATCCGCACGAGGAAGGTCTCGTTGTTGGTCGAATAATTGATCGTTCCGTCCTTCAGCGCCTGCGCCACTTGATCGTAGCTATAGGACAAGACACCGTCCGGCCCGTAACTGCGCAGCACGTCGGAAAAGAATTCGGCGGCATGGATCGCCTCCGGCGTGTCGAGCATCGGGTGCAGATCATCGGGCGCGTGCCGGAAAATCAGGCCGCCAAAAGCCAGCAGGTATGGCGGGAACGTCCAGCCGTAGTGATTGTCGGTGACGAACGGCGCAGGTCCGTCTTTGGCCTTCAGCGCCTTCAGCATCGCCGGCATCTGGTCGAAATTGTCCGGCTGCTGGAAGCCGGCCTGTTCGATCAGGTCATAGCGGGTGGCGCCGGCCTGTTGCGCGTCGGCGATCCATGGGATCGCATGCAGACCCCCCTTTGCGTCCTTGAACGCCGCGGTGGTGCCGGGCAGGAAGTCGTCCGGATCGAACTCCTCCGGGGTCTTCTTCGGGTCTTTGAGAAAGTCGTCGAGCGGGGTCGTCCAGCCGGCCCCGACCCAGCGGCCGGAATAGATGAACGTGACGTTGATCACATCGTGCGCCGCCGATTTGGTCGACAGCTCGATGTCCATGCGCTGATTGTAGATCGGAAAGGCCGGGGTGTCGTAGACGATCCTGGCGCCGGTCGCCTCTTCGAACTCCGGCAGGTAGCTGCGCAGAAACTCGGAATAAGTGTGGCTGAAGCAGGCAACGTGCAGCGTGACGCCGTCGAGCTTTTTCTTGCCGCCTTGCGCCGGCGCCCGGCCGGGCAGGACGAGCAACCCGGTGGTCGCTGCGGCGCCGGCGAGCAGCGTGCGGCGGGGTAGCGCGGCGGGACGCCTGGCCATGTGAAGACCTCCCGAATAGGCTTCTTACAACCGATTGGTGAAGGGTATCACACGAGGTCCGAGAACGCGAAGATCGGGCGCCACTCACCGGGGGGCGGCTCTCAACAATTCGCACACGCCGCCGGCTTGTGTCACAATCGGCCGAGCACCGCTGAACCAAGGAGAGTTGCCATGAAAGTCGCGAATGCCGTCGCCGAGATCCTGAAGCGCGAAGGGATCGAGTTTCTGATCGGCTATCCGGTCAACCCGATCATCGAAGCTGCGGCCGAGGCCGACATCCGCACGATCATGGTACGCCAGGAGCGGATCGGGCTGCACATGTGCGACGCGATCGCCAAGGTCACCTCGGGCGACCGCATCGGCGTCTTTGCGATGCAGCACGGCCCGGGTACCGAGAACGCCTTTGGCGGTGTGGCGCAGTCCTGGGGCGATTCCTGCCCGGTCGTCGTGCTGCCGGCCGGCTATGCCCGCAACGTCAACCAGGTCCGCCCGAACTTCAACGCCGCGCTCAATTACCGCAACGTCACCAAATGGTGCGAGCAGGTGACGGTGGCCGACGCCACCGTCGAAGCGTTGCGCCGGGCCTTCACCCAGGTCAAGAACGGGCGGCCGGCGCCGGTGCTGATCGAGTTTCCGTCCGACCTCTTGCGCGAGGAGATCAGCGGGCCGATCGACTACCAGAAGACGCCGCGGCTCAAGAGCGGCCCCGACCCGCGCTCGGTTTCTGCGATCGCCGCGGCCCTGGTTGAGGCGCAGCGCCCGGTCATCTGCGCCGGCCAGGGGGTCCATTACGGCAAGGCATGGCAGCAATTGCGGGAATTGGCCGAATTGCTAGAAGCCCCGGTCATGACCACGCTGCCGGGCAAGAGCGCCTTCCCCGAGGCGCACCCGCTGGCGCTGGGCTCTGGCGGCATCGGCATCTCCAAGCAGCTGCACACCTTCCTGCAAAAGGCCGATCTGGTCTTTGGCATCGGCTGCAGCTTCACCCGGTCGAGCTTTGCCACGCCGATGCCCAAAGGCAAGCGCATCGCCCACGCCACCCTCGATCCGACCGACATCAACAAGGACGTGCCGGTCGAATTGGCCGCGGTCGGCGACGCCGGGCTCACCCTCGACGCGCTGCTCGAAGAAGTGAAGGACCGGCTGCACGGCAAGAGCCGTGACCGGCTTGCGGCGGTGACGCGCGAGATCAGCGCGCTCAAAGCGGAGTGGATGGAGCAGTGGATGCCGCGGCTGACCCAGAATACCAAGCCGCTGTCGCCCTACCGGGTGATCTGGGAGTTGCTGCACACGGTCGACGTCGCCGACACGATCATCACCCACGACGCCGGCAGCCCGCGCGACCAGCTGTCGCCGTTCTGGGTCAGCCAGACGCCGCTCGGCTATATCGGCTGGGGCAAGACCACCCAGCTCGGTTACGGGCTCGGGCTCGCGATGGGGGCCAAATTGGCCAAGCCCGACAAGCTCTGCATCAACGTCTGGGGCGATGCCGCGATCGGCTTCACCGGCATGGATTTCGAGACCGCGGTGCGCGAACGCCTCCCGATCCTGTCGATCCTGATGAACAATTTCTCGATGGCGATCGAATTGAAGGTGATGCCGGTCGCGACCGAGAAGTACCGCTCGACCGACATCAGCGGCCATTACGCCAACTTCGCCCAGGCGCTCGGCGGCTATGGCGAGCGCGTCACCGAGCCGGAGGAGATTGTCCCGGCGATCCGCCGCGGCATCGCGAAGACACGCGAAGGGACCCCGGCACTGCTCGAATTCATCACCGAGAAGGCGGTCGACGTCTCGCGGTTTGGCTAGGAAAAAGCGCCCCTCACCCTCCCGCTTCGCGGGTCCCTCCCTCTCCCCGCGTGCGGGGAGAGGGCTGGGGTGAGGGGCATTCGGACACTGCCGATGAAAATCAACGATGTCGTCTATGCGGTCGGGCGTTCGGGGTTCTTCAACCGGGACCTGGCTGCCGTCAAGGCGGGCGCCCGAGCCGACGGGTTCGCCTACCCCGGCAAACCGCTGAGCCCGGGTTTCACGAAGATCGTCCAGCCCGGAACGGCGATCTCGGTGATGCTGCTGCTCGACGACGGCCAGGTGGCCTTCGGCGACTGCACCGATGTGATCCTGACCGGGGTCGCGGGCCGCGACCCGTTGTTTCAGGCCGACCAGCATCTGGGGTTCTTGCGCACGACGATGCGGGAGCTGCTACGCGGCCGGACGGTCGACCGCTTCCGCGACCTGGCCGAAGAAGTGGACGGGTTCGTCCATGACGGCAAGCGGCTGCACACCGCCTTGCGCTACGGTATCACTCAGGCCTTGTTGCACGCCGCGGCACTCGCCAATCGCTGCACGATGGCCGAGATCGTCAGCCGCGAGTATGGCTGTGCGATCGCCTCGGCGCCGATCCCGATCCTCGCGTCCTGCCACAAGGAGGACGCGCAGATGATCGACCGCATGATCCTGAAGCGGGTCGAGCTGTTGCCGCACGCCTCGTTTCAGCAGGTCGAGCGCGATATCGGGCTCGAGGGCGAAAAGCTGATCGCCTATGCCAACGGGATCGTCGAGCGCATCCGCCAGATCGGCGATCCGCGACTACCTTCCGCGGATCCATCTCGATGTCTACGGCACGATCGGCGAATTGTTCGGCAACGATGTCGAGGCGATCGCCGTCTATCTCGGCGAGCTCGAAGCGGCGGTGCGGCCGCACGAGCTGCTCGTCGAAAGCATGGTCATCGCCGAGAGCCGGGAAGCCCAGATCGCGGCTTTTCGGGCCTTGCGTGCGGCGATCGCGCGACAGGGATCTGCGGTCAAGATCATTGTCGACGAATGGTGCAACACGCTCGACGACATCAAGGCTTTCGCGGACGCCGAGGCGGCCGACTATGCGCAGATCAAGACCCCCGACCTCGGCGGCATCAACAACGCGATCGAGGCGGTGCTCTATGCCAAGAGCAAGGGCATGGGGTGTTGCCTGGGCGGGTCCGGCAACGAGACCGATCAGTCGGCGCGCATCACGGCCCAGATCGGTCTTGCCTGTCGGCCCGACTTCCTGCTCTCCAAGCCCGGCTTCGGCGGCGACGAAGCCTTGATGATCCAAACCAACGAGATGCTGCGCACCCTCGCGCTGATCGACAGGCCCCCTCCCTAACCCTCCCCGCGGGGGAGGGAAGGGTGGGGGCTCAGCGCGCCATCAGCACCGGGATCTTTGCTTCCATGATGATGTGGCGGGTGCCGCCGCCAAAGATCATCTGACGGATGCGGCTCTGCGTATAGGCGCCTTTGAGCAGCAGATCGGCGCCGGCATCCATCGCTTCCTTCAGAAACGACTCGCCCTGCGCCTTCTGCCGGCCGTAGGCGGTGCGTAGGCTGACATCAATGCCGTGTCGCTCGAGCGCGCGGGCGAGTTCCTCGCCCTCGGGCCCGGGTTCGGGCATGTGTTGCGGGCCGACCGCGACGACCACGACGTGCTTTGCCTGCTTGAGGAAGGGCATGCCCACGGCGACGGTCACCGCCGTCTCGGTGCTGCCGTTCCAGGCGATGGCGACGACCTCGCCCAAGGTCGGCGGGCTCCGCTTCGGCACCATCAGCACCGGACGGCCGCTCTCGAACAGCGCATCCTCGAGGGTGGCCTCGGCGATCGACGCGAGCTTCTCCGGCTGCTCGACGACAATCAAATCATAGACCCGGCCGAGCATTCCGACGACGGCGTTCTGCCGGCCGTCCTCCTCGCGCCAGGAGGCGGTCGGCCCGTTGTGACCCGGCGGCACCGGCTCGATCGGGACGCCCTTGGAACTCATGAATTCGCGAAACAGCCGACGCGCCTGGTCGCGCCGCTCATGGCCTTCGCGCTCGAGGGTGCGGTCGACCTCGGAAGAGATCGAAAACCCCATCTCACCCCCGAACACCACGGCATATTCGGTCGTCAGGCTATGCAGCCCGACGACGTGACTGTTGAAGCGTCGCGCCGTCATCAACGCGGTGTCGAGAACCGGCGCTGCGTTGCCGTCTCCGACTACGGTCAGCAGATTCTTCATGCTGCGCTCCCTGCGCTCGCCCATCCCGACCCGGGACGGGAGACACGGCCGAACGATACCACAATTCGCCTTTTTTCACGCAGCGCGGTGGCTCGACGGCCGCTCAGCCTCCCTCTACATTCGCCGGTCACGGCACCAAGGGGGGAGCAGGCGGAATGCGCATTCTGATAGCTGCCGTTGTGTTTTTGACGGCAGTCTGGGGCGTGGATCGCGGGCTGGCGGCGGAGAGCGTTAGCTTCGGCACGGACTGGAAGGCCGAGGCCGAGCACGGCGGCTATTATCAGGCGATCGCCACCGGGATCTACCAAGGGCACGGTCTCGAGGTCACGCTGCGCCAGGGCGGGCCGCAGGTCAACCACGCCCAGCTGCTCGCCGCCGGCCGGCTCGACTTCAATCTGGCGCCGAACTCCTTTGGCCCGCTGAATTTCGTCAGCGAACACATCCCGATGGTGGCGGTCGCGGCGATCTTTCAGAAAGACCCTTCGGTGCTGATCGCCCACCCCGGTCAGGGCAACGACAGCCTCGCGGCACTCAAGGGCAAGCCGATCATGATCGGTTCCGACACTCGCATCACCAGCTGGATGTTTCTGAAGAACAAGTTCGGCTACACCGACGATCAGATCCGCCCCTACACCTTCAGCGTCGCACCCTTCCTCGCCGACCCCACGGCGATCCAGCAGGGCTATCTGTCGAGCGAGCCGTTCACCATCGAATCCCAAGGGGTGAAGCCGGTCGTCCTGCTGCTCGCCGATGCCGGCTATTCGAGCTATGGCTCGCTGATCCAGACCTCGGACAAGCTGGTGCGCGAAAAGCCGGACCTCGTGCAGCGCTTTGTCGATGCCAGCATCGAGGGCTGGTACAGCTACCTCTACGGCGATCCGGCTCCGGCGAACGAGCTGATCAAGCGCGACAACCCGGAGATGACCGACGCGCTGCTCGCCTACGGCATCGCCAAGATCAAGGAATACGGCATCGTCGACAGCGGCATCGCCAAGACGAGCGGTATCGGCGCAATGACCGAGGCGCGCTGGCGCGATTTCTTCGAGACGATGTCGAAGGCCGGCGTCTACCCGAAAAATCTCGATTTCCGCGAGGCGTACACCCTGCAATTCGTCAACAAGAAAGTCGGGATGCGGCCCTGACCGTCGTTGCGTTGCGCGGGATCGCCAAGCGCTTCGGCTCGGGGTTGACCGCGCTCGAGGCGATCGATCTCGACATCGGCCAAGGCGAGTTCCTGAGCCTGCTCGGCCCGTCCGGCTGCGGCAAGACCACTTTGCTGCGCATTATCGCCGGTCTGACCGAGCCGAGTGCGGGCCACCGACACCTCTCGCTCGCTTCCGGCGACGGTCGCATCGGGTCGGGGCGGGTCGGCTTTGTCTTTCAGGACCCGACTCTGATGCCGTGGAGCACGGTTGTCGACAACGTGCTGCTGCCCTTTCGCCTCGCCGGGCGGGTCGGGCCCGCCGAGTACCAGCGCGTCGGAGTGGAGATCCGCGCGGTCGGGCTCGCCGGGTTCGAGCGCGCCTATCCGCGCCAGCTCTCGGGCGGCATGCGGATGCGCGTTTCGATCGCCCGCGCCTTGGTCACCGATCCCGACCTCCTGCTCCTCGACGAACCCTTTGCGGCACTCGACGAGATCACCCGGATGGCGCTCAACGACGATCTGCTGCGGCTCTGGGAGAGCCGGCGAACGACCGTCGTGTTCGTGACGCACAGCGTCTTCGAGTTGGTCTATCTCTCGACCCGGATCGCCGTGATGACGGCTCGGCCGGGCCGCATCGCCGCCGACCTGCCGGTGGAACTGCCGCACCCGCGTAAACACGCGCTGCGCACCTCGCCCGATTATGCCGCGGTCTGCGCTACGGTGTCGGACGCGCTCGCGCGGGCGATGTCCGACGAGACATCTGGCGACCCGATATCCAGATGAGCCCGATATCCAGATGAGACTGTGGCCCTTTGTGCAGGAGATCCGGCACGGATGACGTCGGCCGTGAGCGAATGGGGGCTGGCTGGGATAGAAGCACTCCGCGAGCGGGTGTCGGTGCTCGTGATCGTGGATGTTCTATCGTTCTCGACAGCCGTGGACGTGGCTGTATCGAGGGGCGCGATCGTCTACCCGTTCGCTTACGGCAGAGGCGATGCCGCCCGAGATGCGGCTGATCGCGAGGGAGCGGTCCTCGCCCAGCCGCGCCGCGCGGCCGAGGGACAATTCAGCCTTTCTCCGGCCAGCCTGCTGACCGTCCGCGCGGGACTGAAGCTGATGCTTCCATCGCCCAATGGTTCGCGGCTTTCGCTGGCCTGCGGCAACACCCCCCTTCTGACGGGCTGCTTGCGCAACGCCGCTGCCGTGGCGCTTGCGGCGCGGCGGCTCGCAGGTAGTGGCAAAGTCGGCATAATACCCGCCGGTGAGCGTTGGCCGGACGGCAGCCTGCGACCGGCCATCGAGGACTTGCTCGGTGCGGGTGCCATCCTTGACCATCTCGATCTGCCCTGCTCTCCCGAGGCGCAGATTGCGCGTGATGCCTACCGGACGGCAGGTCAGGAAGTTGCCGGCTTGATCCGGGCGTCAGTCTCGGGGCGCGAACTGGCGGAGAAGGGTTTCGCACTGGATGTCGAACTGGCCGTAGAACAGAACGCCAGCACCCAAGCACCCGCCTTCATCGAAGGCGCATATCGCGCACACCGGGCAGGCTCACGCGATTAGGGATACATGCGATGGATCAGGACCCGCTGTTTGAGCGGCTTTGGAGCGGCGCAGCACCGATGGAGGAATGGACGCAAGCCGTTTCGCATGGCGCCGTCACGGAGGTCACTGAAAATATCATCCGGTCCACACCAGTACCTCTGCGCAGCGTCACCGTCATATGCACAAGGCCGGACTGGTCTTTATCGATATGGCCAAACCCGACAGGGCAGCCCAGACCCTCGCCGCTTCGTAGGCGGCTATTGCGTCAATGGCATTTACTGATTGACAGATCCTCATTTTTTATGCTATTTTAGCAATGATTGTTGTATATTAGGCAACCACTCAGGCCGGGATGTTTGCACTTTTCTCAACTAGCACACGGGCCGCCCCGCATCTGCTGTCATCCCGCTGTTCTTTTGCTCGCTACGCCGCCGGAAATCGAGGATTCCTGCGGCGGAGGAGGGGTCCGCCGCTGTAAATTTCCTGTAAAAACAGCAAAAACAGCGGGATGCTTGCGAGGAAAGGCCGGTTGGAACGATCTGTGGATCCCGTCAATCGCAGTGCGGGAGGAGGGGATCCAGCCTGAGGGGCAACCTGAGTGAGGGTGAAGCGAGTAGAACATGAGCGTTCGGCGAACCACGCGCTTCATCCGCATCGCCGCTCCCTTGGCGGTCGGTGCGGTGCTGCTCGTCCTCTGGGAGGCGGTGGTCCGCGCCGAGGGCATTCCGCCCTATATCCTGCCCGGCCCGCTGGCGATCGCGCAAAGCTTGTGGACCGACGGGCCGAGCCTATTGGGCTCGCTGCTGGTGACCTTGCGCGTCACACTGGCCGCACTCGCCGCGGCCGCGGTTCTCGGCGGCGCGATCGCACTGCTGTTCTCGCTCTCGCGCGTCCTCGAATTGAGCCTCTTCCCCTACGCCGTGATCCTCCAGGTAACGCCGATCGTGGCGATCGCACCCTTGATCATCATCTGGGTGCGCGAGCCGTTTCTGGCGCTTCTCGTTTGCGCCTGGATCGTCGCCTTCTTCCCGGTCGTCGCCAACACGACGGTCGGGCTGAACAGCGCCGACCGCAATCTCCTGGCGCTCTTCCGGCTCTATGGCGCCTCACAGGGCCAGATATTGCGCTACCTCAGATTGCCCACCGCACTCCCGTATTTTCTCGCCGGGCTGCGGATCAGCGGCGGGCTTGCGCTAATCGGCGCGGTCGTCGCCGAATTCGTCGCCGGCACCGGCGGTGCGGAGACCGGGCTCGCCTTCCGCATCCTCGAAGCGGGCTATCGGCTTGCTATCCCCCGCCTTTTCGCCGCGCTGTTCCTGCTTTCGGTGACCGGCATCCTCATCTATCTAGTGCTCGATTCACTCTCGCGGCTGCTGCTGCGGCACTGGCACGAGAGCGCGATCGAAGAAGAGGAAGAGTGAGGGCTTAGCCGCGACGGCACCGAGATTGCTTCGTCGCTGCGCTCCTCGCAATGACAACTCTCCCCGTCATTGCGAGCGTAGCGAAGCAATCTCTAACCACGCCCGACGAACGGCATCTTGGTCGCCATCACGGTCAGGAACTGGACATTGGCCTCTGGGGTCACGCTCGCCATGAAGACGACGGCGCGGGCCACGTTCTGCACGTCCATCACCGGCTCTTCCATGACCGTGCCGTTGGCCTGCGGGACGCCGCGCTGCATGCGCTGGGTCATCTCGGTCAGCGCATTGCCGACGTCGATCTGGCCGCAGGCGATATCGTATTTGCGGCCGTCGAGCGAGGTCGATTTGGTCAGCCCGGTGATCGCGTGCTTGCACGAGGTGTAGGCGACCGAGTGCGGCCGCGGCACATGCGCCGAGATCGAGCCGTTGTTGATGATCCGGCCACCCATCGGCGTCTGGTCCTTCATGATCTTGAAGGCTTCCTGGGTGCACAGGAATGACCCGGTCAGGATCGAGTTGACGACCGCCTGCCAACGCTCGAAGGGGAGCTCCTCGATCGGTGCCGCCGCGCCGAAGCCGGCGTTGTTGAACAGCACGTCGAGCCGGCCATATGTTGATTTGGTTTTGGCAAAGAGGTTGCGCACCGCCGCGGGATCGCCGACATCGGTCGGCACACCGAGTGCTCGTCCCTGCAAGCCTTCGATCTCGCCGACAACCGCCTGCAGCGGCTCCGGCCGCCGGCCGGCGACGACGACCGCAAACCCCTCCTTGGCGAGGGCGATCGCCGCCGCCTTGCCGATCCCGCTGCCCCCGCCGGTGACGAGGGCGACTTTCCCGTTCGAATTCATCTTGCCAATCTCCTTCCCGAGAAACGCCGGATGATCTGTACGATACCAGCCGGACGGGCGCGCGCTCCAGGGCATTCCGGGCGATGGTTGGTGACGGAGGAGAGAAGATGTCCGACTCGATCGAGCTAAACGGCCGGCGCTACCGCAAGCCTGAGCGCCCGACGGTGGTCATCTGCGTCGACGGCTGCGATCCCGAATATCTCGAGCGCGGCATCCCCGAGGGTGTCTTTCCGACGATCGGCTCGTTCGCGCACACCGGCTATCTCGGCACGGCGGAGGCCGCGATGCCGACCTTCACCAACCCGAACAACGTCTCGATCGTGACCGGCGCGCCGCCCGCGGTCCACGGCATCGCCGGCAACTACTGTCTCGACCGCGAGACCGGCCGCGAAATCATGATGACCGACGACCGGCTGATGCGCAGCGAGACGATCCTCGCGCTGATGGCCGCCGCCGGCGTCAAGACCGCCGCAATCACAGCGAAAGACAAACTGCGCAAGCTCTTGGGGCGAAACCTCGGCGGCCTCTGTTTTTCGTCCGAATGCGCCGACGCCGAGATCGAAGCGCTGGTCGGTCGAACGAAGCCCGACATGTACTCGGCCGATCTGTCGCTGTTCGTGCTCGATGCCGGGATCGCGCTCTTCGAGCGCCAACGGGCCCGGCTCCTCTATTTGTCGCTCTCGGACTACGTTCAGCACGCCCATGCGCCGGGCGATCCCGAAGCCGACGCCTTCCATCGCGCGGTCGACGATCGGGTGCGGCGCTTGGTCGAGCTGGGCGCCGTCGTCGGGCTCGTCGCCGACCACGGCATGAACGACAAGGCGTTGCCCAGCGGCGAGCCCAACGTGATCTTTCTCGAAGACGCCCTCAACGACCGCTTCGGCGCCGGCGCGGTGCGGGTGATCTGTCCGATCACCGACCCGTTCGTGCGCCATCACGGCGCGCTCGGGTCCTTTGTCCGCGTCTACGCCCGAGAAGGCGCCGATCTTGCGGCGCTGATGGCGGCGAGTGCGGCACTGCCCGGGGTCGCCCTCGCCCTCGCCGGCCCGGAAGCGGCGCAACGGTTCGAGATGCCGCTCGACCGCGAGGCCGATTTCGTCGTGCTCGGCGACGACAATACCGCAATCGGCGCCTCGCGCGCCGAGCACGACCTCGCGGGGCTCGCCGGCCATCGCCTGCGCTCGCATGGCGGCCTCGGCGAGCAGCAGGTGCCGTTCATCCTGTCGCGGCCGCTCACGCCGGAATATCGGCGCCTCGCCGAAGCCCGTCCATTGCGCAACTTCGACATCTTCGATTTCGCGCTGAACGGCGTGCGGTAGATCGCATCGCTGAGCGATCGGCCCGCGATACTCTGTACCGGTAGCCGCGCGTCAGGGGAAAGAACGAGGCTCGGGGAAAATGAACGACGATCTCGCCCTCCGTCCTGCCCAGCCGGCGGATTTTGCCTTTTGTCAGCGCACCTACTTCGAGCCGATGCGCACGACGATCGGGCAGCTAGGTCTCGATGAAGCAAAGCATCTCGCGAACTTCGCTAGCCGATGGCAGGTTGAGCAGGTGCGCATCGTCATGACGCGCGGGCAGGTTATTGGCTGGCTGCAAACTGCATCGACAGACGATGCCTTATTTCTCGCGCAACTTTTCATCGATACGAGTTTTCAGCGGCAAGGAATTGGCCGCCGCCTCATGCAAATTCTGATCGAGGAAGCGGCGCGCGAGAACAAAGCGATTACCCTCAGCGTGGTGAAAACTAATCCCGCGCGCCGGCTCTATGAACGATTGGGATTCAGAGTAACCCACGAAGATCAATACAAGTTCTACATGCTCCGACAGCCGGATCGGGCACCGACATGAGGGAAGAACCTCAGCAACTCGAACGCATCCTTGACGTGATCGCGAAATGGGTGAGGGCGCGCCAAGATATCCGCGGCCTGGCCCTGGTCGGCTCGCATGCATGTGGAACGGCATGCACGAATTCCGACATCGATCTCGTGGTACTTGCCACTGCGCCAGCCGTCTTGCGAGCTGACACTTCGTGGCTCGAGGCCATCGCTTGGTCGAGCGTTGGGTTGCGGATCGCAAATTGGGACGACGAGGATTACGGGGTCGTCTGGTCGCGCCGTGTACGGCTCAGCTCTGGCGCCGAATTGGAGATCAGCTTTGCGCCGGTCGCCTGGGCTTTAACCGATCCCGTCGATGCGGGAACTCAGCGCGTCGTCTCGGATGGCTGCCGCATTCTGCATGATCCCGACGGTTTGCTTGCGCATCTCTGTCGGGCGGTAAAGGGCTCGATTGGAGCTGCTTTCCAGCCGACTCTCGTACTCGCCGGCCGTGGCGCTATCTGCCGCGAAGTGATCGAATCCCTTCCCGACTGGTTCGGCATCCCGGCTTCGAACGAGGCGTTTGTCGCAGCAGCCGAAGAACTACCGATGCTCGCCTGCTTTGCGCCGGGCGGCGAGGTCGTCGGCTTCGTTTCAGTGAAAAGCCACACGGCCGTCGCCGCGGAGCTGTATGTGCTGGGCGTGAAACGGGCATGGCATCGACGCGGCATCGGTCGCAGTCTGATTGAAGCGGCCGCGCAGCTTGCCACCTCGTGGGGCGCCCGGTTCTTGACCGTCAAAACGCTTGCGCCTTCGAACCTCGATCCCAATTACGCTGCCACGCGCCGCTTTTATGAGGCTGTGGGGTTCCTGCCGATCGAGGAATTTCCGACCCTGTGGAACGCTGACAATCCATGCCTGCTGATGCTCCGGCCTTTGGTGAGCTGCGCATGAACCACCTCGTCCCGATCTGTTCGCCTACGCTGCCGATGCTCGCCGCCGCCGCCGGCGAGCGCGCCTCGATGCACTTCCTCGAATTCTTCGCCGCCAACATGCGCACCCCTCAC
Organism: uncultured Alphaproteobacteria bacterium; assembly: GCA_963796155.1. Lineage (GTDB taxonomy): Bacteria > Pseudomonadota > Alphaproteobacteria > ATCC43930 > CGMCC-115725 > AP-15. The sequence goes on along the minus strand of CAWCKT010000023.1, from coordinate 53,565 downwards.
ACGCGCCGGGACCTATGCCCAGGCGAATGATCGTCGAGCGCTATCCGGCGCGCGATAATGTCGCCGATTTGCCGGTGATCGCGCTGCGTATCGCCCATGTGGCAAGCTGGCGCGATTTGTCGGCGGAGTGGCTTCCATGAATCGAGCCGAAGTCGCCCGGTATTGGGAGGCGAACGCGGAGACCTGGACGCGGCACGCCCGCGCCGGTTACGACATCTATCGGGACGGGCTGAACACGCCGGCGTTCCTGGACATGCTGCCACCGGTGCGTGGTCTCTGCGGCCTCGACATCGGCTGCGGCGAGGGGTCGAACACGCGCGAGCTTGCGCGGCTCGGGGCGAGGATGCACGCGATCGATGTCGCGCCCACCTTCATCCGGCACGCACGTGACGCGGAGAGAGCCGAGCCGCTCGGCGTCGCCTACCTCGTCGCCGATGCAACGGATTTACCCTTCGGCCAAGGCTCGTTCGATTTTGCGACGGCGTTTATGTCGATCATGGACATGGCCGACCAACGCCGTGCCTTGCGCGAGGCAGCACGGGTCTTGCGACCAGGCGGCTTCCTTCAATTCTCGCTTCTGCATCCGTGCTTTGTCCCGCCGCATCGCCGCGTCTTGCGGAACCCGGACCGCACAACGCGGGCGATCGAGATCGCCGGCTATTTCGATGCGACCGATGGGCGGATCGATACCTTCTGGTTGACCAACGCGCCTCAGGAGGAACGAGATCTCGGCCTCAAGACTTGCCGGTCGATGGTGGAGCGCCGCGGGCGACCAGCTGCATGATGCCGTCTTGCGCCGAGACGGCCACCATGTAGGCCACGTCGCCCCATGGGCCGTCGAGCAGGCCCGCCGGGACATCGTTTTCCTGTCCGACCGTGCCGATCTCGCTGCCGTCCTTGCGCCGCACGCGCCACACGATCTTGACGTTCTGCTTGCCTGCTTTTGGTTTGGCAACGACGACATCGGCGTCGAGAACGAGGTCTGCCTTTGCCTGCGGGTCGGTGACGATAGCGACGTCCTGCCGCTTCAGGATCTCGGTGATGGCCCTCGGCAACGATTCGCCGCCGTCGCCCGGAGCACCCTCGACGCTGCTGATCAGAAGACGCGTGTGCCCACCGGCCTCGGCCTCGGTCGGGGGGTCGTCCTGCAGCAAGGCGGCAAGCTGCTCGGCACTCGCAGCGGCGACGCGCGCGACGGCTTCATCGCTTCCTTCTTCCCAATCGCGCGCCCCGGCCTCGAGCCGCTCGGTTCGTTCGCCGACCGACTGGCCCGACGCATCGCGCAGCTCCCACACCGCGACGAGCGCCGCGTGGTCCCCGGAGGGCGGCATCTCTTCGATCCTGCCGACGAGCTCATAGCTGCCGATGCTGGCGGTCTTGTCGCTGGCGGCGATCTCTCGCTGCTGTAGCGCGCTGGCCATCGCCGAGCCGAGCTTTTCGGCCGTCGCCCGCGGCGTGCCGTCGATCGGCGCGATCGTCACGCTGGCGCTGTCGCGCAAGGTCAGCATCGGTGACCCCGGGCGCGGCGCGTCGTCGGCGAAGGGATGCGGCAGCGGCTGGCAGGCTGCCAGAACCATGGCCGCGAATGCAGCTGGCAGCGCCCGAAGCGCGATCACGACTACGACCCGAGGACGATCGCGGAGAGTGCGCGCCCGTAGACGCCCTCGCCCCGCAGAAGGGCACGGCGATAGCTGAAGAACCGCTCCTCTTCGGTCACCGTGTCGTGCCGAGCGACTTCAACCGTCGCGATCCCGGCCCGGCCGAGACGGTCGGCGATATAACCCCGCAGGTCGAACAGAAAACGGCCGCCGCGCGGCGCCGGGACGAACCAGCCGGTGCTGCCGGGGTCATCCGCGAGGAAGGGTTGTGGAAATTCCGGCCCGACCTCGTAGGAGCGCTGAGCGATACACGGGCCGATCGCTGCGCGGATATTGCGAGGCGCGGCGCCGAGCGCCGCCATCCTCGCGACGGTAGCCTCGACGATGCCGCCGAGGGCGCCGCGCCAACCGCCATGCGCGGCACCGATGACTCTGGCAACCGGATCGTGAAACAGGATCGGCGCGCAATCGGCCGCCAGCACGCCGAGCGCGATCCCGGGAACCGCGGTGACGAGGCCGTCCGCGCGGGGCGACTCTTCGCGGCGCCAGGGCTGCTCCACCGTGACGACCGTGGCGCTGTGGATCTGGCGCGCGGTTACCAGTCGAGCGGCGGGCAGACCAAGCCGATCCATCGCGATCTCTCGGTTGCGCGCGACGCGTTCCGGCGAATCGCCCGACCCGAAGCCCGCAATTCAGCGAGCCGAACAGACCCTCGCTCACACCGCCTTGACGGGTGAAGAACGCCCGGCGGATACCGGCATCCGCGCTGAGCGCGCTCGACGTGATCACGCGTTCGGTCTCGTTCCTCAAAAGCCTGTCTCGAAGCCGGGAGGCGCCGACAACCCCGGCGAAACCAGGGCCATGGCCTTGAACAGGGTGCCCATTTCGCCAGGGTCTAGCAAGCGCCCGACGCCGCTCTCGAGGGCCTGCCGCTGGGTCGGTGTCGCCTGGGCGCTCAGCGCCGCGAGCCGGGCCTCGATGCCAAGCGCCGCCAAAAACCGACCTTGCGGCACGGGTCCGTAAGTGTCGGCGCCACCGGCGCGCGCGGCCTCGGCGAACGCGGCGAAATCGACATGAGCGCTGAGATCGGCGGCTCCCGGGGCGGCGAGCACCGGGATCGGGTTATGCCGCTGCAGAGCCTGGAGTGTCGGGCCCGGCGCGCTCGGAACATAGCCGTAATCGACGAACAGCGCCGCCCCCGGCTGCCGCCCAAGGCGGGTGCCGAGCGCTGCTGCGAGGGCGAGGGCGGCCGGGCAAATCTCGATGATGGCCCCTTGCCGGGCGCTGTCGCGCAGTTCCGCCGGAACCAGCAAAGTCGCAAGCGGGCTCTCGGGCCCATCGACGAAGACGAGACGGTCCTCGTCATCGAGCGCCACCATCCGTTCGGACCAGTGCGCGCCACGGCGCACGAACTGGCGAATCGGCAGCGCGTCGAGGAACTCGTTGGCGACGAGCAGCGTCGGACCGTCCGGCAAGTCCTCGAACCGCGATACCCAGACAGGCCGGAATTGACCGAGGCGCTTTTCCTGCAGCGTGCGAAGCACCGCGCTCGCTTCGACCAGGTGGAGGCGCAGCGCGCGGTTGAATTGCGGCACCGTCGCAGCGGCGCGCAGCAGATCCTCGATCAGTACGCCGCGCCCCGGCCCCAGCTCCGCCAGGATAACCGGATCGGGCTTCCCAAGCTGACGCCACATCTGCGCGCACCACAATCCGAGCAGCTCGCCAAAGACCTGGCTGATCTCGGGTGCCGTAATGAAATCGCCCTGCGCCCCGATCGGGTCACGCCGCGCATAATAGCCGGCGTCGGGGTCGTGCAGCGCGATCGCCATATAGGCGGCGATCGAGAGCGGGCCCTCGGTGCGGATGCGGCGGGCGATCCTCCGGCCGAGCGCGTCTGCGATCAAGATCGGGCCGGAACGGGCGCCCGCCGCGCCCACAGGATGATGGCGACGCCGGCGATCAGCAGCGGAATCGACAGAAGCTGGCCCATCGTCGTCCCAAAAATCAGGTAGCCGAGCTGGTAATCAGGCTCGCGAAAAAGCTCGCCCGACATGCGGGCGATCGCGTAACCCGCAAGAAACATCCCGGTGACAATCCCCGGGCGGCGCCGCGCCAGCCGCCGCTCGGCGACAAAGAGCAGAAGGAACAACAGGATGCCCTCGCAAAAGGCTTCGTAGAGCTGGCTCGGATGGCGCGGAACCGCGCCGCCGTTCGGGAAGATCATCGCCCACGGAACCTGGGTCGGCCGTCCGTAGAGCTCGCCATTGATGAAGTTCGCGATCCGGCCAAAGAACAGGCCAATCGGGATCGCCTCGGTGATGATGTCAGAGAACGCAAAGAGCGGAATTTTGCGCGCGCGGGTGAACAACACGATCGCGATCGTCACGCCGAGCGCGCCGCCGTGGAAGGACATCCCGCCATGCCAGACGTAGAGCGCCTCGAGCGGGTGATAGACGTAGTAGCCGGGCTGGTAGAAGAGAACGTAGCCGATGCGCCCGCCGAGCACGACGCCCAATGTCGCCCAGACCAGGAAGTCGTCGACGTCCTGGCGGGCGACCAGTTGCGGCTGCCGTCCGGCCAGCGCGAGGCAATAGCGCCAGCCGATCAGGAGCCCGACGATATAGGCAAGCGCGTACCAGCGGATCGCGAGTGGGCCGATTGAGATCGCGACCGGATCGATCGCCGGAAACGGGATCGTGAGGAGCGGCATCAGCCGTCGGACATCAACGTGGCAAGCCCGGCTGTTATAGGGCGGCAGCCGCCGCATCGCCAAGGTGAGCCGATCGCCGCGGGGTAACGCGCCCCAATGCCGCCCCCGCACCCGGGCAAAAACTTACGTGCCGGGCAACCATTAGGATTTTTGAGAAAAGTGGTCCCGTTAAGGTTGCTTTTGGAATAGTTAACGCCTGATTCTGTCGGAGCAGAACAGCCTCGGGCTTCAGCGTGCCGGCAGATGGCGCTGGGTGCGGCATCGTGGGGAGGCGGCCCGCCGCCGCCTCGGGCAGGCCGCGGATGAGGCTCTTGCCATCGCTTGGCCCACGTGCACAATTCGCCGCCTGGGTGGCGCCGTCCCGCGCGCCGCCGATGTTCGCGAGGACAAGATGAAGGCGCTGGTCGCGGTCAAGCGGGTCATCGACTACAACGTCAAGATCCGCGTGAAGGCGGACAAGACCGGGGTCGAGACTGCCAACGTCAAGATGTCGATGAACCCGTTCGACGAGATCGCCGTGGAAGAGGCGCTGCGTCTGCGCGAAGCAGGGACCGTCAGCGAGATCATCGCCGTCTCCCTCGGGGTTGCGCAATGCCAGGAGACGATCCGTACGGCGTTGGCGATGGGCGCCGATCGCGGCATTCTTGTGGAGACGAGCACCGAGCTCCAACCGCTCGCTGTCGCCAAGCTGCTGAAAGCCGTCACCCTGCAGGAAAATCCCGAGATCGTCATCATCGGCAAACAGGCGATCGACGACGACTGCAATCAGACCGGCCAGATGCTGTCGGCATTGCTCGGCTGGCCGCAGGCGACCTTCGCCTCGAAGCTGAAGATCAGCGACGGTCACGCCGAGGTGACGCGCGAGGTCGACGGTGGGCTTGAGACGGTTGCGATCAAACTGCCGGCGGTGATCACCACCGATCTGCGGCTCAACGAGCCGCGCTATGCTTCGTTGCCGAACATCATGCGGGCAAAGAAGAAGCCGATCGTGACGACGACGCCGGAGGCGCTCGGAGTCGATGTAACGCCACGCCTGGTTGTGCTCAAGGTCGAGGAGCCGCCGAAACGACAGGGCGGCAGGAAGGTGGGCTCAGTCGCCGAACTCGTCGACAAGCTCAAAACCGAGGCGCGGGTGATCTGATGGCCGCCCTCGTCGTCGCCGAGCACGACAACAGCGCGCTCAAGCCCGCAACCCTCAACGCAGTCGCCGCCGCCACGGAGATCGCCGGAGCCGATGTCGACGTCCTGGTCGCCGGCAAGGACTGTCGCGCGGTTGCGGAGGCCGCCTCCGCCGTCGCCGGGGTTCGCAAGGTGGTGCTCGCCGACGATGCGGCCTACGACCATGGGCTTGCCGAGAATTTGGCACCGCTCCTCGTCAAGCTCGCCACTGGCTATTCGCACCTCCTCGCACCTGCGACGACCTCGGGCAAGAATTTGATGCCGCGGGTCGCGGCACTCCTCGACGTGATGCAGATCTCGGACATCAGCGCGATTGTCTCGCCCGATACCTTCGTGCGGCCGATCTATGCCGGGAACGCGTTGCAGACGGTTCAATCCAAGGATCCGATCAAGGTGATCACGGTGCGCGGGACCGCCTTCCCACCGGGAGAGGCGACGGGCGGATCGGCGGCGATCGAGACGGTCGAACCGACCGGCTCGGCCGGGCTCTCGGAGTTCGTGCGGGCGGAGCTGTCGAAATCGGAGCGTCCCGAGCTTACCAGCGCACGCGTCATCATCTCGGGCGGGCGCGGCATGCAGTCCGGCGACAATTTCCATCTCCTGGAAAAGGTTGCCGACAGGCTCGGCGCCGCGGTCGGCGCATCGCGCGCCGCGGTCGATGCCGGCTTTGTCCCGAACGATTACCAGGTCGGCCAGACCGGGAAGATCGTGGCACCGGAGCTCTATATTGCGGTCGGGATATCGGGCGCCATCCAGCATCTCGCCGGAATGAAGGATTCCAAGGTCATCGTCGCGATCAACAAGGACGAGGAGGCGCCGATCTTCCAGGTTGCCGATTACGGCCTCGTCGGCGATCTGTTCAAGATCCTTCCCGAGCTCGAGGCCGAGCTCGAGCGCCGCCAGTGACGGCGGGTTCCCCGTCACTCGACCGGCTGCGCCGCATCGGCGTGATCGGCGCCGGGCAGATGGGGGCCGGTATCGCCCATGTGTGCGCCCTCGCCGGCCTCGAGGTCGTGTTGACCGATGTCCATGAAGAGGCGCTGCGCCGCGTGACCCAGACTATTCTCCGCAACCTGTCGCGCCAGGTCGGCCGCGGAAAGATTCGGGAGGAAGACAAGGAAGCCGCGATCGGCCGCATCCACACCGGCCTCGACTATGCGCGGTTCAGCGATTGCGACATGGTGATCGAGGCCGCAACGGAGAAGGAAGAGGTCAAACGCGAGATTTTCAAGAAATTGACGCCGGCGCTGAAACCCGACGCGCTGATCGCCACCAACACCTCGTCGATTTCGATCACCCGGCTCGCTGCAGCGACCGACCGGCCCGGCAAATTCATCGGCATGCATTTCATGAACCCGGTGCCGGTCATGAGCCTCGTCGAGCTGATCCGCGGCATCGCCACCGACGAAGACACTTTCACGGCGACCCGCGACCTCGCTGTGAAGCTCGGCAAAACCCCGGTCGCAGCCGAGGATTTCCCCGCCTTTATCGTCAACCGCATCCTGCTGCCGATGATCAACGAGGCAGTCTACACGCTCTATGAGGGGGTGGGCTCGGTCGAGGCAATCGACACCGCGATGAAGCTCGGGGCCAACCACCCGATGGGTCCGCTCGAACTCGCCGATTTTATCGGCCTCGACACCTGCCTGGCGATCATGCAGGTGCTCTATGAAGGGCTCGCCGACAGCAAGTACCGGCCCTGCCCGCTGTTGGTCAAGTATGTCGAGGCCGGCTGGCTCGGCCGCAAGACGAGCCGCGGATTTTACGATTATCACGGAGAAAAGCCGGTCCCGACGCGCTGACCTGCGAAATCTTGTCCCGCAATCTTGTCTCCGCGCGACCGATCCGTTATCAAGCCGTCACAATCGCGTGCTATTCCGGCCCGCGAGGATGAGCGGGACGGGTTCTCGTGAGCGCTTACCTGGACAATTGCCCAGCTCTGGTTCTCAACGCCGACTTTCGGCCGCTGAGCTATTTTCCGTTGTCCCTGTGGTCCTGGCAGGATGCGATCAAGGCGGTGTTTCTCGATCGCGTCAATATCATCGATCATTACGATGTCCGCGTCCGCAGCCCCTCGTTGGAGATGCAGCTGCCTAGTGTGGTCTCGCTCAAGGAATACGTGCCCGCGGCACGGCATCCGGCGTTCACGCGGTTCAACGTCTTTCTGCGCGACCGGTTTACCTGCCAGTATTGTGCTGAGCCCTACCCCTCGCACGAGTTGACCTTCGACCATCTTGTGCCGCGGTCGCGCGGCGGGCGCACGACCTGGACCAACGTCGTCACCGCCTGCTCCACCTGCAATCTCTTGAAAGGTAATCGACTGCCGCGCGAGAGCGGGATGTATCCGCGGCGCCGCCCGAACCAGCCGACGACCTATATGCTGCAGGAGAACGGCCGCGCCTTTCCGCCCAACTACCTGCACGAGAGCTGGCGCGACTATCTCTACTGGGACACCGAGCTCGACCCGAACTGACTTCTCGGGTGACCCGGGGCGGCTCGGCAGTATCACCGCCGCCCGCCGCGAACTGGCAGCCGACCGGAGCACCGTTCGGCGCGTGCACGCACTCGCCCGGGCGCGTCAGGAGGTCGAATATTGCGAGCGGAAACCATCCTAGAGGCACTAATCTTTCCTTTGGGAATGGACACTATATTCGATATCGGCGCATCCCGACTTGCAGACTTCCCTCTGAAGCAATGAACCAGGCCGTTCCGTCATTCGCCCTTGAAGTCCGGGGGCTCACCAAGCGCTTCAAGGAACCGGCGGTCGACGGATTGAATCTGCGGGTCCGGACCGGCGAATTTTACACGTTGCTCGGTCCCAATGGCGCGGGCAAGACCACGACATTGCGCATGGTCACGGGGCTGCTGAAGCCCGATCACGGTTCGATCACGGTTATGGGCATCGACGCCTTGGCCGATGCGGTAAGGGCCAAGCAATTCATGGCGTGGCTGTCGGACGAGCCGATGATCTACGACAAGCTGACGCCAATGGAATATCTCGAATTCGTCGCCGGCTTGTGGGCGGTGGAGAACAACCTCGCCGAGGCAAGGGCGTGCGAGCTGATCGGCTGTCTTGGGTTGGGGCCGCACGCGCACGACCGGTGCGAGGGGCTTTCCAGAGGCATGCGACAGAAGGTTGCGTTGGCGGGCGCACTCCTGCATGAACCGCGGCTGATCATCCTGGATGAGCCGTTCACAGGGCTCGACGCCGGCTCGGTGCGCCTGGTCAAGAGCGTGCTGCGCGAGCGCGTTCGCGCCGGGTGTTCTGAGATCATGACGACCCACATCCTGGACACCGCCGAGCGGATGGCCGATCGCATAGGTGTCATCGCCGCCGGGCGCCTCCTGGCCGAGGGGAATTTGGACGACTTGCGGCGCCAGGCAGGGTCCCGTCACGCCAGCCTCGAGGACAGCTTTCTGGCCCTCCTCGAAACCCGCTCTGCGGAGGAGATAGTCGCCGCGTGAGCCGAGCCGGTACGATTGTCTGGTTCGCTCGTCATGAGATGAGGCTCGCGTGGCGGGATCGGCTATGGCTGATGTCTGGCCGCCGGCGGAGCGGGCGCAAGGTGGCGCTGGGAGTGATCACGATCGTGCTGCTGATGCACGGTTTCGCCTACCTCGTCCTTTGCCGGAATGCGGACTTGTCGAGCCCACCGGACAAGCGAATATTGGTGCTGCTGACCGGCACGCTCGTGCTCTACGGGTCGTTGATGCTGTCGCGGGCGATCGAGAGCGTAACGCGCGCCTTTTACGGGCGCGGCGATCTGGAGCTGATCCTGTCCTCGCCGGTCGCAGCCTGGCGGCTCTTCGCCGTGCGCATCGGAGCGATAGCGACAACCGTTGCGGCGATGTCGCTGGCGCTGGCTGCATCCTTTATTGATGTCGCTATCTGGTTCGGCGGATGGCGTTGGCTCGCCGCTTACGGCATGATCGTAGTGCTGGCGATAGTCGCAGTCGCGGTCGCAGTGCTGCTCACAGTCGGGCTCTTTCACACGATCGGGCCTAAGCGCACGCGCCTCGCCGCGCAAATCGTCGCCGCCGCGGTCGGCGCCGGCTTTGTCATCGGCGTGCAATGCGCGGCAATCCTCTCCTACGGCATTCCGTCCCGGCTGGTCTTTCTGCAATCGCAAGCACTGACCAGATACGCCCCGGACACCGGCAGCATGTTGTGGTGGCCAGCGCGCGCCAAGACCGAGGCGAGTGATGGGGGTGATCGGTATCGTCTTCAGCCCCTTCATCGTTGCGGCTGGCTGTCGTTGCCCCGATTTCCGCCCTCGCCACTGCGCTGGGGGCCGTCACCGCCGCCGCTTCGGCCACCTCAATTCAGATATGGTATCGCGCCCAAGCCAAGCGCAGCCATTTCCCGGCGCCGGCAAACTTCGTCGCGTATTGCCACCTTTGCCGAAGCGCTTTCGTCGTTCAATTGGGGCGGCGCCGGCGCACTGGCGGCCGCGAGCACTTGGCTCGCTGTCATCCCCGGCGTCATTGCACTCGGAATTCTCGCCGGCGCATGGAGGATCAGCCCGGCAAAGAGCACTCCATAGTGCTCGCGGGCCCTTACGCATCCGCAGGAACAGTTCGGTCTGCGCGGACCACCGAACCAGCTACCAGCACGTGTAAGCTCGACTGCGCCAGGTTGCCCGCCCGAAAATGAGCTCTTGTAAATCCCTGATGTTGATAGGTGCGGACGGCGGGACTTCGAACCCGCACCCGGTATCCCGGAGCAGATTTTAAGTCTGCTGCGTCTACCTTTTCGCCACGTCCGCTTTTGAGGCTAGCCTCAAACCCGCAACAGGCCGCTGATCTCCTGCGCCTGGCGCAAGACCGGGAAGGCGATGGCGCTCGCGCGCTCTGCGCCGCGGCGCAGCACCCTGTCGATATAGCCGGGGTCCGCCATCAGCCGGCCCATCTCCCGGCCGATGCGGCCGAGCACGTCGACCGCAACATCGGACAGCGCCTCCTTGAAGGTGGAGAAATTCTTCCCCGCAAAGCGGGCGAGTGCTGCCTCGCGCGAGAGGCCGGCGAGCGCGCCATAGATCCCGATCAGATTGTCGGCCTCCGGTCGACGCTCGAGGTCCGAAATCGCCGCAGGAAGCAGCTCCGGGTCGGTCTTGGCCCGGCGGATCTTCAGCGCGATGGCATCGGCGCCGTCGGTCATGTTGATGCGCGAATAATCCGAGCTGTCTGATTTCGACATCTTCTTGGTGCCGTCACGCAGGCTCATCACCCGCGTCGCCGTCCCGAAGATCTGCGGCTCGGGCAATGGGAAGAACTGGCACTCGTAACGGCGGTTGAAGGCGCCGGCAATGTCGCGCGCGAGTTCGAGATGCTGCTTCTGGTCTTCGCCGACCGGAACGTGCGTCGCCTTGTAAACGAGGATGTCCGCCGCCATCAGCACCGGATAGGCGTAGAGACCGAGCCCCGCCATCTCATCATTCTTCCCGGCCTTCTCCTTGAATTGCGTCATGCGGTTGAGCCACCCCAGAGGGGTCAGGCAGGCGAGCAGCCAGGCCAACTCGACATGAGCGGAAACCATGCTCTGGTTGAAGATGATGCAGCGCTCGGGGTCGATCCCCGCGGCGATGTAGGCGGCCGTCACCTCGCGGGTCGAGGCGCGCAACTCGGCGGGATCTTGCGGCAAGGTCAGTGCGTGCAGGTCGACGATGCAGAAGATGCACTCGTAGTCGTTCTGCAACGCGACCCAGTTGCGGATCGCCCCGAGATAATTCCCGAGATGCAGGTTGCCGGTGGGCTGGACGCCGGAAAAAATGCGGTTCATCGGACCTCGAATGCGCGAGACAGGCGGCGCTGTTACCGCCGCAGCGAGGTGCCGGTCAAGCCGGTTGCCGTCGCGACCGCCTCAACAGGTCGCGCCAATCGACGATCCCGAGGCCGAGCGCCAGCGCGGCGAAGGCGACGAGCCCGGCGCAGACGAGCCCGGCGAGCGCGCCCACTTGCAAAATGGCCGGTCCAGCGAGCATCGGGGCGAGCACGACGCGCGACGCCGCCAGCACCGCCCCCATACCGAGAGCCGCCACGCCCACTCGCGGCAGATTGCGCCGCGCGCGCCGGTCGAACCCGAAGTGACGGCGCCGGATCAAGAGCGCAAGCAAGGCCAGCGCATTCAGCCAACCGGCGGCCGTCGTCGCGAGGGCGATCCCGACATGCGCGAGAAACTGCATCAGGACGAGCGTCAGACAGAGATTGACCGCCATCGCCCCGACCGCGACCTTGACCGGGGTGGCCGTGTCGTGGCGGGCGAAGAAGGCGGGAGTGAGCACTTTGATCAGGACAAAGGCGGGCAGGCCCGCCGCATAGGCCGAGAGAGCCGCTGCAGTCGCCGCGGTGTCGGTCGGGCCGAACGCTCCGCGCTGGAAGAGAACGGAGAGGATCGGTGTGGCGAGAACCACGAGCGCAATTGCTGCCGGCAAGGTCAGCAGCAGCGCCAGCTCGACCCCGCGATTTTGCGTCGCGACCGCGTTATTGACATCCCCGAGCCGGACCTGGCGCGACAGCGATGGGAGAATGGCGGTGCCGACCGCGATCCCGATGACGCCGAGCGGCAACTGGTTCAGGCGATCGGCGTAGTAGAGATAGGCGACCGAGCCGCTCGGCAGCAGCGAGGCGAGGGCGGTCGAAATCAAGAGATTGAGCTGCGTGACGCCGGCCCCGATGGTGCCCGGCGCCATCACCGCCAGGGTGCGGCGCACGCCTTGGGTCAGCCGCGGCAGCGGCAGCCGCAGAGCCAACCCGGCACCGGCACAAGAGAACAAGAGCCACAGAAATTGCGCGAACCCGGCGGCGCTGACCGCCCAGGCAAGGGCGCGCCCGTCATGCCAGCCAAACCGCCGCATCAGCAACAGCGCGGCGATCAGGAACAGGTTTAGCAGGATCGGGGTCGCCGCGGCGGCGGCGAAGCGGTCGACCGAGTTCAGCACTCCGCCCTGGAGAGCGACCAGCGCGATGAACAGCAGGTAGGGAAAGGTGATCCGGGCGAGATCGACGGCAAGCTCGAACTTTTCCGGCTCCTGCCTGAAGCCCGGGGCGATCACGTCCATGACGGCGGGCATGAAGATCTCGCCGAGGAGAACGAAGCCGAGGAGTGCCGCGAGCAGCACCGCGAGCGCGTCCTCGGCGAAGACCCGCGCCGGTTCCTTGCCGTGCTCGGCCATGGTTCCGGCGAAGAGCGGGACAAACGCGGCGCTGAAAGCCCCCTCGGCAAAGAGGCTGCGGAACAGGTTCGGCAGCCGCTGCGCCACGAAGAACGCATCGGCGACCGGCCCCGCGCCGAGGATCGCTGCGGTCAGGACGTCTCGGGCAAAGCCGAAGACCCGGCTGATCGCCGTGTAAGAACCAACCGTCGCGACGGAGCGCAGCAGGGCCATGCCGGGCGGGTGTAGAGGAAATCGGCCGCGGAGAAAACGCCGATCGAGCGTTTGGCAAGGCGGCCGGCCCTTGCTCTGTCCGGGGATCGCGCTCGGAACGACCTGATCTTGTGTTTTGCCGAGCGATCGGTAACCGTTCCAATCCCAGAAATACGGGAGGCAGAACATGGCCCGGACCAAGATGGGCGTCGTCGGGTGCGGCGGCCGGATGGGGAGGATGCTGGTCGCCGAGATCGCGGCGACCGAAGGGTGCGCCATTGCCGGCGGCAGCGAGGCCCCCGGCAGCGGCTATGTCAATCAAGACATCGGTGAGCTCGCCGGGATCGGGCGCATGGGAATTCCGATCGGCGAAACTGTCGAGGAGCTGATCCGCGACAGCGATGTCGTGCTCGAATTCACCTCGCCCGCCGCCACCGTCGAGCACGCCGCACTCGCCGCCAAACTCGACAAAGCGATGGTGATCGGCACCACCGGCCTATCGGCCGAGCAGGGCGAGGCGGTCCGCCAGGCGGCGCGCGACATCCCGATCGTCTGGGCGCCGAATATGAGCCTCGGGGTGAACGTGCTGTTGAGCGTGGTCGAAGAGGTCGCGCGGCGGCTCGGTCCCGATTGGGATGTCGAAATCATGGAAATGCACCACCGCGGCAAGGTCGATGCGCCCTCGGGCACCGCACTCGCCCTCGGACGCGCGGTAGCGGCGGGCCGCGCGGTGGTCCTCGAAGAGGTGGCGCAGCGCGCGCGGGACGGCATCACCGGCCCGCGCCGCACCGGTGATATCGGCTTCGCGGCACTGCGTGGCGGCGACGCGGTCGGCGATCATCATGTGATTTTCGCCGGAGCAGGCGAGCGCCTCGAATTCATTCACCGAACGACGACCCGGGCGGTTTTCGCAAAGGGTGCGGTGCGGGCGGCGCGCTGGGTCGTCGGGCGCCCGCCCGGGGTCTACGGGCTCGGCGACGTGCTCGGTCTCTGACGGTCGACCGCAGCCGCAGGGTTGAGCGAATCCCGCCAGCGTTTCAACGCCTCCCGGATCGTCGCCGCCAGCTCGCGCCGGGCAGCCGGCGTGACGAAATCGCCGATCGCCATGCTGCGGCCATGTGACGCGACGAAGAGGCGGTTCGACTCGTCGGCTCGCTCTTCGAGGATCACCCGCAGCCAGAAGGGCTGGAACCGCCACACGCGGCGCTCTCCCCGCACGCTGACCCGATCGACCGTGAACGCGTCGCCGGAAAGCCGGATCGTTTCGCTGCGCCGCGCGCTGCGATAGCTCAGACGAAAGGCGACATAGACGAGCGCGACGTCCAGGCCGAAAAATCCGACCACCGGCCAAGCGCCGATCGAGACGAACCCGATGCCGACCGCGAGGCTGATCAGGCCGAGGATCAGCATCAGAACGTGAAAGCCATGCGACGGCAGGCTGCAGTGCGGCCGCAGCACGCGCTCGAAAAAAAGCCGGTCGAAGGGTGCGACGGCGGCGTATTCCGGGCTTGCGGTCATCGCACCGAGAACATAGAGGCGGGGCGGGCATTACGTAAAGGGCGCTGGGGTAACGCGGCGTTTGTCATGTTTGTCGTCGAGTGCTGTCCCCTTTACACTTGCAGGCGATGCGTCCCTTTTCGAAACGCGAGGTCCGGGAGTTTTATCGGCGCCTGGCCGAAACCCGGCCGATCCCCCAGACCGAGCTCGAATTCGTCAGCCCGTTCACCCTGCTGGTTGCCGTGGTGCTGTCGGCGCAGGCGACCGATAGCGGCGTCAACAAGGCGACCCCCGCGCTCTTCGCGCTCGCCGACGCGCCGCAGAAGATGCTGGCGCTCGGCGAAGAACGGGTGGTCGAGCTGATCCGCACGATCGGGCTCTTCCGCACCAAGGCGAAGAACCTTATCGCGCTGAGCCGCATCCTGGTTGAGCAATATGGCGGCGAGGTTCCACGCGACCGGGCCGCGTTGGAGGCGCTTCCCGGCGTCGGCCGCAAGACCGCGAACGTCGTACTGAACGTCGCCTTCGGCGAACCGACGATCGCCGTTGACACGCACATCTTCCGCGTCGCCAATCGTACGGGTCTCGCTCCGGGGAAGACGCCGCTCGCGGTCGAGACGGCGCTCGAGGCGTGCACGCCCGCCCGGTACAAACGCTACGCCCATCATTGGCTGATCCTGCACGGCAGATATGTGTGCAAGGCGCGCAAGCCGGAATGTCCGGATTGTGTCGTCGCCGATCTCTGCCGTTACGGCGCCAAGACCGGGCCGGCCGAGCTGATCGCCGCGCGCGCTGCCGGCGGCGAGCCGGCTGCCTTGGCTGATCCGTCGCCCGCACGCCGCCGCACCCGCCGCGCGCCTCAGGCGGCGGAGGAATCCCGGATCAGCTCGCCGCGCGGACGGGTGCCACGTCCGCCGTGACCTCGCCGGGCTCGGCTGTCGGCTGGGCCTGGATGTCGCCCGAAATCTGGCCGCCGCACTCGATTTCGATCTGGCCGTAGCGAATTGTCCCGGAAACGCGTCCGCTCGCTTTGATCAAGAGCCTTTTGCGCACGACGAGATTGCCTTCGAAGCGGCCGCGGATCTCGGCTTCCTCGATCGAGGCGGAGCCCTTGAACAGACCGCTCTCGGCGATATCGACATCGCGACAATTGGTCAGGTTGGCCTCGACGCTGCCCTCGACGATCAGCTTGTCGCAGGAGGTGATCTCGCCCGAGAGCGTGATCTCGCGGCCGACGATCAGCTTGCGGACGTCGGCTTCGTTGCGCCTCGGCTGAAGTCCCGAATCGCCTGGCCGGCGCAGCGCCTCCGGTGCCCGAATCGCCTCAGCGGCGCGCGCCAAGTCCGGTGCGCGCGGTGGCATTGTGGGAGGAGCCTTGACAGGGGCACTGGCTCCCGGCGCGGCCGGGCGGGCGGGCTTCATCGGGATGCCCAAATCGTCAGACGGATCTGCCATCTTGCGGTCCTCTGCCTCGGTTTTCTTCCGGCTAAACATGGATAGGACACCCGATCGACATGGTTGAGGGGAGAATTACACCGCAGACCGGGTCAGGGGATGCGGCTCGACGCGCGGCAGCGCTTCGAAAACATGCAGCATGAACGCCGTAGCGATAACCGGCGCGACGAGGTTAACCAGAGGCAGGGCGAATAATGCTGCAATCACCACCCCCCCGAGGAAAACGCGAAGACCAAAACGGTTGCGCGCCGCGCTGGTCGCCGCGGCATCGAGCCGTCTCAGCGCGACCACCTCGAAATACTCCCGCCCGAGAAGATATCCGTTCAGCGCAAGGAAGAGAAATAGATTTATCCCGGGGATCAACAGATATACCGGAAGCGCCAAGAGGTTGAGCAGGAGTGTCAGCGCCGTCAGACGGAGCATCGCCCCCACGGTCTCGCCGATCGGCTGCCGGCGCGGCGGGCCGCGCCCGGGATAATCGAGCGCCTCGACGGCCGCGGCAATGCGTTCGAGGAACAGGCTCGTAATCAAGGTTACGACGGCCGGGAAGAACAGCCAGCTCAGCGCCAGCACGGCGAGTCCGCCCATCAGGTCGACGACCCAGTTGAGCGGCCGCCACTCGAAGAAGGCCGTATGGTAAAGGACGCCGGCGACAGCGAGCCACAATAACGCGAAAGTCAGCACCGCGAGGCCGAGGCTCAGCGCAACGACCCGCCGCATCGGCGGCATCGCCAGCACGTAGACGGCGCGGCAGAGAGCGGTCAGCATCGCGCGAGCTTGTACCGCAAGCACCCGCCCGGACCAACTCGCACAGTCGGTGCCTTTCTCCGCCGAACGGCGGCCTCTTTTATGGGCTCCGCTCGGCCACCCACGCCGCCGCCGGAGTTTGGTAGCCCAAGGCCTAGTGCAGCCGAGCGAAAGGATTAGAGAGCCTCCACGATGCTCAGGGCTCCTTCTCGGGCCCTGATTAAGCGATCGTTGGTAAAAAACTTAGAAATTTTCACCGCGCCGCAACCTCAGCTTGGCCATCCACCGAAAATTCGTCGGAAAGACGAATAAACCAGCAGGACTCGAACCTGCGACCCGCTGAACTGCTACATGAGCCAGTAAGTCGATCCCGAGGACGCTGCTAGCGCGGCGCAGCGCGACCAGGCAAGCCCGAGCGCCTCCTACCGGGGTGGGAGGCGGCAAACAGCACGTACTTGATTGACATATTTGCATTTGTCATGCTATTTTAGCAATGACCGATGAATTTTAACCATTGTCTCGGCGACATTCTTGTCGCGAGCAGCCATGCGCCCCGATCGCACTCTCGTTAACGAACAGACGGGCCGACCGACATGGGCTCTCATTCCGCTGTTCTTTCGTTTGCTACTACCTCAGGAGTTGAGGATTCCTGCGGCGAAGAAGCGGTGCTTCGCTGTTGATTTCCTGTAAAAACAGCAGAAACAGCGGAGGCCCGTCCCGAACGGGTGGCCCGTGGGGCGGCCTAGCAAGGAGGTTCCGACCTGTTCCTGCGATGCAAATTCTGATGGACTGGCCCCGAGGGCCACCATTGGCGAGACAGCTGTATCATTCCGCAGTTTTGCCGCACAAACAGCGTCCGGGCCGCATTCAAGCGGGCCTTCGCCCGGCCATACCCGGTCACCATGCCTGTGCGCCGTTTGCGAGGGAGCGGTTGCCGCCAATCCGGCGGATTTGCTTTTATTTGTGATTCAATCGAACCCGTTAGAGTGGGAGCTTGGGCAAAGGAGAGCGCTCGGCTAAAAACTGAGGCGTCGCTCGCCCAGGGGATGGACGGGGACGAGTGCCTAGCAGGGGGTTGCCTTGACGCACCAGCACGATGACCAGAGCGACGGGCGGAGCCCGGTGCACAACCACGACTGCGGCAATCTCTTCGGTTGCGGCGACGAGAAAGGCACCGGCGTGCTCCGCGAGGACATCAAGGATGCCGCTTTTGATAAACGGACGGCCGATCGTCTGCTGCATAGGGACGAAATGGACCAGGAGCGGCTGGACGGGTTTTTGACCGCACGGGGGCGTCTGCGGCGGCAATTGTTGCGGGCGAGCAGCTTCATGGGCGCGCTCGCCGCTGTCGGGCCGAGGTTCGACAAGCTGGCGCGCGCCGCTGAGGGCGGGAATACTACCCCTGCCGGCACGGCAGGGGGCAACGGTCGCACCCATGTCGTCGAGTCCAACAAGGAGACGGTGCGGCTCGGGGTCTTCGATGCGACCTTACCGCCGATCGTGACGATCGAATTGGGCGATTGGGTCAGCTTTCCGAACACCTGGTCGCATTTCATGAACGAACTGCAGCCCGGGGTGCCGATCGGCCGCCTGGCGGAGCTGCGCACGAGCAATCCCGGGCGCGGGCCGCATTCGATCATCGGCCCGATCGTCGTCAAGGACGCCGAACCGGGCGACGTGGTCGAGATCCGCTATCGGCGGCTGCGCCCGGTCGCTTGGGGTGCCGTGTTCAATAACCCCGGTGCCTTGGGCACGGGCTTGCTGCCGCAGGATTTCCCGCAGGGGCAGATCAAATACGTCGATCTCGATTTGACGACGATGCAGGGGAAGTTCGCCCCCGACATCACCATTCCGCTGACGCCGTTTCAAGGGACGCTCGGCGTCGCACCACCGGACGGCTTCTTCCCGCCGCTAAGCCCGGGGGTGACGAACTCGGTGCCGCCCGGCCCGCATGGCGGCAATCTCGACCTCCGCGAGCTGACCGAAGGCTCGGTCCTCTACCTGCCCGTATGGCAGCCGGGCGCTTTGATCTACACCGGCGACTCGCATGCCGTGCAGGGCGACGGCGAGATCAGCCTGACGGCACTCGAGACCGCCATGCAGGAGGTGCTGATCCAGGTCGTCCTGCACAAGCAGAAGAATTTTCACTGGCCGGTCGCCGAGACCGCGACCCATTGGATCACCGTTGGTCTCGATAAGGATCTCAACGCCGCCATGACCCTCGCCGCGCGTAACGCGATCGACTTTCTGTCGAGCCGTGCCAAGCTCTCGCCGCACGATGCCTATGCCCTCTGCAGCATCGCGGTCAGCTTCCGGGTCACCCAGGTCGTGGACATCGTGCGCGGGGTCCATGCGATGATCCCGAAGAGCTTGTTTACCGGCGAGTTGCGGCGCCAGATCGCCGTCGTTTAGCTCTCCATTTTTTCTCGTTGATTTTTGTAGAAATGCAAGGCCGAGGCTCGCAAGAGATGGTCGAGAGCGTCGGTGAGGCGCTGGTATAGGCGGTCGAGCGGCGAACGCTTGCGGTTGGGGAGGGCTTGGTCAGCGGGGATAGGGTGGAGGAGAGCAGCGGTGAGCGGAGCGTAGACGCGGTGGAAGAGTTTCAAGAAGATCAGGCAGACCGAATATCCCTCGGCCGGCAAACGGTAGCGACGGGGCGGGGCAGCCTTTCGACAAGGCCTTTGGCGCGCAGCTTGGAGAGGTCGTAGCGAAGGGAGGCCAAGCTGTATTGCTGCGCAGGGCAACTGAGGGCGGCGATGCGTGCGGATAGATTTCGCCGGTGCTGAACGTGTTGGCGGGCGGGATTGCGCAAAGCGCACGAGGGCGTGCATGAGGCCAATTGGCGAGGATTGTCGAGCTTGAGGCCCGGAATGCGTTTGCCGGTCGCGGTGATGGTGGGTTTGGCCAGCCGTTGCAGCTGACCGCGATCGACAAACGTCTCGAGGATATCCTGCTGGATATTCAAGTAATTGTTGTTGATCGCGGAGAGCTTGTCGCGCAAGGCAGGAAGGTGCTCGACAGCCTTGTTCACGCCGTAGTCGGTCACGTTGTTGCCGGCGGCCTCGGTCCGGAGGATCAGGTGGTCGCGCACATATTGCTTGATAAAGCCGTTGCGGTAATGGCTGCGGATCACCGGGTTGGGCAGGTTCATGTCTTCGATCTCGGTCTGCAGCTTGCCGCGGTACTGTTTGGTCACCTTGCGGCCGAAGATGACGGTGATCTTGTTCGGCTGGCCGATGGTCCGGTTGGCGTCGAGCAGGCGTTCGCCCAATTTGTCGAGCGCGGCGCGGCGACGAAAGATCAGATTGTCGCAGAATTCGATCTGGGAGAAGAACAGCCGGTGCCGGCAGCCCGCTTGTCGCCGCTCTGTTTCAGTAAAGAACGGAGTGAAGCGGCTCAGCCATTTCTGGCCGCAGCTCGATAGGTCCTCGGCCGTCAAATTGTCCGCGAGTTCTTGGAGACGCTCGGGTCTGCCACATCTGAGAAAAGCGTTGGAGCACTGCTGGAAATCGACGCCTTCCTCGCGCATGCGGTTCGCCAGCCAGTGATGTTGATTGAGGCACACCCGGGCCGAGAACGGAAGGTACGGGCAGATGCGAACAAAGATCCGGCCCCAGCGCTGGTCGTTGACATAGAGGTTGTATTGCACGATCCAGCGATCCGCGATCTGTAGATGCCAGCGGTTGAGCTGCTTGTCGCCGATCGCCGTCATGATGCGCGCCGGCTCTCTGGCTTTCAGGATGACGACGACCTGATCCGGCTGCTGCCTTGAAGTAAGAGTCGACGAATTCGTCGCGCCGGCCCTTCGGCGCCTCGACAATCGGGGCGTTCCATTTGTCGGCCTGATCCTTCACCCAGCATTGAAACTGCTCGGCGGCGCCGCGCAGGACATCGCGGCTGACCGGATAGAGGCGCCGATAGGTAGCGAAAAAGCCGACGACCCTTTCGGGCTGCTGAAATGGCTGGATGAGCCCGTTCAGCAGAATCCGCTCAAAACACCGATAACCAAAGCGAATGCTGTCCCTGTGATGTTCGTAGAAGGCGTTCATGGCCGGCTCCCCTGTTCCGAAGCCGACAACATAGCCGCCGTCATGTTATCTGCGTGCACCCCAAATGTCAGGGATATCAAGGCAGAGCCCTCTTTAGCTGCGTGTCAAGGGAGGAAGGCAATGAGGCTCGAAGACAAGGTGGCTCTGATCACCGGTGCGGCGTCCGGCATGGGCGCCAGCATGGCGCGCATCTTCGCCCGCGAGGGCGCCAAGGTCGTCGTCGCCGACATGCTGGAGGGAGAGGGCAAGCAGGTCGTCGCCGACATCACCCAGGCAAACGGTGCCGCGATCTTCCGCCGCCTCGACGTGACCAGCGAGGCGGAGTGGAAGGCGACGGTCGACGCCACCCTCGCCGAGTTCAAGAAGCTCGACGTTCTCGTCAATGACGCCGGGCTCTCCGGCAGCGCGGTCGAAGATCTCTTCGACACCGCGGCTTGGGACCGACTGATGGCGGTCAACGCGCGCGGCGTCTTCCTGGGCATGAAATTCGCGATCCCGGTCATGAAGGCCGCCGGCGGCGGGTCGATCGTCAACATCTCGTCGATCTCCGGCATCACCGGCCAGCATCATGTCCACGTCGGCTACAACGCCTCAAAAGGGGCGGTGCGCACCCTGACCAAGGCAGCGGCGGTGCAGCACGGCGCCGACAACATCCGGGTCAATTCCGTCCATCCCGGGCTGATGCCGCCGATGCGCTCGTCAGGGCGCACCGCCGACCCCGAGGTCCGCGCGCGGATGCTGCGCCAGGTGCCGATGGGCCGGGCCGGCCGCGTCGAGGAGGTCGCCAACGCCGTGCTGTTCCTAGCGTCGGACGAAGCCTCCTACATCACCGGCGCCGAGCTCTGGGTCGACGGCGGCTACCTCGCGACTTGAGAGCGACGCCCAGGGTCAAAACCCAATCAGCTCGTCTGCTCGGCGGAGAGTTGACCATCAGGCGATGCGCGGACGGCAAGTCTTCGCTTGGAACTCATTCGTGCACCCACGCGCCATACCGATCATGCCGGACATTCCTGGCCTCGGCGGCTTTTGCTGGCACGCCCACGCGTTCTGTTGACTCTGTCCGAACTGTCTTTCACCGTTCGCGAGGTATTTTTCAGCTTCGGACCGCAAACACCATGAGCCCGTCGGACGCCGCGTGGCAACAATTGATCCCCGCATTACACGCGTCTGGCCGCAAGGCTGCACTCGCGATCACTGGGGGCGGCAGTGGGGCGGTCGGTGAGCTGCTTCGTGTTCCCGGCGGCTCTCGGCTGCTGATCGAGGCGCAGGTCCCTTACGACGCGCAGGCGCTTGCGGCGTTTCTCGGCTTTGCACCGGCACAGGCGTGCAGTTCTGACACCGCAATCGCGATGGCACAAAGCGCACGGGCGCGCGCAGCCAGGCTGGTGCCGGCGGGCACCGATCTGGTAGGCCTTGGTGCGACGGCGGCACTGGTGAGCGATCGCCCACGCAAAGGCGAGCATCGATTTCACATCGCATTCGCCAACTCCGCCGGCATCGCGCACTGCACTTGCGTGATGGCCAAAGGCCGGCGTGATCGCGCAGCTGAAGAAGATCTCGTTTCGCGCGCGATCGTGCAGTGGCTGGCCCGCGCATGTGGGATTGCCGCACCGTCGCCGCGCAGCCTGCTCGATGCGGATGAGCGTTATGCGGAGACGGTCGTCGCGGCCGCAGATGCGATCGATCAGCTCCTGGCGGGCGAATTCGATCGCGTCACCGTCCAGCCCGATGGCCAAATGATGCTGTCGGCGCCGCAGCCCGTTGTGCTGTTCCCAGGTTCGTTCAACCCGATGCACGAGGGACATTTGTTGCTGGCGCGGGTCGCCGAAGACCTCAGGCAGCAGCCCCTGGCATTCGAAATCTCCGTCACCAACGTCGACAAACCGTCGCTGGCTGGCGAGACGGTGAAACGCCGGATCGCGCAATTCGCCTGGAGGTCGCCGGTCGAACTCACGAGAGCGCCCACCTTTGTCGAAAAGTCACGCTTGTTTCCGGGGATTACGTTTGTGGTCGGCGCGGATACAGCGGAGCGGCTGTTTGGGCCGAAGTATTATGGCGATGACGAGGTTCGAATGCACATGGCGCTCGAGGAAATCGCTAGTTCCGGCGGCCGCTTTCTGGTGGCCGTGCGCATCGACGCGGCGGGGCGGGTACGCGCGCTGAACGACATCCCTGTGCCGCGGCGCTATGCCGATCTCTTCACCGAAATCCCTGAGCACCGTTTCCGCCTTGACATCTCCTCATCCGAGATTCGCGCACGACGTGCAGCTGGTAATTCATAGCGAACTCCGCTGCCGGCGCACGCGTGCTTCTTTGGTGGACCGGACCTGATCGGGAGTGCTTACAGCGAAACGCTTTTGAAGACTCTCCCGATTGGCTTAAAACGTTTGCCAGCGCATCCGGCCGGCGGCGATGGGCGCTGCGGCCGCAACGGTGGAGGAGACTGCCATGCCGTTCTTCCAAAAGGGCGACATTCGCATTCGCTACGAGGAGGTCGGCTCCGGCTTCCCGCTGCTGGTCACTCCCGGCGGCGGCCTCAATTCGCGCGTCAGCAACTGGCCGAACGCGGTTATCAACGCGATGGAGGAGTTCAAGCACAACTTTCGCTGCATCACGATGGACCAACGCAATGCGAATGGCGGCGAGTTGACGGGTCCGGTGCCTGTCGACAATGCGTGGGACGCCTTCGCCGACGATCAGCTCGGGCTGATGGACCATCTCGGGATCCGCGAATTCTTCTACATGGGCTACTGCATCGGCGGCTGCTTCGCCGGGAAGCTGCTGCAGCGGGCGCCTGACCGCGTCGTCGCCGCGGTGTTCTGCCAGACCGTTGGCCACCGGCCGGAAAACCCGACCGTCATGTACCGCCATAGCAAGGAGAACTGGGTGCCCGACTTCATGAAGCGGCGGCCCGACGTGTCGACGGACACGATCGAGAAATATCTGCACAACCTATACGCAGTGCAGCCCGATTTCCTGTACAGCGTGTCGCGCGACTTCATCAGAAACTGCCGCACGCCGATGCTGGTGCTGCCGGATGACGTACCGGGGCACCCCTTGCAGACCTCGATTGATGTCGCCTCGCTGGCGCCGAATGCCGAGATCACGGTTTACCCGTGGAAGGAGCCGGAGGAGCTGAGACAACGCACGATCGACCGAGTGCGCCGTTTCTTGAAAGCACACATCCCGATGCGCGCTGCAGCGCAGTAGTCGGCGGTTTCCGTCAACCCGATGACGACGTGAATTGCGAAAGGGAGAAAGCCATGCCGTTCTATGAAAGAGGTCAGGTTCGCATCCATTACGAAGAGGTCGGC
The DNA here is from genome assembly GCA_963796155.1 of uncultured Alphaproteobacteria bacterium. Taxonomy (GTDB): domain Bacteria; phylum Pseudomonadota; class Alphaproteobacteria; order ATCC43930; family CGMCC-115725; genus AP-15. The sequence goes on along the minus strand of CAWCKT010000023.1, from coordinate 29,652 downwards.
TCGGGCTTCCCGCTGCTGGTGATCCCCGGCGGCGGGCTCGACTCGACGGTCGCGGGGCTCGCGAGGCACCCTTTCAACCCATTCGACGAGTTCAAGAGCGAGTTTCGGGTCATCGCGGCCGATCTGCGCAACGCCAAGGGTGGCCAGTCCTCCGGTCCGCTTGAGGTCGACCGGCCGTGGGACGCCTATACCGACGACCATATCGGCCTGATGGATCACCTGGGCATCCGCGAGTTCATGGTGCTTGGCTTCTGCATCGGCGGGCCGTTTATCTGGAACCTCTTAAAGCGGGCCGGCGACCGCGTCGTCGCGGCCGTGCCGGCGCAGCCCAGCGGCTACCGTCCGGAGATGCCTGGCCTCTCCTACAACAACAACATGAAGGGCTGGGGCCCGGAGCTGTGCGCCCGCCGGCCCGACATCACGATGGCGATGGTCGATACTTTCCTGACCAACATGTACGGTGGTGCGCGCGCCGATTTCGTTTACACCGTGACGCGCGATTTCGTGCGCAACTGCCAGACGCCGATCCTGGTGTTGCCCGACGACGTTCCGGGGCACCCCTACGCCGTGGCGATGGAGACCGTGCATCTCGCGCCCAACGCGCAGGTCAGCCTTTATCCGTGGAAGGACACCGCAGACAAGATTCCGCTCGCGGTGCGCCATATCCGCACCTTTCTCCGCGCCCATCGACCGGTTGCGGCAGCGCAATCTATGGCGGCCGCCGCCCAATAGCGCCGACACTTCGTTCGCGGACTCAGCAGGGGGGCACAATCGCCCCGGGCCTGACATCGAGCAATGACGGAAATGGGGTAGAACCGGCCCAAGTCGTCAGCCCGCAACGAGCGGCCGCGATCGGTCGAAACCAAATCAAGCTGATTGGGTTTTGACTTTAAAGCCTCCCCCGGGGGAAGGTCAGCCGAGCGCCATCTCCGGCAAGGTTACGACGCGCACACCGGCTGCCTCCAGGCCCTGTCGGGCGGCGCGGGCGACGATGACGCCGGTCGGCTCGTCGCCGTGCACGCACAGCGTATCGAGGCGCACCTTGAGCCGCTTGCCGTTGCGCGAGACGATCTCGTCGTTCAGCACCATGTTGACGACGCGCTCCTTGACGATCTCGGGATCGGTGAGGACGGCACCCGGCACTTTGCGCGAGGTCAGGTTGCCGTCGTCGTCGTAGAGCCGGTCGCAAAAGCCTTCGCGGGCAAGAGTCAGCCTCAGCTCTCGGGCAGCGTTCTCCATCTGCGAGCCGGCGAGTGCCACATAGATGATGTCGCGGTCGACCGTCTTGATCGCTCGCCCGATCGCCAGCGCCAGCTCGATGTTCTCGGCCGCCATGTTGTTGAGCGAGCCGTGCGGCTTCAGATGCGTCACCTTGGCGCCGGCGTAGCAGGCCATCGCCTGGAGCGCGCCGATCTGATAGGCGATCATGTATTCGAGCTCGCGCGGGTCCATGTCGATGCGCCGCCTTCCGAACCCCCAAAGATCGTTGAAGCCCGGATGGGCGCCGATGCTGACACCCTCGGCGACGGCCTGGCTGACGACGCGCTGCATCGTTACCGGGTCACCTGCGTGGAACCCGCAGGCGATGCTCGCCGAGCGAATGATCTTGAGCAACCCGGCATCGTCGCCGATGTCGTACGCACCAAACCCCTCGGCCATATCGGCGTTGAGATTGATCGCTTTCGCCATGCTCCCTCCTTTGAACCCGGCCGCAGTGTATCAGGGAAATCGATGAAGGCGCGTTTCCTCTCGGCGGGAGACCGGGCGCTCGTCGTCGAGTTCGGGGACCGCATCGACCGGGCGCTCAGTGCCGCGGTGCTGCACCTCGATGGCAGGCTGCGAGCGAGCGGGCTCGACGGTGTGGTCGAGACAGTCCCGACCTTTCGCTCGCTGGTGGTGCACTATGATCCATTGGTGACTAGCCGCGCCGATCTCGAACCTGCGATCACGCGCCTGCTCGATCACGAGCCGGGCTCATGCGGCCCCACCACCCTGTGGCGGGTGCCGGTCTGCTACGAGGGCGAGCTCGCCCCCGATATCGCGGAGGTTGCCCGCCTCACCGGACTGATGCCCGGCGAGGTGATCGCACTGCACAGCGGCACGCGCTACCATGTCTACATGCTCGGGTTTCTTCCGGGCTTTCCCTATATGGGCGATCTGCCGGCACGTCTCGCTCTGCCGCGCCGTGCCGACCCGCGGGTCCGCGTCCCGGCCGGATCGATCTCGATCGCCACGACGCTGACCGCGATCTATCCTTACGAGAGCCCCGGCGGCTGGCACCTGATCGGGACGACGCCGATCCGCCTCTTCGACTGCAAACGGGCACCGCCGGCGCTCGTCGCGCCCGGCGATGCCGTCATGTTCGAACCGATAGACGCGGCGGCCTTTGCGTCGATCAAACAAATGGTCGACCGCGGCAGTTACGTTGTTGCGAGCGAGCCGATCGCCGTATGACCGCTGGATTGAAGGTGCTGGCTCCGGGTCTCCATACGACCGTGCAGGACCTCGGCAGGTCCGGTTACCAAGCGATCGGCGTCCCGGTTTCCGGGGCGCTCGACGGGTTCAGCCTGCGGCTCGCCAACGCGCTCGTCGGCAACCCGCCGGGAACCCCGGCGCTTGAGGTTCTTCTCAGCGGACCGACCCTTGAAGTCAGCGCCCGCGAAGTGCGCGTGGCGCTCGTCGGCGCCGGCGCGAGCCTCGCGATCGGTGCCGATAAGCCGCAGGTCCTGGCCGCTGGGCAAAGCGTGAGATTGGCCCGCGGCGAGGTCTTTGAGGTCATCGTCGGCGGCCAATGCGCCTGCTGTTATCTGGCGGTCGAGGGCGGCCTGGCAGTGCCGCCGGTTCTCGGCAGCGCCTCGACTTACGTGCGCGCGGCGATCGGCGGCTTCAATGGCCGCACACTACAGCATGGCGATTTTGTGCCGCTGGCGGTGGCCCGTCCCGCCGACCGGGATGAGCTCCGCCTGCCGTCACCGCTGCCGCCGACTGCCGATCAGCCGATCCGCGTCGTTCTCGGCCCGCAACAGGAATGCTTTGCCGAGGAGGCGATCGCCCTACTGCTCGGCGCAGAGTTCCGAATTTCCCAGAGCGCCGACCGCATGGGGATGCGCCTCGACGGCCCGTTGCTGCGCCACCGCGGCGGCTGGGACATCGTTTCCGATGCGATTGCGACCGGAGCGATCCAGGTGCCGGGTTCGGGACAGCCGATCCTGCTGCTCGCCGATCACCAGACGACCGGCGGATATCCCAAGATCGCGACGGTCGTCTCGGCTGACCTGCCGGTCGTCGGACGCCGCCGGCCCGGCGACACGCTGCGCTTTGTCGCCGTCACAGTCGAAGCGGCCGAAGAACTCTGCCGCGCCGCGGAACGCCAATTCGCGGAACTGGCGGTGCGGCTGGAGCCGGTGCCGGATCGCACGGGAATGGACCTTGGATCGCTCTATGCCGGCAACCTGATCAGCGGCGTCGTAACCGGTCTCGAGTGACGCGCCGCTGGCTTCCCGAGCCGATGCGCCTACCGGCAGATAGCCGACTCTATTTGGGGCCCCAACGAGAGATGCTCGCATGGCGCCTCGCTGTAAGGCCGCCGTCGGCGCAGCCGACCGACACGCTTGTCGCGGGCATGATCGGTCTTCACAATCGCATCGAGATGGATCGAAGGAGGTCAGGCGGCAGCGATGACGGCATCACGCCAATTGCATCTTGGCGCTTTCATGCGCCCGGTCAGCATCCACACCGCCTGGTGGCGCTATCCCGGCGCCTACCCCGACGCCAATTTCAACTTTCAGCACCTGAAGCGTTTCGCGCAGACCTTGGAGCGCGGCCGGTTCGATGCGTTCTTCATGGCCGACCACCTGGCCGTCCTCAACATGCCGATGGCGGCGCTGAAGCGCAGTGCCACGGCCACCTCATTCGATCCGCTGACCTTGCTGCCGGCGCTGGCGATGGCGACTGAGCATCTCGGGCTGATCGCGACCGCATCGACGACCTTCGAGCCGCCCTACCTGATCGCCCGGCGCTTCGCCTCGCTCGATCACATCAGCGGCGGCCGCGCGGGCTGGAACCTGGTGACTACCTCCAACCCCGATGCGGCGTTGAACTTCGGGCTGACCGAGCACATGGAGCACGGCGAGCGCTACCGCCGCGCGCGTGAGTTCTTCGATGTCGTGACCGGCCTGTGGGACAGCTGGGCCGACGACGCATTCATCCGCGACGTCGAGAACGGGGTTTATTTCGATCCTGAACGGTTGCACGTGCTCGACCACCAGGGCGAATTTTTCTCGGTGCGCGGCCCGCTCAACATCGCCCGGCCGATCCAAGGCTGGCCGGTCATCGTTCAGGCAGGCGCTTCGGAAGCCGGCCGCCAGATCGCCGCCGAAACCGCCGAGGTAATCTTCGCGAGCGGCGGCGGTCTCGCCGACGCGCAGCGCTTCTACGCCGATGTCAAAGGGCGGATGGCAAAGCTCGGGCGCTCGCGCGACCATCTGAAAATCCTTCCCGGCGCCCTCGCGGTGGTCGGCGAAACCGCCGCCGAGGCGCGGGGCAAGCGGGCATTGCTCGACAGCCTGGTGCACCCGGACAGCGGTCTCGCCTCGCTGTCGATCGCGCTCGGCCACGATGCCTCGAGCTTCGATCTCGATCGTCCGTTGCCCGAGATCCCGGAGAGCAATGCCAGCAAGAGTGGCCGGCAAAGGATCATTGAGCGTGCGCGCCGCGAGAACTTGACGGTTCGGCAACTGGCGCAAATTGCCGGCAGCTATGGCGGGCTCGCCTTGGTCGGCACCCCCGCGATGATCGCCGATCAGATGGAAGAGTGGCTCTACAGCGACGCCTGCGACGGGTTCAACATCATGTTCCCGTACGTGCCGGGTGGCCTCGACGACTTCGTCGACCAAGTGGTGCCCGAACTGCAGCGCCGCGGCCTCTTCCGGTGCGAATACGAAGGTAAGACCCTGCGCGACAACCTCGGCTTGCCGCGCCCCGAAAACCGCTTTTTCAAGCGCCGGGCGTCCTGATCCGGGCCGCTGCTGACGGGCGTGCCCCGGTTGGGGCGTCGAGGCTGACGCCGATCGCTGCGCAAAGCGGCGCCAGGTGCTTCTCGTAGTTTCGCCGGCGGCCGACCGAGGTGTCGTAGAGCGGCTGCCGCACCTGCCAGGTGCTGGCCGTCCGCACCGCGCGTTCGGTCCTGTAGAACTCGAGACAGGCGGGCTCCCATTCGAGGCCGAGGAACGCGATCAACTTGCGGGCTTCGTTTTCGAAATCGCCGACCAGTCTCTCGTACTGCACGTGGTGCGCACTGAGCGGCAGGCACTCAGCCCAATGGGCGGCCATCCGCTCCGCCTCGTGCCAGCGCCTGCCGGCATCGACGAGGTCGGTCGCGAACGCGACCGGCCGGGCGAAGCGTTGGAAGAACACCGACAGCGCCGCATCGCGCCCGTCGCGATGGCAGAAGATCACGCGCGCCCGCGGGAACATCACGGCGATGAGGCCGAGCATGTAGATGTTGTCCGGCATCTTGTCGGTGACGCGCGGTTTGCCCGAGGCGAGCGCGGCGAGGCGCTCGACATGCTGATCGGCGAGCGCGCGGAACAGTCGCGGCGTCCAGTGCTCCGGCCGCGGCGAGGTGTGCTGGATATGCGCCGAGATTTGCGGGATGTCGCGCAGCTCGCCGGCGCCGTAGGCCTGCGAATGGCTCGCGCAGATCTGCTCGACCAGGGTTGTGCCGGTACGAAAATAGCCGACGATGAACACCGGCAACGCGGATGGATTGCCCCAGCCGCGCGTCGCCGCGAAAAACTCGGGGGTGAAGATGCTCATCACGGCATCATTCTGGGCGCGAAAGGCGTCGTGGTCGTAGCGGATACCTTCGGCCAACTGCCCGTCGCGCAACAGCTTGTTCGCCTCGCTCGCGACCCTGAAGGCTTCGTCGTAGCGCCTGCAATCGTCAAAAATCTTGGCCATCGCGATGCCCGCCGCGCCGCGGTCGTCGAGGCCGCCCTCTGGGTTGTCCATGATTTCGCGGAGCCGGTCGAGTTCGGCCGCATCGGCGATCTCTTGCCGCACCGTGGTCAAGGCGCGACGCGCCGCGCCCAGATCCGGGTTGATCGCGAGCGCCTTCTCATATGCCGCGATTGCCTCGGGAAACCGCCCGAGCGAGCGCAATGCCGAGCCGAGCCCCACCCAGCCGGCCGCGAAATCCGGATTGAGCGCAACCGCCCGCTCGTAATAGGGCAGGGCTTCGGCGACCTTTTCCTGGTTCGTCAAGGCGCCGGCGAGGATGTAATAGGCCTCCACGAAATCCGGTTTGCGCGCGATCGCCGCGGTCAGAGATTGCGCGGCTTCGCCAAGAGCGCCGAGCCTCTGCAAGGCGACGCCGAGAAAGAAGTGATTGTCGGCGAGCGCCGGGTTGAGGGCGACCGCCTGGCGCAGGTGGAAGACGGCGTCGTTGGGCTTGTCGGCATTGAGCAGCGCACTGCCGAGATTGGCGCGCCCTTCAGCCAGGTTCGGCTGCAATAGCAGGGCGCGCTCGTAGGCGTGGATCGCGCCGTCCCGGTCGTCGAGCTTCTCGAGCGCCAGCCCGAGATTGCAATATCCCCCGGCGAAATGCGGCTGCAGCTCGGTGGTGCGTCGCAGGTGCCCGGCGGCTTCGCCATACCTCCCTGCGGAGTGCAGCGCATTGCCGAGGCAGAAGTGCGCCGAGCCGGCGTTCGGCCACTTCTCGACGATCGGCCCGAGCGCCGCGATGGCGTCCTGATGGCGCCCCTGAGTGGAGAGGATCTCGCCGAGCATCAAGACCACTTGCGGATGGCCCGGCGCCGTCTCGAGCATCCGCCGGCACAGGCCTTCCGCTGCCGCGAGCTTGCCGGCACCGCAAAGCTGCCGGGCGCGGGCGAATTGGGCCGTAAGGGCCGAGCGGACCCGCTCGTCGGCCGCCTCGCTCGCAAGGGTCGCGGGCTCAGGGAAAGTGCTCATTAACGCGGTTACCCAATGTGCAGAGGCTCCGCGTAGCGGAGCAACCCGCCCTCAGCGCTCCTTGCAGCAATTATGGACGATCCCGCCGCGACCGACCAGCCTACGGGGGCCGCGCGCCGTCAACGGCTCCCTCGACGGTGCGCCAGCTGGCGCAGATAACCGGCAGCAACGGCGGGTTGGCGCTGGTCGGCACGCCGGCGACGCCGCAACCAGCAATTGATCGACGATTTATAGTCTTCACAATCTAACGCGAATTTAGCGCAAAATAGAACCTTTAGGTTGAATATCCCGTCGATCCTGCAGCAAACCCCACCGCCAAAAATCCTTCACTCATCAGCACCTCGTTGCTGACAATCCGTCGATTTGTCCGGAACGAAAGCTCCTGCCGGGCGCTGGCAGTATACAGAGCAAAAAGGCAATTTTCCGGTCGTCCAGCAAGCGCAGGGCGGAACAGTCCAGGAAGCCAACAGCGGAAGCCAACAGCGGAAGCCAACCGCGGGTCGGCGTCAAGATACTCAGCCCTGGACGACGCGGGTCCACAACAGCCGCGCCGCGCGGTCGGGGTCGTGTTCGAGACGGCAGGTGGTGTCGAAGATCATCGTCGCGCGGTGCTCGGTTGTGTAAGCGGGCCAGGACGGGATCGCGGGATTGCCCGGGATCCCGCTCCGGGCGAAGCCGATCCAGGTCGCTGACATGCGCCCGGCGAGCTCCCGGGCGCCTGGGGCGCCAGCGGTCGTGTCCGCCACATCGGCATTGTCGAACACAAAGGGCAGATCCATCGCATGGTGCGCCTTGAGGCGGCCGGCATGGGCGGGGCTCTGCCAGTCGAGCGAGTACATGTAGACCGGGGCTCGGCGCCGCGCTGCATAGCGCTCCGCCAGCAGTACTGTGCGGATCCAAAAATTCGAGCCGGTCAGCGCCGCGATCAGCCGGTCCCCGGGGCTCGCCTGCGGCATAGCCGTGCGATAGGCAGCCAGCAGCTCGTCAGTTTTCGCACCGGCCACCGTCGCTAGAGGTTGCCGCAGTTCCGCCTCGCTCAGACTGCCGTTCCACACCGCATCGTCGTCGGCGAGGAAGAAGGCGCTTTCCTCCCGAGTGCCGCCGATCATCACCGGGACATCTTCCGAGATCGCGGGCGCACCGGGCTCGCCCGGGTGCTGTGGTAGGTCGCTGCCATCGACCACTGGGCCGAAATCGTAGCGGTCGAGCAATGGCCAGCGGGATCGGCCGACCGCGCGCGAGGCCGGCGCGATCGCCGCTAGGAGCCGGTCGGACGGCACGCTCTGCAGATGCTCGCAGTCGCTGTGGGCGACCCCCAGATCCTTTAGCACCGCTTCTGCGAGTGCGTTCGCCCGCTCGCGCGTCGAGACGCGGAGCGCCGCACCACTCTGGATGATCGCGCGGTGAAACAGCCCGCGCGCCGCCGGCATCGCCAGCAGCACGCTGACCTTGCCGCCGCCGCCCGACTCGCCAAAGATCGTCACGCTCCCCGGGTCGCCGCCGAAGCGGCCGATATTGTCGCGCACCCAACGGAGTGCCGCGACGAGGTCGAGCACCCCGGCATTGCCCGAATTCGCCCAAGCCCGGCCGCCGATGTCGGCCAGATGCAGAAAGCCGAAAATGTTGAGGCGATGATTGACGCTGACGACGACGACATCGCCGCGACGCGCCAGATTGGTGCCGTCGGTCACCGCCCGGTTTCCGGAGCCATAGCCGAAGGCGCCGCCGTGCAGCCACACCATGACCGGCCGCTTGCCGTTGTCGCCGAGACCAGGTGTCCACACGTTCAGGGTCAGGCAGTCCTCGCCTTCCGGCGTCGTGTCGGCCGGCCCGAGGAGGGTTTCGAGCGCCGGGCGCCGCTTGGGGCGATTGGGCAATTGCCACGCGCGCCCGGCATAGGCGAACGCGTCGCGTATCCCAACCCAAGGCTGCGGCGGCTCGGGCGGCATGAAGCGGTTGCGTCCCGCGGTCGAGGCGCCATAGGGGACGCCCTTGAACGAATATATGCCGGCGTTCAACGAACCACGCAGCTTGCCTGCGGCGATTTCGACTGCCGGCGCATCGGCGGTGGCGATGTCGTTTGCCATTCTTTGCTCTCTCCCGCCCTGCAGGACGCGGAATGAGCCTAGCCCAAAAGGAACTTCCGCCGCCACCCGACGGCCGCTACCGCTCTATGAGGCGGTTTACGAGAGCGACCACTGGAAGACCAAGATCGCGCCGCGCGTCCCAGACTGTCTCGACCGTTCCGTGATGGTCGTGACAAGGATCATTCCGACCGCAAATTCGACGATGCAGTAGCGCTATTCCCAGCGCGCGACTTCATCGAAGCCGAGGCGCGGCAGCCGCGGCCGCAATCTAGCGCGGTCGCCGTAGCCGATGTTCAGCAGAAAGTTTGTGCGGTGTCGGCGATCGGAAAAGAACGCAGCGTCGACCTTGTCGGCGTCGAACCCCGACATCGGTCCGCAATCGAGCCCTTGAGCGCGCAGCGCCAGGATGAAATAGGCGCCCTGCAATGACGAATTGCGCAAGCCGGTCTCCTCGGCGAGTGCCGAATTTGTCGTGAACCAGCCGCGCGCGTCGGTGTGCGGATAAAGCCGCGGCAGCAATTCGAAGAACTCCCGATCATAGGCGACAATCGCGGTAATCGGCGCGGTCCGCACTTTCTCGTAATTGCCCGATGAGACGCACGGTAAGAGCCGTTCTTTGGCGGCAGGGCTGCGCACCAGGACGAGACGCCAGGGCTGGCAATTGCCGCTCGTCGGGCCGAGGCAGGCGAGATCGAACGCCGCCTTGACCAGGGCCTCCGAGACCGGCCGCGCTTGCCAATGGGAGAAGGTACGCGCTTCGTGGAATAGGGCTGCGAGTACCCGGGTTTCGTCGCCTATGTCACGCATTCACGCGGTGGATCAGCTCCGCCCAGCGGTCGAGTACCGGCAATGTCTTGCCGGCCGGCTCCGGCGGCAGGGTGGTCACCACCCTTGTCACGCCCATGTCGCGGTATCGCTTCAAGAGATCGGCATCCTCGGTGCCGCCGAACAGGGTGATCGGCAGTCCGGCCGGGTCGCGGCCGGCTTCCGACGCCATCTGCTTGAACTTCGGCAGGTACTCGTTGACGTCGCCGTAGGGTGCCCGACCGGCAATCGGCACCCAGCCATCGCCATAACGCACGGCGCGCCGCGCCGCATGCGGAAAGGCGCCGCCGACGATGATCGGCGGATGGGGCTTCTGGACCGGCTTTGGCCAGGTCATCATCGGCGGAAAGTTGACGAACTCGCCGTGATATTCGGGCTTTGACTGGGTCCATATCGCCTTCATCGCCTCGATCCGCTCGCGCATCAGCTTGAAGCGGGTCGAAAACGCGGTGCCGTGGCCCTCGATCTCCTCGCGGTTCCAGCCACCGCCGACGCCGAACAGAAACCGGCCGCCCGAGACCTGGTCGATCGAGGCGACGAGCTTCGCCGTCTGGATCGGGTCGCGCTGCACCACGAGACAGACGCCGGTGGCGAGCTTCAGGGTTTTCGTGACGACCGCCGCGGCGCTGAGCACGACGAACGGGTCCATCACCTCGTAATAGGGCTTGGGCAGCTCGCCGCCGCCCGGAAAGGGCGTCTTGCGCGGCACCGGGATGTGCGAATGCTCGGGCGCCCACATCGACTCGAAGCCGCGCGCCTCGAGCGCCCGGGCGAGCTCCACGGCCGGAATCGAGTAATCGGTGTGAAACATCGACACGCCGAAATGCATATCGTCGCTCCTGCTCGTGCTGTCGCCCCGAGCTTACCCGCCGGCACCGGTTTGCGGAAGGACGCGGGAAGAAAACGCCTCCCACCCGGCGCGCCGCAGCCCGCAGGCCGGACAATCGCCGCAACCATGGCCCCATGGATGGCGGTGGTCTCGATCGCCGAGATAGCAGCTGTGCGTCTCCTCACGCACCACCTCGACAAGGGAGGCGCCGCCGAGCCTGTGGGCGAGCTCCCAAATCGCTGCCTTGTCGCGCCACATCAGCGGCGTGTGGATGACGAAGCGATGATCCATGCCGAGTGACAGGGTCGCCTGCAACGCCTTGAGCGTGTCGTCGCGGCAATCGGGGTAACCCGAATAGTCGGTCTCGCACATGCCGCCGACGAGGTGCCGCGCGCCGCGGCGATAACCGACCGCGGCGGCAAAGGTGAAGAAGAGCAGGTTGCGGCCGGGAACAAAGGTGTTCGGCAGCCCGCTCCGAGTGAACGCGATTGTCGTCTCGCGGGTCAGCGCGGTGTCGCTGACCCGCCCGAGCACACCGAGATCGACCAGGTGGTCGTCGGCGAGCTTGCGATCCCACAGGGGAAACTCGCGTCGCAGCCGATTCAACACCGCCGCCCGGCAGTCGAGCTCGATGCGGTGGCGCTGCCCGTAATCGAAGCCGATAGTTTCGACCGCGGAAAAGCGCTCGAGCGCCCACGCAAGGCAAGTCGTCGAATCCTGTCCGCCGGAAAAAAGCACGAGCCCTTTTTCGGGGATCGTAGCGGTTATTTTCGGCGCAGCATCGGTCACCCGGACGAGATGGGGCCTCGCGCCGCTCCCATCAACAAGATGCAGACGACCCGGGGTTCCGGTCTTAGCGGCGGATCAGTGTGGCGCAGAGAAAGCCGACCGCGAAGGCCACCGCCAGGCTCGTCAAGGGGTTGTGCTCGACCTGTTGCGAGACCGTACCGACGGCGTACTCACCCTGGTTGCGCAGTCCTTTCGCCATGTCGCGGGCGCGGTCCGGCAGGCCATACGCCCAGTGCTCGCCGGCCTGCGTCAAGTCGCGCACGGCGCGTGACGCCTGATCGATCCCCGAGCGGAGCTTCTCTAAGGTCTCGGTCGCCTCCCGAGAACGCAGTAAAGTCCCGTCGCCGCCGCCATCCGGTCGCACCGGCGACCGATCCTCGCCTTCCTGCTTTTGACCCCACATCGCCCTGTCCTCCTGTAACGCCGAACCTCCAGGGTAAACGCGCGGCGAAGCGGAATCACTCCGTCGGAGGGTTTGCGACCCTGCTATAGTTGCGCCACCGGTCTGGGAGGTTCCCATGAACAGCAACACCAATCCGTATCTCGCCCTCGGGGTGCGGCCGTTCATCAACTGCTGCAGCGTCCGCACGATGCATGGCGGCAGCCTGATGCTGCCGCAGGTGCGCGCGGCGGTCGCCGAGGCGGCACACTATTTCGTCAATCTCGACGAGCTGATGGAGGCGGCCGGACGCCGTCTCGCCGAGCTGACCGGGGCCGAGTGGGGCCTCGTCACCTGCGGCAGTGCGGCCGCGGTGGCGCTCGGAACGGCGGCCTGCGTCGCCGGCAACGACCCGGTCAAGATGCTGCGCCTGCCGTTCACCGACGGCATGGTCAACCGGGTCATCATTCCGAAGAGCCAGCGTTTCGCCTACGACCAGGCGGTCCGAATGATCGGCTGCCGGATCGTCGAGATCGATACCCGCGCGGATCTCGACCGGGCGCTCGCCGAGCCGGTGGCGATGGTCGTGCTGCTCGGCAAGCAGGAGCACCTGACAGGCGTGCGGCTCGAAGAGATCGCTGCCGTCGTCAAGCCACGCGGCATCCCGATCATGGTCGACGCCGCCTCCGAGCATCTCGAGCGGCCGAGCCCGTGGCTCGTCCGCGGCGCCGACCTCGTCGTCTACAGCGGCGGCAAGTTCCTGCGCGGCCCGCAGACCAGCGGGCTGCTCCTCGGGTCGAAGCCGCTGGTCGAGGCGGCATGGCGCAACGCCTCGCCGCACCAGGCGCTAGGCCGGCCGATGAAGGTGTCGAAGGAAGACGTCATCGGTGTCTTGACCGCCCTCGAATACTGGTTCGAGGAGCGCGACCAGGCCGCCGAGCGGCAGAAATGGTACGACGATCTGGCGGTCATCACCGAGCGTGTCGCGCGGATGCCGGGCGCTCACGCCGAGCTGATCGAACCGGAAGGTGTGGACCTGGTACCGCGGCTGCGCGTCTCCTGGGACCGTTGGCACTACCCGCTGGACGGGCTGGCGCTGCGTCAGCACGTGCTCGATGGCGAGCCGCGCATCATGCTGGACGACAATTCGGCGAACGAGGACTCGATCGGGATCGATCCGTTCCAGCTGCAGCCCGGCGAAGCCGCACAAGTCGGCGACGCCATCGCAGCGGTATTGCGTGAGGCGAGCGCGGCGTCGCCGGTGCCGCAGCATCCGCCGCCGAGCGAAATCGCCGGCAAGTGGGAATTGCGGGTCGACTTCCTGCAGGGCTCGCGCGTCCATCGGCTCGAGATCGAGCAGCGCGGCTCCGAACTCGCCGGCCACCAGCGCTCGACCCACTTCGAGGGGCCGGTCAGTGGGCGGCTGAGCGGCGAGCTGATCCAGCTCTCGTTCACCTCGCGGTACGAAGCCAGCACGATCTGCTATTTTTTCGACGGCGAAATCCGCGACGGCGGCATGAGTGGGACCGCGGTGCTCGGCGCCGCCAGCGACCAGAACCACGGCATCGTCAACCGCAGCCAGTTCGGCACCGGCCGCTGGCACGCCAGCCGGCTTGCGTGATTTCAGGTGCCACCCTTAGCCTTGGGGATACCGCGTTATTCCCTCACTTCACCATCTCGGCGACCTTGGCGGACTGGGCTGGGTCGCCGGTGCGGTTCTTGACGTAGTCCGCCGGGCGGCGGCCGGCGCTGTCGGACTTGGCCGCGCCGGCGCCATGATCGAGCAGCAGGCGCACCATCTCGGGTGAGGCGAACTCGGCGGCGTAGGACAATGCGGTGCGCCCCGGAGTGTCGGTCGGGGCCGCATCGCCGGTCATGCACAGGGGGTCGCCGGTACTGTCGGTCTGCAAGACCGCGTCGCCGGCGCCGCTGTCGAGTGCGGCACCGTGGGCCAACAGCATCTCGGCGGCCTCGACCAGATCGAGCCGTGCCGCCACCATCAAGGGCGTGCGGCCGGAAGCACCGCTTTCGTTTGGATCGAGACCGAGCCCGAGCAGCGCACGCAGCGTCTCGGGATGCTCGAGCGCATCACTGACCAGCGGCTCGTCCAGATCACCCTTCACCCCCTTGGCGACCGCCTTTGGCTCGGGGCCGAGCGCGTCGCGCAACGCCGCCGTATCGCCCGCCAGCGCCGCCTGCTGGGCGGCATGCTTCTCGGCGTAATCCGGAGCAAAAAGGGCGGCGGTCGAGTCGTCGTCGGGATCGAGCTCCAGGCCGTCGGAAATTTTGCGATCGAGGTAGAGCTCGGCGAACCGTTGCGCCTCGGTCGGCGTGCGGCCGAACTCGTTGCGGTAAAACGGCGCCAGCGCCTCGACCGCGGCGGCCCGCGCCGCGACGTAGACGCGATATTGGCGCGCCTGCTCCGGCCCGGTCAGCCCACGGTTGCGCATGTAGAGGGCGAGCTCTCCGCCACTCGATTCACCTGACGTCTGCCGGGGCCGGTCGAGAACCCAGGGCCGCCACGCCGCATGGTCGTCGAGCGTGCGGGCCTCATCACCGATGCCGGCACACAGCCTGCCGGTGGGCAGCAGCGGTCCCGAAGCTCGCTCCAATGCCGCGACCTCGGGAAGCGACAGCGCATGATCAGGCAAAGAAGCCAACGGCATGTGCGCGTCGAACAGGCAAACGCGGTGGAGCTGAGCCGGTCCATAGAGCCGGTAGACGCCGAGGTCGCCGGGTTTGCCCGGAACCGGCTGCATCGGCCCGAGCAGGTAGACGCGGTCTTCGTAGCGGAAGAACCGCGGCATCTCGTCTACCGTGAGGATCGCCTCGCGGGCAAAGTCGGCGCGCGGCTGGGTTTGGGGCTTCGCCGGACCCGGGTGCGGCAGCCGATCGATATCGATCAGCGGATGGGCGGCCTCGCGCACGCTGCGCGCCAGCGGCTCGACGCCGCGGCCGATCGCGCTCAGCAGTTCCGCCGGCGCGCCAAAGGTGCGGTACTCGAGGGTAGGCAGTCGCTGACCGCCATTGTCGTCGATCCACTGCAGGACCGGGACGAACTTGCCGGAATTGTAGACGTCGATGTCGGCGCGCCGCACGATCGGGTCGTCGCCGGGGACGGGCATCGGCACGAACCCGATCTCGCGCTCGCCGAGCGGGTTTACGAACAACCCGCCGCCGAGAAAGCTCGCCACGAGATCGTGTTCCAAATCTTCGCACAGCTTGGTGTCCGCGCCTTCGACGATGGCCGGGTGGAACCGGATATGCGGCCAGGCTGCCGCGTTGCGCTCGTAGTGCAGCACCGCCAGGCGCTGCTCGTAGATCCGCGACAGGCACGCAACCGCGCCGTCGTTCCGGGCGCCGCCGGGCCCCGCGTCCGGTTGCGGCTGCGCCGCCGGGCACGCTCTCGCGCGCCCTTCGAGCCAGAGGCGTTGGTCGGCCAGCCGTGCATCGCGCTCCGCCCGGTCCCGATAGTCGCCCAAGGCCGCCGCCATGCTGTGGTCGAGCGCTACAAGGGAGGGTTCGGCGCAAATCAGCCGTTCGATCGCAGTCTGCGCGTTGCCGCATTCGAGACCTGGTTTCGCCGCCGCGTCGTCGGTATTTCGCGCTTCGGCAGCCGGTGACGGATCTCCCTGCGCGACCGCCAGGATCAGCCCCATCAGCAAGCCGAAGGCTCGGCGGGTGGGGCGAAGAATGGGCAAACTCGGCATTTCGTGCTTCATGATGGTCGGGAATAATCGTCGAGCGTCAGCTGTCCCATAAGCATCGCGGGAGGAGGCGCGCCATGACCAAGAACCGTAGTGTCACGCCACATTGGTTGCACCGCTGCGCGGCGGGCTTCTTGTTGGTCCTCACCGGCTGCAGCCAGGTGCCGCCGACGAGCTCGGCGGTGATCCCGCCCATCCCGGCCGGCGCGGCCCGAATTTGGATCTACCGGAACGAGGGGACGTACGGGAGCCAAGACCGTCCCTATTTCAGGCTGAATAACCAAGTAGCCGGGATTTCCGAGCCGGACGGGGCCCTTTATCGCGATGTGCCGCCCGGACACTATACCGTCAGCGTGGACAGTTATGGCGTGCCCTATCCCAATCAATTTGCGCAGGTGGACCTCGCCGCCGGACAGGAGGCCTATGTCAAAGTGTTGTCGACGCGCGAAAGAGTGGGCGGCGGCGACAACAACGCCGCTCGCACCCTCTTTTTCACCGAACCCTACCCGGCCGACGCCGCTCGACCCGCCATCGCCAACACCCCATTTTACGGCACCAGCTGATCCCGCGCTCGAGGCGAGAGTTGCCGAGGAACGTCCCAGTAAATCGGTGGCGTGGGGTCGCAACGTCCCTCCTGCTCACCGTGGCGAATTGCACTCAACTGCCACCGACAAGCTCGGTGGCGATCCCGCCGATCCCGGCCGGCGAGGCCCGGCTCTGGTTCTACCGGGACGGCGGGCCGCGCGACGCCCAAGACCGCCCGTATCTCAGGCTGAACGGTCAAATTGCCGGGATATCGGAACCCAATGGGGCCTTTTATCGCGACGTCGCACCGGGACACTACGCCATCACGGTCGACAGCTATCTGAGCACCTATCTTAATCAGTTCGCGGACATCGACCTTGCCGCCGGACAGGAGGCATTTGTCAAGGTTCTGTCCGAGGGGCAGTGGGTGGGCGGCGACGTCGGAGGCAGCTACGTCGAGAACTTTTACACGCAAGTGAACTCGGCCGAAGCCGCCCGAGCCGATGTGGCCCGCCGTCCCTTCTACGGTGGCAGCTAGTTGTTCCGCCGAGGCGACGAATGCCGAAGAGCGTTCTTGTCCAGTTTCATCGGTTGCGTGGCCCGGCAATCGCCCTCCTGCTCGCCGCGGCGAGTTGCGCTCAGCCGCCGCCGACCAGTTCGGTGGCGATTCCGCCGATCCCTCCGGGAGCGGCGCGGCTGTGGTTCTACCGGGATTATGAGCCATCCGAAACCCTGGCGCGTCCCTATGTCAGGCTGAACGAACAAGTCTTCGGCATATCGGAGCCGGGCGGCGCCTTTTACCGGGACGTGGCGCCGGCCAACTATTCGATCACCGTCGACAGCGCCGGCCGCGATGTCAACCAGTTCGCCGAGATCGATCTCGCTGCCGGCCAAGAGGCCTATGCCAAAGTTCTGTCTTTGCGAAGCTGGCTCGACGATGACTGCATGGCTTGGGGCGGCTGCGACACCTTTTACGTGCGTCTGATGCCGGCCGACGCCGCGCGCGCCGCAATCGCCGCCAGCCCCTTCTACGGCGGCAGCTGAGCCCCTTGGGCGCGCTCGGTAATCCGATTGACAGCGCCGATCGCGGGTGCTGCAGTTTGCCGGCCGCGCAACGAGGGAGGAACCGGTGGGAAGGCTGCGTCACTTCGCGATGTCGGTGCCTGATCCGTGGAAGACCGCCGAATTCTACAAATACGCCTTCGGGATGGAGGTGGTAGGCGAGACCGATTCGAGCCTCGCCGAAGGCGTGTTTCTGTCCGACGGGGTGATCAACCTGGCACTGTTGCATTTCAAATCGGACGAAGCGGCGCAAGGCACCGGGCGCGACCACGTCGGGCTCCATCATTTCGGGGTCTGGGTGGACGACCCGAAGGGGGTGCAGCAGCGCATCGAGCAGGCCGGCGGCGAGTGGCTGATGGGCGAGCCTGACGTCAAGGGGGGCAGCTTCTACGAGGTCAAGTTCCGCGATCCAAACGGGGTGATCTTCGACATCTCGCACGCCGGGTGGGGCGGCGCGCAGAAGAACCCGGGCGGCGCCGGCAACGAGGTCGGGCCGTCGCGCGGGCTCGTGCCGAAATTCGCCGAACGGCGCGCCGCCGCGGCGGCCGAGATGGCCGCCCGCACCCGCAACAAATCATGAAGGCTCCTGCCGTCGATTATGTCAGACCGCGCAGCCTGACCGAAGCTCTCGACCTTTTGGCAAGGGCCGGCGCCGAGGGGCGCGTGATCGCCGGCGGTCAGTCGCTGGTGGCGATGATGAACCTGCGGGTCGCCTCGCCGGGATTGCTGATCGACATTGCGCGTCTCCCGGAGTTGACCGCGGTCGGCGACGATGCAGGCGTCGTGACCCTCGGTGCCTGCGTGACCCACGCCGCGATCGAGGACGGACGCGTCGCCGATCCGTCGCGCGGCCTGATGCCCCGGGTCGCCGCGACGCTCGCTTACCGGGCGATCCGCACCCGCGGCACGATCGGCGGCAGCCTCGCGCTGGCGGACCCGTCGGCCGAATGGCCGGCGGTTCTCGCCGCACTCGACGCCGACGCGATCCTCTGCGGCCCGCGCGGGCGGCGCTCGCTCAAATGCGCCGAGTTCACGACCGGGATCTTTGAGACAAAGCTTGCGCAAGACGAGATCATCGAGAGCGTGCGAATCCCCAAGCTGTCTTTTGATACCCGGTGGGGCTACCTGAAGCTCTGCCGCAAATCGGGCGAGTTCGCCAGCGCGCTTGCAGTCGTCATTGCCGACCGCGGGCGCAGTCATTGGCGCGTCGTGCTCGGGGCGGCGAATGGCGCCCCGCTGGTGCTCGACAACACGTCCCGGCTCGTTTCCGAGGGAGGTGGCGGCGAGATGCGCAGCGCGATTGGTGCTGATCTCGATCGCGCATCGGACCGGCATTTCGACGAATTCCAGCGCAATCTTCACACTGTCGCCGCGTTGCGCGCGGTGCAGCAGGTGATCGCGTGACCGCGATCAGCTTGCGCGTCAACGGCGCCGCCATCGCTGACGACGTGCCGCCGCGCCTGTCGCTCGCCGATTTTCTGCGCGAGCGGCGCAATCTGACCGGGACCCATCTCGGCTGCGAGCACGGCGTGTGCGGCGCCTGCACGGTCCTCGTCGACGGCGCGCCGGCGCGCTCGTGCCTGATGCTCGCAGTCGCCTGCGACGAGCGCGCGGTCGAGACGATCGAAGGCTTTGGCGGCGACCCGGCCATGGCGGCGCTGCGCCGCAACTTTCATCAACGTCACGCTCTGCAATGCGGGTTTTGCACTCCGGCGATGCTGATCACCGCGCGCGACCTGATCCTGCGCAAGCGAGCGGGCACAGAGCGCGAGATCCGCGACGGCCTCGCCGGGAATATCTGCCGCTGCACCGGCTACACCAACATCGTGACCGCCATCGCCGAGGCCGCGAAGGAGATCGGTAAGGAGACGCCGAATGCCCGATGAAGGTTACGGTATTGGCGCGTCCTTGCTGCGCAAGGAGGACGAGCGGCATCTCCATGGGCGTGGCGAATTCGTCTCGGACATCAAATTGCCCGGCACGATGGACGTCGCTTTTGTCCGCAGCCCGCATGCCCACGCCCGGATCAAGTCGATCGCGGTCCCGCCCGAGGCGCGCGGCCGCGTCTTCACTGCCGCCGATCTATCGTGCATCAAACCGATTCGCATCACCGTTCACGCAGCCGGAGCGAAGGCGCCCGCCTGGCCGCCCCTCGCCACCGAGAAGGCCCGCTATGTCGGCGAGGCGATCGCCGTCTGCATCGCTACGTCGCGCGGCGAGGCGGAGGACCTAGCCAGCCGCGTCGCCGTCGATTTCGAGGTGCTCGAGGCGGTCGTCGACGCGCCGCGCGCCATGCACGGCAGCCGCCACCTGGTGCACGATCACTGGGGCGACAACCTCTACGTCGAGCGCGTGGTCGAAGGCGGCGATGTCGAAGCCGCGGCGCGCGCGGCGGAAATCACCGTCAGCCGCCAGTTCCGCATGCAACGGCAGTCGGGTGCGCCGCTCGAAGGCCGCGCCGTGCTTGCCTGCCGCGACCACCGGCTCGATGAGGTCGTTGTCTATTCCTCGACCCAGACGCCACACACCTTGCGCGTCGCACTCGGGGAGTTCCTCGATATCGAGGCGCGCCGCATCCGGGTGGTCGCCCCGGATGTCGGCGGCGGCTTCGGGCCCAAGGCGCGGCTCTACCCCGAAGAGATCATTTTGGCGGCGCTGGCGCTGCAGCTCGATCACCCGGTGCGCTGGGTCGAAGACCGCGGCGAGCATCTGTTGACCGCAGCGCATACCCGCGATCACCACTACAAGGTCACTGCCTATGCCGATCGGCAGGGCCGCATTCTCGGGGTCGACGCCGAGATCGTCGTCGATGCCGGCGCCTACGGGCTGTGGCCGCAGGGACCTTACCAGGAAGCGGCGATGGCGGCGCGCAACCTGCCGGGGCCGTACACGCTCGCCAATTACCGGGCGAGGCACTACACGGTGGCGACCAACAAGGCGCCGCTCGGCCCCTATCGCGGGGTCGGCCGTCCGGGGGCGTGCTTTGCGATCGAGCGGATGGTCGACGAGGTCGCCCGTGCGGTCGGGCGCGACCCGGTCGAGGTGCGGGCGGAAAACATGGTGCGGTCCGCAGAGATGCCGTTCACGACGGTAGGCGGGATGCGCCTTGACAATGGCGACTATCCTGAGAGCGTGCGCCTCTGCGCCGAGCTCTTGGACCTGCCCGGGGTCCGCGCCCGCCAGCAGAAGGGCGAGACCGACGGGCGGCTCGTCGGCATCGGCTTTGCCGCCTTTGCTGAGCAGACGGCACACGGTGCGGCGGAATTCGTCGCCCGCGGGGCGGCGGTGATCCCCGGCTTCGAGAGCTGCACGGCGCGCATCCTGCCCGACGGCAGCGTCGTGCTGATGGTCGGCATCCAGTCGCACGGCCAGGGGCTCGAGACGACCTTGTCGCAGATCGCCGCGCACGAACTCGGCATCGATCCGGCGCGGATTTCGGTGCGCCACGGCGACACCGAGAGCACCGCCTTCGGGTTCGGCACCTTCGCCTCGCGCAGTATGGTGATGTCGGGGGGTGCCGTGGCGCGCGCCAGCCGCATGCTGCGCGACAAGCTCTGCCGGATCGGCGCGCATCTCTTGCAGTGCGATCCCGCCCAGGTGCGCTGCGCCGACGGCGCGGTTCTGGGGCCGCAAGGCTCGGTCACGATCGGCGAGATCGCCAAGGTCGCCCATCTGCGGATGGATGGGTTGCCGCCCGGCGTCGACCCGTTGCTCGATGCGACGGCGACCTACGAGCCGGCGATCGGTACCGGTGTGTTCTCCTATGCGACGCATGGTGCGGTCGTCGCCGTCGACCCCGAGACCGGTTTTATCGAGCTGCTCGATTTCGCGGTCGCCGAGGATTGCGGCACGATGGTCAACCCGATGATCGTCGAGGGCCAGATCCGGGGCGGCGTCGTCCAGGGCATCGGCACGGCACTCTACGAAGAGATTCCTTACGACGAAGCGGGACAGCCGCTGACCGGCACATTGGCCGACTACCTCTTGCCGGGTGCGGCCGAATTGCCGGCGATCAAGATCGCCCATCTCCATACCCCAGCCGCCGCGACCGAGTACGGCATGAAGGGCATGGGCGAAGGCGGTGCGGTGGCCCCGCCTGCGGCGATCGCCAACGCCGTGCGAGACGCGCTTTCCGCGCTCGGCGCCGAAGTCAACGAAACCCCGATCACCCCGCGGCGGGTGCTGGCGGCGATACGAAAGGGGCAGGCGACGGCAGCAAAGCCGTGAGCGGCTAACCCAGGAGATGCGGAGACGGCACCCTGGTTATGGCGATTTGCAACTGAAAATTGTGTCAGCGGTCGCTCATCGCCGAGTCTGCAGCGGATCTGCAGCAAGATCTCGCCTGTGGGTTGAAGTGCGCGCCGGCCCCAATATGCCGCCGCGGCGCCTTTAGCGAAGCCCCTCGCACGTCGGCGCCTCCATGGTCCAACCGGCGGCCCGCTCGGAATTCGCCCATGAGAGGAAGTCTGTCATGCGAATAAGGCAATTCTTGGGTCGTCATCAATCGCAACAAATTGGCGAAGTTGGGCTAACCAAAACTACATAATTGGAAATTAGACTTGATAAATTGGATGCGGTAACTCCGCAAACTGCCAAAAGGAATGTGACATGTCCGAATTTCCCTCGGTACAGCCAGATGGGAGTTCCGTCTGGCGTCAGAGGCGCGAACCGACGAAACTGGAATGTGGCCTGCTTGGTGCGCTGTCTGCGACGATCGTGCTGGCGCTCTTGTTTTGGCTGGGTGTTCAGTTGTCCTTACTCAGGTTAATTATTCAAATCAACTGATCGGCAAAGGGCCGCCGGAACCACTCCGCGCACCAAATGCCGCGGGTGACGACCGGGTCTCTTGTGGCCCCGCGATCGTCCTCGGCTCTGCGGCTCTGCCACACCGGCGAACGGCCGGTCGACACTGTCAGGAAATCCTGCGGACCGTAAATTCGTCGTCCCCGCGCAAGCGGGGACCCAGCAGCAACCGACTGAAATCCCTAGGTCCCCGCTTTCGCGGGAACGACGAAAGAAGCGCACAAGCGCCGGGTACGCGGAATTGGATTACGACCTGGGCCGGGAAGACGAAGCAGGAAGACGCGGCGTTGAAGTCATCTCAATGTGCTGATCGCTGGCCGACCCAATGCGGGCCAAGGAATATCTCGACTGCGAATGATCGTCAGGGGCCTTTCGGCCCCTGGCGAAGTTGGAAGCCGCCCTTAGTTCGATTTCAGCGCGTTCAACAGCTTAGCACCGTCGGGCGTCCCCCATCCGGTGCAGGCATCCCAGCCGCGACCCGCCGGGAACTGGCCGTCGAGCAGTCCGTCGGTGTCATTGTTGCCGCTGGTGATGTCGCGCAACACCCCGGCCGGCCCTATCTTGTCGTAGAGCAGCGCGTTGAAGTTGCCGACCCGCGCGCCGAGCAGAGCGTTGATGCGGGTGATCAAGCTTCCCCACAGCGGGGCGGAGGCGCTGGTTCCGCCGACAATGCCGAGCTGCCCGCCGGACATGACGAGGTAACCGGTGTTGGGGTCGGCATCGGCCGCGACATCCGGAATCGCACGCCCGGCAAAATTCCCCGGGTTGATCGACCGCGGCACCTTGCCCTCCTGCCAGCCCGGCACTTTGGTGACGTCGCTGACCCCGCCGCCCGTGCCGCTGCCGGGGCCGTCGTTCCACACTACCTCGGTGATCGCGGTATGGCCGTTGGCGCCCTTGCGAGCGTGCAGGGTGGTGCCGCCGACCGCCAGGACAAAGGGGCTCGTCGCCGGGAAGTTGACGTGCGCGCGGCCGTCTTTAACCTGCGCTTCGGAGCCGTCGTCACCGGTCGAGACGCAGACAGTGATGCCGAGCTGCGCCGCCGCCAGCAGGCTGTGATTGACATGATCGATCGCCGCCGGCGACCACAGGACCGTATTGTTGAACGGCTGGTTCTCATCCCACCCCCAGCTGATCGACACCACGCCGGGATCGTTGGCCGAATCATCGATGACGGCGCTGAGGCAATCGACGAAGCCCTTCTCGTCGAAGGTCGAAAAATAGACCGCGATCTTGGCACCTCCCGCCATCGCGCCGGCAACTTCGATGTCGAGCATGACCTCTCCGGTCGATACGGGATCGGCGGCGGGATCGGTGCTGACCCCGTCAACGGCGACGATCTGGATGTTGGGCGCCGGCGCGCCGATCTTCCGGAAATAAGCGGCAACGTCGGATTGCTCCACCCCGCCGCCGAATTCGAGCAGGCCGATGCACTGGTTATGCGCGTTCGCATTCGGGAAATTATAGATCGTCGCGAGCTCCGTCGGGATGAACCAGGGGCGGGATTGCGCGGCCGCGTTCAAGCGCATCTCGCTCAGCCGCGATTTGCGGGGGAGGCGACGCAGCGCGCGGTGGTTGTTGAACCCGAACACGCCGGTGATCGCATCGCCGAGCTCGGCGGGGACGGAGATCGGCCCGGTGCGCGCGTGGAACTCGCCGAGGGTGGGATGACTGTAGTCGAATAGGGTGACGCCGAAGGCGTCACTGAGATTGGCGACGGTGCCGGCCAGGCCGAGCCGCGCCGATGCCCGCTCGTCCTTGGTGACGACCAGGTGATGGCCGGCGGCGAACTTCTCGATCGCCTCCACCGCCGCAGGATCGGAGCCGTACTCGTTCTTGAGCTGATCCCGGGTCATATAGCGGCGTTCGGCCGGCGGCTTGCCGTCGAGCGCCGAGAGATCGGGCAGATCCTTGAGCCGGCGCACGCCGACTGTCAGTTCGAGCCAACGGTTGGGATTGGTCCGTTGCTTCGCGACGGAACCGGCCGGCAGATGGTGCATGCTGTTCGACAGCATGCGGCGTGCCGCAGCAGAGCGTGTCATCGCATGAGTTCCTTCGATCGTCAGATGCCCAACAGTGGATTAACCTTGTCGGGTGACCGCAACATATCGCCGACGGCGGCGCGGCAGTGTGAGCCGCCTCACATCCGATGAAATTTCGGGTTCCGGGTCGGTAAGAGGTCGAGCCGCAAGAGCTTTCTGTCACGCCGCCCGGGCTGCGTGTTCGAGCTTTTCGCGCAGCCGCATCAGCCTATAGCCGAGCGCCAGATAGGGACCCCAAGAGGTCCGGCAGGCGGCGAACTCGGCCGCGCCGCAGCCGTGCCGCTCCCGCAGATAAGCAACAAGCACGGAATCGACCGGGATTCGCGTAAAGTCGTGCAGCAGCAGCCGGCAATGCGCGGCGGCATAGGGGCCGATGCCCTTGAGGCTGAGGAGATAATCGTGGCCGAGGCGCTCGAACTGCCCGCCGCCCGCAGCGTCGATGGCACCGTCGTCGAGCATGCGGCGGGTCGCCGACACGATTGTCGCGGCACGAAAGCCGAGCTTAGCGCGTTCGCGCAGCCGCTCTTCGCCGTAGTCGAGCACCGCCGCGGGGCCGGGAAAAGCGCCCGCACCCGGCTCCGCGACGAGAGCTGCGGCCATGCGGCAGGTCGAAGACCAGCTGGTGTTAATGGTCAGCACGGTCTTCACGAAATCCTCATAGAAGGACGAGCATCTGAGCATGCGGCCGCCGCCGCGCGCGATCAGCTCCGCGTCTTCGCGCAGCGCTGCCATGGCTGCTGCCGGCTCCCAATCGGCGGAGAGCCAGCGGCGCACGCGGTCCAGCATTTCGGGCAGTCCTGCGCCGGTGAACCCGTCCCAGCGCAGGAGCATAGCATCGGGACCTTGCTGCGCGATTTCGATCATCCCCAGCCGATCGCCGATCCGCTCATGCCGCGCGAGGCGGCCGGCTTCGGAATCCCAGCGCCACGGCGCCAGATACGCCCAACCGTGGCTGGCGACCGTCAGCCCGAGATCGATCGGCCAGCAGAGGGACAGGACCGTTTCGCCGGCGCTCATCGGTTGCGCCGAACCCGCTGCCGGCGCAAATCAGGCGGCGTCGAGCGCCTGGGCCAGATCGGCGAGGATGTCCTCCTCATGCTCGATCCCGACCGACAGCCGGACGTAATTCTCGGTGACCCCGGTCTGCAGCTGCTCCTCCGGCGAGAGCTGCGAATGGGTCGTCGTCGCTGGATGGATCGCCAGGCTGCGTGCGTCGCCGATATTGGCGACGTGGTAGAACATCTTGAGCGCGTCGATGAAGCGGCTGCCCGCCTCGCGCCCGCCCTTCAGCTCGAAGCCGACGAGCCCGCCATAGCCGCCTTTCAGATAGGCGTCGGCGCGGCGCTTGGCCTCGCCCGTCATCAGGCTCGGATGAATGACGCGGGTCACCTTGGGATGCTCGGCCAGGAATTTGGTGACCGCCATCGTGTTGGTGCAATGAGCACGCATCCGTAACGGCAATGTCTCGAGCCCCTGGATGAACAGGAACGCGTTGAACGGGCTCATCGGCGCCCCGAGGTCGCGCAGCAAGGTCACCCGCATTTTGAGAATGTAGGCGATCGGCCCCAGCGGCTTTGCCGCCTGGGTCCAGACAGCACCGTGATAGCTCGGATCCGGCTGGTTTAAGAGTGGAAAGCGGTCGGCGTGCTTTTCCCAGTCGAAATTGCCGCCGTCGACGACGAGGCCGCCGATCGAATTGCCGTGACCACCAATATATTTGGTCGTCGAATGCACGATCACGGCGGCGCCATGCTCGAGCGGCCGACACAGCACCGGGGCGGCGGTGTTGTCGACGATCAGCGGTACGCCGAGCTGGCGCCCGATTCGCGCCACTTCGCCGATCGGGAAGACCTCGAGCTTGGGGTTGGGCAGGGTCTCGGCATAATAGCAGCGGGTTCGCGCATCGGTCGCACGCCCGAAGGCTTCGGGGTCGGCCGGGTCGACAAACCTGACCTCCATCCCCATCGTCTTCATCATCGTGTTGAGAAACAGGTTCCAGGTGCCGCCGTAGAGGTCGGTCGAGCTGACGAAATTGTCGCCCGCCTGGCAGACGTTCTGGATCGCAAAGAGCGACGCGGCCTGGCCGGAAGCGAGCGCCAGCCCCGCCACCCCGCCCTCGAGGGCGGCGACGCGCTCTTCGAGGACGGCGTTTGTCGGGTTCATGATCCGAGTGTAAATGTTCCCGAGTTCGGCCAATCCGAACAGGTTCGCGGCATGCTGAGTGTCGCGGAACTGGTAGCTCGTCGTCTGGTAGATCGGCACCGCGACGGCGGTCGTTGTTGGGTCGCTCCGGTACCCCGCATGAAGCACGAGCGTTTCCGGATGCTGGCTCTTGGTCGGCATTTGGTTCTCCATCGGGGAAGGGCGCCAAGCCGCCACTCTGCCACGAGCGAGGCCCCGGGGTAAGCGGCTTTCGCAGCAAAACAAAGGATGCGGCGTTTACCTGATGATGACTGCCGAACCGACGATTGCCGGTCTGCGTGCGGCCGCCGCGCGATGTACCGCCTGTCCGCTCTACCGCAACGCCACCCAGACTGTGTTCGGGGAAGGTCCCGAGAGGGCGCTCGTCATGTTGGTCGGCGAGCAGCCGGGCGATGCGGAAGACATCGCCGGCCATCCGTTCGTCGGACCGGCGGGGAAGCTGCTCGATCGCTGCCTCGCCGAGGCGGGGATCGATCGGTCGCGGACCTACATCACCAACGTCGTCAAACACTTCAAATGGGTGCCGCGAGGGACGCGGCGGATCCACAGCAAACCGGGCGCGGTCGAGATCGAGGCGTGCTTTCCGTGGCTCGAAGCTGAGGTCACGGTGGTGAGGCCGCACATCATCGTCGCTCTCGGAGCAACGGCGGCGCAGGCTCTGTTCGGCAGAGCATTTCGCGTGACCAGGGACCGCGGCCGGCTGGTGCCGTCGGCATTGGCGCCCCATGCGCTCGCGACCGTGCATCCTTCGGCATTGCTGCGCGCGCCCGACGAGGAGACACGCCGCCGGGAAACCTTGCGATTTGTCGAGGATTTGCGCACGGCCGCGGCGGTCGTCGCATGATCCGCGAGTTCCTCGGCAATCGCTGCTCACCTGGATCGCGGTGACGATCGCCGGGGCCGCCGTGCTGGCGGTCGCCGTCGTGATCTTCGAGTTTTGGAACGGCATCGGCGGTTCGGAGATCAGTCTCGCCGGCTGGCTCGCAATGGGTTTCGGGATCGTCGTCACGCTGGCGCTGGGAATCGGGCTGATGTCTCTGGTCTTTATCAGCAGCCGACGCGGCTACGACGAGGCCGTCCGGAGGGATTGCTGAAGGCTGGTGGGGTGTCGGCCCCCGCATCAAAAAATTAACCATACCAAGCGATTACTGTTCAACCTGCGGGTAATTGCGTCAATATCGTTGCCTCCATTGCGCAGCGATTTGCGAATGACCCTTGCGCTCCAGGCGAACCCGTTGCAACCTTGCGGCGTACGGCGCTGAAAGGAAAGTCCGTTGAAGAGGTCATCAACCCAATTGGAGGAGCCCAAGCCGGCGCCGAAATACGGGCGCGGCACCGGTATACCCAACCCGATCGACGTGCATGTCGGCGGCCGGATCCGGATGCGCCGCCTGCTGCTGGGCATGAACCAGGAAACGCTGGCCAACGCGCTCGGTCTCACTTTCCAGCAGGTGCAGAAATACGAAGGCGGCGCCAATCGGGTCAGCGCGTCCCGGCTCTCGGCGATGGCCGAAATCCTCGGCGTGCCGATCTCCTACTTCTTTGGCGATCTGCAGCCGGATGATGCCGATCTCAGCCCCGAGGACAGGCAGTGGCGCGAGCACCTGCAGCGGCCGGAGACCATCGAGTTCATCCGCCTCTATTACGCGATCTCCGACCAGAAGGTTCGGCACCAGTTCCTGGAGATGGCAAAGACGGTGGCCGCGTCATTCGAGGCCAGCGTCGAGTAGGTCGGCGAGAGGCTGACTACCACCCGATCGCGTAGGCGGCGCGGCGGGGGTCGGCGCCGGCCTCGAGCACGCCGCGACGGCGGTCGGCGAGGATCGCGCAGACGGCACCGGCGGTCCAGATCCAGTCGGGCCAGCGCTGGATCTCATGCCCGCGTCGCGCCAGCTCGGCCACGACTGCCTCGGGGATGCGGCCTTCGACCGCCAGCCGGCCGGGGTAATACTCGAATGGGGCGAAGGAAGACGGGAAGCTGTAGGTCGCAAAGCGCGGCGTCTCGATCGCCGACTGCACGTCCTGCCCGAAGACGAACAGGTTCAACAATACCTGCAGCATCGCCTGGGTCTGCACGTCGCCGCCCGGCGTGCCGAACGGCAGGAACTGGTCGCGCCCCTTGATCGCCAGCGCCGGGTTCGGCGTCAGGCGCGGCCGTTTGCCCGGGGCGACCCCGGCCGGGTGCCGCGGGTCGGGACGCGATTGCGAGCCGCGGTTGGACGGGATGAGCCCGGTCCCCGGCACCACCGGTGAGCCGTAGGAGCCGTCGCTCGGCGTCGCCGAGAACAGATTGCCGTGCCGGTCGGCAACGCAGACATAGGACGTATCAGGCTCGGGGTTGGGATCGCCTAGGCTCGCGCGGAAGCGCGCACCCGCCCGACCGAGATCGCCGGGCGGCGGCATCTCGGGTGAGGCGCGTTCGGGGCGGATCTGCTTGCGCCGCTCGGCGGCGTATTCCGGCGAGATCAAGGTCGCGAGCGGCACCTCGACCATCGCCGGGTCGCCGTAATAGGCTTCGCGGTCGGCAAAGGCGAGCTTCAGCGCTTCGGTCAGGTGGTGGATGTAGTCCGGGCTGTTCTGACCTAGGCCGGCGAGATCGATCCCTTCGAGCAACGCCAGAGTTTGCAAGAGGACGGGGCCCTGGCACCAGGCGCCGCAAGTGAACACTTCGAGGTCGCCAAAGCGGCGGCGCTCGGGCGGACCGACCGGCGAACGGTATTCGGCGAGATCCTCGGCCGAGAGAAGCCCGCCTTCCTGCTTCATGAAGGCGACGATCTTGCGGGCGATGTCGCCGCGGTAAAAGGCGTCGCGCGCCGCTTCGAGCCCGGCCTCGCGGCCCCGCGAGGCGGCGGCACGCTCCTCGTCGGCCATGTACTGCAACGATGCAGCGAGGTCGGTTTGGCGAAAGATTTCGCCCGTTTCGGGCAGCCGTCCATTCGGCAGAAAAATCGCTGCGGTCGACGGCCAGGCGCGGTGGTCCGCCTCGTGCCGCTTCAGGCTCGCGGCCATCAGCGGATACATCGGGAAGCCGTCGCGCGCCAATCGGGTCGCCGCCGCCGCGACCTCGCCAAAGCTCATCGTCCCGTAGCGCCTGAGCGCGGTGATCCAGGCGTCGGGAGCGGCGGGGACCACTGTTCGCAACACCCCCTTGGGGATCTTGCCGCCGTGTTCGCGCAGGAACAGCTCGGGGTCGAGCGCCTTGGGCCACGGACCGAGACCGGCGATCGTCACCACCTCGCGCCGGTCGGCGAGGTAGATCAGGATCGGCGCCACGCCGGCGACATCAACGAGATCGCTCTGCAATACACCGAGCGCAATCCCGGCGGCGCATCCGGCATCGATCGCGTTGCCGCCCGCCTGGAGGATCTCGAAACCGGCGGTCGCCGCCAGATAATGGCCCGCCGAGATCGCGTGTTGCGTCACGGCGATG
>CAWCKT010000022.1:0-68958 GCA_963796155.1 uncultured Alphaproteobacteria bacterium | reverse complement strand
GCAGGAACTCCTTGATCTCCTGCAGTTCCTCGATGGCCTCGTCCACGCCGGCCACGTCGGCGAATGTCGTCTTGGGCGTGTCCTTGGTGATCAGCTTGGCCCGGGACTTGCCGAAGTTCATCACCCGCGAGCCGCCGCCCTGCATCTGGGACAGCATGAAGAAGAACAGCAGGAAGATCACCAGGTAGATCAGCGCGGTCGGAATCAGGTCAAGCAGCGCGTTGCTCTTCGGAATGGTGACGTTGTACCCGTTAGCCGGCAGGGTGCCCTTGACGACTTGCGCCTGCAGTTCCTCCGTGAGCTGCAGGCCCTGGCCGGAGACCCACGAAGCCTCTAGCTGCTTGCCGCTCTTCGTGGTGATCTGGATCGTCTGGTTCTTGTCCGTGATCAGCGCGCTCTTGACTTGGCCCGCATTGATGTCCTGGACAATCTGGGAGGTGTCGACCTGCTGGTATGAGCTTCCCGAATTCGCGTAGTCGAGCACGAAAAGCAGCAACAGCACCGCTACCGCGACTAGCAGCAGCGGGGCCCCGAAAAACCGCCTTAGCTCCATCGATGAGCGGTCCCGTCGGCCCGGGACCGTTCCCTCCTGACCAGCCTCACAGTCCCGTCGACCTCCGGCGGGATGGCCATCTTCCATTCTCGCAGCCAGTGCTCCAACGGCGGCCGCGAGCCGTAAAACAACGACGGTACACCGCGGGGTGCAACGCCTGGAAAGTCAACGCTTCCCGTGGCAGATTGTGTTCCCCTGCCTCGTGGAGCCTAACTGCCCCCGTAAACCGCCGGAGCCAGCGTCCCGATGAATGGCAGGTTGCGATACCGCTGAGCATAGTCAAGGCCATACCCGACCACGAACTCATCGCCGATGTCGAATCCTGTGTAGGCCACGTTTACCTGCATCTGGGCCGATCCCGGCTTGCGGAGCATGGCACAGACGGCCAGCGACGCGGGCCCTCGCGAGCGCAGGTTGCCCGCCAGCCAGGACAAGGTGAGCCCGGAGTCCACGATGTCCTCGACGATCAGCACGTGACGGCCGGTGATGTCGGTATCGAGGTCCTTGAGGATCCGGACCACGCCCGAGGATTTGGTGCCCGAGCCGTAGGACGAGATCGCCATCCAGTCCATCTGCACCGGCAGGTGCATGGCCCGGGCGAGGTCGGCCATCACCATGACGGCGCCCTTGAGCACGCCGACGAGCAGCAGGTCGCGGCCGGCGTAGTCGGCGTCGATCTGCGCGGCGAGTTCGCCGGTGCGCGCCTGGAGCTGGTCGGCGGTGATCAGCACCTGCTTCAGGTCGGACCCCATGTCTTTTTCGTCCAACGGACTCCCCAACCCCTCGACCCTTTTCAATCGCCGCCCGGGGCCCGGGGTGCGGCTGGGCCCCGCCGCCTGGTGCCCCGCCGCCTGGTGCACTGCCGGCGAACCACACTTTGCCAGCCTGGCGGCGCGCTCGCACGCCGCCGGGCAGGTCAATCCATCGCTGCCCGCGCCAAGCGGTGACGAGGGCGTCATCCGGTCGACGTGCCCGGCGGTGAGCGCGCCGCGCGGGCAGCCCGCCATGATCGCCGCGTCGCGCAGCACCCGCGTCCTGATCGCGGCGGGCAGCGCCCGCAGCCAGCCGACGTCAAGCCCGGCCGGGTCCGAACCGTAGCCGCGAAGCTTTGCGCTTTCGGCGAACGCGAGGTCGTCGAGGCATTCGGCGTCGGCGCGCAGCTGGCTCGCGGTGCGGGCCAGCGCCTCGGCCACGCCCGGCCCGAGGGCCGCCTCGAGCGCGGGCAGCACCTGGTGGCGCACCCGGGTCCTGGTGAAGCGGACGTCGCGGTTATGCGGGTCCAGCCACGGCTCGAGGCCCAGTTCGGCGCACGCGGCGCTGGTGGTGGCGCGGCGTACGCCAAGCAACGGCCGGCGGTAAGGGCCGCGCCGGGCGGGCATCCCGGCCAGCGATCGCCCGCCGGATCCGCGGGCGAGCCCGAGTAGGACGGTTTCCGCCTGGTCGTCGAGGGTGTGGCCGAGCAGGACGGCGGCGGCGCCGTAATCCTTGGCCGTCGCGTCGAGCGCGCCGTACCTGGCCACTCGGGCCGCGGCTTCCGGGCCGGCGCCGCGGCCGCCGACGCCACCGTGACCTCGGCGCTGCGCACCGGGTCGAGGCCGAGCTTGCCGAGCAGCGTGGCCACGCTCGCGGCCCGCTCGGCGGAGCCCGGCTGTAGCCCGTGGTCGACGGTCACGCCACCGGCCCGCAAGCCCAGCCGTGGCGCCACGAACGCCGCGGCCGCGGCCAGCGCCAGCGAGTCGGCGCCGCCGGAACACGCGGCGAGCACCAGGTCGCCGGCGGCTAGGTCGGACAGGCAGGTCCGCACCGCGCTGCGGATCTCGGCGACCGCGACGCCCGGACCCATGCTGGCTAGGAGCCGGACGCGACCCGCTCCACCCACTCGTGCGGGCGGGCGAATTCCTCCTTGGTCGGCAGCGTCTCCGGCGATGTCCAGACCTTGTTGAAGGTGGCCATGCCCACCTCGTCCACGACGGCGGAGACGAACCGGGAGCCCTCCGCGTACTGCTTCATCTTCAGGTCGATGCCGAGAATGCGGCGGATCGTCTGCTCGATCCGGCCGCTCGATCCGCGCCTGGAGTTGAAGCGTTCCCTGATCTGCTCGACCGAGGGCACCACCTGCGGCCCAACCGCGTCCATCACGTAGTCGCCGTGCCCTTCGACCAGCGTCATCACCGCGGTCAGCCGCTCCATGATCTCGCGCTGCCGCGGCGTGGCCACGGCGTCGATCAGGCTGCCGCCGTCGCCGCCGCGCACCGCGCCCGCCATCGCGTCGGCCGCCGACCGGAGCCGCTGCAAGATCGCCGCCGGGTCCAGTTCGGAGGCGAGCAGGAACTCGGTCATCTGGCTCTGCACGTAGTCCCGCAGCCAGGGCACCGCGGTGAACTGCAGCCGGTGAGTCTCCTCGTGCAGGCACACCCAGCGCCGGAAATCGTGCGAGTCCACGCCAAGCTCGCGTTCGACCATGACGATGTTGGGGGCCACCAGGGTGAGCCGACCCGGCTGCTCACCGTCGACCGGGGAGGCCTCCGGCGGCAGGAACAGCTCGTACTGGCCGAGCACCCGGGAGGACAGGTAGGCCAGGATCAGCCCGGCCTGGATGCCGGTGACCCGCGATCCCACCGCGGTCATCACCGACCCGGGCCGGATCCGGCCGATCCGCCGGGCGCGCGCTCTTTCAGCTGCTCGACCAGCGGCTCGAGCACGACGCGGAAGCCATCCACGTTCGCTCTGATCCACCCTGGCCGGTCCACCACCGCGACCCGGCCCAGCGCGCCGTCGCGGCCGCCCGACATTCCGGTGACCTCGTAAACCGGCTGCTGAACCGCGCCGGCGAGGTCGCGTAGCTCTGAGACCGTCCGCCGCGCCTCGGCCAGGCTTACCTGCGGCCCGGGCCTGGCCCACCGGGTTCCCGTGGAAATGGCGACATCCCAGTCGATCATCTGCGTGCTGCTCACAGTCCAACGGTACGTGCTGTGGACAGTGCTCACCACCAGGGCTCACCATTGGGCCCGTTACCGGCAGCCGCAGTCGGCCAGGGCGGCGGCGGCCTCGTCGATGGCGTTCGCCGCCGTCCGCAGCATCCCGGCGGTCGGGATCCGGTCGGCCATGAAGGCGAAGACGAGCGTCGTCCCGGTCTTGTCGGTGACCAGGCCGGCCAGGGCCGTCACCGTGCCGAGGTTGCCGGTCTTGGCCCGGACCGAGCCGAGGGCCGCGCCGCCGATCCCGCTGAACACGCTCTGCCCGGCCGACAGCGTGCCGGAAAGCCGGCGACCGGCAGGCCAGCCAGCACGGCGCGCACCCGGGCGTCGGTGGTGGCGAGCTCAAGCACCTTGACCAGCGTGGCCGGCGCGATCGCGTCCTGCGGGGAAAGCCCGCTGCCGTCCACCAGGTGCAGGCCGGTGTTGACGCCGAGCCGCCGCAGCTCGCTGATCACCGCCGCGGCCGCCCCGCTGAACGAGGCGGGCTGGCCGGTCGCCACGGCGACCTGGCGCGCGAGGTTCTCGGCGATCACGTTGTTGCTCTCCTCGAGCATCTGATCCACGATGGCCGACAGCGGCGGCGAGGACACGCTGGCGATGCCCGCGGCGTGCGCGGGAGCGGCCTGGGCCACCGGGGATCCGGTGACGTGAATGCCGTCCGCGGCCAGCAGGGCGGCGAACGATCCGGCCGCCATGCCCGCCGGGTCGGTGGTGCGCGGGCGGAGGTTATAGGGGTCGTCGGCGTCTTCCGGGATGCCGGCCGTGGTCAGCCGGCCCTGATCCACCTCGAGGGAGACGATCGGGGTGACGTTGCCCGTGGCGATGTAGCTCTCCGGCCAGCCCGGCGCCAGATGGGCCGGAGTAGAGCGAGGTGTCGTAGCCGACGCTCACCGTCGTGCGGCCCTGCGATTTCAGCGCCCGCGCCGTCTCGGCCGCGAGGTTGGCCAGCGTGGCGGGCTGGGGGTAATCCTCGGCCGGGAACTGGTTCACCGCGAGCGTGGGATCTCCGCCGCCGACGATGACGATGCGGTCCGGCGTCGCGCCGTGCACCACCCGCGTCGTGAACGTGGCGTTCGGGCCGAGTACGGCCAGCGCGGCCACGGAGGTGACGAGCTTGGTGGTCGAGGCGGGCGTCAAGAGCGCGTCCCCGCCCGCGGAGAGCAGCACCCGCCCGGTGTCCGGGTCGGCCACCATCGCCGACACCTGGGGGCCGAGCGCGGCCACCGACAGCGGGCCGGCCAGGGCCGACCGCAGGCCGCTCGCGGTCGGCAGCGAGCCGCCCGCGGTCCCCGCGGCCAGCACGGCGCCCGCCCCGTCGACCTGGCCCGCCGCGACGGTCGGGACGCGGAGCGCCGCGAGCCGCGGCGGAAGCATGCGGGCCACGGTGATACCAGCCGCTAGCGTGAACACGTTGATCAAGGCGAGCGTCAGCACGGCCGTGAGCCGTGTGCGGCGCACCATGATCTACCACCTCAAGCGATGTCGGCCGCGGAATGCGGGAACAATGGAGTTAATCACCCAGACCGATCTGGAGCGAACCAGTGGACGTTGACGTTCTCATCGAGATCCCCAAGGGACAGCGCAACAAGTACGAGATGGACCACGCCACCGGCCGGATCCGGCTGGACCGCATGCTATTCACCTCTACCAGGTACCCGGCGGACTACGGGTTCATCGAGGACACCCTGGCCGACGACGGCGACCCGCTGGACGCGCTCGTGCTGCTCGACGAGCCCACCTTCCCGGGTTGCCTGATCAACTGCCGGGTCATCGGGATGTTCCGGATGCGGGACGAGATGGGCGCGGATGACAAGGTGCTCTGCGTCCCGGCCCGAGATCCCCGGATGGAGCATCTGCGGGACATCCATCACGTGCCGGAGTTCGAGCGGCTCGAGATCCAGCACTTCTTCGAGGTCTACAAGGCGATCGAGCCCGGCAAGTCGGTGCAGGCCGAAGCGTGGGCGGATCGCCGGGCCGCCGAAGCCGAGATCGAGGCCTGCCGCAAGCGCGCGGCCGAGGCTACCGACCACGGCGAAGCAACGGACCACCTGGAGTAGCGGACCACCTGGAGTAGGAGCCGCCTCGCGCGGTGGCCGGAATTCGTGCGCCGAGGACCCGCGGGAACGGGTTATCCAGGCGGATACCGAGCACCGTTCGGCATATTGACTTTGACCTTGATCTTGACCTGGATTGTGCCGCGCCATTTCGGACAGACCCGGACTAATGGCTAATAGCGCATTAATGGATCACCGCGAAGGCCACGAGCATGAGCACGACGGCCACCAGGGTCACGCTCACGACGGCCCTGCTCATGCGGCCAGCCCGTGGTCTGGCCGGCCGCCGGGCCGACGGCGTGCGACCCTTCGGCCGGGCCGCCTTCGGCCTCGGTGGCGACCGTTTGCTTTTATTGCCTTTTGACCGGCTTTTACTCCGCTTCTGGTCCCTCATACCGGCCTCCGCTTGTTCAGCTTATCCCGCTATTGTCCGGGCCAGCGGAAAGGCGCCACGATTACCAAGGGAGGCAAGCACCGGCCGGTCCCGTCGCTCCCGCCACCCTCGCCGCGCCCTCGGCGACGGACGGCCTCCGGGGGCCGCCCACGCGGGCTGTAGCATGGCGCACGCAGCCCCGTCCGCGGGCCGGTTACCTGATATACAGATGAAAGGCATATGGCCATACGGTAGCGTGGGCGAGGTTGCCACTCCGGGCGGCCAGGATGGGGGTTCTCTTGACCGTGCCTCGCTATCGCAGGGTTGTCGTCAAGCTGAGCGGCGAGGCACTCGCCGGAACAGGTAACTCAGGGGTAGACCCGGCCAGTCTGTCCCGCGTCGCCGAGGAAGTCCTCTCCGTGCACGATCTCGGCGTGCAGGTGGCGGTGGTGGTCGGCGGCGGAAACTACTTCCGCGGCCGGATGGCCGAAGGCTGGGGCATCAGTCGCGCCGAGGCGGACAACATCGGCATGCTCGGCACCATCATGAACGCGCTGATGCTCCGGGGCGCGCTCACGGCCAGGACGGACAACTCGAAGAGCTCGCCGGGATCCGACTTACGGTCCGGCGCGATGTCCGAATGACCGACGACGCGGCTCGGCGGGATCGGGTGGCGCGAGATGAGATCGCGGCAAAGACCCTCCACCGCTGCCATTTGCCCGTCCGGAAATGGGCAGTAACCCCATTCGTGGCCGGGATTGACGATTTCGATCCCGATCGAGACGTTGTTGAGGTCACTTTCGCCCGCCCAACAGGAGCGTCCGGCATGAAACGCCCGTCGCGCCTCGGGAACTAGCCGCCAGGTTGTTCCGTTCTCCTCGATGACATAGTGCGCGCTGACCCGCGCCGAGGGATCGCACAAACGCCCGATCGCCTCCTGCGCGTTCTTCATGCCGGTGTAATGGAGCACCAGCATGTCGATCCGCGCCGGCTCCCTGCGGATGCCATGGTTCGGCGAGGCCCGGTTGCGGACCCGCGGCAGGGTCATGCCGGCGGCATAACGCGCTTTGCCAGCCGGTCATAAGCGGCGTTGATACGCGCCACACGCGCGGTCGCCAGCGCAATGCACTCGGTCGGCAGACCTTGGGCGATGGCGAGGTCGGGATGGCTCTCGCGCACGAGACGATGGTAGGCCTCGCGGATCGCGCCCCGCGAGGCGTCCGGTTCGACCCCGAGGATAGCGTGCGGATCCTCCGCCCCTTCCTCCTCCGGACCGACATGGTGAGCACGGATGCGGGCGTAGTCCCCCGCGCTGAAGCCGAAATGACGAGCGACCTCGCGCAGATAAGCATCCTCGGCGGGGCAGACCCCGCCGTCGGCGAGGGCGATATGGAACAACCCGTCGAGCAGGTTCTCGAGCACCGCCCGATCGTTTGCGAACAGACGGCCGACCTGACGGGCATAGCTCTCGAACCCGGCGGTGCTCTTGCGAGCCAGATCGAAGACCAGCCGGACGTGGTCTTCCTCGCCTGGCGGGACCTGAAAGACCTCGCGAAAGGCGGCAACCTCGTCGCGGGTGACGGCACCGTCGACCCTTGCCATCTTGGCGCCGAGCGCGATCACCGCGATCGTGAAGGCGATGCGGCGGCGCGGGTCGCCATCCCGGCTCTCCCCGTCCCCGTGCGGGTGCCAGCTTGGAACGTGGCGCGCCGCCCGTTCGAGCAGGGCGCCGAGCGGCCCGCCAAAGGGCAGTTCGCGCGCGCCGGCTATAATATGGCCAAAAAAGCTCATTGGTTGCGCAGCAGTCGGTGCAGACTGGTTGAACGAGTACCGGGGCCGGTGCAGACTCGGTTGAACGAGTACCGGAGCGATCCGTTCCGTTCGCTCTCCGCCCCTCTCGAGATATGCTACTATTAAGCGATCAAAATTAAAAACCATCTGAGGGAGGATCAAGGCATGTCACGAGATCGTGTTCCCGCCGCCGCCCCACTGGTATCCGTCCGCCTGGTCCAGCTCGTCCTCGGCATCATCTGCATGGTGATGATCGCCAACCTGCAATATGGCTGGACGCTCTTCGTCACCCCGATGAACAAAGAGCACGGCTGGGCGGTTGCCGATATCCAGGTGGCGTTCAGCATCTTCATCGCCCTCGAGACCTGGCTGACCCCGGTCGAAGGTTGGATCGTCGATCATATCGGGCCGCGGCACGGGCCGAAGCTCATGGTCGCCTCCGGCGGCATCCTGATCGCGATCGCCTGGATCATCAATGCGAGAGCAGCGAGCCTGCCGGTGCTCTATCTCGGGGCCGCTATATCCGGCATCGGCGCCGGGGCGATCTACGCGACCTGCATTGGCAACGCGGTCAAATGGTTTCCCGACCGGCGCGGGCTCGCTGTGGGTTTGACCGCTGCCGGCTTCGGCGCGGGCGCTGCCCTGACCGTTATCCCGATCCGCGCGGTGATCGACACGAGCGGCTATGCGGCGGCGTTCCTCTGGTTCGGGCTGATCCAAGGAGGGATCGTCTTCGTTTTGGCATGGGGGTTGCGCGCGCCCGAGCGCGGACAAACCCTCGGCGCCCTGCCGGCCAAGGTGATCCAGACGACCCAGAGCTATTCGCCGCAAGCAGTGCTGCGCTCTCCGGTCTTCTGGGTACTCTATTTGATGTTCATCCTAGTCTCGGCCAGCGGCCTGATGGCAACCGCCCAGATCGCGCTGATCGCCCGGGACTTTAACGTTGCCAATACTGTGTTGTTCTGGGGCGCCACTACCTTGACTGTTGCGTTGCTGGTCGACAACGTCGCCAACGGCCTGGCGCGCCCGCTGTTCGGCTGGATTTCCGATCACGTCGGCCGCGAATACACGATGGCGATGGCGTTCAGCCTGGGCGCAATCAGCTATTGGCTGCTAGGATCGGCCGGAACCGCGCCTTGGGCATTCGTGATCTTCGCAGGCTTGATTTTTTTGACCTGGGGTGAGATTTTCAGCCTGTTTCCGTCGACCTGCACCGACAGTTTTGGCCCGCAATATGCGACGGCGAATTTGAGCCTACTGTATACGGCCAAAGGCGCTTCGGCCTTTCTCGTCCCGCTTGCAAACGTGCTCAGATCCTCGACCGGCAGCTGGCACGTCGTATTTCTCGTCACCGCCATCATGAACGTCGTGGTGGTGGCGCTCGCTCTCTTCGTGCTTCGGCCGCTGCGGGCGCGGCAGCTGACGGCTCAGAACCAATTTGCCGGCATCCGAAGGCCAAGCTAAGCGCAAGCATCCGCTGATCTATGACAGCCTGATTTGCCGACAAGCCAAAGGGTTTCGTCGGGGCGGATCGGAGAGCCTTCGAGGACCGAACCTTGCCCGCTCCTGGCGCCGCAGGCAATCGTGCGGCGAACGCGAGAAGTCAAATGCGTTGTAGATCCTCGACGTCGATCAGGGCCTCGGGGTCAGCCATCGGCAATGTTCCATAAGGGATGACTCTGCCTAGCCCGCGCGCTTATAATACGATTAATCGGACGCGGCGCAGGAAGGGCCGGCACGATAAGGCGCCCGAGATGGCCCCTCACTGTGTCATCCAGGACGCCCGGAAAGGGCGAAGGCGGTGAGATCGAATCTTAGCCCGGCGGACGAATACGTCGCACCTGCCTATGCTGGCGGGTGGGTGCCGCGGGCATTGCCGAGAATTTATCTGGTCGGCACCATGCGGGCTGTCGCTCCCGGCGGGGCCGATTTTTTGCCGCGCGGACGAAAAACGCGGGGGCTCCTGGCCTGCTTATGTCTGGCGCAAGGCGAGCGTGTCTTGCGAAGTCGTCTTGTCGGACTGTTGTGGGATCGGTCGGCCGATGCGCAGGCCCGGATGAGCTTGCGCCAATCACTTTCGGAGCTCAACGGTGTCGTTAATCGCCACGTTCCCGGGCTCGTAGAGATCGGTCGGGACAGCGTCCGCATCGATGTCCGGAAGTGCTGGGTCGATGCCCTTGCCATCCTCGAGGCGAGTGCCGATGCGACCGCGGATACCAGCAATCTCGTCCAGCCTTACAGCGAGCGTCTCCTCGAAGATCTCGACGGGATCACACCATCGTTCGATCACTGGCTCGCCGCGGAGCGAAGTCGCTTCGAGGATCGCGTGCGGAAAATTTTGGAGGCGGAGCTCGACCGCCTGACCGAACAGAACGCGAAACCGGAAGTGCGCGCGGCGGCCGCGCGCCGACTGATCAACTTCGAGCCGACGCACGAAGGTGCCGTGCGCAGCCTGATGAAGGCTTTTGCGCAAATGGGCGATCGCGCCCAAGCGATTCGCGAATTCGAGCGCTGCCGGCAGGCGCTGCTGACGGTCCTCGACTTGCCCCCTTCCAAGGAGACAGCCGCCGTATACGAAGCGATACGGACCGAGTCGCCGCAGGTGACTTTCCCCGCGAACTTCGATGGATCGGCCGGCATCGAGTTGAGCGAGATGACGGCGGCGGGCTCGCCTTCTGCGTCTCCCGCGCGCTGGAAGATCGAGAAGCATAGCGATCCCGTCATCGCTCCTGGGCACGACCCCGGACCCGAACGCAGGCATGAACCCTCGATCGCAGTGCTGCCCTTTCGCAACCTTACGGGCGATCCGGCCCATGACTTCATTGCCGAAGGGCTCGTCGAAGATCTCATTGAAGCATTGTCCCGCGTTCCGAATTTTTTCGTGATTTCTCGGCTATCGACACTGGCCTTCAGGAACCAGGACCGCCACCCGCGCGAGATCGGCAATGTGCTGGGGGTCCGCTACGTTCTCTCTGGCAGTGTGCGGGTCCTCGGAGACCGCCTGCGTTTGACGATCGAGCTGACAGACGCGCAATTGGAGGCGGCGCTCTGGATCTCGAAGCTGGACGAGAGATTTCTCGACCTCTTCGAGGTCCAGGATCGCTTGTCCGAGATGATTGTTCAAAAAGTCGCACCCTACCTGCACGCCGCCGAGATGAACCGCATTCGCGTCAAACGGCCGGACAGCCTCGAAGCCTACGACCTTTTTCTGCGTGCCCAAGAGAATATGCACAATTCCTCGCGCACGGTCTTCGAAACTGCGGAGGCGCTGTTCGACGCCGCAATCGCGAAGGATCCGCACTACGCGGCGGCGCTTGCCTGGCGGGCCTACTGGCATGTGCTGCGCGTCGGACAAGGATGGTCGCCCGATCCGGCGGATGACGCGACGCAGGCCGACCGCTTTGCGCGATCGGCAATCGAATGCAACAGTATGGAACCGATGGCGTTCGCCGTTCACGGCCACATCGCGTCCTATCTCTACAAGGACTTCGATCTCGCATTCCGCCGTTTCGAGACCGCGCTGGGCATCAATGCCAATGCTGCGCCTGCATGGATGTGGAGCGCAGCAGCACAGGCCTGGATGGGCAATGGCTCCCGGGCCATCGAGGAAATCAACAGGGCGATGGCGCTCTCGCCATACGACCCGTTGATGTATGCTTATAGCGGCAACGCCGCAATCGCCTATCTCGCAGACGGCCAGTACGAGAGGGCGATCGAGTGCGCTCTGCGGTCCTTACGGGAGAACCGCACATACACGGCGGCGTATCGGGTGCTTGTAATCGCGCTGGTGCTCGCCGGCCGGGAGGACGAGGCTCGGGCATCGGCGCGGCGCCTGCTCGAGCTCGAGCCGGCTCTGACCATAGAGAGCTTTCGGCGGCGTTACCCCGGCACCGGCAGCCCGTACGCAGACCTCTTTTGCGATGCGCTCGCGAGCGCCGGGGTCCCGCTTTCCGATCAGAACCGAGAAGCCGCAACGACGCGCGGATAAGAGTCACGTAATTGTGTTAGTCCGTGTTTCCTCGGATAATACCTCACCCGAATTGAGCGGCTAACCTGACCGGACAGCACCCTCTCGCCGCTCCCCGAGCATTGCGAGATGCGCTGCGGGCGGGCACCGGCAAGAAGTCATCGCGCTCGACCGTCGAAATGA
Organism: uncultured Alphaproteobacteria bacterium; assembly: GCA_963796155.1. Classification (GTDB taxonomy): domain Bacteria; phylum Pseudomonadota; class Alphaproteobacteria; order ATCC43930; family CGMCC-115725; genus AP-15. Next base: position 57,059 of record CAWCKT010000022.1, on the reverse strand, counting down.
TCGGCCCTCCGTTCGTAACTCGCCGCCAGCTGCAGCAGCTCCCTCCGTGCGCCGGCGAGGCGACAATGGTGGGCGAGCTTGCGGAGCCCGTGCGCCATTTCTCGATAGTGCGCCCCGTCAGCAGGCAAGGCGCTGTCCCGTGGCTGGTTCATAGGTAAGGCCTCCAAGATGTCTCGATCGGTCACGAGCGCCACCCCCTGCGAAGGATGACATTAGAGAACTTGCTGTAGGCTAAGCCCGGCGAAAAAGACTCGACTGAACCTGTTTGAGCGACGCGGAACGGGATCGTGCAGCACGAAGCACGCGATACTGCTGAGTGCGCGTTGTGCGCAAACCTGCAAGGCCATGGATCTCGAACGCGCGTTGCCAGGAGAGGAACTCTTCCTCCGACAGCTGGTACCAGCGGCAAGCTTCCTCGACAGTAATTTCGCCGCTGAGTACCGCTGCGACCACGGCGGCCTTGCGGCGCACCACCCACCGCTTGGTCGTCGGGGGTGGCAGGCCCTCCATGGGCGACGTTCGGATCGGCAGCTCACCTGCTTGGCGATGCTGGAAAGCCGAGGGTGCGCCCTCGCTGGCGCGAGGGCGATCGGTCGCCGACCCGTCAAGACAGACAGCCTCATTTCCGCTATTATCGCCCCGTTCCACCGGCTCAATCCCCTGCGCGTAACGCAATTTCCCGCATGTTTCACGAATTTTTGACGATTTTGAGCGGGTTTGTCACCAATTTTTTCAAAAATATCGAAAAAGCCTGACTAGAGCCGCGCGCCTCGGCGATGAGCGTCGAATCGATCAGTGAAATCAAGCGCGCGCTGGTAGGCTCGCTGCCTCAGCGTGTTTAAACTCCTGTTTCAGCATGCGTGAATGACGCATGCGATCGACGGCATGCAACCGTCATGCCGAAAATAGAATCCTCCATCCAAAGAACACCGATTTCACGTATTAATCACGATGAGAAGAAAATTTTTTCACGATCGGTTCTTGCGTCGTCTGAGAACTTCGCCTTCGTTAACGGGGGCAATTTCGCCCAACGTTTAATCGAGGGAGAGACGAGATGAATTCGACTTCGCGGATAATCTGCGGTTGCACAACCGCGTTTCCGCCGCTGCGGCAACCCAAGCCCGAGATCGCCGATCGCGGCACCGTGCGGCTCGGCAGCTGCTGCATCACCGCCGGCTTCCCGCCGCTGCGGCAGCCCAAGCCCGAGACCGCCGATCGCGGCACCGTGCGGCTCGGCAGCTGCTGCATCAGCGCCGGCTTCCCGCCGCTGCGGCAGCCCAAGCCCGAGATCGCCGATCGCGGCACCGTGCGGCTCGGCAGCTGCTGCATCAGCGCCGGCTTCCCATTGCGTCGTTAGAATCGTCAACGGTCGCCGCGGGGCAAGGAGCGTCAACGATGGCTAAGCAGGCTGAATCGATCATCTGCAGATTTTACCGGCTCATCCCCGATGCTCCGGTCCCGCGGCGGGCCGACCGCTCGGCCGATGGCATGCTTCCCACCCGAGGTATCGCTATTGCGAAGCCCTCGCCTCCGCCTCGGCATTCGGTTGGTATATCTACCCTCCGCTCAATTTCAGCTTGGTCGGCCGATGGCATGCTCCCGACCCGGGGCTATCGCTATTGCGAAGCCCTCGCATCCGCCTCGGCATTTGGTTGGTATATCTATCCGCCGCTAAATTTCAGTCTGGTGTGGGACGGTGTTGAGATCGCGTGGACTTACGAAGGTGCGGAGGATTGGTATCCGTTGCGGGGTACTCAGTTTCCCGGGTTTCGGCAATTGTTCGAGGAAATGGCGCCCGATGCCGTCAAACCTCTCGCCCCGACCTTTCTGGCTGTCGCGAGAGAGCCCGGTGTCGTACAGATCTGGAGCGGTTACCTGGCGCGGACGGCGCCGGGCTGGGCATTGCTGTCTCGAGGTCCTGCCAACATCCCGCGAACCCAAGGTTACGAGCACTACGAAGGTATCATTGAGGCCGAGACCTGGTTCGGTCCGCTCCTTACCAACATCCGACTAACGCGCACGAACTCGCCGGTCGAGTTCCATGTCCGCTATCCGCTGTTCCAGGTGCAGCCGCTGCTGCGCCAATGTTACAGCGATGTCTCTTTCGAGGTCGTCGGCCTATCGGAACTGAGTGCGGCGGATTGGCAAAATTTTGAGGCGACCATGAAACCCAATACGGAACAGATGCGAATGCTGGGACATTATGCCGTGGATGTACGACGGCGAACCCGAAGGAAGGTTAGCAAGCGGCTTTAGAGCGCGGCTCTCGGCTGCACACGCGGCGCTTCTGGCCCCAAGGCCAGCAGGCAGCTCGAGAGGATGGCGGCGACGCCCAGCCAACTCAGCAGGTCCGGAATCTCACGGAATAAGATGATGCCGCCGATGGATGCTATGACCAAGCGGAGCAGTGTGTATGGCCCGAGACTCGAAGCGCTCGCATGTCTTACCGCCACCATCCCTACGTACATCCCCACGGGCCCGAATATTAAGACACCGGACAACCAAGGCCAGACCGCGGGCTCGGGTAGCGTTGTCGTAGCCAAAACCGGAAGGTTGCACACGACGGCAATGGCATTGACGTAAAACATTGTCGTCAATTCGGAATCGCCTCCCGGGCGCTGCAGATATTTGTTCAGCACGAACGCGAGACCGTTAAAGCTGGTACCGAGCAAAGCGACCAGATAGACGATGTTCCGGTCGAGAAAAGCCGGCTTCACGATGAGTAGGGCGCCGACGGTACCGATGGCGGTCGCTGTCCATCGGAGGGTGGTGACGCGTTCGTTCAGGATGAGCGCGGAAAATACTGCAATGTAAGCCGCCTGCGTGTAGGCAATCGCCGTTGCGTCGGCGAACGGCATGTGGGCGAACGAGTACATCAGGACCCAAAGATACAGCGACCGACACAAACCCGCGCAGCAGCTGTAGCGGCAGTTGGGAGGTCTTGACCACGGACCAACCGGTGTTCCAAGCGATGAAGAGCAACCAGCATTACGCCGGCGCCGCTACGAAGGAGTGCCAGCTGCATAGCGGAGCCGCGCGGTCCGATGTGATGGATCATCGCGGTCTCGACCGCAAACAGGATTGCCTGGCCGATCATCAGTCCGACTGCAAGGCGCTGGCTCTTCATGACCGCTCTCCGGCGCGGCCCTCGGGCGGGGCTGTCCCATCGTTGTCCCGGAGGGTGCCGGCATGGTCGCCGAAAAAAGGCTGGGGGCCGGCAGCCGGAACGAGGCACCAGTCGGGGAGGATATCTTTGAAGGCGACGAGCGGGGGTATCGAGCCATGCTCCTGTGGCGAGCAGGACAAGGCCGGCAGCTGCTCGTCCCGGCTGCCATCTTAGCTGGTAATTTCGCCACGTCTCAAGATGACGCGCTTCGGGTCGGCGATGTCCGTTGGCCGAGGAAGCTCGGGCAACCGGGGACCCGGCTCAGTCTGCGGGGAGACCGAGACGGTACCGATCCGAGCGAACGGGTTCTATGATCGCCGCGGACGGGGCACACGAGGCACGCGATGGAGCGCTTCGACGCGATCGTAATCGGCGGCGGGCTGGTTGGCTCGGCGATAGCCTATGGGCTTGCCCGCGCGGGGTTACGGGCGGCGCTCCTCGACGAAGGCGATGTGGCGTTCCGCGCCTCGCGCGGCAATTTCGGGCTCGTCTGGGTGCAGAGCAAGGGCGATGGTGCGCCGCATTACCAGCGCTGGACCCGGCGCTCCGCTGACGAATGGCCGGCGCTTACCGCCGAGCTCTTGGCCAAGACCGGGATTGCCGTCGGGCACCAGCGGCCGGGCGGCGTGCATCTCTGCCTCAGCGAGGCCGAGCTCGAAGCGCGCCGGGAAATGATGGAGCGGATGCGGGTGCAATCCGGCAATTTCGGCTTCGACTACCGGATGCTCGATCGCCACGAGCTCGCGGACATGCTCCCCGGGCTCGGACCGGCGGTGATCGGAGGATCCTGGACGCCGTATGACGGGCATGCGAACCCGCTCCAATTGCTGCATGCGCTGCACAAGGGCTTCATCGAAAGGGGCGGGCGCTATCTTCCAAACAGCGCGGTCACCGAGGCCGACGCTTCCCCCGGCGACTTCCGCATCCGTGTCGCCGCCGGCGAGATCGGCGCGCCGAGAGTCGTCCTTGCTGCGGGGCTTGGCAACGCCGCCTTGGCGCCGCATTTTGGGCTCTCCGCCCCGGTCAAGCCGTTGAAGGGGCAGATCCTGGTCACCGAGCGCGCCGAGCATGTCCTGCCGATGCCGATCACGACGATCCGGCAGACGGCCGAGGGCAGCATCATGCTGGGCGACAGCCAGGAGGATGTTGGCTTCGACACCAGCCAGAAGCCCGCCGTAATGCAGACGATCGCGCGCCGCGCCGTGCTGTCGTTCCCGTGGCTGCGCGATCTACAGATCGTGCGCGCCTGGGCGGCGTTGCGGGTGATGCCGCCCGACGGTTTGCCGATCTATGACCAGTCCGAGCGCTTCCCCGGTGCCTTCACCGCCAACTGCCACAGCGGCGTTACCCTCGCCGGGGCGCATGCCAATCTCTTCGCGCCGATGGTTGCTGATGGCGCGCTCGACCCTGCGCTGGAACTCTTTTCGGCCAGCCGGTTCGATGTTCCGGCCGCGGCCTGAAAGTCCTCCGGCAACCGTCGCCGTCACGGTCGAAGGCCGGACGGTCATGGTTTCGGCCGGCGCTTCGGCGGCCGCAGCGGTGCTCGCCGCCGGGTTCGACAGCATTCGCGAGACGGCGGTCGAGGGTGGCGAGCGGGCGCCCTATTGCATGATGGGCGTCTGCTTCGACTGCCTCGCCGAGATCGACGGCGTGCCGAATCGCCAGAGCTGCATGGTTGAGGTGCGGCCAGAAATGCGGATCCGCCGTCAGATCCGTACGCGCCCGATCGATCCCGAAGCAGGATGACGGTCGAGTTCGCGATCGTCGGCGCGGGTCCCGCCGGCATGGCTGCCGCGGCGCTCGCCGCCGAGCTCGGGCTCGACACCGTGCTCGTCGACGAGCAGGGCTCGCCGGGGGGCCTAATCTATCGCGCGATCGAGCGCGCCGAGCCCGACACGCCGCTCGGGCCGGATTATCTCGCCGGCCGGCCGCTCGCGGCGGCGCTGCGCGCGAGCCGCGTCGACTACCGGCCGGGCGCGACCTTGTGGCATGCCGACCCCGATGGCACGCTGTTTCTCGAAAGCGCCGGCCATACCGAGACCCTGACCGCGCGCCGGGTCTTGCTCGCGACCGGCGCCCTTGAGCGCCCGGTGCCGATCCCGGGCTGGACGCTCCCCGGCGTCATGACGGCCGGCGCCGCACAGATCCTGTTGAAGTCCGCAGACCTCGTCCCGGAAGGCCGTGTGGTGCTGGCCGGACAGGGCCCGCTCCTCTACCTGGTCGCCGCGCAGCTCGCGCGTGCCGGGGCGCCGCCCGCCGCTCTCTTGGAGACGACGCCGCCGGAAAATTATGTGGCAGCCGGGCGGCATCTCACGGGCTTGTGGCCGGGGCGCCAAATGCTGATCAAGGGGTTGGGATTGATGCTCGCGGTCAAGCGCGCCGGCGTGCCGATCCGGTGCGGGGTGCGCGGGCTCCGGGCGATCGGACGGCGCAGCCTCGAACGCGTCGTCTGGGATGCTGGCGAACTCGCCGCCGACTACCTCTTGCTGCACGAGGGCGTGATCCCGAACGTCCAGGTCAGCCACGCCTTAGAGCTGCGGCACGAGTGGGACGAGGGACAGCTCTGCTGGCGGCCTTCGCTCGATCCCTGGGGCCAGACGAGCCTGCCCAATATCGCAATCGCGGGGGATGGCGGGGGAATCGCAGGAGCCGATGCGGCGGTGCTGTCGGGGCGGCTCGCGGCACTCGATGCCGCGGTGTGGCTCGGTCATATCGGCCAAGCCGAGCGCGACCGCCGCGCCTCACCGATCCGGGCGGCTCTCGAGCGCGAGCAGGCACTGCGGCCGTTTCTTGACCGGCTCTATCGCCCGCCGCGCTCGGTGATGGTCCCGGCGGAGGACGAGGTCATCGCCTGCCGCTGCGAGGAAGTTTCGGTGGGTCAAATCCGCCGTGCCGCCCGGCTCGGCGCGCCCGGCCCCAACCAGCTCAAGGCCTTCACCCGCTGCGGGATGGGTCCTTGCCAAGGCCGCATTTGCGGCCCGGTGGTCGCGGCGATGATCGCCGACGTGCTCGGCAAGCCGATCGCCGAGATCGGCACCTATCGGCCGCGCGCTCCGTTCAAGCCGATCACGGTCGGCGCCCTCGCCGATCTGGAAACAGATGATTTCGCCGCCGTGCCGAGAGCCTGACCCATGCCGGATCTCCATCCCCTGACCCCGCTGCTGGCGCCGCGCTCGGTCGCGATCTTTGGCCCGCAGCCCGAACAATCTCGTTTTTACAAATTCCCCGCGACAAAGTCTAACGCGCATCTAGCGCAAATTCTCGCCTATAGATTGAATTGCCGACCCGGCCCGGCGCCGCACATTTCGCGCTCGCTTTCGCGGCGCTCGGCATATTCGGTCTCGAAGGCCTTCAGGCGTCGTTCGAAGTCGCTGGTCTCGATCGCCCGGACGAAGATGTCGACCACCGCCGCTATCGTCGCCGCCTCGCCCGGAGTGATCCCACCGGCGGCGAGTGCGGAGGTGACCGCCTTCATCGCGGGTGCGATATCGGCCGCACTCTCGATCGGCGGCAAGGCGAACTTGACCGCCCGTTCGCGGCATGGCGGCAGGATGCGCTCGAGCAAGCACGCCTGGCTTCGTCTGTCGCCGGCGAGATGCGCGCCTTCGACGGGCCTTTCTGGTCAACGCCTCGGCCTCGCCTTCGAGCAGCACCGCGGCGGCGAGCGTCTTCTTGTTCCGGGAGCCGGCCCGGCGGCCGGCCGGGCGGTTCCCTTTTGCGAACGGCCGCCCGCGCACCCGCCCCGGCCGTTTTGGTAAGCGCACATCAGAGATGGTCATCCCCTTGGTTCAACCCGCGGCGCCTGAAGGCGCCGCAATCAGTGAAGTGGGGATGCCATATAAGCAATTTGCTGATTGCTTCAATGGCAAACTCCCCGAGATTCGCGCGGACGCGGGCCGAAGGTTCGGGATCGAAGACATGAACGCGAGCCATGCCGCCGACTCCAGCCCAAAGGGCGCGCGGCCGATCGTGTCTCAGGCCGAATGGCCTCGGCCTGTCACTCGATCGGGACGAACGCCGCCAGCGGACACGGCTGCGCCGTCAGGCCGCGATCGAGGGCATCGACTTCTGGACCACCCGCCGGTGCGGAACATCGCCCGCCCCGAGAAGGTCAGCCACAGCACGATTTCGCGCTTGACGGTCTGATCAATGGTAAATAATCGTGCCCTACCAGGCTGGAGCTTCACTTAAGTTTTGCAGATCACCTCGCGGCTGCACTCGGTCTCGTTTCTGACAACTTTACGAATTCTTGTACCGTGTTTCCAGAATAAGCAATTATGCGGCTTAGAACAGTGCGGAACGCGGCGGTGGAAACAAGATCTGCCCAAACAAATAACTTATTCGACCCGTGACCTGAACCCCCGGACTGCCCACGCGGTAAGCCAGCCCATCGCGAGTATGCCGAGCGGTATGCCAAATAAGGTGATGCCGATCTCAATCGCTCCAATTTCGAGGAAGGCCTCCTCCGGCCCCAAAACGAACTTCCCCGGCACGGGAGCCGGCCCCACGGTCAATTTCCCCTCGTTGCAAGTAAAGCCGGATGTGTAAACCCCGCCGTCGAAGTCTCGACAGATCGCTACATAGTGCCATGCCCATCCCGCGATCCAGATGCCCGCAGTCGGTGCGCGCTACCCCGACCGCTATTTCGCGTTGTGCGTGATCGCCCGCGAGGAGGTGCGCCGGCGCTATGAGCAGGCAGGGATCGCGCTTTTCGAGGACCCCTGGCGCGCGGTCGAGGCCGTCGCCGCGGCAATGCGCTGCGCCGAACGCCTGGCGGCGCCCCGACCGACGCCCCGGCCGCCGCTCGAAGGCTTACCGCACCTGCCGGCGCGCCGCATCGGCGAGTACGAGGCCAAACGCATCCTCGTCGCCGCCGGGATCCCGGTGGTCGACGAGCGGCTCGCGAGGAGCCCCGCCGAGACGGCCGCGGCGGCAAGGCATTGGGCGATCGGCTGGTCCTCAAGATCCTCTCGCCCGATATCACGCACAAGACCGAGATACGCGGCGTACTCCTCGACGTGCCGGCCAGCGAGGCAGCAGGCGCCTATAAGCGGTTGGTCGCCTGTCGGGCGCACCTTCGTCTGCGCTGAACGGGGAGTGCTGATCTCGCCGATGCTGCGCGACGGGGTCGAGACGATCATCGGTGTGCAGAACGACCCGGTCTTTGGCCCGGTCGTGATGTTCGGGCTCGGTGGCATCTTCGTCGAGGTGCTAGGCGACGTGGCCTTCCGCATGGCACCCTTCGGGCCAGTCGAGGCGCGCCATATGATTGGCGAGATCAAGGGCTCACCCGTGCTCGAAGGTGCGCGCGGCAGCCCCCCCGCCGATGCCGAGGCCTTGGCCGAGGCGCTGGCGCGCCTGTCGCAGGCCGCGGCGACGTGGCGCGGCCAGTTCACCAGCATCGAAATCAACCCGCTGCTGGTGCGCCCACGCGGCGCTGGCGTCGTCGCGCTCGACGCGCTGATCCTAACGCCGGATAGGCAAGGTTCGAAACCGGCGAGAGTTGATACCCTGTCGACAGGGAAATGCGTGTTCGGACCCGAAAACGGCCCTGACGACTGTTTCCCAATGCGATTTCGACAAGCCGGCCAGTAATGGAGATCGGATGCACTTGGGGCGTCGGCGCGGCAGTGTGGGCCACGATCACGCGCGCCATAGCCAGCAATCTCTCTCCGTCCGTCGACCTCATCGCAAGTACGCCGCGAGAAGCCGCATCTTTGAGGACGCAGTTCACTACTTCACCGAAGCCGAGGAGCTTTGTCTCCAGAATGCCCGTCCTATCCGACGTCATCGTGTCGGCAACCAGCCTGACGTCAACGCCGCGTATTCAGCGCATAGCCGGCGTGAGCGCGAGATCGGTCGAGGGCGAGCCGAACCCGATGCCGATCAGCCCGGCACGACCTCGCGATACAAGTGCCAGGTGGCGTGCCCCAGCACGGGCATCACGATGATCAGACCGAGGAACAGCGGTATCGATCCGATCAGGAGGCCGCCCGCGACGATCAGTCCCCAAGCGGCCATGGGGCCGGGGTTGGCGATAACCACGCGAACTGAGGTCCATACCGCCGTGCCCAACCCCACGTCCCGGTCGAGCAACAGCGGAAAGGAGACAATGCTGATCACCAGCACCAGCACAGCGAAGAGGAACCCGACGCCGCAACCCACAACGATCAACGTCCAGCCCGCGCTGGTGGTAAACACGTCGCGGACGAACGAACCGATCGAGACCGGCGGCTCCGGGCCGAGAGTGGCCTCGTAAATCGCCTCGGCGGCGACCAGCCAAAAGAGGAAGATCGCCACCAGCAGCAGGCCGAGCACGACGATGGCGCCGAACGAGCGCGAGCCGATGACGCCGAACGCATCCGGCCAGGCCACATTGCCACCCTGCTCGCGCCGGCGGCTCATTTCATAGAGGCCCAGTGCCGCGAATGGGCCGACGAGCGCGAAGCCGGAGGCGAACGGGAACAGCAGCGGCAACATTCCGTAGCCGAACGCCACCCGCCCGAGCACGAGCCCGATGATCGGGTAGATCAGGCAAAGGAAGACGACGTCGGTTCGATAGGCCGTGAAGTCTTCCCATCCTCGGGCCAGGACATCCCCGAGATCAGCGACGTCGATCCGGCGAACCTCCGGGAGCGGAGCGGCGAGCTCCTCCTCGCTCGCGGCGCGGCTCGCCGATCCGACGACCGAACCGGCAAGTTTGAGTTGATCGGTTGCCCACTCGATGGGGTTTCGGATGGTCATGTCGATGCCTCCCGAACCACTGGTTCGAGGGCCGCGGGCCACCCGTGGCAGCACGCCCGATCCGGCCTCCGGTCACGAGAGAGCCGCGACCCGCCATCGACAAGAGCATATCACGATCGCCGCTTCGTGTCCCCTCGCATCTAGGTAGGCGACCGGAAATGAAGCTCTAAATGTCGGTAACTTACTCGTCATTCCCGCGAAAGCGGGAACTCCAGGGCTCAACTGGTCCCCTGGACCCCCGCTTTCGCGGGGTGCCGGTAACGGTTCGAGACATTAGTGGGCGCCATTTTTGGTCAGCATCTAAGCCGACGGACGTCGGGTCGCGCGTCTGCCGCTGCTGGGGCAGAATAGCCAAGACGAGCGCGCATAGCTGATCTACATTAAGCGCAAGGCTCTTTGGGAGGGGAGCGTCTGAGAGGGAGGGGCTGCGGCGCTCCGGCCGGGCGGGCGGCGGGTTTGTGCCCCCGGGCAACTTCGCCCCCCGGCCGATGCGCCGGCGGCCCCGTTCCTCTCCTTGTGAGGGAGGAACGGATGACGCGGACGACACTGACCCGGCGCACACTGCTGAGGACAGCGGCGATGGCGACGACCGCGCTCGCGGCGCCGTTCGTGCGCGGCGCCCACGCCGCCGGGAATGTGGTTCCCGACGGCAACATGGCGCTGGCGTGGCACACCAACATCGCGCCGCGCTGGCTCGACCCGTTGCAGCACGATGGCGGCGCCACCCCGGATAATTTCCTCAACGCGTTGCAGGACGCGCTGATCAAGAACTTTCGGACACAGCTTTACGACCACCTGGCGCTTGCCGAGCGCTATGACTTCGCCGAAGACGCCAAGAGCGCCACTTTCTGGCTTCGTCCCGACGATCTTCCCGGCATACTGACACCCCCCGGCCTTCAATGGAGCTATGTGCACTATCTTGGCGACTATGCCGAGGTGCTGCAAGACAAGACCGCGGTGTCGAGACACCCGACGACCACACCGTCCGCTTTGTTTTCAAAGAAGCGTTCCTCGATTTACCCGGCTGATCGGCACCGCGAACGTCTGCGGCGCCGGCTGGGTGGTGCCGGCGAAATATTACCAGGAGGTCGGGGAGGACGGGTTTGTCGGGAAGCCGATCGGCGCCGGCCCCTACCGGCTGGTCTCGCAGGAACCCGGAACCAAGCTCGAGTTCGAGGCCTTCGCCGATTACTACCGACCGGTGCACGTCAAACAGTTCACGATCATCAGCGTACCAGACCCGGCCACTCTTGTCGCGATGCTCGAACGCGACGATGCCGAGGTCATATACGACGTCCCCGGAGAGCTGGTCGCGCGCATTCAGGCCAATCCGAACGTGACGCTGGCCCCGGTGGTCTCGGGCAACTTCTTCCTCCAGTTTCCCGGCTTCCAGGATCCCAAGAACCCGTTTCACGACGAACGGGTGCGCGAGGCGGTGAGCCTCGCCATCGATCGCGATGCGATCAACCAGGCGGAGTGCGCGGGGCTCGGGAGGGTCGACGGCAACTGGATCAACGACGACGTCGAATACGGCCTGGAGTGGCCGAAATGGCCGCACGACGTCGCCAAAGCGAAGAAATTAATGGCGGAAGCCGGTTATCCCAACGGCTTCAACATCGACTGGCTGACCCCTGCGCCGCCCTATTATTCGCGCGGCGAGCGCGTCCTCTCGCAGCTCCAGGCCATCGGTATACGCGGCAAATTGCAGACCTTGGAGCGCGCCGTCTACGCGAAGAGACGACAAGGGGGGATGAAGGAGTGGCCCGGGATCAACATCATCTTCGCCGGCGCGCGGATCGGCGCGAGCTGGGCCAATTGGTACGAGTCAGTGTTCAAATGCGGCGGCTACCTGTCAGCCGATGAATTCTGCGTCACCGATCTCGACGCCAAATACGATCAATATCTGGCGTCGGACAAGCCGGCCGAGCGGAAGGCCCTGGCCGACGAGATTCAGCGTGCAATGCTCGAGAACTATTACCTCGTGCCGGTGTTCCGGCACGCGTTCATGAACGCGATCGGGCCACGCATCGCAGCCAAGAAATGGCAGGACGTATTCCCCAGTTTCATCAGCACGGGTTACGCCTATCCCTGGGAAGACATTCAGCTTAAAGCGTAGCGCCGAGATTGGTCTCGCGCCAGCAGGAGGAAGGAATGGGAACGAAGATGCAGACGCGACGCACGGTGCTGAGGACGGCAGCGCTTGTGACGACGGCGCTCGCGACGCCGTTTGTGCGCCGCGCCGGCGCGGACGCGACAGTCGTTCCCAAAGGCAAGATGGTGGTGGCCTGGCACACCAACATCGCCGCGCGCTGGCTCGACCCTCAGCAGCACGACGGCACGGCGACGCCAGACAATTTCTTGATGGCGCTGCACGACGCGCTGATCAAAAACTTCCGCGAGAAGAAATACGACCATCCGGCGCTGGCCGAGAGCTTCGATTTTGCCGAAGACGCCAAAAGCTGCACCTTCGCGCTCCGTCCAGGCACCAAGTTCCATGATGGAACTCCGGTAACGCCCCAGGATGTCAAGTGGAGCTTCGAGCATTATCGGGGAGCCTGGGCCGCGGTACTCCACGACAAGACCCAGGATGTCGAGTTAGTTAATGATCATACCGTCCGCTTCCACTTCAACGACGCGTTCTTCGATTTTCCGATTTTGCTCGGAACGGCGAACGTATGCGGTGCCGGCTGGGTGGTCCCGCAGAAATACTATGAAAAGGTCGGGCAGGACGGGTACATGCAGAGGCCGATCGGCGCCGGACCGTACAAGCTCGTGTCGCAGCAAGCCGGCATCCAGCTCGATTTCGAGGCTTTCGAAGATTACTACCGCCCGGTGCACGTCAAGCAGTTGACGATGCTGGCGGTGCCGGAAGCGGCCACCCGCGTTGCGATGTTGGAGCGCGGCGAGGCCGACATCATGTATTTCGTGCCCGGCGAGCTGATCGCGCGGATCAAGAGCAACCCAAAGCTGATGCTGGCGCCAGTGGTGTCGGCCAATTGGTGGCTCGAATTTCCCGGCTTCCAGGATCCCAAGAGCCCGTTTCACGATAAGCGCGTGCGCGAGGCGATCAGCCTCGCCATCGACCGCGACGCGATGAACCAGGCCGAATGCGACGGGATGGGACAGGTCGACGGCAACTGGATCAATGACGACGTCGAATTCGGCATGGAATGGCCCAAATGGCCGCACGATGTCGCCAAGGCCAAACAGCTGCTGGCGGAAGCCGGGTTTCCCAACGGCTTTCACGTCGATTGGGTAACGCCGCCGCCGAACTATTATTCGCGCGGCGAACGCATCGTCTCGCAGTTGGAGGCCATCGGCATCCGTGCCAAGAACCAGGTCATGGAGCGCGGGGTCTTTCTGAAAAAAATGGAGACCGGGCTCAAAGAGTGGCCCGGGGTGCAGATCATTTTGAACGCGACCCGCATCGGCGGCACCTGGTCCAACTGGTACGAGTCGATGTTCAAATGCGGCGGCTTCCAGGGGAAGGACTACTTTTGCGTCAAGGAGCTCGACGACAAGTTCGCCACATACCTCGCATCGCACGATCAAACCGAACGCAAGAACCTGGCTTACGAGATCCAGCGCGAGATCCTCGAGAACTACTATTTCGTTCCGGTGTTCCGTCACGCGTTTGTCAACGCGATCGGTCCGCGCATCGCGGCGAAGAAATGGCAGGATGTGTTCCCGACCTACATCACCTCGGGCTACGCCTATCCGTGGGAGGACATCGAGCTGAAGGAAACCGCGGCGGCGGAGAAGTGACCGCGTAGCGAGGAGGAACGGCGATGGGCCAATTCATGATCCGGCGAACCCTCTACGCGCTCGTCACCCTGTTCATCCTCAGCCTGACCATCTTTACCGTGGTGAGACTGACGGGCGACCCGGTGACGTTGCTGGCGGAGCCCGGCGCGCGCGCCGAGGATCTCGATCGCGTGCGCACCGAGTGGGGGCTCGACCGCCCCTGGCCGGTGCAGTACCTCGCCTTTGCCAAAAACGTGCTCACCGGACAGCTCGGCAAGTCCTTCAACTACGAGATGCCGGTCAGTACCCTCTATTTCCAACGCTTGCCCAACTCTCTGGAACTGGCATTCGCCGCAACCTTGATTTCGTTTTTCATCGGCATACCGGCGGGCATCATTTCGGCCGTGCGTGTCAACAGCGGATGGGACAATTTCGGCAAAATCGTCGCTTTGCTGGGCCTCTCCATCCCCGGCTTTTGGCTCGGGCTGGTGATGATCCTGGTGTTCTCGGTATGGCTCGAATGGCTGCCGACAAGCGGGCAAGGGGGCTGGCGCCACCTGATCATGCCGGCGTTGGCGCTGGGCTGGTACTTCGCCGCGTCGCTCTTGCTGCTGATCCGCTCGAGCATGCTCCAAGTATTGCGCAGCGAGTATGTCAAGCTGGCGCGTTTGAAAGGCTTGCCCCGCTACATCGAGCTGGCCGTGCACGCCTTTAAGAACGCCCTGATCCCGATGATGACCCTGGCCGGGGTCAACCTCGTCGTCATGGTCAATGCGGCGGTGATCATCGAGGTGATCTTTGCCTGGCCGGGCATCGGCCGGCTGCTCTACGAGGGATCTTCCAGCGCGATTTCCCGCTCGTGCAAGGGGTGGTCATGGAGGCCGGGATCATGATCGTGGCCATCAACCTGCTGGTCGATATCCTCTACGCCTATGTCGATCCACGTATTCGCCTGACCAAGTAGGTGCAGCATGGTCTCCACCATAGACGAGACAAACGCTTCTGCAGTAGTGGTCGCTCCCCCAGCGTTCGCCAGCGTGAGGGGGCGCTGGACGAGGCTGGCGCGCGGATTGCCGGTGCTGCCGCTCGCGATCCTGGTGCCGTTCATTCTGATCGCGCTGTTCGCCAATTGGATCGCCCCCTACGACCCGACCGAGCCGATCCCCGGGGCGAAGATCTTCGAGCCGCCCTTCTGGATGCAGGGCGGCAGCATGCATGCGCTCCTCGGAACCGATTTTCAATCCCGCGATGTCTTGAGCCGGCTGATCTTCGGCGCCCGGGTATCGCTGATCGTTGGGGTGACGGGGACCCTCGTCGCCGGCAGCATCGGCACCGCCTTGGGCATCCTCTCCGGCTATTTGGGCGGCTGGGTGGACCAGGTGATCATGCGGGTGACCGACGCCTGGCTCGCCTTGCCGGGTTTGGTCTTTGCCATCTTCCTGGCGACCGTGGTCGGCCCGAGCATGTGGAACATCGTCATGATCCTCGGGCTCGTCTATTGGACCCGCTACGCGCGGGTCATCCGCGGCGAGGTCTTGAGCCTGCGCGAGCGCGAGTTCGTCAAGCTGGCCGAGATCGCCGGCGCGAGCCGGACCCGGGTGATCCTGCGCCACATCCTGCCTAACGTGATGAACTCGACGATGGTGCTGGCGAGCCTGACCATCGGCGTCGTGATCATCGCTGAAGCCTCGCTGAGCTTTCTCGGGGTGGGGGTTCCGCCGCCCGAGCCGGCCTGGGGCTCGATGCTCTCCGACGGGCGCTCGATGCTGATGGTCGGCGATTGGTGGCTAACGGTATTCCCCGGCCTGGGTATCTTGCTCGTCGTGCTGGCGACGCAGCTGCTCGGCGATTGGCTGAGGGTCCGGCTCGACCCGCAACTGCGCAATCTATAGGCCGGGACAACCCATCATGGCACCTCTGTTGCGGGTGTCCGACCTGCAGACGCACTACTCGTCGTTCGGCGGGTCCCGCGTCGTCAGAGCGGTCGACGGGGTGAGCTTTACGTTGCGCGAGGGCGAGACGATCGCCCTTGTTGGTGAGTAGGGGTTCGGCAAGACCACGACCTGCCAGTCGATCGTCGGTCTGTTGCCCCCAGCGACGCGCATCGGGCCTGCAGGATCGATTCGAAGGCGAGGAGTGACGACGGCGGCCGCGGATGCGGCGCATCTGCGCGGCCGCCGTCGCATGCTCCTCCAGGACCCGATGGCGTCGCTGAACCCGCTCTTCAGCATCTACTGGCAGGTTGCCGAACCGGCCTATCATCATCAGGGCGTGCGTGGCCGCTCGCTGCGGCAGCGGGTGCGAGACTTGCTGCGCTCGGTTCGCATCCCCTCGCCCGAGGTGCGGATGCGCGAGTACCCGCATCAGATGAGTGGCGGCATGCGCCAGCGCGTCGTCGGCGCGATCGCGATGGCGGGGGGCCCCAAGCTGATCATTGCCGACGAGCCGACAACCAATCTCGACGTCACCATTCAGGCGCAATACTTGGACGTGCTGAAGGATATCCAGCAGCAGACCGGCGTCGCGCTGATCTTCGTCACCCATAACCTCGGCATCGTCGCCAAGATGTGCGACAAGATGGCCGTCATGTACGCCGGGAAGATCGTCGAACAGGGCAGCCTGCGCGACTTTTCCATGCTGCCAGCTCCCGACGATGCGGCCTTGCTCGGCTCGATGCCGAAGCTTGGCAGCAAGGAGCCGCTCTTTGCGATCCCGGGCCAGCCGCCCAATCTGGCCCAACTTCCTGCGGGTTGCGCGTTCCACCCGCGTTGCGGCTATGGGATGCCGCAATGCTTGGCGCAGGAGCCCGAGGACCGCCGCGTCGCTGCCGGCTGGACGGCGAAATGCTGGCTCCTCGATCAGCCGGCACAGGAAAAGTATGCCAGCGCCATTGCTTGAGCTGCAGAATGTCCGGAAATATTTTCCGGTCAGCACCGGGGTGCTGGCGCGGCGTAAGGTCGGCTGGGTAAAGGCGGTCGACGGGGTGGATTTCGCGATCTACCCGGGCGAGACCTTGGGGCTGATCGGCGAGTTGGGTTGCGGCAAGACCACGACATCGAAGCTGATCCTTCTGCAGGAGACCCCCACCGCCGGAACGATCCGCTTCGACGGTGAAGACATCGCCAGCCTGCGGGGGCAGGAGCTGATGCGCTACCGCCGCGAGGTCCAGGTGGTGTTCCAGGACCCCTACAGCTCGCTCAGTCCGCGCATGCGGGTCGGCGACATCATCGCCGAACCGTTGGAGATCCACACCGACCTTCCCCGCCGGGCGCTGGAGGAGCGTGTTGCGGAGGTGCTCGAACTCGTCGGACTTGAGCCGGAGGTGGCGCGGCTGTTCCCCCACGAGTTCAGCGGCGGCCAGCGCCAGCGGATCGCGATCGCCAGAGCGCTGGCGACGCATACGCGTCTGGTTGTGCTCGATGAGCCGGTCTCGGCGCTCGACGTCTCGATCCGGGCCCAGATCATGAACCAGTTGGAGCATCTGCAGCAGACGCTCCGGGTCAGCTATCTCTTCATCGGTCATGATCTGGCTACGGTGGCCCATATCAGTGACCGCATCGCAGTCATGTATCTCGGGCAGATCGTCGAACTCGCAGACAGCCTCGAACTGTGCGCCAAGCCGCTCCACCCCTATACTCAGGCCCTGTTCACCGCGGCCCTGCCGTCCCATCCCGACGAAAGGCACGACAAGCTGACAATCACCGGCGAGGTGCCGAGCGCGCTCGATTCGCCCTCCGGGTGCCGCTTCCATCCGCGCTGTCCGCACGCCATGCCGCAATGCGCGCGCGAGGCACCGGTGCGCAAGGAGATCGCCTCGCAGCACACCGTCGCCTGCCACTTATACTGAGCGGCGGATCGTCGCGCTCACAGCCCGTTTCTGTCACGCAACTGCCGCAAGCGGTCCTTGATGTTCTTGGTGACCGTGGGGAGCGGGTCCTGATCCAACATGCGCGCGATCCTCTTAGCATAGGCCTGACATAGGAGTAGCGCCGGCCTCGTCAGATCGGGATCGCTTCTGGCACGCTCGTGGATCTCAACCAGCAAGGCCATCTCCTTAGCCGGTATCCATCGCGCCAGCTTCTCCAATTCCGCGCGGTCGACCGGGAAGCCCTCCGCGATCGGGGTATTCTCGGCCTCAGGTTCCGTCGCCGCTTCGCCCGTTGTCGATCCCAGCTGCATCGCTGCGCTCTCCCAAATTGCGTTTGACGGTGATCGGCGAGCCCAACAGCCCGCGCGCCTCCGACGAACCGATGATCGCGCCGAATATAAATACCGGACAGTGCATTGTGCTCGACCTGTTATCGGCGGGCAACTGTCGAAAACGAGATTTCGCAAGGGGGCGGTACCCACCACCAATTCACCAGGCGTGACGCGGGCCTTGGGCGATGTAGCCTAACCCGACACATCAATAAGAGAATATTTACCGAATCCCGGCTATTTCCGACACTCGAGCTTGTTGATGCGGACAGGTGGACAAGTGATTAATGGCGATGCCGGTCATGCTCGACTGTTGTGTCGGCGCCAGTGAATTGTTGCTCGTCCTTTCGGGTTCGGCTCCGAACTGAACGTTCGACACGCTGTGCCACCGCGGCACGGTGCTCACGCCCGATCGGGCTTCGCGAGCCTGAACTCGTGCCGGTGCCGCTCGGCTCGTCGACTTACGCCGTTTTCGGCATTAAGCCTGCAGACGTCGCCGGCGAAGGCGGCGATGCAGCCAATCGCGAGAAGATTGAAGCCACCTCTCGCGTCACCGGGGGCGGGAATTGTTTTCCTCGTTCGACGTGCCGGCGTACACTCGTGCCGGTCGGCGACGGAGATTGTGCGCTGCCGAGAAAACCGCTCGCGGATGGGGCTGATCGCCGCTTGGAGGGGGCGTGAGTTGCTGGAACGGAAGCGTCGGGCGGTTTGCCGAATTCACCGCCGGGGCGGGCCGCGCGGCGGTGCCGATACGGTTCATGCCCTGCGCTTTCGGCCGTAAACGGCCTGTTCGGCCTCGCCAAGCCGTAATCGTAGTGGGCACGGCGCTCCTCCTCGCCTACGGGGCGACCACCTTCATGTGGTACGGGGAGCGTACGCCTCTAGTGGTCGCATTCGCACTATTTTCGTCGGCTGCAGTCGTCTTTGCCTGGCGCGCGGTTCGCGCTCTGGAACGCCAACAGCTCACCGCGGCACATTTGCGCCGCGATGAGCTGCGGCTAAAGCGCCAGAATTCGCTGCTCCAGAGCACGCTCGAAAATATCGGGGAGGGTCTTAGCGTATTCGACAGCCAGGGGCGGTTGATCGCCTGGAATTTCCGCTTCTGCGAACTGCTCGATTTGCCGGCCGATCTCGCCGCCGGTGCGACGCTTCGCGACATTCTGTCGCTTCAGGCAGTTCGCGGCGATTTCGGGGAGGGCGAGCCCGAAGCGGAGGTCGCCAAGCGTCTCGACCTCTTTTATCGCGAGGTGCCGACGACCAAAGAGCGCGTGACACCCGCCGGCCGGACTTTGCAAATCCGCCGGCGCGCGATGCCAAACGGCGCCGTTATTTCGATCTACTGCGACATTACGGAAATCAAGGCGTCCGAGCAGAAATTGATCGAAACGCGCAGCCAGGCCGAGCTGGCGAACCGCGCGAAGGGCGACTTTCTTGCTAACATGAGCCACGAGTTGCGGACCCCGCTCAACGCAATAATCGGGTTTTCCGAGGTGATTTCCAACGAACTCTTTGGCCCGATCGCCAACGCAAAGTATCTCGAATATATAAAAGACATCAACGCCAGCAGCCTTCACCTGCTATCGATTATCAATGACGTGCTCGATATGTCAAAGATCGAGGCCGGTAAAGTTGAGCTCGCCAAGGAGGTGGTGCACATACAAAATGTAATTGGCGAGGTCATGCGCATGGTGCACGAGAGGGCGCGCAGCCGCGATATCGAGCTGACGGCGCAGCTGTCGGACGAGGAGATCGAAATCTGGGCCGACGAGCGTTCGATGAAGCAGATATTCCTCAATCTTCTGTCCAACGCGATCAAGTTCTCGAAAGAGGGGGGTCAGGTTTGTGTTCGTGTCATGGGCGAAGCACCCGATGCCGCCGTTCTCGAGATCGAAGATTTCGGCATCGGCATGAGCGAGGAAGAGCAGGAGCGCGCGTTGCAGCCGTTCGGGCAGGCGAAGCCGGCGACGACGCGCAACTATGGCGGAACCGGGCTCGGCCTGCCCATAACGAAGGGCTTGGTCGAAGCTCATGGGGGGACGCTTACAATCGACAGCCGAGCCGGTTACGGAACAACCGTCCGTATTGTTTTGCCGCGGGAGCGAACGAGCCTGAAATCCACGTCCCGCTAGCCTGCCGGGACCAGCCGGGGTTGGTGACGACGGTTCATTTCTAGCGTAACCCGGGGCGGGCGGCGGGCATCAAGCGGCCGTGGTTACCGCCCGGTCCGGCCGCAAGACGCGGAATAGAAAGATCCCAGGAACGATGACAGCGGTGATGACCGCCATGGTTCGAAAACAGCCGGTGTAGGCGCCAAATGTCGCCACGTCGTGCAGGTGGGAGGGCGACGCAATGCCGATCGCACCCCGGTCCGCCATGGCGATAGTGGCTTGAATTCTTTCCTGCAGCAGAGCCGTCATCGCCGCGACGCCGGTTGCGCAGCCAAGCTGGCGCAAAAGGCTGTAGACCCCCGCGGCATCCGTACGCAGATCGGCAGCAATGCTGGAGAAGGCGAGCGTACTGAGAGGCGTGAACAAAAGTCCGACCCCAACCCCTTGAATTGCACTGGCTCCGGCCAACCAGATTTCGCCCCCTGTTGGCGGCATCTGCGATATCAATTCGAACGCGCCCGCGGTGATCATCATGCCGGTAACAAGCAAGAGGCGATGATCGATCTTGTCGATGAGATAGCCGACGGCGAGCATCGTCGCCATGGTCCCGATGCCGCGAGGAGAAATGGTCAAACCGGCCCATGTCGCGTTATATCCGAGCGGCCCTTCGCTCAGTGCCGGCAAGAAAACGATCGTCGTAAACACCAGTGCTCCCACCATAAAATTGTAAAATACCGAAGTCGCGAAATTAATATCTCGGAATACTTCAAACCTAAATAGAACAAACTGAAGGCGAATGCTCCTAATCGCGATGGCTGACAACGCGAGGACGGCGATCATCGCCTCGACGATTATCTCCGGCGGGGGAGGCCAAGTCTGGCCGATGCTGCGCTCGAGAGACAGTTGAAGTGAGCCCACGCCGACGGCCAGAAGCAAAATCCCGAGGCTGTCGATGGGCGCTTTGCGGCTCAGTTCGTCGCTGGCCGGAACCTGTCTCAAACCCAAGATCGCGATCATCCCGAGAGGAGCGTTCAAGACGAAGATCCACCGCCATGAGGCGAGGTCAGTGATGACGCCGCCGATTACCGGGCCCATGATCGGGCCCGCCATGATCGTGGCCCCCCATATCGCCAGCAAGCGACCGTGGTAGTGCTTGGGGTAGAGGTCGAGGAGAATTGCCTGCGCCAATGGCTGGATGATGCCGGCGGCGGCACCTTGGACCAGGCGAAACAGGATCAACGCGGCTGGCGATGGCGCGATCGAGCAGAGCAGCGAGGCGAAAACGAAGACAGCGATGGCGCCGGCGAAAGGCCGCCGAGAACCGTAACGACGACGGAACCAACCGGTCAGCGTAGCCGTCACCGCAGTGGCGCAAAGGTAGCTCGTCATCACCCAGGAGCCGAGATTGATCCCGCCACCCAGGCTCTGCTCGAGCTGAGGCAAAGCCACGTTTGCAATCGTACTGTCGAAAGCCTGCATCGCGGTGGCGATCATCAAAGCGACGGCCGCCTGCCGCCGGCCTGAGTTCGAAAGTATGATGGTGTCGACGGTCATCCTATCCTATCGTATGAGCCGTTCACGATCGGGACGGGGGTCGGCCCAAGACTCTGAGTTGCTCCGATCACCCGACTAAAAACTTTGCCGTCGGCGCGTGTCGCGCAATGGCAAGCTAGGCAGGAGGAGGTCAGAAGATCGTCTGCCTCACGTCAGTATAGCGTCAAACTGTTAATGCTGTTTTTGAGACAAATAGCACCAAAATAAGATAAAATCCCATCGTTTCCATGTAGGAAAGTAGAGGATAGTCCCGCGCTATGAACCGTTCGCTGGTTCATATCCTGTTAACAGCTATCAGATAGGATCGTGAATGCCGGGAACGCAGGGTTCGAGATTTAGCATTGCGAGGCCTTTCGTGAAACGCCTTACCATGTTGGTCACATCCGACGGGAAGTGGGTGCTCGAGGACAGCACCGAGTTTCTGGCGGCGCTAGGCGATCCCAATCCTGATTACGACGGGACGCTGTTCGCTATCAAGAACCTCGGTTTCGTCAGATTTCAGATTCTCGATAACTCAATAATCGAGATCGATCTGCATCCGCGCAATGTGAAACTGCCCGCCCTGTTGGCGGTCCAGCAGCAAATACTGTCGTCGCGGGTCAAGTTATTTCGCATCAGATATTTCGATACGGCATGGCAATCGGAAATCACTTCCTCGACCGAGGGGGCGGTGTCGCGGCTCGCGGAGTTGTGCACACCGGCATTTGCCCCACCGCTCAGCCAAAAGTTCGTAGTCGAGCCGCAGGACTATTCGACGATGCTCGGCAATGAAGCGAGCCCATTGCGTCTGATGGCCCAAAAATGGAGAATGTCGTTTGGCCATTTCGATCCCAGCGTGATTTCCTTCGCCATCGATCACGAATTGCTGTCGCGCATGATGATCTTTGGGGTGAAACCAAACGGGAGCGACCCAGTATTCCGCTTTATCGGTGATGGGTTCCAGTGGCTCGAGGATGACTATCAATTCTATGGGGTTGGGGAAAGGGTCGAGAATCAGCCCGATAGGGAGTATGGAGGTTGGGTCTCACAGTTCTATAAGAGCGTGGCTAGCACAGGCCAGCCACGCTACGACCATGTCACGGCGGCGATCCAAGTAGCGCCGGGAGAACGCAGCTTGTTTGCGACCCGCTACGAGAGATTGCTGCTGCCCTGGAAGACCTCGGACGAGGTCCTCGTATCCATGTCGTCCAAGCGGCTGGGCGACGAGGAGGTCGCAGACCTCGGTGTTTCCGAGCCGAACAGGCCGTTGTTTAGCATAGTAGCGAAGTCGTCGTAGGCCTCGGTGGCGGAAACGCTCACCAGCACGTTCTCCACGGCACCTGAGGGCGCTCCGGGGAAAATAATGCTGTAGCTTGAATGCTTGTACCCGTATCCTGCCGCAACCCCCTTTTCGACTAGAATTGGTGCGACAATAGAAATCCCCCAATCTATCGGCCAGCGAGCGAGCGCATAAGCCCGACCGATCCGGGGAAGGAGCTGCGAGAGCCGCTTCCCGCGGAAATCGGGCCGCACCCAAGCCGATCCGCCATAAACTACGACCCCGGTTATCGTTTTAGCATCCGGCGCTGTTACCAAGCAGCGCTGGCCCTCGTCTTGTCCTCCGTACAACATCGAATTGGCCTCTTGCTCCATCGTCGTGCTCGGCCAGTAATGGACCCGACCGGCGTGGGTCGCTACGATCTCACCACTTTCGTCTTCACCGGATATCCAATAGGCGTTCTCTGGTACTAGCTCACAGTATTCCGGGTTAAACATCCGCATCAGCGGATACCAAGTTCCGTTGGCAACTTTCTGTTTATTCAAATATAACAACTCCCCGAAATCGTGGCGGAGTTGCAGGCGGAGGCCCATCTGTCGGCCTGCCTTGTCACTTTCGAGTACAAACTTCGAGAGCAGTGGGGCTGGGCCATGTTTGATCGTCAGAGCGTCCGGGAGGCGGAGGTTGTTCTCTGGGACGATGTTCGGGTAGATCAAAGTCATCGGGCTACTCCCTGGAGAGGACGTGTCATTCGGCGATGATCGGGCCAGCCGTCGGATACCGGGTCGCCGCGAGCAACGAAGAACAAGCTCTTTGGGTCGTAGAACTGTATTGGAACATCACAGCTTTTCGGCAGGCGATCACAATTAACTGATCGTTAACACTTGCTAAGACGTTGATGGATTTTTAACGCTCGTCAGGAAAATGTCAATCAAAAATAAGGTAAACGTTAATCTCCGGCGAGAATCGGTGTGATCTATTTAAAATTTTATCCTTATTATATAAATTTTGTCGGTACCGACCTTTTTGACCAGATGCTGCCGCCCGCATGCCCGATGCGCCATTCGAGAGGTTCGACCCTGTCGCGGCCGCGGTCGTTGCGCCGCGAGCAAATTGACCCGATACTCGCCACGCGCAGGATCTCCTCGGCCGCCGCCCCCCACGGGTCATGTGTGGATGGCCCCCGGCTCGCAAGGATTTTGTCACGTGTCTGCATCGAAGGCCAATTGCGGTCATGTGTCCGGCCTGGTGGCGCGGCGCGGGGCCGCAGGCCCTGATGGGCTCCGTGGGTCGAGGTCTGATCAAGCCCGCGGGGTCGCGTTGCCCCATGACCCGTGACAGGTATTCCTCGATCCGTCGGTTGACCGACGATGCCATCACGCTTCTTCACCCTCGCAAGTCCTGTGTCTCTCAAGTGCTGTTTCTTTGTTCGATCAGAGGGCCGTTTCTTCGTCCCGACCTGGTTCCGGAGTGGCGCCGCGCGCAACCGCGGTCAAGACTGGCCGAAGGCCACCGCCGAAGGCGCGCGCGAAGCGGTCTTGAGGGCGGCGAGCACGGCGCCAGGCTCGCCCAGATCGGGGCACGGTTGATCGCGCCGCCGGCTGCGGAAGTCCTCCTGCCGTACCATCACCGCCCAACCGATGCGCGCCATCTTGTTGGCGAGCGCGCAGGCGGCGACCTTACGCTCCTTGGTCCCCAGCAATTTGACCAGCCAGGGATCCTGCCTGGCTTGCTTGCTGCACAGCACCGACATCGCGCCGTTGACCAGCAGCCGGCGCAGATAGCCGTTGCCGCGCTTGCTGATCGGACCGAGCTTGACCTTTCCTCCCGTGCCGTCCTGCCGCGGCACGAGACCGAGCGAGGCGGAGAAGTGCCGGCCGCTGGCAAAGGCGGCGGGGTCGACCGTGAACGCCGCCATGGCACTGGACAGGATCGGTCCGTAGCCGGGAATGGTGATCAGGTGACGGCAGGTCTGATTGTCGCGGCCCCAGCCGAGGATCTGCTTGTCGACGATCTCGATGCGTCGCTCGAGCCCGCGCAAGCTCTCCACGATCGCCAGCAAACCCTCGTGCAGCGGTGTCGGTATGCGCCGGTCTACCGGATCGGCCAGGATGGTCACGAGTTCGCCGACGTGATGGGGACCTTCGGCGACGACGATGCCAAACTCCGCCATCAGCCCGCGCAAGGTGTTGATCAACATGGTGCGCTGCTTGATCAGCATCTCGCGCACTTTGTGAATGCCGGCCGCCGCTTGCTGGGCCTCGGTCTTGATCGTGACAAAGCGCATCGATGGCCGGCTCACCGCCTCGCAGATCGCCGCGGCATCCGCCGGGTCGTTCTTGTTGCGCCGGACATAGGCCTTCGCGTAGGCCGGCGGGATCAGCCGCACGTCATGACCAAGCTTGGCGATCTCGCGCGCCCAGTAGCGCGCCGTCGCGCACGCCTCCATCCCGACCAGACAGCGCGGCAGCTTGGCAAAGAACGCCAGAACCTGCCTCCGCCGCACCGCGCGACGCAGCGTCACCGCCCCCAATGCATCAACCCCGTGCACCTGAAACACTGCTTTGGCCAAATCCAGCCCGATCGTTGTAACCTCTCTCATGGATGGCTCCCGTCGTTGGTGTTGTCGACAACCCAACTTTGGCACACAGATGCCGTGAGGGGGCCATCCACCCCATCAAGCCCGGCCAAACGGTGGTAGCAAGTCCTTGTAATTCCATGTCTGCGGCGCTCGATTCCAAAGCCCCTTCGGGAGCCTGTCGCCGCGATCAACGGTAGGCGACTCTCGAAAAAGGAACGCGAGGCCGGATTGGCTATTTGTCCAACCAGACGTCTTCCATGCGAAAATTGTTGATGATGCTGTTGACCATCATCCTCCAGCCTTTCACCTGGGGCTGCCAGCAGTAGGCGAAGCGGTTGTAAAAGATGATCGGCCGGGCACCGTCTTCCGCCAGCGTTCGCTCGATCTCCCACACCAGCTGCTTGCGCTTGGCTTCGTCGGCTTCCATTGATTGCCGGTCGAACAGCTTTTCGAGATCGGGATTGCAATAGGCCGTGTAGTTGCGTGGAGAACCACAGCCATAGTTCTCGTAAAATTGCTGGTCGGGATCGTCGACCCCGCCGCCGGTGAGGTTGAGGCCGATCTTGTAGTCTTTTCGCATCATCTTGGGGAACCAGTTGGCGGTCTCGACGATCTCAAGCTCGCCATCGATGAACACCTCCTTCAACTGGTCGGTCAGGATCACCGCCGGATCGCGATACGGCGGGATGTTGCGGGTCGACACCTTGAGCCCCAGGCGCTTGTCGGGGCCGTATCCGAGTTTCTGCATGATTTGGCGGGCCTCCGTGCGGTTCTTCTGCACGTCGGGGTCATAGCCCGGCAGCGTTCTTAAGACGTCCTGCGGCATGCCCCAGACCCCCTCGGGCAAAGGCTGCATGACCCCGCCAATGTCGCCCTGGCCGTCGCTGAGGATGTCGATAAACGCCTGGCGGTCCAAGCTCAGTGCCATTGCCCGTCGCATATCCGGGTTGTCGAACGGCGGCGCATCCCGGTTGACGATCAGGTTGCGGCTGATGCCGCCCGGCGTCACCTCACACACCGCTCCGGGCGCCTGGTTCTCGATGTCCTTCAGCAGCGGAATCGACGTGGCGATCCAATCGAGCTTGCCGGCGACAAATGCGAGGTGCGCGGTCGCTACGTCGCGGATGATCGTAAACTCGATGCCATCGAGATAAGGCCGCCCCTTCTTCCAGTAATCCGGGTTGCGCGTCACGGTGATCCGTTCGTTCGGCTTGAATTCGGCAAATTTGAACGGGCCCGTGCCGACTGGGTGCTGCCGCATCTCGGCCGGCGGCACGTGGCACGGATAAACCACCGAATAGCCGGCAGCGAGCAGTGCGATAAAGGCCGGCTGCGGCCGCTGCAGATGGAAGGTAACCTGATAGTCGCCGTTGGTGGTCACCTCCTCGAGGTTGCGGTACCAGGCCTTGCGGGGATTGAGACGAAGCTTCTCGCTTGACTTGCCGGTCAAGAGGTCCCAGGTGCATTTGACATCTTTGGCGGTGAAGGGCTTGCCGTCGTGCCACTTGACGCCCTCGCGCAGGGGGAACGTCAGCTCGGTTCCGTCCTCGCTCCATGACCAGCCGGTGGCGAGATCAGGTACGATCGACTGCATGCTGTTTTGTTTTGCCTGCTGGTCGAACATGACGAGGTTGTTGAAGACCCCCATCGTCGCTCGCGCCGGCACGGCATCCACTTCCTCGTGCATCGACATGCTCGGCGGCGAGTCAAGGGCGTGCACCCGCAAAACCCCGCCCGGCTTTTGCGCGGATGCCGCATTAGTAACTGCCATCGCTGTCAGCAACACGGCCGCGGCCGCGAGCGGGCGACGATCTCGCTTCATTTCCTCCCTCCCTCTACCACCGGCCACTCAAGCCCACGTGACGTCGCGCTTTCTAATTGCCTGCCCTGCGGCCCGGCCTGGTTGCCGACCTCTGGCGCAGGATCGATCTCGCTACGCTCCGCCCGTCATCGCGGCGCCGCCCGCCTGAGAGTTTACCCGGCTGCGGGCGGGAGCGCTGAAGTTATTGGGCAAGCCGGACGCCTATTCATCCAGCCACAGATCCTCGAAGCGCCACCCGTTGTACTGGCTGTTGACCATGATGGTGAGCCCTTTGAGTTGCGGCTGCATGCAGGTGGCTGCGCGGGTGTGGTAGATGATCGGGCGGGCGCCGTCCTCCTGCAATTGCTTGTCGATGTCCCAGACGAGCCGCCGACGCTTGTCGCGGTCGGCCGTCTCCGACTGCTCGACGAACCGTTTCTCGAGCTCGGGGTTGCAATAGCCGGTGTAGTTGCGCTCCGAGCCACAGCCGTAATTCTCGAAGAATTGCTGGTCGGGGTCGTCGACGCCGCTGCCGGTGTTGTTGAGGCCGATCTGGTAGTCCTTGCGGGCGAGCTTGGGGAACCAGTTGGCGGTCTCGATCGGGTCGAGCTCGCCGTCGATCCCGATCGCCTTGAGCTGGTCGATCAGGATGATCGCCGGGTCGCGATAACCCGCGATGTTGCGCGCGGCGACCTTGATCGCGAGCCGCTTGTCGGGCCCGTAGCCGAGCCGGGCCATGATTTCACGCGCCTCGGCGCGGTTCTTGGCCACATCGGGGCCATAGCCGGGAATGGTTGCCAGTACCTCGGGCGGCATCCCCCACACTCCGGCCGGCGGCGGCAACATCGCCCCGCCGATGTCGCCCTGCCCCTCGGCGAGGATGTCGATAAAGCTCTTGCGGTCGAGCGCCAATGCGAGCGCGCGGCGCAGATCGGGGTTGTCGAAGGGCGGCGCCTCGCGGTTGACGAGCAGGTTGGTGCTGGCGTTGCTCGGCACCAGATCGCAGACCGCCTGCGGCGCTTGGCTCTTGACGTCCTTCATCAATGGCGCGGTGACCTCGTAGGGAAAGGTCAGGTCGAACTTGCCGGCGATGAAGGCGAGGATCGCGGTCGAGCGGTTGGGGATGATCGTGTATTGGATGGCGTCGAGATAGGGCCGTCCGGGCTTCCAGTAATCGGGATTGCGGGCGAGCCTGATACTCTCGTTGGGCTTGAACTCGACGAATTTGAACGGGCCGGTGCCGATCGGATGCTGCCGCATGTCGCGCGGCGGGACATGGCAGGGATAGACCGGCGTGTAGCCCGAGGCGATCAGCGCGAGAATCGCCGGCTGCGGCCGTTTCAGCACGAAAGTGGCTTCCGTGGGGCTGTCGGTGGCGATTTCGGCGACGTTGTTCCACCACGATTTGCGCGGGTTGAGACGGAGCCGCTCGGCAGCGCGGCCGGTCAACAGGTCCCAGGTGCATTTGACGTCGGCCGAGGTGAAGGGCTTGCCGTCATGCCATTTGACGCCCTGGCGCAGTTTGAAGGTCAGCCGCGTCCCCTCCTCGTTCCACGACCAGCTCTCGGCGAGGTCGGGGACGATCGTGTCGAGGCTGTTCTGCGCCTTGTGCTGATCGTAGAGCACGAGGTTGTTGAACACCGCCATCATCGGGATCGCGACCGAGTTGGTGCCTTCCTCGTGGATCGACATGCTGGCCGGGCTGTCGCGATGATAGATCTTGAGCACTCCGCCCGATTTTTGCGCCGAGACCGGTTCGGCGACGAGCAGGCCAATCATCAATATGACGGCTGCGACGATTTTCTGCAGAATTCGAAGCATTAGCCCACCCCATTCGAATGTTCGCCCGGCGTTGCCAATGGAAACCCGGTGAAGCGGTGACTGTCCAGCGCCCTTTCACCGGCGCCGGGACCGCCATCGGCTCGGCGCGCGACACGTCATCAGGAAAGCGAGGCGATGTGATACCGTGCGGACCGAAGAGCCCCCTTTGAAAAGGAGAGGCCGGTGCCGGACCGCATCCTCGTCATTAACCCGAACTCGACCGTCGGCGTCACGCACGCCATCGACGACTCCGTGGCGCCGCTGCGCATCGCTGGCGGGCCCGAGATCGATTGCCTAACGCTCGAACAGGGGCCGCCCGGAGTCGAGAGTCAGATCGACGCGGATGGGGTGATCCTGCCGCTCTGCCGCGTGATCCGAGAGCGGGATGCGGAGGTCGCCGCCTTTGTCATCGCCTGCTTCAGCGATCCCGGCCTTTTCTCGGCGCGCGAGGCGACGGCAAAGCCGGTGCTCGGCATCGCCGAGTGCGGGATTCTGACCGCGCTGACCCTCGGCCAGCGGTTTGGCGTGATCTCGATCCTCGCGCGCTCGGTCCCCCGGCATTTGCGCTACATCGCCGCAATGGGCGTCGGCCAGCGGTTCGCCGGCGATCTGCCGATCGGCCGCTGCGTCACCGAGCTCGCCGATGCGGGCGCGACCCTGACGCGCATGATCGATGTCGGGCGCCAGCTGCGGGACGGTCACGGCGCGCATGTTGTCGTCATGGGCTGCGCCGGCATGGCGCGCTACCGCGCCGATCTCGAAGAGGCCGTTCAGATCCCGGTCGTGGAGCCGACCCAGGCCGCCGTCGCAATGGCGATCGGCCGCGTCCGCCTCGGCTGGGGCAAGGGGTTGGCGTAGTGGCCGCGGCTCTGTGCTCCTGAGACGGCAACGGCTGCATTTCTTCTTATCAGGGGCCCGCTGACTTCCATCAGGCTGGCGCCTACCGCGACGGACCGCGGTGATGTATGCTTCTCAGGTAAGAAATGAGCGACACTTGGCGCAAAAGGATCGTAATCGATCCGGCGATCCATCACGGCGAGCCATGCATCAGGGGCACGCGTGTGCCGGTCAGCGTGATCGTTGGCAGCATCGCCGATGGTGACACGTCCGAGCAGATTTTGGACGCTTGGCCGCAACTGACCGGCGAGGATGTCAAGGCCGCGCTGAAATTCGCCGCTGAGGCGGTAAACAACGCCGACTTCGTCCCCCTTTATAGCGACGGGGGGGACTGATCGCGCAGGTGAAGGTGGACGAGGATCTGCCTCGTCAGATTGCCGACTTGCTGGTCGCTCGGGGACACGACGCGACGACGGTAGCGGAGCAAGGCTGGCAGGGAACGCCCGACAATATTCTGTGGTCGCGCATTCAGAATGAGCGGCGCTGGCTGATCACTGCTGACAAGGGCTTTGCCGACCTGCGCCGACATCCGCCCGGAAGTCACGCTGGCGTAATTTTGCTGCGTTCGCAGGAACAGGGCCGCCGCGCATATTCGGAACTTGCCGCCACCGCGCTCGATCGGCTCGAGCTCAATGAGCTTGCCGGGGCTGTCGTGGTCGTCACAGGCCGCGGTCTTCGAATCCGCCGCGCGCCGCGGAAGTAACGCGGTCCCCTGCTGGGCTGGGTCGTCTACGCCACCATCCGCACCGGCGGCACCTCCCGCGGGATGATCAGGTTGCAGCCGGTTGCAGCCTTAACCTCGTCGACCGCCACACCGGGGGCGATCTCGCGCAGGGCCAGACCCTCCTTTGTCACCTCGAAGAGGCCGAAATTGGTGGCCACGAGGTTGACCACGCCGCGCGCCGTCGCGGGGATCGCGCAACGCTCGACGAGGCGCGGCCGGCCGTCGCGCGTCTGGTGCTCCATGGCGACAAAGACGTGCTTGGCGCAAGCCGCCAGATCCATCGCCCCGCCGATGCCGCCGCCCTTCTGGCCGGCCGAGATCTTCCAATTGGCGAAATCGCCGTTCTCGGCGACCTCGTAGGCGCCGAGCACGGTGACGTCGAGCCGTCCGGCGCGGATCAAAGCGAACGAGTTGGCGTGGTGGACGATTGCGGCCCCCGGGCGCAAGGTGACATGCTGACCGCCGGCATTGACGAGGTGGAGGTCCTCCTTACCCGGTGCCGCGAGCGGGCCGTAGCCGATCACCCCGTTCTCGGAATGGAAGATGATCTCCTTGTCGCCGAAATCGAAATTCGAGCACAGGGTCGGGATACCGATCCCGAGATTGACGATCCAGCCGTCCTCGAACTCCATCGCCAGCCGGTCGCACATCTGCTGGCGGGTTAGCCCCTTCGCCCGTTCACTCATGACCCGACACTCCCTGGACGCTGGGGCCACCAGCCCTCGGGCGGCGGCGGGATCTTGACCAGCCGATGCACAAAGATGCCCGACGTATGCACATCGTCGGGGTCGATCGAACCCACCGGCAGAATGTCTTCCTCGACCTCCACGACCGTAACCCGTGCGGCCATCGCCATGATCGGGTTGAAGTTGCGCTGCGAGCGGCGGAACCGAAGATTGCCCGCGGCGTCGGCCTGATACGCCCGGATGCAGGCGTAGTCGAGCGGCAGAGCGTGCTCCAAGAGGTATTCGCGGCCGTTGAAGAAGCGGGTTTCCCGGCCTTCGGCGAGTTCGGTGCCGACCGCCGCGGGGGTATAGAAGGCCGGGATGCCGGCGCCGGCTGCGCGCATCCGCTCGGCGAGCGTCCCTTGCGGCGTGAGCTCGGCCTCGATCAGACCCTTTTCGACATATTCGGTCAGGACCAGCCGCTGCGAGGCACGCGTCGGCGCAGTGAACGCGCAGATCACTTTCTTGACCTGCCCGTTGGCAATCATCTGCCCCATATCGGGGCCATCTGCCGGCAGGGTCGTGCCGCCGCGCGTCGAATTCGATACGCAAGTTAAATTCTTCGCACCCTGCTTGGCGACGGCCTCGTAGAGGTTGATCGGCATCCCGACCACCGCGAACCCGCCGAAGCCGATCGTGGCCCCGTCCGGGATGTCGCGAACCGCGTCGTCAAAGCTCGCGTAGATCTTGCTCTTGGCGCTCATTCCCCGGCCTGACGGCTTGTCTATCGTCCGACCGGCATCATGCGGCAGGGGCTCCTCCGCGGCAACCCGGGTTTATTTTCGCGCCTCTGTGTACGGATAGATCATGTCGCCGGTCTTGTACTTTGGCGGTGCGAGGATCGTGACGGTCTGCGCCTCGCGGAACTGCTCGACATCGTGTCCCTTGATGCCGTGGTACTGCGCCCAGATCGGCCGCGCCTCGGTCCATTCGCCGTCGGGCCCGAAGGCGATGTCGCCCTCGATCGTGTGGAACGGGTGCGAGTGCATGTATTCGGCGAGCTTGTCGTCGTCGAGAGTCTTGGTTGCGGCGATCGCGTCGCCGAGGATCTGCAATTCGCTGTAGGCGAAGGGCGGCAGGAAATAGCCGAGCAGGTCGACCCCTTCGGACGGCGCCTTCGCCTGGTATTTCCTGATGAAATCCATGACCCCGGGGAATTGCATTGTCGGGACCGGCTCCCACAAATCGGTATTGACGACACCATTGGCCGCCGGCCCAAGCTGCATCTTGATCGCCGCCGCCTGCAATCCGGCAAGGCCGCCGCCGAGCATCTTGGTGTCGAGGCCGAGTTCGCCGACTGAACGAAGGATGCCGACTGTGTCGGACGGATACGATGAGATGTAGACGAGATCCGGTTGCGCCGCCTGCACGGCGCGAACGATCGGCGTGAAGTCGACCGTGGTCGGCGGATAGGCCCGGTCGTAGACGATGCCGATGCCTTTCGCCTTGGCGTGCTCGCGCGCGCTTTCCGCCGCCTTGTGCTGGAATTCAGCGTCGGTGGCGACGATCGCGACCGTCTTCGGCTTCGGGTTCTGCGCCGCCGCCAAATCGAACCAGCCCTCGGCGAAGGTCTTCACCGGTTCGGGGCCGAAGGGCAGCATCGAGAAGTATTTCGGATAGTGGAACTGATCGTTGGCCGCCAGCGCGAAGAGGCCGAAGAACAGCCGGTTGTGCGAGATTGCAACCGGCATTGCCGGCACCACCAGGTTGGTGCCGTAGCTCGAAATCAACAGGTCGACCTTGTCGATGTCGATCAGCTTCGTATAGATGGCCGGCACCAGCGAAGGATTGCTCTGGTCGTCGTAATAAACGAGCTTGACCGGCCGGCCGAGCAGGCCGCCCTCGGCATTGACCTCGTCTTCCCAGATCTTGAAAGCGAGCAGCCCGGTCTTGCCGACGACGGCAAACGGGCCGGTCAACTCCATGCTGAAGCCGATCTTGATCGGTTCAGCGGCGCGGACCGCTGGCGCCGACGACAGCAGCACCGCGGCAACCCAGGCCCAGACAAGCTGTCTGATCGTCGTCATTCCCCACCCCTACGTTAGAATTTCGGTGTCCTCCGCGCGTCAATCCGCGATGCCGTAATCGCGCCGCGCCGCCTCGT
Source organism: uncultured Alphaproteobacteria bacterium (assembly GCA_963796155.1). Classification (GTDB taxonomy): domain Bacteria; phylum Pseudomonadota; class Alphaproteobacteria; order ATCC43930; family CGMCC-115725; genus AP-15. Next base: position 23,635 of record CAWCKT010000022.1, on the reverse strand, counting down.
CCGTCACGTAGCCGTCGGCGACATCCTGGTGCAGCAATGCCGGGTTGCGGCGCGCGGGCGGGCCGTAGCCGCCCGAGCCCGGCGCTTCCATGACGACACGGCCACCCGCCGGAACGATGAAGGCGCCCTTGCTGTTGAGCGGGCGCTTGCCGCCGTCGGGCAATTCGAGCCAGAGCCGCATGGGGCCGCCCGGCCGGCCGCCGGCGAGACCGAAGGGCGGGACGAGGCTGCGCTCGCAGCACACTGCTGCATGCGCCTCGTGCCCGAGCACGCGCCAAATGCGGCGGGCGCCGAGCCCACCGCGCCAGGTGCCGGCACCGCCCGAGTCGGGAACGAGCGAATACTCCTCCACCCGCAGCGGGAAGCTCATCTCGAGGATCTCGATCGGCGTATTCATCATGTTGCTGACGGTGCTGGCGACGGCGTTGATGCCGTCCTTGACCGGCCGTGCGCCAAACCCGCCCTTCAGCGACTCGTAGCTGACATAGCGCTCGCCGGTCCGCGGGTCGAGGCCGCCAAAGGTCGCCACCGCCGAGGTGCCCTGCGAGGCCGCCATCACAGTCGCCGGGCTGATTTGGAACATCGCCGCCATGACCATGTCGGCCACACGGTGAGAGATTTCGTGATTGGCGTAGACCACCGGTGCGGGCGGCTGGGCGTTGACGACCGAGCCCGGGGGTGCGGTGACGGTCACCGGCCGCCAGCAGCCGGAATTGGGCGGGATCAGGCTCCGCGGGTCGGCGATCATCTTGAGCGCGCAATAGACCCCGGACGCGGTGACGGTCAGCGGCGCGTTCATCGGACCCGGCACCCGGCCGTCCGAGCCGGCGAAGTCGGCGGTGATCTCCTCCCCGAACTTGCGCAGCGTGAGCCTCACCGTGAAGGGCTCGTCGGCCGCGGCACCCGGTGCGAGCACGCCGTCGCCGTCGAAGACGTCCTCAAAGCTCGCCTCGCCGTCGGGCAGCCGGCGCAGTGCTGCCCGCATCATCGTCTCGGAATAGTCGAGCACCTCGTCCATGATGCGCAGCAGCTCGTCGGCGCCGTATTTGCGCGCCAATGCCTCGAGGCGCAGCGCACCGCGCCGGTTCGCCGCGACCTGAGCTCGCAGATCGCCCTGCCGCTCTGCCGGCGTGCGAACATTCGCAAAGATAATCCTTTCGATGTCGGGATCGGGCCGGCCGTTCCGGTAGAGCCGCACCGGCGGCAGCCGCAGACCCTCGCCATAGATCTCGGTCACGGCACCGTAGCTGCCCGGCGTGGCGCTGCCGATATCGGGCCAATGCGCGCGCACGCAGCCGAAGCCCAGGAGCCGGTCGCCGAAGAAGGCCGGGGCGACGACATTGACGTCGGGCAGGTGCGAGCCGCCGTGATAGGGGTCGTTGTGGATGAACACATCACCCGGCTCGACCTCGGGGAAGGCGGCGATGACCGCGCGGACCGCATCGGGCATCGAGCCCAGATGGATCGGCAGGTCGGGCCCCTGTGCGACCATGTTGCCGGCAGCGTCGAAGATCCCGCAGGAATAGTCGCCGGCAACCTTGAGGAGCGGCGAGTAGGCGGTCTTGGCGAGGACGATCTTCATCTCCTCAGCGGCGGAATAGAGCGCGTTCTTGACCACCTCGAAGCGGGCCGGATCGGTCTTCAGCCTGCGGGCCGGCGCTTCGAGAAGGGTGTCGGGCATGGCTCACCTCCTGGAAAGGCGAATATAGCCGCCTCCCTCGACCGTGGCGACCCAGGCCGGCGGTACGACGATCGTCGAATCCACCGCCTCGACGACCGCGGGACCGATCAGCCTCTCGCCCGCCGCCAAACCGTCGCGCCAATGCACCGGACAGGGCGCGTATCCGGTTTCGCGGAACCACACTTCGCGCATCCGCCGGCGCGCGGCCGATGCGTCCGAGCTCTGCACCAAGGTGAGGGGCGCCAGCCGGCCGATCGCGGTCAGCCGCAGATTTACCAGCTGCACCGGCTCGGCAGGGTTGGCATGACCGTAGGTCTGCTGATGCTTTTGGTGGAAGCCCGCGGCGAGCGCGTCGAGGCTCGCCCGGGTGACCGGCCCGTCGGCGAGCGGCACGGCCAGCTCATAAGCCTGTCGCCGGTAGCGCAGATCGGCGGCGCGCAGCAGCGCACGCCGCTCGGGCGGGATGCCGGCCGCGGCGAGCATCTTGCGCGCGGTGTCTTCCATGCCGGCCAGCAGCTCAGCGGCACCGGGCGGATCGAGCGCGGCCAAATCGGCGTAGAGGGTCCGCGAGTAGTCGCGCCTGAAATCGGTCGCGACGAGGCCGAGTGCCGAAAACGCGCCCGGCGCCGGCGGTACGATGACTTCGGGGATCTGCAGTTCGTCCGCGAGGGCGGCGGCGTGCACCGGGCCGGCGCCGCCGAAAGCGATCAACGTGAACTCGCGCGGGTCGTGGCCGCGCTCGAGCGAGACGATGCGCAATGCCTCGGCCATATTGCTGTTGGCGATCTCGACGATTGCGGCGGCGGCGTCGGTCAGGCCGATTCCGAGCGGGTCGCCGACCCGCTCGCGGATCGCCGCCTCCGCCGCGGCCGCATCGATCGGCAGCGCACCGCCGAGCAACGCCTCGCGGTCGAGCCAACCGAGCACGACATCGGCGTCGCTGACCGTCGGCTCCTTGCCGCCCTTGCCGTAGGCGGCCGGGCCGGGATCGGCTCCGGCGCTCTGCGGACCGAGTTTGAGCGCGCCGCCCGGATCGACCCAGGCGATGCTGCCGCCGCCGGCGCTGACCTCGGCGAGGTCGACGACCGGCACCCGGACCGGGTGCCCGGTGCCGTGCAGCCAGCGCTTGGCATGGCCGGCGCCGCCGACCTCGTATTCGGCGGTCACTGCGATCTCGCCATCGGCGATCAGGCTCGCCTTTGCCGTCGTCCCGCCCATGTCGAACGAGATCAGATTGGGCAGGCCGAGCTCCTTGCCGGCGCGTGCCGCGGCGATGACCCCCGCCGCCGGCCCGGACTCGATCACCATCGCCGGCATCCGCAGCGCCTCGGCGACATCGAGCACGCCGCCGCTCGACCCCATCACATAAAGCCGCGGCAGCCCGAACGCCGAAACCGCGCGCTGTAACCGATCGAGGTAGCCCGCGAGCAGCGGCCCGACAGAGGCGCACACCGCGGTCGTGCTGGCGCGCTCGAACTCACGGATCTCGGGCAGCACCTCCGAGGACAGATGGACCCCGACCCCCGGGAGCGCGCGGCGCAGCCGCTCGCCGAGACGGCGCTCATGGGTGTCGTTCAAGAACGAAAACAGCAGCGACACCGCCACCGTCTCGAGCCCGGCAGCGCGGATCGCCGCGATCACCCGATCGACGTCGGCCTCGTCGAGCGGGGTCACCACCTGGCCCTGCGCGTCGATCCGTTCGGTGACCTCGAAACGCCAGCGCCGCGGCACCAGCACCGCGGGGGCGTCCTGAAACAGATCATAGAGGTCGGCGCGCGAAGAGCGGCGCAGCTCGAGCACGTCGCGGAACCCGCGGGTAGCGACGAAACCCGCCTTGGCACCCCGCTTTTCGAGCAGCGCGTTGGTGACGATCGTCGTTGCGTGCGACACCAGCGACACCGCGGCCGGATCGACCCGGTGGTGCCGCAGCCCCTGGCAAAGCCCGTCGATCACGCCCTCGGCAAAGTCGTGCGGCGTGGTCGAGACCTTGACGATGCCGATATAGCCGGTCGCCTCGTCGACCAACGCCACGTCGGTAAACGTCCCGCCGATATCGACCCCGATCCGCCACGCCATCGCGAACCCCTCACCCCTCGGTGCCCGATCATGCTACCGTCCCGGGCGGGGATCGACCAGCAGAGGCCAGATGCATGGATCTGAGGTTGGTGCGAGAGGAGGCGATCGAGGCGACCACGCGGTCCTTTTGGGACAAGAGCGGCTTCGTGCCCGATCAAGACAGCGAGGAATGGGAAGAGGAATACCGCCGGCAATTCGAACAGGCGAAGCTGCGGCACGCAGCGGGAGGCCCCGCCGAGACCAAGCCTACCGAAGCCGCTGAACCGCCGCCGCCGGATGAAGAGGCCGGCTGGGCGGCGCTGACCGGCCCGCCGACACAGATCCGCTGGGCCGCCGCGTTGCGGTCCGACCGGCTCAAGGAGATCCGCGATCCCGGGATTCGCCGGTGGCTCGCCACGACCTGGACGAGATCGAAGAGCTGGATTGACACCAGCAGCCTTCCGGCCGCAACTTTTCTGAAGCGGATCGAGCCGCATTACGCCGAGTACCGCCGGCAGGCCGAGGAGCGAGCGCGCCAGCGCGCGGCCGAGCGGCAGGCTGAAACGGCTGCTGCCGGCGAGATCCGCCGGCAGATCGAAGAGGCGGGGATCACCGTCGAGGGATTGATCGAGCTGATCGATATTGCCGAGCGGCTGCCGGTATTGCCGATCAAGGCGAAGCTCGCCGAACTCGCGTCCGACGGGCGCAATCTGCGCGTCTTCGAGACCGAGGATCCGGCGGTGCTGATGGTCCTCGAAAAGGCGGCTGCGGGCCGGACCGATTACGGGATCGAGCGCGACGATGGCCTCGTCGCGGACCTCAGGCTCTATGCGCGCGCCCTCGAACTCTCGTGACTACAGGAAGGCAAGGATGGTCGATGCCAAGGAGGCCATGGAGCGGCTCAATGCGGAGGCGGGCGAGCTTCATATCTGGCTGCGCACGCAGGCCAACGCGCCGGCTCAGCGGCCGTGGTTTCGCGAAACGGCGATGGACGTCAGCGGGCGGCTGGCCCCGGGGCGCGTCGGTGCCGCCCAGCTGAAACCCGTCGCCCATCGCTGGCGCTGGGCGGAGATCGCACCCTATCTCGACCGCATTGCCGAGATTGCGCGGGGTGCTGACGTTTCGCCGATCGAATTCGCCGAGCGCCAGCAGTTTCTGCTGACCAATCCGGGGCTCGGCGGGCGATTGCAGGTCACCAGCACGATGCGGTGCGCCGTGTCGATCTACAACCCCGGCGATGTCGCGCCGGTCCACATCCACACCCCCAATGCCAGCCGGACGATCCTGTCGGAGAGCGGCGGCTACACCACGATCGAAGGGGAGCGGTGCGAGGCGGCGCGCGGCGACTTGATCCTGACCCCGAATGGCACGTGGCACGACCACGGCAACGACGGCTCCGAGCCGGTCGTATGGATCGATGTCCTCGATTTCCCGCTGATGGAGTTTCTCGACTGCGTCTGGCTCGACGAGGCGTTCCCCGGGGAAACGCAAGGCAACTCCCGGGCCCAGCCGGTGACCCTCCCCGGCTCGTACTCGCACAAGCTCTACCGGCAGGGCGGTATGGTACCGGGTTTTGTCCCGCACCGCCGCGGCTTCGGGCAAGGCACGTCGCCGCTCTTCCACTACCGCGGCGCCGATGTCAGGAAGGCGCTCGCCGAGCTGCGGCAGGAGGAGGGCGACCCCTACGAAGCCGTCAGCCTGAGGTTCGTCAACCCGGCGACGGGAGCTTCGGTCTTTCCCACCCTCGACTACCGGGCGCAGCTCCTCAGACCGGGCGAGGCGACGCGCTTCAAGCGGGAAACCGCCGGTACCCTTTACGTCGCGATGGAAGGGCGGGGCGTTACCGAGATCGCCGGAAGGAGCCTCGATTGGCAGACCAACGATATCTTCGTCGTGCCGAGCTTCACTTGGCGGCGCCACATCAATAGGGGTGAGACCGACGCGGTGCTCTACGCCGTATCGGACGCTCCGTTGATGGAGAAAATCGGACAATACCGCGCGCAAGGCCGGTTACCCGACGACACCGTCGCCGAGCTCGCCCCTTAGCCGCAGCCCGGGGAATATGCCAGGGGATATCGAGATGAGCATTGTGCGCGAACTGCTCGACGATGCGATTGCGCTGCAGCGGGACGGGCTCAGCCCCGGCCGCATCGGGCTCGCGCTGACCGACCGCTGGGAGGCCGAGTATTTGGAAGCGGCCGGGAAGGTACGACGCACCCGTTCGAAGACCGGCGCCATCGAACTGCACTTTCCGAGCGGCGAGAGGATCATCTGGGACGGGGCGAGCTGGCATTATTTCCCCGCTGCAAACTGACGGCCGGGTTCCGCCGGCGTGCCGATCGACCGCCGCACAGCATCACCGCACCGGTACCGGCTCGGCGGCCTGCTCGCCGGCGCCTTGCTGTCGATCGCAGCGAGCGCCCGCGCCGACGATATCGTAGCGGTCTACGCCGCTTACTGGGCGGGCCTTCCCGCGGCCGAGATCCGCCTCCGGCTGCGCGACGCCGACGCCGCGTATCACGACGAAATCGAGATCCGGACCATGGGCCTGCCGGCCCTCGTCACGCGATTTCGTGGAACGGCTCTGGCCGAGGGTCGCCTCGCCGACGACCGGCCCGCCGAGCCCGCCCATTACGATGCCACCTACGATCTGCGCAAACGCCGCAACAGCCGCATCAGCATGCGTTTTGTCCCCCGTGATGGTGCGGTGATCGCCGAGCGCGGCCCGGACGACACCAGCCGCAAGCCGCCGCTCGCCGAGAAATTTCGCAGCAATGCGGTCGATCCGATGACGGCGCTCGAGCGCATCCGCGGTGCGTTGCGCGCGGCGCGGCGCGCCGCCGACGGTTCCTTTGCGATCCCGGTCTATGACGGCGCTCGGCGCTTCGACATCCTCGGCCGCATCCTGCCGAAAAAGGACGCGCGCGAGGGCACCCTTCGGGTCGAGCTGACCCTGCGCCCGATCGCCGGGTTCAAAGGCGAGACCAGCGACGACGGCGACCCGGACAGTGCGCCGCGCAAGGTCGACCTCCTGGTCACCGACGACGCCCGGCTGATGCCGTTATCGATGACGGTTCCGGTATTCTACATGCCGCTCGTCGTGCAGTTCGCTCATCTCTGCGCGTCGCCCGAAGCTTGTTCGGGAGCATTGTCGGGAATGTGAGGTAGTTCACAGTTGCTCTGGTGGACTTGCCGCTAACCTAATGAGTTCCAGGCCGAGGTCAAAAAGCTGGCCGAACACGGCCGGGTCCTGGTGCTGCTCGACGCCTGCCACTCCGGTGCGGTCGCGGGCGACGGCTCAAGCTTGGCGACAGACGCCGACAAGTTGCGTTTACTGATGTCGTCGAGCAACGTGACGGTGCTGACATCCTCCCGGGGTGACGAATTCTCCCAGGAGGACGAGGCCTGGAAAAATGGCGCATTCACCAAAGGTGCTGATCGGTGCGCTTGTCATCGAGCAGCGCTTTCAGAGCGACCTCTTCGTCGCCGGCTTGTAGCGTGGATAAAAGACGATGCCGCCCATCCGATGCGGTCAGTGGGCGTCGGCGGCCGGCGCCTTTGTCGGCACGACCTGGCGCAGCAGCGGAACCAGCAAGGTGGCGGCGATGAAGGCGAGCATGATCGCGCGGAATGCGTCGGCGTAGGCGAGCGTCGAGGCTTCGCGGTAGGCGAGCAGCCAGAGTTGCTTCAGCGCGGCGACGTGGCCCGCATCAAGGCTCCCCGGGATCGCGCCATAGCGCTGGGTGAGGCCGGCGATCAGGCGGTCCATCGGACCGTTCGCCGGCGTCAGGTGATAGGCGATCATATTGAAATGGAAATTGGTCCGGGCGTTGAGGATCGCGCCGCACACCGCGATGCCGACAGCACCGCCGAGATTGCGCATCATGTTGAAAAGGCCGCTCGCATATTTGAGGCGCTCGGGCGACAGGCTGCCGAGACCCAGGGTCACCGCCGGGGCGACCGCAAACACCTGCGGGAAGCCGCGTAGGATCTGCGGCACCAGCAGCTCGCCGCCGCTCCAGTCGCTGGTGATGTAGCTGAAGGCCCACATCGAAATGCCAAAGAGCGCCAGCCCGAACATCATCAGCCAGCGCGTGTCGAACTTCTTTGCGAGCATGATGTAGACGGGCACGCCGGCGAGCGAGGCCACTCCCGTCGAAAAGATCGCGAGCCCGGTCTGCCAGGCGCTGAACCCGCGGACATAGCCGAGGAACAGCGGCGTCAGGTAGATCGTCGAGAAGATGCCGATGCCGGTCACGAAAGACAGAAAGCAGCCGACCGCGAAATTGCGGTTCTTCAGCGCCCGCAGATCGACGACCGGGCGCGCGAAGGTCAGGCTGCGGACCACGAACAGGACGCCCGAGACGCCGGCGACCCAGGCGCAGTTGCGGATCGTCGCATCGTCGAACCAGTTCCAGCGCGACCCCTCTTCCAGCACGTATTCGAGCGTGCCGAGGCCGACCGCCATCAGCACGATGCCGGGATAGTCGGCGTCCTTCAAGAGCTTCCAATCCGGCTCGTCGATCCTGACCAGCAGCGCGCTGAGTATGGCCACGACAATGCCCGGCAGCAGATTGACGTAGAAGAGCCAGTGCCAGTTCCAGTTGTCGGTGATCCAGCCGCCGATGACGGGGCCGAGCACCGGGGCGATCGACGCGATCGTGCCGACCACCGCAGCGGAATAGACCCGGCGCTGCCCCTGGAAGAAATGGAATGACGAGGTGAACATGGTCGGGATCATCGAGGCGCCGAGCATGCCTTGCAGCGCCCGGAATAGGATCATGCTCTCGATATTCCAGGCCAGCGCGCACAACAGGCTGGTGGCGGTGAAGCCGGCGGCCGAGGCGGCGAACAGCCAGCCCGTGGAGAACACCCGCGTCAGCCAGCCGCTGAGCGGGATCACGACGATCTCGGCGATCAGATAGGCGGTCTGCACCCAGCTGATCTCGTCCTGCGCTGCCGACAGCCCGCCGCCGATGTACTGCAGCGAGGAGGCAACGATCTGGATGTCGAGCAGCGCCATGAAGCCGCCAAAGCACATCACCACGAACGGCAGCAGGCTTTTGAGCCAGGACCTGGTGTCGGGCATCGCCGTCACTCCCCGGATTGCGCGCCGGGCTTCGTATCGATGCTGACCGTCGTCGAGAGGCCCGGCCGCAGCTCGCCGAGCCGCGCGTCGTCGAGCGCAATGCGGACCGGCACCCGCTGCACGATCTTCGTGAAGTTGCCGGTGGCGTTTTCCGGCGGGATCACGCTGAAAACCGCCCCGGTGCCCGGCGCCAGGCTCTCGACGTGGCCCTGGAAAATTTTCCCCGGCAGGACGTCGGCGACCACCGTCGCCGGTTGCCCCGGCCGCATATGCGCCAACTGGTCTTCCTTGAAATTGGCGTCGACCCAGAGCCCTTGCGCCGGAATGACGCTCAGCAAGTACGCGCCGTTCGCGACGTAGGCACCGACCTGCGCGGCGCGGTTGCCGACAAAGCCGTCGATCGGCGAGCGGATCTCGGTGTAGCCGAGATTGAGGCGGGCGGTTTCCAGATCCGCCTTGGCTTGGGCGACGTCGGCGCGGGCTGCGGCAATTTCCGCATCGAGCACGCTCAGCTGCTGCCGCGCAGCAGCGAGGCCGGCTTGGGCGGATTTGATGTCTGACTGAGCCTCCTGGTCGACTGCAGTCGCCCGCTCGGCGTTCTGCCGCGTACCGAAGGTGGTCAAAGCCAGGTCGCGATAGCGGACAGCATCCGCGCCGGCAAACGTTGCGCGGGCAGCCTTTGCGGAGAGATCGGCCTCAGCCTTGTTGATCATCGTCTGCTGCAGCACGAATTTCGCCTGGAGCCCGGCGAGCGCCGCCTGTCGCTGATCGGCAATTGCCCGGGCGTGATCGAGGGCCGCCTGGAAATCGCGCGCGTCGAGGCGGATAAGCAATTGCCCGGCGTGCACATACTGATTGTCGTCCACCGGGATTTCCGCAACAAAGCCCGCGACATGCGGCGAGACCGGGGTGGTGTTGCCGCCGGCATAGGCGTCGTCGGTGCTCTCGATAAAGCGGCCGACGTTCCACCAGTATCGGCCGTATCCGATGCCGCCCAAGATGACGACGAGGGCGAGGCCGGCGATGGTCAGACGCTTGCGGCCGAAATGCAGCCGGCTTTTCACCGGCGCGGAAGTCGCCACTCGTTCCAGTGCGATGGTTTCCATCACCGCCTTCATCGTCAAAAGCTTTTGCCCGGTCCCGAAGCTAGGATCGCTGGCCGGCGGTCGGATGGCGCTGTCTGGTACGCGCATCGGCGGCGGGTCCGGCTGCCGAACGGAAATCGGGAGGAACGAGCGGTCGCCCACTCTTGCCGTCCACCAGCACCGGATCGGCTTCTGCACCGGACTTGCTGTCGACGACCACCACACTGGCCCCTTCGGGAGCGAAATGCTTGTTGCCCCAGGCGAGCAGCGCCCACAGCACCGGCCGAAAATCCCGTCCGGCTTTGGTGAGCAGGTATTCGTCGCGCGGCGGTCTTTCGCTATAGCGTCGGCGTTCGAGCAGACCCGCTTCGACCAAGGCCTTGAGCCGCCTCGTCAGGATGTTGGGCGCAATCCCCAGGCTCTCCTGAAACTCGTCGAACCGCGCCAGGCCGAGAGACGCATCGCGCAGAATGAGGATGCTCCACCACTCTCCGACCCGCTCCAGGCTGCGGGCGATCGGGCATTGCATGTTGCCGAAGCTCTTGCGCCGCATGGGTTCGCGCCCCTAGTGACTTGCATATTGCAAGCTATATGGGGACCAGCTATCATCATGCAAGTTAATTTCGCGCAAGCTAGTGCTCTGGCTCATTCAGATGATGCATGATGCCGACCAACCCGTCATGCCCGGACTTGATCCGGGCATCCACGCATCCGCGACCGGCGCTGCGGCGCGAGGCAAAGGCGTAGATGGCCGGGACATGCCCGGCCATGACGATAATGTAAATCGTCTGTCTGGTTCTGAACACTAGGTTCCCCCCCGCGAAGGAAGTTGGGTTCTCCTTGGGATCCCGACGGGACCGTCAGCAGCTGAGCACCGCGAAGATCGCGGTCTTGGTCAGCGGCGAGGCGGGAATGATGCCGTTAAAAAAAAGCCCGGCCAGAGGCCGGGCGGCTTTGGCTTCCGACTGGCGGCCGCGCGTCACCGCCAATGGTGATAGTAGTGATGGTGCGGGCCGAATGCGCCGCCGATGAAAAAGCCCGGGCGATATCCATATCCGTAGACCGGGTACCCGTAATAACCATAGGGATAGTAGGGCGCCGGCGCATAATATCCCCACCCGGGAAATGGAATACCGATGCCGACAAAAACTCTTGCTTCGGCAGGCGTCGACTGCAAGGAAACGGCGCCAAGACTCGCCACGGTAACCAAGACCACAGCGAGATGCTTGAGCCAAGGGTTCCTTGTGAGAACGGACATGGCTTACCTCCACATTTGCCGCGACCGCTACGGCCGCTGATATTACTTATACGCTTTGGCCCCTACTTTTATCCCTGCCACCGTCCGTTCTCTTCATCCGAGCGCATGCGCTGAAGCAACGAGCGGCTCGTCGGCTTGGGTCTCGGCGGCGCAACGGCGCTCGCGGCGGCACTGATCGAGCATGAGTTCCAGACACCGCCGCTCGATCCCGACGCTCGCCATGACCAAGCCGAGCCCCGGATGGTCGAGCAGCTCGGCGAGCGAGTATTCTTTGGGTTCTTCCCTCATCGTTGTCCTCCGACGGCGACGGCCACGGGCCCTGAATTCGACCGAAGACGTGGACGCAGCGCCGGCGATCTTCAATTTCGATTAAGCATCGCGATTTCAGGCGACATCCTGGCGCCGTCACATCCGGCGAAGTCGGTCGGCTGGTTTGCAACGTGTTCTCGAAATGTTCTCAGGTCCATTTTCTGGTTTGCGGAAGCAGACCCCACGGGCATTCTGCACGGCCATTCAATCCCGGGAGGCGGCAATGGCAAAGATGCGGGCGGTGCAGGTGGTGCGGGCTGGCGGCCCGCTCGAGCTCGTCGAGCGCGACCTACCCGAGCCGGCGCGGGGCGAGGTCCGCGTCCGGGTCGAGGTCTGCGGTGTCTGCCACAGCGACAGTTTCACGGTCGAAGGGCAGTGGCCCAACCTCTCCTTCCCTCGCATCCCTGGGCACGAGGTCGCCGGCGTGATCGACGCGGTTGGCGCCGGCGTAGTGGACTGGCGCGCTGGGCAGCGCGTCGGCGTCGGCTGGTTCGGAGGGCATTGCGGTCACTGCGAGCCGTGCCGGCGTGGCTGGCTGATCGACTGCCGCAACCTGCGCATACCCGGCATCTCATATGACGGCGGCTACGCCGAGGCGATGGTGGCCCCCGCCAACGCGCTCGCTGCGATCCCCGACGAGTTTGGCGCCGCCGAAGCCGCCCCGCTGCTCTGCGCCGGGGTCACGACCTTCGATGCGCTGCGCCACAGCGGCGCGATGCCGGGCGACGTGGTCGCCATCCTGGGTATCGGCGGTCTCGGCCATCTCGGGGTGCAGTTCGCCAACAAGCTTGGCTTCCGCACCGTCGCGATCGCCCGCGGCGCCGACAAGGAGGCGCTCTCCCGTAAGCTCGGCGCGCACCACTTCATAGATAGCGCAACCGAAGACGTGGCGGCGGCACTCAACCGGCTTGGCGGCGCACGGGCCGTGCTGGCAACCGTCGCCAGCGCCAAAGCGATGACGCCGGTGATCGACGGGCTCGCGGTGCGCGGCCGGCTTGTCGTAATAGGTGTCGATGCTGAGCCGATCCAGGTCTCGTCGCTGCAGCTGATTGGCGCGAGCCGCAGCGTCGTGGGTCACGCCGCCGGCACGGCGATTGATGCGGAGGACACACTCGCCTTTAGCGTGCTTTCGGGCGTACGTCCAATGATCGAGACAATGCCGCTCGCGCGCGCCCCGGAGGCCTACGCGCGGATGATGCGGGGCGACGCGCGCTTCCGCATGGTGCTGACGATGACGTAGCCCGATGCGGCAAGAGGTACGGCAACAACCCTCCTCAGCCTCCCAGTGGATCAAATCTGACAGATGATATCCAAGGCTAATAGGCCGGATTGGGTGGATTTCTACCGTTCCAGATTTACCCGGCCGGCGATGCCCGCACTTTGAGAGCGGTCATTTACCGCTGAAGCCACGACGCCTGTAGTTGCTCCTATTTCAGTCAGGCTGCTTTCAAGCCGGAGGGCGGAGGATGTCTCAACCCACCTGCAGGGTCGCGCAGTGGGCGCGCGTCTCGCTATACTCCGATAGGGAGGAGCCAAGCGTGCCCGTCATTTGGTGGAGCGCTACCTCGCCGCGATCTTGGCACCCGATATAGCGGGGTTAGAACCGGTTGATCGCGAAAGACGAGGTTAGCACGCTCGCCCGGCTGAAGGCATGCTGCCGTTAAGCCAGCTTGCGTTGCGACAAGTGACTGGACGAAGCCGACTCTCTGACCTTATCGTGAGGCTCTAGGGGTCAGAAATGGCCCCGAAACATTATGATTTGGCCGGCCCCGGCAGAACGGGTTGACCGTTGATAGCCAACGGGAGTCAAAGCTATTTCCATCACGCTGCGCAGAGGTCGCCGCTTCCGACTAAACGGAATTGAAGTGGGCGGATTTAAGTCTGCTATCCAGCCAGTAGCTGTACGGCTCAGGCCCCTAACGGTCTTGGCGGGCCAAAACAGCGCTGGGAAAAGTACGGTAATTCAGCCACTGCTGCTTCTAAAGCAGACTATGGAACGCCCTTTTGACCCGGGTGGTCTGGCCATAGACGGCCCCCTAGTACAATTCACCAATGCTGACCAATTTTTTTCTCATTCTCCTGCGGGTCGGGCTAACGAGTTTTTTGTTAAATTATCATCGGAAGATTCCTACGTCACAATGTATTATCAAAAAGCAAGTGAAAGGGGCGTTACGATTGATCGGATGGAGTTTACAACTGAGGGAAACGAACCCCAATGTTGGCGAGAAAACGATCGACTAAGCGCCGAAGCTGTAGGAGTGGATAAGGAACTTCTGGCACATTTTCGACCTGATGAAAAGGTGGAGTTTGTGGTAAGGCGAGACCGCGCGATGTTAGTCGCCGCGCTAGAACCAACTTCCGGAGAAAAAATAGCGTTTGGACTTGCCGAAGCGCCAGCGCACTCCTTTCTTCAAGCCGCCACGCGGTTGATTCACCTGCCAGGTTTACGCGGAAACCCTGAGAGGAATTATCGCATTACTGCGGTCGGATCGGAGTATCCTGGAAATTTTTCGGAATACGTTGCTAGTATTATTCATCGTTGGCAAAGCACACACGACAACAAGCTGCGAACATTAGCAGGAAACCTTAGAGACCTTGGCTTGACGTGGAAAGTGCAGACTCGCCCAATCGATGACACGCGTGTAGAAATTATAATAGGTCGCCTTCCCGCGCCCGTTCGCGGCGGTGCGCGAGATACAATCAGCATCGCAGACGTTGGTTTCGGGGTCTCTCAAACATTACCCGTACTTGTAGCACTCATCGCCGCGTCCTCGGGTCAATTTGTATTCATCGAACAGCCCGAGATTCATCTGCACCCTAAAGCTCAAGTTGGCCTGGCTAATCTTCTTTTGGATGCCGTTAATAGGGGAGCGAATATAATAGTAGAAACTCATAGCAGCCTACTAGTGCTCGCCGTTCAAGATCTTATTGCCGAAGGCAAACTGGACCCCAACAAGGTATCGATGAATTGGTTTACTCGTGATCCCGCCACCGGCGCAACCCGAGCGACCGAAGCAGTCCTGAGAGAAGATGGTAGTTACGGCGAGTGGCCCTCAGATTTTGGATCAATCGAACTAGAGTTGCAGGCAAGGTATATGGATTCGGTAGACCGACGGACGGCTGTGAAAAGAAATATTGCGTGAAAAACGGGAATGCCAACTCCTTCGTGGCGACTGGTTGTCGACGCATCGATCTTGCGTGCCGCAGGATCAATCGGCGCGACGCATCCGACTTCCACCCGCTCGCGCCAACTACTTCTGGACATTTTGGTAATATGCCATCGGGCTATATTATCCAATGAAATTAAAGAAGAATGGAACTCCCATCAGTCGAGGTTTTCACAAATATGGCGAACACAGATGTATTCACGCCGAAAGATAGAGAACCCTCAAGGTAGAGACTGTACGAGCTTAAGAAAAGCAGTTGAGTCCTTCGAAGGAATCGATCAAGGTCAACGCGACGCTGTGGAGAAGGATTTTTTACTTATCGAGGGCGCGTTAAATGGGGATCAGATTATTCTATCTATAGATAACCGTGCGCGAACGATTTATTCGCTGATGAGCAAGAACGTGCGCGATCTGGGAGATATATACTGGCTAAACCCTGTGTCCGATGAACTAGATATGAGCGGAGTGCTGAAAGGGAGTGCGCAATTAAGGGCGGCTTGGAAGCTTGACCCGACCAGAGGTTCGTAAACCTCGCACCGGATGGCGGACACCAACCTCGCCGGGGTGATTGCCTGGTGGTCTCCAACTCCCTTGCCGACTTAGCAGCCCGAATCCGCGAGTGAGCTTGAGGGAAACCGGCGCTCCTTGCTCAACGCGCTCGCAGCAGCAAGGCGCAGCTCCCGCACGGGCAATGGGAGTCCTAGCTCGATGTGCACATCGTTGCCGCCCGGTCGCACGGGACCGGATCGTCCGCTTTCCGGTGGAGCAACTCGCCCGGCAACACGGTCCTGAAGGTCGCAAATGGGTCGAGAAGCGGCCTCTGACCCCCTGATCCGGAGGGCACCATCCGTCTGATTTTTACCACTAGGTAAGCGGGAGGCGAGGGCAAATCAGGCAAATCGGCGTTCGGCCGGCCGCAACGGTG
This sequence comes from uncultured Alphaproteobacteria bacterium, assembly GCA_963796155.1. Taxonomy (GTDB): domain Bacteria; phylum Pseudomonadota; class Alphaproteobacteria; order ATCC43930; family CGMCC-115725; genus AP-15. The sequence goes on along the minus strand of CAWCKT010000022.1, from coordinate 8,066 downwards.
GCTGTTGCTCCGCCTCGATCAATCCCGCCATCAGCCGGCGGAACTGGTTGAGCGCACCGTCGGTGGCAAGAACCATCATCCGGCGCTCGGGGGTCCGCTCGACGACCCGTTGCTGGGCTTCGATCATCGCCTTGTCCTCGGCGAATGCTCGTTCGAAAACGGCGATCTGCTGCTTCGACTGCTCCTCGGTCGCATAACCGCGGCTGAGACAGCCGGAGTAGTAATAGACCGTCTGCCGCTCGGAGATCGGTGTCACCGCCTGCGAGGTCAGCGATCGCCACATCGGCTCGGACGTGGGCGCTGCCATCTTGCACGCCGCGGCGGTGCCCGGCGGGTGGGATTGCGTGGCGAGCAGGAAAACGCCCGGAACCAGGTAATCGTAGGAGGCCCACATATCCGTGCGGGCCTCGGGGGGCAGGCCCAGATAGCCCGGCGCCGGGTTGTCGACGACCCAGCGTGCGATGCGCAGGCCGCGCTCGATCGGCGTGATCTTCGGGCGGCTTTCGCCCCAGCTCATGCTGTTCCGGCCGAGGGTCTTCTCGTGCACATAGCTGAGGTGGGTCAGATCGAGGAGATTGTCGTTGATCAGCTCGTAATTGGCCTCGTACGCGAGCTGGCCTGTTTGCATGAACCAGTCGGGATCATCGTGTCCGAGAGCGGCCGGGATCAGCGCCGGGTCGGCGAGCGCGGGATCGCCCGTCCACAGCCACACCCAGCAATCCCGTTCGACGGCCGGGTAGCTGCGGACCATGGCGGTGCTCGGGACGAAATCTTGGCCCGGAACGTCGACGCATTTGCCGGAAGGCGCGAATTTCAGCCCGTGATACATGCAGCGCAGATCGTCGCCCTCGATGCGCCCGCGGGACAGCGGTGCCAGCCGGTGGCAGCAACGGTCTTCGAGCGCCACCACACCGCCGTCAGCCTTGCGGTAGAGCACGATCGGCTCGCCCAACATCGTGCGCGACACGAGGCTGTCGGCGGCGATATGGTGGCTCCAACCTGCGACATACCAGCAGTTGCGCAAGAACATCATCGATCCTCCCGACCTCGGGCAGACTACGATTTTGCCGATCGCGCATCCAGGAGTCTCGTCATGATCAAGTTCGGTGTCGGCCAGCCGGTGACCCGGCTCGAAGACGCGAGGCTGCTCAAGGGCAAAGGCCGATATCAGGACGACGCCAACCTGCCCGGGCAGCTCCATGCGGTGTTTCTGCGATCGCCGCACGCGCATGCCGCGATCAGGGCGATCGAGACGTCCGCAGCCGCAGCCGCGCCGGGCGTGCACGCGGTCTATACGGGTGCGGATTACGCGGCCGACGGGCTCGCCATGCCGAAGGCAGTGATGCCGCGCAAGAAGGCCGACGGATCGCCGATGTTCGCGCCGCAACGCCCGGCGCTGGTCGTCGATCGCGCGCGCTATGTCGGCGACCCGGTCGCGATGATCATCGCCGAGTCATTGGCGCAGGCGAAGGACGCCGCCGAGCTGGTCGAGATCGACTACGAACCGCTGCCCTCGGTCACCTCGACCGCCGAGGCGGCGCTGCCCGGCGCGGCGCGGGTCTGGGACGAGAACCCCGACAACATCTCCCACACCTACGAACGCGGCGACAAGGCCAAGACCGAAGCCGCCTTCGCCCGCGCCCGGCACATTGTCCGCCGCCGTTACGTGATCAGCCGGGTGCATGCCCAGTACATGGAGCCGCGCGGCGCCATCGGCGCCTACGATGCCGGGGAGGACCGCTACACCCTCTACGCCGACGTCAACTATCCCCACCGTGTCCGCAACATGCTGGCCAACATGGTCTTCAAGGTGCCGGAAAGCAAAGTCCGGGTGGTCTGCCACGATGTCGGCGGCGGCTTTGGCGCCAAGGGATGGCAATATGTCGAGCACCGCCTGACTTTATGGGCGGCAAAAAAGCTCGGCCGCCCGGTCAAATGGAGTTGCGAGCGCTCCGAGGTGATCCTCGCCGACGAGCACGGGCGCGACAATATCGGCGAGATCGAGCTCGCCTTTGACGACAACGCCAAGATCCTGGCGTTGCGCCTGCACATGATCGCCAATGTCGGCGCCTATATCGCGTCCGATCGCCAGCTGCTCACCCCCTTCGGGATGATCGGCACGGTGGTCGGCGTTTATGACATTCCGGCTGCCTATGTCAGCATCGATGCGGTGCTGTCGAACACCAGTCCGACCGCACCCTATCGCGGCGCCGGTCGGCCCGAGGCCATCTATCTGATCGAGCGCGCGATCGAGGCCGCCGCCCGGGAGCTGAACCTCGATCCGATCGAGCTCCGACGGCGAAACATCATTTCGCCTGCCGCGATGCCCTACCAGACCGCACTCGGCCCCAATTACGATTGCGGCGAGTTCGCCAAGAACATGGAGACTGCACTCGCCGCGGCCGATCATGCGGGCTTTGCGGCACGGCGCGAGGCCTCGAGGAAGCAAGGCGTGTTGCGGGGCATCGGTCTCGCCAACGCGGTGGAGGCCGCCGCGGGCCCCGTTCCGGAATATGCCGAGATCCGCTTCAACCCGAGCGGCACTGCGATGCTGCTGATGGGGACCAAGGCGCACGGGCAGGGCCATGAGACGGCGTTCAAGCAGATTCTTTGCGAGCGGCTCGGTCTCGACCCCAACGACATCCAATATATCGACGGCGACACCGACCGCGTGGCTTTCGGCATGGGCTCGAACGGCTCCCGCTCGATGGTGGTCGGCGGCTCGGCTCTGACCCTTGCCGCCGGGAAAGTGATCGATAAAGGTAAACGGCTCGCCGCCCATTTGCTCGAAGCAGCCGACGCGGATGTCGAATTCGCGAACGGCAAGTTCACGGTCGTCGGCACCGATCGTGATGTCTCGCTGACGCAAGTGGCAAGGGCCTCATTCCAACCGGCGCGCCTGCCGTCGGGGATGGAGCCGGGATTTTACGAAAACGCGACCTTTGCACCCGAACGCGCGACCTTTCCCAATGGCTGCCACGTCTGCGAGGTGGAAGTCGATCCCGAGACCGGCGAGGTCAGGCTCGTCGGTTACGTCGTCGTCGACGATGTCGGCACCGTAATCAATCCGCTGACCCTCAAGGGACAAGTGCATGGCGGGCTCGCCCAGGGCATCGGGCAGGTGCTGATGGAGCAGGTCGCCTACGATCGCCACTCCGGGCAATTGCTCTCTGCCAGCTTCATGGACTATGCGATGCCGCGAGCCGATGTGATGTGCGACATCGATATCCACGAAAACCCGGTCCCGACCAAGACCAACCCGCTGGGGGCCAAGGGTGCGGGCGAAGCCGGATGCGTCGGCTCATTGCCGGCGGTAATGGTCGCGATCATGAATGCATTGGAGCCGCTCGGGGTGAAAGAGCTCGACATGCCCGCCACCAGCGAGCGCGTCTGGCAAGCCATCCGCGAGGCCCGTGGCCCGGTCTGACCGATCCCAGGGTGCTGTTGCCGTCCTCTTCGGTCTTTCCGATTGACTTTGCCTCGTGTTGTGTCATAATAGCAATTATGGAAATGAGCTTTATCATGCAAACAACCAGGGAAGAGGCCGCGCTGCCCACCTGCGGAGCCGGACCGGGCCTGCGGGTCAGCCGGGGCGCCAAATTCCGCTGCTATTCCGCTGCCGGTGACGTTTTGCGGCAGCGAAATTCCGCTGCCGGCAAGCTCCGCAGAAGCTGGCCTATAGTCCTGTTATATCTAATGTTTCCGTCGTTTCGAGGGCGCTTTGCGGGGGCTCGAAAGCCGTTTTTTCCCTGCCGGCAGGGAAAGCCGGGGCGCCAAGTCTGGGTCAGTTGAAGTGGCAGGAGACCGAGCCCCAGGGGCCGAAATCGGCGTGGAAGGTGTCGCCGGGGCGCGCCTCGACAATGCGGATGAAAGACCCGCTCAGCAGGATCTGGCCCGCCTCGAGGGCGACATCGTGCTGGGCGAGCTTGTTGGCGAGCCAGGCGATGCCGTTGGCCGGGTGGCCGAGGACGGCCGCCGCCACGCCCGATTCCTCGATCTGGCCGTTCCGGAAACACAGTGCTGCGACCCATCTGAGATCGGCCTCGTGCGGTTTGAACGGCCGTCCGCCGGTCACCAGACCGGCATTGCCGGCGTTGTCGGCGATGCTGTCGACGATCGTGCGGGTCTTGCCGGTCTCGGGGTCGGTCCGGTGCAGTCGCGAGTTGAGGATCTCCATCGACGGAATGAGGAAATCCGTCGCGTTCAGGACATCGAAAAGCGTGCAGCCGGGCCCGCGCAGCATCTTGCTCAGGATGAACGCCAGCTCGACCTCGACCCGCGGCGCGGTGAACGTCCCCGCTGGGATCTCGGCACCGTCGCCGAACATCGTGTCGTCCAACAAGCAGCCGTAATCGGGCTCCTTGACGCTCGACTGCGACTGCATCGCCTTCGAGGTCAGGCCGATCTTGTGGCCCAGCACCCGGTGTCCCTCGGCGAGCCTGAGTGCCACCCAGGCGCGCTGGATCGCGTAGGCGTCCTCGATCGTCGCCTCGGGAAATTGCGCCGTCACCGGGCGGACCAGCTCGTGCGTCTTGCGCGCCTGTTCGATGCGGGCAGCGAGCGAACGGATGGTCTTCTCGTCCAGCATCATCGACATCCTCCTCTTCAGAGCATCTGCCCGCCGTCGACCGCGATGTTTTGGCCGGTGACCCAGCCGGCGAGCGGCGAGCACAGGAAGAGTGCGACCTGCGCTATTTCCTCCGGCCGGCCGAGCCGCCCGAACGGGATGCTTCGAAGGATCCGGCCATAGAGGTCCGGATTGTTCAGTCTCGCCCGCTCCCAGGTGCCGCCGGGAAACTCGATCGAACCGGGTGCGATGCAGTTGACCCGGATCCCTTTGCGGGCGAGTGCCGCAGCTTCGGTCAGAGTGTAATTCAGCACCGCCGCCTTGAGGGCCGCGTAGGGCGGGGTGCGAGGCGTGGCGCGCAGCCCCGAGATCGAGGAGATGTTGAGGATCGCGGCGGAACCGGATTTTTCGAGGTACGGCAACGCCGCACGGATCGCGCGCACCGTCGCCATCAGATCGACCGAGACGCTGGACGCCCATCCGGCCTCGTTGTCGGTGCCGCCGAAGGCGGAGGCGTTGTTGACGAGAATGTCGATCCCGCCGAGTGCGGCTGCGGCGTCTTCGATATAGCGGGGGACCGCCGTCTCGTCGGCGAGATCGCAGACGGAGGAATGCGCGGTGCCGCCATGCCGGGCGATCTCCTCGCGTGTGGCGGCAAGCCGCTCGGCGCCGCGGGCGCAGATCGACACCCCGGCACCCGCCTCGGCAAAGGCGAGCGCGATCGCGCGCCCGATCCCGCGGCTGCCGCCGGCGACGATCGCACGCTTGCCGGCAAGATCGATGTTCATGCTTCCTCCTCGGCGTTGCCCGGCGCAGCATGCGCCAGCGCGCCGAGCGACGAAAGGGCTAACCCCGATGATCAAGAGTGTCGGGCTGCTGACCCGCAAGGAGCGGCCTCACCCACGAGGACTTCGTCAAGCATTGGCTCGAGGTGCATGCGCCGCTGGCCCACGCGGTACCTGGGGTACGCCGCTATGTGCAGTCGCACATTGTCGAGGAGCGGACGCGTCCCGACATTCCCTCGACCGATGTCGAGATCGACGGCATCGCCGAGCTCTGGTACGACGACCGGGCCGCCATGGAACGCGCAAACGCGTCGCCCGAAGCCAAGGCGCTGCACGCCGATGGTGCGTTGTTTATCGGCCGGATCAAGAGCTTCGTGGTCGAGGAGAAGGTGATCATCCCGCGGGAGTGAGTATGAGGGAAGAAAAGCTCCGCTACCTGGCCGGCTTTGGCAACGAGCACGCCACCGAGGCGTTGCCCGGGACCCTGCCGGAAGGCCAGAACGCGCCGCAAAAGCCGCCGCGCGGGCTCTACACCGAGCAGATTTCCGGCACGCCCGTTCACCGCGCCGCGCGGCCATAACCGGCGGTCCTGGCTCTACCGCATCCGGCCCTCGGCGATGCACCCCGCCTTCCGGCGGATCGACAACGGCCTGATCCGCAGCGCGCCGTTCGACGAGGCCGCACCTCCGCCGAACCGTCTCAGATGGGACCCCCTGCCCTTCCCCGATGAGCCCGCCGATTTCATCGACGGCCTCGTGACCATGGGCGGCAACGGCGATGCGAGCGGGCGCTCGGGTGTCGCGATCCACATCTACCGCGCGACGAGGTCGATGGAACGCCGCGTCTTCTATGACGCCGACGGCGAGCTGTTGATCGTGCCGCAGTTGGGGCGCCTGCTGCTGGCCACCGAGCTGGGTCTGATCGAGGCGGGTCCGGGCGAGATCGCCGTTGTCCCGCGCGGCGTCAAATTCCGCGTCGGGCTGCCCGATGGCCGCGCACGGGGCTATGTCTGCGAGAATTACGGCGCGCTCTTCCGGCTGCCCGAGCTCGGGCCGATCGGCGCCAACGGTCTCGCCAACCCGCGCGACTTCCGCAGCCCGGTCGCCGCCTTCGAAGAGAGCGACGAACCCTGCCAGGTCGTCGCCAAGTTCGAAGGCCATCTGTGGGCGGCCGATTTCGACCATTCGCCGCTCGACGTGGTCGCCTGGCACGGCAACTACGCCCCCTACGCCTACGATCTGGCGCGCTTCAACACGCTCGGGACGGTCAGCTTCGACCACCCCGACCCGTCGATCTTCACCGTACTGACCGCGCCGACCGACACCCCCGGCACCGCCAATTGCGATTTCGTGATCTTCCCGCCGCGCTGGCTCGTCGCGGAGCACACCTTCCGCCCGCCCTGGTTTCACCGCAACTACATGAACGAGTTCATGGGCCTCGTGAGGGGCGTCTACGACGCCAAGGCCGAAGGTTTTGTCCCGGGTGGCGCGTCATTGCACAATTGCATGTCGGCCCACGGCCCCGACCGAGCCACTTTCGAGCGCGCGGTCGCCGCCGAGCTGAAGCCGCAGAAAATCGAAGACACGCTCGCCTTCATGTTCGAGACGCGGCTGGTGATCCGGCCGACCCGCTTCGCGCTCGAGACCCCGGCCCTGCAACAGGATTACGATGCCTGCTGGCAGGGTTTCGAGAAGATATTCAGGGGTTAGCTCGCCTCGCACTCACCCGGCGGGCGGCGCGATCTCGTCGAGCGCCCGCCCCCGGGTCTCGGTGCCGATCTGCGTCACCGCGACGGCGGCGATCGCCATCATCACCGCGATGCCGGTCATTACATAGCCGAGCCCGTAGGTGCTCAGAAGGCCGATCGCCGGAAATGATAGCGCCGCACCGACACGCCCGCCGCTCTGCGCCAAGCCGAAGCCCGAGGCGCGCGCGTTGGTCGGGAACACCTCCGAGGTGAAGATCTGCATCGAGTTGCCGGCCAGCTGGATGAAGAAGTTCATCCAAAAGCCGACGACCAGCACCATCGTGTCCGACCGCGAATAGAAAAACGTGATCGACATGATGACGGCGAGAACGAACGCGCTGACCGCGGTCCTGATCCGGCCGAAGCGTTCGAGAGCATACATCATGAAGAGGCTGCTCAACGGGAACGAAAGCTGCATCCCGAAGGTGAAGGTCAGGGATTTGGTGATCGTGAAACCGCGATCCGCCAGGATGTTCGGCAGCCAGCCGCCGAGACCCAGTGCGGCGCCGAAGAACGCGAAAAAGCAGATCATCGCGGCGATGATGCGCTTCCTGTACCGGCGGAACACGACGCCCATCGGATCGCTGCGGATATAGCCGCCCGTGTCGGTGGCGAACTCGTCGGCGGAGGGCGGCCTTCCGAGGCCCATTCGTTCGAGGAGATCGAGCGCCCGCCTGCCATGGCCGTGGGTGACCAGCCAGCGCGGCGACTCGGGCAGCCAGAAGCTCACCAGAAAGACGACGAGCCCGCCGAGGCCGATGACGACCCAGACGCCCCGCCAGCCGATCGTGTCCCTGAAGCTGAGGGCGAACAGTGTGCCCAGAGGCCAGACGCATGCGCCGCCGATGAATTGCATGAAGGCGGTGACCCGCCCGCGCATCCGCTTGGGTGAATATTCGGCAACGTAGGAGAAGCATGCCGGCGCCGCCGCACCCAGTCCAATCCCGGCAATCAAGCGACCGACGGC
>CAWCKT010000021.1:0-33227 GCA_963796155.1 uncultured Alphaproteobacteria bacterium | reverse complement strand
AATACTTGACCGGCTGTGCCTTTACTCGGCGCACTCGGCCACAAGATGTAGGTTCGCGTGGCCTCGTCGGAACGGGTGATGTTTGCCGCGCTCGCGCCGCTACGGGTGGGCGGGTTCCCAACTCGGCCATCATAGGGTGGGTCTCACCCGGGGTTTCGACAAATACCCGGGATGTTGCTATTGCAACAAATATAAAATGACTTAAATAGCATCTCCTATCGATCGCGACGCCCACAGGGCGCGCCGGGTTGCAACCAAGGAGATGCCGATGACTGATGGGTTTACACCGAGACGGCCGGGGCGGGTGCGCGGGCGGCCGTTCGAAAAGGGCCAGTCGGGCAATCCCGGCGGCCGCCGGGTCGGCTGCCGCAACAAGACGACGATCGCCGCCGCGGCATTTCTCGCCGGCGAGGCCGAGGCGTTGACCCGCAGGGCGGTCGAGCTGGCGCTCGTCGGCGACCCGACGGCGCTGCGGCTCTGCCTCGAACGCATCCTGCCGCCATGCCGCGATCGCATCGTGAAGTTCGTCTTGCCGCCGATCGAGAGCGCTGCCGACCCCAGTTCTAGCCTGGGGCAGGCATCGCCGGCGCGATGAAGGCGGTTACTTCGGCGCTGGCCGGTGGTGCCATCACGCCGGCCGAGGCGGCGACGATCGCGGCGGTGGTCGACACCTTTGTCCGGGCGATCGAGACCAGCGACTTCGAGCGCCGTTTGCAGCTGGTCGAGGCCGAAGGCTCAGATCATTCGGGCGCCGCAACCGGGATGAACGGCGCCGGGCCGGGCCAATACTACAACCCATAGGAGAGTTTTGCTGCAGATTCGCTGCTCATGGCGGGGTGTGAAATAATCGATTCAATCGACGATTGTGGTCGGCCGGTCGGCCGACCGAGGCGCGCCGCAGGTGTAGCGGTTCAACCCAATGCCGACCGGGTTACGTCGCGGCGATCCGGGAATTCTCCGTTAGAGGATGCCGGAAGCGGCGGACGCTCATCCTATCCCGAGCCGCTCGGAGGCGAGGCGGGCGCCTTCGGCGAGGGCCTTCAGCTTGGCCCAGACGACATCCTCGGCGACCCGGCCCATCCCGGCCGAGGTGTCGAAACCGCAATCGGTGCCGGCGATGACCCGGTGCGGATCGCCGATCGCGGCGGCCACCCGCTCGATCCGGTCGGCGACGGCTTCGGGGTGCTCGACAAAGTTGGTCAGGCTGTCGATCACCCCGGCAATGATGATCTGGTCGTCGGCCAGCGGCAGCCTTTCGAAAACGCGATACTCATGGGCATGTCGTGGGTTGGCAAAGGGGAAGAAGAAGGCGCCGACATCGGCCTTCCGGATGATCGGCAGGATCTCGGCGAGCGGTACGTCGCAATCGTGCGGCCCCTCGTAATTGCCCCAGCAGACGTGCAGACGCACGCGGTCGCGCGGGATGTTTTCGAGCGCAGTGTTGATCGTCGCGACGACGCGTTCGACAAAACCCAGGAAATCGCCGAGCGGCCGGTCCTGGTAGGAGAGGTGACGTTCGAGGGCGAGATCGGGGCAATCGAGCTGCAACAGAAAACCTTGCCGGACGATCGTCTCGTACTCCTCCCGGAGTGCGGTCCCGATTGCCGCGAGATAGGCTTCCTTGCTGTCGTAATATTCGTTCTTCATCGCTCCGGCGATGATTCCGGGCGAAGGTGCCGTCAGGAACGGCTCGACAAAATGCGTGCCGGTCTCGTCGAGTGCGGCCTGGAAGTCGGCGCATTCGGCCTCGACCGCGGCCGTGCCGAGATAACGGATCTCGCCGATCGCCTTGGGCGGCCCCATGTTGCTGACCGCCTCTCGGGCGGCGAGCTGCTGCTCCATCATTTGTCTGAAGACCGGATAGCGCAAGGCGTCGGCGCGGGTGCGGCGCTGCCACGACCCGCCAAAGCCGCTCATGCGGTGGCGGATGTGAAGAAAAAAGCCCTCGCGCTGCTGCTCGCCGTTGTTGCCGATGTCGATGCCGGCCTCGGCCTGCCGCCGCACGACCCCTCGCAACGCGTGCCGCCCGAGGTTCTCGAGTTCGGTGGCATCGACGGATTCGCCGCGGGCCCGGCGCACATAGAGCCGGGTCAACTCGGGCGGGCGCGGCAGGCTGCCGGTGTGGGTCGTCAGAATCCGTTCCTCGCTGCGGCGCATTGTCACTCCTTTCAGCTAGATAGCGGCCTTTTCTCCAGTCTACCGCGAAAGCTCGGAACCGCGAATGCCGCGACAGAGAATCAGATCGCTTGTGACGGCGGCCCGTTTTCCGTACATTGCCGCCCTTCGTCGCAACAACTGAAAGGAGGTGATCCTGTGTCTAGCCACCAACCGCGGTTTTCCGCTGCCGTGACCAGGATCCCCGTCCGCACGGAGGTCCTTGCCTGAGGGCAACGGCTCGCGGCCGCGAAGGCCGCCGGTTTTCGGTGAAAGGGCCGCCCCCCGGGGCGGCCCTTCTCATTTGAGGTCGCGCGGCCTACAACGTGATCGAGAGCGCTTCCCGAGCGAGGAGTGAGGGCATGCCCGACACCCTGACGACGAATTCTCCGATCATCGCCGCCTACCGCGCCGCGACCCCGGGCTCGGCGGCCGCCTCGGAGAAGGCGAGCCGGCTATTCCCGAGCGGCGTCACCCACGATTCGCGCTATATCGAGCCCTACGGGCTCTACATCACCCGCGCCCAGGGGCCGCGGAAATGGGATGTCGACGGCAATTGCTACGTTGACTATTTCGGCGGCCATGGCGCCCTGCTGCTCGGCCATGGCCATCCGCAGGTCGTCGCGGCGGTCAAGCAGCAGATCGACCGCGGCACCCATTTCGGCGCCTCGCACGAGACCGAGATCGCCTGGGCCGAGTGGGTGCTGAAGCTCGTCCCCTCGGCTGAGCGCGTGCGTTTCACCTCCTCGGGCACCGAGGCCACGTTGATGGCGCTCCGCCTCGCCCGCGCCTTCACCGGCAAGTCGAAGCTGATCCGCTTCAAGCATCACTTCCACGGCTGGCACGATCACATGACCTCGGGCTACGCGAGCCATTTCGACGGCAGCCCGACACCCGGCGTGCTCTCGGGGGTCGCCGGCGGTCTGCTGTTGGCGGAGCAGAACGACGCCGAGGGGCTCGCGCGGATCCTGGAGGCGAACGACGATATCGCCGCCGCGATCCTCGAGCCGACCGGCGCACACGGCGCGCAGCTCCCGATCGACCCCAAATTCCTGACCGAGCTGCGAGAGTTGACCCGGCAGCACGGGGTGCTGCTGATCTTCGACGAGGTCGTCACCGGCTTCCGGGTCTCGCCGGGCGGGGCACAGGCCGAGTACGGCATCCGACCCGATCTGACGACATTGGCAAAGATCCTCGCGGGCGGGTTGCCGGGTGGTGCCGTCGCCGGCCGCAAGGACATCCTCGACCTCCTCGACTTCCAGATCACCAAGGCGTCCGACCGCGAGAAGATCTCGCATCAGGGCACGTTCAACGCCAATCCGCTCTCTGCAGCGGCCGGGGTCGCGGCACTCGAAATCGTCGGCACGACCGACGCTTGTGCGGTCGCCAATCGTTACGCCGAGGGGATGCGTCGCCGGATCAACGAGGTATTCGAGGAGGAGCACGTGCCGTGGGCGGCCTATGGGTTGTTCTCGAACTTCCACATCTTCACCAACCCCGAGCATGCTGCGATCGTCCCAACCCGCTTTGATCCGCTCGCGCAGCCGCCGGACGCCTTCTTCGACAAGAGTCAGGTCGGGCTAGTGCACAAATTCCGGCTGGCGACGATGGTGGGCGGAGTCGACTTCAGCGGCAGCCCGGGTGGTATTACGTCGGCGACGCATGGCGAAGCCGAGCTGGAGGACACGCTGAAGGCGCTGCGCAGTGCTATTCGCATGCTGAAGCAGGAGGGGGAGGTCTGAACCGGCCTTCAGGCGGGGGCGGCATGGCACGGCTGGCCGGCAAGGTCGCGCTGATCACCGGCGGCGGCGCCGGCATCGGCCGCGCGACCGCGATCCTGTTCGCGCGCCAAGGCGCCAGGGTCGCTATCGCGGAGATCGACGCGGCAGCCGGCGAGGAAACGGCTCGTCTCGCCGGCAACGGGGCGATCGCCATTCGAGCCGACGTCACCGACGAGGCGAGCATCCGCAGCGCGATCCACGCCGTAGTACGGCAGTTCGGAGCGCTCGACATCCTGCACAACAACGCCGGGGGATCGACGCCACAGGACGGCTCCGTGGTCGATGCGCCGATCGAGGAGTTCTGGCGCGCGATCCGGCTCGACCTGTTCGGCACCTTCCTCGGCTGCCGCTATGGTATTCCCGAGATCGTCAAGGCGGGGGGCGGTTCGGTCATCAACATGAGCTCGAACCTCGCCCTGATGGGCATCGCCGGCCGCGACTGCTATACCGCGGCGAAGGGCGGCATCGCCGCGCTGACGCGTTCCCTCGCCGTCGAGTTCGCGCCGCAGCGCGTGCGGGTCAACGCGCTGGCGCCTTCGGCGACGATGACGGAGCGGGTCATCAGGCTGATGGCCGGCAACCCGGCTGTCGACCGGTTGGCGAAATCGCATCTCCTGGGCCTGATCGAGCCGCAGGACATCGCTCATGCCGCACTCTATCTAGCGTCCGACGAGTTGCGCATGGTCACCGGCCAGATCCTGCCGGTGGATAGCGGCGTGACGATTTCCTGAGCGGGTAGCGCACCACGCTAAAATTGGCCGGGATACGGCTCAAATCAGCGATGAATGCGACTATAAATTAACCTCTCTCTCCGCTAGTCTCGTTTACCGCGAGTGGTGGGGCGAGGATGGCGGATACGGCGATCGCCGAAGGGCGTTTGGGCACGGTGCCGGCGTGGAGCGCACGGATTGTCGCGGCGCTCACCGATCGCCTTACCGCCGAGGGCGATCGGCGCCTGCTGTGGTTGCCGGTCTTCTTCGGCGCCGGGATCGGGCTCTACTTCGCGCTCAAAGTCGAGCCTCCGCTATGGCTCGGATTCACCGCGGCGATCGCCGCCGGAGGGTCGGCGTTCGTGGTGCGCCGCCATCGCCCGCTGTGCGAAGCCGCGCTGGCGCTCGCCGCCTTCGCCGCCGGCTTTGCTCTGATAGGGGAGACTGCCTGGGAGCGCGGGGCGCCGATGCTGCAGCGGCGCCTCGGGCCGGTCGTCGTCACCGGGCGGGTTATCGACATCGACGCCATGGATAGAGGCTGGCGGCTGATCATCGCGCCCGATCCGCTGCCCGGGCTCGATGCCGGCGAACAGCCGCGCCATTTACGTCTGCACATCCCCAACAACAGCGACGGGCTCGGTCCGGGCGACCGCGTCACCCTCAAGGCGATGCTCTACCCGGTACCCGGCCAGATTTTGCCGGGCGGACACGACCTGCAGCGTGAGGCCTATTTCGCTCGGATCGGCGGGGTCGGCTACAGCTATGGTCGGGCCCATAGGCTGACTGCCCCGGGAGCTGCCGAGTACGGATCTTCTGAAGCCGAAGGCGGCGGTTGGCGCGAAACTCTGTTGAGATTGCGCGCCGGGATGGCGCAGCGGATCACCGCCGTGCTGCCGGGCTCGACGGGCGGCGTCGCCTCGGCGCTGATCACCGGCAAGCGCGGCGCGATCGCCGAAGACGTCAAGCAGGCGTTCCGCGAGTTCGGCTTGCAGCATCTCCTGGCCATCGCCGGGCTGCATCTCGGCCTCGTCGGGGCCTTTGTCTTCTTTGCCGTGCGCGGCGGGTTGGCGCTGATCCCGCCGGTCGCGCTGCGCTACCCGATCAAGAAGATCGCGGCCGGCGCCACGCTCGTCGTGCTGGCCTGCTATCTGGTGATCTCGGGTGCGGCGATCCCGACTGAACGCGCCTTCGTCATGAACGGCATCGTCTTCGCCGCGATCATCATCGACCGGCTGCGGATCTCGATGCGGATCTGCGCGATTGCCGCGGCGGTCGTTCTGGCACTCGAGCCGGCCAGCCTGGTCGGCGTCAGCTTTCAGATGTCGTTCGGCGCGGTCGTGGCGCTGATTGCAGTCTACGAGACCTTGGGCGCGCGGCTCGCGCGCCTGCTGCACCGCCGCTCCCTGCCGGGTCGACTATTGGGCTATTGCAGCGCCGTCGTCGTCACGACCCTTGTTGTGACCATCGGCACTGACCCGTTCCAGATCTACCATTTTCACCATATTGCGCTCTATTCGCCGCTCGCCAATGTCATCGCGGTGCCATTGAGCGCGACCTGGACATTGCCGTGGGGAGTCGTCACCTGTCTCTTGATGCCGTTTGGCCTCGAGCGTCTGGCGCTGGTACCGATGGGTTGGGGGATCGACGTTACGATCTGGGTCGCCGAGCGGGTTTCGTCCCTGCCCGGCAATGTTTGGGCGATGCCGCATCTGCCGGCGGCAGGGCTGCTGCTGGTGGCACTCGGCGGGCTGTGGCTGTGCCTCTGGCAAGGCGCATGGCGGCGCTGGGGTGTGGTCGCCATCGCCGCCGGGCTCGCCGGCATGGCGCTGATCCGGCCGCCCGACATCGTCATCGCCGATACCGGGCGCCTTGTCGCCGCGCGGGCGACCGACGGACGTTATTTCGTTACCGCCGGCAAGGGCGAGAGGATCGCGCTCTCGTCATTGGCCGAGGAAACCGGCGAGGCTCTGGCGGCTTGGCCCGAAGCCGGGTCAGGAGGGGAAGGCGGTCTCGACTGCGGCAACGCGTCGTGTCTCTACACGGCGCGCGGTCACCGTGTCGCAATCGTCACCGGCGAAGCGGCACTGCCGCTCAAATGCGGCGGCCTTGACGCGATCATCAGCCAAGTTCCGGCCGGGTTCCACTGCCGCTCGATGATGCCGGTCATCGACCGCATCGATTCATGGCGGCGCGGCGCGGTGGCGCTGTGGCTCGACGCCGACGGCATCACCGTCGAAAGCGCGAACGAAGACCGCGGCGACCGCCCCTGGGTCCCGCATCCGCGCCCGGCGCGCGAGCGACCGATGCCCAATTGAGGTTTAAGCCGGCGACTCCGCTTACCCGTAACTCTTCGATCACGCAGGCGACATCAGCGACCAGTACCAGCCGAAAAAATCATGGTCGAGCGCGTCAGCCGAGGGTTCGCCGGCGCGGCGGAGCCCGTCCGCGACCGCATCATCCTTTGCGGCGGAGGCTGCATCTCCAGCCACGATCTCGATCAGTTGGAGGTCGGTGCGCTCGGCGAATCGCGGGATGACATTCAGCAGGACCGTCCGCTCGGATCTGACCATCATCCGACTGAGCGGCCCGAACTCGAAGCAGGTGTCGGTGTCGTGATCCCCGGGCTCGGTTGGGTCGTCGAAGAAGAGGTGCGGCTGACATCCCAAGAAATGCAGCATGAATTTCCAATTCCACGTCGTGCTATAGCGCGCCCGCCTCGCCACTCTCCCATCGGGGAGCCAGGAGGGAAGGGGACCGGCGATATGTGAATCAAATTCCGGACCACTGGAGGGATCGACGAAGATCACACCGTCGCGCACACAAACTCGGTATCTCGCCAGCCGGAGCCGCGACCGGTCGACCCGAGAGGCAAAGGCGGGCTCCAACAAATTGCCGTCGAGCGCATATTCCCAGCCATGATAAGGGCAGATCAACCTCTCCGCGGGGCCCTCTTCTGCATCGCAGACCGGATAGCCGGCATGGATGCAGACATTGCGCAGCGCGTGGAGCTGACCGCCGCTCTCGCGCGTTACGATCACCGACCGGGTGGCGGCATCGCAGCGAAAATAGTGGCCGTCCTCGTCGAGACGCGTCGCGTGGTCGACCGCCATCCACGGTCGCGCAAAGATACGTTCGCGCTCGGCGGCGAAGACGTCTGGTT
Source organism: uncultured Alphaproteobacteria bacterium (assembly GCA_963796155.1). GTDB lineage: Bacteria > Pseudomonadota > Alphaproteobacteria > ATCC43930 > CGMCC-115725 > AP-15. Next base: position 25,422 of record CAWCKT010000021.1, on the reverse strand, counting down.
CGCGAAACAGGGCAGGGTCGGGCGCAATCTCGCCCGTGCCGCCCAGCTGCTCGCCGAGAGCGGCAACGCTGGCAGGAAGATCCATCGGGGGGTTCGCTGATTACCTGTTTGTGCCGGAGCCCAAAGTGACCGGACGCCCCGACCACGTCAAAGGGTTTGTTTTGGTTCGGGGTCGTGCTCAACCCGATCGGGCAACATGGATCGGCGGGCGTGCGCCGAACCATTCGGGGCGCGCCCGCTCGATCTGCGTGGTGACCTGCAGCAGCAGGTCCTCGCGGCAGAAATTGCCGTAGAGCTGAACCCCGATCGGCAGCCCATCCCGGTCGAGACCGGCCGGCACCGAGATGCCTGGGAGACCGGTCTCGTTTGCCGGCATCGTGTAGCGGCAGGCGTCGCAGAGACGGTTGAGCCAGGGGTCGAGCTCCTCCTCGCGCAACAGCGAATAAGGCCCATTGGCCTGCGGCACGCGGATCGCCATCGTCGGCACCAGCAGCAGGTCGAACCGTTCCATCAACTGCCCGAACTGTCTGGTGACGGTGTTGTTGTCGGCCATCATTTTCCAGATGTCGAATTTGTCGTGACGTGCGGCGGCAAGATAGTGACGGAAGACGATCGGACCGAGAAATTGCTCCAATTGTCCGGGGTCGATCCCTCTCTCCTTGGCAGTCGTGGCGAACTGCGCCCGCCCACCGACCCAGCCGGTGGCGTAGGCGGACCACAACGCTCCCCAATCGCAGATCGACCGGTCGTCGAGCTCCTCGATACGATGGCCGAGGCTCTCGAGCAAGTTGGCCACGGAGCGGACACGTTCAGCCACTTCAGGATCGGTCGCCGTCGCGCGCCCCCAGTTGCCGGTCGACAGTCCGATCCGCAGCGGTCCGGGATCGCGCTCGATCGTTGCGAGATAGGAGCCGGCGGGTTGCCCCATCGGAATGAAGCTTCCGCCGTTGGGAATATGGCAGAGATAGTCATAGGCCGCCGCGGTGTCGCGAACCGTGCGGGTGACGACGCCGTCGATGCTGATCCGGCTGATATATTCGCTCTGGGCCAGCGGCCGCGGTACGCGGCCGCGCGTGGCCTTGAGCCCGACCAGACCGCAGAACGCCGCGGGGATACGGGTCGACCCGCCGCCGTCGGACGACATGCTGATCGGCACGATCCCGGCGGCGACCGCGGCTGCCGAGCCGCCCGAGGAGCCACCCGGGGTTCGCGCCGGGTTCCAAGGGTTGCGCGTCAGTTTGAGCCGGCCGAGGTAATCGGTCGCCGTGTCGAAGGTCATGCCGAATTCCGGTGTCGTCGATCTCCCGATCGGAACCAGCCCCGCACGAAGGTAGTTGACGATGAGCGGGTCCGTCGCTTCGACGACGTGATCCTTGAACAGGCGCGAGCCCGCTTCCTGGGTGCGGCCCGCGAGACCCGAGCCGAGGTCTTTGAGGAGCATCGGGACACCGTAGAGCCGTCCCGCCTTGCTCGGGCCGTCCCTGTCGGGATCGGCGAGTACATCCTCGTAAAGCCCAAGCACCGCCTCGATTTCAGGATCGAGCTGCCTGACCGCTTCTGCTGCTTGAGCGGCTAACTCCTTTGGGGTGACTTTCTTCGTGTGGACGAGATCAGCCAGCGACACGGCATCGTGCTGTTGCCAATCGTTCCAGCTCATCGCCAAACCGGACGAAACTGCCATAGGCGCACTCCTCGTCACCGCCCCCGGCGAGCGATGATCGGGGCAGGCCCAGCCGACGTCAACCGAGCTACGTCGGAAACACCCCTGCGCAGCTGAGCCTCGCTCGCTCGTCGGCTATGGCGGCCTGGATTGCGGCGGCGATCTTGACGATCAGCGCCAATTTTGCGGCCGGGGTGAGGTCGAGGGTGGCGCCCATCTCGTCGGCAAACATCATTTCTGCCGCTGCTATTGCCTCGGCGGCGCGCTCGGTTGCGGTCTTCACGGTGCAGCCTTCGTCCATAAGGAACATGAAGTGCACTCTGGTGCGATAACGATTAACACCGCGCAAATCCGGTTGGTGCCAGCCGCTCAGTTCGATAGAAGGTCCGGGCCGCGTTACACAATCGAAGCTGGTCGGCGGGCTCCCTCCGCCAGACCGGCGACCGGCCCGCCTCGCCCGGTCAGAGGAGTTGGATCGAGCCGGCTTCCGGTCCCTTGCGTCCCTCGACGATACCGACAAGGACCCGCTGCCCCTCGTTGAGGCCCGTGATACCCGAGGACTGGAGCGCGGAGGCGTGCACGAACACGTCCTTCCCGCCGTCATCGCGAACGATGAAGCCGAAGCCCTTGGCGGCATTGTACCACTTTACCGTACCAGTCTCCTGGACGCTCGCCTCGCCGGCGGGTCGGTCATAGGGCGCTGCAAAATTCCGCGGCCCCGCCTTGAACGAGGTCGCGGTGCTGCTGTCCACACCGATGATTTCGGTCACCTGGGGGCCTCGCTGTCCCGGCGCAATCCGCAACTCAAGCGTCTCGCCGGGCTGTACGGCGCTGATCCCGGCTCGAGCGAGCACGCTCGCATGGAGGAAGGCGTCGCCGGATCCGTCCGAGAGCTCGACGAACCCATACCTCTTGTTCAGATTGAACCACTTGACCCTGCCTCCCACCGGCGGGTCGGACGGCTCCTCTAATTGTGGTTCAGCGGACTGCGGCAGCGGGTCGGGGTTGCTCGTCGGATTGCTTGAGCCCTCCTCCTCGACGGCCTCGACGACCTGCTCCCGCCCCTGAGGAGCATCCTTACGTCTCTCCAAAAAAAATTTCCTGATCGCGTTTAGCATGTGCGTACTCGCCCTTTTAGGCCGGACCCGGAGTCTCGCGACTACGAGCCGGCGCGTCAATTACGGCGAACGGGGTGAACCCCTCTTCTCGGCCCGCTCGTTGGACGGCTGTTTTGCCCTCAAGTGCACTCTAGCGTACGCGCGGTCGTCCATCCTTTCACCCCCACTTTTGCCGGAATAACGGTATGACAGTGGCGACAGGCTGCTGTTGAGGAATCTGCCATGGAGTTCGAGCATTCGGAGAAGGTCCGGGCGTTGCAGGCCCGGGTCGAGGCCTTCATGGCCGAGGAGATCTATCCGAACGAAGAAGAGCTCTTCGCGCAGGTCGACGCGGGCGACCGCTGGCAGCCGGTGCCGCTGCTCGACGAGCTGAAGGCGAAGGCGCGCGCCGCCGGGCTCTGGAACCTGTTTCTGCCCGAGAGCGAGTACGGCGCCGGGCTGACCAACCTCGAATACGCGCCGCTCTGCGAGATCATGGGCCGCTCGCCCTGGGCGCCCGAGGTCTTCAACTGCTCGGCACCCGACACCGGCAATATGGAGGTTTTGGTGCGCTACGGCACCCCGGAGCAGCGCCTGCGTTGGCTCGAGCCGTTGCTCGCCGGCGAGATCCGCTCGGCCTTTGCGATGACCGAGCCCGAAGTCGCGTCGTCCGACGCCACCAACATCGAGACCCGCATCCGCCGCGACGGTCGGGAGTACGTGATCAACGGCCGCAAATGGTGGACCTCGGGAGCACTCGACCCGCGCTGCAAGGTGCTGATCGTGATGGGGCAGTCGGACCCCGACAACCCGGACCGCTACCGGCGGCAGTCGATGATCCTGGTGCCGCTGCCCCATCCGGGTGTCGTCGTCAAGCGCATGTTGCCGGTCTTTGGCTACGACGAGGCGCCGCACGGCCACGCCGAGGTGGTGTTCGACAATGCCCGGGTGCCGGCGGCGAACATGTTGCTCGGCGAGGGCCGCGGTTTCGAGATCGCCCAGGGGCGGCTCGGCCCGGGCCGCATTCACCATTGCATGCGATTGATCGGGCTCGCCGAGAGGGCACTCGAACGGATGTGCCGGCGGACGGCGAGCCGCATCGCCTTCGGCGCGCGCGTCTCAGAGCAGACCGTGACCCAAGAGCGGATTGCCGAGGCGCGCATCATGATCGAAGAGGCGCGGCTCTTGACCCTGAAGGCCGCCTGGATGATGGACACGCACGGCAACAAGGAAGCGCGCGCCGAGATCGCGATGATCAAGGTCGCCGCCCCCAACATGGCCTGCCGGGTCATCGACTGGGCGATCCAGGCCTTTGGCGGTGCGGGGGTCACCGGCGATTACGGCCTCGCCTACGCCTATGCGACCGCACGCGTGCTGCGGCTGGCCGACGGCCCCGACGAGGTGCACCGCAACCAGATCGCCCGCCTCGAACTGCGCAAATACCAGGGCCCCGCGAGCCTCACCGGCGGCTCGGCCGAGGTGCTGCCGCCCGACCCCTCAGTCCGATTTCCGCCGGCGGCCGGTGTGGATCGCCTAGCATCGACGTAGCGGCGCCCAGCCCCGCGCGCTGAAGGCGTTAATGCTCACGCGGCGTAACACCGATTACACCGCGCGGATGATCAGTACTCGGCATTGAATTCTCCAAGAGCGGCCGCTCGCGGCACCTTACCGATCGCCGGCAAGCACGTCCCGCGGTCAGGGCTCGAGCAAGGGATGGCCGTCGCCGACATAGCAGGGCAGTACGCCGCGGCCGGTGCCGGCGCGGATCGCCTCCAAATGCATCAGCATCGACGAAGCGCGCAGCGCCACTGGCTTCCCCGTCTCTTCCAGCTGCCGCTGGACCCAGCGCGCAGGCGCATAATGTGCTTGCTCCTCGGCTATAGGTAGACCCACGCACCGGCATCGCGAAACCGTACCATCAATTGGGAGCCACGAAGAAGTTCCGGTGCTCTCTAAAAAAAGAAGATCGCTGCAAGCAAATTGTGGCGCTACGATTCCCCTAACATGCTCACGAGCGCCTTTTCAGGTCAAGGCCGCGAGCCTAAAGGGACGTACGCAATGGACATCACCTATCGGCCTGCAAAGCTCGAAGATTTGGAAGACGCCGAGCGCGTTGTCCAGGAGGCGGGCAACGAGTTGCGCGTACGCCATGGCAGGCAGCCGTGGCTGGCGCCGCCGCCGATCGCATTTCCGAAATTCTGCCTCGCGGAGGACGCCGACGGGCTCTGGGTCGCGGAACGTGGCGATACTATCGTTGGCTTCGGCTTCAGCTGGATGACCGAGCGGTTCTGGTTCTTGTCGCAACTCTTCGTCAGGCCCGAAACCCAGGCAAAGGGCATCGGGCAGGCGCTTCTGTCGAAAACTCTGATGCAAGCCGAGCGCAACGGGGCGGCTAACCGCGCGTTGATCACCCCCGCATACAATATCGCGTCGACCGGGCTCTACCTGAACAACGGCCTCTTTCCGCGCGAGCCGCTCTACCGCATGGCGGCACCGGCGCAGGCTGTCGCGCGGAACCTTGTCGACGCCGAGTATGAGGCGACGCCGATTGCGCCCTGGCCCGAGCCGCGGGAATGGATGGCCGAGATCGACGAGGCGCTGCTCGGGTTGCGACGAGACCTGCACCACCGGTTTCTGCTCGGCGACGGCGCAGCGCGCGGGTTTCGGATCGAGCAAGCGAGCCGCACCGCTGGCTATGCCTATATCTCCGCCGAGGGTCATGTCGGCCCGCTGGCAATCGCACCCGACGCCGATGCGAAGGCGGTCGTGACAACGGCGCTGCGCTGTGCGCTGGAGAGCAAGCCGAGGCAAATCTCGATGATCGTCCCGGGACGAGCGGATCTTGTCATGAAAGCGGTATTGGCGCTCGGCTTCCGCATCGAGGAGCCCTACGTGCTGATGGCGTCGCGGCCTTTCGGCAATTGGTGCAACTACCTGCCGCGCACCCCGGGCTCTATGTAGCCGTCAACCAATGGAGAGGGAAATGGAAAGCAAAGCGCCCAGCATCATCGATCTCAACGCCGAACTCGCAAAGCTGACTATGTTCCGTGGGCTGACCCCGACAACGACGCGTGCGGAGCGCCGGGGCAGCGCGACGCTACTGGGCCCTTATCGCGACGGTATCCTCTTCGCCGGTAAGGACGCGGGGACAAGCCATTGGGAAGACCATGCCGAGGACGAGCTGGTACACGTTCTCGACGGCACAAAGGTCCTCGACATCGTGTGCGACGACGGTCCGCCCAAGTCCTTCGAGGTTCGCGCCGGAATGATCGCTGTAGTTCCGAAGGGCACGTGGCACCGATTTCGCTCTACGGAGGGCGGGACGATGTGGAGCGCGACGCTTCCCGGCGACCACATCGAGCTTGACGTCGACGACCCGCGGACGGCAGAGCCAAAGAGAGTCATGCCGAGCGGAACCCCCAGCATCATCGACCTAAACACGGAACTCGCGAAGCTGACCATGTTCCGCGGCCGCACGCCGCAATCGACGATGGCGGATCGCAAGGGCAGCGCCGCGCGATTGGCTTCCTACCGCGACGGTGCCCTCACCACCACCAAGTTCGCGGGGAAAGGCCATTGGGAAGCCCATCTCGCCGGCGACGAGCTGATCCACATCCTCGATGGCACGGCGACCCTGGAAATCGTCTGGGACGACGGGCCGCCCAAGTCTTTCGAACTTCGAGCTGGGATGATTGCAGTCAATCCGCAGGGTGCATGGCACCGCTTTCACTCTTCGGAGGGCGTGACCTTGATGGCCGCCACACCCTTTCCCAGCGAGGTCATCGAGCTCGATGTCGACGACCCGCGGACGGTAGCGCGCAAGCCGGCATGAGCAGTAACCATGACGGTCGAGTTGCCCGAATTCTGTCCAACGGAGAGTGGGTTGAGTGCGGGGCGAATTCTGCGGTGGATCGGCGGCGCCGCAGTTACGCACCCAACAAGCGGGCGAGGGCCCAGGCCTGCTCGCCGACCGGGCGGGCCAGCCGGCCGAGTTCGACGGCCTCCGGGCTCGCGGCGGTGCCGTCGATGGCCCGCTTGGCGATCCCCTGCATGATCGCCGCCAGCCGGAACAGGCTGTAGACGATGTAGAATTCCCAATCCCCTGTCCGGGCGCGGCCGGTGCGTTCGCAATAGGAGGCGACGTACTCCTCCTCGGTCGGGATGCCTGACGCCTCGAAATCGACGCCGGCGAGGCCGCGGAACAGCTCCGGCGTCACCCGCCAAGTCATCGCGTGGTAGGCGAAATCGGCGAGCGGGTCGCCGATCGTCGACAATTCCCAATCGAGCACGCCGATCACCCGTGGCTCGGTCGGGTGATAGATCAGGTTGTCGATGCGGTAGTCGCCATGGACGATGCGCGGCTCGGGCTCGGGCGGCAGATGGCATGGCAGCCATTCGATCAGCCGGTCCATCGCCGGCTGCTTCTCGGTCTCCGAGGCCTGGTACTGCCGGCTCCAGCGAGCGACCTGACGCGCCAGATAATTGCCCGGCCGGCCGAACGCGGCGAGCCCGGCCTCGACGTGATCGACCGAGTGGAGTGCTGCGATGACCGTATTCATCGAGTGGAACATCGCCCGGCGCTCGGCGAGAGCGAGCCCGGGCAGCCGCGGATCCCAGAAGATGCGGCCGTCGAGAAACTCCATCACATAGAAGGCGCTGCCGATGACCTCATCATCTTCGCACAGCGCCCAGACGTCCATCACCGTCGAGAATGGCTGCCGGTCTTCGGTTGCTGGCTTGGCGGCGGACCTCGAGCGAAGTAAGTCGCTCCCATCCCGAGCGTCAAGAACACGAAGCGGCGGCCGGGCGATGATCGTACGATCGAGGCGGCCTCGTACCCCCGAGGAACTACAGCCGGCGCAGAAGGCTTTTCGAACGGCACAGCGGCATCACCAGTGCATTGACCGGACTGAGCGATAGCTCGGCTGAGCCCTTGGGTGGGACCAAAGACGAGATCCCGCCCAACCCAGGCGGCACAGATCGCCCCCAAGAGACCCGCCAGGAGAATCGCCGTATCCCGCCATGTAGCGCTGTTGATGGCCGCGAACGAAGCTTGCTTCGCTTCGCCTATGCTCAGAAAGAAATCCTTCGGCGGTAAACTCGCGGGCACGTAGCCGAAAATTCGCGTGACGCCGTCTACACCGGTGACCTCCTCCCATCCGGCCTCGCCGCCGTCCATGATCCGCTCATGCGACGCGCTCATGTTTTTACCGACGAAGTCTTCGGGAGACGGAACCCGCGCTATGATGTTGCCGTCGCGATCGGCGATCAATTTCGATGATGTCGGCGAAAGTCCGCTCTTGAGGTGATCGGAGAGCCAAGCCAAATCGAGCCCGGCAAATATGACGCCCGCGGACGAGCCGTTACCATCAGTGATTTGCAGGGCGAAGTTGATCATTTTTTGGCCGTCTGCGGGATCAACCCAATAGTTCCCGACGACCAATCCATCGTGAGACACAGCTCGCGCAAAAAACGACTGGTCGGCGACGGAGGTTGGCGCTGGCCCGCTCGCACAAAAGATCCGGCCTTGCAGATCCGCTGCTCCTAGCAGCGCGTAATTCGGATAACGAGACCTCAGCCTAGCGAGCAGACCGGAACAGGCCTCCGGTTGGCGAGCTCTGACGGCCTCCATTTGGGCGATTGCCAGCAACAATTGTCGAGCGCCTTCACGCAGCTCGCCGATATCCGCGGCAAGCTGCTGAACTCGATAGACGACGCGTTCGCGAATCACCTGCTGCCGCTCGGTCCGCAAATCGAGTTCGAGGCAGACCTGGCTTGCGATCAGTGGCAGAAGGGTGAGACCGGCGACGAGCGATAACCGGAGCGCCCAGCCGATCCGGCCGTCGCGGCGCTGAAGCAGCCCGATCCCCGGTTTTATGCCCCGCGAACTCGGGGGAGCAAACCGAGCAGCGCGGCTTACCCCTTGAGCCGTGCCTGTTCTCGCTGCGCTCTCGGCTAATCTGAGCCCCGGGAAAGGTATTATTGCTGTCGATGCACTCCAGGAAACGTCACGGGACGGTGGGTCGGGGGCTGCCCTCCAAAACCACAGCCTGCGCCATTGGCGTGCAGGCTTGACGGGATGTTGCGCCACTTCCGAGACAGCATCGATCAGAAGCAACTCGGCTTCCTCGAGAACGGTTTCCAGTTCTGAGGGTTCGATCTCGTCCGAACGCTCTCGGGCATCGCCGACCAGCGTAATCGCCTGCCAAATACTAAGCAGAAAGCCGTCCTTCTGCTCATTATCGCTAGGCATTCTAACCACCCATTGAGGGTGAGGCTCGTGCCATCAATGGCACATTGGAATTGTACGGTATTCCCGCCCAATTCGCATAGTCAAAAAAGCGTCAATTAACGGGTTCCGATGGTTTTAGTTATATTTGAGCAAATTTTGATTTGACTTTTGTGAAGTATTCTTAAGGATGAATACAGAGCAGGCTCAGCGTAATACGAGAACACTAACGATGTAAAAGTAAAAACCTACCACAAAAGATGCCGAAACATTACAAAAACGGCTCCACGATACGAATGCAAGGTGTACCGCGTGGGCAATTCGATTGTTTCTATTTCCAACGTTGTATCTCTGTTTTTCTAAACTCGTTGGATTATGCTGCTCAAATATCCACGCATATGTCGAACATAAAGCTTACGCATAGGTTGGTTGCTGGGGTGCATTTTCCGAATCTGATTGGCGGTTAAATTCGTGTTGCGCAGATTTGGCCCGCCTCCGAATGGGGATCGCCCGCAAGGTCGGGTCCCGATTTGCACCTTCACGGGTCCGCCCGTTGGCCGAGGAGCCACGCAGAAAGGATCGAGTTCACACACAGAGTGCGCGGGCGCGATCCTCCAGGCATCGGCCAGATCAACTTTGGCAAAGGAAATCCCCTTCTTACGCACCCAACAAGCGGGCGAGGGCCCAGGCCTGCTCGCCGACCGGGCGGGCCAGCCGGCCGAGCTCGACGGCCTCCGGGCTCGCGGCGGTGCCGTCGATGGCCCGCTTGGCGATCCCCTGCATGATCGCCGCCAGCCGGAACAGGCTGTAGACCATGTAGAATTCCCAATCCCCTGTCCGGGCGCGGCCGGTGCGCTCGCAATAGGAGGCGACGTATTCCTCCTCGGTCGGGATGCCTGACGCCTCGAAATCGACGCCGGCGAGGCCGCGGAACAGCTCCGGCGTCACCCGCCAAGCCATCGCGTGGTAGGCGAAATCGGCGAGGGGGTCGCCGATCGTCGACAATTCCCAATCGAGCACGCCGATCACCCGTGGCTCGGTCGGGTGATAGATCAGGTTGTCGATGCGGTAGTCGCCATGGACGATGCGCGGCTCGGGCTCGGGCGGCAGATGGCATGGCAGCCATTCGATCAGCCGGTCCATCGCCGGCTGCTTCTCGGTCTCCGAGGCCTGGTACTGCCGGCTCCAGCGAGCGACCTGACGCGCCAGATAATTGCCCGGCCGGCCGAACGCGGCGAGCCCGGCCTCGACGTGATCGACCGAGTGGAGTGCTGCGATGACCGTATTCATCGATTGGAACATCGCCCGGCGCTCGGCGGGAGCGAGCCCGGGCAGCCGCGGATCCCAGAAGATGCGGCCGTCGAGAAACTCCATCACATAGAAGGCGCTGCCGATGACCGCGTCGTCTTCGCACAGCGCGTAGACCTTTGGCACCGGCACCGCCGTGCCCGAGAGAGCGCGCATCACCCGGTATTCCCGATCGACCGCATGGGCGCTTGGCAAGAGCCGGCCGAGCGGCTTGCGCCGCAGCACGTAGGAACCGGCGCCGGACAAGAGCTTGTAGGTCGGGTTCGACTGGCCGCCCTCGAACTGCTCGGCGGCGAGCGGGCCGCGGAACCCGTCGATGTTGTCGCGCATCCAGCGATCGAGCCGGGCGAGCGGCAGATCGTGCTGTTCCGGGCTCGTCATCGCGCACCTCGCCAACCGGCCTCACCCTCGCTCGATTGTATACGATGGCGAGCCAACGGTATCCTGCCGGCAGCTGCGCGGCGAGAGAACGAGGTGAACCATGGACGACTATGTCGATCAGACGATGCTCGAACTCGATCGGTTTGCGATCGGCCAGCCGGTCCCGCGCAGCGAGGACCCGGTGCTGTTGCGCGGCGAGGGGCATTACGCCGACGATGTCAGCCTGCCGGGTCAGGCTCATGCGGTGATGGTACGCAGCCATTTCGCCCATGGCATCATCCGCAAGATCGACACCGCCGCGGCGCGCGGCATGCCGGGGGTGCTCGGCGTCTATACCGCGGCGGAGCTGGAGGCCGCCGGAATCGGGCCGCTGCCGCCGCGCCAGGTCATGAACAATCGCGACGGCACGCCGATGCTGAGCCCCGTCCGCTATGCGCTGGCGACCGACAAGGTCCGCCATGTCGGCGAGGCGGTCGCCGCGGTCGTCGCCGAGACGCTTGCCCAGGCCAAGGACGCCGCCGAGGCGGTGCATGTCGAGATCGAGCCGTTGGCGGCCGTCACTGCCCCCAGCGCCGCGGCGGCACCCGGCGCGCCCGTGCTCTACGACGACGTGCCGGCGAATGTCGGGCTCGATTTCCATTTCGGGGACAGCGACAAGGTCGCCGCCGCCTTTGCCTCGGCCGCACATGTGACGCGCCTCGAGCTGCGCAACAACCGGATCGTCGTCAATGCGATGGAGCCGCGCTCCGCGATCGCGCAATACGACCCTGACCGCCGGCATTGGACGCTCCATGTCGGCTGTCAGGGGGTCTTCGGGTTCCGCAACTACATTGCCGGGGTATTGGGGGTCGGGCGCGACCAAATGCGCGTTCTGACCGACCGCGTCGGCGGCTCGTTCGGCATGAAGCAGCCGACCTATGCCGAATATTACTGCATCCTGCACGCGGCCCGCGAACTCGGCCGCCCGGTCAAGTGGACCGACGACCGCTCGGGTAGCTTTCTGTCGGACAGCCATGGCCGCGACGCCGAGATGAAGGCCGAGCTGGCGCTCGACCGCGAGGGTAATTTCCTCGCGGTCCGCCTGACCGGTTTCGGCAATCTCGGCGCCACTTACGGTGCCCCCGGGCCGCCGACCCGCAATGCCGTCAGGAATACCCTCGGCGTCTACAAGACCCCGCTGATCGAGGTCTCGACCAAATGCATGTTCACCAACACCACCCCGGTCGGCGCCTATCGCGGCGCCGGGCGGCCGGAGGCCAATTATTACATGGAGCGGCTGGTCGAGACCGCCGCAGCCGAGACCGGGATCGACTGCGTCGAGCTGCGCCGGAAGAACCACATCCCGCCCGAGGCCATGCCGTACAAGGCGCCGAACGGCACCACCTATGACAGCGGCGATTTCACCAACCTCTTGGAAAAGGCGTTGGCGCTCGCCGATTGGAACGGCTTTGCCGCGCGCCAGGCGGAGAGCCGGGCGCGCGGCCGGCTGCGCGGGCGCGGCATCAGCGACTACCTCGAATTGACCGGCCCGCCCGGCCGCGAGATGGGCGGCATCCGCTTCGAGGCGGACGGGACGGTCACGATCATCACCGGCACGCTCGACTACGGCCAGGGGCACGCCTCACCCTTCGCCCAGGTCTTGTCGACGAGGCTCGGCATCCCGTTCCGCAAGATCCGCCTGTTGCAGGGCGACAGCGACGCGCTGATCGCCGGCGGCGGCACCGGCGGCTCGAAGTCGATGATGACGAGCGGCAAAGCGATCGTCGAGGCGGGCGAGAAGGTCATCGAGAAGGGCCGGGAGATCGCTGCACACGTGCTGGAAGCGGCGGCGGCCGACATCGAATTTCGCGCCGGCCGGTTCACGATCGCCGGCACCGACCGCTCGATCGGTCTGATGGAATTGGCCGAACAGCTCCACGCCGGGATGGAATTGCCGGCGGGCCTGCCGCAGAGCCTCGATGTGCAGAACATCAGCGACGGCCCGCCCTCGGCCTTTCCGAACGGCTGCCATATCGCCGAGGTCGAGGTCGACCCGGAGACCGGCGTGACCGACGTCGTCCGTTATACCTTCGTCAACGATTTCGGCACGGTGATCAACCCGCTCCTGGTCAACGGCCAGGCGCATGGCGGGATCGTGCAGGGGATCGGCCAAGCCCTGCGCGAGCACGTGGTCTACGACGAAGAGGGCCAGCTGCTGACTGGCTCTTATATGGATTACAGCTTGCCGCGCGCCGACGACGCGCCGCTCTTCACCCACGCCTTCCACCCGGTGCCGGCCAAGACCAATGTGCTGGGCGCCAAGGGCTGCGGCGAAGCCGGTTGCGCGGGCGCGCTGCCGTCGGTAATGAACGCGCTGGTCGACGCGCTCGGGGAATACGGCATCCGGCACATCGACATGCCGGCGACCCCGGAGCGCGTGTGGCGGGCAATTCAAGACATTCGCGGGTCTGACGGGCGCTGAGACGCTGCGCTGTGCCCGATCAGGTCTCGCGGATGTTGATCAGTGGGGGCGGCGGCACGAAGCGCATCGTGAACGCGTTGGTTGTCCCGGCGACCGGCGCGCGGTTGATCACGCCGGCCGGAGCGGTTCCCTGCAAGGTCTGCGCCCAGTCCTGCAGCACCTGCGGAATATAAAAATAGGAGGAGTGCGCAGAGGTTCCCGGCGGCACCTGCGGGATCTGCTTTATCACCGCATCGCTGACCACCGCCGCGCAATCGATGCCGCAGGTGCGGGGCAACAGGTTTGCATAGCTGCTCGGCCCTTCGAGGCCGAGGCGGTCGCGATAGGAAGGATCGTGGTAGACCGCGAGAAAATCCTTCGACCAGGGCAGCACGTCGTCGCCGGATGAAAAATAGATCGTGACCTGCTGCGAAAGTGTGGCGATCGGCGCGCCCTGACCGGTGTCGGGCGGCGTGTTGGATGCAGGCAGCAGAGCGCCATTGTTGATATCGGCGGCGACGAGCAGCACCTGGTTCAATACAGGCTGCTGGGCCGTCGGCTGCGCCTGCATTCCGAGCATCATCATGTAGTTGCCCTCGGAATGGCAGATGATGTTGACCGCAATGCCGAACTTCTGCCGGAGCTGATCGAGCATTCCTATGAGTGTGCTGAACGCCCGAACCGAGCCGTTGATGTTTCCGCGGATCGTGCCGCTCGTCGCGCTCGGCGGAAAGCGATAGGGCAGCGGCGCGTAATTGGGCGGCCAGAAACTGTCGATCAGGTTGTAGCTCGGCCAGTCGAACGAGATCACCAGCCCGTAATATTGCGCATATTGCTGCAGCCCTGCGCCTATCGACGCCAATTCGCCGACCGAGGTGCTGAACAGATTGGCAAGCCCGTGGATCACCACGGTGAGCTGCGGAAAACCGTTGGCGATGGCGATCTGCAGATCGCTTTCCAGCAAGCCCAAAAAGGCCGGCGGCGGATTGGCGCTGGGTTGCAATCCGACGGCGGTGTAGGCCGCGACCTCCGGATCGTATTGTTTGGGTGCGGTGTACCACCACAGCGCACCGTTTGGCAGCGGGAAGGTCTGTGATTTGGAGGTGGCCGCAGGCTGGTCTCGCGTGGTCAGGATATAGCTGTTGGCAAAGCTCTGCGACGTCATCGGCTATCCCCATGCCCCGCGATTGGCCAGGTAGCCGCCGGCTGTTCGCCGAGCAGCTCCGGACGATATTCGAAGTGCATCGTGTCGTAGTGCGCCCACTTGCCGCCCCAGATAAAGCCGTGCCGCTCGAAGATCGCGACGATCTCGGCCGGTATCCGGTTGACCGGTCCGGCGGCGTCGGGTCCGGAGCGGTGCTGCAGCCAGTAATCGGCACGCGCCGCGTTGATGTCGATCGCAGCACCCCAGGAATGCATGCTCGGCTGTCCGGTGTCGGCGACCGTCCGGCAATTATATGTCCCGCGCCGGCGGATAGGCATACCGCTTCACCGCATCGGGCAGGGCGTCCAGTTCTTCGGACACCGCGGCCAGGTGTTTGGCAACCCCATTGACCCTCGTCACCTCGACCGTGTGACCCCAGCTGTGCGGCAGCCAGACGACGGGGACGAGCCGCTGGGCGACTTCACCCTTCCAGCAATCGCCGTATATCTTGTCGAAGAAGGCGCGGTTGCGAATCCGCCCCGGGTCGTCATTCGGACCGACCGCCGCGGCGATCGGTCCGGCCGGATAGGGCAGGCGGATCTGGTCGAGGATCGATCCGTGCCGGAGCATTTCGTCAAAGCTCTTGGCCGGCCGCGTGTCGGACAACGGCATCCGCGTGCCGTCCCGCCACAGCAGATCGGTCGCATCGTAGCCGACCAGATAATCCGGATAGGCGCGGACGAGCGCATCGAGTGCCGCCTGCTCGCCGGCTGCAGCCGCATTCGCGAGCCCGGCCAGCGCTATCGAAAGAAGTACCAGTGCAATTCGTCGGCTCATGTGCGGGGACTGATCATTTGATTGCTTGCTTCTACCTTGGCGTCGCGCAAGTCGCGTCCGGTGATCTCGACATTGCCGTCCTCGGTCAATTGGCGCCGGCGCAGCTTGCGCTCGGCGATGCTCTCGAACCGTGTCCGCTGCAGATAATAGGCTTCGATGCACCGTTCGGGGGTCGGCCGCTCCGGCAACAAGCGCTGAAACACGCGTCGCGCAACGCGGACCGCCCCTCGGTACTCGCCGATGGCAACGCCGAACTCGACCGCCTCTCGCTCGGCGTTCCACCGGGCATCGTCGGGAAAGGAAAAGAACACGGTTTGTCTCTGTTCTCGAATTGTTCGTTCTAAAGTGCATCAAAGCGGGCGCCGGCACAAGGTTCGGGGATGCGTCGATGACCCGAGGTGTAGAATGCGCAATCAGACCTTGACGGTCGACCCCTTGATGCCGATCCGACATCTGGCCGCTGTCTTCGCGACGTGCCTGCTGGTCAACCTGCCGGTGAGCGCGGCCGAAAATGTCCCCGACGGTCAGCCTCTGCACCTTCTCAACCGACTGGCGTTCGGCCCGAGCGTCGAGGATCTGCGGCACGTCGAGGACATTGGAGCCGACCGTTACATCGACGAACAACTCTATCCGCAAGCCATCCGCGAACCGCCCGAGCTGATCCAAAGGCTGGCGGCGCTCGACACCTTGCGGCTCGACCCGGTTCGACTCTTCGAGATCTACGGGCCGTGGCGACCCTTCCGTGGCGGGGTCAGGCCTTCGCCCGAGGAAGCCAAGGCGCGGCGTGAGCGCGCCCGGGTCATCGTGCAGCAGGCCGCCGAGGCGCGGATCCTGCGCGCGACGATGAGCCATCGTCAGCTACAGGAGGTCATGGTCGATTTCTGGTACAACCATTTCAACGTCTTCGCCCGCAAGGGGCTCGACCATCTGTGGGTCGGTTCCTACGAAGAGCAGGCGATCCGGCCGTATGCGCTCGGCCGGTTCCGCGATCTGCTCCTCGCGACGGCCCGGCATCCGGCGATGCTGTTCTATCTCGACAATGCGCAGAATAGTGCCCCCGGCAGCCGGGGACGGGACGGCAAGGAACTCGGCCTCAACGAGAACTTCGCGCGCGAGGTGATGGAGCTGCACACCTTAGGGGCGGATGGCGGCTACACCCAGGCGGACGTGATAACTCTGGCTCGCATCCTGACCGGGTGGGGTCTCGCCCGCCCGAATCTGCGCCTCGGAACCGGCAGCGCCTTCATGTTCGATGCCGCCCGTCACGATTTCAGCCCTAAGGTGTTCCTCGGCCGTCCGATCCGGTCGAGCGGCGAGGCCGAGGGCGAAGAGGCGCTCGGCCGCTTGGCGAGCATGCCGGCGACGGCACATCACATCGCCTTTGAGCTGGCGCAGTATTTCGTCGCCGATGCACCGCCGCCCGCCCTCGTCGACCGCTTGGCGGCGCGGTTCCGCGAGAGCGACGGCGATACTCGCGCAGTGTTGAAGACGCTGTTCACCAGCCGCGAATTCCGCGACAGCGCCGGGAAGAAGTATAAGACGCCCGATCAATTCGTGCTTTCGGCGGTCCGCGCGGCCGGCGTTGCGGTGGTCAATCCGCGCCCGCTGCTCGGCGCGATGGCCCGGCTCGGGATGCCGCTCTACGGTTGCCAGACACCGGACGGCTATAAGAACACCGAGGCCGCCTGGCTCAGCGCGGATGCGACGACCTTGCGGATCAGCTTTGCGACGGCGCTGGCCGCCGGCAAGCTGCCGATCGCGGACCCGCCGCCCGAAACCCGGCGAGCACAATTCGCCGCCGATCCGAGCCCGGCGCCGGTCTCCGGCGGCGAGCCCATCGACGCCGCGCGGGTCGAGCAGATCCTCGGCCCGATCCTCAGCGCCCATACCCGCGACACGCTCGCCGAGACCCCGGCCGACCTGCGTGCCGGCGTGATCCTCGGCAGCCCCGATTTCATGCGACGGTAGGAACGACCATGAACAGACGCGATCTTATCAGGCTGTCGGCGGGCATAACCTTGCTGCCGCTCGGCGGCGCTGCGTGGGCGGCGAGCGCCGAGGGCACCCCGCGGCGGCTGATCGTCATATTCCTGCGCGGCGCCGTGGATGGGCTTAACGTCGTCGTGCCCCATGCCGAGCGGGCGTATTACGAGGCCCGCCCGACGATCGCGATCGGGCGTCCGGGAACCGATCAGGGAGCGCTGCCGCTCGACGGCCATTTTGGCCTGCACCCGGCACTCGCCGGCCTGCTGCCGCTGTGGAACGACAAAAAACTCGCCTTTGTCCATGCCGCGGGCTCGCCCGACCCGACGCGATCGCATTTCGATGCGCAGCTCTTTATCGAGAACGGCACCCCCGGGCGCAGCACGACGCCGGACGGTTGGATGAACCGCCTACTTGCCGCTCTACCCGAGCCGCATGGCCCGACCGATGCGGTCAGCGTCGGCCCGACCTTGCCGCGAATTCTGGAGGGTAGGCTGCCGGTCGCCAATCTGCCGCTCGGCCCGGAAGCCGCCAAGCCGTTGCCGATCGACCGCCCGGAGATTGCCCGCGCCTTCGACCGCCTCTATTCCGGGAACGACCCGCTGAGCGAGGCCTATCGGCAGGGGCGGGCCGCGCGGGCCGAGTTGATCGGCGATCTGGCGAGCGAGATGCGCCAGGCCGATAACGGTGCGCCGCCGCCGAACGGCTTCCCCGCCGAGGCGACGCGGCTCGCCCATCTGATCGGGCAGGACGGGCATATCCGGTTGGCCTTTGCCAGCCTCGGCGGGTGGGACACTCACGTCAATCAGGGCAGTCAGAAAGGCCAGCTCGCCAACCATCTGCGGCCGCTGGGCGACGGGCTCGCCGCATTGGCCAAAGGGCTAGGCCAGGACTGGGACGATACCGTCGTCGTCGTCCTCTCCGAATTCGGCCGCACGGTCCACGAGAACGGCAACGGCGGCACCGATCACGGCCACGGCAATGTCATCTGGGTATTGGGCGGCGGCGTTCGCGGCGGCCGGGTCTACGGCGATTGGCCCGGATTGGCGACGGCCCAGCTCTACCAGAGCCGCGACCTCGCCGTCACCACCGACTACCGCACCGTGCTGGCCGCCATTCTCGAACGCCACCTCGGCCTCGGCGACCGCCAGCTCGCCCAGATCTTCCCCGACCTGCCGCCGGCGCGCTCGAACCTGGGGCAGATGCTGGCCGCTTGATAGAGCCGGACGCTGCCGAGGCTCATGCGCGGCGACGGCGAAACGAAATCGAACGCGATACTGCCCGCCTTCATACCAGGGGCAGGCTCTGGGTCCCCGCTTTCGCGCAGGGCTTGCCGGGGAAATACCTGATGCGTGTGGATTCGAGTATGCAATGACCATCGTACAGCTCAAAGTCGTCATGGCCGGACTTGATCCGGCCATCCACGTCCTCCCGACAAGCGCTGGCGACGCTGGCAAGGGCGTGGATGCGCGGGTCATGTGTGGATGGCCCCCGGCTCGCAAGAAGAAACTGCAGTGGATGTGCGAAAGCGCTTGCAGTCATGTGTCCGGCCTTTGAGGTGCGGTGCCATGACCGCTGGCCCAGGTGGGAACCGTAAGGTGGGGATCTCGATATCAAGCCCTCGGGATCGGTGTCCCATTGACCCGCCAGGTCTGCCCCGCCTTGTCGGTCGACTGCCGACATCCGTATACACCTTCTCCTTGGCAAGCTCTTTGCCGTGCTTGGGTCCGGCTGTTTAGAGCCTGGCCCCAGCGCCGGCCGCAGCCGCGGTCGCCGACGCGCGGCGGAATTCGGTTGCGCGCACCATGACCGCCCAGGCGATGCGCGCCATCTTGTTGGCCAAGGCCACCGCGACCACCATGCGCGGCTTGGTCTGGAGCAGCCTGACGATCCAGGGATCCTCTTTCGCTCGTTTGCTGTTGAGCACCGCCTGGGCGCCGTTGATCAACAGCCGGCGCAAATAGACATCGCCCTTCTTGCTGATCGCCCCCAACCGGATCTTGCCGCCCGAGGAGTTCTGCTTGGGTGCCAGGCCGATCCAGGCCGACAGGTCACGACCACAGGCAAACCGCTGTGGCTCTTGCACCCGCAGCGCCAGGGCGCTCGAGAGGATCGGACCAAAGCCGTCGATCCCGCTCAGCCGGCGGCTGCACGGGTTGGCCCGATGCCATGCCAGGATCTGTTTGTCGAGTGCCGCGATCTGCTCCCGCAACGCCGTCAGGAGCCGGACCAGCCCCAACAAAACCTGGCGCAGCGGTTCGGGCACTCTGTCCGGCTCGACCAGCTCGGCGACCAGTCCCTTGACATGCTGCGGACCCTTGGCGGCAACGACCCCGAACTCCGCCATCTGCCCACGCAGCATGTTGATCGTCTGGGTGCGTTGCGCGATCAGCCGCTCGCGCACCCGATGCACCGCCGCCATCGCCTGGTCGGCTTCGCTCTTGATCGGTACAAACCGCATCGACGGCCGGCTCACCGCCTCGCAGATGGCTTCGGCGTCGGCCGGGTCGGTCTTGTTTCGCCGCACATAAGCCTTGGCGTAAGCCGGCGGGATCAGCCGCACCTCGTGGCCGAGAGCCCGCAGCGTGCGGCCCCAATGATGCGCCGTGCCACACGCCTCCATACCAATCAAACAGCTCGGCAGCTTGGCAAAAAACCGCACCACCTGTCGGCGCTTGAGCTGGCGCCGCAGCACTACTGCACCCGCCGCGTCAACCCCGTGCACCTGAAAAACCCGCTTGGCCAAATCCAACCCAATCGTCGTAACCTGCGTCATGGATGGTCCCCTTTGTTGGAGCTGCATGCCCAACTTGGCACACAGATGCCGTCCGGGGGCCATCCACCCCATCAAGCCCGCGCATGACGATCTGTAGTTGGTTCCGATTAAGATACAACAACCGTTTTCCATTCTCCGGACAGCCCTGCGCTTTCGCGGGGACGACGGCGATCATCGGTGGTTCAAGCCCGGTACCCACCCTAGCGCCTGTACTGCCACCGAGCGGCAAGGTGTTTCAGGCAGTTGAGGGTCGAGCTTGGCCGCGACGGATCAACGGATTTTTCCGCACGTTCGGCTCGCAAGCTCCCCTCGCTCTTCGGTGCTCGGCGCCTCGCCAGCGCCGCGGCAGCGTCCGCCAAGGGCAGGACGGACTGCGTGCCGTCCCGTTCGCGCAGGGTCACGCGCCTCTCCGCCTTTTCGCGCCGCCCGACGATCGCCATGACGGGCACCGCGGCGTCATGCGCGGTCACGATCCGGCGCGACAAGGTTTCCGCCCCGGCATAGGAGATCGCCCTCAGCCCGGCACCCTCGAACGTCTCGACCACCTCGGCTGCGTAATCTTCCTGGTCGCGTGAGATCGGGGCGACCGCGACCTGCTCCGGCGCGAGCCAGAACGGCAGCGCACCGCCGTAATGTTCGAACAGGATCGCGACAAAGCGGCAGAGCGAACCGAAGACCGCGTGGTAAATCATCAGCGGCACGGCGCGGTTGCCGTCGGGTCCGACATAGGAGGCGTCGAGACGTTCCGGCAGCACGCAGTCCAACTGGATGGTGCCGCATTGCCAGGAGCGCCCCAGACGGTCGCGCAGGGCGAATTCGAGCTTGGGGCCATAGAAGGCGCCCTCGCCGGGCTGGACGGCGTAGGATATTCCGCATTGGCGTGCGGCCTCGCCCAACTTCTCCTCGGCCCAATCCCAGAGCTCGTCGGACCCGGCTCGTTCCGCCGGGCGGGTCGAGAGGGCCACCTGCCAGTCCGGGAAGCCCAACTCGGCATAGACTGCGGACAACAGAGCGATAAAGCGCCCGACCTCGTCCTGGACATCCTCCTCGCGGCAGAACACATGGGCGTCGTCCTGCTCGAAGGCGCGGGTCCGCATCAGACCGTGCAGGGCACCCGACGGCTCGTTGCGGTAGCAGGCGCCGAACTCGGCATAACGGATCGGCAGATCCCGCCAAGAGCGCAGGCCCTTGTTGAATATCTGAACGTGGCACGGACACGACATCGGCTTGAGCGCCATCGATCGGCCGCCGTCCTCCATGCTGAACATGTGCTCGCCGAACTTCTCCCAATGGCCGCTGCGGACCCACAGATCGAGCGGCATCAGAGCCGGAGTTTTTACTTCGGCGTAGCCGAGCCGGCGCATCTTTCGTCGAATGTAGTCTTCCAGCACCCGATAGACGGCAAAGCCGCGCGGGTGCCAGAAGACCATTCCGGGAGCATCCTCCTGGATGTGCCAGAGGTCGAGCCTGGTTGCGAGGTTGCGGTGATCGAGATCGTCCATTTGCTGCGCTCCTTTGTTCGAGGGCGAAGTGCGGACGAGATCGCGCAAAAGAGAAGGGCCCCGTCCGTCACCGGCGGGGCCCTTTCTGGTGGTGGCGGCTTCTCTCTACCGCGCGCGACCAGGCGGCGACCCGCCGATGGCGGTCGTCGTGGCGGTGGTCGAAGAGGCGGAGCGAAGCGCGTCCATGCGCAGAAGATGGCAAATGGGCCATCGGATTGTCAACCGACAGCAGGCGAAGGGGATCAGTCCCCTCGATGGCGCGGTGCGGAAAATTTCCGACGAGAGAGGAGCGCAGCGCCAGGCGGTCTGGTCATCCGGGCAATTCAGCTTAAATACCTCGTGATGCCGGCACGATCTCTTGCCTTGGCGCTGCTGGTTCTGCTCTGCGTCACGCCGGCCGGGCGGGCTGCCGAGCCCGCCGGCGCGACTGTCGTGCTGCAATTGCCGCCATCGATGTCGCCCGAGGCGGTCAAAGGCCTGATCGCCGATCTCGCCGCCAAGGGCGCCCAGCCGGCCACGGCGCCTCCCGCCGATCCCCCCGAGGCGGCCCCTCCGGCTTTGATGATGACCAGCATGAAGTCGGCGGCGCAAATCTGGGCGGCGACAAAACAGGCGATGCGCGCGGTGCCGGTGCTGCTTCAGGCGCCCCAGGTCTGGGTTCAGCGTGTCGAGGCCGAAGGCGGCACGCGCGAGGCGGCGCTCCGGTTTTGGATCATTGCAGTGGCCGGCTTGGTGGCGGCGCCGCTGATCGGGTTGGGAATGCGCGCGGCGTTTGATCGCCGGGTCGTCGTCGAGCCGGGGTTGGCATCCCGCCTGCGCACGGCCTTCATCAAATTTCTCGTTTCGATCGCCGGTCTCACCGTTTTCGCGTTGCTTTTCTGCGCCGTGCTGATGGCGATCTCTATGGGCCGGCCGATCCTCGCGCAGACCGCCGACCGGCTGGTCTGGGCCGCACTGCAATGGCGGCTGTCGATCGTCCTGTTGATCATCATTGTCTCGCCGCGCCGCTCGGATCTGCGGCTGCTGGCAATCGACGATGGCGATGCCCGGGTCTGCTCGCGTTGGTTCGCGGTCTATTTGACGGTTGCCCCGTTCAACTTCTTTCTGATCTGGCTGATCGAGCAGCTTAGTTTTGGGCAGGAGGCCGTATTCGGTGCGGCGGCGACCCTGGGGCTCGTCATCACCGGTTACAAGGTCGTCATGTTCTGGGTGACCCGCCGGCCGATCGCGCGGGCGATCCTGGCCGCGACCGGCGGCGAGCCCGGTCCGGTCCGGCGAGCGGTTGCGGCCTCCTGGCACTGGGCGTTCATCGCCCTGTCGGTCGGCATATTCCTCACCGCGGCGTTCGAGTTCGCGCTCGGGAAGGGTGCCTGGGTGGCGCAGGCCTCGACAGCTACGCAGGGAATCGTCGTCGTCCTGGCGGTGGTGGGGCAGGCGAGCCACAATTTGATCGTGCGGGCCTGCGCCTGCGATGCGACGGACATCAGGCGGACCCTGCGCCGGGCACGGCTGCACCGTGCGCTCAGCCGACTTGCCGATGCGTTTTTGTGGATTCTAGGGGCGGCTTGGCTCGGCGAGACCTGGGGTCTCGACGTGGTCGACCCGGCGCCGGGCACTATCGAACGGCTGTTTGTTCGGCCTGCCCTCGAAGCGGCAGCGACGGTCGTCGCCGCCTGGATTTTGTGGACGGTTCTCAGTGCGGTCATCGACGAGAAGATGCCGCCACCCGCGGCACCCGGCGACGAGGACGAGATCCCGGGCACGGCCTCGCGGCTCGACACCTTGCTGCCGTTGCTGCGCAACACCCTCTTAATCGGGCTCGCGGTCGTCGCGGTCGTCGTCGCGTTGGCTACCCTCGGTCTCGACATCGGCCCGCTTCTCGCCGGGCTCGGCGTCGTCGGCATCGCCGTCGGCTTTGGCGCACAGAGCCTGGTGCGCGATGTGATCTCGGGCATCTTCTTTCTGATGGAGGATGCCTTCCGGGTCGGCGAATACATCGACACCGGCCGGCTGCGCGGCACCGTCGAAGGGATGTCGCTGCGCTCGGTGCGGCTGCGCCACCAGAACGGTCAGGTGCATACGATACCGTTCGGCCAGGTCCTGTCGGTCACCAATTTCAGCCGCGACTGGTCGGTCATAAAGTTCAATCTTCAGCTCGAGCCCACTGCCGACATCGAGACGGTGCGTAAGACCATCAAGCGTGTCGGCCAAGAGCTGCTCGACGACCCGGAAATCGGCGCCGACTTCATCCAGCCGCTGAAGATGCAAGGGGTGATCGATGTGCTGCAGACGGCGCTCGTCGTCCGGTGCAAATTTACCGCGACGCCGATACGCCCGACCTATATGCAACGCCGGGCGCTGCAGCGTCTGATCGAGGCCTTCAGCGCCGCCGGAATTCGCTTTGCGGCACCCAATTTCACGATGCAGCTCGCGAGCGCCCCCGCCGGCTGAGGGCGCTTTCAGCCCACGGGCATGAGCCGATTACCGCGTCAGCGATACCCCGCTATAGTTGGCGCCCTCGGGAGGGGTTCGATGCGTCGCGATCTCTTGGCTTGGCCCGGCGCGCCGTTGGCCATCGCATCCGCCGCTCTGTTCGGGGCGAGCACGCCATTCGCCAAGCTTCTGCTGGGCGACGGCATCAGCCCGTGGCTGCTCGCGGGTCTTCTTTATCTCGGTTCAGGCATCGGCCTCGGCATTATTCATCTGGCACGCCGTGGGCTCGGCCTTGCCTCGGCGGAAGCGCCGCTGCGGCGGGCGGATATGCCCTGGTTGGCTCTCGTCGTGCTGAGCGGCGGAGCGATTGGACCGGTCCTGCTGATGATCGGGTTGACGACGACGCCCGCTTCGTCAACGGCACTGCTGCTCAATTTGGAGAGCCTCGCGACGATGGTGATCGCCTGGGTCGTGTTCCGCGAAAATGTCGATCGGCGGCTCCTGGTCGGGGCGGCGGCGATCCTGGCCGGGGCTCTCCTGCTGTCATGGCAAGGTGGGCCGGCAGGGTTCGGGCCGGGTGCAATCGCGATAGCGGGAGCCTGTGTCGCCTGGGGCCTCGACAACAACCTGACCCGCAAATTGAGTGCTGCCGATCCGGTTCAGATTGCGCTCGTCAAGGGACTGGTGGCGGGCGCTGTGAACCTCGCACTCGCACTGATGGTGGGCGCCGACCTGCCGACGATCTCCGCGCTCGGAGGAGCCATGCTGGTCGGCTTCCTCGGATACGGGGTCAGCCTGGTCTTATTTGTCCTGGGGCTGCGTCATCTGGGGGCGGCGAGGACGGGCGCATATTTTTCGACGGCCCCTTTTATCGGGGCGATCCTGGCCGTGGCGATGTTCGACGAGCCAATCACCGCCCGCCTCTTCGGCGCAGGCTTCCTGATGGCAATCGGCCTTTATCTGCACCTGTCGGAAGCGCACGAACACGAACATCAGCACGAGGCGATCGAGCATGAGCACCGGCACACTCATGATGCCGATCACCGGCATTCGCACGCTCCGGACGATCCGGTAGGCGAACCCCACAGCCATTGGCATCGGCACCTGCCGATGATCCACAAGCACCCTCATTACCCCGATACGCATCATCGGCACGAGCACGCCCACAGCAGTTGACGATCGCTGGCCTCAGCGATTGCCGACGGCTGACAAGCTCAGCGGGGTCGAGCCACGTCAACTGACCCGTATGGCCGATATCACTGTAATGCCGAAATATCCTCGCGTCATTCAGGTAGCCGAATGCTCCATACGACGCAAACGTACTTCGTGGTCCTCGCTACCCAATTGGCCTCGTCCGTCTGATCCCAACGGATTTCACCCGCGCCCATCCGTTCGGCTACCTCTCCGACTACACTCCGAGCTTCTTCAGCCGTTCTGTAAAGTCGCTCGGCCCGTCTTGTAGCTCCGAACACCGCGTCACTGTCTACGCGATACACAACCCACAACCAAACCAGGTCTGTCATTAGAGTGAACCGGACAAGAGCGGCGGGAGATCTCTGAACCGGAGGAACGGGATTGCTTCCCGATAGAGTATCTCGGCATCAGAAATTTGCCAGTGCAATCTTTCGCTGA
>CAWCKT010000020.1:0-108625 GCA_963796155.1 uncultured Alphaproteobacteria bacterium | reverse complement strand
TTCGAAGTGCATCGTGTCGTAGTGCGCCCACTTGCCGCCCCAGATAAAGCCGTGCCGCTCGAAGATCGCGACGATCTCGGCCGGTATCCGGTTGACCGGTCCGGCGGCGTCGGGTCCGGAGCGGTGCTGCAGCCAGTAATCGGCACGCGCCGCGTTGATGTCGATCGCAGCACCCCAGGAATGCATGCTCGGCTGTCCGGTGTCGGCGACCGTCCGGCAATTATATGTCCCCGCCGGCGGATAGGCATACCGCTTCACCGCATCGGGCAGGGCGTCCAGTTCTTCGGACACCGCGGCCAGGTGTTTGGCAACCCCATTGACCCTCGTCACCTCGACCGTGTGACCCCAGCTGTGCGGCAGCCAGACGACGGGGACGAGCCGCTGGGCGACTTCACCCTTCCAGCAATCGCCGTATATCTTGTCGAAGAAGGCGCGGTTGCGAATCCGCCCCGGGTCGTCATTCGGACCGACCGCCGCGGCGATCGGTCCGGCCGGATAGGGCAGATGGATCTGGTCGAGGATCGATCCGTGCCGGAGCATTTCGTCAAAGCTCTTGGCCGGCCGCGTGTCGGACAACGGCATCCGCGTGCCGTCCCGCCACAGCAGATCGGTCGCATCGTAGCCGACCAGATAATCCGGATAGGCGCGGACGAGCGCATCGAGTGCCGCCTGCTCGCCGGCTGCAGCCGCATTCGCGAGGCCGGCCAGCGCTATCGAAAGAAGTACCAGTGCAATTCGTCGGCTCATGTGCGGGGGCTGATCATTTGATTGCTTGCTTCTACCTTGGCGTCGCGCAAGTCGCGTCCGGTGATCTCGACATTGCCGTCCTCGGTCAATTGGCGCCGGCGCAGCTTGCGCTCGGCGATGCTCTCGAACCGTGTCCGCTGCAGATAATAGGCTTCGATGCACCGTTCGGGGGTCGGCCGCTCCGGCAACAAGCGCTGAAACACGCGTCGCGCAACGCGGACCGCCCCTCGGTACTCGCCGATGGCAACGCCGAACTCGACCGCCTCTCGCTCGGCGTTCCACCGGGCATCGTCGGGAAAGGAAAAGAACACGGTTTGTCTCTGTTCTCGAATTGTTCGTTCTAAAGTGTATCAAAGCGGGCGCCGGCACAAGGTTCGGGGATGCGTCGATGACCCGAGGTGTAGAATGCGCAATCAGACCTTGACGGTCGACCCCTTGATGCCGATCCGACATCTGGCCGCTGTCTTCGCGACGTGCCTGCTGGTCAACCTGCCGGTGAGCGCGGCCGAAAATGTCCCCGACGGTCAGCCTCTGCACCTTCTCAACCGACTGGCGTTCGGCCCGAGCGTCGAGGATCTGCGGCACGTCGAGGACATTGGAGCCGACCGTTACATCGACGAACAACTCTATCCGCAAGCCATCCGCGAACCGCCCGAGCTGATCCAAAGGCTGGCGGCGCTCGACACCTTGCGGCTCGACCCGGTTCGACTCTTCGAGATCTACGGGCCGTGGCGACCCTTCCGTGGCGGGGTCAGGCCTTCGCCCGAGGAAGCCAAGGCGCGGCGTGAGCGCGCCCGGGTCATCGTGCAGCAGGCCGCCGAGGCGCGGATCCTGCGCGCGACGACGAGCCATCGTCAGCTACAGGAGGTCATGGTCGATTTCTGGTACAACCATTTCAACGTCTTCGCCCGCAAGGGGCTCGACCATCTGTGGGTCGGTTCCTACGAAGAGCAGGCGATCCGGCCGTATGCGCTCGGCCGGTTCCGCGATCTGCTCCTCGCGACGGCCCGGCATCCGGCGATGCTGTTCTATCTCGACAATGCGCAGAATAGTGCCCCCGGCAGCCGGGGACGGGACGGCAAGGAACTCGGCCTCAACGAGAACTTCGCGCGCGAGGTGATGGAGCTGCACACCTTAGGGGCGGATGGCGGCTACACCCAGGCGGACGTGATAACTCTGGCTCGCATCCTGACCGGGTGGGGTCTCGCCCGCCCGAATCTGCGCCTCGGAACCGGCAGCGCCTTCATGTTCGATGCCGCCCGTCACGATTTCAGCCCTAAGGTGTTCCTCGGCCGTCCGATCCGGTCGAGCGGCGAGGCCGAGGGCGAAGAGGCGCTCGGCCGCTTGGCGAGCATGCCGGCGACGGCACATCACATCGCCTTTGAGCTGGCGCAGTATTTCGTCGCCGATGCACCGCCGCCCGCCCTCGTCGACCGCTTGGCGGCGCGGTTCCGCGAGAGCGACGGCGATACTCGCGCAGTGTTGAAGACGCTCTTCACCAGCCGCGAATTCCGCGACAGCGCTGGGAAGAAGTATAAGACGCCCGATCAATTCGTGCTTTCGGCGGTCCGCGCGGCCGGCGTTGCGGTGGTCAATCCGCGCCCGCTGCTCAGCGCGATGGCCCGGCTCGGGATGCCGCTCTACGGTTGCCAGACACCGGACGGCTATAAGAACACCGAGGCCGCCTGGCTCAGCGCGGATGCGACGACCTTGCGGATCAGCTTTGCGACGGCGCTGGCCGCCGGCAAGCTGCCGATCGCGGACCCGCCGCCCGAAACCCGGCGAGCACAATTCGCCGCCGATCCGAGCCCGGCGCCGGTCTCCGGCGGCGAGCCCATCGACGCCGCGCGGGTCGAGCAGATCCTCGGCCCGATCCTCAGCGCCCATACCCGCGACACGCTCGCCGAGACCCCGGCCGACCTGCGTGCCGGCGTGATCCTCGGCAGCCCCGATTTCATGCGACGGTAGGAACGACCATGAACAGACGCGATCTTATCAGGCTGTCGGCGGGCATAACCTTGCTGCCGCTCGGCGGCGCTGCGTGGGCGGCGAGCGCCGAGGGCACCCCGCGGCGGCTGATCGTCATATTCCTGCGCGGCGCCGTGGATGGGCTTAACGTCGTCGTGCCCCATGCCGAGCGGGCGTATTACGAGGCCCGCCCGACGATCGCGATCGGGCGTCCGGGAACCGATCAGGGAGCGCTGCCGCTCGACGGCCATTTTGGCCTGCACCCGGCACTCGCCGGCCTGCTGCCGCTGTGGAACGACAAAAAACTCGCCTTTGTCCATGCCGCGGGCTCGCCCGACCCGACGCGATCGCATTTCGATGCGCAGCTCTTTATCGAGAACGGCACCCCCGGGCGCAGCACGACGCCGGACGGTTGGATGAACCGCCTACTTGCCGCTCTACCCGAGCCGCATGGCCCGACCGATGCGGTCAGCGTCGGCCCGACCTTGCCGCGAATTCTGGAGGGTAGGCTGCCGGTCGCCAATCTGCCGCTCGGCCCGGAAGCCGCCAAGCCGTTGCCGATCGACCGCCCGGAGATTGCCCGCGCCTTCGACCGCCTCTATTCCGGGAACGACCCGCTGAGCGAGGCCTATCGGCAGGGGCGGGCCGCGCGGGCCGAGTTGATCGGCGATCTGGCGAGCGAGATGCGCCAGGCCGATAACGGTGCGCCGCCGCCGAACGGCTTCCCCGCCGAGGCGACGCGGCTCGCCCATCTGATCGGGCAGGACGGGCATATCCGGTTGGCCTTTGCCAGCCTCGGCGGGTGGGACACTCACGTCAATCAGGGCAGTCAGAAAGGCCAGCTCGCCAACCATCTGCGGCCGCTGGGCGACGGGCTCGCCGCATTGGCCAAAGGGCTAGGCCAGGACTGGGACGATACCGTCGTCGTCGTCCTCTCCGAATTCGGCCGCACGGTCCACGAGAACGGCAACGGCGGCACCGATCACGGCCACGGCAATGTCATCTGGGTATTGGGCGGCGGCGTTCGCGGCGGCCGGGTCTACGGCGATTGGCCCGGATTGGCGACGGCCCAGCTCTACCAGAGCCGCGACCTCGCCGTCACCACCGACTACCGCACCGTGCTGGCCGCCATTCTCGAACGCCACCTCGGCCTCGGCGACCGCCAGCTCGCCCAGATCTTCCCCGACCTGCCGCCGGCGCGCTCGAACCTGGGGCAGATGCTGGCCGCTTGATGCTGCGGCATCGCCAACGAAATGCCGGAGCACGCCGAACAATATCGTTTGTGACACCGACATAAAGCGTGCCATTGCGCTTGCTGGCGAGGATGTAGACGCGGGCACGCTTCTCACTGATGCTCGATCGGCCGCCCCTGTTCATGCCCAGGGGCAGGCTCTGTGTCCCGGCTTTCGCGGGGACGACGGCGATCATCGGTGGTTCAAGCCCGGTACCCACCCTAGCGCCTGTACTGCCACCGAGCGGCAAGGTGTTTCAGGCAGTTGAGGGTCGAGCTTGGCCGCGACGGATCAATGGATTTTTCCGCACGTTCGGCTCGCAAGCTCCCCTCGCTCTTCGGCGCTCGGCGCCTCGCCAGCGCCGCGGCAGCGTCCGCCAAGGGCAGGACGGACTGCGTGCCGTCCCGTTCGCGCAGGGTCACGCGCCTCTCCGCCTTTTCGCGCCGCCCGACGATCGCCATGACGGGCACCGCGGCGTCATGCGCGGTCGCGATCCGGCGCGACAAGGTTTCCGCCCCGGCATAGGAGATCGCCCTCAGCCCGGCACCCTCGAACGTCTCGACCACCTCGGCTGCGTAATCTTTCTGGTCGCGTGAGATCGGGGCGACCGCGACCTGCTCCGGCGCGAGCCAGAACGGCAGCGCACCGCCGTAATGTTCGAACAGGATCGCGACAAAGCGGCAGAGGGAACCGAAGACCGCGTGGTGAATCATCAGCGGCACGGCGCGGTTGCCGTCGGGTCCGACATAGGAGGCGTCGAGACGTTCCGGCAGCACGCAGTCCAACTGGATGGTGCCGCATTGCCAGGAGCGCCCCAGACGGTCGCGCAGGGCGAATTCGAGCTTGGGGCCATAGAAGGCGCCCTCGCCGGGCTGGACGGCGTAGGATATTCCGCATTGGCGTGCGGCCTCGCCCAACCTCTCCTCGGCCCAATCCCAGAGCTCGTCGGACCCGGCTCGTTCCGCCGGGCGGGTCGAGAGGGCCACCTGCCAGTCCGGGAAGCCCAACTCGGCATAGACTGCGGACAACAGAGCGATAAAGCGCCCGACCTCGTCCTGGACATCCTCCTCGCGGCAGAACACATGGGCGTCGTCCTGCTCGAAGGCGCGGGTCCGCATCAGACCGTGCAGGGCACCCGACGGCTCGTTGCGGTAGCAGGCGCCGAACTCGGCATAACGGATCGGCAGATCCCGCCAAGAGCGCAGGCCCTTGTTGAATATCTGAACGTGGCACGGACACGACATCGGCTTGAGCGCCATCGATCGGCCGCCGTCCTCCATGCTGAACATGTGCTCGCCGAACTTCTCCCAATGGCCGCTGCGGACCCACAGATCGAGCGGCATCAGAGCCGGAGTTTTTACTTCGGCGTAGCCGAGCCGGCGCATCTTTCGTCGAATGTAGTCTTCCAGCACCCGATAGACGGCAAAGCCGCGCGGGTGCCAGAAGACCATTCCGGGAGCATCCTCCTGGATGTGCCAGAGGTCGAGCCTGGTTGCGAGGTTGCGGTGATCGAGATCGTCCATTTGCTGCGCTCCTTTGTTCGAGGGCGAAGTGCGGACGAGATCGCGCAAAAGAGAAGGGCCCCGTCCGTCACCGGCGGGGCCCTTTCTGGTGGTGGCGGCTTCTCTCTACCGCGCGCGACCAGGCGGCGACCCGCCGATGGCGGTCGTCGTGGCGGTGGTCGAAGAGGCGGAGCGAAGCGCGTCCATGCGCAGAAGATGGCAAATGGGCCATCGGATTGTCAACCGACAGCAGGCGAAGGGGATCAGTCCCCTCGATGGCGCGGTGCGGAAAATTTCCGACGAGAGAGGAGCGCAGCGCCAGGCGGTCTGGTCATCCGGGCAATTCAGCTTAAATACCTCGTGATGCCGGCACGATCTCTTGCCTTGGCGCTGCTGGTTCTGCTCTGCGTCACGCCGGCCGGGCGGGCTGCCGAGCCCGCCGGCGCGACTGTCGTGCTGCAGTTGCCGCCGTCGATGTCGCCCGAGGCGGTCAAAGGCCTGATCGCCGATCTCGCCGCCAAGGGCGCCCAGCCGACCACGGCACCTCCCGCCGATCCCCCCGAGGCGGCCCCTCCGGCTTTGATGATGACCAGCATGAAGTCGGCGGCGCAAATCTGGGCGGCGACAAAACAGGCGATGCGCGCGGTGCCGGTGCTGCTTCAGGCGCCCCAGGTCTGGGTTCAGCGTGTCGAGGCCGAAGGCGGCACGCGCGAGGCGGCGCTCCGGTTTTGGATCATTGCAGTGGCCGGCTTGGTGGCGGCGCCGCTGATCGGGTTGGGAATGCGCGCGGCGTTTGATCGCCGGGTCGTCGTCGAGCCGGGGTTGGCATCCCGCCTGCGCACGGCCTTCATCAAATTTCTCGTTTCGATCGCCGGTCTCACCGTTTTCGCGTTGCTTTTCTGCGCCGTGCTGATGGCGATCTCTATGGGCCGGCCGATCCTCGCGCAGACCGCCGACCGGCTGGTCTGGGCCGCACTGCAATGGCGGCTGTCGATCGTCCTGTTGATCATCATTGTCTCGCCGCGCCGCTCGGATCTGCGGCTGCTGGCAATCGACGATGGCGATGCCCGGGTCTGCTCGCGTTGGTTCGCGGTCTATTTGACGGTTGCCCCGTTCAACTTCTTTCTGATCTGGCTGATCGAGCAGCTTGGTTTTGGGCAGGAGGCCGTATTCGGTGCGGCGGCGACCCTGGGGCTCGTCATCACCGGTTACAAGGTCGTCATGTTCTGGGTGACCCGCCGGCCGATCGCGCGGGCGA
The DNA here is from genome assembly GCA_963796155.1 of uncultured Alphaproteobacteria bacterium. GTDB lineage: Bacteria > Pseudomonadota > Alphaproteobacteria > ATCC43930 > CGMCC-115725 > AP-15. The sequence goes on along the minus strand of CAWCKT010000020.1, from coordinate 101,918 downwards.
TCCTGGCCGCGACCGGCGGCGAGCCCGGTCCGGTCCGGCGAGCGGTTGCGGCCTCCTGGCACTGGGCGTTCATCGCCCTGTCGGTCGGCATATTCCTCACCGCGGCGTTCGAGTTCGCGCTCGGGAAGGGTGCCTGGGTAGCGCAGGCCTCGACAGCTACGCAGGGAATTGTCGTCGTCCTGGCGGTGGTGGGGCAGGCGAGCCACAATTTGATCGTGCGGGCCTGCGCCTGCGATGCGACGGACATCAGGCGGACCCTGCGCCGGGCACGGCTGCACCGTGCGCTCAGCCGACTTGCCGATGCGTTTTTGTGGATTCTAGGGGCGGCTTGGCTCGGCGAGACCTGGGGTCTCGACGTGGTCGACCCGGCGCCGGGCACTATCGAACGGCTGTTTGTTCGGCCTGCCCTCGAAGCGGCAGCGACGGTCGTCGCCGCCTGGATTTTGTGGACGGTTCTCAGTGCGGTCATCGACGAGAAGATGCCGCCACCCGCGGCACCCGGCGACGAGGACGAGATCCCGGGCACGGCCTCGCGGCTCGACACCTTGCTGCCGTTGCTGCGCAACACCCTCTTAATCGGGCTCGCGGTCGTCGCGGTCGTCGTCGCTTTGGCTACCCTCGGTCTCGACATCGGCCCGCTGCTCGCCGGGCTCGGCGTCGTCGGCATCGCCGTCGGCTTTGGCGCACAGAGCCTGGTGCGCGATGTGATCTCGGGCATCTTCTTTCTGATGGAGGATGCCTTCCGGGTCGGCGAATACATCGACACCGGCCGGCTGCGCGGCACCGTCGAAGGGATGTCGCTGCGCTCGGTGCGGCTGCGCCACCAGAACGGTCAGGTGCATACGATACCGTTCGGCCAGGTCCTGTCGGTCACCAATTTCAGCCGCGACTGGTCGGTCATAAAGTTCAATCTTCAGCTCGAGCCCACTGCCGACATCGAGACGGTGCGTAAGACCATCAAGCGTGTCGGCCAAGAGCTGCTCGACGACCCGGAAATCGGCGCCGACTTCATCCAGCCGCTGAAGATGCAAGGGGTGATCGATGTGCTGCAGACGGCGCTCGTCGTCCGGTGCAAATTTACCGCGACGCCGATACGTCCGACCTATATGCAACGCCGGGCGCTGCAGCGTCTGATCGAGGCCTTCAGCGCCGCCGGAATTCGCTTTGCGGCACCCAATTTCACGATGCAGCTCGCGAGCGCCCCCGCCGGCTGAGGGCGCTTTCAGCCCACGGGCTTGCGCCGATTACCGCGTCAGCGATACCCCGCTATAGTTGGCGCCCTCGGGAGGGGTTCGATGCGTCGCGATCTCTTGGCTTGGCCCGGCGCGCCGTTGGCCATCGCATCCGCCGCTCTGTTCGGGGCGAGCACGCCATTCGCCAAGCTCCTGCTGGGCGACGGCATCAGCCCGTGGCTGCTCGCGGGTCTTCTCTATCTCGGTTCAGGTATCGGTCTCGGCATAATTCATCTGGCACGCCGTGCGGTCGGCCTTGCCTCGGCGGAGGCGCCGCTGCGGCGGGCGGATATGCCCTGGCTTGCACTCGTCGTGCTGAGCGGCGGAGCGATTGGACCGGTCCTGCTGATGATCGGGTTGACGACGACGCCGGCTTCGTCGACGGCACTGCTGCTCAATTTGGAGAGCCTCGCGACGATGGTGATCGCCTGGGTCGTGTTCCGCGAAAATGTCGATCGGCGGCTCTTGGTCGGGGCGGCGGCGATCCTGGCCGGGGCTCTCCTGCTGTCATGGCAAGGTGGGCCGGGAGGGTTCGGACTGGGTGCAATCGTGATAGCGGGAGCCTGTGTCGCCTGGGGCCTCGACAATAACCTGACCCGCAAATTGAGTGCCGCCGATCCGGTTCAGATTGCGCTCGTCAAGGGACTGGTGGCGGGCGCTGTGAACCTCGCACTCGCCCTGATGGTGGGCGCCGACCTGCCGACGATCTCCGCGCTCGGCGGGGCCATGCTGGTCGGCTTCCTCGGATACGGGGTCAGCCTGGTCCTATTTGTCCTCGGGCTGCGTCATCTGGGGGCGGCGAGGACGGGCGCATATTTTTCGACGGCCCCTTTTATCGGGGCGATCCTGGCCGTGGCGATGTTCGACGAGCCAATCACCGCCCGCCTCTTCGGCGCAGGCTTCCTGATGGCAATCGGCCTTTATCTGCACCTGTCGGAAGCGCACGAACACGAACATCAGCACGAGGCGATCGAGCATGAGCACCGGCACACTCATGATGCCGATCACCGGCATTCGCACGCTCCGGACGATCCGGTAGGCGAACCCCACAGCCATTGGCATCGGCACCTGCCGATGATCCACAAGCACCCTCATTACCCCGATACGCATCATCGGCACGAGCACGCCCACAGCAGTTGACGATCGCTGGCCTCAGCGATTGCCAACGGCTGACAAGCTCAGCGGGGTCGAGCCACGTCAACTGACCCGTATGGCCGATATCACTGTAATGCCGAAATATCCTCGCGTCATTCAGGTAGCCGAATGCTCCATACGACGCAAACGTACTTCGCGGTCCTCGCTACCCAATTGGCCTCGTCCGTCTGATCCCAACGGATTTCACCCGCGCCCATCCGTTCGGCTACCTCTCCGACTACAGTCCGAGCTTCTTCAGCCGTTCTGTAAAGTCGCTCGGCCCGTCTTGTAGCTCCGAACACCGCGTCACTGTCTACGCGATACACACCCCACAACCAAACCAGGTCTGTCATTAGAGTGAACCGAACAAGAGCGGCGGGAGATCTCTGACCGGAGGAACGGGACTGCTTCCCGATAGAGTATCTCGGCATCAGAAATTTGCCAGTGCAATCTTTCGCTGAGCACCGTAGCGCGGGGTGTCGTCCAGCAATACGGCTGAGCGCCGAGCCAAGCCAGATCCTTCTCGTTGTGGGGCGGGACCGTCGCCACGGCGGGGGCGCGGCTCTCGCGTTGAGTGACTCCCTTTCGCCGTTGCCGGCTGTTCGCCGACGCTGCTCTGATGGTCCCGATCGACAACCTGTGGTGGCCCGCGTCGGTTACGGTATGATCGGGTAGGGAAACGGTCCCCGACGAGGCCCGCAAATGAGCGCGAATCCCGACAGCACATTGGCCGATTGTGAACAGCTCGTAGCCGATCTGCAGCGTCAGCTTGCCGAATGGTCCAGATTGAGAAAACACGAGTTGCAAGGGCTGCGGCGGATGCGGGGGAAACAGACGAACACGTCGTCCCCGAACGCCTCGCCGCTTAGACGATGGTCGGCAACGTGAGGAACAATGCTCCCGGCCTGAGCGAGCCGATCGCCGCGGCCGGGTAACTCACAATCAGGATCACAAGAAACCAGAGGAAACATGACTCGACCCCGCATCGCTGACGATTTTCCGATGATCCGGGCTCGCATCGAGGAGCTGCGTTGCGAGCGCGCCCGACCCCGCGCCGCCGACGATTTTCGAATGATCCGGGCACGCATGGACGAGCTGCGCCGCGAACGCGCTCAGGTATTGGCCGAAACAAGGGGCCGTCCGGCGATCCACCCGAGGCCCTGTCATCGTGCCCCGAGTAGCAGATAAGCCATGAAGGTCGGTACTCCTTCGCACGCTTAATTCACTGGAAACTCTTCGGTTAGGCCGACATCTGTCCCAGACGGTCCGTAAGCCCCAAGGCACGACGAAGCCCTACGATCCCCGCGGGTCAACCCGGAGAAGGCGTCGGCGCTTTTTTTGTAGCGCATGAACGCCTACGAAGCAGATCATCGGCAGCACACGCTCGCCGGCGTCCTATGGCGACCGGCCGCCCTTCGCCCGCTCCTCTCGCGGCAGCACCGCCGCGAGAGCAGAGACGTCGGAATATGATGCCAGCGGCGATCAGGCTTCGCGCGGCTTGTTCTCGGCCGTCGGTTCGGGAGCGCTATCGTCGGCGCGGCGCGCCACCCTTTCCTGCTCTCGCTGCAGCTTCTTGTCGTTCCTGGCCTTTTTGGCGCGGTCGCGTTCGGCACGCTCAAAGCGATAATTCGGTTTGCGCATCAGCAGACTCCTGACGATTTTGTACGATCTTAGCGGCGATCTCGTTCGCCCTATTCAAGACACGCGACTTCCGCAACTTTACCGCTAATCTCCTCGATCAGTAACCCTCGCGCTCGAGCCGTTTGCGCATAGCCTTGCGGTATCGACGGATCCCCTCGGCCCTTTCCCGCACCCGTCGCTCTGAGGGCTTCTCGTAGGAGCGGCGCCGCTTCATCTCGCGAAAGGTGCCCTCGCGCTGCATTTTTTTCTTTAAGACTCGGAGTGCGCCATTGACGTCGTTGTCGCGGACAAAGACCTGCACCGGATTTGTATCCTTTCCTAATGTCTGGAGGAAGCGCGGCGCCCAGGCCGGCCTTAGCGGCGACGCACCCGGGTCAAGGACTTGATCGGGGTCCGGGGCTTACCGGAGATCTCCGCAATTTGCCGATCCAGGGCCTCGATATAGGTCTTGGCGGGAAGGTCTCCGTCGACCCCACCGAGTTCCGAGCCCGGTACTTTGCGGTTCGAGGTGCGGGTCCCATCCTCGTAGACAACATCGAAGAGAACGAACTCCTCGACGCGGCGAACGGTGGAACGTCTGGCCATGGATCAATCCTTGGAATGACGGTTGATGTGCGCGGACATCGAGAAACGGTGCGGCAAGGCGTGACCGCACTACTCGCTCCCGATCCTGGAGCCGATGGTCCGGGATCCGCTGGGCTGCACGCGGCCCCGCCGTTCGCTGCGGCGACCCAACGAAACACGTTTGGTTGACGACGGGCGCCGCAGGAATGGCGGCATCGAACCGCCAACGGGATCGTCGCGCCGGACTTCGGCGCCGGCAGGCCGCGGCGGGTGTCGCGCCGGGGCGGCTCGGCCGATCGTGGGCGCCTGCCGTGACGCGAGACTGCCCTCCCGCGGCAACTTTGCTTTCACCGGCCGCTCGATGGGGTCATTGCGCGAAGCGGACGTCGCCAACGGGATCGCGCGAAGCGAGCATCGCGTCAGCTTCTCGATGTCGCGCAGATAGGGCCGCTCCTCATCGCTGCAGAACGCGATCGCGGTCCCGGCGGCGCCGGCCCGCGCGGTTCGGCCGACGCGGTGCACGTAATCTTCGGGCACGTTTGGCAATTCGAAATTGATGACGTGCGACACGCCGTCGACATCGATGCCGCGGGCGGCAATGTCGGTGGCGACGAGCACGCGGGTGCGGCCGTCGCGAAAGCCGGCGAGCGCCCGTTCGCGCTGCGGCTGGGATTTGTTGCCGTGAATGGCGGTCGCCTCGATGCCGGCGCCGACCAGGTGGCGCACGACACGGTCGGCGCCGTGTTTCGTGCGGGTAAAGACGAGCACCCGCGTAAGGACCGGATCGCGCAGCAAGCTCGCGAGCAAATCCCGCTTCCGATCGCTCGGCACAAAGACCACCTCCTGTTCGACGCGCTCAACCGTCGTCGTCGCCGGGGCGATGACCACCTTGACCGGGTCGTTGAGATAGTCTTCGGCCAGGACGGCGATCGGCCGCGGCATCGTCGCCGAGAACAGCAGTGTTTGGCGCTGTCGTGGCAACAATTTCACGATGCGTTTCAGCGCGTGGATGAAGCCGAGGTCGAGCATCCGGTCGGCCTCGTCGAGAACCAGAACTTGCACGCCCGACAGGGTCAGCGATCGTGTGTCGATCAGATCGAGCAAGCGTCCCGGCGTGGCAACGAGGATGTCGACGCCGCGCGCCAGTTTCTGCCGCTGCGGCCCGATCGGGACGCCGCCGAACACCACCGCCGTCGACAGCGGCATCCCGGCCCCGTAGGCGCGAAAGCTGTCCGCGATTTGGCTCGCCAATTCCCTTGTCGGGCTCAGCACGAGGACGCGGCAGGTGTGCGGTGCGGCTCGTTGCGGAGTGGCGGCGAGCCGCTGGAGGATTGGTAATGCGAAAGCGGCGGTCTTGCCGGTACCGGTTTGAGCGATGCCGCACAGATCGCGCCCGCCGAGCACCGGCGGGATGGCCTGGAATTGGATCGGCGTGGGTGCAGCGTAGCCTTCTGCGGCGAGCGCGCCAAGGATCGGCGCGGAAAGTCCAAGGTCGGAAAAATGGGGCAAGTTGGTAACAGCCTCTCGGTGTTGGGATGCCGACAGTGCGTTCCCATGAACGCAATGCGCGGTCGGGAGACGACCCGCGCGATTAGGGCTGTCCAGAAGTCGGCAGGGGATAAAGACCGGTCCGCTTCCACCGCGACGGTGGTTCGCTCACGCAGGCCCGGTCACGTGACTCATCCGAGAAGCACGAACACTGCACGCCCGATATGCTGGCGGATCTCCCGGAAATCAAGGGCCTGCGGCATTCTTGGCGGTCGGCGTCGCCGCCAGGGCGAGGCTTGGTAATACTTAACTAATATCTACCGGTCCCTGCTGCGGGATCAGGCTCGAAAGCGGGCAAGGGTTATCACCTCCTGTCCTTCGGCGACCGACGCCATCGCTCTTGAAATCCGGGCTTGCCTAACACGCTCGGCGATGTCGGCAATCAAGGGCGATCGGACGGGTCGCCGAGCTGGCGAGCGCGTTCGGGGTTCATCCGAACCAGATCTACAACTGGAAGAAGCAGCTTCTACCACTTTGCGTGGGTGCCTTGGCGCATCAGATCACTAATCTTCCTGCGTCAGAAATCTGGAATTGTTGCTACTTTCGGATCGGCGAATTGCAGCAAGGGCACCTCGGGAGGGTCCTGGTGGCGATCGAGTTCGGGATGTGCCGCTCCGGCCGGATCGGCGGCGCCTCTGGGTCGGTAACCCTCGGGAACGGCAGATCGCGGGAGCCACGAGGAGGCAGCAGCTGCTGCTGAGGGGGGAAAAGCGCCTCGTTCGGCGGTCAAGAACCCGTAAGCGGCAATACAGAGGGTGGCATGGTGGTGGAAGCCGCGCCACCCGCGCCCTTCGTAATCGCCAAGGCCAAGCTCCTGTTTGAGTTCCTGATAATCGCGCTCGATCCGCCATCGTAATTTTGTCAGGTCGACCAAGCGGTTGAAGGCGACATCCTGCGACAAGGTCGAGAACCAATACTTGGTTGGTTCGGCTTCGTCTGGCGGCCACTCGATGAGCAGCCACTCCTCCGGGCGCAGTGCGCTCAGCAAATTGTCACGATGTGCCGGACGTACGCGGCATCTGGCAAAGCGCGAAGACAGCCAATCCGCACTCCCTTCACGCCAGGTGATGGTTTGCCACGCCGTTGCCGGCAAGCTCAGGGCAAGCGGTCTTGACGATGACCGGTTGGTGCTTCTCATCGCGTTGCAACCGCGTCCGCGGTCGTCCGGGCCCGGAGTGCAGCAGCGGCGGCAGCGGGCCGGCACCCGCCGGCCAGACCGAGGTATTCGGGCCAATCCCGGCCACATAATGCAGGCCGAGGGTGGTGATCTCGGTGCGCAGACCGGTGTCGTTGCCATAGCCGGCGTCCATCAGCACCACGCCTTCGGGCAGTCCCGCGGCGCGCGCCGCTTTGACCTGCTCCAGGGCAATCTCGGGCTTGGTCTGGAAGGCAACCGCCGCCGGCACCTTGGCTTTTTCCCGGCGCGCTTGGTCTTTGGCCCAATCCTTGGGGAGATAGAGCCGATAGGCGACGGGTAGGCTCGCCTCATGGTTGGCCAGCGACAAGCTCACCGCGACTTGGCAATTATCCTGCTTGCCGAGCCGGCCGCAATATTGCCGGGTCACCGCGACCGAGTGCCGCCCCTTCTTGGGAAAGCCCGTGTTCCAGGCCTCGATCGGCCCGCCGCGCTCGATTGCCGGCAGCACCAACTTCCCCACCTTGGCGAGCATCGCCGTGTCCGACCACGGCGCGTTGCCGACAAAATGCAGCAACGACTGGTGCTTGGCCGCGACCCCCGCTGGTGCCGTCACCGCCGCCAGCGGCTCGACGCTCTTGCGGGCCAGCGGCATCATCAGCCACGCGCAATAATCATGCATCGGCGCTTGCCGATCGGCATGTCCCAGTACCGCCCCAAGCGCCTCGACTTACGCCGCAAATCGAATTTCGCTCCCCTCGCTCGATCCGCCGTCCATCCCGGTCCCCCGATCCGGATGAAGAAAGGCCTAAATACCACATCTTGGTGTCTCCTCACCACCTAAATACAGGATCTCGATTTTTGTGACTCAGTAAGATCGCGCCGCCATCCGGTACCGGGCAAAACAATAAGCTATGCGGCGCAATTCTGTCCCCCAGAGTTCGTCGCTCCGAGTGACTCTACAGCCGTCATCATTTTTGGGGGTTATCTCCCGAAAAAATCCCGGTTCGATCGTAGACTGCAGAGCCTGCTCCGCGTCCAGGTCGCGCCACCTTTCTACAGGCTGTCGCGGGTAGAAGCTTTTGATTGCTTGGATCACATCGCGTTTAGGCAAGCCTACAATCACGCTGCAAACGCCAGCCGCCCAAAATTCGGTATCCGCATGTTCGTCTTCGATTAATGACACTCGGACTCCCGAAAAGGCCAGTGAGATCCCCGCTTCTGCGTATTGACGTTGGATTTGCTGGTTTAGTGCAGGCAGGTCAATGTCACAGAGATCGAGGCGCTCGTAGCGTTGGTCGGGGAGATCGGCCTGGATGGCTATGATCGGAACCTCGCGCTCGCTGAAAAACGTAAGCAGGCACTCAGCCGCTGCCTTGGTCAACCATCGTTGCGCTCGCTCGACACAACAGGGACACATGGATAGTTTGCACCAGCTTTTCCTGTTAGGGCCACATGCCGCAAGCTTCTGCTTGTACCAGCCATAGCGACGGTCGGACAGGGCTGCGATCATCCGACGGCGGGTTTCTTTCGCCTCAGCAGACACTCGCGTTCGTCCGTCCTCCACATAGGCAGAAAGTCCGAACTGCTCAGAATAACGGACTGTGGGATATTTTATGGTCATAATCTAATCACTCCCCAGTAGATTGATACTCGGACTTTCCTAAAAGTCCTTTGTACAGAACATTTCTACAGCTCGTCGCAAATTTGGCCCCTGCCTTGAATTGGGTGTAGATGCCGAGTTATTTACAGTGTGCTGGTGCCGACCGGCAAAGCCCGTTCCGCTTGTTATTCTCGGGATGAGCCAGTGGCGCAAATCTAAACCTTGGTGTCTGCGCCTGGCGGAGGCTGGTCAGCCTGACAGACCGAGCGTCTTGCCTCGCCGCTTTCTCTTTACACAGTCTATACGTACTAGGCCCATAATTGGTCAGCCGAGTAGCGATTAGAGGCAAATGATGAGCCAACGGAACGGGGACGCCCAAAATGGGGAAGCTGAAATGGCCGCGGTATGAATCGATCCATGGATCGATCCGGGCGGACCGCGCGGGTCATCGAACCGCATCCGGAAATTTGCGCGAGCTTATCCGCCGACGTAAAATTCCTGTCTTGCGCTCGGGGCGGTTGATCCGATTTGATGCGCGCTCGCTTCGCGCGCTGGAGGAAGCCCTTCGATGCCGCTCACCGTTGTCCGTCGAAAGTCATCTGGCGCCCTCACCATCACCGGCACTATCGCCGGCCGCCGTATACGCCGCCGCGCTCAGAGCGACGACCCCAAGCTCGCCGAGGAAGAAGCAGCGGCCCTCGAAGCGGAACTCCTCCGCACCGCCTGGCATGGGGAACGTCGTGGCTCTCGCACCGTCGCAGAGGCGGCCCTGAGCTATATCGAGGCGGAACCGCACAGCGCGAACCACATGGCGCGCATCCATCGTCTATTGAAGGCGATGGGCGATATCCCGCTGTCCGGCGCCAATCAGGAAAAGGCACTGGAGCTGAAGCGCAAGCTATTGCGACCCGACCCGGCACCTGGCACATACACGCGCGCGATCATCATGCCGATGCGGGCGATCCTCAATTACGCGCAAAAGCTCGGATGGTGCGAAGTGCCGCACTTCGTCGTACCGCGTGAGAACAAGGGCCGCACCCGCTTTCTATCTCCGGAGGAGGCCGAGCGGCTGATCGCCGCTGCCACGCCGCATCTGCGGCCATTGCCGACTTTCCTCGTCGGCACCGGCGCCCGCATGACCGAAGCCGTGTATCTCGACTGGCGCGATGTCGACCTAACCGGCGCCCGTGCTATCTTCTGGGCTGACCGCAAAAAAAGCGGCAAGCGCCTTAATGCTCATCTGCCGCGGCGGGTCGTCATCGCTCTAGCCAATTTGCCGCACCGCGAGGGCCCGGTTTTCCGTTGGCAGACACGATTGCGCAAGGACGGCACGCCGCGCCACATCCGCGCCTATGCCGATCGGGAGCGCGGCTATGGCGGACAGATCAAGACCGGCTGGGCCGGCGCCGTCGCCCGCGCCAGCCTCGATCTGGAGCTGATCCCGCACGACCTGCGCCACACCTGGGCCACTTGGCACTACGCGTTGCACAAGGATTTGAATTCGGCTGCAACAGGAGGGCGGCTGGTCGACCGTCACCCTGGTGACGTGTTACGCGCACCTGATGCCACAAAGCCCAGGAAGAGGCGATCCGTCGCTTCCTCTGGCACGTGGCCGACACAGCGGCTGCGGATACTTACGCAAGCGATTGATAAAAAATGATCATTTCGACTTGAGCACTCGCCTTCTAAGCGAGTGGTCGCAGGTTCGAATCCTGCCCGGGTCGCCAATTTGTCGAGGACCGAGCCGAGAGATGGGTAAGCCCAGGGCGGAGGCGACCTTGGGTCGTGCGAGCCTTAAGCCGCCCCACACTTCAGGCGATCACGCGCGCCTTGACCAGCGGGCTGCGCCCGAGCACGTCTAGGGTCATCGCAAGACCGTCGGTCAGCGTTGTCTGTGCAGCGAAGCCAAGCAGCTCGGCGGCGCGTCGCGGATCGCCGATCGAAATCCGCACCTCGCCGCATCGCGCCGGCCGGCGATGTACGACGAGTTCAGTTCCGCATAGCGCGGCCATAGTCTGGGCAAGACCTCCTACGCTCGTCGCCCTGCCGGTGCAGACGTTGAAGACTGACGCGCAGGTTGTCGCCGCCTGCATCGCGCGATGCAACGCACGGACCGCGTCGCTGATATAAGTAAAATCGCGGGCCTGCTCGCCATCATCAAAAATCTCGATTGGTTCGCCACGGAGCAGCCGGTCGGCAAAAATGGATATAACCCCGGAATACGGCGACAGCGGATTTTGCCGCGGTCCGTAAAGGTTGAAGAAGCGCAGGCCAACCGTCGGGACCCCGTGTATCGCGCCAGCGACCCGCGCATGGAGCTCGCACGCGTGTTTATCGGCACCATACGCGCTTAGCGGTGCCGCAGGACTCTCCTCGTCGACCGGGACGCTGCCGCAATTTCCATAGACCGCGGCGGTCGATGCGTAGACAACGGGGACCTCTCGACGGCGACGCGACGGTCGCGCCTGATCGAAAACGTTGACCGTGCCCGTAAGATTAACTTGATGGGTGCGGAGCCACTCGCGATGTGATCGCACCACCGAAGCGATCGCGGCTAAATGAAAGCAACCATCAACACCGTCGAGGGCGCAGTCGACTGCCTCTGGGTCGGTCACATCCGCTTGGGTGAACTCGGCTTGCCGCGGCACATTTTTGCGGTACCCGCTTGAGAGATCGTCGAGAACCCGGACCGCATGGCCTTCGACCAGTAACGATTCCACCAAATGCGAGCCGATGAACCCAGCGCCGCCGGTTACGAGAAAGCGAGCCATCCGACCTCCCTAAAGCAGTTACGAAAGCGGTCTCTGGCTGTGCTCAGCGGAATCGGCCCCCTTTCTCTCGTGCTGTTTGTAGTCGGGAGCGCGCGCATATTAGAAAACATCGGCACAGTCCCCCAAGATCAGGTGGATTCGCGCCGTCTCGTTAGTGCCCGATGAAAGCAAAACCTTCGCCCACGTGATCAGCTGCTTGCTCAGCAGGTCACGCATAGCGCCGTTTCATCCAAGTGGGAAGCAAAATCAACGTTAACACGGCGAAAACCACTATCGGCCGGTTGGCCGCTGATATAAAACTTTAACATTGGTTAATATCTATTTACGATTGGGGATGCGGACGACTACGGAAATAGCACTCAGGAGCTCGGAGGAACTAGCGGGGAAGCGTGGCGGCGTTATAGCATCCAAGCTGGACGGCCCGAGCCCAACCCGCGCTTGTCGGCCAAGGTGCAGCCTGTATCCTTGTCAAGATCCTGGGCTGGCTAGGGTGATGGAACAACCGCAATGCACATTCGGCGTCTTCCCATAGCGGGAACCTGCTTCCTTGCTCTTTGCGCTCATGTGCTGATGCTCACGCCGGCAACCGGAGCACAGACGTTCCGATCGGATGAGTGGATCACGGAGTGCGCGGTGGACTCGGGTACACGCACTCCAGACTGCTCGATCACGGTGCCGTTTTGGCAGCCCCGAAGCGACGGCTCATTCGCCCTTGTTGTCATGCTCCAGACTGGAAACATCGGGATCGTGGGCCAGCCGTTTCCGGTGAAGGCGGTGCTCCGAGTTGACAAGAACCGGCCTATAGAGTGCCGGCAAATGAGGTACTGCGTTTTCCCGAGTGCCCAAGCCCTCGCCGTCGTCAAACAGCTCGAGGTCGGGTCGCTCGTTCTGATCGACGTGTTGACGGCGAAAGGAGCGTTCAGCTTTAGTTTGACACCAAAAGGGTATCAGGCCGGAATTGCGAAAATCAGGGCATGGGGATATCGCCTTTTGCTAAATTAGCGGCGATCTCCCAATGGTTTTTCCGGTTGCCTGTACAAGCCGCGCGTCGAAGGCATTCACGGCGCTGGAGCGAGAGACTTCTTTTTGACGCCGACTCGGACAGCTGGTTGACGAGGTAGGGTTAATGTGTCTGCCGACAGCCGACGAGTGCGGTTCGTGTAACGGGCGCGGCGGCCGTCGAACAGCAGCCGTGTAGACGACCGAGGGTAGCAGCCGATGGGCAGCGACACAGAGTTCGGGTCCGCTCGCTCCGCCGATTGCGGGAACTTTTGGGACGACCCAGCGCCATTGGACGCGTCGCCGGAGGGAACGACCTATCGACTGACCAAGCGAGCCGCGTTCACCGTCGTGGTTCTGTTGTCGATCGGGCTATGGGCCGCGATCTGGGCGGCCGTCGCCTCATTGGCATCGGCTGCATTGGGTTAAGCGGTCCACTCATAGTTACTTTTTGGCGCAAAAATAGCGTCCATTGGAACGCGGAGAACCGCGCGGACGGACGGTTTGAGCTTTGGCTGGCGGCGCGGCCCGCCCGGGGGCCGCTTTCCAACGGCCCGCGACCGGCGAGATTTTGCGAGACGCTCTCGCCCTGCCGAGCTCGAATTCCCTACCCCTCCGCCGCGTTCGCACCCACGAAAGGGCCGAGCGGCGAAACGGCTCCGGTCTCGTCGGCCGTCAGTCGCGCCGCGATCCGCCGGCTGGCGCGTCCGTCGCCGTAAGGGTTTTCAACGCGGCTCATCCGCCGGTAGGCCTGCGGATCGTCGAGCAGCGCCTGCATTTCATCGACCAGCCGCCGCTCGTCGGTTCCGACCAGCTTGGCCAAACCGAGCTCCATGGCCTCCGGACGCTCGGTCGTCTCGCGGGTGACCAGCACCGGTTTTCCGAAGGAGGGCGCCTCCTCCTGAATCCCGCCGGAATCGGTAACGACGAAATGACATCGCTTTAACAGGAAGACGAGTTCGGGATAATCGACCGGCTCCACGAGGAGGATGTTTTGGTGACGGCGCAAAGGCGCGAAGGCACGCCGCACATTGGGGTTCGGATGGATCGGGAATACGACGGCGACGTCGCTACGCTGCGCGATCTGCGTCATCGCAGCGCAAATTTGTGCGAGGCCGCCGTCGAAGCTTTCGCGGCGATGACCCGTCATGAGGATCAGCCGGCGGTGATCGCCGAACCGTCCGGCGAGTATCCTTTCGGCGCGTGAGCGCAACGCGCCGCCGTCGTCGAGCAGCGCGGACACCCACAGCAGGGCGTCAATCCCAGTATTGCCGGTGACGACGATGCGTCCGTTGCCGATCCCTTCGCGCAGCAGATTGTTGCGCGCCCGGGCGGTCGGGGCGAAGTGAAGATCGGCTACATGGCTGACGAGCCTGCGGTTCACCTCCTCGGGCCACGGCGCGTAGATGTCGTCGGTGCGCAGGCCGGCCTCGATGTGTGCCACCGGAATTCTGTGATAGAAGGCCGCCAGCGCCCCGGCGAAGGTCGTGGTGGTGTCCCCTTGTACGATAACCCGGTCGGGTCGAAACGATGCGAGTACCCCACTAACCCCCGACAACGCCGCACCCGTCAGATAAGCCAAATCCTGATCCGGCCGCATAATCTCGAGATTCCAGTCCGGCCGGAGATCGAACAGTTCGAGGACCTGCGCCAGTAGCTCGCGGTGCTGACCGGTCACGCAGACCTTGCAGTGGAAATTTGGGTAACCCGACAATTCCCTGACCACCGGCGCGAGCTTGATTGCTTCCGGTCGCGTCCCGAAGATAAAAAGGATTTTCATTCCGGCGCGGCTACCCGGTTCCGGACGCGGGCGTGACCTGCGGCCCTTTCACTCTTCCCGCTTCGTCCTGCTTCACGGGCTGCGGCGACCTAACCATATCCGTGCATCAAGCCGGTCACGTCGATGACCACGCGTCGCATCAGCTCTTCGCGCGGAATTTTCCGGAACCGGGAGTGCGCCACCAGGAGGGCGACGATGTCCGAGTGCCGGACCGCCTCCAGAGTGTCGCAGAACGAGACGTTCGACAGCGCCGCGAGCTCTTTCGGTAGCACGTTCAAATTCGGGTCGGCGATCAGAATCTGCTCCTGCCCGGTGCGGGCCAGTTGCAGGGCGATCTCGAGCGCCGGGCTTTCCCGCAAATCGTCGACATCCGGCTTGTAGGTCAACCCAAGGCAGGCGATGACCGGCCGTTTGAACCGTTCGGCACGTTCACGGATCTGCGCGATGACGAATTTCGGCTTTGCGTCGTTGACCTCGCGTGCAGTGCGAATCAATCGTGTCCGTTCCGGCGCCGATGCGACGATGAACCATGGGTCGACGGCGATGCAGTGTCCGCCCACCCCTGCTCCCGGCTGTAGTATCCCGACCCGGGGGTGGCGGTTTGCGAGCTCGATGACCTGCCAGACGTTGAGGCCGAGCTGATCGCAGATCAGCGACAGCTCATTGGCGAAAGCGATGTTGACGTCACGGAAGGCATTCTCGACCAGCTTGACGAGCTCCGCCGTCGGCGCGTCCGTGCGAAACAGTTTCCCTTGCAAAAAGATCCGGTAGACCGCCTCTGCGTGCTCGGCACACGCCTCGGTCATGCCGCCGATGATCCGATCGTTCTCGATCAGCTCCCGGACCATCCGCCCGGGCAGCACCCGCTCCGGACAATGCGCAACATGCACGTCCAGCGGTTCCCCATGCCGCCCCGGCGGAAAGCAGAGGTCCGGCCGCAGCTGGGCGAGCCGAGCCGCCAGCCGATCGGTGGCGCCGACCGGCGAGGTCGACTCGAGGATCACTACGTTGCCGGAAGCGAGCACCGGGGCGAGCGCGTCCGCCGCCGCGTCGATATAATCGAGGTTCGGCGATCGGTCGGCGTTGAACGGGGTCGGAACGGCAATCATGAACGCGTCGGCGGGCTCCGGCAGCGAGGTGGCGCGCAGCTTGCCCAAGGTGGTCGCGGCGCGCAGCAGCATGTCGAGATCGGGCTCTGAGAAATAGGGTTGCCCGGCATTGACGGCTTCGACCACTTGCGGGTTGATGTCGACGCCGGTCACCTCAACCCCTCGGCTCGCCAAAGTCGCCGCAGTCGGCAAGCCGATATAGCCCAGACCTACGACGCACACAGTCCGGATCGGGTAGTCCATCGATCAGGGCGCCTGACGAAAGTAATCCGCTGTTCGGCTCGAAATATCGCTGATAGCGATTTGCGACGGCATCAATACGCGACGAGGATCATCATGGCAAGCGCGTTCTGATTTCGCGCGTCCTCAAGGGAGTGTATCGATAACTGGTTAAGAAGTCTTGTGCAAAGACGCTTAAGGATTCGCGAAGGTGAAACCGATTTTCTGGCTACTCGCTGGAGAAGCTTAGGCACACCGGCCCGCCGGGTCGATACACGCCAAGGGTGCTGACGCCAGGCGCAGCACAAAAAGTTGCATCGGCAATCGAGGATCGCAGGCCTTCAGCAAAATCTCTCCTTTTGGTTGTAATGCCCGTCCAGCCCGATAATCAACGAAATTATCTGATCGGCCGTTTTCGAACGGGCCGTCGCCCGCGCGCAGCTCCGGTGGTTCGGTGAAAACCCACATGCCTGAAGGTTTACAATGTGAATTAGGCAATTTTATGATGATAAGTGTCGCAATCATACGCGCTGGTTGGCCGGCTGGCAGGTGGCGTCGATGACGGGAAACCGCATTTACCTTCGCGCTTACGGCGTCTAGAGTCGTCCGGCATCCGGCCTCTGAAACCGCTCGAAGAAGGAGTTCCGGCATGGCAACCGCAGCCCGAGCTCCGACCATTGAAGAGCATTTCTTCGCCGATGACGGCCATGTGCCGAATAACCCAAGGCTGCCGCTCGTCGTCTATCACGGCGTGCTCGCAACGGGCCGCGACGCAGCCGAAACTTGCGCGGCATTATTCCTGGGCAACGGTTGGGGCCGGGTCTGGCGCAACGGCGTCTATGCGCTTCACCACTACCACACCACCGCGCACGAGGTCCTCGGCATCGCCGCCGGATCTGTCCGAGTGCGGCTCGGCGGCGAGGGGGGCAAGAGCGTGGAGCTGCGCACCGGTGATGTCGTCGTGATCCCGGCTGGAGTTGCCCACAAGAGCGAAGGAGCGAGCCGGGACTTAGTCGTCGTCGGCGCTTATCCTTGCGGGCAACTCGCGCATATGCGCACGTCCGGCACGCCGGATCACGAACACCAGCGGGCGCGGATCGCCGTGGTCCCGCTACCCGCCGGAGACCCGGTCCTTGGCGCGGCGGGGCCGCTGCTCGAACGCCGGCGGGTCGCGGATCTCGGTTGACGAGCTGGCCGGCGTCGCCGGTTCGGGCTTGCTACAGGCAGCGCCCGGTGTAGACAATGTCGCCGCCATTGGCGAAGGGCCCATCCGACGGCTGTACAAACTGTCGCGTCTCGACAACGTAACCGGCCTCACACATTGCATGCGCGGTGAGCGCCTCGGCGAGCCAGTCGCGTCGCAGCCTCTCCGCCGCGCCGTCATCGTTCGCCGTCATCACCGTATTCGTCTGAGCGCCCCAGGTGAAGGTTCCAGGCGAGTCCGCGGTGAAGCTTTCGACGCGAACATTGTCGGTGCATCCCGCGAGCAAGATGAAGCAGACAAAAACGAGTGCGCGCATCGGGTCGGACTCCTGATGAACCCTGGACCTCTCTTCCCTCTTTCCACGCCGCGAAGCAAGCGATCCGCACCCCGGACGGCATTTCGCCGCGCACCTGACGGGCGGTTCGCCAGTTGCTCGTGGTGGGCAAACGCGCTAGAAGACCGCCGCCGCGCCGGCCGGCCGTTAACCATAGACGTTGGCTCGGGGGAATCCGTTATGGTCGAGCTTCTAAAGCTGCTGCACGCGCCGCAGCGCGAGCGCGAACAATCGCGATCCGCCGTCGCGGTAATTTCCACCCCTCCGGACCGCACCGGCGATGAATGACGATATGCTTACCGCGCAGCCACTATTCGTCGAACCACCAAGGCGCGACCGGCTCACGGCAATCTCGGGTGCCGTACAGCGCAGGCCGATTGTTCTCGTACTGGGCATGCATCGCAGCGGCACCTCGCTGTGCTCTCATATTCTGAGCGCGATTGGCGTCGAAATGACCGATAAGATCCCGGGCCCCGGGGCCGCGTCGACGACACCCGACAATCCGCGCGGCCATTGGGAACGATGGGAGATCGTCGAGTTTCACGACCGCATTCTCGGCCTCTTCAACCGTGACTATTCGGGGCGCTTCCACGACTTCCCGCTGCCGGTCGCGTGGTGGGCGGATCCGCGAGTCGCGCAAATCAGGCGTGAGATGATCGGCTTCCTCCAAACACGAATGGGCGACGGCTATTTCGGCTTCAAGGACCCGCGCACTGTGCGGCTGATGCCGGTTTGGCATCAGATCCTCAGGGAGCTCAAACTGTCTCCAAAGGTCGTGTTTTGCTTGCGCAATCCGGCGCAGGTCGCACGATCTCTCCATTACCGTGACCGGCTCGATCCCGAGATTGGGGAATATCGGTGGCTGGTTCATATCGTCGATTTCTTTCGTTATGCAAATGCTTTTGACGTCTGCACGGTGGAATACGAAGGTTGGTTCAAAGAACCCAACCTTGAAAAATTGAAGCAATTTCTCGATCTGCCTTGGCAGCAGAGCGAATTGGATCTCGGTCTGATGCTGTCGGGTATCATCGACCCCGGCGCGCGACATGACGACTATGAGTATCGCGAAGCAAGCCAGCCGCTGGTTCGCTCGTTGTACAAGCTCGCAAGCCATGCCGATCACGATACAGGGGCGCGTGACCAGATCGCCTGCATCGTCTCCCAATTCGTCGGCTTTCAGCAATTGCAGAGGCCTTTTCAGCAAGCCTTCGAGGATGTCGCCAAGACCGCCGCTAAATATCTGAAGATTGAACAGGAAGCGGCCGCGTTGCGGGTGACGATCGGCGGCCGCGACGAGGCCGTCGGAGCGGATGCCAGAGCCGCCGCCGTCGGAGGGCATCTGGCCGATGCGCTGGCAGAGCTCAAACAGCATCGGGCCCAAATAGCCGATGTCGCAAGGGAGCGCGACGATCGCTCGGCATCGCTGAACGAGGCCCACGCGGAACTGGCTTCCTCCCGAGCCGCCTTCGCCGAGATCGAGAGCGTGGCAAATGCGCTGCGCGCGAGGCTGGCGGATCGCGAGACAGCGCTAACCGAAGCCTCGCTTCGAACGGAGGAGCAGCTTGCGGCGCTCCAATCCGCGCGCGTGGAGCTCGCCACGCAGGAAAAGGTCCTGGAGCGCGCTGAGCAGGAGGGGCGCGAGCGCGCCGCGGCGCTGGCTGAGGCCCTCGCGGAAATGGCCTCCTCCCGATCCGCCCTCGCAGATATGAAAAACATGGCGAACGCGCTGCGAGCAACGCTCGCGACGTGCGAAACAGCGGTGTTGGAAGCCTGGCGCCGAGGCGATGAGTTCCTCACAGCTCTGCGATCGACAGAAGCCGAACTCGTGACGCGTGAGGCGGCATTGCAGCGCGAGATCACCGAGTTGCGGGGCGCGCTGGCCCAAGCGGCACAGGAGGCAAAGGCGCGTGGCACTGCAGCTGAGGATGCCCGGGCGGAAATTACGACACTGCGGAATGCAGTTGCCCGGGCCGAGCGCGCGGCGCAGGAGCACCGCGCTGCCGGCGAGGCGATGCAGGCCGAGATCGCGTCGGTTCGAAACCAACTCGCCACTGCTCGGGAGGTGGGAAGGGCGTGTCTCTCGTCCTTGCAGACCGACTTCAGGGCGGTGCCGGAGATAACGACAGGCGCAGGCTGGCTGACACCGATCCGGCGATTGATCGGCTTTCGAACGGCGGGATGGCTGTCGTAGCCGAGTAGCTGTTGGCGGGACGCGGCGTGAAGCGTCCTCCGGGCGCGCCTCGGCCTCTCCGCCTGCTTGATCGGCAACCCACGGCGGACAATGCGATACAGCTTGCACAGGGGTGCCCCGCTGCAGGCCAATGCGCTTGGCACCACCTGAGCCTGGAACCGGACCGCCGCGAAATCATACCGACCAGGACTGGCGTACAGGGAGCAGTTACGATCCGCACTGCGGAATTACCGCACCGTCTGCCTGGCCGGCGCCGCCGAATGTGTCGTCGGAAGCCCCGTGGTCACGATTTCTCGACCGACGCGTTGCCGCTAAATCTAAATCAGCAATTTCAACTCGGCAGCGGAGGCTGTCGTCTCTCAGGTTTCGCGACTGATAAAATTCGCGAATATAAAGCGTCGGTGCTATTTCTTGGCGCGTGCCGACGGGCGCCCCGTAGCGCGCCCCAGCCCGATTTTCTTGGCGAACTCCGAGCGGCGCTCGGCATAGTTTGGCGCCACCATCGGGTAATCCGGAGCGAGCCCCCATTTGGCCCGGTACTCGTCCGGTGTCAGATTGTAGGTGGATCTCAGATGCCGCTTGAGCATCTTCAGCTTCTTGCCGTCCTCCAGGCAAATCAGGAATTCTGGGGTGACCGATTTTCGGATGGCCACCGCTGGTTTCTGCGGCTCCGGCAGGGGATGTGCGACCTGGCCCTCCAGCGACTTCAGAGAGCCGTAAACGGCGTTGATGACTTCGGCCAGCTGTGTTGTCGGCAACGTATTGTTGCTGACATAGGCGGCGACCACATCCGCCGTCATCCGCAGCAACTCCTCTTCCGTCATCTTCGGCGCCGCCGTTTCTGTCATCTGTCGCCCCGATTAGTTCTATAGCGTTCAACCTGACGTTCATAATCGCAGCAGGAAATTCTTGTGTCAACCGATACTTGTGAAAGGGACAGTACTCGTCATTGCCGCTGCTCGGAAACGACTTGACGGCGGCCCCTGACCATAGCCGGTCACATCGAACACGTATCCGAGCCGGCTACTACTGTTCGAGTTGGACCAGTTCCCTTCGCGTCACGGGTTGATCGGTTCGTGACGCGATTTATAGTAGGCGGCTGGTATCACCGGTCGAGATCTGGTAGAAGGATTTCGGTCGCAAACTCGTCGCCCGCGCCGGGGCGCGAACCTGTGCGTCTGATCCGGAACCGGCCTCCCCGAGGTTTCCCGGCGCGGCGGCGCGCCTTCACGAGCGGTCCCTTGATGCTTTCAGGTCCATTCTCTCCCGCAAAAGGATCCGCCGCGAACGGCTTCTTTTCAGACACCCTCTTCGATGCCGATCCTGAGCTGGCCGCGGCGATCGATCTTGAGCGCCAGCGCCAGCAATGGCAGATCGAGCTGATCGCCAGCGAGAACATCGTTTCACGGGCGGTGCTGGAGGCGCAAGGTTCGGTACTGACGAACAAGTACGCCGAGGGCTATCCAGGGCGTCGCTATTATGGGGGGTGTGAGTTCGTCGATGCCGCCGAAACTCTCGCGATCGACCGCGCCAAGGAGCTTTTCGGATGCGCGTTCGCCAATGTGCAGCCGCATTCCGGGGCCCAGGCGAACCAGACAGTGTTCCTGGCGCTGCTAGAGCCGGGCGATACCATCCTGGGGATGGCGCTTGCGGCGGGAGGCCACTTGACGCACGGTGCGCGACCGAACCTCTCCGGCAAGTGGTTCAATGCGCTCTCCTATGGTGTCCGACCCGAGGACGGACGCATCGATTTCGACGAGATCGAGCGCCTGGCCGAGGCGCACCGGCCCAGGTTGATCATTGCCGGCGGCAGTGCCTATTCCCGCATCATCGACTTCGCCCGGTTTCGTGCGATTGCCGATGCGGTCGACGCCTTTCTGATGGTCGACATGGCGCATTTCGCCGGACTGGTCGCCGGCGGGGTTTACCCGAGCCCGTTGCCGCACGCGCACGTCGTCACGACCACCACACACAAAACCCTGCGGGGGCCGAGAGGCGGGTTGATCCTCGCCGACGACGCGGAGATCGGCAAGCGGATCAACGCGGCGGTCTTTCCCGGGCTGCAGGGCGGTCCGCTGATGCATGTCATCGCGGCCAAGGCGGTCGCGCTGCACGAGGCCTTGCAGCCTGCCTTCAAGCGCTACGCGGCTGCCGTCGTGGAAAACGCCGGCGCGCTCGCCACGACCCTCGCGGCCGCGGGGTTTGAGATCGTCTCCGGCGGGACCGACTCGCATCTGATGCTGGCGGATTTGCGGCCGTTGGGGATCACCGGCCGGGATGCCGAGAGAAGCCTCGAACGAGCCGGGATCACTTGCAACAAGAACGGGATTCCGTTCGACCCGCGGAAGCCAGCAGTTACGTCCGGCATCCGTCTCGGCTCGCCGGCGGCAACAACGCGCGGTTTCGGGCCCGATGAGTTCCATACCGTCGGGCGATACATCGTCGAGACGTTGTGCACCCTCGCGCGACAACCCGCCGACAACGGTGCAACCGAAGCATGTGTGCGCGAAAGAGTTCGGGAACTTTGCGCCCGTTTCCCGATCTATCCCGAACTCGCGGCGGGTCCAGGCCGAAAATAGGTAGCGTCGCTCCCCGCATCGGAGCGACTTGAGAAGGCGGAGGAAGAGATGCGCTGTCCGTTTTGCGGAACCGATGATACCCAGGTGAAGGATTCGCGTCCGACAGACGATCGCGGTGCAATACGGCGCCGGCGCTTCTGCCCGAATTGCGGCGCTCGTTTCACGACGTTTGAGCGGGTGCAATTGCGCGAGCTGACCGTGATCAAAAAGAACGGACAGCGCGAGCCCTTTGAGCGGGAAAAGCTCGCCCGATCGATCTTCATCGCCCTGCGCAAGCGGCCGTTCGAGCCCGAGCGGGTGGAGCGCATCATCAACTCGCTCGTCCGGCAGCTGGAGAGTTCCGGCGAGACCGACATCCCGAGCGATATGATCGGAGGCCTCGTCATGGAGGCGCTGTCGAGCCTCGATCAGGTCGCCTATATCCGCTTCGCGTCGGTCTACCGCAACTTCCGCGAGGCCAAGGATTTTGGGGACTTTGTCGGACGGATCGCGGCAGATGGCGATTGAGGTCAGGGCTGCGCCGGCAAATGCGCTCGACGATCGGCCCGTCGACCGGAGCGCGATGCGCGCGGCCCTGGCGATTGCTCGCCGCGGGCTAGGCACGGTCTGGCCGAACCCGGCGGTGGGATGCGTCATCGTCAAGGAGAGTTGGGTCGTCGGCCGCGGCTGGACCCAGCCCGGCGGGCGACCGCATGGCGAGACCGAGGCGCTTCGCCGGGCGGGTGAGGCGGCTCGCGGAGCCACCGCTTACGTCAGTCTCGAGCCCTGTTGCCATTGGGGCCGGACCCCGCCCTGCGTCGAGGCGCTGATTGCTGCCGGAGTGCGGCGGGTCGTGGTCGCGCTCGAGGATCCCGACCCGCGCGTCGCCGGCGAAGGAATCCGACGATTGCGCGCCGCCGGGCTCGATGTCGAGACCGGGCTGCGCGCCGTGGAGGCGGCCGAGGTCAACGCCGGTTTTCTGAGCCGGCTGCGGCTCGGCCGGCCGCTCGTTACGCTCAAGCTCGCAACCTCGCTCGATGGCCGCATCGCAACGGCAAGCGGCGAGAGCCAGTGGATTACCGGACCCCCGGCTCGCGAGTGCGCGCATGCATTGCGCGCCAGTCACGACGCGATCATAGTCGGCACCGGTACCGTCCTCGCGGACGATCCCCAACTGACCTGCCGTCTGCCCGGGCTCGCCCATCACTCGCCGGTGCGGGTCGTCATCGACCGCCATCTGCGCATTCCACCCACGGCACGGCTGATCGCCGAGGCGCGCCGGGTGCCGACCTGGATTTTCACTCTACCCTCGGCCGACCCTGCCCGGCGCACGAGGTTCCTCGCGAGCGGTGTGACGCTAATCGATGTCGATCCCGATCGGGAGGGTCAAGTCGATCTCGCCGCCGCACTCGGGGCGCTCGCCGAGCGCGGCGTCACCCGACTCCTCGTCGAAGGCGGGGCCCGGCTCGGCGCCGCCTTCTTCCGCGCCCGCCTCGTCGATCGCCTGGCCTGGGTTCACGCACCGCTGTTGATCGGCGGCGACGGCATCCCGGCGATCGCCGGCTTCGACCTCGAAACGCTGGCGGAGGCGCCGGGCTTCGAACGGCTGTCGATGCAAGTCGTCGGCGACGACGTGCTGACCACCTTCCGTGTTCGACCTATTTAGTTCCCGGATCACCAAAGCTCGGAAGCGGGTTTTTCGCAGTATCTTCTCATCGGCCAGGGAGGCCCTGGTAAATCGCCGGCCGGAGCCGTAGCCTAGTGGCATGTTCACCGGTATCATCACCGATTTGGGACAGGTGCGGCGGTTGCGGCGCGGCGAGCTTCTCGATTTGACGATCGCCACGAGTTTCGATACCTCGGCGATCCCGATCGGCGCCTCGATCGCCTGCTCCGGAGCATGCCTCACCGTTGTGGCGGTCGAGCCCGGAGCATTTTCGGCCCAAGCGTCGGCCGAGACCCTGGCGCGCACAACGCTCGGTGCGTGGGAGGAAGGCACTCCGGTCAATCTCGAGAAATCGCTGCGGGTTGGCGACGAGCTCGGCGGGCATCTCGTCTTGGGGCATGTCGACGGCTTGGCACGGATTGTCGAGCGACGTCCCGAGGCCGAGTCAGTGCGCTTTGTCTTCGAGGCACCCGAAGAGCTGGCCCTTCTCATTGCGCCCAAGGGCTCGGTGGCACTCGACGGCGTGAGTGTGACGGTCAACGAGGTCTCGGGAAACCGCTTTAGCGTCAACATCATCCCGCATACGCTGTCGTGCACGAACTTCGCCGAGGCTCATCCGGGACAGCAGATGAACCTGGAAATCGACCTAATTGCCCGCTACGTCGCACGGCTTCTCAAGCAGGCGCCATGACGTCGCCGCCCCGCATCCTCCTCGTCGAGGCGCCCTACTACGCCCACATCGCCGCCGAGCTGCGTCGAGGCGCGGAGCGCGCGCTCGCCGCTGCCGGCGCCACCCATGAGGGCGTCGTGGTCCCCGGCGCGTTCGAGATCCCGGCGGCGATCGGACTCGCCGCACGGGCGAGCGAGCGTTTCGACGGATTCGTCGCGCTCGGCTGCGTCATCCGTGGCCAGACGACTCACTACGACCACATCTGCACCGAGAGCGCGCGCGGATTGCAGGAGTTGGCGGTCCGCGACGGGCTGGCGATCGGCTACGGTATTCTGACCGTCGAGAACGAGGCCCAGGCTCTGGCCCGCGCCTCACCCGAGGGGCGCGACCACGGCGGCGCGGCGGTGCGCGCCTGTCTGGCGATGGCCGATCTCAAGCGGCGTCTGGCCGGGAACGGCGGGTGACCGCGTCGGCCGATAGCGCCGACCGTCAGCGCGGTGGCAACCGCCGGCGCAGCGTCGCCCGGCTGACAGCGGTCCAGGCGCTCTATCAGCTTGAGGCCAACCCCGAGGCCGAGCCCGAAGCCGTCGTGCGCGAGTTCGCCCGGCACCGCTTCGGGCGGGAGATCGACGGCGACCAGCTAGGCGAAGCCGATCCCGCCTTGTTCGCCGACATCGTTCGCGGTGCCGCCGGCGACCAGGAACGGCTAGACCTTGAGATCTCGGCCGCTCTGACTCCGGACTGGCCGCTGGCGCGGCTCGATTCGGTGCTGCGTGCGATCCTGCGCGCCGGCGCCTATGAGCTGGTGCACCGGCCCGATGTGCCGCCGCGGGTTTCGATCAGTGAGTACACCGCCGTTGCCTACGCGTTCTTTACCGGCAAGGAGCCCGGCCTCGCCAACGGTGTCCTCGACCGGCTGGCTCGCATGCTGCGGGCCGACGAGCTTTAGCCGCCATGGCTGGAGATGCCCAGGACGAGTTCGAGCGCATCAGGCGGTTTTATGCGCCTCTCGCCGGACCCGGCGGTCTCGGTCTGCTCGATGACGCAGCCCTCGTCGATTGCCGAGGCGGGCGGCGGCTTGTCGTCACCGCGGACGCCATCGTCGAAGGTGTGCATTATCTGCCGGACGACCCGCCGGATCTCGTTGCCCGCAAATTGCTGCGCGTCAATCTGTCCGATCTCGCGGCAATGGCTGCCCGGCCCCTGCATTATCTGTTGACGACCGCGCTCCCCGCGGCATTCGGCGCGGAGTGGCTCGCCGGCTTCGCGAGGGGGCTCGGCGAGGACCAGTGCCGGTTCGGAGTCGATCTCCTCGGCGGCGATTCGGTGGCGACACCGGGGCCCGCCTCATTGTCACTGACCGCCATCGGCGATGTTGCGGCGGGCATGGAGGTCCGGCGCAGCGGCGCCCGGCCCGGCGATCTCGTCTGGGTTTCCGGCACGATCGGCGACGCGTTCCTCGGGCTCGCCGTGCTGCGCGGCGCCTATCCGGAACTCGCGCCCGAGCATCGCGCTGCGTTGGTCGCCCGCTTCCAGATCCCCGATCCGCGCGTCGAACTCGGACCGGGGCTCGCCGGGATCGCGCACGCGATGATCGACATCTCCGATGGGCTCATCGCCGATCTTGGACATATCTGCGAGACCTCGCATGTCGCAGCCGTTGTCGACCTGGAATCGCTGCCCCTTTCGCCCGCGGCGAGAATAATCGTTGATGGCGAGCCGGGGCTCCGGACACGCCTTGCCGCCGGAGGTGACGATTACGAGCTTCTGTTTACCGCATCTGCCGACTCGACGAACGCGATCGGCGAATTGTCTTTGGCTTTGAGCCTGCCGGTCGCCAGGATCGGCCGGATCGAAGGCGGGGAGGGCGTCCGGCTCGTCGATGCCGCAGGACGAACCATCCCGATCGACCACCCCGGCTACCGTCATTTCTGAGCGAAACTCAAAGCTGAGTTAGCGCCGAGTTGTAGCGGTACGCCACTGCGGTTGCCTGCGGGTTGCTCTTCTGGCATCGTGTGCGCGCTTATGCGCCTCGCCATGCCGGGCTGGCGGGGGCGGCTCTCTATACCTTCGCTCTTTTCGAGGAAATGTTTCGGATGCCCTCCGCATACTTGCTGGTCATCTCCTGCGGCGTGCTCGCATTGCTCTACGGCCTGGTCACCAGCCGTCAGGTATTGACGGCTAATGCCGGCTCTGCCCGGATGCAGGAGATTTCGGGCGCGGTCCTGGTCGGGGCGCGCGCCTATCTCAACCGCCAATACCGCGCGATCGCGGTCGTTGGCGTGGTGGTTCTGATCGTGCTCGGGGTGACCCTCGGCGTGCGCGTCGCGATCGGCTATCTGATCGGTGCGGTGCTGTCGGCGTCGGCCGGCTATATCGGCATGAACATCTCAGTGCGCGCCAATGTTAGGACAGCGCAAGCGGCGCGCAGCGGCCTCAAGGCCGGGCTGGCGATCGCGTTCAAGGCGGGCGCGGTGACCGGTTTGCTGGTGGTCGGCCTCGGACTGCTCGGGGTCGGGATCTATTATTTCGTCTTGCGCGCGACGATGCCCGGCGAGGATCTGCGTCCGGTGCTCGAGGCCATGGTGGCGCTGAGCTTCGGCGCGTCGCTGATCTCGATCTTTGCCCGTCTTGGCGGGGGAATCTTCACCAAGGGTGCCGATGTCGGTGCCGACCTTGTCGGCAAAGTCGAGGCCGGTATCCCTGAAGATGATCCCCGCAACCCGGCCGTTATCGCCGATAACGTCGGCGACAATGTCGGTGATTGCGCCGGTATGGCCGCGGACCTGTTCGAAACCTATGCCGTCACCATCGTCGCGACGATGCTGCTCGCCAATATCTTCTTTGCCCCGCCGCTGCGCGACAACATGCTGCTGCTGCCGCTCGCGATCGGCGCGGTATGTATTGCCACGTCTGTAATCGGCACCTTCTTTGTCCGGCTGGGCGCCGATAACGGGATCATGAAGGCGCTGTACAAGGGGCTCGTCGCAACCGGGATTCTGTCGGTGGTGGCGATAGCCCTTGTGATCTATTGGCTCCTCGGCCTTTCGGACCCGCTGGCGACAAGCACGGGCGCATCTGTGACAGGGCTCGGACTGTGGCTCTGCGCGATCGTTGGTCTCGCGGTCACCGGCTTCATCGTTTGGATTACCGAATATTATACGGCGACCACCTACCGGCCGGTGCGCAGCATTGCGCTCAGCTCGACGACCGGACATGGCACCAATGTGATCCAGGGCCTGGCGGTGTCGATGGAGGCGACGGCGTTGCCGGTCGTCGTGATCTGCGTCGGAATTATCGTGTCATTCCTGATCGCCGGTCTGTTCGGGATCGCCGTGGCTGCGACGACGATGCTGGCGCTTGCTGGCATGATCATCGCACTCGACGCCTACGGTCCTGTCACCGACAACGCCGGCGGCATCGCCGAGATGGCGGACCTGCCGCGCGAGGTGCGGCGGACGACCGACGCGCTCGACGCGGTCGGCAACACGACCAAGGCGGTGACCAAGGGTTACGCGATCGGTTCCGCGGGGCTTGCCTCGCTCGTATTGTTCGCCGCCTACACCGAGGATCTGAAGCACTATTTCCCCACGCTCGATGTCCATTTCGGGCTGCAGGATCCGTACGTCGTGATCGGGCTCTTTATCGGCGGGCTCCTGCCTTACCTCTTCGGCTCGCTCGGCATGACCGCGGTCGGACGCGCGGCCGGATCGGTCGTCGTCGAGGTGCGGCGTCAGTTTCGCGAGATCCCGGGGATCATGCAGGGCAAGGCGAAGCCGGATTACGGCCTTGCGGTCGATCTGCTGACCCGGGCGGCGATCCGAGAGATGATCGTGCCGTCCCTGCTGCCGGTGGTAGCCCCGATCGCGCTCTATATCGTGATCTCGATCATCGCCGGGCGCGCCGCTGCATTCAGTGCGCTCGGCGCGATGTTGCTCGGCACGATTGTGACCGGGATCTTCGTGGCGATCTCGATGACTTCGGGCGGTGGCGCTTGGGACAACGCCAAGAAATACATCGAAGAAGGTCATCACGGCGGCAAGGGCTCAGAGCCGCACAAGGCGGCGGTGACCGGGGATACCGTCGGCGATCCCTACAAGGATACCGCGGGTCCGGCGGTTAACCCGATGATCAAGATCACCAATATCGTGGCACTGTTGCTGCTCGCGGTTCTTGCAAAATGGATCAGTTGAACCGGACCCACTGCCGAATCAGTTAATCCGGTCTGCCGGGCTGGTGGCCAGTGTCAGTGCTGCCGCTGCCTCCGCCAGTTCCGCCCGCGCTGCCGCTGTTGAACTTACCGAGGTTGCCGATCACCTGCTCGAGAAAGGACAATTCGCGACCAGGCGCCGGGGTCGCCCGGGGAACCGGATCGATCGCTCTGGCGTCCTGTACGCCCTTGTGATCGACCGCCTGAACAACTCCCTGGTCGTCAAAGCTGATGATATAGACTTGCTGGTCAATTAAATCGGGATCAAAGAAAGCGAATTGTCCGGTACGCCGGCTTATATAATACCAAGATTTATCGTTGAAGATACCGACGCTCGATGGCGAACCCAGAATCTTAATCACTTCGTCCTTGGTCGTACTGCCAGGATGGATCTCGGCAATCTTATCCGGCGGGGGCAAGTTGCCGCGCTGCTCGACGCTCGTCTGGCAGCCCGCGATCATTGCAATCCCCGAGACTGCGCCGAAGAGAGCAGATAGATGCCGAAGGGAAATCGCTCGCCTGTGGTGCATGCGCTCACCAACTGGTTTCCTGTTGAAACAAGTCGGGCCCCCGCCCATTTCTGCGGCGTAGTTTCTGGGCGAGAGTGGCTCGTTGTCAACGTCTCTGGCGGTCTCTGCCGCCGGTCGTGCCGCTCGCCGGTAGGCGTCTGCATTCAACCGCACCGCACCGGTCTCCCGACGGGCGATTCCGCCAGGGGCCTTTTCGATCCTGCGGCACGCTACGTGGAAGGGTCACGGTGACCGACATCACACCCGAATTCTCCCGTCTTGTTCCGGTTTCGCGGCTGGGTTCCGAGCCTTTCCAGCAACGAATCGAAGCAACGCCGAGCGAACGAGCAAAGCTATCCCAGCGTTTCGACCTCCTTTCCCTCACCCGCCTGACCGCGACGGTTGAGCTCCGCCGACAAGGCGGCAAGGTCATCCGACTGGAGGCCGCATTCGAGGCCGAGTTTGAGCAGGGCTGTGTTGTTACGCTCGAACCCGTCGCAGACTCCATTTCCGATCGTTTCTTGGTGGATTATGGCCCCGCCGAAGAGGAGCCGCAGGAGGTCGAATCCGGCAAAGACGAGCCCGCTTTCGAACCATTGAAGGGAGATATGATCGACATCGGGGAGGCGGTAGCACAGGAGCTCTCCCTCTCCCTGCCGGTCTTCCCGCGGCACCCTGAAGCGAGGATCGATACCGAAACTCCGGCGGTGTCGAGCGGAGGCCCCTTTGCTCTATTGGCGCGCTTGCGGGGGCCTGCGGAATCTTGAGATTTCGCCGCGGCGTGAGAGCGTGGGGACCCGGGTGCTGCCGGACGACTGCGTGGCTGTTGCCGTGGCCCCTGTTTTTGGCTAATTAGCGGCGTTCATTGCGCCGCTTTTCGTGAAAGCGAGCTTTCCATGGCCGTTCCGAAAAAGAAAACCTCGCCGTCGCGCCGCAACATGCGGCGCTCACACCATGCGCTAAAGCCTGCCACCTATGGCGAATGCCCGAACTGCGGGGAGCTCAAGCGGCCGCATCATCTGTGTGGAGCGTGCGGGTATTACGACGGGCGCGAGGTGACCGCGGCGCGACCAGAGACGCCTTAATAAACAGGCGCCGTGTCGGAGGTCGCGTACCGTGAGCGACGGCATCACGATCGCCCTCGATGCGATGGGCGGCGACGGCGCCCCGGGTATCGTGCTGAAAGGCGCGGGGATCGCGCTGCAACGGCATCCCGGCGTTCGCTTTCTGGTGTTCGGCGCAGAAGAGGAGGTTCGTCCGCTCCTCGCAAAACTGCCGGATCTCAGCGGGGCGGCAACGCTGTTCCATACGAGCGAGGTCGTAGCGGCCGACGCGAAGCCCTCGCTCGCGCTTCGCACTGGCCGGCAATCGAGCATGCGGCTGGCTATCGACGCGGTGGCCGACGGGCGGGCCGATGGGGTCGTCTCAGCCGGAAACACCGGCGCGTTGATGGCGATGGCCAAATTTGCCCTGAAGATGTTGCCGGGGATCGACCGTCCGGCAATCGCTTCCTTCTTTCCGACTCAGCGCGGCGAGAGCGTGATGCTAGACCTCGGCGCCAACATCGAATGCGACGCCGAAAACCTCGTGCAATTTGCGTTGATGGGCGACGTCTTCGCGCGCACCGTCCTGGGCCTGATCGAGCCCACGGTCGGCCTGCTCAATGTCGGCGCCGAGGATTTGAAGGGCAACGACGCCGTGCGCAGCGCGAGCGCGCGATTGCGCTTGGCGATGACGCCGATCCGGTTTTACGGCTTCGTCGAAGGCGACGACATCGCGGCGGGAACCGTCGATGTCGTCGTCACCGACGGGTTCACCGGCAATGTCGCGGTCAAGACGGCAGAGGGTACCGCCAAGCTCTTCAGCGAGTTTCTCGAAGCGGCCTTCCGTCACTCGCTGTCGGCGCGGATCGGCTATCTCTTCGCCCGCGGCGCGCTCAAGCGGCTCCGAATGCGTCTTGACCCCCGCCGTTACAACGGCGCCATGTTCCTGGGCTTAGGCGGGATCGCGGTCAAGAGCCACGGCTCGACCGACGCTTTCGGCTTCGCCAACGCCATCGGGGTCGCGGTCGACATGAAGGCGAACGGCTTTCTCGACAAGATCCGGGTCGAGCTCGAGCGCCTCAACGAGGCACAGTCTGCGCCCCAGTCGGCGGCACTTTAAGCGCTGGACAATGACCCTGCGATCCCAGGTCGCCGGATGCGGTGCTTACCTGCCCGAAAAAATCATCACGAATCATGATCTTGCCGGCCGCCTCGATACTTCTGACGAATGGATCCGCCAACGCAGCGGAATAGGCGAGCGTCGGGTCGCCGCCCCGGGAGAGTTGACTTCCGACCTCGCCGTTCGTGCCGCGGAGCGCGCCCTAGGCAGGGCCGGGATGAGCGGCAGCGACCTCGACCTCCTGGTCCTCGCGACCGCCACTCCCGACAACACCTTTCCGGCGACTGCGACGAAGGTGCAGGCTCGGCTGGGGATGAGACGGGGTGCCGCCTTCGATGTTCAGGCGGTCTGCGCGGGATTCATTTTCGCCCTCTCAGTCGCCGACAACGCGCTTCGCCTCGGTCAAGCGCGAACCGCGCTCGTCATCGGGGCGGAGACATTCTCGCGCATCCTCGACTGGGAGGATCGCGCGACCTGCGTGTTGTTCGGGGACGGAGCCGGTGCTGTCGTGCTGCGAGCGGTGTCCGCTGTGACGGCCGGCGATCGCTTTATCCTCTCGAATCACCTGCACTCGGACGGGCGCCAATATGACATCCTCTATGTTGACGGCGGCCCTTCCTCGACCCGCCACGCGGGCTTCCTGCGGATGGAAGGACGTGAGGTCTTCCGTCAGGCGGTGCAGCATCTGAGCGCGGTGGTCGACGAGGCACTAGCGGCGAACGGTCTGACGGCGGCGGATATCGACTGGCTCGTCCCGCATCAGGCGAACAGCCGCATCATCGACGGCATCGGTAGAAAGCTCGGCCTGTCAAAAGACAAGGTGGTCATCACGATCGAACGCCACGCCAACACTTCCGCCGCCTCGATCCCGCTCGCCCTCGAGGCAGCCGTCGAGGACGGACGGATCAAGCCCGGGCATCTCGTCTTGATGGAGGCTCTGGGCGGCGGCCTGAGCTGGGGAGCGAGCTTGGTGCGCTGGTGACCCGACGCAACGCTTTGCAATTTGACTGAGTTTTTCCAGCGAGTTAACCTCCCAACAAAGAGCGGGGAGGGGTTTCATGGCCGGAGAGACGGTGACGCGAGCGCGACTGAGCGAAGCGGTCTATCAAGAGGTTGGATTGTCGCGCAACGAATTGGCCGAGCTCGTCGAGGCGGTGATCGCCGAAATCGCCGGCGCGCTCGAGCGCGGCGAGATGGTCAAGATCTCCTCGTTCGGGAGCTTTGCCGTGCGCCGGAAAGGCCAGCGCATCGGCCGCAACCCCAAGACCGGCCAGGAAGTACCGATCAGCCCGCGACGCGTCCTCGTCTTCCGCGCCTCGCACGCGCTGAAGGACCAGATCAAACAGGGTCTGGCCGATGCAAGCGACGGCGCAACGGCCAAGGCGTCCTCTTCCTGAAGTGACCCAGGCGAACGAGGCGGCCGCCCCGCGGCGCTCCGGCAAATCGGGCGCCGCCTTTCGCACCACCACAGAAGTCGCCGAAGAGCTCGACCTGCCGGCACATGTGCTGCGCTTCTGGGAATCCAAATTCCCGGAGGTCAAACCGCTCAAGCGCGGCGGCGGCCGGCGCTATTATCGGCCGGAGGACGTCGACCTGCTGCGGCGGATCCGGCAATTCCTCTATCAGGAGGGCTACACCATCCGCGGAGTCCAGAAGCTGCTTCGTGAGGGCGGGCTGAGGGGCGAGGAGCCTCCGGCGGCGCGGGCCGAGAGGGCCGTACCGGCGACCCTGTTCCCGCTCGAGCCCGCCGCTGAGCGGCCGGTTCCAGACTCGGCTCCGGCTCCCTCCCGGCAAGCCCTGCAGGCGGCTCTGGAAGAGGTGCGGCGCGAGATCCTGGAAATCCGTGCTCTACTCGACAAGCTCCTCGCGAGCCGGTAGGGCCAAACCGCCGTCGCGTCGCAACCCTTGCGTGGATGCCCCGTGGAAAGCTAGGCTGCCTTCGTCCGACCCCGAGGAGGAGTGCCCAATAATGTCGCAAGAAGCAGCGCCGCGGCTCAGCCATGTCGGGCTTTATGTATCCGACCTCCCGAAGATGATCGACTTCTACACCCGCGTCCTCGGCTTCGTGGTCAGCGACGCGGCACCCGACGGCCGCATCACCTTCTTGAGCCGCAACCCGAGCGACCACCACCAGGTGGTCCTCTGCCCGGGCCGCAAGACCGGCGTCGAGACGCCGATGGTCCAGCAGGTCTCGTTCAACGTCGGCACGCTCGCCGATGTGCAGCGCGCCTTCCGCAAGGTTCGGGCGGCCGGTTGCGAGGGCATCCGTCCGGTCAGCCACGGCAACGCCTGGTCGGTTTACTTCCACGATCCCGAAGGCAACCGCATCGAGATGTTCTGCGACACGCCGTGGTACGTCTCGCAACCCTGCGGCTTCCCGATCGACCTCGACAAACCCGAGGACGAACTCTTCCGCGAGACCGAGGCCCATTGCCGCGGCCTGCCGGGCTTCAAGCCGATGGAGGAGTGGCGGGCCGAGATCTCCCGGAAGATCGCGGCGCAGCTGGAAGCCTGACCCCGCGGTCCTTGGGCAAGCGGGAGGAGGCGTGGTAGAGTTCGGGTATCGTCATCCCCGCCAAGCGGGCAACAGGAGCGAGGGCGCCATGAGCAAACGACCGATGTATCTGCAGCACGTCAACATCTATGTCCGCAACGCCGAGCGGTCGAAGGAGTGGTACGAGGACCTGCTCGGACTGCACACCTACGAGTACCGCCCGGGCTGGGCCGCCTTCATGTCGGCCGACACCGACCAGTCGCATGAGGTCGCCTTGATGCAGTTGGGCGAGGATGCGCCGCTCCAGCAGAAGGGCCAGGTCGGGCTCAACCACATGGCCTGGCGGCTGGAGAGCCTCGACGACCTCAAGGACTTCTACCACCGCATCAAGGCGAAGGGCTGGCCGATCGAGCACATTTCCGATCACGGCATCTCGCTCGGCATCTATACCCGCGACCCCGACGGTAATGGTGTAGAGGTCTTCTACGAGCTGCCGCGCGCCGAATGGCCGGTCGACTACCACATCTTCTCGCGCGACAAGGTCAGCCGCGGCCGCTTCCCCGGCCCGTGGGACGCCGAGATCCGGGCCGATGGGCCGCCGGTGCCGCAGGCGCAGCCGGTCGCAGCGGAATAAGGCCTTCTCCGTCCCCGCTCGGCCCCTCCGGCAATTGCCGGAGGGGCACGGGTGCTCGTTCCGTCAACAGCTGCGCGAGTACAACCCAACCTGCAGTTTCTACCCATTTTCAGTCTAGCGCGAATCAAGCGCGAAATCTCGCCTCTAGGTCGAAAAGCCTCAGCGCAGCGGACCCCTTCCCAACCGGTCCGAGCGCATTCTTGGCGGCGGTTTCGGCGACGGTCTGATCACGCCTCGGTCCTCTTGCGGCCGCACATTCGGGTGCTTTGGCCGGCTCACCATACGATGATAATAAGGTAAAATTGTGATGGAGATAATCACAATTTATCAAGGACGGCAGCCTAACCTAACACCCCGCAGCAAGCGCAGATGCTGTGAGACGTCGAGTAGGCTGTCACCGTAATCCTGTCACCGTAATCCATTGATCGAGAACGAGCTCCGATCAGCCGAGTGGATGGTGGACCCATAGATTGGGCTCGACATAGACCGCGTGATCCTGTTCGAGCGCGACATGGATCGGGCTCAAGGCGCCGGGGACAATCGCCGGGCCACTTGCGGCGAAGCGCAGACCGGTCCATGTGGACCACTCGGCGAGAGTGGCAGCGACCACCATACTGCAAGGCGCCACCTTGACGATCCGGGCGCCGAAGCGGAGATGGGTGCGCACCCAGGAATTGTGCGGCAGACCGTCTTCGCGGCGGCGGGCGACATATTCGGCAAAGGGTGTCCGCGGTTCGCGATGCTTGTCGGTCGGGCGTAGCGGCGCATAGAGATCGGCAAAGCCGAGGCGGCATGCATTGTCGCGCAACGCGGCGAGCATCACCCGAGACACGCCGCGCCCCTGCAGCCGGGGCGCAACCATGATTTCCAGGGCGCTGACGGCAGTGGGCCGCTGTCCGGCGAGCCGGTCCTGGTACGCCCAGCGGATCACCTGGTCCCAGCCGCCATCCGGCAGTGTCTCGCGTCCTCGCGCGCCGTCGGGAAAGGCGAACGGCACGCTGAAGGCCCGCGCAACCGGTCGATCGGGCTCGGCGGGATCAACGGCGACCAAGCCGTAATCGAGATAGCGCCCGAGTCGACCGTCGCCGTAATAGAGCGCCGCGGCCGGGTCGTGGCGCATGAACTCGGGGACCGCGGATTGGATTT
This sequence comes from uncultured Alphaproteobacteria bacterium, assembly GCA_963796155.1. Taxonomy (GTDB): domain Bacteria; phylum Pseudomonadota; class Alphaproteobacteria; order ATCC43930; family CGMCC-115725; genus AP-15. The sequence continues at coordinate 66,404 of CAWCKT010000020.1, read as the reverse complement.
CGGGCTCAAAGACTTTGGCCAGGAGATCGGGCCGTTCGGCAAAGGTGGCGATCACCAGCCGCTCTGCGCCGGCTTCAGTCATCGCCGCTCGCCGCGACGCGCAGACTTTCGGACACCTCGATCTTGGTCAACCCGAATTGCGGACCCAGCCGTAACGCAGATTGCTGCGGCCCGGTCCGTTCCTGACATAGTCCGCCTTGATCTCGGCAAAGCGGTCGGGCCGGGCGAGATCGGCCCGCTTGTCGAAATTGTAGAGCCGAGCGGTGTTGCCGCCGAAGACCGCCGTCTTGGTCGGGCCGTCGGCCGGACCCAGCGGCCGGAACCCATATTTCTTCTGCATGTCCTCCGGGATTTCGAGGCGGCGCAGCCCCTCGATCTGCCATTGCGGGGCGCCGGTCCATACCGCATCGGTGCCCCACACCACGTGGTCGGCGCCGAGCCCCTTGACCAGCATGCCCATCAGCGCCGCGGCAAGGCGCGGCTCGGCGACCGTGGTCCAGGCGAAGAGCTGGCCCAAATCGCCATAAACGTTGGTGACGCCGTACTTCTCGGGGATCTCGGCGAGATCGCTGGTCCACGAGGTGCGGCCGGTCCGGTCGAATTCGGCCATGGCCTCGGACGGAGCCGCACCGATCCAGCGATAGGCAGAGTGGTAGATCAGGAAATTGAGCTGCGGCCAGTCCTTGGCCGCCTTGCCGACGTCGCTGACGTCGGCATAGGGCCGCAGCCGCGGAAATTTCTCCTCGACGGCGGGCGCAAACAACCCCTTGTGGATGCAGACGTTCTTGATGCCCGACTTCACCGCCTTCTCGTAGAAGGGGTACATCAGCTTTTCGTCGTCGAGATGGTAGGGATGGTTGGCGAGCTCCTTGTGGGTGTTGTCGCCGACGGTATAACCCTTCCACGAATTGGGCTTGTAGACCTCAATCGCCTGGTCGACCTGGTCGAGCCAGCCCGGCCAGCCCGGGGTGATCGTGAAGTGCGCCATCATCCGCCGCGTGCCGGCCTCCTTGTTGACCTGCTCGCGGGTCTTGAACACCTGCTCCTGCGGGATGAACCAGTCCTCGGGAACCTCCGAGGGCGAGTTCGACAACAGCGCCACCTTGGTGTCGCTGTCCATGTAGATCTCTTTGACGTAATTGGCGATATTTGAGATCGTCGATGGTCTGCTCCTTGTCGCCGATCTCCTTGTTCCAGCCGGCCTTGCCGACCGCTTCGCGCGCCTTGATGAAGCCCATGAGCCGCGTGTCGTCGCGCACGAAATGGGTGTGGCCGTCGATGATCAACTGCTTGGAGAACGCCTCGGCGCGCTCGGCCGCCATGTCGGGTGTGGCAGCCTCGGCCAGGCTCGCCTCGAAGAGCCGGCCGAACACCTGGTTCATCGCGACGAATGAAGCTGCCATGCCGGCGGCGGTCTGGAAGAAACGCCGGCGCGACAGGCCCTGCCGCCGGGCGAGCCGGTCGCTCAGCTCCTTGAGTCGCGCTTCGACCTCGCGCTGCTTTTCGGTCTGCGGCGTCGGCAGGTATTCGTCGCTCGACACGATCTGGGTCGGCACCGGCGACGGAAACGACGACGTCTCGGCCGGCAGCAGTTCCCGCAGCTGTTCATCCGTCAGAAATTTCATGTCTTCCTCCGCTGTTTCACGCCAATGGCCCGCGCCCCCGCAACAAGATCCCCAGGATCGCGATCGTCGCCGCCGCGTTGATGCCGACCGCCCAGGTCAACATCGTGAAGCGAGCGCTGGACATCGGCGCGAAATTGAGTGAGCGCGTTTTCGAGATTTGTCACTCGCGCCTCGATAATGGACAACCTGTTGTCAATCGAGGTCAACCGATTCTCGTAATCGGCCAACTCCTCGGCCGCGGCGACGGCGTCCTCCTCGGGAGCGCCGGCCGCTTTGAAAGCGGCATAGGTTTTGGCCAGCATGATCGCCATCGGGCGATCACTCTAACGCGAGGTCGCGGGGAATTCGAGATTGAGCAGCCGGGCCGCGTTGCCGCCGAGGATCGCTCTGCGCTCGGCGTCGTCGAGCCCCGGGGCGCCTTCTATAAAGCCGATCGGATCGGTCTCGCCCATATCGGCGGGATAGTCGGTGCCCATCAGGATGTGGTCGGCGCCGTACTGGTCGACGAGATATTCGAGCTGGTGGTGGGTGTAGACGAGCGCATCGAAATAGACGCGCTTCAGATAGGTGGTCGGCATCCGGTGGAGCTCTTCGCAGCAATCCGGGCGCGCCGCCGCGGCGTGGTCTATGCGGCCCGAATAGGCCGGCAGAAAACCGCCGCCGTGGGCCACGACGAGCTTCAAGTTCGGGTGGTCGCGCAGCACGCCGCCAAAGATCAGATGATGCAACGCCACGGTCGAGTCGAGCGGGTTGCCGATCACATTGGCAAAATAGTGGTCGGCGAAACGCCCGGCCTCGGTGAAGCCGTCCGGGTGCATGAAGACCACGAGGCCCAGCTCCTCGGCGCGGGCGAAGATCTTGCGGAAGCGTCCGGCGGACAGATCCTCGCCGGCGACATGGGTCATGATCTCGATGCCGCGAAAACCCAGGGATTTGTGCAATCGCTCGAGCTCGGCGATCGCCAGATCGGGGGCCTGAAACGGCACCGTGCCGAGCCCGACGAAACGGTCGGGGTAGCGGCCGCAGATCTCGGCGATGAAATCATTGACGGCGCGTGAGGCCTCGCGCCCGAGATCGGGGTCGGCGCCGTAATAGGTCTGGCGCGGTGCGGGCGAGATCGCCTGGATGTCGATCCCCATCCGGTCCATGTCCTCGATGCGCTGTTCGGGCGAGGAGCCCTGGAGGCGGGTCCGCTCGCCATTCTGCCGGTTGATCGCGCGGCTTTTCTCGCTGGCGGCGGTTTCGAGAAACCAGCGCGAGACGGGCGTGTTGCCCTCGACCATTGCCGCCGCCTTGTCGCTGCGGACATGGCAATGGATGTCGATCGTGAACCATTTGCCGCGGGCATGCACCGGCCCCGGGAAGCGGCCGGGGATTTCGGCATCGGGCGGCAGGCACTTGAACAGCATCGCGGTTGCCCTCGATCAGCCGGATGCGGCGGGGATCTCGATGTTCAACAGCCGTGCGGCATTGCGGCCGAGGATTGCCCGGCGCTCGGCGTCGTCGAGCCCGGCCGCCCCCTCGACAAAGCCGATCGGGTCGACCTCGCCCATATCGGCCGGATAATCGGTGCCCATCAGCACGTGGTCGGCGCCATATTGGTCGACGAGATATTCCAGCTGATGATGGGTAAAGACGATCGTGTCGAAATAGAGCCGCTTCAGATACTCGCTCGGCATCCGGTGGATATCTTCGCAGCAATCGGGGCGGGCGGCGGCCGCGTGGTCGATGCGGCCGGAATATGCCGGCAGATAGCCGCCGCCATGCGCGACGACGAGCTTGAGGTTCGGGTAGGCGTGCAGCACGCCGCCAAAGATCAGATGATGGACCGCGACGGTCGAATTGAGCGGGTTGCCGATCACATTGACAAGGTAATGGTCGGCGAACCGCCGCGCCTCCGGAAACCCCGTCGGGTGCATGAAGATCAACATGCCGAGTTCCTCGACCCGCGCGAAGATCTTGCGGAAGCGCTCGGCCGAGAGGTCCTCGCCGGCCACATTGGTCGCGATCTCGATGCCGCGAAAGCCCAATGATTTGTGCAGCCGGTCGAGCTCGGCGACGGCGAGATCCGGTGCCTGAAACGGAACCGTGCCGAGGGCCACGAAGCGGTCGGGATGACGGCCGACGATCTCGGCGAGATTGTCGTTGACGACCCGCGCGGTGGCGATCCCGAGATCGGGGTCGGCGGCATAGTAGGTCTGGTTCGGCGAGGGCGAGATCGCCTGGATGTCGATCCCCATCCGGTCCATGTCTTCGAGTCGCTTTTCGACCGAGGTCGACTGGATGCGGTTGCGCTCCGCCTGCTGCCTGTTGACCTCGCGTGTGCGCTCGTTGGCGTAGACTTCCCGCGGATGCCGCGTCGCGGCGGCGTTGCCTGCGACCATCTCCGCGGCCTTCGGGGTCAGCACATGGCAGTGAATGTCGACGGTGAACCATTTGCCGCGGGCATGAACCGGCCCCGGAAAGCGCCCGGGGATTGGTGCTCCCGTCGGCAGGCATTTGAACAGCATCTCGGGCCCCTCGCAGGTTTTCGATTTATTTTACGCGCCCGCTGTTCCTGCCGCGCGCGTAGAGGGGGGTGCGGCCCGGGCTGGCGAGGGAACTACGCGGCCGCTTCTTCGGCCTCGCCTTCGGTCCCGGTTGGGCCGGAATCCTTGCCTTTGGCCGCGGGATCGCGGTCGACGAGCTCGATCACCGCCATCGCCGCATCGTCGCCATAGCGGTATCCGGCCTTGATGATGCGGGTGTAACCGCCGGCCCGAGCGGCATAGCGTTGTGCCAAGGTGGTCATCAGCTTGTCGGCCAGGTTCGTATCCTGCAACTTGGCGATCGCCCGCCGCCGCCCGGCCAGCCCGCCATGCTTACCGATCGTGATCAGCCGCTCGACGATCGGGCGCAAATCCTTGGCCTTGGGCAATGTCGTCGTGATCTGCTCGTGCTTGATCAGCGCCGCGGCAAGGTTCTCGAACATCGCCTTGCGGTGGGCGGATTTGCGGCTGAAGCTGCGGCCGCGCAGGCGATGGCGCATGGGATCCTCAATAGGGCTCGTCGAGGCGCTTTGCCAATTCTTCGATGTTCTCGGGCGGCCAGTTCACGATCTCCATTCCGAGATGAAGTCCCATCTGGGCCAATACCTCTTTGATCTCGTTCAGAGATTTGCGCCCAAAATTCGGCGTCCGCAGCATTTCGGCCTCGGATTTCTGAACCAGGTCGCCGATATAGACGATGTTGTCGTTCTTCAGGCAATTGGCCGAGCGCACCGACAGCTCGAGTTCGTCGACCTTGCGCAGCAGGTTCTTGTTGAACGGCAGCTCGCTCGGGCGAATTTCTTCCGACGGGTGACGCGGCTCCTCGAAATTGATGAACAGTTGTAGCTGGTCTTGCAGGATGCGTGCGGCGAGCGCCACCGCATCCTCGGGCGTCACCGCACCGTTGGTCTCGACGCGGATCGCCAGCCGGTCATAGTCGGTAACCTGTCCCACGCGAGTGTTCTCGACCCGGTAGGACACCTTGCGCACCGGGCTGAACAGCGCGTCGACCGGGATCAGGCCGATCGGCGCATCCTCCGGTCGGTTCTGCGTCGCCGGCACATAGCCCTTGCCGTTCTCGACGGTCAGCTCCATCGCGATCTTGGTACCGCCGTCGAGGGTGCAGATCACCAATTCGGGGTTCAGGATGTCGATGTCGTGGCCGGTTTCGATCGCGCCGGCATGGATTTCGCCGGGGCCGTTGGCACGCAACCGCATGCGCTTGGGGCCATCCCCGTACATCCGCAGGTCGATGCCCTTGACGTTGAGGACGATATCGGTAACGTCCTCGAGCACGCCCGGGATCGAAGAAAACTCGTGCAGCACGCCCTCGATCTGCATCGAGGTGACTGCCGCACCCTGCAGCGAGGAGAGCAAGACGCGGCGCAGCGCGTTACCGAGCGTGAGACCGAAACCGCGTTCCAGCGGCTCGGCGACCACCGTCGCTACGCGCTTGGGGTCTTCACCCAACTCGACCGATAGCTGCTTCGGTTTGATCAGCGTTTGCCAGTTTTTTTGAATCACCACTCGACCCTCGGTCGTTGCAAGCGGATGCCATCCGCAACAAGAGCCGGCATCGTAGAGCTGCCAGCGTTATCCTGAACCCCTCCGCTGCAGCGGAGGGTGCTCGCGGTTCAGACGCGACGCCGCTTGGGCGGGCGGCAACCATTGTGCGGGATCGGCGTCACATCCCGGATCGACGTTACCGCAAACCCCACCCCCTGCAACGCACGCAGCGCCGACTCTCGACCGGAGCCCGGCCCCTTCACCTCGATCTCGAGGGTGCGCATGCCGTGCTCCATGGCCTTGCGCCCGGCATCTTCGGCGGCGACCTGCGCTGCATAAGGTGTGGATTTGCGCGAACCCTTGAAGCCCTGGCTGCCCGATGACGACCACGCGATCGTATTGCCCTGGGCATCGGTGATCGTGATCATCGTGTTGTTGAACGTCGCATTCACATGCGCCGTCCCCGACGTAATGTTCTTGCGTTCGCGCCGGCGCAGGCGCGGCGCCGCTGCCGCCGTTCTGGCCATTTATCGCTTCCGTTGTTAGCGCTTGGGCCGCAAGATCTATTTCTTCTTGCCGGCGATCGGGCGGGCGGGCCCCTTGCGCGTCCGTGCGTTCGTATGCGTACGCTGCCCGCGCACCGGAAGCCCCTTGCGATGGCGCAGTCCGCGGTAGCAGCCCAGATCCATAAGCCTCTTGATATTCATTGCGACTTGCCGCCGCAGGTCGCCCTCGACCGTATAATCGCGATCGATCAGCTCGCGGACGCGCAGAACTTCGTCGTCGGTCAACTCATGTACCCGCCGCTCGAGCGGGATGCCGATCCTGTTGCAGATCTCAGAGGCCTTGGTCCGGCCGATGCCATGGATGTAGGTGAGCCCGATCGGGACCCGCTTCTGGTTGGGAATGTTGACGCCAGCGATGCGCGCCACCTGCGCTTCTCCTCAAAAAAGGACAAAATAGGGGTGGGTTCCGCTCCTCGCAAGGGCAAGGATTATACGGATCGCAGCTCGCGCGTCAATCCCGCCGCATAGCCCCTGATCCCCGGCTAACAGTTGGGGATTCGCCTGATTTTGCTCAGAAGTGCTTGTTTCTGCTTTTGTTCTGCCGGTGTGGTAAGTCTCACCCGCAGGGTGCGGGGGACGGGGGAATGGCGGAGCGCTTGGATTTCGAGATTGATGTCGAGCTGGAAACCGGGCTGATCACCGAGCATGCGGGGGTTCCCGGATTGATCGAGGCGTTTCGTCAGACCGGGACGGCGGCGATGATCGACCGGGAGATCAGGCTGAAGAGCCGCAAGCGCGGTCTGAGCGCCTCGGAGATGGTGGAAAGCCTGTTGGCGATGTGGGCGGCAGGCGGTGAACGAGCGGAGGATCTCGATCAGTTTCGCCAGGACCAGGCGCTGGCGCTGCTGTTGGGTCACGATCTGCCAGCGGCGCAGACGGCGCGCGACTTCCTGGCGCAATTTCATGGTGAGGACCTGCCGCTATTGCAGGAGGGCAAATCGAGCGTGCCCGCCGAGTCGGCGCCACTGTTGGGTTTGGCCAGGGCCAACGCTGAGCTCGTCCTCGATCTGCAGTGCCGCCATCCGATGAAGAAGGCGACCCTGGACATCGACGCCACCGTGATCGCCTGCGACAAACGGGCAGCCAAGCGGGCCTACGATGGCAATCGTGGCTATCAGCCGGTGCTGGCGCTATGGGCCGAGCAGGACGTCATCCTCGCCGACGAGTTCCGCGACGGCAACGTCCCGGCGGGCTCCGGCAACCGCCGGGTGGTCGAGAAGGCGCTCGCCGCGCTGCCGGGCGGCATCGCCAAGATCTATCTGCGCGGCGACAGCGCGCTCTACGAGCACGAGCTGATAGGCTGGCTCGACGAGCGGGCGATCGGCTATGCGATCTCGGCTGATATGAGCCCGCAGCTGTCCCAATGCATCGCGGCACTGCCCGAAGATCATTGGAAACTCGACCGGGAAGAGACCGATGCCATCCGCGAATGGGCCGAAGTCAATTATCTGCCCAGCGACGGCATCTGGAAAAAGGACGCGGTCTCGCCGCGCCGTTATCTCGCCATCCGTGTCCGCCCGCGCCAGGGTGAGTTGCTGCGCGACGGCAACCGCGTGCGTCACTTCTGCATCGTCACCAACCGCTCCGATCCCGAAGGCGGCAGTGGTCTCGACCTGATCCGCTGGCACCGAGGGAAGGCTGGGACCATCGAGCATGCCCATGACGTGCTGATGAACGAACTCGCCAGCGCCGCTTTGCCCAGTCAGAAATTCGGCGCCAATGCCGCCTGGCTGCGCCTCAACGTGATCCTCTACAACCTGCTCTCGGCTTACAAGCGCGTCGGCCTACCCGAGGAATTTCACACCGCCAGACCCAAACGGCTGCGCTTTTTGCTCCTCAACACCGTCGGAAAGGTCGTCCGCCACGCCCGCGAGACCCTCCTGCGCTGCTCCAAGGAGATTGCACGAGCCCTCGCCGACGCGCCGCGAACCCTATTCTCCCTCAAACGCCCCGCATTAGCCGGGGTTTGAGGATAGCGGCATTGCGATGACGTCCTACTCCGCGGCAACCTTGGGCAGGTCCGCGAGAGCGGCATCGAGCTCGGCCTCGTCATAAGCATGGTCGGCGAGCTTCCCGGCATGGTAGTCGATGTAGGCCTGCATGTCGAAGTGACCATGGCCGCATAGATTAAAGAGGATCGTGCGCGAGGCGCCCTCTGCTTTGCAGCGCAATGCCTCGTCCATCGCGCCACGCACGGCGTGGTTGGCCTCGGGAGCCGGCAGGATCCCCTCGGTGCGCGCGAACTGAATGCCCGCCTCGAAGCAGCTGGTTTGCGTCAGCGCGCGGGACTCGATCAGGCCGAGCTCCTGCAACAGGCTTACCAGCGGCGCCATGCCGTGATACCGCAGCCCGCCCGCATGGAAGCCCGGCGGCACGAAGGCCGAGCCCAACGTGTGCATCTTGACGAGCGGCGTCAGATGCCCGGTGTCGCCGAAATCGTAGGCATACCTCCCACGCGTCAGGCTCGGGCAGGCGGACGGCTCACAGGCGATCACCCGAGGCTTCGGGCCGCCGCGCAGCCCGGCGCCGATGAACGGAAACGCAATACCGGCGAAGTTGCTGCCGCCGCCCGTGCAACCCACGATGATATCGGGGTAATCGCCCGCCATCTCGAGCTGCGCGATGGCTTCCTGGCCGATGACGGTCTGATGCAACAGGACGTGGTTGAGGACGCTGCCGAGCGAATATTTCGTATCGCCGTGTTGCGCGGCCACTTCAACCGCTTCGCTGATGGCGATCCCCAAGCTGCCGGGCGAGTTCGGGTGTTCGGCAAGGATGCGACGCCCGGAATTGGTCTCGCTGCTCGGGCTCGCCACGCACGCGGCGCCCCAAGCCTCCATCAGCGCCTTGCGGTAAGGCTTCTGATCGAAGCTCACTTTGACCATGTAGACGCGCACATCGAGACCGAACAGCGCACCCGCGAAGGCGAGCGCCGAGCCCCATTGCCCGGCACCGGTCTCGGTGGTGAGCCGTTTGACGCCGGCCTCTTTGTTGTAGAAGGCTTGGGCCACCGCGGTGTTGGGCTTGTGGCTGCCCGCCGGGCTCACCCCTTCGTATTTGTAGTAGATCCTGGCCGGCGTATCGAGCGCCACCTCCAGCCGGCGCGCCCGATAGAGCGGCGAAGGCCGCCACTGACGGTAGACTTCTCGGACCGGCTCGGGGATCTCGATCGTGCGCTCGGCCGACACCTCCTGCTGGATCAGCGTCATCGGAAAGAGCGGTTCGAGATCCTGCGGTCCGACCGGCTGTAAGGTACCGGGGTGCAGCACCGGCTCGGGCGGGCGCGGCAGGTCGGCGACGATGTTGTACCAGTGCTTCGGGATCCGGGTTTCGTCGAGCAGATATTTCACCGTGTCCGACATGGGTTCCTCCCCGTTCAGCCGCTCGCGGGCGCCTTCCAGATCCCGCGTTCCTGCATCAGCCGGACCTGGCGGTCGATCACCTCGCGCTTGTACTCGGCGTGTCGGCCCGGAATTTTGTCGATGTAGAGGTTCTTGGGATAGATCGGTTGCTCGTAGATGATCTGCGCCAGCTCGGCGCGGATATCCTTGGGCCAGTTCGTCACCTGAGCGTTCTGCCGGTGGTGCCGCAATGCCTCGATGTTGATGACGCCGGCGACGAACGTCGAGCCGTTGGTGTCGCGCTGCTTGCCAACGATCGCGCCGCGATAGTCGACGATCATCGACTGGCCGCCCCCGGCATCGATCGGCGTCTCGCTGTCCGGGTAGAGGTGGTAGCCGCCGATGTTCGGCGCCACTACATACATGTTGTTTTCGAGCGCGCGCGCCCGGTTCGAGATCTCGAAAAAATCGTTCTCGGTGAAAGGCGCCGGCAACGAGGCGCGATAGACCACTTCCGCGCCATTCAGTGCGAGACCGCGGCCATTCTCCGGGTAGTTGCCCTCCATCGCCATCATGATGCCCAGCCGGCCGATCGCCGTATCGGCGACCGGCCAGAAGGCCTGCAAATTGCGGCCGTATTTCTCGACCCACCAGTCGAACAGATCATGCGGCGAGACGGAGCGCTCGCAGGGCAGCAGGGCGACGATCTTGTAATGCTTCAAGACGACCGCGCCGTCCGGATCGACGACAAAGCCGACATTAAAGAAGCGATCCGGCCAATCCTCGTGGCGCGCCTTGGCCTGCGCCATGATGTAGACGCCCCAGGCGCGGGCGAGCCGCCCGAGCCGGTCGGTTTCCGGGCCGGGAATATCGATGGCGCAGCTCCGCGCGAACTCGGCGTGATCGACGTCGAGGACCTCGTCGTTGAACCCTTGCAGCGCACCCTCGGGAATGGCGACGAGGCGAACCGGAATATCGAGGTTCGACAACCAGAACGCCGCCTTGGTCAGGCTTTCCAGATGCTCCAGGTTCTTCTCGATGTCCTCTCGGCGGCGGATGCCCCAAAAGCTCGGGATCAGCCCGACCGCGGTATAGGGTTCGATCATGCGGGCCCTCACCAGAGGTTAGCCTGGAAGGAAGGGTGTCAAACGTAAACGCTCGGCGCTATCCTCGACCTCGGGGAGTCGCCGGCCCTCACCCGAGGATCGCTTTGATCTCGCGCGCGACCACGTCGATTTCTGCCATCCCGTCTACGCAGCGCAGGATGCCGCGGTCGCGATAATACGGCAAAATTGGGGCCGTCTGGCGGTGATAGACATTCAGCCGCGCCTTGACCGTCTCCGGTCTGTCATCGGCGCGGCAGACAAATTCGCAGGCGCCGCAAGCATCGCACACGCCGCTGACCTTGGGCAGGTTGTCGCGCTCGTTGTAGCTGGCCCCGCATCGTTGACAACTAAAACGTCCGGCGAGCCGATCGACGAGGGCTCCTTCATCGACCTCGATCTCGATCACATGGTCGAGCCGGAGACCGCGCTGGGCCAGCATCTCATCGAGGGCCTGTGCCTGTGGCAGCGTCCTCGGGAAGCCGTCGAGAATGAAACCGTTGCGGCAATCCGGCTGGCCGATGCGGTCGGCGATCATCTCGATGATGATGTCGTCGGGAACCAGCTGGCCGGAATCCATGATGCTCTTGACGCGGAGTCCGAGTTCGCTGCCGGAGAGCGTCGCGGCCCGCAGCATGTCGCCGGTAGCGAGCTGGGGAATGCCGTGGGCCTGCTCGATCCGTTTTGCCTGGGTCCCCTTCCCCGAGCCCGGCGGCCCGAGTAGGATGAGGTTCATCCTCGCCGCCCTCGAAGCTTCGCCTTCTTGATCAGGCCCTCGTATTGATGCGCCAGGAGGTGCGAGTGGATCTGAGCGACGGTGTCCATCGTGACGCTGACGACGATCAGCAGACTGGTCCCGCCGAAATAGAACGGGACCGAATATTCCGAGATCAGGATCTCCGGCAGGATGCAGACCGCCGAGAGATAGGCGGCGCCGACGACGGTCAATCGGGTCAGCACGTAGTCCAGGTAGTCGGCAGTGTTCTTTCCCGGTCTGATCCCGGGGATGAACCCACCGTATTTGCGCAGATTGTCCGCAGTCTCGGTCGGGTTGAACACAATTGCGGTGTAGAAGAAGCAGAAGAAGCAGATCAGGGCGACGTAGAGCGCCATGTAGAGCGGTCGGCCATGCGCGAGATAGGCGGTGATCTCACCGAGCCAGCCGAAGCTCTGCCCATTGGCCTCGAAATTCGCGACCGTCGCCGGCAGCAACAGCAGCGAGGAGGCGAAGATCGGCGGAATGACGCCCGAGGTATTGATCTTCAGCGGCAGGTGAGATGCGTCGCCGCCGAACATCTTGTTGCCGACTTGACGTTTCGGGTACTGGACGAGAATTCGCCGTTGTGCCCGTTCCATGAATACGATGAAGCCGACAACCCCGACCGACATCGCCAGGAAGATGATGATGAAAACGGGCGAGATCGCACCGGTGCGGCCGAGTTCGAGCGTCGAGGCCAGCGCGTGCGGCAGGTTCGCGACGATCCCGGACATGATGATCAGCGAGATGCCGTTGCCGACCCCACGGGCAGTGATCTGCTCGCCGAGCCACATCAGGAATACAGTGCCGCTCGTCAAGGTCACCACCGTGACCAACCGGAAGAACAGTCCGGGATCGATGACCGCGGATTGGGCACCGGCGCGCATGCCTTCGAGCCCGACGGCGATCCCATAGGACTGGACCGCCGCCAAAAGGACCGTGCCGAAACGCGTGTACTGGTTCAGCTTTTTGCGCCCGCTCTCACCCTCTTTTTTCAGCGCTTCGAGGGTCGGAGAAACCGCTGTCAGCAGCTGGATGATGATCGATGCCGAGATGTAGGGCATGATGTTCAGCGCAAAGACCGACATGCGCCCGAGCGCGCCGCCCGAGAACATGTCGAACATGCCGAGGATGCCGCCGGCATTGCGCGAAAACACGTCCTGCAGGATGGCCGGGTCGATGCCGGGGATCGGGATGTAGGTGCCGAGCCGATAGATCACCAGCGCCCCGAGGGTGAACCAAATCCGGCTCTTGAGCTCGGACGCCTTGGCGAAGGCCGAGAGATTGATGCTGGCTGCGAGTTGTTCGGCGGCTGACGCCATTACGAGTCATTCCTAATCAAAAATCGGCCACGGCAGCAGAGCGGCGCCGCCATGCTCAAGCCGAGGCGATCACCCCCGCCTTCGGTTTTTTTGCGCGGACGGCCCGAAGGATAACCTTGCCTCCGGCGTTTTCGACCGCGGCGATCGCTGCCTTGGAGGCACCGGTGACCTCGATCGTGATCGCCGTGCGCAGCTCGCCCTTGGCCAAAAGGCGGATGCCGTCGCCGAGCCGCCGGAGCACCCCGCAGGCCACGAGCGCCGCGCCGTCGAGTGTGCCCTCGGGCTTCAGCTTACCATTATCAAGTGCGGTTTGCAGGCGGCCGAGATTGACCACCTTGAAATCCTTGCGAAACATGGTGTTGCCAAAGCCGCGCTTCGGCAAGCGGCGATGCAGCGGCGTCTGGCCGCCTTCAAAGCCGTTGAGCGCGACCCCGGTGCGCGCGGTCTGACCTTTGCCGCCGCGCCCCGCGGTCTTGCCCTTGCCTGAGCCGATGCCGCGCCCGACCCGCTTTGCCCGGTAATGCGCGCCGGGATTGTCTCTGATCTCGTTGAGCTTCATCGCGTCGACTTACCGCCATCCCCTGGTGTTCGCCACCACCCTCACCCCTCGTCCACGACGCGGACCAGATGCTTGACCTTGGCGATCATGCCTCGGACCGCGGGCGTGTCTTCCAACACGCGGCGACGGTTCAGCTTGTTCAACCCGAGCCCCTTCAAGGTCTCCCGTTGGTCGGGCTTTCGGCCGATCGGGCTCCCGACCTGCACGACGGTAACCGACTTAGTGCCCCCCATCACCCATTCTCACGGGCTTCGGCGTCGCGGCGGCCTAAGATTTCGCCGACCTTTTTGCCGCGCCGCGCTGCCACCGCGCGTGGGCTGGTCGCCCGACCAAGCGCGACAAACGTCGCCTTGATCATATTATGCGGGTTGGGGCTGCCGATCGATTTGGCGACGACGTCATGAACCCCGAGGGCCTCGAAGATTGCGCGCATCGGACCGCCGGCGATGATCCCGGTGCCCGGCTTGGCGGCACGAACGATCACCCGGCCCGCGCCGTAACCGCTGACGATGTCGTGATGCAAGGTGCGACCTTCACGCAACGGAACGCGGATCATGCCGCGCCGCGCCTGCTCGGTGGCCTTGCGGATGGCCTCGGGCACCTCGCGCGCCTTGCCGGCGCCGTAGCCGACCCGACCCTTTTTGTCACCGACGACGACGAGGGCAGCAAAGCCGAACCGCCGGCCGCCCTTTACCACCTTGGCGACGCGGTTGATGTTGACGAGCTTTTCGGTGAACTCGCTGTCTTCGCGCTCACGCGCTTGGCGGTCGCTGTCGCCGCGCCCTCTTCGGTCTGGCTGTGTGCGTGCCGTCGTGCGTGCCATGCTTGCTTGCCCTTTCAGAAATCGAGGCCGCCCTCGCGGGCGGCGTCGGCCAGGGCTTTGACCCGGCCATGATACAGATAGGCTCCCCGATCGAATACAACCCGCTCGATCCCGGCCGCCCTGGCACGCTCGGCGATGAGCTTGCCGACGGCGCTCGCGGCGGCTACGTCGGCTCCGTGCTTGAGGCTCGCTCTGAGGCCGGTATCGAGGCTCGAAGCCGCCGCAAGGGTGCGCCCGACGGTGTCGTCGATGATCTGTGCGTAGATCTGCTTCGACGAGCGGAAAACCGAAAGGCGCGGCCTATTGTTTGCCGCACGGCGCAAATTGTTCCGGACCCGCCGGCGGCGGCGGAGGAAAAGGGCTTTGGGTTTCTCTGACATGAGACGTTACTTCTTCTTGCCTTCCTTCCGGCGAACGGTCTCGGTTGCGTATTTGATGCCTTTGCCTTTGTAAGGTTCGGGCCGCCGATAAGCACGGATTTCCGCCGCGATTTGACCGACGCGCTGACGGTCGGCTCCGCTCACGGTAATAACCGTCGGCCGCTCGCAGGTTATCCTGACGTCGTCGGGGATCGGAAACGGGACATCGTGACTATAGCCGAGCTGCAGATTGAGGGTGTTTCCTTGCACCTGGGCGCGATAGCCGACGCCGGTGATCTCGAGATTGATCGAGAACCCCGTCGACACCCCGGTGACCATGTTGTTGATCAGCGCTCGCGTCGTTCCCCACATTGCGCGCGACAGCTTGGTGACGTTTTTCGGCGCGATAGTGATCGTGCCGTCCACAACCGAAGCGTTGACCTCGCTGCTGACGACAAGGCTCAGAGCGCCGAGCCTACCCTTGGCGGTCAGCGTCTGACCGGAGAGCTGGACCTCGACACCGCTTGGGATCGTTACCGGATGCTTGCCAATGCGCGACATCACGACACCTCAGAAGACACGGCAAAGCACCTCGCCGCCGACCTTTGCAGCGCGGGCCTCGTTGTCCGACATGACCCCCCGTGGGGTCGATAGAATGGCTATCCCGAGCCCGTTATAGATCCGCGGGAGATCGGCAATCTGCGAATAGATGCGGCGGCCCGGCTTCGACACCCGCGCTATCTCGCGGATGACCGGTTCGCCGTCGACATATTTGAGCTCGATTTTGAGCTCTGCGACCCCCGGACGGACGTGCTCGTGGGTAAAGCCGCGGATGTAGCCCTCGCGTTTTAGCACTTCGAGCACATTGGCCCGGAACTTCGAGGCAGGTGCGGCGATGACGGCTTGGCGTGCTCTCTGCCCGTTGCGGATCCGCGTCAGCATATCCCCGAGGGGATCGCTCATCGTCATCGCCGCGACCTCCTACCAGCTCGATTTGACCATGCCCGGAATTTGCCCGGAGGAGGCGAGTTCGCGCAGCGCGATGCGCGAGAGCCTGAACTTGCGATAATACCCGCGCGGGCGGCCGGTCATCGCGCAACGATTACGAATCCGCGTTTCAGAGCCGTTGCGTGGCAGTTCGGCGAGCTTCAGCTGTGCTGCAAACCGCTCTTCGGGGGGCACGTCGCGGTCGATCGCGATCGCCTTCAGCCGAGTGCGTTTTCCCGCGATGCGCTTGGCGAGCTTCCTCCGCCTGGTGTTCTTCTCGATCGCGCTCTTCTTAGCCATTTGGCTGAACTCCCGGCAGATCAATTGGCAAACGGCATATCGAAACCTTTGAGGAGCGCCTTGGCCTCCGCATCGGTCCGTGCCGTGGTAACCACGACGACGTTCATCCCGCGCACCGCATCGACGCGGTCGTAGTCGATCTCGGGGAAGACGATTTGCTCCTTGAGGCCGAGCGCAAAATTGCCGCGGCCGTCGAAGCTCTTGCCGGGGATGCCGCGGAAGTCGCGCACCCGTGGCAGCGCCACCGTGATCAGACGGTCGAGAAACTCGTACATGCGCTGCCCGCGCAACGTCACCTTGCAGCCGATCGGCATCCCCTGGCGCAGCTTGAACGTCGCGATCGACCGCTTGGCTCTAGTGACGACCGGATGCTGACCGGTGATCGCGGTCAGGTCGCCGGCCGCGGCGTCGGCCTTCTTGCTGTCCTGGACCGCCTCGCCGACGCCCATGTTGACGACGATCTTTTCGAGCCGCGGCACCTGCATCGGGTTCTTGTAGCCAAATTCCTGCATCAGCGCCGGCCGGACGGTCGTCTCGTAAAGCTCCTGCAAGCGGGTCGTGGCCATCGGCTCACCTGTCGATGACTTCGCCCGAGCGGCGGGCGAACCGGACCTTGCGACCGTCCGCAAGATACTTGTAGCCGACCCGGGTGGGTTTGCTCGATTGCGGATCGATATGCGCAATGTTCGAGATATGAATCGCCAACTCCTTCTCGACGATGCCGCCGGGGTCGCCCATGCGCGGCCGGGTGTGGCGTTTGGCGAGGTTGATCCCCTGCACGATTGCCCGCGACTCGGCAGGAAGAACGCGCAACACCTCACCCGTCTTACCCTTGTCGCGTCCGCTGATGACGATCACGCTGTCACCCTTCTTGATCTTCAGCTTCGTCATGGTTTTCCCTCGGGACTCACAGTACCTCGGGGGCCAGCGAGACAATTTTCATGAATTTGCGGGCTCGCAACTCTCGGGTGACCGGGCCAAGATTTCGCGTGCCGATCGGCTCACCCTGATGGGTGATCAGCACCGCGGCATTGCGGTCAAAGCGGATCGCACTGCCATCGGTACGGCGGATCTCCTTGGCTGTGCGCACGATGACCGCGCGATGCACATCGCCCTTCTTGACGCGCCCGCGCGGGATCGCCTCCTTGACCGAGACGATGATCACGTCGCCAACCGTTGCGGTCTTGCGCTTGGATCCGCCCAATACCTTGATGCACTGCACCCGGCGCGCGCCGGAATTGTCGGCGACGTCGAGGTTCGTCTGCATCTGGATCATGCGGTATCTCCGTCGCGGCCGACCGACTCGACCGCACGATCCGCCGTATCGTCGGCGCCCGGCGATGCCCCATCGCTTGGGCGGGCGGCGGCGCGGCCGGCATCGGCAGCCCCGGGACTGCCCAGCACCACCCAGCACTTGCGCTTTGAAATCGGCCGGCTTTCCTCGATTTGGACAGCGTCGCCGGCGTGGAACTTGTTGTGCTCGTCGTGCGCGGCGTATTTTTTCGAGTGCGTGACGAACTTCTTGTAAACGGGGTGCATCACGCGTCGCTCGACCCGCACGATCACCGTCTTGTCGCCGGCGTCGCTGACAACGACCCCCTGCAGGACGCGTTTGGACATTCCCTAAGACCCCCCGCGGTGGCGCTCGCCCAATACGGTCTTGATGCGGGCGATGTCGCGCCGCACCTGCCGCACCCGAGCTGTATTCTCGAGCTGGCCGTTGGCACGCTGAAAGCGCAGGTTGAAGATCTCCCGGCCGAGGGTGTCGAGCTGCTCGGTCAGCTCGTCTTCGGTCTTGGCCCGTACATCGGCCGCCTTCATCAGACCATCTCCTCGCCCTGGCGCGCCACGAAGCGGGTTCCGACCGGCAGCTTGGCGGCGGCGAGGGCAAACGCCTCGCGCGCGATGCTCGGAGACACCCCGTCGAGCTCGAACATGATGCGTCCGGGCTTGATCCGGCATACCCAGAACTCGGGTGAGCCCTTGCCGCTGCCCATGCGAACTTCGGCCGGTTTCTGCGACACCGGCACATCCGGGAAGACACGGATCCAAACCCGCCCGGCGCGGCGTATATGGCGCGTGATCGCGCGCCGCGCGGCTTCGATCTGGCGCGCCGTGATCCGGCCCGGGTCGGCCGCCTTGAGCCCGTAGGCGCCGAAATTCAGCGTTGTCCCGCCCTTGGCGAGACCGTGCACGCGGCCCTTATGCGCCTTGCGATGTTTGCTCCGCTTGGGACTCAGCATGGTTGGTCAGCCCAGCGCTTCTCGCCGGCCACGTTCGTGGCTCGCCGGCTGTCCCTCGGTCATCCGCCTTTCCTGCGCCATCGGGTCGTGGGTCAGGATCTCCCCCTTGAACACCCAAACCTTGACGCCGCACACGCCGTAGGTCGTCTTGGCCGTGCCGTAGCCGAAATCGACATCGGCGCGCAGCGTATGCAGCGGCACCCGGCCTTCGCGATACCACTCCATGCGGGCGATCTCGGCGCCGCCCAGCCTCCCGGAGCAATTGATCCGGATGCCCTGTGCGCCGAGCCGCATCGCCGATTGCACTGCGCGCTTCATCGCCCGGCGAAAGGCGACACGGCGCTCGAGCTGCTGAGCGATGTTGTCGGCGATCAGCTTAGCCTCGATCTCGGGCTTGCGGATCTCGACGATGTTGAGGCTGACCTCGCTGTTGGTAAGCTTGGCGATGTCGGTACGCAGCTTCTCGATATCAGCGCCCTTTTTGCCGATCACGACACCCGGTCGCGCCGAATGGAGCGTGATCCGTGTCCTTTTGGCGGCGCGCTCGATGACAATGCGGGACACGCCCGCCTGGGTCAGCCGCTCCTGCAAAAACTTACGCAGGCCCAAATCATCAAGCAGCAGGTTGCCGTACTCCTTGCGCGCGAACCAGCGCGAATCCCAGGTGCGATTGATGCCGAGCCGAAGCCCGATCGGATTGACCTTCTGACCCATTAGGCACTCTCCTCCGCGCGCTCGCGGACGACGACCGTGAGATGCGCGAAATGCTTCTCGACCCGTGCCGACCGGCCGCGGCCGCGGGTATGGAACCGCTTCAACACAAACGCACGACCGACGGTGGCCTCCTTGACGTAGAGCCGGTCGACATCGAGCTGATGGTTGTTTTCGGCGTTGGCGATCGCCGCTTGCAGTACCTTTTTGACGTCGCGGGCGATGCGGCGATGGGAAAAGGTCAGCTCCGCCAGCGCAGAGGCGGCGCTCTTGCCGCGGATCGTCTGGGCGACGAGGTTCAGCTTGCGCGGGCTGGTGCGCACCCCGCGGAGGTGGGCCTGAGCCTCGGTCTCCTCGAGACGGCGCGGCGCGGACGGCTTGCCCATCTCAGCCTCGCCTCGCCCGTTTGTCGCCGGCGTGGCCATAAAAGGTTCGGGTTGGCGCGAACTCGCCGAGCTTGTGACCGATCATGTTCTCGGTCACCAGCACCGGGATAAACTTATGCCCGTTATAGACCCCGAAGGTGAGCCCGACGAATTGCGGAAAGATGGTCGATCGGCGCGACCAGGTCCTGATCACCTGGTTGCGTCCGGACCCGCGCGCCTCCTCCGCCTTTTTGAGGAGGTAACCGTCGACGAACGGGCCTTTCCAAACCGAGCGTGCCAAGCTCTCCTCCCGTAAATGCCGGCTAACGCTTGCGGCGGCGCCGGACGATGAGCCGGTCCGTGGACTTGTTGCGCCGGGTCTTCTTGCCCTTGGTTGGCTTGCCCCAGGGGGTGACCGGGTGGCGGCCGCCCGAAGTGCGGCCTTCGCCGCCGCCATGCGGATGGTCGATCGGATTCATCGCCACGCCCCGCACCGAAGGTCGGTGGCCCAGCCATCTGTTGCGTCCGGCCTTGCCGATCACGATGTTTTGCTGATCCGGGTTCGAGACCGCCCCGATCGTCGCCCGGCATTCGGCGCGCACCATGCGCAGCTCTCCCGAGGACAGTCGCAGCAGCGCATAGCCCTGGTCGCGACCGACGAGCTGGGCGTAGGTTCCAGCCGCGCGCGCGATTTGGCCGCCTTTCCCGGCCTTCATCTCGACGTTGTGGATGATCGTTCCGACCGGCATGCTGCGCATCGGCATCGTATTTCCGGGCTTGACATCGACCCTCTCGCCCGAGACGACCGTGTCTCCCGGCCTGAGCCGCTGCGGGGCCAGAATATAGGCGAGTTCGCCGTCTTGGTAACGGATCAGAGCGATGAAAGCGGTCCGATTGGGATCGTATTCCAGGCGCTCGACGGTCGCGGGCACATCGAGCTTGGTGCGCTTGAAATCTATGATCCGGTAGCGCCTCTTGTTGCCGCCGCCGCGCCAGCGCATGGTGATCCGGCCGCCGTTGTTGCGGCCGCCCTTGCCGCGCAGACCTTCGGTCAGCGCCTTGACCGGCTTTCCCTTCCACAGCTCCCTGCGGTCGACGATGACGAGTTGCCGTCGCGACGGCGTCGTCGGGTTGAAGGTCTTCAATGCCATCGCATCAGATCCCTGTCGTCACGTCGATCCGCTGACCTTCGGCGAGGGTCACGACCGCCTTCTTGTAGTCCGGACGCCGCCCGACGCGACCGCGAAAACGCTTCAGCTTGCCCTGCATCCGGATCGTGTTGACCGCGGTCACCTTGACATCGAACAGCCCTTCGACCGCCGCCTTGACCTCACGCTTTGTGGCCGTCAGGGGCACCCGAAAGATCACCTGGCTGTGTTCGGAGGCGTTCGTTGCCTTTTCGGTGATTACCGGGGCACGGACGAGATCGTACATTTGTTGCCGTGTCAGCGTCGTCACAACGCGCGGGATGACGCGAAACCGGCTCATTTGAGGCGGGCCTCGAGTTGCCGCACCGCCTCACGGGTCAGGACCAGCGTATCGCGGCGTAGAATATCGTATACATTCGCACCCTGGTGCGGCAGCACGTCGACGCGCGGCAGATTGCGGGCCGCACGCGCGAAACCCTCGTCGACGACCGATCCGTCGAGGATCAACACCGAGTCCCAGCCGAGCGTTGCGAGCCGTGCTCGCAGCAACTTTGTTTTGGCTTCGGTGAGATGGGCGGCATCGATTATCACGAGCTTGCCCTCTTCCTGCTTGGCCGAAAGCGCGATCTTGAGGCCGAGCCGGCGTACTTTTTTCTGCAGGTCGAATGCGTGAGAGCGCACGACCGGCCCGAAAATGCGCGCCCCGCCGCGGAACTGCGGCGAGCGTAGGCTGCCCTGGCGGGCGCGGCCCGTGCCCTTCTGCTTGTAAGGTTTCTTGGTCGTTCCGCGGATCTCGCTGATCCCCTTTGTCTTGTGGGTGCCCGCGCGGCGTTTTGCCAGCTGCCAATTGACGACGCGGGCGAGGATGTCGCGGCGGATCGGAAGCCCGAAGACCTCGTCGGCGAGTTCGATGTCGCCGACCTCCTCGTTGTCGAGATTTCGCACGGTCAGCTTCATCGCGCGGCCTCTCCCTCCGGGCTCTCCACCGCAGGCAGCGGCCCGCCACTCAACGCAGCCGGGAACGGCAGCCCATCCGGCGCTTTGCGCTTGGCCGCATCCTTGACGAGCAGGTAGCCGCCCGGGCTGCCTGGCACCGAACCCTTTATCATCAGGATCCCGCGCTCGGCGTCGGTCGATATCACCTCCAGGCTCTGGGTGGTTACCCGAGCGGCGCCGAGGTGACCCGCCATTTTCTTGTTCTTGAAGGTCTTACCCGGGGATTGACGTTGGCCGGTCGAACCGTGGCTGCGGTGCGAGACCGACACGCCGTGACTGGCGCCCAACCCGCCGAAATTATGCCGCTTCATCGCGCCCGCAAAACCCTTGCCGATGCTGACGCCGACGACGTCGACATATTGGCCCGGGAGAAAATGGGCGGCTGTGATTTCCGAGCCGATAGGCAGCACCGCGTCTTCGGTGACTCGAAACTCGGCGAGACGCGCCTTCGGCTCGACCTTCGCCTTGGCGAAATGGCCGCGTTGCGGCTTTGTCACATTCTTGATCTTCGCGGCGCCGACGCCGAGCTGCAGTGCGGTGTAGCCGTCCTTTTCTCGGGTGCGGACGGCGACGACTTGGCAGTTGTCGATCTTGAGCACCGTAACCGGGACGTGATTCCCATCTGCGGCAAAGATCCGAGTCATGCCGAGTTTCTGCGCGAGGATACCGGTGCGCATAGCCCTGCTCAGAGCTTGATCTCGACATCGACGCCGGCAGCAAGATCGAGCTTCATCAGCGCGTCGACGGTCTGCGGCGTCGGGTCGACGATGTCGAGCACGCGCTTGTGAGTGCGGATCTCGAACTGCTCGCGCGACTTCTTATCGATGTGCGGCGAGCGCAGCACCGTGAATTTCTCGATCTTGGTCGGCAATGGGATTGGACCGCGCACCCGCGCCCCGGTGCGCTTCGCCGTGTTTACGATCTCGCTGGTCGACTGATCCAGCACCCGGTGATCGTAGGCGCGCAGCCGAATGCGGATATTCTGGTTGTCGATTGCCATGAGCGTCTTCCGGTTTCCCAGCGGGCGTGCAGCCCGCCCTCCCTATTTGATGATTTTAGCGACGACGCCGGCGCCGACGGTTCGGCCGCCCTCGCGGATCGCAAAGCGCAGCCCCTCATCCATCGCGATGGGTGCAATCAGCTCGATCTCCATCGAGATGTTGTCGCCCGGCATCACCATCTCGGTGCCCTCGGGCAGGTGCACCGTGCCGGTGACGTCGGTCGTGCGGAAATAAAACTGCGGCCGGTAGTTGCCGAAGAACGGCGTGTGCCGCCCGCCTTCCTCCTTGGTCAGGATATAGGCCTCGCACTGAAACCGGGTGTGCGGGGTGATCGAACCGGGGGCCGCCAGCACCTGGCCGCGCTCGACCTCCTCGCGCTTGGTGCCGCGCAACAAGGCCCCGATGTTGTCGCCCGCCTCGCCCTGGTCGAGCAGCTTGCGGAACATCTCCACCCCGGTCACCACCGTCTTGGCGGTCGGCCGCAGCCCGACGATCTCGACCTCGTCGCCGACCTTGATCACCCCGCGCTCGACCCGCCCGGTCACCACCGTGCCGCGCCCCGAGATCGTGAACACATCCTCGATCGGCATCAAAAACGGCCGGTCCTTGGCCCGCTCCGGCTGCGGAATGTAGCTGTCCACCGCCTCCATCAGGGCGATCACCGAGGCCCGACCGCTCTCCGGGTTGCGCCCCTCCAGGGCAAACAGCGCCGAGCCCCGCACAATCGGGATGTCGTCCCCCGGAAACTGATAGGAGCTCAATAGCTCGCGCATCTCCAGCTCGACCAGGTCCAAGAGCTCCGGATCGTCGACCATGTCGACCTTGTTCATGTACACCACCAAGGACGGCACCCCGACCTGGCGCGCCAACAGGATGTGTTCGCGGGTCTGCGGCATCGGCCCGTCCGCCGCTGACACCACCAGGATCGCACCATCCATCTGCGCCGCCCCGGTGATCATGTTCTTGATGTAGTCGGCGTGCCCCGGACAATCGACATGCGCATAGTGCCGGTTGGCGGTCTCGTACTCGACATGCGCGGTGGCGATCGTGATCCCCCGCGCCCGCTCCTCCGGCGCCTTGTCGATCTGGTCGAACGGCACAAACGTCGCCCCGCCCTGCTCCGCCAACACCTTGGTGATCGCCGCCGTCAACGTCGTCTTGCCATGGTCGATATGACCTATCGTCCCGATGTTGCAGTGCGGCTTGGTCCGCTGAAATTTCGCCTTCGACATCGTCTTCGTCTCCGCTCGATCCGGCGTGGGCCGGATTATTAAGCCATTTTGGCGCGGACTTCGTCCGCCACCGCCTGCGGCACCTGCTCGTAATGGTCGAAATGCATTGTGTACTGGGCGCGACCCTGGCTCATCGAGCGCAAGGTGTTGACATAGCCGAACATGTTGGCGAGGGGCACCATTGCATCGATGACCCTCGCGTTGCCGCGCGTATCCATTCCAGTGACTTGGCCGCGGCGGCTGTTCAAGTCGCCGATCACGTCACCCATGTAATCCTCGGGAGTCACCACTTCTACCCGCATGATCGGCTCGAGGAGCTTTGGCCCGGCCCTCATGACACCTTCCTTAAAGGCGGCGCGAGCCGCGATCTCGAAGGCGAGCACACTCGAATCTACATCGTGAAACGCACCGTCGAACAGCACTGCCTTCAAATCGATAACCGGGAAACCGGCGAGCACGCCCGTCTCAATAGACGCCCTCAGACCTTTCTCGACGCCCGGCACATATTCCTTCGGCACCGTGCCGCCGACCACCGCATTTTCAAACACGAACCCGGAGCCCGCCCGCAGCGGCTCGAAGCGGAGCTTGACGCGAGCGTATTGTCCCGCACCACCGGTCTGCTTCTTGTGCGTGTAGTCGACCTCGGCCGTGCCGGTGATCGTCTCGCGATAGGCGACCTGCGGCGCGCCGACATTGGCGTCCACTTTGAATTCGCGCTTCATGCGGTCGACAATGATCTCGAGATGCAATTCGCCCATTCCCTTGATCACAGTCTGGCCGCTCTCGTGGTCGACTGTGACGCGGAATGACGGGTCTTCGGTGGCAAGCCTTGCCAGCGCCTGGCTCATCTTCTCCTGGTCACCCTTGGTCTTGGGTTCGACCGCGATCTCGATCACCGGGTCCGGAAAATCCATGCGCTCGAGCACGACCGGGTGGATGGGGTCGGACAGCGTATCACCGGTCGTCGTGTTCTTGAGCCCGGCCAATGCGACGATGTCGCCCGCGCGCGCCTCTTTGATGTCTTCGCGATGGTTCGCGTGCATCTGCAGCATGCGGCCGATCCGCTCGCGGCTGCCCTTGACGGTATTGAGCACTTGGCTGCCGCTCGTCACCACGCCGGAATAGATGCGGGCAAAGGTCAACGAGCCGACAAAGGGATCACTCATGATTTTGAAGGCAAGGCCGGCAAACGGCTCGTCGTCCGAGCAGCGGCGCACGACCGGCTCGTTCGAGCCGGTCTTGATCCCTTTGATCGCCGCAACGTCGGTCGGCGCCGGCAAATAGTCGACCACGGCATCCAGAAGCGGCTGTACGCCCTTGTTCTTAAAAGCCGAGCCGCACAGCACCGGGACAAAGGCGCCGCCGATCGTTCCCTTGCGGATGCAACGTTTGAGCGTCTCCTCACTCGGCTCCGTGCCGCCGAGATAAGCCTCCAGCGCCGCGTCATCCTGCTCGACTGCGGCTTCGACAAGCTTCTCGTGGAAGGCCTTCGCCTCGGTCGCCATCTCCGATGGAACATCGACAATGTCGAATTGCGCGCCTAGGGTTTCCTCGCGCCACTTGATCGCCCTGAGCCCGACCAGATCGAGCACGCCGACAAAATCGCTTTCGATGCCGACCGGCAACTGCAGCACCAGCGGCCTGGCTCCGAGACGATCGGCAATCATCGCGACGCAGCGCGGGAAGTCCGCGCCGACGCGATCCATTTTATTGACAAAGCAAATCCGCGGGACGCCGTATTTGTCGGCTTGACGCCACACCGTCTCCGACTGCGGTTCGACGCCGGCGACCGAATCGAATACCGCGACTGCACCGTCGAGCACACGCAGACTGCGCTCGACCTCGATCGTAAAATCCACATGCCCGGGCGTGTCGATGATGTTGATCCGATGGTCCTGCCAGAAGCAGGTCGTCGCCGCTGAGGTGATCGTGATGCCGCGCTCCTGTTCCTGCGCCATCCAGTCCATCGTGGCAGTGCCTTCGTGGACCTCGCCGATCTTGTAGGAGCGTCCGGTGTAGTAGAGAATCCGCTCGGTCGTCGTCGTCTTGCCGGCATCAATATGCGCCATGATGCCGATGTTTCGATAGCGATCGAGGGGTGTCGTACGTGCCATGCGAAGAGCTCCGAGGGCGCTGCCCGCGGGCTGCGCCCCGAAAAGAAAATCTTGAACCGACGTCCTCTGCGGCGCCTACCAGCGATAATGCGAGAAGGCTTTGTTCGCATCGGCCATCCGGTGCGTGTCCTCCCGCCGCTTGACCGCGACGCCACGATTATTGGCGGCATCGAGGAGTTCGCCCGAGAGACGCTCCTCCATGGTCTTCTCCGAGCGGCCACGCGAACTGGAGATCAGCCAGCGGATCGCGAGCGCCTGGCTCCGGTCGGTGCGAACCTCGACCGGCACTTGGTAAGTGGCGCCGCCGACGCGGCGCGAGCGCACCTCAACGGCGGGTCGTACGTTGCCGAGCGCATCGTGGAAGACGCGGAGCGGGTCCTGGCCGCTACGCTTGGCGACGCGGTCCAAGGCGCCGTAGACAATCCGCTCGGCAACCGACTTCTTGCCCTCGTACATCAGGCAGTTCATGAACTTGGTCAGGATCGCATCGCCGAACTTGGGATCCGGCAAGACCTCTCGTTTGACGGCGGCACGACGACGCGACATGGCCTTTCCTCACTGCGGACGCTTGGCGCCGTATTTCGACCGGCGCTGACGGCGGTCTTTGACGCCTTGGGTGTCTAGGGTGCCGCGGATGATGTGGTAGCGCACGCCCGGCAGATCCTTGACCCGGCCGCCGCGGATCAACACCACCGAGTGCTCCTGCAGGTTGTGACCCTCGCCCGGGATGTAGCTCGTCACCTCATAGCCGTTGGTCAGGCGGACGCGCGCGACCTTGCGTAGAGCGGAGTTCGGCTTCTTGGGTGTCGTCGTATAGACGCGCGTGCACACCCCGCGCTTCTGCGGGCAGGCCTCCATCGCCGGCACCTTGTTGCGCGCCACCTGCCATTTCCGCGGATTGCGGATCAGCTGGTTTATCGTCGGCATTTACACAACCCTCGCAAACGAAACAACCGCTCGGCGCATTGGTCGCGCCGAAGCGGTGGCAAACCTTGACCCAGGTTCTAACGCGCCCTCTCGCAGGAGCGCCGAGCCATGCGCTGAGACCAGAGCTGCGTCTAGGTGGCTTCCTACGGCCAGCCCCGCACGGGAGCAGTATTAGTAGTGACGCGGGCGCGCCGGGTCAAGCCCCCTGGCCCCCACCCCAGGGCTCCCGGGCCCGTAGGTGAGGGAATCGGGCGGGCGTCACGCAGATGACGCGGGCGAGCGGACTGCGGCGCTACGCCGTCCGCTGTTCGGCTTCGACGAGTTGAGCCGCCTCTTCCTCGTTGGCCGCGATCGCGGCAAGCTCGCGATCGCGCTCTGCGGCGATCTCGCGCAGCCGGGCGATGACGCTGCCGGTGCCCGCGGGGATCAGCCGGCCGACGATCACGTTCTCTTTCAACCCGGTAAGCGTGTCGATCCGGCCGGACACCGCGGCCTCGGTGAGGACGCGTGTCGTCTCCTGGAAAGACGCCGCCGAAATGAAGGAATTCGTCTGCAAGCTGGCCTTGGTGATGCCTTGCAGCACCGGATGCGCAAGCGCGATACGCAGTTCCTCCTTCTCGGCCTTGGCATTTTCCAGATCGAACTCGGAGCGGTCGACCTGCTCGCCGGCAAGGAAGGTCGTCTCACCCGGATCCTCGATCTCGACCTTCTGCAGCATCTGCCGCACGATCACTTCGATGTGCTTGTCGTTGATGCGGACACCCTGCAGCCGGTAGACTTCCTGGATCTCGTTGATCAAATAATTCGCCAACTCCTCGACCCCGAGAATCCGTAAGATGTCGTGCGGAACCCGGTTGCCGTCCATCAAGAGATCACCCTTTTGGACGTAATCTCCTTCCTGTACGCTGATGTGCTTGCCCTTAGGAATTAGATATTCGACCGGCTCCTTGTCCTCCTCGCCCGGGGCGACGATGATGCGCCGCTTCGCCTTGTAGTCCTTGCCGAATTCGACACGACCCTCGCTTTCGCTGATGATCGCGAAATCCTTCGGCTTGCGCGCCTCGAACAGCTCGGCGACACGCGGCAGCCCGCCGGTGATGTCTCGGGTCTTCGATGACTCGCGGGGAATCCTGGCGAGAACGTCGCCGGCCTTGACGTGCGCCCCGTTATCGACCGAGAGGATCGCGTCGACCGACATGAAGTAGCGGGCTTCGAGCCCGTTGCCGAGCGTCAACACTTCGCCCTCTTCGTCGCGCAGCGTGATCCGCGGCCGCAAGTCACTGCCTCTGGGCTGCTGTTTCCAGTCGACGACCACCTTCGAGGATATGCCGGTCGCCTCGTCGACGGTCTCGCGGACCGAGAGGCCCTCGATCAGGTCGACGTAATGCGCGATCCCATCCTTCTCGGTGACGATCGGGATCGTATAGGGGTCCCACTCGACCAGCCGGTCGCCCCGCTTGACCTGAGCCCCGTCGTCGACCAGCAGTCTCGCGCCGTACGGAACCCGGTGTCGCGCCTTCTCCCGGCCTGCCTCGTCCAGCAGCACGATTTCGGTGTTCCGGCCCATCACCACCGGAACCCCGGCGGAGTTCAGGACGACGTTGCGGTTTTTGACCTCGATCGTCGCGTCCGAAGCGGCCTCGACCGAGGATTGCTCGGCGCCGCGTTGCGCCGCCCCGCCGATATGGAACGTACGCATCGTCAGCTGCGTACCGGGCTCGCCGATCGATTGCGCTGCGATGACGCCGACCGCCTCGCCCATATTGACGACCGTACCGCGCGCGAGATCGCGGCCATAGCACTTGCCGCAGACGCCGATGCGCGATTTACAGGTCAGGACCGAGCGGATCGATACCGCATCGATCCCGGCCCGCTCGATTTGGTCGACGGCGTCCTCGTCGATCAATCCTCCCGCCCGGAGGATAACCTCGTCGCTGACTGGATCGAGGACATCGACCGCCGCGGTGCGACCCAGAATGCGGTCGGCCAGCGGGGCAATGATCTCGCCGCCATCGACGACGGCGCTGGTCTTCAGTCCGCGGGTGGTGCCGCAATCCTCCTCGGTGATGATCGCATCCTGCGCGACGTCGACGAGCCGGCGCGTCAGATAGCCCGAATTCGCCGTCTTGAGCGCAGTATCGGCGAGACCCTTGCGCGCGCCGTGCGTCGAATTGAAGTATTCGAGCACGGTCAGCCCCTCCTTGAAGTTGGAGATGATCGGCGTTTCGATGATCTCGCCCGACGGCTTGGCCATCAGACCGCGCATTCCCGCCAGCTGCTTGATCTGCGCCGCCGAGCCGCGGGCGCCCGAATCCGACATCATCCACACCGAGTTGACGGGCTCACCCGGCGCAGCCGAGCGAATCATCTTGAGCATCTCCTCGGCGACCTTGTCGGTGCAGCGCGACCATACGTCGACCACTTTATTGTATTTTTCTCCCTGAGTGATCAGACCGTCCTGATATTGCTGTTCGTACTGCTTGACTTGGTCCTGCGCCTCGCCGACGAGGCGCCGCTTCTCCTCGGGGATGATCAGGTCGTCTTTGCCGAACGAGATCCCGGCCTTGCACGCCTGCTGGAAACCCAGCGACATCAGCCGGTCGCAGAAGATGACGGTCTCCTTCTGGCCACAATGGCGATAGACTTGATCGATGACGTTGCTGATCTCCTTCTTGGTCAGAAGGCAGTTGATCACCTCGAAGCCGATCGCCGGGTGGCGCGGGAGGATCTCGGACAGCAGCATGCGGCCAGGGGTCGTCTCGACCCGTTGGATCACCGACTTGCCCTCGGTGTCGACCGTATGAAAACGCGCCTTGATTCGGGCATGCAGCGACACCGCCTTGGCTTCGAGCGCGTGTTCGATCTCGCCGATGCTGGTGAACAGCATGCCTTCGCCTTTTTCGCCGGGACGGTCCATCGAGATGTGATAGAGACCGAGGACGATGTCTTGCGACGGCACGATAATCGGCTTGCCGTTTGCCGGGCTGAGGATGTTGTTGGTTGACATCATCAGGACGCGCGCTTCGAGCTGAGCCTCGAGCGACAGCGGTACGTGAACGGCCATCTGATCGCCGTCGAAATCGGCGTTGAAGGCGGTGCAGACGAGCGGATGCAGCTGGATCGCCTTGCCCTCGATAAGCACCGGTTCGAACGCCTGAATGCCAAGGCGATGGAGCGTCGGCGCGCGATTCAGCAGGACGGGATGCTCGCGGATTACCTCCTCGAGGATGTCCCAGACCTCCGGCCGCTCCTTTTCGACCATGCGCTTGGCCGCCTTGATCGTGCTGGCAAGGCCATAGAGCTCGAGCTTCGAATAGATAAACGGCTTGAACAGCTCGAGCGCCATCTTCTTCGGCAGACCGCATTGTTGCAGCTTGAGCTCGGGACCCACGACAATGACCGAACGCCCCGAATAGTCGACCCGCTTGCCAAGCAGGTTCTGACGGAACCGGCCTTGCTTTCCCTTAAGCATGTCGGAGAGCGACTTTAGCGGCCGCTTGTTGGCCCCGGTGATGATCCGTCCGCGCCGACCGTTGTCGAACAGCGCGTCAACGGCCTCTTGGAGCATGCGTTTTTCGTTGCGCACGATAATGTCGGGCGCTTTGAGCTCGATCAGCCGTTTCAGCCGATTATTTCGGTTGATCACGCGGCGGTAGAGATCATTGAGATCCGAGGTCGCGAAGCGGCCGCCGTCAAGCGGTACCAGCGGCCGCAACTCGGGCGGGATGACCGGAACGACCTCGAGGATCATCCACTCAGGCCGACTGTCCGAGTCGATGAAGGCCTCGACTAGCTTCAATCGCTTGACGAGCTTCTTGCGCCGCGCCTCCGAACCGGTGTCCCGCAGTTCGCCGCGCAGCCTCTCCTTCTCCTCGGCGAGATCGATCGCCGACAACATCGTGCGCAACGCCTCGGCTCCGATCGAAGCGGTGAACTGGTCGTCGCCATAATCGTCCTGGGCCTTGAGATAGTCCTCCTCGGACAGCAGCTGGTGCTGCTTCAGCGGCGTCAGTCCCGGCTCGATGACGACGTAGTTTTCGAAATAAAGGATCCGCTCGAGGTCCTTCAGCGTCATGTCGAGCAGCAGGCCGATGCGGCTCGGCAGCGATTTCAAGAACCAGATATGCGCCACCGGCGAGGCGAGTTCGATGTGACCCATGCGGTCCCGGCGGACCTTGGAGAGGGTCACCTCGACGCCGCACTTCTCGCAAATGATGCCGCGGTACTTCATCCGCTTGTACTTGCCGCACAGGCACTCGTAATCCTTGATCGGCCCGAAGATCCGCGCGCAGAACAGGCCGTCGCGTTCGGGCTTGAACGTCCGATAGTTGATCGTCTCCGGTTTCTTGATCTCGCCGAACGACCAGGAGTGGATCCGTTCGGGGCTGGCGATCGAGATGCGGATCTGATCGAAGCTCTGCGTTCCGCTGACCTGCCCAAAGATGTTCATCAATTCGTTCATCAACGATCCCTTTCGGAAAACTCGATTGCGCCCGGCCCGTCAGTAGCTGCGTTGCTCCAGCTCGACATTGAGGCCGAGCGACCGTAGTTCCTTGACCAGCACGTTGAAGGATTCGGGAATGCCGGCCTCAAAATTGTCGTCGCCGCGCACGATCGCCTCGTAGACCTTGGTCCGGCCGGAAACGTCATCCGACTTGACCGTCAGCATCTCTTGCAGCGTGTAGGCCGCGCCATACGCCTCCAGCGCCCAAACTTCCATCTCGCCAAAACGCTGTCCGCCGAACTGGGCCTTGCCGCCGAGCGGCTGCTGGGTGACGAGGCTGTAGGGCCCGATCGAGCGCGCGTGGATCTTGTCATCGACCAGGTGGTGGAGCTTCATCATGTAGATGTAGCCCACCGTCACCCGGCGATCGAAAGGCTCTCCGGTGCGGCCGTCGATCAGGGTCACCTGCCCCGAGGATGCGAGACCCGCCAGCTCGAGCATCGCAACAATGTCCTCTTCTCTGGCTCCGTCGAAGACCGGGCTCGCGACCGGCACGCCACGCGTGAGATCGCCGGCGAGCTCAAGCAGGTCATCCGGCGCGAGATGCTCGATCTCGGCCCTCTCCTCTCCTTGATACATCTCGCCGAGCAAGCCGCGTAGTTCGCCATCGGCGACGCCGCGTTTGATGCGGGCGATCACCTCGCCGATGCGTTGGCCCAACCCGGCCGCGGCCCAGCCGAGATGCGTCTCGAGGATCTGGCCGACATTCATGCGGCTCGGCACGCCGAGCGGGTTCAACACGATGTCGACCGGGGTGCCGTCCTCGAGATAGGGCATATCTTCGCAGGGCACGATCCGCGAGATCACGCCCTTGTTGCCATGCCGGCCCGCCATCTTGTCGCCGGGCTGCAGCTTGCGCTTCACCGCGACGAAGACCTTGACCATCTTCATCACCCCAGGCGGCAGCTCGTCTCCTCGCTGCAGTTTTTCGACCTTGCTCTCAAAGCGCGCGGTAAGGCCCGCGACGGCATCCTCCATCTGGGTTTTCAAGGCCTCGATATCCGCCATCCGCGCGTCGTCGCGGATCGAGATCTGTTTCCAGTGCGCCGCAGGATGCTCGGCGAGCACGGCCTCGGTGATTTCGGTGCCCGACTTCATGCCCTTTGGCCCGCCGACCGCAATCTGGCCGAGCATCAGCTCCTTGAGCCGAGCAGCAAAGCTGCGCTCGAGGATCGCGCGCTCGTCGTCGCGATCCTTGGCGAGCCGTTCGATCTCCGCTCGCTCGATTGCCAGCGCGCGCTCGTCCTTGTCGACGCCGCGCCGGGAGAAGACGCGCACTTCGACGATCGTGCCGGAGACCCCGGGCGGCAGCCGCAGCGAAGTGTCGCGCACATCGGACGCCTTCTCGCCGAAGATCGCCCGCAACAGCTTTTCCTCGGGCGTCATCGGCGACTCGCCCTTCGGGGTGACCTTGCCGACGAGGATGTCGCCGGGCTTCACCTCGGCGCCGATGTAGACGATCCCGGCCTCGTCCAGGTTTTTCAACGCCTCTTCGCCGACATTCGGAATATCGCGGGTGATCTCCTCCTGACCGAGCTTGGTGTCGCGCGCCATCACCTCAAACTCCTCGATGTGGATCGAGGTGAACACGTCGTCCGAGACGATCCGCTCCGAGATCAGGATCGAATCCTCGAAATTGTAGCCGTTCCACGGCATGAAGGCGCACAGCACGTTGCGCCCGAGCGCGAGTTCGCCGAGCTGAGTTGACGGGCCGTCGGCGATGATGTCGCTCGCCATCACCTGGTCGCCGACTTTGACGAGCGGCTGCTGGGTGATGCAGGTGTTCTGGTTCGAGCGCTGGAACTTGAGCAGATTGTAGATATCGACGCCCGACGCAGCGCTCGAGGTCTCTTCGGTCGCACGGATGACGATGCGGGTCGCGTCGACCTGGTCGACCACGCCCGATCGGCGGGCGATGATGGTAACGCCCGAGTCGCGCGCGACGGTCTCCTCCATCCCGGTGCCGACAAGCGGCGCCTCGGCGCGGATCAGCGGTACCGCCTGGCGCTGCATGTTCGAGCCCATCAGGGCGCGGTTCGCGTCATCGTTTTCGAGAAACGGGATCAGCGCTGCCGCTACCGAAACCAGCTGTTTCGGCGAGACGTCGATCAGGTCGATGTCCTGGGGCCGCTGCATCACGAAGTCCCCGCCTTTGCGGCAATTGGTTAGATCGGCGGTGATCCGGCCTTGCTCATCAGTCTCGACATTGGCCTGGGCGATCGCATAACGACCCTCGTCCATCGCCGAGAGATAGACGACCTCGTCGGTGACCTGACCGTTGACAACCTTGCGGTACGGACTCTCGATGAAACCGTACTGATTGACCCGGGCATAGGTCGCCAAGCTATTGATCAAGCCGATATTCGGGCCTTCCGGGGTCTCGATCGGGCAGATCCGGCCATAATGGGTCGGATGCACGTCGCGCACCTCGAAGCCGGCACGTTCGCGCGTCAGCCCGCCGGGGCCGAGCGCCGACAGCCGGCGCTTGTGGGTGATCTCGGATAAGGGGTTGGTCTGGTCCATGAATTGCGAGAGTTGCGAGGAGCCGAAGAACTCGCGCACTGCCGCCGCCGCGGGCTTGGCATTGATCAGGTCGTGCGGCATGACGGTATCGATCTCGACCGAGCTCATGCGCTCGCGGATCGCCCGCTCCATTCGCAGCAAGCCGACGCGGTACTGGTTCTCCATCAGCTCGCCGACCGAGCGGACCCGGCGGTTACCGAGGTGATCGATATCGTCGATCTCGCCGCGGCCGTCCTTGAGATCAACCAGGACCTTGAGGATCTCGAGGATGTCGGCCTTGCGCAGGGTGCGCACCGAATCATCGGTATCGAGCACCAGCCGCGAGTTCATCTTGACGCGGCCGACCGCCGACAAATCATAGCGCTCGGGATCGAAGAACAGGCTGTTGAACAGCGCCTCCGCCGTTTCCAGGGTTGGCGGTTCGCCCGGGCGCATCACGCGATAAATGTCGATCAGCGCGTCTTCGCGTGTGGCGTTCTTGTCGATGGCCAGGGTGTTGCGGATATAGGGGCCGACGCTGACGTGATCGATGTCGAGGACCGGCATCTCGTCAACGCCGACCTCGGCCAGCTGGGCGAGGGCCGCGGCGGTGATCTCGTCCCCGGCCTCGAAATAGACCTCGCCGGTCTCCTCGTTGATCAGATCCGTGGCGAAATAGCGGCCGATCAACTGCTCATCGCCGACCAGGATGTCGGCGAGCCCCCCCTCGCGTAGCCGGCGAGCAACACGAGGTGTCATCCTTTCGCCCTCGGCGAGCACGGCCTCGCCGGTGCGGGCATCCCGCAGATCGCTCGTCAGCTTGCCCTTGAACTGCTCCGGATCGAAGGGCGTCATCCAACCCTGCGGGCCACGGCGAAAGGTAACCGCGTCGTAAAAGAACGATAGGATCTCCTCCTTGGACATCCCGATCGCTTCGCCCGGCTGCAGGGCGCCGTTTTCGGCGCTGCGGCGCGCCCGAAATGCCTCGGTCCCGGCGCTGTCGAGGGCGAGCAGCAAGGTAGTGGCAGGGAGCTTGCGGCGCCGGTCGATGCGCACATAGACGTGATCCTTGGCGTCGAACTCGAAATCGAGCCAGGAGCCGCGATAGGGGATCACCCGGGCGGCGAACAGGTATTTGCCGGAAGAGTGCGTCTTGCCCTTGTCGTGGTCGAAGAAGACCCCCGGGCTGCGGTGCATCTGTGAGACGATGACCCGTTCGGTGCCGTTGATGATGAAGGTGCCGTTCTTCGTCATCAGCGGCATATCGCCCATATAGACGTCCTGCTCCTTGATGTCGCGGATCGAGCGCGACCCGGTATCCTCGTCGACATCCCAGACGACGAGGCGGAGAGTGACCTTCAGGGGCGCAGCGAAGGTGATGCCGCGCTGCTGGCACTCATCGACCTCGTATTTCGGCGCCTCCAGTTCGTACCTTACGAACTCGAGCTGGGCGCGCTCGGAGAAATCGCGGATCGGGAAAACCGATTTGAAAACCTCCTGTAGCCCGACACCGGCGCGCTCTTCGGGGATGACCCCCATCTGCAAGAAGTGATCATACGAACTCTTCTGGACTTCGATCAGGTTCGGCATCGGCGCGACCTCGGGAACACGCCCGAAAGTCCTGCGGATGCGCTTCTTGCCCGTGAAGGATATAGCCATGCACACTCCTCGCTGGAGGCCGCTCAGACAGGCCCCATACCCGGTGGCTCGATGACCCGATCGGCGGCGGCGCTGCCCGGCGCCTCCGCCGCGTCAATCGATTTGCGACTTTCGTGCCAAGCCCCGCCGATCCATTGTGTCACGAGCGCCAAAACCCGGCGTGCGCGATGGCTCGCGCCCCGGGGTCGGAGGCTTCGGGCGCAACGGCCGAAGGCAATCGGCCGCCCGCCCCCATGCGACAAAGATCGTGACAGACCTACTTTATTTCGACAGTCGCGCCCGCGTCTTCAAGCTGTTTTTTGATTTTTGCCGCCTCTTCCTTGTTGACACCTTCCTTGACCGGCTTGGGCGCCGCCTCGACGAGATCCTTCGCCTCCTTGAGGCCGAGGCTGGTGATCGCCCGCACCTCCTTGATCACGTTGATCTTCTTCTCGCCTATTGCGGCCAGGATCACGTCAAACTCGGTCTTCTCGACGGCCGCTTCCGCCGCCGGGGCCGCTGCACCCCCGGCGAGCGCCGCTACCGCAACGGGTGCCGCAGCCGAGACGCCCCACTTTTCCTCCAACATCTTGGACAGCTCTGCCGCCTCGATCACGGTCAAGGCCGACAGATCATCGACCAGCTTTGCCAAATCCGGCATCTTCTACTCCTGAGGTCTGGGATGAGGGTTTTCAAGGTTTCCTTGGTTCAGGCGAGCGAGGCGGCCTCGCCCTGGTGCTCCGCGTAGGCTGCGAGGACACGAGCGAGCTGTCCGGCCGGGGCCTGGAGCACAACGGCCAACCGTGTCGCCGGCGTCTGAAGCAGGCCGAGGAGCTTGCCGCGCAGTTGATCGAGCGAGGGCAGGCTGGCCAACTCCCTGACCCCGGCCGCATCGATCTGCCGGCCGGCGAGGCTGCCCCCGATGATGGTCAGCTTGTCGTTGCGGTTGGCGAACTCGACGACCACCTTTGCCGCCGCCACCGGGTCGCGCGAGAACGCAATCGCCGTTGGGCCCGTGAACAGTGGCGACAGCGGTTCGAACGCGGTGCCGACCACGGCGCGTCGCGCCAGCCGGTTCTTCGTCACCCTGAAGGCTGCGCCGGCACTGCGCACCTGCCGCCGCAGTTGGGTAACCTCGGCGACACTGAGCCCGGACTGGTGCGTCACGACCACGCAAGCGGTGTCGGCGAGAACTTGCTGCAGCGTTTCGACCAGCTGCTGCTTTTGTGTCCGGTCCACTCTCGTCTCCGAAGCGGATCCGCGAGCGTCGTCGAGCGGACGCACGGACCCGTTGCATATGAATTCTCGGCCGCGATCACGAGCCGGGCTCCGGCCCGACATCCGCCTCGCCCTAAGGCCTCGCCTCGTCGGACAGCCCCGACAACTCAACCCTGACCCCCGGGCCCATCGTCGAGCTCAGGCTGACCTTCTTGATGTAGGTGCCTCGGACGCCAGCTCGGCTTGCCGCGGGTGATCGCGCCGACAAAGGCGCGCACATTATCCGCGAGCGCCGCATCCGTAAAGCTCGCTTTACCGACACCGGCATGGACGATCCCCGCCTTCTCGGCGCGGAACTCGACCTGCCCGCCCTTGGCGGCGCGCACCGCTTCGGCGACATTCGGTGTAACCGTGCCGAGCCGTGGGTTGGGCATCAGGCCGCGCGGCCCGAGGATCTTGCCGAGGCGCCCGACGAGCGACATCAGATCCGGGGTCGCAATTGCCCGATCGAAATCGATCTGCCCGGCCTGGACCTTCTCGGCGAGATCCTCGGCTCCGACGACATCGGCGCCGGCGGCCTCGGCCTCCTTGGCCCGGTCGCCGCGCGCGAAAACTGCGACCCGGACGGTTTTCCCGGTGCCGTGCGGCAGCATCACCGTGC
The DNA here is from genome assembly GCA_963796155.1 of uncultured Alphaproteobacteria bacterium. Lineage (GTDB taxonomy): Bacteria > Pseudomonadota > Alphaproteobacteria > ATCC43930 > CGMCC-115725 > AP-15. The sequence goes on along the minus strand of CAWCKT010000020.1, from coordinate 29,368 downwards.
CGCGCAGGTTCTGATCGGGCTTGCGTGGGTCGAGATTGAGGTTCATCGCCACCTCGACCGTCTCGTCGAACTTCGCCGAGGCGCGCTCCTTGATCAGCTTCAGCGCCTCCGCGAGCGGATGCACCACTGTCGGATCAACCCCCTCATAGGCCTTCTTGAGCCGTTTGCCCGTCTTTGCCATCTTGTTCACTCCACCACGTCGAGCCCCATCGACCGTGCCGAGCCGATCAGCATGCGGCACGCGCCGTCAATATCCTTGGCGTTGAGGTCCTGCATCTTCTGTTCGGCGATCTCGCGGATCTGAGCCATCGTCACCCGGCCCGCCGAGCTGCCCTTGCCGGTGGTCTGCGATCCCTTCTCGATCCCTGCCGCCTTTTTGAGAAGATACGAATTTGGCGGGCTCTTGGTGACGAAAGTGAAAGAGCGATCGCCATAAGCCGTGATCACCACGGGGACAGGCATGCCGGGCTCGAGGTTCTGGGTCGCGGCGTTGAACGCCTTGCAGAACTCCATGATGTTGAGCCCGCGTTGACCGAGGGCTGGGCCGATCGGCGGCGACGGGTTCGCCTTGCCGGCCGGGACATGTAACTTGATGATACCGACGACTTTCTTTGCCATAAGCTAAATCTCGCTAACGCCACGCAGCGGGAAGGTGAGGAGCGTCTCGCACGGCGATGGTTGTTACACCTTCTCGACCTGCGAATATTCCAAATCGACCGGGGTGGCGCGCCCGAAGATCGAGACCGCAACCTTTATCCGGGCCTTCTCCTCGTCGACCTCCTCGACCAGACCGTTGAACGAGGTGAACGGCCCGTCGCAGACTCGGACCTGTTCGCCGACCTCGAAGGTCACCGACGGCTTGGGTCGCTCGATTCCCTCCTGGACCTGCTGCATGATGCGCATCGCCTCGGCATCGCTGATCGGCGACGGCCGGCCGCGCCCCCCGAGGAAGCCGGTGACTTTGGCGGTGTTCTTGACGAGATGCCAGGTCTCGTCGGTGAGCTCCATCTTGATCAGCACATATCCTGGAAAAAACTTGCGTTCGGAGCTGACCTTGGCGCCGCGCTTGACCTCGACGACCTCTTCGGTCGGAACGAGGATCTCCTCGAACATATCGGCGAGGCCCTTCTGCTCTGCCTGCTCGCGGATCGAGGCCGCGACCTTCTTTTCGAAGCCCGAATAAACGTGGATCACATACCAGCGGCTCGCCATCGCCTAACGTCCCGAAATCCTAATGCCCCAGCCCGAAGATGAGCCGCACGCCGGCCGAAAACACCTGATCGACCAGAAAGAAAAAGGCCGCCGCGATGAATACCATCACAAACACCATGGCTGTGGTAACCACGGTCTCCTTGCGGCTCGGCCAGGTGACCCGCGCGACCTCCTGGCGAACCTGCTGGATAAACTCGGCTGCATTCGTCTTCGCCATGACCTGTCGACCTTGAGGGACCGGCGTCTCGCCGGGCTATATGGCGCCTCGCTGGGCTGGTTCCAGCGAGGCCGCCGGGCTGATCGAACGCCGACAAGAACTGGCAGGAGTGGAGGGGCTCGAACCCCCAACCCCCGGTTTTGGAGACCGGTGCTCTACCAGTTGAGCTACACTCCTAAATCAATCACTGAGAGACCATCAGGGCTCCGATGCTGCCGAACTTCCACCGAAGCTGCTCATTTCGGGCGCAGGGGTGGTGGCGGTTATAGCAGACTTGAACGACATGTCGAGCTTTGCTGCGGCACCTTCCCGCATCGTCGGCGACTGTCGCACAACGCTTGATTTGACGAAGCTCAAAGTCCAGCCTCAATAGGTGCCCTGGAACGAAGCGGAAGGGGAGCCGCTGACGTGGCGACGGCGCGGCTGACATTGCGCGTCGATCTCGGCGGGGATCGGGCGATCGGGCCGGGCAAGATCCGGCTGCTGGAAGCGATCCGCGACACCGGATCGATCACCAAGGCCGGGGTTGCGCTCGGCATGTCGTATCGTCGGGCATGGCTTCTGGTCGACGATATGAACAACTGCTTCCGCCAGCCCGTCATCGCTGCTCAAGCGGGCGGGAGCCACGGCGGCGGCGCTTCCTTGACGCCCTTTGGGAAGAGATTGATCGACCAATATCGCGCCATCGAGGCCGAAGCGCACTCGGCGACCGCCTCGCGGCTGGGCGAGCTCGAGGCTGCCTGCAAAGGGACGCCGGAAACCGCAACAGCAATGAAATCGCATGCTGCGCTGCGCCGCCGCACTATCGCACGCTAACAGTCGACACGCCCGTTTTGTGCGGCTGGGCTGGTCTCCCACATATCTTATTGGAGAACCGTGAACCCCTGCTTTTCGAAGATGGGGCGGGCTGGGGGCGACTTGAGATAGGCGATATAGCCCGGCGCTCCGGGATTGGTCGAACTGGCCACCACCGCAATCGGATAGATGATCGGCGGGTGGGTGTTTTCCGGGAAGGTGCCGAGAATCTTGACGCCTCTATCGGCGACGGCATCGGTCTCGTAGACGATCCCGAGCGGGGCCTCGCCGCGCGACACCAAAAGCAAGGTCGCCCTGACGTTTTCCGCGGGCGCGAGCTTGTCGGCGACCGAAGACCACACGCCGAGCGTTTCCAGCGCAGCCTTACCGTATTTTCCGGCCGGCACGCCGCTCGGGTCGGCGATCGCGAGGCGGCCGTTGCCGAGCGCCTGAGCGAGCGGAAAGTTTGGTCCGATGCTGAGCCCGACGGTGCTGTCGGCCGGTGCGATCAACACGAGGCGATTGCCCAGCAAATTAGCTCGACTCTCCGGCTTGATCAAATTCCTCTTCGCCAGATAGTCCATCCAGTCGAGATCGGCTGAGATGAAAATGTCGGCTGGGGCGGCGGCCTCGATCTGCTTTGCCAAAGTCGAGCTCGCGGCATAGGAGGTGGCGGTCAGCTGGCCCTTTTCACGCTGGTAGGCGGCGTTCACCTCGTCGAGCGCGTCTTTGAGACTGGCCGCTGCAAAAATTACCAGCTTGGGATCCTGCGCTGACGCAGCGGTACCCCACGGGCCGCTGAACAAGATGAGAAAGACGCAAGAGAGCAGGTGGCGCCACACCGCAAATTGCACGCCGCGAGCCATAATTACCTCCGCTCAGCCGGGGCTTGCGTCATATTTCATGGAATATGAAGCTTGGTAAAGCTCACATTAGTCACCGAAGAGCCGGTGCTTGACGCTATGGTTAACAAAATATAGCGTGACCGCATTTCGATATCGGGTAGGGAGGAAACGTGACCCGTTCTCGCGCTGCTGACGATTTTGCGACGATCCGCGCGCGTCTCGAGGAGTTGCGCCGTGACCGTGCCCAGGTGTCGGCCAACAACAAACCCTCGATCGAGCCGCGGCTCTGTACCGCCGGTAACAAGCCGTCGTCCGCGGGCAAACCCGGGCTCTCGCCAACGATCCGCCGGGTCTTGTACCGGTCTGCCGCCAAAATGCCGGGGGAGTGATCCGCGCGAGCCCGTCACCGGGAAATTTGCCGCCGGTATCGGCGTAGGGAACGAGATCGACCCGGTCGGAGGCCGTCGCCCGTTCGATCGAACGGGCTCGTGGGCCCTACCCGCCTCCCTTCGCGACGAGGGCCTGCTCGATCTTGGCCAGCAGGCGGTCGAATTCGATCGGCTTGGTGTCGAAATCGTCGCCGCCGGTGGCGAGCGCCTTCTCGCGGTCGCCGGGCCATTGCGTGCGCGCTGAGCGCGATGATCGGAACGTCGCGCGTCGCCGGGTCGGCCTTCAGCGGCCGCGTCGCCTCCCAGCCGTCGATCTCCGGCAGGCTCAGATCCATCAGGATCAGGTCGGGCCGCTCGCTCGCCGCCATCGCGATACCGGCCGCGCCATCCCGGGCGCTGAGGAGTTCGTAGCCGCCCAGCACGCACCGCCGCACCCTCGCTCATTATTGGGCCTTCCGCGTCTCTCCGAGCAATGCGCCGACGCGCGCCATCAGCTCGGCGGGAGGAAAAGCGTGTTTGGAGAGGATTTGTTCGACCCCGCCGTTGAGCCGCCGGGGGCGGTCCTCGGCCGTCAGGTCGAGCGCGGTGACGACGACGATCGGGATGGCGCGCCACGCTGCGTTTGCCTGCAGCGCCGCCACCAGCTCAAAGCCGTCTATCTCGGGTATCATCAGATCGAGCAGGATCACGTCGGGCAATTCGGCCGCGATCGCATCGAGGGCGAGCCGGCCATTCGCCGCCTCGCGAACCGACCAGCCTCGCGCTCCGAGGATCCCCCGCACGAGCTGACGCTGATCGTCGTCGTTTCGGTCCACCCTCGCGGCGCCTTTCACGAATTGAAGCACCCCGGAAGATCTCTCGGGGGCCGATACGTGCTATAACGGCATCCATGTTGGCATTGGCGAAAGTTCCGATCCGGATCACCGTCGCGGAGTTCCTCAAATGGGATTCGCAAGACGGCCTCAGATACGAGCTCGTCGATGGCGAGCCGCGCGCGATGGCGCCGGCGAGCACGGTTCATGGTTTCCTGCTGAAGCCACCGATCTGCCGAGCGCGAATGCGTCTCTAAAACGCGAATTCTGCCGGCGTAAGTGAGCGGCGCACCGGGCGCGCCCGCTCGGCGCGCTTTTGGTCCTTACCCCGCAAGGCGGTTACCACTGCCTAGAAGCTTGCCCTCACCCCAACCCCAACCCCAACCCTTTGCCCGCAAGTGGGGAGAGGGAGTTGACTAGGGACCTGTGAAGGCCTGCCCCCCTGGCGACATTGTAGTCAAGACCTCGGGCGAGGGATGCCACTAAAGCCCGATCAAGGCGGCGAGCTTGCTGCGTACGTCGTCGAGAGTTGCAGCGGGAACCGTGGCACCCGCGTAGCTGATCGGGCGCGCAAGCGTGTCGATGCTGCGCACATGGCTGGTCAGGATCTCTCCGGAGACGGCCAGCCTCGGCGGCAGCACGACGCTGGTGCCAAAAGGGCGAACGCGAGAGGTGATGGGGCAGACGATCGCGAACTCGGTCACGCGACAGAAATCGGCAGGCGAAACAACCAGCGCCGGGCGACGGCCACTCTGCTCGCGACCGACGCGGGGATCGAAATCGGTCCAGATGATGTCGCCCGCTTCGGGCACATAGCGAGTTTCACTCACTCGACGATCTCACGGCCCCTGTCCGGCCCCCAATCGAAAGCCTCCCGCATCGCTTCCGCCGTCATTCCCTTCAACAGATCGGCGAGAACATAACGCGGACGGGCTGGGGAGATGATTATGCGGTTACCCTCCGCCTCGACGTCGACCTTGGCACCCGCGCGTAGCCCAATCCGCTGTGCGACATCTTTGGGAATGCGCAGCCCCAGGCTGTTGCCCCAGCGCGCGACTTGCACCTGCATCAGGCTCTCCGTCCAAGCTTAGGATATACATGGAATATCCGGCCACCGGTGTCAAGCTCGTCCTCAAGCGCCTGTTACCGACCTCGCCCTGCGCCTTCCCGGACTAACGATAGTCGCGCGTGTTATGAGCTCGTTCCCAACAGCCCAATACCGAGCGCGGTCGCGGCGGCGCGCAACGGCTCGTCAAGCGTGGCGAGCGGAAGCATCAGGCGCTGCGCCAGTTCAACATAGGCTGCATCGTAAGGCGTCAGCGCGAAACGGTCGGCCAAATAGAGGGTGGTCGTCCAGGCGTAGCGGTCGGTATCCGGGTCGACGTTGATCGGCAGGCGAGCGAGCTGGGCAATGGCTCTGTTCCGGAAACCCTCGTCGATCCGCTTGCGGCGGATCGCCGTCCGCAGTCCGTTGGCGATTTCGAGCCGCCACAACCCGGGTACCGTTGCACCTTGATCGGCGACGCGGTCGAGCAGGGCATCGGCGGCCGGCGTCCGCTCGTCCTCGAAATACCAGCTCAACGCTAGCGAGGTATCGAGGACAAGGCTCACCTGCGCCCCTCGTCGATCAAATCCTTCAGGCGAAGCCCTCCGAGCGTGACCCCACGGCTCATCTCGCGAATGCGCTGGGCAGCCTCCCGCGCATCTGCACGGCTCAATCCTGCCTTCGGCGGCACGAGGCGTGCCACCGCCTTTCCGTGCCGGGTAATAACCACTTCTTCGCCCTGCTCGACCAGGTCGAGCAGCTGACCAAGTCTGTTTTTTGCCTGAAAGGCGCCGATTTCCCTCATCGCGTATCCTGCAAGACTAAGCTAGATGCTGTCTAGCTTAACCTCCGCTGGCCCGCGGTGTCGATGCGCTCAAGGCCAGGTCGCCCGGATTGATATGGACCAGACTCTGGTCTATATTGCCGATGTCGGATGAGCGGATACGGCCATGCGGGTTGCGGTGACCAACGCTCGGGAGCCATCATTCCCGTAGTCCGACGCACTCGACCACCTCGATCTTTTCCTTACCCTTGAGGTCAATAAGTCCCAGCGAGCGGCCCTGTGCCCGATTGCGCAATTGCAGCCAGGCCCGGCCGCTGACGTTGACGCTGCCCGGCCGGCCGTATTCCTCGATCCGCCGCGGTGTTGACCGTATCGCCCCAGACATCGAACTGGAATTGCCACTTGCCCATGATGCCGGCCGAGAGCGGCCCGAAGTCGATGCCGACACCTACCGCCTAGTCGGCGCGAACCGTCTGAGTTGCCGCGACCATGTCGAGCGCGCCGGCCACCGCGGCGTGCACCGGCTCGTCGAGCGGCGACAACAGGTTTGCCGTTGCCATGAAGGCGTCGCTCACCGTCTCGATTTTTTCGAGACGGTGCCGCTGCGCGATCTCTTCGAAGCGGTCGACCAGCGCCTCCAGTTCGTCCTCATAGCGTTGCGGTGCGAGCCGGCTGTTGAGCTTCAGAGCGCGGGCGATCGACCAAATCGCGAGACCGCATCAGGTCATGCGCCAGACCCGCGAAACCGGCTTGCGGGTCCCAAGCTCAGGCGGTTGCTCCGGACCCTCGCTTTTTGCGGAGAACGGGTAACCCGCGGCATTTTAGCCCCAGTCAGGGCAACGGCCTTGTTGCGATGATGACTATCGTATAATCGCCTTATTCGCATTACATACTTCCGACCCCTCGCGGCTCCTGAGCAGGGGCGTGGTCGGACCGTGGAAGTTCTGATGTCTGATCGGCCTTTCGCCTAAAGCGCTGCGACGGGCGCGCTGCGCTCGCGAGCCTCTTCAACCACAAGGCTAAATTCCGCGGTAAATTCGCGCTAGATCTGGCAACGAGCGATCGCCAATGAAACCAGTGATTGTAGCGCGGCGACCGCCATCAAAGTGTCCGACGGATGGCCGTGAAAGGGGTCACGTCGGCCCGCTGACGGCGGCCTCGGCAAAGGTCGCCATGCCGGCATGGCAGGCCGCGGCGGCCTTCAGCAACGCGAAGGCGAGCGTCGCCCCCGAGCCTTCGCCGAGCCGCATGCCGAGATCGAGAAGCGGCCGCTGGCCGATGTGCTCGACGAGGCGGCGGTGACCCGGCTCGGCCGGAGACATGCCCGACGACGCAATGGTCGAGCGCGTGCCGGTCGGCGGCGAACAGCACCGCGGCAGCGGCGGTCGAGGCGAAGCCGTCGAGCACGACCGGCACGCGGCCGAGCCGGGCCGCCACGACCGCCCCGGTGATCGCGGCGAACTCGAGCCCGCCCAGACGCCGCAACATGTCGAACGGGTCGCGGGCCGCCGGACGATGCCGCGCGACCGCTTCGGCGACGACATGGCGCTTGGCTTCGAGCGCAGCGCCAGTGACCCCGGTCCCGGGTCCGGTCCAGATTTCTGCGCCGCCGCCGAACAGCCCGGCGCACAGCGCCGCCGCGGCGGTGGTATTGCCGATGCCCATCTCGCCCACTGCCAAAGCGTCGATCCCGGGCTCGACCGCCATCATGCCGTAGGCCATTGCCTTGGCGCATTCCGCCTCGCTCATCGCCGGCTCGACGACGATGTCGGCGGTCGGGGTGTCGAGGTTCATCTCGTAGACCTTGAGGCCGGCGTCGACGACCCGACAGAGCTGGTTGACCGCCGCACCGCCGGCGATGAAGTTCTGCACCATCTGTGCCGTGACCGCGGCGGGGTAGGCCGAAACGCCGCGCGCGGCGACGCCGTGGTTGCCGGCGAAGACCAGGGTGCGGGGATGGTCGAGGCGCGGCGGGTGCCGCGCCTGCCAGATCGCGAGCCAAATCGCCAGTTCTTCGAGCCGGCCGAGCGCGCCGGCTGGCTTGGTCAACTGCGTCTGACGCAGGGTTGCCGCGGTGCCGGCCGCGAGATCGGGGCCCGGCAGGTGGGCCAACAGCGCGCGGATCTCGTCCAGATCCGCAACCGGCTCGTCCATGCGACCCTTCCTTCCGTCTTCGGATCGGGCGCGATCGTGTCGGAACACCGCCGCGGACCCAAGCGGAAATTTCGCGCTAGGCATTGCCGGCTCGGCTATTGTCCGGTGATGACCGCTCCCGACGATCCCGTCCGACGGCCGGTCGGATTGTTCGCCGGCTTCGCGGTGGCTACCGCCTTCTTCACCCGGATTCCAATCGCTGCACCTTGGTGTCAAACGGCGCGACTTGCCGATGCGGCCTGGGCGTTTCCTTTGGTCGGGGCCGGGGTCGGTGCCGTTGCCGCTTTCGCCTTTATGCTGGCTCAGCTGCTCGGCCTCGGGGATTGGCCGGCGGCGCTCCTGGCGGTGCTTGCCGGTCTCGGGCTGACCGGCGCCTTGCACGAAGACGGCCTCGCCGACACCGCCGACGGGTTGATCGGCGGCGATGACCGCGAAGCGAGGCTCGCGATCATGCGCGACAGCCGGCACGGTACGTTTGGCGTGCTGGCGGTCGTGCTGAGCGTGCTGCTGCGCGCTGCTGCGCTCGCCGGGATCGGCGAGGCGATCCACGCCGGGTTGGCGCTGATCGCAGCTCATGCCGCCTCGCGTGCGGCGCTGCCGATTGCGATGCGAGCGCTGGCGCCAGCGCGCGCCGACGGTCTCGGCGCCGCCGCGGGAACGCCTTCGGCGGCGCTCGCCGTTGCGGCGTTCGCGATCGGCGCGCTGATCAGTGTGGCGGCGCTCGGCCCGGGCCGCGGCGCGGTCGCGTTGGGCTTCGCCGGCGCGGCGGTGTTCGCCGCGTGCGTTCTGGCCCACCGTCGGATCGGCGGCTATACGGGCGATGTTCTCGGGGCCTTCCAGCAGATTGGCGAGATCGTGGTGCTGCTGACTGCGGCAGCGAGATGACCGAGATCGCGACCCGGTGAGCTGTTGTCGGCTCCATTAGGGCGGAGTAGGCCCGCCCTTGTCTATGACGGCACTTGCAAATGTACATGGGGCTCGTAAGATCTCGGACTACCGTCGAACTGCGAGCATCAGCGGAAGCTCAGACTCATGAAAATTCGATGGAAAATAGATTTGGCAATGGCTGGCGCTTTTTTCGTAGGACTCGGGTTGGCGGGATTTGGTGCGTATGAGATCCTCAGCAAGAATGCTCTGGAAGACAGCCTTCAGAACGCGCGAATCATCATGGAGGAAGCATCAGCTGATCGATCCTATACCAATGATAGTATAAAGCCATTGCTCGAGCCACAGATGAAGGTCCAGTTCCTGCCGCATTCGATACCGTCGTTCTCCGCGATAAGTATTTTCAAGATCGTCCGGCAGAAATTACCAGAATATACCTACCGAGAGCCGACGTTGAACCCGACCAATCTCAACGATCGAGCGATCGATTGGGAGGCCGACCTCATCAACGGCTTTCGCGACGACGCGAGCAAGAGAGAAACCATGATCACCAGGGACACGCCGGGTGGGCAGTTTCTAGTCCTTGCCCGCCCGCTCAAGGCCGGTAGTCAGGCATGCTTGACCTGCCACAGCACTCCAGAGGCCGCCCCGCCGACAATGGTCGCGCTTTACGGCTCGCAGAATGGGTTTGGCTGGAAGCTGGGTGAGATCATCGGCGCGCAAATGGTTTCGATTCCGCTCGGTGTGCCGCTCGGCCGAGCCTACCAAGCCCTGCTCTGGTTCATGGCGGCATTGGCGGGGACCTTCCTCGTCATCATTATCATCGTCGACCTGCTGTTGCGCGTACTCGTGGTCAAGCCGGTCGCCGAGATTTCAGAGATGGCGGACAAGGTCAGCATGGGAGAGGTCGATGCGCCCGAATATGTCCGCAATAGCAACGACGAAATCGGATCCTTGTCGAAGTCTTTCAACCGGATGCGGCGCAGCCTGCAGAACGCAATGAAAATGCTGGAAGAACGAAGCTAAAGGACGGGGTCGAAACGATCGAATTTCGACGTGTGGCTCTAAGGAACGATGGTGAAGGTAATCCAGAGCATTGGTCGCTATCGGGTCGAGGCATTGGTCGGCACCGGCGCAATGGGTGAAGTCTACCGCGCCTACGATCCCATCATTGATCGGCCGGTGGCGATCAAGGTCGTGCGGCCCGATCTGACCGCAGGCACCGGTTCGGAGCAATGGCTACAGCGTTTTCGGCGTGAGGCGAGAGCCGCGGGGCGGCGTTTCCATCCCAACATCGTCGCCATCCTCGACTTTGGCGAAGATGACGGAAGGCCGTTTCTCGCCATGGAGTATGTCGACGGCCGCAGCCTCGACACCATTCTCAGAGCATCCGGTCCGCTAGACCCGGAACGGAGTGTTGCGGTGATCACGCAGGTGCTCAGTGCTCTTGGGTTTGCTCATCGGAACGGGATCGTTCACCGTGACGTGAAACCGTCCAACATTATGGTGTTGGAGCAGCGGCGAGGTTAAGGTCGCTGATTTTGGCATCGCACGCATTGATGCGTCTGAGTTTACTATCGTCGGTGACCTGTTGGGGACGCCGGCGTATATGGCTCCCGAGCAATTCGCCGGAGCGCCGGTTGACAAGCGCACAGACCTGTTCGCCGCTGGGGTCATCTTCTTCGAGATGCTGACGGGCGTGAAGCCGTTCCGCGGGAAAAGCATCACCGAGATCATATCGTTCATGGAGACTCGCGGACCGGAAGATATACGGGCGTTGAATCCCGCGGTTCCCAACTCGCTCAAGCGCGTCATTAGCAAGGCCTTGGCTTTCGATCCTGCCTTGCGCTATGCCGATGCCGCGGAGTTCTCAACAGCGATCATCGAAGCTTTTCCCGCACGCTCCGACCAGGCACCCCGCCTTGAACCGTCGGTCTCGGACACCCCCGTGGCGAACGCCGAGCTCGGGAAAGTCGCACCGGGGGATAAGGCTTGGCATCCCGAATTGCTGCGCCAGATCGAGCGCGATCTGGCGACATTCATTGGCCCGATGGCCGCGATCGCGCTAAAGCGTGCAATCAAAGAGACACACGATATCACCGCTCTTTACGATCTGCTGGCACAGCAGGTAGAAAATCCGCGGGACCATGCCGAATTCCTAGCGCGCGGACAGCAGCGAGCAGCCCTGGGTCCGGCCAGTCGGCCGCATTCAAAGCCGCAGACAGAGGCAGAACAAAAGACCGACCGGCCGACCACGTCGCCGGGGCTGGCAAACATTGCTTCCGTTGAAGCGAACCTCGCGCGCTATATCGGCCCGATCGCCAAGATCCTGATCAAGAGAGAACTCGAAAAATACGAGACGGTGGAAAGATTTTACCGCGCCCTTGCGGCCCACATCCCGGACGAACGCGATCGAGAGACCTTTCTGAGGGCGCAGGGAAGCCACTGAGAAAGAGACGCGGAAATGAAGGGGGGCCATACGATCGTTGGGGCGCTCAGCTGCATCGCTGTCTCGCTAGCGGCGATTGCGGCAGGCGCGGCTCTCTCGTACGCCGCGGGTGCCGTGGCAGAGGCTCAGGATGTCGAGGCGAACTCCGCAATCGTTCGCGAAATCCAATTCATGCTGCTTCGCCTAGGTATGGATCCCGGACCGATCGACGGTGTCGCTGGCCCGCAGACCTTGAGGGCCGCCCGCAAATTTCAGACACAGTCCGGTCTGCCAGTCGCGGACTTGGTCACTGACGGGAAAATTTCAGCCGTCTTCCTCGCCCGGTTACGTGCCGAAGCATCGCGAGCCATTCTCGGCGGCGAAAAAAAGCCGGAAGTCTCACCGGACGCGGTGACATCGCCCTCAGTTGCCGCGGCCCCGGTCCAACCGCCCGATCCCTACGCTGCGTGCGCCTTTAATCCCGGCGATTTCCGGATCGGTGCGAGCGAGTATACTCCGGAGAAATTTCTGCAAATAGGCTTTGACGGCTCGACGGCGCGCGCGGTGGCGAGCTTGAAGGATCGCCTCGACGAGGCGCGCCAGATTGCCGAAAACCTCGGTGGTTCTGCTCTCGCCGAAGTGCAGCGGCAAGCACGCGTTCTGAACTACTTCAGCTGCCGACTGAAGATCGAACAGGCATCGGACGGCAAAAAATAGATGCGTACCGAGGAACCGTGACCGCGATCGGCCACAGGTCGCGCTACCACTCGGCCGCGCGAACCCATGTCGGGACGGTGCGGCAGCGGAACGAGGATGCGGTCCTCGATCGGCCGGAGATCGGGCTGTGGGCGGTCGCCGACGGCGCTGGCGGCCATCAGCGCGGCGATTATGCTAGCGGACGCATCATCGCGGCACTCGGCGAAGTCACCCCGTCGCGATCGGCGGTCTTGCTGGTCGACGATGTCAGAACCCGTCTCCGCCGCGTCAACCAGGAGCTGCGGGCAAAGGCTGCCGATATCGGGCCGAGGGCCATGATCTGCAGCACTGTTGTCGTCGTGCTGATCACGGACGCTCGCAGCTGCTGCTTATGGGCCGGTGACAGCCGCTGTTACCTGCTGCGGGCCGGCGTGCTGCGGCAGATCAGCCATGATCACAGCTATGTCCAAGACCTTGTCGACCGCGGTGAAATTGGACCCGAAGCCGCAGCGGACCATCCGCTCGCCAATGTCGTCACCAATCTGCTGGGGGCGGGGGATGGGCTCGCTCTCGAAGAACGGTGGGATCAACTCGAGCCGGGCGATATTCTGCTGCTCTGCTCCGATGGGCTCTGCCGTGCGCTCGCCGATCCCGACATCGCCGCCATACTGCGCGATCATCCTGTGGAGGCAGCCGCCGATCGATTGATCGAGAGTGCGGTGTCGCGCAGCGCAAAAGACAACGTTAGCGCCGTTGTCATCGCCTACCTGCCCTGACCCTCGCTCACCGCCCCTTAGTCAGATGCAGGAGAAGTCCGTTTATTACGTTGCGCTTTTGATCCCCTTGAGGCGGTAGGCGCTGAGCGTGCCTTCGTGTTTTGTCTCGATCGCGGTCAATTCGGCCTCGACATAGCGCCACAGGCGTTGATGCAAGGCAGGACTGATCAGGATCTCGCCGCCGGCGGCGCCGTCGCAATAACGCGCCGTCCAGTTGGCCGCTTCGCCGATGATCGTCAGCTCCATACGGTCGTTCGAGCCGATGAACCCATGAAGCACTTCGCCGCAGTGAACGCCGATGCCGATGGTGCAGGTTACCTGGCCACGACGTCTGCGCTGCTCGCTGACTTCCGCCATTGCGGATTGCATCGCCAGGGCCGCGCGCACGGCTTTTTCATGCCGCATCGAATCCGCTTCGGGGCAGCCGAATACGGCGAGGATGGCGTCTCCGGTGATTTTGTCGATGGTACCATCATGTTGAAAAATGGCGTCGGTCAGCGCGGAGAAATAGTCGTTGAGCAAATCCACTACATCGTCGGTGTCCATGCCCGAACTCAACAGAGTGTAGCCGCGGATATCCGACACCAGAATCACCACTTCCGATTTCTCGCCGCCGGGGCGGAGGCGTCCATGAGCAGCGCGCGACAATAACTTGTCGCGGATACTCGGCGAGAAATTCGTCAGCAGCCGGCCGAGCAATGCGGCGTTGCGGCGAAGATCGTTCTGCAGTTGGGTCTGCATCGCGGCCATCGCAGCGTAATGCGCGACCGCGAGCATCAGGCGCAAATCATCCGCAGCAAATAGAGTCCCTTCGTCGCTGTTGTCGACGCAGGCTGCGCCCAACGCCCGCCCCTTCCACATGAGCGGCACATACATGCCGGCCTTAATCCGGTTCAGAAACTGGCTTCGACTGGGATCCATGCCCTGGCGCCAGATAAAGCCCTCGCGCCGCGCCATCGTCCGAGATGCCAAGGTCATGCTGACCGAGGGTTGTCCCGCCGGGACATGCGCCTTCAGCAAGAGCTCCCCGCTCTCCGTATCCTGCAGCAAGAGAGCGCCCCGCTTGGCGGCCGGGATGATCGCGACGAGCCGCTCGATGATCGTCTGGAGCAGGGTGTCGAGTTCGGTCTCCTCGCCAAATCGCAGCGGCAGCTCGTAGAGGAGTGAGAGAGCCTCCGCCCGAGCCGGATCAACCAGCTGCCTGGGTTCGAATATCGGCGCCGCGGCATCGATCATCGCCCCGATGTCGAGACGAGTGTCGTGAGTGGTGACGAGTGTTCTGTCATCCGAGCCGAGGCTGGGGTCGAGAGCGGTCTGGCCAACCGGGATCTCCACCTCGATCGTCGTGTCGCTGATGCGGATTGTCTGGCCGGGTTCGAGGCGCAGCGCCCCCTTGCCCTTGATCTGCTTCCCATCGACTTCCGTGCCGTTGGCGCTACCGAGGTCCTCGATCCAGTAAAACCCGTCATCGATCGAGATCCGCGCATGCGGCCGCGACACCCGCAAGTCGGGAGACAAATCGATATCGACATGGACGCCGTGGCGCGGCCGCCCGAGGACGATCGCCTCGCACGGCTGATCGAATATCTTCTCGCTGTCCCGATAGCGGTAGAGGATGCGCACGTTGCGCCGTCAGGCTGCTCCCTTCACCGCGGCTCGCCGACAAACGCGCGCTGCAACTCCGCGAGCCGATCTTGTGCGGCGCGCGACAGCGGGCCCTTGTTGATCGAGCGCGCCGCGGCCTCGAGCTGGTCGAGCGTCGAGTAACCGACCAGCACGGTCGATACGGCGTCGTTGGCGATAGCGAACCGCAAGGCCGCGTCGATCAAGCTCTCGGCATGGCCTTCGCGGATCAGCGGCTCGAGCCGTAGCGCCCGCTCGACATCGGTGCGGTAGCTGCCGCCCGAACCGATCGGCTCGACACTGGGTGAGCCGAGCGGGTGGCGGTCCTCAGTACCGCTCAACGCGCCGGCGGCGAGCACCCGAATGTTGATGACGCCCATCTCGCTGGCCTTTGTGTGCGCCAACAGGTTGCCGAAATCATGCGCCGGATAACCGTGCGGAGCCGCCGCCCCGGCGCTCGGATTCAACAGGTTGTAGCTGACCTGCGCGGTGTCGAAGGCGCGGGCGTCGATCACCTGGTGGAGCGCCGGAGTATCGCCGACGGCGGTGATGCCGCAGAAGCGGGTTTTGCCCTGCTGACGCAATCGCTCGAATGCCGGGACGATCTCGCCTGAGCACGATGTCGGGGCTGAACCCGCCGTCGCTGCCGTCCGTGGTTATGTGGTTGTGCAACTGGAAGAGGTCGACATGGTCGAGTTGGAGGCGCTGCAGGCTCGCTTCGAGCGAAGCTGTCACCGCCGCCCCGATCCGGCTGCGCTCGCCGTCGGGGACGCGCACTTTGGTGCCGACCAGGATGTCCGGCTTCAGGCTCTTCATAACACGGCCGAGATTGCGTTCGGATTCGCCATTCCCGTACATCGCCGCGGTATCGAAGTAATTGATGCCGAGCTCGATGGCTCGCGCGACCGCCCGCTCTTGATCGGCTGGGTTGCCGCGCACCATCAGACCGCCGACCGCGCCGCAGCCGAACCCGAGGACCGAAACCGCGAGTCCGGTGCGGCCGAGTACGCGCGTCTCCATCGTCTCCTCCGTTTGCTCCGGCGTTCGGCGCGGATCAAATCCTGCGCATCCGGAAGTGTCAATCTTGCCGGAAGCGCCGCGGTCGTGGAGAGTGGTCGACATCGCAAGGGGAGGGCATATGCGCACATCGGTTCCGTTGCTCGGGGCGTTCCTCCTCGCCGGCGCCGCGGCCGCTCTCGAGTTTGCCGAAGCGGCAGGGGCACGCACGAAAGTACCGGCGGATCCGCGGCTCATCGATGATCTCGTTGCCGCCAACCACATCCTCGACGACCAGGGCGTGGTCGACGGTTTCGGGCATGTCAGCGCGCGGCACGATACGGACCCGGCGCGCTTCCTGCTCGCGCGCAGCATGGCGCCGGGTCTGGTTACGGCCGACGACATCATGGAATTCGACCTCGCCGGCAATGCGCTCGACCCGCGCGGGCGCGGGCTCTACGTGGAACGCTTCATCCACAGCGAGATCTACAAGGCCTATCCCGAAATAAAGGCCATCGTGCACAGCCACTCGCCATCGATCATCCCGTTTGGCGCCACCACCGTCCCACTGCGGCCGATCTACCATATGAGTTCGTTCCTCGGCGCCGGTGTGCCGATCTTCGAGATCCGCGAGGCCGGCGGTCCAGCGACCGACATGCTGATCCGTAACCCGGAACTCGGCGCCGCACTCGCGCGCGAACTCGGCACGGCGGCGGTCGTGTTGATGCGCGGCCACGGCGATGTCGTCGTCGGCCAGTCGATCAAAGAGGTCGTGTTCCGCGCCGTCTACACCGAGATCAACGCCAAGCTCGAGGCCGAGGCGCTGTGGCTGGGCCGGGGCGAGGTCAATTTTCTCAACCCTGAGGAGGCGGCTCAGGCCACTGCGACCAACAATGCCGTCCTCGACCGTCCCTGGGAACTGTGGAAGCGACAGGCGCTCGCCCGCCGCTAGGCAATCCTCGACGCCGCAATGTTTCGAGCACCGCGGTAAAATGGCGAGGGGCCGAGCGGTCGAGGCACTCGAGCCAATTCTGGTCGAGGAAAGAGGCGAGCGCCGGCTGTCCGAGGGTCGCTTCCCAGACGATCCCAAGCAGCGAGGCCGCCGCCTCGTCCGCCTCGCGCGCCAGCGGCGACAGCACCGCGGCGCGCTCGGCCGCGTCGCGGTCGAGCGTGTCGGGACCGGGCCCGAGCCCGAACTCGACGAGTCCTCGGCGCTCAGGCGGGGCCAGCACGAAATGGGCGGCTTCGTGCAGGATCACATACGCCTCGGTAGCGCTGTTGAGGGCAACTCCGTCCCAATTGAAGCGGCACGGGGTCGCCTCTGGGTGGATCGCCATGCCGCAGGCGCGCGCGACTGTGAGCGCCGCGAGACGGTGCCGCTCGGCCTCCGCTCCGGCGGCGCGGTCGGGCGAGGTCGCGCGGATCCGCCGAAATACCGCGCGGGGAAACCCGTCGGAGAGGCCGGCGCTGAAGCGGTCGAGAGTGTCCGCGAGCTGCTCGCGGGGTATCGCCGTCAAGATCATGCTGCCCGCGGCGGACTGCAGTTGGTGCAGGTTGCGCGTAATAGGTAGGCCGCTTTCAGCCCAACGCCAGGCGCGACATCGCGCCCGGCTGCGCCGGGACGGTCGGCCGACCGGCCGACCACAATCGTCGATTGAATCGATTATTTCACACCCCGCCATAAGCAGCGAATCTGCAGCAAAACTCTCCTATGGGTTGTAGTATTGGCCCGGCCCGGCGCCGTTCATCCCGGTTGCGGCGCCCGAATCATTGGAGTGTTCGGCCTCGACCAGCTGCAAACGGCGCTCGAAGTCGCTCGTCTCGATCGCCCGGACAAAGGTGTCGACCACCGCCGCGATCGTCGCCGCCTCGCCCGGCGTGATGGCGCCACCGGCCAGCGCCGAAGTAACCGCCTTCATCGCGCCGGCGATGCCTGCCCCAGGCTAGAACGGGGGTCGGCCGCACTCTCGATCGGCGGCAAGACGAACTTGACCGCACGCTCGCGGCACGGCGGCAGGATGCGTTCGATGCAGAGCCGCATCGCCGTCGGGTCGCCGACGAGCGCCAGCTCGACGGCCCTGCGGGTCAAGGCCTCGGCCTCGCCCGTGAGAAACGCCGCAGCAGCGATCGTCGTCTTGTTGCGGCAGCCGACCCGGCGGCCGCCGGGATTGCCCGACTGGCCCTTTTCGAACCGGCGCCCGCGCACCCGCCCCGCCCGTCTCGGTATAAACCCATCAGTCATCGGCATCTCCTTGGTTGCAACCCGGCGCGCCCGGTGGGCGTCGCGATCGATGCGATATGCTATTTAAGTCATTTTATATTTGTTGCAATAGCAACGTCCCGGGTATTTGTCGAAAACCCCGGGTGAGACCCACCTATGATGGCCGAGTTGGAAGCTGCCCACCCGTAGCGGCCCGAGCGCGGCAAACATCACCCGTTCCGACGAGGCCACGCGCACCTACATCTTGTGCCGAGTGCGTCGAGTAAAGACACAGCCGGTCAAGTATTCCCAGCGCTCGGCCGACTCCGAAGCCCAAGTCGAACGCGGCCACCCGCGCTCCTTCTGCTTCACCCTCCCGCCATGGATTTCACGAAGCTTTTCAGCCGCTTTTCAGAATAGGCAATTAGGCACAGTTGAATCGGAACCATTCCTCGGTGCGGGTGCGCGTATCACTATTGTTTGAACATTGACCTGCGAATCCATGGTCACTTTTAGCGAGACACCGTCAAGCGTACGTTCCAAGAAGCTAAGAACGAAGTCCGTAGTGGTGCTTTCAGCGGACAACTGTACTTCGTGGATGCCCTCACTCTCCGCGATGATTTTTGCACCGGATTGGAGTGGCAAACGAGATACGATTATACCTGCTGCGGCCCCAGTGTCTTGAATCCGGAAAGCGAGTCCCCCTACCTCTTCTTGAGGTACGCCCTGTCCCTTTGGGCGAGTTATTGACCGACTGGACAAAACGGCGGCGCAACCCTTCCCCCGGCTGATTTTTCCAGAACGTGATTATGCGGCTTCGTCTGTAGGCACCCGATCAAAACGACCGGATTTCTCCCAGCCGTATATGCCCGCAATTTGCGACCGTCATTGCCGGGCTTGACCCCATATCCCTGGTGGTGACGGCGTGTCCGGTCCTGTCCCGGTTTGCTCACATGTCGAACACGATCCGTGAGGGCTCCTCGACGCATTCCTTGATCCGCACGAGGAAGGTGACCGCCTCGCGGCCGTCGACGAGGCGGTGGTCGTAGGAAAGTGCCACATACATCATCGGCCGGATTTCGACCTGGTCGCCCAGCGCGACGGGCCGCCTTTCGATCTTGTGCATGCCGAGGATCCCGGATTGCGGCGGGTTGAGCATCCGCGTCGACATCCGCGAGCCATAGACGCTGCCGTCGGTGATCGTGAAGGTGCCGCCGGAGAGATCCTCGATCGTCAGCTTGCCGTCGCGCGCTTTGCGGGCGAGTGCCGTGATCGTCTGCTCGATCTCGGCAAACGTCATTCGGTCGGCGTCGCGCACGACCGGTACGACCAACCCTTGCTCGGTGCCGACCGCAACCCCGATGTCGTAATGGTTCTTGTAGACGATGTCGTCGGCGTCGATCGCGGCGTTGACCGCCGGCAGCTCCTTCAACGCGACGATCGCCGCCTTGACGAAGATCGACATGAAGCCGAGCCGCACCCCGTGCTTCTTCTCAAGGCCCGTGCGGTAGCGCTCGCGCAACGCGATCGCCTCGGTCATGTCGATCTCGTTGAAGGTCGTCAGCATCGCGGCGGTGTTCTGCGCCGCCTTCAGCCGCTCGGCGATCCGCCGCCGCAGCCGGGTCATGCGCACGCGGGCCTCGCGCTCACCGACGGCGGCCGGTGAGGGCGAGGGAGAGACCGGAGCGCGCGGGCGCCCGCTGCCCCTCACCCCGACCTTCCCCCGCAAGCGGGGCGAGGGAGAGAGAAGCCCCTCTCCCCGCGACGGCGGGAAGAGGGAGGGGCCTGCGTTAGCGCGAGGGTGAGGGGCGGCGGCCGCGTCCTCGGCGGTTACGCCGGAACCGCGGCGGCCTGCGCGAGCGCCGCGGGCTGCGTCTCCCGCAGATGGCAGGCGACGTGGTGGCCGGGGAGGACCTCGCGCATCGCCGGTTCCTCCGTGGAGCAGCGCTCGAAGGCGTAGGGGCAGCGGGTGTGGAAGCGGCAGCCCGCGGGCGGGTTGATCGGGCTCGGCACGTCGCCCTTCAGGATGATGCGCTTGCGCGCCGCGTCGGGGTCGGGGACCGGGACGGCCGACAGCAGCGCCTCGGTGTAGGGGTGCTGCGGGCGGGTGAAGAGGGCGGTCTTGTCGGCGATCTCGACGATCTTGCCGAGATACATGACGGCGATGCGGTTGCTGATGTGCTCGACGACCGCGAGGTCGTGGGCGACGAAGAGATAAGAGAGGCCGAACTCGCGCTGCAGATCGCCCAGGAGATTGATCACTTGAGCCTGCACCGAGACGTCGAGTGCCGAGACCGGCTCGTCGCAGATGATCAGGCTCGGATGCAGCGCCAAGGCCCTGGCGATGCCGATCCTCTGGCGCTGGCCGCCGGAGAATTCGTGCGGGAAGCGGTCGAGCGCCTCGGCGCGCAGGCCGACCTTGAGAGCGAGCTCGGCGACCCGATCCTCGAGCTCACGGCCCCCCGACACCCCGTAATTGACCAGCGGCTCGCCGATGATGTCGCGGATCCTGAGCCGCGGGTTGAGCGAGGAGTAGGGGTCCTGGAAGACGACCTGCAGCTGGCGCCGATAGGGCCGCATCTCATGGCGCGACAGCGCGTCGATGCGCTCCCCGTTGATGCGGATCTCGCCGGCGGTCGGCTCGATCAATTTGAGGATCGTCTTGCCCGCGGTCGACTTGCCGCAGCCGCTCTCGCCGACAAGCCCCAAGGTCTCGCCTTCGGCGATGTCGAAGGAGATGCCGTCGACCGCGTGCACCTGTCCGACGGCGCGCTGCAACAGCCCTTTCCTGACCGGGAAGTGTTTGACCAGGCCGCTAACCGACAGCAGCGGGCCCCCACCCATTCCCTCCCCCGCCCCCTCCCTAACCCTCCCCCGCAATGCGGGGGAGGGAAGGGTGGGGGCAAGCGGCGGAGGAGCCGGGAACTGGCCAGGCATGCTTGCGGTCACGCGAGGGCCACCCGGTCGGAATGGAAACAGGCCGCGTAATGCCCGGGCTCCTTCTCCTCGAAAGCCGGGATCTCGCGGCGGCACCGATCGGTCGCGAAGGCGCAGCGCGCCGCGAACGGGCAGCCCGGGATCGCCTCCTTCAGCGAGGGCACCGTCCCGGGGATCTCGGCGAGCCGCAGCGCGCGCTCACTCGCGAGCGTGGCGCCGAGCCGCGGCACCGAGCCGAGGAGCCCCTTGGTGTAGGGATGCAGCGGGCGGCGGAACAGGGGCCCGACCGGCGCCTCCTCGGCCTTGCGGCCGGCATACATGACGACGACGCGCTGGGCCATCTCGGCGACGACGCCGAGATCATGGGTGATCAGCACGATCGCGGCGTCGATCTTCTGCTTTAATTCGCGCATCAGATCGAGGATCTGCGCCTGGATCGTCACGTCGAGCGCCGTCGTCGGCTCGTCGGCGAGCAAGAGCTTCGGGTTGCAGGCAAGCGCCATCGCGATCATCACCCGTTGCCGCATGCCGCCCGAAAGCTGGTGCGGGTACTCGGCGATGCGCCGCCGGGCCTCGGGAATGTGCACGAGGCGCAGCATGTCGGCGGCCCTGGCGAGTGCGGCCTTGCGGTTGAGCCCCTGATGCAGGGTCAGGGTCTCGGCGATCTGGTGACCGATCGTCAGGACCGGGTTCAGCGAGGTCATCGGCTCCTGAAAGATCATCGAGATCTCGTTGCCGCGGACATCGCGCATTTCCCCCTCGCTCAACCCGAGGAGGTCGCGTCCGGCAAAGCGGATCGCGCCGGAGACGATGCGCCCGGGCGGCGACGGGATCAGCCGCAATATCGAGAGTGCGGTGACGCTCTTGCCGCAGCCGCTTTCGCCGACGATCGCCAAGGTCTCGCCGGGGATGACGTGGAACGAGACGCCGTCGACGGCGCGGACGACCCCGTCGCGGGTGAAAAACCAGGTTCGGAGATCGGCGACCTCGAGGAGCGGCTCGATCCGGGCCGCCGGCGCCTTCGGGACCGTCGCGACATAGGCCGCCTCGGCCATGCGCTACATCCGCCGCGCGAGACGCGGGTCGAGCGCGTCGCGCAATCCGTCGCCCAACAGGTTGATGGCCAGCACGGTGATCGACAGGAACGCGCCCGGAAAGAGGACGATGTAATAGGCGACCTGGAAGAGGCTGCGCCCCTCGGCCATGATGTTGCCCCAGCTCGGGATGTTGGGCGGCGTGCCGGCGCCGAGAAACGACAGAATCGCCTCGACGATCATCGCCGAGGCGGCGACGAAGGTGCCCTGCACGAGGAGTGGAGGCAGGGTGTTGGGCACGATATGCCGCCACAGGATGCGGAAGAAGCCGGTGCCGCTGGCGTGCGCCGCCTCGACAAAGGGCAGCTCGCGCAAGGTCAACACGACGCCGCGGACGAGGCGCGTGACCCGCGGCACCTCGGCGACGGTGATCGCGAAGACGACGTTCTGGAGGCTGGCGCGGGTCAACGCCATCAGCGCGATCGCGATCAGGATCGCCGGGATCGACATCAGCCCGTCCATGACCCGCATGACAATCGCATCGGTCCACCGGCTGAAGCCGGTCACCAGACCGATCGCGAGCCCGAGGACGGTGCTTGCGAGGGCGACGCTGATCCCCACCGTCAGCGAGATGCGCGCGCCGTAGACCGTGCGGCTGTAGATGTCGCGCCCCAGCATGTCGGTGCCGAACCAATATTGCGCCGACGGCCAGCGCAGCCGGCGGATCGGCGACAGTGCCTGCGGGTCGACGGTGCCGAGATAAGGGGCAAAAATCGCCATCAGCGCCATCAGGCCGAGCAGCACGCCGCCGACAACCATTGTCGGATGCCGGCGGAGATAGGTGCGCAGCCGGCCCCGGCGTAGCGCAGGCGCGTCGAGAAGGGCGAGATCGGCTGGCGTGACGGTCATGGTGTTTTGTCGCGGGCCTCAATAGCGGATGCGCGGGTCGAGCAGCGTGTAGCTGAGGTCGACCAGCAGATTGATCAGCACATAAGCTGCCGAGAAGACCAGGATGATCCCCTGGATGATCGGGTAGTCGCGGCGCAGGATCGCGTCGACCGTCAGCCGGCCGAGACCGGGGATCGCGAACACCGTTTCGGTGACGACGACGCCGGAGATCAGCGAGGCCACCCCGATGCCGACGATCGTCGCGATCGGCACGGCCGCATTCTTCAGCGCGTGGCCGATCAGCACCTTGTCGTTGGCCAGGCCCTTGGCCTGCGCAGTGCGGATGTAGTCCTGGGCCAGCACGTCGAGCATACTGGCGCGCGTCATGCGCGCGATCAGTGCCGCAAAGACCATGCCGAGGGCGAGGGTCGGCATCACGAGGTGCGACAGGAACGGCCACACTCCGCCGCTGATGTCGACAAAGCCCTGGACCGGCAACAAATCGGTCGAGATCGCAAACACATAGATCAAGAGATAGGCAAGCACGAAGACCGGCACGGAAAACCCCAGCACCGCGAAGACCATCACCACGCGGTCGATCCACGAGCCGGCCTTCCACGCGGCGAGCACTCCCATCGGGATCGCCACGAGAACCGAGACGATGAGCGTCGAGATCGTCAAGGTTATGGTCGGCTCGACCCGCTGGGCGATCAACTTGGAAACCGGCAGGTTGGTGAAGATCGAGATGCCGAGATCGCCATGCAAAAGACCCCACACCCAGGTCACGAACTGGATGTAGAGCGGCTGGTCGAGCCCGAGCTTCTCTCGGATGCGGGCGATGTCGTCCAATGTCGCCGTATCTCCGGCGATGATCACCGCCGGGTCGCCGGGGCTCAGATGGAGGAGCGCAAAGACGAACAGTGCCACCACCGCCATGACCGGGATGGTCGCGAGGATGCGCTGGACGATGTAGGCGAACACGTCGCTACGCCCGCGATCAACCCCTCACCCCGGCCCTCTCCCCGCTCGCGGGGAGAGGGAGGGACCCGCATCAGCGGGAGGGTGAGGGGCACTCAGGGGCACAACTGTCATTTCTTCTCGACGTTCCACAGAAAGACGACCGGGGCGACGATGATGCCGTCGAGGTTCTTGCGATAGGCAGTCGGCACGACGAACTGGCCGGTCGGGATATACGGCACGTCGTTGGTGTAGGCCTCGACCTGGATGTCGGCGGCGAGCTGCTTCTGTGCGGCGAAGGCGGGCGCCTTGAACCAGGCGTCGATCAGCGTTTCGATCTTGTCGTCGGTCGGCCAGCCAAACCATCCTTTCTCACCATTGCCGCGGAGCGCGATGTTGACAGCTGGAGAAAAGAAATCCGGAGCCGAGGTCCAGGTGTGGAAGATGCTCCAGCCGCCCTTCTCGACCGGCTCCTTCGAGGCGCGCCGCGTGATCAGCGTTCCCCAGTCGTTCGCCTGCAATTCGACATTGAGCCCGGCCTTGCGCAG
The DNA here is from genome assembly GCA_963796155.1 of uncultured Alphaproteobacteria bacterium. Classification (GTDB taxonomy): domain Bacteria; phylum Pseudomonadota; class Alphaproteobacteria; order ATCC43930; family CGMCC-115725; genus AP-15. The sequence goes on along the minus strand of CAWCKT010000020.1, from coordinate 5,147 downwards.
CGCGTCCAAAGTCACCAGCGCCTGGCCGTGCACGATCGGCTGGTCCGTCGCCGAGAGCAGCACGATCTTCTCGCCCTTATACCCCGCCTCTTTGATCAGCTCCTTCGCCTTGGCGAGGTTCGGACCCTTGAGCAAAGCCTCGGCGCCGGCATTGGTCTCGAACGGGGTGCCGCAGCCAAAGAATGCGGCGCAGGTCTTCCAGTATTTCGGATCGCCGGCTGCCGCACCCATGTAGTCTTTCTGATCGACGAGGTTCAGCACCGCCTCGCGCAGTTTCGAATTATTGAACGGCGGCTGAATATGGTTGAACCGCAGGACGCCTTGGTTGCCCAGCGGGTCGACCGTCGCGACGACAATATCCTTGTTGGCGGCGAAGACCGGGACGAGGTCCGCCGGCGGCTGTTCGTACCAATCGGCCTCGCCGGCATTGAGCGCCGCAGCGGCGGTAGCCGTATCGGGAATATAGAGCCATTCGACGCGGTCGACCTTGGCCACCTTGCCGCCCGAGGCGAAGCTCGGCGCTTCTTCGCGCGGCATGTAATCGGCGTTCTTGACAAAGACGGCCTTGTTGCCGGGAACCCACTCCTCCTTGACGAATTTGAACGGGCCGGAGCCGATTGCTTCCGGGATCTGCTGGTAGGGGTCGGTCTTGGCAAGCCGCTCGGGCATCATGAACGGGACATTGCTGGAGAGCTTGCCGAGCGCATCGAGGATCAGCGGGAACGGGGATTTCAGGCTGATCGTGAAGGTCCTGTCGTCGGCCGCCCGAATCTCGCCGACGGCGTCCATCAGCTTCTGGCCGAGCGTGTCGCGCTTACCCCAGCGTTCGAGCGAGGCGACGCAATCGGCGGCGCGGACCGGCTCTCCGTCATGCCATTTGAGCCCGTCGCGCAGGATGAAACTATAGCTCAGCTTGTCGTCGCTGACCGTCCAGCGATCGACCATTTGCGGCTGCGGCTTGAAATTCTTGTCGAGCGAAAAGAGCGTGTCGAAGACCAGATAGCCGAAATTGCGGGTCACATAGGCCGTCGTCCAGATTGGGTCGATGCTGCGCAGATCGGCTTGCGGGATGAAGCGAAGGGTCTTCGACCCGGCCTCCGCCCATCCGATCGCCGGGACAAAAGTGAGGGCGAGCGCCACGATGGCACCCGGCAAACGCAGCATCCGGGCGAATGAGGTCATCGGTCTCCCGTTCTAGCCTTCGTTGTGGAAGGACCTTACGCGATCCGGGTTCACACTGCAAAAGCCGCGCCATAAATTGTTCTTCAGGAGCGGCAGAAAGGAGCAGCAATGAGCGACGACCAGGATATCGCCTACGCGTCGGCGGTTTCGTTGCTCGATCTCTATCGCAAGAGAGCGCTCTCGCCGGTCGAAGTGACCCGGCTGCTGCTCGATCGCCTCGATCGGCTGCAACCCAAAATCAACGCGTTCTGTATCATCGACCACGACGGCGCGATGGCTGCGGCGCGGGCATCGGAACAACGCTGGCTGCGCGGAGAGGCGGTCGGGCAGCTCGACGGCATTCCGGTGACGATCAAGGACCTGATGCTGATGCGCGGCTTCCCGACCCTGCGCGGGTCGCGCCTCGTCGATCCGAACCAGGACTGGTCCGAGGACGCGCCGGCGACGGCGCGGTTGCGCGAGGCCGGTGCTGTCATCCTCGGCAAGACGACGACGCCGGAATTCGGCTGGAAAGCCCTGGGCGACAGCCCGCTGACCGGGATCACGCGCAACCCGTGGGACCTCTCGCGCACCCCGGGCGGCAGCAGCGCCGGGGCCGCGCGGCGTGCGCCGCCGGGATCGGGCCCTTGCATCTCGGCAGCGACGGCGCCGGGTCGATCCGCATCCCTTGCGCGTTCACCGGCATTTTCGGACTGAAGCCGAGCTTCGGCCGGGTACCGGCCTATCCGCTCTCGGCGATGGGCCTGCTCGCGCATCTCGGCCCGATGGCGCGAACCGTCGCGGATGCGGCGCTGATGCTGACCGTGCTCTCGGCTCCCGACCACCGCGATCCCTACGCCCTGCCGCCCGAGGACAGGAATTATCTCGACGGGCTCGACGGCGGCGTGCGCGGCTGGCGGATCGCCTACAGCCCGACGCTCGGCTATGCCAAGGTCGATCCCGAGATCGCCGCGGCGGTCGCCGAGGCGGCGCGGCAATTCGAGGCGCTCGGCGCCATCGTCGAAGAGGTCGGGGCGATCTTTCCGTCGCCGCGCGAGGCGCTGTTCACGTTGTGGGCAGCCGGCGCGGCTAAGCTCCTGGGCACGTATCCCGCCGACAAGCGCGTGCTGGTCGACCCAGGCCTGGTGGCGACGGCGGCCGAGGGCGAGCGGATTAGTGCCGTCGATTATCTCGGCGCCGATCTCGTCCGCACCGCGCTCGGCCAGCAGATGGCGGAGTTCCATCGGCAATACGATCTGCTGCTGACGCCGATGATGCCGATCCCGGCGCTCCCAGTGGGGCAGGATCTCAACGATCCTCAGACCGAGCGCCACTGGATCGACTGGTCGCCTTTCAGCTATCCTTTCAACATGACGCGCCAGCCGGCGGCGAGCGTCCCTTGCGGGCTGACGGGCGCCGGGCTGCCGATCGGCCTGCAAATCGTCGGCCCGCTCTATGCCGATGCTCGCGTCTTGCACGCCGCCCGCGCGTTCGAGGCGACGCAGCCCGAGCGCCGGTGGCCGCTCGCTGTTTGAGAGGAACGGTGATGGAAACGGACGAGAAGTCGATAATTCGCGAAACCCTCGCCGCGATCCGCGAGATCCTCGGTTCAGAGCGCGATCGCATCACCGTCGAGCGGGCGGTGATCGGGCTTTTCTTCACCGGCGTGAAGCTCGACAACGGCATTGCCGGCGCCTGCGCGACGCCGATCAAAACGATCCCCGAGGCGGTGTGCTGCCCGAGCTCGGCGATGGCGATGCCGTTCCCCGGCAAACTGCAGGGCCGGCCGGCCTTCGACCTGGCGCAGGAAGCGCTCGGCGACAACGGCATCCGCCGCGCAGTCGGCATCGCCGCGATGAATGCGCTGGCCGAGACCTGCTGGAACCGCCGCCCGCACCCGGAAACCGACCTGCAACTCGGCATCGACGCGTTCGATGCGACCGAGATCAACCCGGGCGACCAGGTCGTTGTCGTCGGCGCGTTCGTGCCGTTCTTGCGCGAACTGAAGCGACGGCATCTACCTTACCTCGTGCTCGAACAGGATCCCGCGACACTCAAAGCCGACGAGCTGCCCTTCTACCGCCCGGCCGAGCAGGCGGACACCGTCGTTCCCCAGGCCGACGTGCTGCTGATCACCGGCACGACATTGATCAACGACACGCTCGGCGGGCTGCTGGCGCTGGCCAAGCCCGATGCGCGGGTGACGATGGTCGGCCCGACCGTCAGCATGCTGCCCGACGCGTTTCTGCGCCGCGGCGCCGATATTCTCGGCACCGTGCGCGTCACCGAACCGGATGCGTTTCTCGACATCCTCGCCGAGGGCGGATCGGGCTACCACTTCCTCGGCAAGTCGGCGCAAAAAGTCGTTCTCGTACGCCGCGCCGCGCAACCCCGGACCGGGCCGCTCCCCGGCGCGCGGACGCAACTTAGTGTGGCGGCAGCGTCGTTAGGTTGACGGTGACGTTCTTGCGCTGGGTAAAGCTGTCGAGCATTCCCTCAAGCGAGAATTCGCGGCCTATACCGCTCTCTTTGTAGCCGCCATAGGAGTGGCCCGGCGACTGGCCGAGGCCCTGATTGACCTGCACCCAGCCGGCCTCGATCGCATGCGCCGTCCTGAGCCCGCGCCCGATATCGTGGGTCCAGACATAGGCAGCGAGACCATAATGGCTGTCGTTCGCCATGCGGACCGCTTCGGCCTCGTCGGTCCACGGTATGGCGACCAGCACTGGCCCGAAGATCTCCTCGCGCGCCAACCGCCATTTGTTCGACACGTCGGCAAAGACCGTCGGGAGCGCGAAATATCCTTCGGCGAGCGGACCACTCGTCGGCGGCAGTCCGCCCATCACGAGACGCGCCCCGGGCTGGTTGAGCCCGTCCTCGATGTAGGAGCAGACTTTGCGGAATTGCTTTTCATTGATGATCGCGCCGATGTCCGTGGCCTCGTCGAGCGGGTCGCCAATCCGTAGCGCGGACGTCTTCTGTTTCAGTTTGTCGAGAAACGAATCGACAATATCGGCGTGAACGAACAGGCGCGATCCGGCGGTGCAAGATTGGCTCTGGCGGGTAAAGCGCATCGCCGCGATGATCCCGTCGACGACCCAGTCCTCGTTCGCATCTGGGAAGACGATAGAGGGGCTCTTGCCGCCGAGCTCGAGCGAAACCGGGACGATCCGCTCCGATGCCGCCCGCATGACAAGCTTGCCGACTTCGGTCGAGCCGGTAAAGGAAAGCTTGCGCACGAGCGGATGGTGCGCCAGCGGCGCACCGCATTCCTCGCCCAGCCCGGTCAGCACGTTCAGCACAGCCGCCGGCAGATACTCATGACAGATCTCGGCCATGAGCAGCACTCCGAGCGGCGCGTCCTCGGCTGCTTTCAACACAAGCGTGTTGCCGGCGCATAATGCCGGAGCGATCTTGAGCGCGGCGAGCAGCACCGGCGCGTTCCACGGGATGATCGCGCCGACGACACCCAACGGCTCACGCCGCGTGTAGCTCAGCACCTGCTCACCGAACGGGATCGTCTCGCCCTTGAGCTCGCCGCCGAGCCCGCCGAAATAACGGAAGATATCGGCCGCAAGTCTGGCCTCCGGCCGCGCCTGCGTACGCAGCGCATTGCCGGTCTCGAGCGCAATAGTGCGCGCCAGCTCCTCGACACGCGTCTCGATCGCCTCGGCAATCCGCAATAGCGTTCGCCCGCGCTCTCGTGGCGCCACCTTCGCCCAGCCGGCGAACGCGGCAGCGGCAGCCGCGACGGCGCGATCGACATCGGCCGCCATACCGCGCGGGATCTCGGCAATGACCTGCCGCCGCGCCGGGTTCTCGACCGGGAGCACCTCACCGGAGACGGCCTCGGTCCAATCCCCGCCGATCAGCATGCGAACCCGGCGAACACTCGCGGCGGGCTCGCTCCGCACTGCCTCGACGACCGCCATCACTTCCTCCTACTCGCGGCTGATGATCGTCCCTTCGGCATATGGTCGCAGGAG
>CAWCKT010000019.1:0-158762 GCA_963796155.1 uncultured Alphaproteobacteria bacterium | reverse complement strand
AGATGTCACGCTCCTCGGTTTGCCTGAGGCTTGTCGGAGCGGTGCGGCACGTCGGTGATCACGGCGGGTCTAGGTCAATTTGCAGAGCGCCTGCCGACGTGACTGGCTGTCGACCATCGTGTTCCATTGGCATCGGCCTCGACCATCGTTATTACCGATCACCGAACGGCGCGATGCAAGGCTCCGAATGACCGGTTCGCTAAACCGCCTCCTCACCATCATGGCGCAGCTGCGCGACCCGGAGCGCGGCTGTCCTTGGGACCGCCAGCAAGATTTCGCGACGATCGCGCCTTACACGATCGAGGAAGCTTACGAGGTCGCCGAGGCGATCGCGCGAGGCGACACGGCAGCGCTGAAAGAGGAGCTCGGCGACCTGCTCTTTCAGGTCGTCTTCCACGCCCGCATGGCTGAGGAGGCGGGGCTGTTCGCCTTTGGCGACGTCGCCGAGGCGATCGCCGACAAGATGTTGCGTCGCCACCCGCATGTATTTGGGACCGCCCAGATCGCGTCGGTGGCAGCGCAGAACGAGGCTTGGGAGGAGCACAAGGCGGCCGAACGGCAGGCCCGCTCGCAGCGAGCGGGAGAGCGGGACAGCGTCCTCGACGGCGTCGCCCTCGCCCTGCCAGCGCTCCTGCGCGCAGCCAAGATCCAGCACCGCGCGGCACGCATCGGTTTCGACTGGCCCGATGCGTCAGCGGTCTTCGCGAAGATCGCCGAGGAGATCGCCGAGCTCAGGACCGAACTCGACCGAAATGCCGACCGCGCGACACTAGAAGATGAGCTGGGCGACATTCTGTTTGCCGTCGCCAACCTCGCACGCAAGCTCGAGATAGAGCCCGAGACCGCGCTGCGCCAAGCGACAGCAAAGTTCGAGCGCCGTTTTCGCCGCGTCGAGACACTTGCCGCCGAACGAGCTGCCGGGACCGATCTCGATGCGCTCGAAGCGTTATGGCAGGAGGTGAAGCGTACGGAGCGCCGGTGAGGGCTTCAGTGCGGGCGCTGTTGATAGCGCAGCCGAGCGATGTCGGCTTCGGAGAGCCGGACTGACAGGTGAGCCGCCTCGTTGTCGTCGCGTCGACCGAGAACCTCGCCATGCCGATAGATCCAAGCCAAGGTTCTGCCGTCGGTCAGCGGGATGTCCAGCCGCACCGGGCGGATGTCGCTTGAAAGCCGGCGGTCGATCATCGCCAGCAATCCCTGGCACCCCTCTCCGGTGACGGCAGAGACCGCAACGCTGTGCGAATTGCGCAGCACTTGGTTCTGAAGGCTCGCGCGCGCACTCGGGTCGACAAGGTCGATCTTGTTGAGTGCTTCGATCAACCCGCTTTCAGCAGCCTCGTCGAGGCCGAGATCGACCAGAACACTCAGCACGTCTTTACCCTGAGCCTCGCTGTCCGGATGATGAATGTCCCGGACATGGACGACGATATCGGCTTCGGTGACTTCCTCGAGCGTCGCGCGAAAGGCGGCGACGAGATGAGTCGGCAGGTCTGAGATAAAGCCGACCGTATCCGACAGGATTGCGGTGCGCCCCGAAGGCAACTCGAGGCGCCGCATTGTCGGGTCGAGGGTGGCGAACAGCATATTCCCTGCGGTGACCGACGATTGGGTCAGCCGGTTAAACAGTGTCGATTTTCCCGCATTGGTGTAGCCGACCAGCGCCACAATGGGGTAAGGCACACGGCCCCGCGCCTCGCGATGTAGCGCCCGGGTCCGCTTGACGTCGTCGAGCTCGCGCTTGAGCCAGGCGATCCGCTCTCCGATCAGCCGGCGGTCGATTTCGAGCTGGCTCTCGCCGGGGCCGCCGAGAAACCCGAACCCGCCGCGCTGACGCTCGAGGTGGGTCCACGAACGGACCAGCCGTGATCGCTGATAGGAGAGCGCCGCCAACTCGACCTGCAAGCGGCCCTCATGGGTGCGCGCCCGCTCGCCGAAGATTTCGAGGATCAGACCGGTCCGGTCGATAACCTTGGCCTGCCAGCGACGTTCGAGATTGCGTTGCTGCACAGGAGTCAGAGCACCGTCGACGACGACCACCCCGACGCCATTTTCGCCGATCAACTCGCCGAGGCTTTCAAGCGTCCCGCTCCCGAGCAGGGTGCCCGGCCGCGGCTGGGCGACACGCGCGATCTCGGCGCGGACGACATCGAGACGAATTGCGCGCGCGAGACCGACCGCTTCCTCCAGCCGAGCTTGAATCGAACGGCCTGATCTTTGTGCCGGCTGCTGACGGACCGCCAACTTCGACGCCGGATGCACTACGAGTGCGCGGCCGGTCGAAGCGCCGTTCGAAATCGCTGCCGTGTCGGCGCGGCTCAGGATTTAGCGTTCTCCTTGCTCGGCTCGAATAGCTGGATCGGCTGCCCCGGCATCACTGTCGATATCGCATGCTTATACACAAGCTGAGAGTGTGCATCACGTCTCAGTAACACGCAGAAATTGTCGAACCAAGTAATGATGCCTTGCAACTTTACCCCGTTGACGAGAAAGATCGTGACCGGCGTCTTGTTTTTCCGGACATGGTTTAGGAACACGTCCTGGACGTTTTGCGACTTTTCCGGAGTCATGGGTATTCCCCGATCACTTCTTGGAGCCGAGCACGCCAGCTCATGCTAAGCGTAAATACTCGGACGAGGCTGCCGAGTTTCCGATTGGAAGATGGGCGCGCGCCGATGAATTACAAGCCCCGGATAAAGCGAAACAGGGTGGGGCAATCGAAAAAGACCAAGCGCGGCGGACACCCGATAAACTCCTCCTCGGAGATCCCCCTTCCGAGGAGGACGGGCACGCAACCGCTGTTGCAGGCGCATTGCATATCCACCCCGGTGTCACCGACGAGCCAGACCGTCTCGCCCGGGCCGATGCCGCTGGATTCCAATGCGAGTAAAACGGGGGCGGCGTCGGGCTTGTCCGCCGACGCATCGCCCGCTCCGACGGCGCTGCCGAATAGCGCAGACCACCCGATGTGATCCATTTCGCGTCGCAAGAGAGAGCCGGTCTTGTTGCTCACCACGCCGAGAAAGATCCCGTCTTCGGCGAGCCCCTGGAGCAATTCGCCGCGGCCGGGCAGAGCGGTCAATCGCTCGAGATGGACTGCGCCGAACGTATCGAGGTACAGCTGTCGGGCTTCCTCCCAACGCTCGCCGAAGTGACGTGGGAAGCTCTCGCGCAGACTGAGCCGGACCCTTTCCTTCGTCTCCCCGAGCGACCAAAGCGGCTTTCCCATCGCCGCCATGACGGTATTCAGGGCTTCGTGAATTGTCGTCCAGCTGTCGATCAGCGTGTTGTCCCAATCGAACAGGATCGCCCGCGGTCGCGATACGCGATGGCGCGCCGCGGAGTTCATGACGCCGCCGCTGCGGCAGCACGCATCAGATGAGGCTCCTCGTCGACCGGTGAGCCGCCGACCACAGCCATCACTTCGTACACCCCGTCGGCGAATTGATAGCCGCGATTTTCGATGTGCACCGCTGCCGAGTGATGCAGCAGGTATCGGCCGTCGACGTACGCCACCCGCGACATCAGCAACTTCCCCCTTCGCTGCCCCAGTGCCCTCCCCTTCCGTCCCCGCAAGCGGGGATGGCTAGAGCGGCTCTCTCACGCTCCGATCTTCGCGGGGCGGTCGTTGCCGAAGACGCCGAGCGATTTCAACTTTCGGTGCAGAGCCGAGCGCTCCATACCGACAAACGCAGCGGTACGGGAGATATTGCCGCCGAAACGCGTCACCTGGGCGATCAGGTATTCGCGCTCGAAGACCTCTCGCGCGTCGCGCAGCGGCAGGGTCATGATCTCGCTGCCCCTGTCCCATTTGACGACGGTCGGGGCGATCGCGGTGATTTCGTTCGGCAACATGTCGGCGCGCACCGGCTCGCGCGCGTCGCCCGGATTCATGATCAACAGCCAATCGACGACGTTGCGCAGTTGCCGCACATTGCCTGGCCAAGTATAAGCCTGCAACGCCGCCATCGCATCCTCACCGAACTCGCGTGGAGTGCGGTGCGCCGCTTCGGACGAACGCGCCATGAAATGGCGCGCCATCAGCGGAATGTCCTCGCGCCGATCGCGCAAAGGCGGAACCTTGATCGGGACCACGCTCAACCTATAATACAAATCCTCGCGGAATTGGCCAGCGCCGATCTCGCTGCCGAGCTCGCGATTCGAGGAAGCAACGACGCGGACATCGACCTCGACGCGGCTCGACCCTCCGACTCGCTCAAAGGTCTGCTCCTGCAGGACGCGGACGATCTTGCCCTGGGTTTCGAGGGGCATGTCGGCGACCTCGTCGAGGAATAGCGTGCCGCCATGCGCACGCTCAAAGGTGCCGACCTTGCGCGCCGCCCCATCGCTGCGAAATTCGGTCCCGAATAGCTCGATCTCGAGCCGGTCCGGCCGCATCGTGGCGCAGTTGACCGGAACAAAGGGACCCTTCGATCGCCGTGAGTGCAAATGCAGCAGCCGCCCGACCACCTCCTTACCGGAGCCGGGCGGGCCGGTGATCAGAACCCGGCTGCCGGTCGGCGCCACTCGCTCCATCTGTTGCCGAAGCTGGTTGGCCGCCGGCGAGACGCCGACGAGATCGATATCGCCGCCGGCGCGCAGCTTCAGCTCCTCATTCTCGCGCCTCAGTTGAGCCGCCTCGATCGCACGCTCAACGACCAGCAGCAGCCGATCCGATTTAAAGGGTTTTTCGATGAAATCGTAGGCGCCGATCTTGATCGCTTCGACCGCCGTCTCGATAGTACCGTGCCCGCTGATCATGATGACGGGGACCGACGGCATCTCGGCGCGGAGCTGTTTGAGAATCTCGATCCCCTCCAGGCCGCCTTCTTGCAACCAGATGTCGAGGATCACAAGCGTCGGCTGGCGGCCGTGGATTGCTGCCAAGGCCTGAGCGGTATCGCCAGCTTCCCGCGTGGCGTAGCCCTCGTCCCTGAGCACGCCCCCGATCAGCATGCGGATGTCTATCTCGTCATCGACGATCAGGATGTCATGCGCCATGACCGACCGTGCTCAACTCCATCGGCAGGTCGACGGCGTCCGGATGATCGGGCGCGCGTGACTCGGCGGCGACGAATACCAAATTGACCTTTGCCCCGCCTGCTTCACTATCTTCCAGCACCAACTCTCCTTGGTGATCTTCCATGATCTTCTTGACTATGGCGAGACCCAAGCCGGTCCCCTTTGCGCGGGTAGTCACATAGGGCTCGGTCAACCGCTCGCGCCCCTGCTGCGGCAAGCCTTTGCCGTTGTCCTCGACGGTGATCGCAGCTTGGCCCGCCTCGTCGCTTACCGACACGCGAATATGTCCTGCGGGTTTTGGGTCCGCCTCGGCAATTCGGATCTCTATCGCCTCGATCGCATTCTTGACGATATTGATCAGGGCTTGGCCCACGAGGCGCGCGTCGCAACGAACCGCCACCGGATGACCTGGGAAAATCGTCTCAAAGGCGATCTCGGGATGGGCGGTGCGCTGCAGGAACACCGTCTGGCGCACAATCTCAGTCAGGTCCTCCGGCTTGAGCACCGGAGCGGGCATCCGTGCGAAAGACGAGAATTCGTCGATCATGCGGCCGATATCGCTGACATGCCGGATGATCGTATCGGTGCAGACTGTGAAGGTCTCCGCGTCATTCTTGATTTCCTTGAGATATCTGCGGCGCAGCCGTTCCGCCGCCAGCTGGATCGGGGTCAGCGGGTTCTTGATCTCGTGTGCGATGCGACGGGCGATGTCGGCCCAGGCCGCCTTGCGTTGGGCCGACAACAGCTCTGTAATGTCGTCGAAAGTCACGACAAAGCCGCTGATCTCGCGGCCGTAATGTTCGGCCGCGATGCGCACGAGCAGGGTACGGGTGCTCGTTCCGCGCGCGAGCTGCACCTGCGACTGGGCGAGCCGCTCCGGGCGCCGCTCGGCTTCGTCGAGCAACCCGGCCATCTCGGGCGCCACTTCGGCGAGGTCCCGTCCGATCGATTGCTCGAGATCGACCCCGAGAAGCGATGAGGCAGAGCGATTGGGCAAATTGACACGGCCCAAGCGATCGAGCCCGATGACCCCCGCCGACACACCGGTCAGCACGGTCTCGGTAAAGCGGCGCCGCTCGTCGAGCTGGCGGTTTGCCTCTCTTAACTCACGTTGCTGGCTTTCGATCTGATAGGTCATGCGATTGAACGCCCGGCTGAGCGAGGCCAGCTCGTCATCCTGCTCCCCCTCCGGGACGCGTGCGGCGAGGTCCCCGGCGCGGATCTGTTCGGCTGCCGTGACCAGGCGGCTGATCGGTACCGCGAGCTGGGTGGCGAAATGGATTCCGATCGCCACCGCCGCGACGAGGAACAGCAACGCCACCATCAGGAATATCAAAGCGAACTTGATCTGAGAACCGGACCTCTGACCTTCCAACTGCTTGTATTGGGCGGCGGCACGCTGGGTTTCGGCAAGATGGTTCAGAACCCGGGGCTCGACGAAACGGCCAACATAAAGGTAGACGTCACCAAATTGATTGAGACGGACGAGCGCCCGCACCCGATCGTCGCTGTCATTGGTCATGATCGCGACGTCGCCTTCGTCGGCGCGCCGAATTGCATTCTCGGGAAGCGGTTCGAAACCGAGCGTGAACGAGAGGCTCGATTTCGCCAGCGTGTGGCCGGCGCGATCGAAGACCATCGCCTCGGTGAGCCCGCGCAAAGCTGCCTGGGCCGACACGACCTGTTCCAGATGCTGCGGATTGAGCGCGAGCTTTAGCGCATCCCTATTAAGATCGTTTGCCATCGCGAGCACATCGGCGCGGATCGCTTGCTGATGCTCGTGCAGATAAGCCTCGGCGACGGCCAGCGATTCGGAGATGGCCGTGCGCACTTTGTCGTTGAACCAGGATTCGACCCCGAAACTGAAGAAAAGATAGGAGAAAACGGCGACGATGAGCGTCGGCATCACCGCGAGCAGGCAGAACAGCACGACGAGGCGTTTTTGCAGCCGCGAGCCGGCGAGGCCGCGGCGGCCCTCGGCCCAGACCTCGAAGAGCCGCCAAGTGACCACCGCGCCGAGCAGCAACAGCAGCATGAGATCGAGGTTCAAGAGGGACAGGACGGCGTTGGGATCGGGGCCGAAGGGCGGTGCCTCGGTCAGCGCGAGATAGGTCGCGATCCCCGATGCCAGTGCCGCTATCGCCAGTGCGATCGCGATCTTGCGCCGAAGCCCGATACGGCCGGCCCAGACGCGCACCCGCCGCATCAGGTTCATGCACGACCTCTACCTGACAATCGGCCGATGCGGTTGATGATCACGCCGAAGACCCGTCCGTCCCGTACCGCCCCTCACCCTCCCGCCCCTCCCGGCGCGGGAGTAGTAAAGTCCCTCTCCTCCCGACATGCGGAGAAAGGATTAGGATGAGAGGCTTCTACCTCATTTTAGGCCGCGGACGACCGGGATGTCCAATTCGCGGATCTTCTTGCGCAGCGTATTGCGATTGAGCCCGAGCAGATGGGCGGCTCGGATCTGATTGCCGCGAGTGGCGCCGAGGGTCTGCACGATCAACGGCCGCTCGACCTCGCGCAGTACGCGATCGTAGAGCCCGGCCGCCGGGAGCCCCCCCTTGTGGGCGGCGAAGTAGTCTTTGATGTGCCGCTCGACCGCGGTCGCGAGTCCCTCCCCGCTCGCCATTTCGACCGGGTCGTTCGACGCCGCCGTGTCGCCCAGCTCGGCCTCGATGATCCCGACCCCGATCACCTCCTGCGAATAGAGCGCCGCGAGCCGCCGCACCAAATTCTCCAGCTCACGGACGTTCCCAGGCCAGCGATAGGTGCGCAGCCACTCCATCGCAGCTTCGTCGAGCCGCTTCATCGGCAAGCCCTCGCGCACCGCGAGCGCCGAGAAATGCTTGACGAGTGCGGGGATGTCCGCGGTCCGCTCGCGCAGCGGCGGTAAGCGGATCGGCGCGACATTGACGCGGTAGAACAGGTCTTCCCGAAACAGGCCTTGGCGAATCAGCTGCCGCAAGTCGTTATGAGTAGCGGCGACGATCCGGACATCAGCGCGGATCGATACGCGGCCGCCGACGGCCGTGAACTCGCCCTCCTGGAGCACGCGCAACAGCCGGGTCTGAGCGTCGATCGGCATGTCACCGATCTCGTCGAGAAACAGGGTGCCGCCTTGCGCCTGCTCGAACCGCCCCATGCTCCGCGTGGTAGCCCCGGTGAAGGCCCCTTTTTCGTGGCCGAACAACTCGCTCTCGATCAACTCGCGCGGGATTGCGGCCATGTTGATTGCAACGAACGGACCGTTTCGGCGTTTGCCGAAATCGTGTAGAGCGCGCGCCACCAATTCCTTTCCGGTGCCGCTCTCGCCGACGATCATCACCGTGAGGTCGGTCCCCATCAGCCGGGCGAGGATACGATAGATCTCCTGCATCGCCGGCGAGCGACCGATCAAGGGCAGCTGCTCTTCGGTATCGTCCTCGGACAGCGGTAACGGCGCTTCACGTGGCGCGGTCAGCGCGCGTTCGACCACCTTGACGAGCTCGCGCAGATCAAAGGGCTTGGGCAGATATTCAAAGGCGCCGCGCTCAGTCGCCTTGACCGCCGTCAGGAGCGTGTTCTGCGCGCTCATGACGATGATCCGCAGCTCCGGTCGGATTTTTTTGATGCGCGGGATGAGATCGAGGCCGTTCTCGTCCGGCATGATGACGTCGGTGATGACGAGGTCGCCCTCACCTTCGGCGACCCATCGCCATAAGGTCGCGGCATTGCCGGTCATCCGCACGTCGTGCCCGAGCCGGATCAGCGCCTGATTGAGCACCATCCGGATCGCGCGATCATCATCGGCCACCAGGATCGTCGAGACCATCACCCGATACCGTCTTGCGCGACCACAGGCAGAAACACCCGGAACACCGTTCGCCGAGGCTGGCTGTCCAATTCGATGACGCCACCGTGGTCGCCGATCACCTTGGCGACCAATGCAAGACCGAGGCCAGAGCCGTTCCGTTTTGTCGTGACGAAAGGGTCGAACAAGTGAGGGCGCAGATCCTCCGGAATGCCGGTGCCGTTGTCGGTCACCGAGACCATCAGCGGCAAGTCCTGGCGTCCCCTGCCGCCCGGGACGGCAAGACGCAAGCCGTGGCGGTAGGCGGTCGTCAGAATGATTTCGCCATCCGAACCAGACAGCGCCTCGGCGGCATTCTTGACAAGATTGAGGAACACCTGAACCAGGAGATCGCGATTGCCGCGGACCGGCGGCAGCGAGGGGTCGTACTCCTCGACGAGACGCACATGGCGGGCGAAACCGGATTGCGCCAACTTGAGTACCCGCCCGAGCACCTCATGGATGTTGACCGGCTCGCGCTCGATTGGTTGATGGTCGGAGAACGCCTCCATCCGATCGACGAGCGCGACAATCCGGTCGGTCTCATCGCAGATCAGCTGGGTGAGCTCGCGTCCGGCCTCGTCGGCGTCCCGCTCGAGCAACTGGGCCGCGCCGCGGATCCCGGAAAGCGGGTTCTTGACCTCGTGTGCCAGCATCGCCGCCATCGCCGTGATTGATCGAGCGGCATTTCGGTGGATCAATTGACGGTCCATTTTTTCCGCCATCGAACGCTCGTGGAAGGTCAGGACCAGCTTGTCCACCCCCTCGCCGGTCAGCGCCCCCTGGATCGTCACCGAGCGGCTGCCGAAGCGCGGTCCTTCGAGCGGCATGTCGTACTCGCAAATCGTGTTGCCAACGCGCCACACCGAGGCAACGAGCGACAGCAGCGGGCTGTAGGGCGCCACGAAATCCGTCAGCGCGCTGCCGCATAATGCGGCGGCGCCGGAGCCGAGAAACTGCTCGGCCGCGGGGTTGACAAAGCAGATGCGTTCGCCGCGATCGATGACGATGACCGGGTCGGGCAGTGCCCCCAGGATCGCTGCGGCATCAGGCCCGTCCTCGGCTCTTGGGCCAGGCGTGAGCGCGCTTCCCCGCCGTCGCGGCCACGCCACGGCTACGCCGCCCGGCGAGCCAACAACGGCTCGTAAAAAGCGCGGATCAAATCCTTGACGCGATTGACCTCGATGGTCTGGTTGACCGCAGCACGGAATTCCGCGGAGCCGGGAAGACCCTTCGAATACCAGGCGATGTGCTTGCGGGCGATGCGAGATCCCACCTCGGCCCCGTAATGGAGGAGCATGTCCTCGTAATGGCCGAGCACGATCTCGAATTGTGCGCTCAGCGGCGGATCGGGGCTGCACCTGCCGCAGCCTAGCCACTCTGCCACCTGGCGAACGAACCACGGCCGTCCATAGCATCCGCGGCCGATCATCAGGCCGTCGGCGCCCGACTCCCGCAACGCCCGATCGGCGTCCTCGAGCCTGACGATGTCGCCATTGACGATGACCGGGATCCTCACCGCTTCCTTGACGAGACGGATGAACTTCCAGTCGGCCGAACCAGCATAGAGCTGGCAACGCGTCCGGCCATGCACAGTGATCATGCGAATGCCGCATGCTTCGGCAATGCGGGCGAGCCGCGGCGCGTTGCGATTGCGCTCATCCCAGCCGGTGCGCATCTTCAAGGTAACCGGCAGATCGACCGCCTCGACGGTTGCTTCGAGGATTCGTGCAGCATGGGTCTCGTCCCGCATCAGCGCCGAGCCCGCCTGACCATTGACCACCTTCTTGACCGGACAGCCGAAATTGACATCGATGAGCCGCGCACCGCGATCGGCATTGAGCTTCGCCGCGGCGGCCATCACGTGTGGCTCGCAGCCGGCGAGCTGCACTGCCATGGGCTGCTCTTCCGGGCAGCTTTGCGCCATCGTCAGCGATTGCCGGGTCTCGCGGATCATCGCCTCGCTGGCGATCATTTCGGAGACAACGAGACCGGCCCCCAAGCGCTTGACGAGACGCCGGAACGGCAGATCGGTTACCCCCGACATCGGCGCCAGAATGACGGGGTCATCAAGGATCAAGGAACCAATAGAAATGCCCATGGATTAAGCAATTTCTCCTTCTGCCTAGGTCTTGGGCAGATATAATCATTTTTTATTTTGCACTGCAATATCGACCCCGAGCAAGGGCGCGTGACTGATACGACCCCCGCTGCAACAAACAGTTGCGTCGGCGCTCGAGCCTCGACACATCTGCAGCGAATCTGCTGCGTAATCTTACTTTAGGTTGAAAGGCCCATCCGCTCCGGTGGTCAAACGCCGTCTGGCATGTGAACTTAACAATGTGTGAATAATGATTATCGTAATCAAGGGCACTTCGCGACCGAGTCGGCCGGGCGGCGGCGGTTTCTCTCGGCCGAAAGCCAGAGACGCGGCCATTTCCAACCGACCGCCTGCGGGCAATGGCGAGACCGGCAATTCTGCGATAAATTCGCGCATGGCTCCCGTATACGCGCTTGTCGCTGCGGCCGGTCGAGGCAGTCGGTTCGGCGGCGCGGTGCCCAAGCAATACCTCGCGCTCGGCAGCACCAGCGTGTTGCGCCATGCGGTCGCGGCACTTACCGAACATCCGCGGATCTGCGATGTGCTGGTGACGATTCGGCCGGAGGACCGGGAGTTGTTCGATCGCACCGTCGCCGGTCTCCGGGTAATGTCACCGGTCGCGGGCGGTCCGACTCGGCAGGACTCGGTCCGGCTCGGGCTCGAGGCGCTGGCGGGTTACCGCCCGGAGCGCGTGCTGATCCACGACGGGGCGCGGCCATTTCCCGATCCGGCGCTCATCGACAGGGTCATCGACGGGCTCGAGCGGGCACCGGCGGCGATACCTTGCCTGCCGTTGCGCGACACAATCAAACGCGCCGAAGACGGGGTGATCCGAGCAACGGTCGACCGTTCCGCTCTGTGGCGCGCGCAGACGCCGCAAGGCTTCCACTTCGACGCAATCCTCGCCGCGCACCGCGCTGCTATCGGCCGCGCTCTGACCGACGACGCCGCGGTCGCCGAAGCGGCCGGGATGGCGCCACTGGTGGTCGTCGGCAGCGAGGACAATCTCAAGGTGACGACGACCGAGGATCTTGCAAGCGCCGAGCGGCTGATCGCGGCGCGGCAGGGCGATGTGCGCGTCGGGCAAGGTTTCGACGTTCACGCCTTCACCGCCGGTGACCATGTTCGAATCTGCGGCGTTGAGATCCCCCATGTCGCGAGCCTCGCCGGTCATTCCGACGCCGATGTCGGTCTCCACGCCTTGACCGACGCGGTGCTGGGTGCCATTGGCGCGGGCGATATCGGCATGCATTTCCCGCCGAGCGATCCGCGCTGGCAGGGTGCCGACTCCGACCAGTTCCTACGGCACGCCGCCGACCTCGTCCGCGGGCGAGGTGGCGCCGTGGCCGCCGTCGACGTGACGATCATCTGCGAGCGGCCGAAGATCGGTCCGCATCGCGCGGCGATGATCGCACGGGTCGCCACGATTTTGGGGATCGCGCCGACCCGGGTCAGCGTCAAGGCGACGACGACCGACCGGCTCGGCTTCACCGGCCG
Organism: uncultured Alphaproteobacteria bacterium; assembly: GCA_963796155.1. GTDB lineage: Bacteria > Pseudomonadota > Alphaproteobacteria > ATCC43930 > CGMCC-115725 > AP-15. The sequence continues at coordinate 146,310 of CAWCKT010000019.1, read as the reverse complement.
CGGCGAGGGCATTGCCGCCGAGGCGGTCGCGACCGTGCGCCTGCCGCTCCCCCTTCCCTTCCCTCCCCCGCGCGCGGGCGAGCGTTAGGTTGGGGGTAAATCGCTTCGACTTGCCGTTCCGGCATCCGGCGGTGCTGCTCGCAACCTGGTTCGGCGCGGGCCTACTACCGATCGCCCCGGGGAGCTGGGGATCGCTCGCTGCGCTGCCCTTCGCCTGGGCGATCCGCAGCCTCTGGGGCGTCTCCGGCCTTGCGGTTGCCGCCGCGATCGCCTTCGCCGTCGGCTGGTGGGCCGCCGCGACCGTCGCCAGGGCGAGCGCCGTCAAGGATCCGAGCGCGATCGTGATCGACGAGGTCGCCGGGCAATGGCTCGTCCTGCTGGCCGCACCCCTCGACCCTCTCTCCTATGCCCTCGCCTTCCTGCTGTTCCGGGTGTTCGACGTCTGGAAACCCTGGCCGGCGCGATGGGCCGACCGCCACGTCGAGGGTGGCCTCGGCATCATGCTCGACGATCTCTTGGCGGCGGTCTACGCTATCGTCCTGTTGTCGGTCCTGCTGGCGATCGGCGGAGCATTCGGTGTTCGAAGCTGAAACCCTCACCCTCGCGCAATCGGTTCTCGATGCCTGCCGGGCCCGCGGCTGGCATGTCGCGACGGCGGAATCGTGCACCGGAGGGCTGGTCGCCGGAGCGCTGACCGCGATCGCCGGCTCCTCGGACGTCGTCGAACGCGGCTTTGTCACCTATTCGAACGCGGCGAAATCGGAATTGCTCGGGGTTCCGCCGGAAACCATCGCCGCGCACGGCGGGGTCAGCGCCGAGACCGCCGCGGCGATGGCCGAGGGCGCTGTCGCCCGTGCTCCCGTCGATCTCGCGATCTCGGTCGTCGGCGTCGCCGGCCCCGGCGGCGGCAGTGCGGCCAAACCGGTCGGGCTCGTTATCTTTGGCTTGGCGCGGCGCGATGGACCAAGCCGGACCGAGCGCCGTGTCTTCGCCGGAAACCGCTCGGCGGTGCGACAGGCGGCCTTGCAGGTGGCGCTCGGGCTGCTCGAGGCCGCAGCGCGCAGCTGATCGGGGGTGTCATGGGCGGTGTCGTGACAACGGTCAGCCGAAGCGCCGGACACACGCTGAGCAAACCGAACGAGGATAGCATCCGGCTGCTGGCCGGGCTCGGCGTCGAGGGCGACGCGCATTCGGGCGTTACGGTCAAGCATCGCTCGCGACTGGCGCGCTTCGCGAAAGAACCCAATCTGCGCCAAGTGCACCTGATCCACGCCGAACTGCATGAAGAACTCAGGGTACGGGGGTTTCCGGTCTCGGCCGGGCAGATGGGCGAGAATGTGACGACGCGCGGTGTCGATCTGCTGGGACTGCCGGCCGGCGCGCGCCTCCATCTGGGCGACGCGGCGGTCGTCGAGGTGACCGGCCTGCGCAACCCCTGCGCCCAGCTCGACCGCATTCGGCCCGGGCTGATGGCGGCGACGCTGGGGCGCGATCAGAACGGCAACCTGGTCCGCAAGGCCGGCATCATGGCTGTCGTGCTGGCCGGCGGGCAAGTGAGGCCCGGCGACCCGATCCGCGTCGAGCTCCCGGCGAAGCCGCACCAGCCGCTGACACCTGTCTAAATCCGGACTTACAACTGGCGGAGTAATCAGCGCCCTCTCAAATCGAAATCGACTTCGACTCGCGATTACCGAAATTTTCGGAATTATGTAGGTGTCTCACCTAAAGGCGACCTCTCAGAAACTCCCGCGAGCCTCCATGCCCTCCTGTTTCTGCAATGAATCTACAAGCAGGCATCCTCGCCTCGCGGGCCATGACGACGGTTCAGATCATTCGCAACTATACCATATTGTTGCGATATTGTCAATGTGCCGACTATACGGTATGACCATGAGCGACATCCGCATGCAGGAAGCTTGGGCAATGGCGCGCTGGCTTGCTAGGTCGGAGCCGCCGGCATACGGCATCGAGGATGACGCCAACTCGTCGTATGATTTCGTCCTTTGGTCCGATTGCGCGGTCACTCGCGTCGATGTCGACACTCCACTGCCAGAAGGGGCTGTGCGCGTAAATGCCGGTGCTGCAGGAAAATATCGAAATCTGAACGGGAATAGCCCCCTGATTAAGGGGGCACGATCGGAAGCTGTCCAAACGACCGGTACCGTCGCGAGCTATGCACCCGCCGAGCTCGCGCTCTATAAAAGGCCATCCCGCCGATAGCGGGCCTGGTCGCCATGGATACGCGTCCGCGAGTCCCGACCTCCCGGCTCGGCTCTGCGATTCCGTTGGTGAGACACCTACGTAATTCCGGAAATTTTGCTTCCTTTCCCAGGCGCTCTGTGGCTCAAAGGAGCTGCAATTTGCACGCGAACGCAATCGGCGGAGACGCCTAACCGACAGGCGACCCACGACCGCCATGAGAGGGAGGAAGGTGTGACCAGCGGAACCCTTTGGAGAAAGCTCGAGCGTCGCACGGTGATCAAGGCAGCGGCAGCGACCGCCGTTGCACAATTCGCCCGGCCGTTTGTCGTTACCGCGCGGGCCGCCGACGAGATCAAGTTCGGGCTCGACGATCCGCTGACCGGGACGTATGCCGAGCTCGGCAAGAACGAGCAGATCGGCTGCCAGTTGGCGATCGATCAGATCAACGCCAAGGGCGGCATCCTCGGCCGGAAGGCCGAATTGTTGGTCGAGGATTCCACGAGCGCCGATACGGGCATTGCGGTACAGAAGGCCCGCAAGCTGATCGAGCGTGACAAAGTCGATTTCTTCCTCGGCAACGTCAACTCGGCGATGGCAATCGCGCTTGGCGAGGTGTCGAACGAGCTGAAGAAATTACACATCGTCACCGGCGGCCACACCGACTCGGTCACCGGCAGCGACTGCCACTGGAACGTGTTTCGCGTCTGCAACACGACGCGCATGGAGACCAATTCGGTCTCGAAGACATTGTTCAACAAATACGGCAAGAAGTGGTATTTTATCACCCCCGACTATGCCTTTGGCCACACGCTGCAAGAGGGGTTCGAAGCGAGCCTCAAGCAGTTCGGCGGCACCGAGGTCGGCGCCTCCCTGACACCGCTCGGCGCCACTGACTTCTCGTCGTACTTGATCCAGGCGCAGGCGGCCAATCCGGACGTCATTATCGTCCTCCTTGCCGGCCAGGACGCGGTCAACGGCCTGAAGCAGGCGGTGCAGTTCGGTCTCGACAAGCGTTTTCATATCGCCGGGGCGCAACAGGAGCTCGAAGTGCTCGAAGGGCTGCCGCCCGAGGCGCGCATCGGCACGTGGGTTTTCGAGTGGTATTGGATTCAGCCCAATGTTCCGCACGTGACCGATTTCGTCGCCGAGATCAGAAAGGTCAACGGCGGCAAAGTGCCGACGGCGCGCCATTGGTTCGGCTACGTCGCGGCGTGGACCTGCGCGCTGGTGGCCAACGAACAAAAGACGCTGGATCCGATCAAGCTCGCCAAGGCGCTCGAAAATTTCAAGCTGCCGCCCGAGATCGCGTTGATGCCGTACGACACCTTCTACCGTGCCGGTGATCACCAGCTGATGCCGACGCTCTACGTCGGCAACGCAGTCGAGAAGGGCGCTGAGCCGGAAGACCTGTTCAAGGTCGACGAGCTGGTGAAAGGCATCGATGCCGCATTGCCGGTGGCCGAGACCGGCTGTCACCTCAAATGGCCGGTCTGAGCCGGTGCTGAGCGCAGCGAGGCGGGTGAGGGCGGATGCCGGCTAAGTGCGTCCATGACGCAGCTTCTCCTCTTCAACCTCTTCAATGGACTCATCATCGGCGCATTCTATGCGCTGATGGCGCTCGGCCTCTCGCTGATCCTCAATCTTTCCGGCGTGATCAATTTTGCCCATGGCGGGTTTCTGGCGATCGGCGGGTATCTCGCCTACATGCTGATCCCGCACATCGGCTTTTGGGGGGCGCTGGCGGTCGCCCCGGTGCTGACCGCGGGCCTCGGCCTCGTCGTCGAGCGCGTCCTGATCCGACCGCTCTACGGCCGTGATCCGTTGTATAGCCTGCTGCTCACCTTTGGCCTCGCCTTTATTCTGGAGGACGGAACCCGCTACATCTGGGGTCCGGCAACCCTGCCCTTCGCCATCCCGGGCTGGCTGTCGAGCCCGCTCAGCAATACGTTTTTCTTTCTGACCGGCTATCGCATGTTCATGGTCGGGCTGGTAGTTGCGGCGGTCATCGGGCTGTTCCTGATCCTCAACCGAACCCGCCTCGGCATGCGCATCCGCGCGGGGACGTTGGACCTCGAGACGGTGTCCGTGCTCGGCGTCAACACGCGCGTTTTGCGCAATCTGAATTTCGGTCTCGGCATCTATCTTGCCGGCTTGGCGGGGGTGCTTGCTGCCGGCATGCTGGGCCTGCAGCCGACAATCGGCAGTACGCTGATCATGCCGAGCTTTGTCGCGATCATCATCGGCGGGCTCGGCAGCCTGCCGGGCACGCTATTGGGCGGCCTGTTGATCGGCGTCGCCTCCGGGGTCACTACAGTGTTCTTTCCCTCGGCGAGCGAAGCCGTGATCTATGTGATCATGGGGCTCGTCTTGCTGGTCCGGCCGCGCGGCTTGTTGGGCGAGGAAGGCCGGTTCTAGTGGGCGGGCTCAATCGGCGGATTGCAAACATCGCAATCTGGCTCTCGCTGCTTGGCATGCCTTATTGGCTCAATTGGGTAGGCGGCTACACATCGCTGGGAAGCCGTGTCCTGGTGCTGGGGCTCGCGGCCATGTCGCTCAACTTCCTATTGGGCTTCACCGGCGTCTTGTCGTTCGGCCATGCCGCCTATTTCGGCCTCGGCGTCTACGGCACCGGTCTTACCATCAAATATCTGGTGCCAAGCACGTTGGCGGGCATGGCAGTTGGCGTGATCACCGGCACTGTCGTTGCCGCGCTCATCGGCGTGCTGATCGTGCGTCTCAGGGGCATCTATTTCGCCATGGTGACGATCGCCTTTGGCCAGGTTTTCTATTTCATCGCCTATCGCTGGAACTCGGTCACCGGCGGCGACGACGGACTGTCCGGCTGGCAGCGACTGCCGATCGATTTGGGAATTACCACGGTCGACATCCTCGGCAACGACAAGGCCCTCTACTACCTGATCCTGGTCTGCTTTGCGGTCGCCATCGCGATCATGGCAGCGCTGTTGGGCTCGCCCTTTGGCCGCACGTTGCTGGCAATACGCGAGAACGAGCGGCGCGCACGTTTTCTCGGCATTCCGGTCGAACGGCACATCTGGTTCTCCTGGGTGATTTCCTGTTTGTTCGTCAGCCTCGCGGGCACCCTCTACGCGCTGCTCAACAATTTTGCTGATCCGCACGATCTGCGCTGGGACCAGTCGGGCGATTTCGTGATCATGGCGGTGCTGGGAGGAATGCGTGCGTTTTGGGGGCCGCTGATCGGCGCGGCAATTTTTGTCGTGCTGCAGGATTATGTTTCGAGCGAGACCGCGAACTGGATGTCGTTCATCGGGTTGTTTTTTGTGCTCGTCGTGCTGTTCTTTCCGCGCGGCGTCCTCGGCCTCATCCAGCGAAGGCCTGCGTCGTGAGCCTGCTCGAGGTCGAAAGCGTCTCGCGCTATTTCGGCAGCCTCGTTGCCGTCCGCGACGTTTCGATGTCGGTCGAGGCGGGCGAGTTGCGCGCGGTGATCGGCCCCAATGGCGCCGGCAAGACGACCTTCTTCAACCTGATCAGCGGGTTTCTGGCCCCGAGCTCGGGCCGGATCCTGCTCGACAACGAGGATATCACGGGCCTCTTGCCGGCACGGCGCGTCTGGCGGGGCATCGCCCGCACTTTTCAGGTCACCGAAGTTTTTCCCGAGCTGTCGGTGCGGGAGAATCTGCGCATTGCGGCCGAGGTGGCGGCGGGCTATCGGCTGCGGCCGTGGATCTCGCGCGAGGCCGACGCTGAGGTCAGCGCGCGGGTCACCGATCTTTCCGACATGGGCGGTCTGAGTGATCGGGAAAACCGGCCGGTGGGGGAGCTCAGCCACGGCGACCAGCGGGCGACCGAGATCATGATGGCGCTCGCCTTGAAGCCGCGGCTGCTGCTGCTCGACGAGCCGACCGCCGGGATGGGCGATCAGGAGACCTACAATATCGCCCAGCTGATCCGCCAATTGCACAAGGACCACAAATTATCGATCGTGCTGATCGAGCACGACATGCGCGTCGTCTTCCACCTCGCCGACCGCATCATGGTCCTGGCGGAAGGCGCGATGCTGGCCGAGGGTACACCGGCGGAAATCGCCGCGAACGAAATGGTGCAGGCGGCTTACCTGGGGAAGGCGTCATGAACGCCCGGGCGGTGGCGGCGGAAGAGCTGCACACCTATTACGGCAAGAGCCACATCCTGCACGGCGTCAGTCTGGAGGTGCGCGAGGCGGAGATCGTCACCTTGTTGGGGCGTAACGGCGCAGGCAAGACGACCACGCTGAGAAGCCTCGTCGGTCTGACCCCCGCTCGCGAGGGCGCGGTACGGATCTTTGGCCACGTCACCACCGACTGGCCGCCCTATCGGATCGCCGGCGCTCGGCGTCGGCTATGTGCCGGAGGGCCGGCGCGTCTTCCCCAACCTGACGGTCGAAGAGAACCTGAAGGTGCCGATCGAGCGGCCCGGGCCATGGACGATCGAGCGCATCCATCAGCTCTTTCCGCGCCTGGCGGAACGCCGCAATAATAAGGGCCGGCAGCTCTCGGGCGGCGAGCAGGAAATGCTGGCAATCGCCCGCGCGCTGATCCTCAACCCGGCGCTGTTGATCCTCGACGAGCCGTCTCAGGGACTGGCCCCGATGATCGTGCAGGAGCTGTTCAAGGTGGTGACCGCGGCCAGGCGCGAGGGCATCGCGATCCTGCTGGTCGAACAGAATGTGCGCGCGGCGACCGAAATCGCCGATCGCGCCTATGTGCTCGACGACGGCCGGGTGGTGTTCTCCGGCGACGCCTCCGAATTCGCCAGGGACGAAGACCGCGTGCGAGCCCTTGCCGGCGCCAGCGCCGAAGCCTGGTCCGTAGAGGCAGATTAGGCTACTCGACTACGTCGATGTGTCGGTCGCCATTTTTTGATTTACCGTGCCCGCCGCAGCGCAGCAGGGTTTACTCTGCCGTCTGGCCGACGGCGCCGGGCGACGGGGTGCCATAGAGGTCGCGGGCGCGTCGTTCGAAGGCGCCGACCATGCGGCGCACCGCCTCGCTGAACAGCACCTCGATCACCCTCTGCATCAGGCGGGACTTGAATTCGAAATCGACATAAAAATCGATGCGACAGCCGCCCGCTACCCGCTCGAACACCCAGTGGTTGTTGAGGCGCCGAAACGGTCCCTCGGCGTAGGTCACATCGATCCGCTGCGGTGGGTCGAAGGCGACGCGCGAGGTGAAACGCTCGCGGAAGATCCGGAAGCCGATGACCATGTCGGCGATCACCAGATTGGGCCTGCGCTCCCTGATGCGCGCCGCGAGACACCACGGGAGAAACTCCGGATAGCGCTCGATATCGGTAACGAGGGCGAAGAGCTGTTCCGGCGTGTAGGGGAGCACACGCTGTTCGGCATGGGTCGGCATAGCAGCGGGGTCTAGCCGGCGGCGGCGAGCCTGGCGGCACGCGCCCGGCGCAGCCGCGCGAAATCCTCCCCGGCATGGTATGAGGAGCGCGTCAGCGGCGAGGCCGAGACCAGGAGAAAACCCTTGCCGAGGGCGAAGCTTCGGTAGCTCTGCGAACTCTTGCGGCGTAACAAAGCGCGCGATCGCATGATGCTTTATTGTCGGTTGCAGATATTGGCCTATCGTTAAAAAATCGACCTCGGCGGCTCTGAGATCATCCATCACCTGCAATACCTCGGTCTTGTCTTCGCCGAGACCGACCATGATCCCGGACTTCGTGAACATCGCCGGGTCGAGCCGTTTGACCCGATCGAGCAGCCGCAGCGAGTGAAAATAGCGGGCACCCGGCCGCACCTCGGCGTAGAGCCGCGGGACGGTTTCGAGATTGTGGTTGAAGACGTCGGGCTTGGCCGCGACGACAGCTTCGAGCGCCCCCTCCTTGCGCAGAAAATCGGGGGTCAGGACCTCGATCGTCGTGCCGGGGGCGGCAGCGCGGATCGCGGCGATAGTCTGCGCAAAATGTCCGGCGCCACCATCGTCGAGATCGTCCCGGTCGACCGAGGTGACGACGACGTGCGACAGCCCGAGGGCCGCGACCGCCTGGGCGACATGCTCGGGCTCGTGCGGGTCGAGAAGGTCGGGCCGGCCCGTCGCGACGTTGCAGAAGGTGCAGGCGCGGGTACACACCCGGCCGAGGATCATCACCGTCGCGTGCTTCTGCTTTCCAGCATTCCCCGATGTTCGGGCATGCGGCCTCTTCGCACACGGTGTTCAGCCGGAAGCTCGCGCATCAGCCGCCGTGTCGCCTGGTATTCGGGCGAGCCCGGCGCCTTGACGCGCAGCCAATCGGGCTTGCGCAGGATCGGGTTGTCGGGACGCCGGGCCTTTTCGGGATGGCGTGGTGACGGTGGCGCCGTGATCCCGCTCGGAAAATTCATCCGCTAGAAGTGGATGGCCCGCCCAAAAGCGTCAAGCACGGCCTCGTGCATCGTCTCCGACAGGGTCGGATGGGGAAAGATCGTGCGGATCAGCTCGGTCTCGGTCGTCTCCAGGGTCTTGGCGATCGTGTAGCCCTGGATCAGCTCGGTCACCTCGGCGCCGATCATGTGCGCGCCTAGAAACTCGCCGGTCTTGCCGTCGAAGACCGTCTTGATCATCCCTTCGGGCTCGCCGAGCGCGATCGCCTTGCCGTTGCCGATAAATGGGAAGTGGCCGATCCTGACCTCGTGGCCGGCCTCTCTGGCAGCCTTCTCGGTCAGGCCCACACTCGCGACCTGCGGCCGGCAATAGGTGCATGAGGGGATGTTGTGATGATCGAGCGGGTGCACGTCGTTGACCCCGGCGATGCGTTCGACGCAGATCACGCCTTCGTGCATCGCCTTGTGCGCCAGCCAGGGCGGCCCGACGAGATCGCCGATCGCATAGACGCCCGGCTCGCCGGTGCGCAGCCATTCATCGACGACGACGTGCGTTCTCTCGACGGTGACGCCGGTATTTTCGAGCCCGATGTCCTCGACGTTGCCGACGATCCCGACGGCGAGGATGACGCGCTCGACGGTGATCCCGGCCCCCTCCCCTCCCCCTTCGATACGGGCGGTGACATTTTTTCCGCCGTGTTCCAACTCCGTCACTTGCGCGCCGGTGTGGATGTTGATTCCCTGCTTTTCGAATGACTTGCGGGCGAAGGCGGAGATCTCCTCGTCTTCGACCGGCAGCACCCGGTCGAGCACCTCGACCACTGTCACCTCGGCCCCCATGTCATGGTAGAAACTGGCGAACTCGATCCCGATCGCCCCCGAGCCGACAACCAGCAGCGATTTCGGGATCGCCGAGGGCACCATCGCCTCCTTGTAGGTCCACACCCGCTCGCCGTCGGGCTCCAGCCCGGGCAATGTGCGGGCCCGCGCGCCGGTAGCCAGCACGATATGCTCGGCGCTGAGCTCGGCAACGGGGTTGCCGTCCTTCTCGACCGCGAGCCGGCCATTTCCAGAGAGGCGCCCGTGCCCGTCGAAAACAGCGACCTTGTTCTTCCGCAACAGATAGGCGACGCCGTTGGAGAGCTGCTTGGCGACGGCGCGCGACCGCGCGACGACCTTCCCGGCATCGAAGCGGATATCCTTCGCGGAGAAGCCGAATTCGTCGAGACGATGGAGTAGATGGTAGATCTCCGAGCTGCGCAGCAATGCCTTGGTCGGGATGCAGCCCCAGTTCAGGCAGATGCCGCCCAGCTCGTCGCGCTCGACGATCGCGGTTTTCATGCCGAGCTGTGCGGCGCGGATCGCCGCGACATAGCCGCCAGGCCCGCCGCCCAGCACGATCAGATCGAAGGACGTCTCGGCCATCGCTGCGCCGCTCACAGCAGCATCGTTAGAGGGTCCTCGACGAGCTTTTTGAAAGCCGCCAGGAACTGCGCGCCGACCGCACCGTCGACGGCCCGATGATCGCAGGAAAGCGTGCAGCTCATCACCGTGGCAACCGCCAGTGCGCCGTTCCTGACGATCGGGCGCTGCTCGCCGGCGCCGACCGCGAGTATGCCGCCATGCGGCGGGTTGATGACCGCCGCGAAGTCGCGCACCCCATACATGCCGAGGTTGGAAATCGAGAAGGTTCCGCCCTGAAACTCCTCGAGCCTCAATTTGCCTGCTCGGGCGCGCGCGACGAGATCCTTGGTCTCGTTGGCGATCGCCGCCAAGCCTTTGCGATCGGCCATTTTGACGATCGGAGTGATCAAGCCGTCATCGAGCGCCACGGCGACGGCGATGTCGACCGTATCCCAGAGCAGGATCGCCTCGTCGCTCCACGAGGCGTTGGCCGCCGGCACCTGCCGCAAGGCGAGAGCCGCGGCGCGGATCACAAAGTCGTTGACGGAAATCCGGTAAGCATCTGATTTGGCGTTGAGCTCGCCGCGGATCTTCAGCAGTTCGTCGATTTCGCAGTCGATCGTCAGATAGAAATGTGGGACGGTCTGCTTGGATTCGGTCAGCCTTCTGGCGATGGCTCGGCGCATTGCATTGAGCGGCCGCTCGGTGTAGGGCGGGTTGCCGGCCAGCGCCGCCACCCGCTCTTTGGACAACACCGGCGCGGTCGGCTCGGCCGGCCGGGCCATCGGCACCGCCGCCATGGGTGCCGCGCGAGCGGCCGAGAGGGCCGCCTCGATGTCGGATTTAACAACGCGGCCCTGCGGCCCCGAGCCACGTATCGTGCCAAGGTCGAGACCGGCCTGCTGCGCCATGCGACGGGCGAGCGGGCTGGCAAAAATCCGCCCGTTGCCGCGCTCCCTGGCGGGTACCGCCGGTGCGGCCGATGCAGGCGTCACGCTCTCCTGCGAAGGCGGTGCCGCCGGTGCGGGTCCGGGGACCGCCTCGGCGAATTTCTCAAGGGCCGCAGCGTCCTCGCCCTCGCCGAGCAGCAGTGCGATCGGCTCGTTGACCTTGATCCCCTGGGCGCCTTCCGGAACCAGAATCTTGCCGATCTTTCCGTCGTCGACGGCCTCGACCTCCATCGTCGCCTTGTCGGTTTCGATTTCGGCGAGCACGTCGCCGGAACGCACCTCGTCGCCTTCCTTTTTCAGCCATTTGGCGAGATTGCCCTCGGTCATCGTCGGCGACAGGGCCGGCATCAGGATTTCGATCGGCATATCCGAATCACCAAATTGGCGGTGACGTTCTCTTGGGGTCTAGCGGTAGGCGACCTCGCGCGCTGCCGCAACGATGTCCTCCACTTGGGGCAGCGCAAGACGCTCGAGATTGGCGGCATAAGGCAGCGGAACGTCCTTGCCGGTGACTCGTTTGACGGGAGCGTCGAGCCAGTCGAAGCACTCTTCCATGAGGCTTGCCGCGATCTCCGCGCCGATCCCGGCAAAGGGCCACCCCTCCTCGACCGAAACGATCCGGTTGGTTTTCTTGACCGAGGCCACGACGGTTGCGGTGTCGAAAGGCCGCAAGGTGCGAAGATCGATGATTTCGGCCGAGATCCCGGCCTTCTGGAGCTCTTCAGCGGCCTGGAGCGCCAGCTTCACCATGCGCGAGAACGCGGTGATCGTGACATGCTCGCCCGGCCGGGCGACGCGCGCCTTGCCGATCGGGACAAGGAACTCGGGATCCTCCGGCACGGCGAAGCTTTCGCCATAGACGAGCTCGTGCTCGAGAAAGACGACGGGGTTGGGATCGCGGATCGCCGCCTTCAGCAGCCCTTTGTGATCGGCCCCGGTAAACGGGGCTATCACCTTGAGGCCCGGGCAATGCGCGTACCAGCTCGCATAGCATTGCGAATGCTGCGCGGCGACCCGCGCGGCGACGCCGTTCGGCCCACGGAAGACGATCGGGCAGCTCATCTGGCCGCCCGACATATAGCGGGTCTTGGCGGTCGAGTTGATGATCTGATCCATCGCCTGCACGGCAAAGTTGAAGGTCATGAATTCGACGATCGGCCGAAGCCCAGCGAAGCCGGCACCGATCCCGAGCCCGGCAAAGCCCTGCTCGGTGATCGGGGTGTCGATCACCCGCCCGGGTCCGAATTCCTGAAGGAGGCCCTGACTAACCTTATATGCGCCTTGATACTCGCCGACCTCCTCGCCGAGCAGAAACACCGTATCGTCACGCCGCATCTCCTCGGCCATTGCATCGCGCAGCGCCTCGCGCACGGTCATGGTCTGGGTCTTGCCGGTGTATTCGGGCTCGGCCGTGAGTGCGCTGCGCGGAAAGGCGGATGGCGCCGGGCCCGGCGGGAGCCGGGGCGGCCGAACTTCCTCCCGCACCTCCTGGCGGGCCTTGGGAAATCGCGCCGTCTGCTCGGCCGCACCGATGTCTTCGCCGTTTCCCGCGATCACGGCAATCGGCGTATTGATCGCGACGTGCTCGGTTCCCTCGGGGATGACAATCTTGGCGAGGACACCCTCGTCGACCGCCTCGACCTCCATCGTCGCCTTGTCGGTCTCGATTTCGGCGAGCACGTCTCCCGCCCGGACCGGCTCGCCTTCGCTCTTGAGCCAGCGGGCGATCTTGCCTTCGGTCATCGTCGGCGATAATGCCGGCATCAGGACTTCGGTAGCCATCGCTTAGCGCAATCTCCTGCCGGCGGGTTCGCCAAAAAGGGTCAGGCGTCGGCCAACACGTCAGTCCACAGTTCGGCCGGTTCGGGTTCTGGGCAGTCCTGAGCGAATTGCGCCGCCGCGGCGACGCGATCCCGAACCTCGCCATCGATCTTTTTGAGCACCGCCTGCGTCGTTCCGCCTTCGAGCAAGCGCCGGCGGGCCTGATCGATCGGATCGTGCTCCGTGCGCATCCGGTTGACCTCGTCCCGGGTGCGGTACTTTCGCCGGATCGGACATCGAATGCCCGCGATAGCGGTAGGTCAGCATCTCGAGGATGATCGGCCCCTGACCGGACCGGGCGTGCTCAGCGGCAGCGAGCCCGGCCTCATGTACCGCGAGCACGTTCATGCCATCGACTTGCTCGCCCGGGATCCCATAGGCCGTGCCGCGATGAAAGAGGTCGGTACGTGCGGAGGCGCGGTCGATCGCCGTCCCCATCCCGTATCGATTGTTCTCGATCACGTAGACGATCGGCAGCTTCCACAGCGAGGCCATGTTGAAGCTCTCATAGACCTGTCCCTGGTTGATCGCGCCGTCGCCGAGATAGGTGACGGAGATCACCCCATTGGCGCGATAGCGATGGGCGAAGGCAAGGCCGGTGCCGATCGGCACCTGCGCACCGACGATGCCATGCCCGCCAAAGAAGTTCTTCTCCCGGCTGAACATGTGCATCGAGCCGCCCTTGCCGTGCGAATAGCCGCCGCGGCGGCCGGTCAACTCGGCCATGACGCCCTTGGGGTCCATGCCGCAGGCGAGCATATGCCCGTGATCGCGATAGGAGGTGACGATTGTGTCCCCCTCCTTAAGTGCCGCCTGCATCCCGACGACGACGGCCTCCTGTCCGATATAGAGATGGCAGAAGCCGCCGATCAGCCCCATGCCGTACATCTGCCCGGCGCGTTCTTCGAAGCGTCGGATCAGCAGCATGTCACGATAGTATCCGAGCAGCTCCCTCGGCAGGACGCCAACCTCGGCGAATTTCACCGGCGCGGTCTTGCGTTTGACTGGCATGTCGCTTCCTCCGGGCGGCCGCCGGAAAGCAGCCCCAACTTCTGCCCGGAAACATGCTGGCAAATCCGTCCCATTGCAACCTCGCGCGGAAGCATGGAAACGGCTTATTGGAGCCGCGACGGCGCCCTCTCAACGGGAGGTCGCGGGCTGCATAATGACGGTCTCGTCGGGCGCAACCAGGTTCAAGGTCGCGCGAATCCGTTCGTCGAGCAGGTCGGGGTCGAGGTGATCCGGCTTCAGGTTCGAGACCTTCAGATCGAGCGCTTCACGCTGCGCCCGAACCGCCTCGAGACCGGCGTTTTCAGCGCGGATCTCCCGGGTCAAGCGCAACCAGGCCAGGAAACCACGGTCACCCTCGATCAGGTGGTAAATAAAATAGCCGGTCAGGGCGATTCCGAGAATCGGGCCAAGTATGAAGCGCGCCCGCCGCCGCAATTCGCGCAAAACGATCATGGCGCGAGAGAATCACTTGTGATGCGGGTCGTCAACAGCCGCGGCGGGTAGAGACCAAGGTTTGACGAGGCGCCGCAGCGCCGAGCGACCCGCGAACACGGCAGAGGCGCCGAGCTGCTCTTCGATTCGGATCAGTTGGTTGTATTTGGCCAGCCGGTCCGACCGCGACAGTGATCCGGTCTTGATCTGCCCGCAATTGGTCGCGACGGCGAGGTCGGCGATCGTCGTATCCTCGGTTTCCCCCGAGCGGTGCGAGAACACCGTGCCCCAACCCGCCCGCTGGGCGATCTCGACCGCCTCCAGCGTCTCGGACAAGGTGCCGATCTGGTTGACCTTGACGAGCAGGGCATTGGCGATGCTTCGTTCGATACCGTCGCGCAGCCGGCGCGGATTGGTGACGAACACGTCGTCGCCCACCAGCTGAACGGTACCTCCGAGCTCGCGCGCGAGGAGGCTCCAGCCTTCCCAATCGTCCTCGGCCATGCCGTCCTCGATCGACACGATCGGATAGCGCCGCGCGAGATCGGCCCAGTACGCGACGAGCCCCGCGGCATCGAGGGTCTTTCCCTCGCCGGCAAGGTGATAGGCGCCGTCGCGGTAAAATTCGCTCGCGGCGGGATCGAGAGCCAGCATCACGTCGTCGCCCGGATGATAGCCGGCGCTTTCGATCGCCTGTGTGATAAAGCCGAGCGCCGCATCGCTCGAGGCGAGGTTCGGCGCAAACCCCCCCTCGTCTCCGACATTGGTATTGTGACCGGCATCGGCCAGCTTCTTGCGCAGGGCGTGGAAGATCTCCGCCCCGGCGCGAATTGCTTCGCTCGCGGAGGCTGCCCCGGCGGGCACGATCATGAATTCCTGGATGTCGATCGGATTGTCGGCGTGAACCCCACCGTTGACGATATTCATCATCGGGACCGGCAGGGTACGGGCGAAAACGCCGCCGACGTAGCGGTAGAGCGGCACCCCGGTCTCGGCGGCGGCGGCCTTGGCGCAGGCGAGGCTGACCCCGAGGATCGCATTGGCGCCGAGGCGGCCTTTGTTCGGGGTGCCGTCGAGCTCGACCAGCACGCGATCGATCGCCAGCTGATCCTCCGCATCAAAGCCGGAGAGCGCGTCGAAAATCTCGCCGTTCGCCGCTTCGACAGCCTGACGCACTCCCCTGCCGCCGAAGCGGGCGCCGCCGTCGCGCTTTTCGACCGCCTCATGCGCGCCGGTCGACGCGCCCGAGGGGACAGCCGCGCGGCCTAGAGTCCCGGTCTCGAGGGTGATATCCACCTCGACGGTCGGATTGCCGCGGCTGTCGAGGATCTCCCGGGCATGGATGTCGACGATCGCGGTCATGGCGGTCTCACCGCGGCGCTGCCGGCCGCACCTTTGGCCAGCCGGTCGAACGCGACGAGGGTTTCGAGGAGCGCCGGCAACGATTTCAGCGGGAGCATCGTCGCCGTCTCGGCGGTGCCGGCGCGATCTGGGTCTTGGTGGGTTTCGATGAACATCGCGGCGACGCCGACCGCGGCTGCGGCACGGGCGAGAACGGGGGCGAATTCGCGCTCGCCGCCCGAACGGTCCCCGAGAGCCCCCGGCTGCGCCACCGCGTGGGTCGCGTCGAACACCACCGGGTAGCCGGTCTGCGCCATGATCGGCAGCGCCCGCAAATCAACGACCAGGGTGCTATAACCGAAGCTCGCGCCGCGCTCGCACAACAGAATCCGCTCGTTGCCGGTCGAGGCGATTTTGGCGGCGGCGTGCCGCATGTCCCAGGGGGCCAGAAACTGGCCTTTTTTGATGTTGATCGCTTTGCCGGTGAGTCCGGCGGCCAGCAACAAATCTGTCTGCCGGCACAAAAACGCCGGGATCTGCAGGATATCGACGACCTCCGCTACCGGCGCGCATTGCTCCGGCGCATGGATATCGGTCAGCACCGGCAGCCCGGTCATCTCGCGTATTTCCGCAAGGATCGGCAGCCCCGCCGCGAGCCCGAGACCACGCGCGCCATGGAGCGAGGAGCGGTTAGCTTTGTCAAAGGAGGTCTTGTAGATCAGCCCGATCTTCAGCTTGGCCGCAATCTCGACGAGCGCCGCCGCCGTTTCGAGCGCATTCGCGCGCGATTCAAGCGTGTTCGGTCCGAGGATAAAGACCAGCGGCAGGTCGTTGCCGAGCGTGATTTCGCCAACTGTGACATGGCGCGGGTGTACAATGTCCGGCGCCATCGAAATCTCTCAAACCAAGCGCGACTGGTCGAGTGCCGCGCGCACGAACGAGGTGAAGAGCGGGTGCGGCTCGAAGGGCTTCGATTTGAGTTCGGGGTGGAATTGCACGCCGATGAACCACGGGTGATCGGGGAGCTCGACGATTTCCGGCAACACGCCATCCGGCGACATGCCTGAAAACCGCAAACCGACCGCCTCCAGGCTCTGCTTGTAGCCGATATTGACCTCGTAGCGATGGCGATGGCGCTCGCTGATCCGGGTGGCGCCGTAGATCTGCGCTACCCGGCTGTCGGGCGCCAGCATTGCTTCGTAAGCACCGAGCCGCATCGTCCCGCCGAGATCCCCCGTTGCCTCGCGGCGCTCCAGCGTGTTGCCGCGCACCCACTCGGTCAGCAGCCCGACCACCTGATGCTCGCACGGACCGAATTCGGTAGAGCCTGCCCCGGGGAGCTTCGCAAGGTGGCGGGCGGCCTCGATCACCGCCATGTGCATGCCGAAGCAGATGCCGAAATAGGGGAGGCGACGTTCGCGCGCAAACCGCGCGGCTTCGATCATGCCTTCAGTGCCCCGTTCACCGAAACCGCCGGGAACGAGGATCCCGTGAACGTCGTCGAGCTTGCGGACCGCTTCGGCTTCCGTCTCGAAAATCTCAGAATCGATCCAGTCGAGATTGACCGCGACATTGTTGGCGATCCCGCCATGGCTCATCGCCTCGGCCAGGGATTTGTAACTGTCCGGGAGATGCGTGTACTTGCCGACGATCGCGATCGTGACCTGTCCCTCGGGCTTGTGGATGCGGTTGACGATCGCCTCCCAGCGCTCGAGATCGGGCTCGGGGGCATCAAGACCGAAATGGCGGCAGACCTCGCGGTCGAACCCCTCCCGATGATAGGCGGCAGGGACGCCGTAAATCGTGTCGACGTCAAGGGCGGGGATGACCCGGCTGTCGCGAAGATTGCAGAACAGCGCGATCTTCTTGCGCGCTGCCGGCGGGATCGGCCGATCGCAACGGCAGAGCAGGATGTCCGGCTGGATGCCAAGGCCGAGGAGTTCCTTCGTGGAGTGCTGGGTCGGCTTGGTCTTCAGCTCGCCCGCCGAAGGAATCCAGGGAACCAAGGTCAAATGCACGAAGAGCACGCGCTCGCGTCCGAGCTCGTTGCCGAGCTGGCGGATTGCTTCGAGGAAGGGCAGGCTCTCGATGTCGCCGACCGTGCCGCCGATCTCGCAAAGGACGAAATCCTCACCGTCGAGATCGGCCTGGATGTACTCCTTGATCGCGTCGGTAACGTGCGGAATGACCTGCACCGTAGCCCCGAGATATTCGCCGCGCCGTTCGCGGCCGATCACGGTCGAATAGATACGCCCGGTCGTGACCGAGTCGCTGCGCCGCGCGGCGACCCCGACATAGCGCTCGTAATGGCCGA
This sequence comes from uncultured Alphaproteobacteria bacterium, assembly GCA_963796155.1. Taxonomy (GTDB): domain Bacteria; phylum Pseudomonadota; class Alphaproteobacteria; order ATCC43930; family CGMCC-115725; genus AP-15. Next base: position 128,504 of record CAWCKT010000019.1, on the reverse strand, counting down.
GATCGAGATCGGTCTCCGCACCGTCGTCGGTGACGAACACCTCGCCGTGCTGATAGGGGCTCATCGTCCCGGGATCGACGTTCAGGTAGGGGTCGAGCTTGCGCAGCCTGACCCTGAACCCGCGTGCCTGGAGCAGCGCTCCGAGTGCCGCAGCCGTCAGACCCTTGCCGAGAGAGGAAACCACGCCGCCGGTGATGAAGATGAACCGCGTCATGGAATTTCAGTCTACAGCATCAGGTGGCCGCATCCCAAAGGTAAATGCGGCGCGGCGAAACCCTTCGCGTGTCGATCCTGAGCCTTGGCCCTACACCGGTGCGCGAATTGCGAATTGCTCGCTCAGCGCGCGAGCGGCGCGCTCGGTTGCGCCGGTTCCGCGGGCGGCGTTTGCGGCGGCGGCGCAACCGGGACCACGGGAGCGGCCGGCCCTGCCGGCGTGCTCGGTTCGAGTATCGATTGAGGGGCGTGCTCGCGATTGTGCATGACGACCAGCAACACACTGGTCGTCATGAACGCGGCGGCGAGAATTGCCGTCGCGCGGGTCAGGAGATTCGCGGTCGAACGGCCTGTCATAAAACCCGACATGCCACCGCCGCCCATGCCGAGTGCGCCCCCTTCGCTCTTTTGCAGCAAGATGACGCCGATGAGGGCGATCGCGATCAGGACGTGCACGGCAAACAGTAAAATGATCATGGCGGGCTCTTAGTCGCTCCATAAGCGGGCGGCCAGCATCGACCGCGCGGTTTCACACACAGCACCGGGCAATCGTCCAAAAGCTTTCGGCATCGAGGCTCGCTCCACCGACAAGCGCACCGTCGACCTCGGCGAGCCCGAGGATCCCGGCGGCGTTCTGCGGGTTGACCGAGCCGCCGTAGAGGATCCGCGTTCCCGCCGGCAGCCCGGTGCGAATACCGGCGTGCATTGCCGCGATGTCTTCCAGGGTCGCGGTCAGTCCCGTGCCGATCGCCCACACCGGTTCATATGCGATGACGAGATCAGCCGGATTGGCGCCGCTTGGGATCGATCCCGCGAGCTGAGCCGAGACGACGTCGAGCGCCTTTCCGGCCTGGCGCTGCGCTCGCGTCTCGCCCACACAGAGCACCGCGACCAGGCCGGCTCGCCACGCGCCAAGGGCCTTCTCGCGCACCACGGCATCGCTTTCGCCGTGACCGTGCCGACGCTCCGAATGCCCGATGATGACATGGGTGCAACCGGCATCGGCCAGCATTTCGGCGCTGATGTCGCCGGTATGAGCCCCCTTCGGGGCCGCGTGGCAATCCTGCCCGCCAAGCGCGATTCTACTTTCGGCGAGAAGGCCGCCAACCGTCGCCAGCAATGTCGCTGGCGGGCAGACGAGAAGTTCACAGGCGGGGCCGTCGCCGCCCGCCGCGATCGCCCGTTGCGCCAGGCTGCGAGCCAACGCCGAGCCGTCTTCGCGCAGCCCGTTCATCTTCCAATTGCCGGCGACAAGTTTCGTCCGAACCGCCATGTTGCGACCCCATGGGCCCGTCTCTATCATCTCGGCCCAGGATCACACCGGCATTCGGGCGGGTCAACCTGCCCGGCCGTCAAACAGAGGCCATTTGCCTCCATGCTCCAAGCGATCCGCTCCAGGGCGGGATCCTTCGTCGTCAAACTTCTCTTCGGTCTCCTGATCCTGACCTTCGGGATCTGGGGTATCGGCGACATTTTCCGCAACCGCACGACCGATACCGTGGTCGCCACCGTCGGCGACCAGAGTATCCATGCCGAGGAATTGCAGGCGGCCCTGCGGCCGGCGCTCGAGCGGCTGAGCGCGCGGTTTGGCAGCGCGATCGATCTCCAGCAGGCCAAAAAGCTCGGGGTCGTCGACGAGGTCCTCGAAGAGCTGATCGACCGCAGTCTGCTCGATCAGGAGGCGGCCCGGCTGCGGCTCGACGTTTCGGACGACGTGATCCGCAGCGCCATCACCAACAACCCGAGCTTCAGGACGCCCGACGGCCGCTTCGACCGCGCCCTGTTCGACACGGCGCTCGCCCAGAACCATCTGAGCGAAGACCAATTCGTGGCAATGATGCGCCGCGACATCCCGCGCAGCGATCTGGTTCAGGCGATAACCTTGGGGGTCGCGGCGCCGCAATCAATGGCGGATCTGCTCTATCGGTATCGAAACGAGAAACGTATCGCGGACGTCGTCGCCCTGCCGGTCGCCGGCGCGGGAGATGTCGGGCAGCCGAGCGAAGCCGAGCTCACGGCGTTCTACGACGGACATCAGGATCTCTTCCGTGCCCCCGAATACCGCGGGTTTACCATGGCGAGCCTCAGCCCATCGGATATCGCCCAGGGCATCGAGGTTCCCGAGGCGAAGCTGAGAGACGAGTTCGACCAGCGCCAGGACGAGTTTCAGGTCCCGGAGCAACGCGAGGTCCAACAGATCCTCTCGCCGTCCGAAGAGAAGGCCAAGGAGGCGGAGGCGGCACTCGCTGCGGGCAAAGACTGGAAAGAGGTCGCGACGACGATCGCCGGACAGGATCCGGAGACGATCGATCTGGGGCTGATGAAGCGCGAGGAAATGCCGCGGGTGCTTTCCGACATCGCTTTCGATCTGCCGCTGAACAAACCGAGCGAGCCGATAAAGACGCCGCTCGGCTGGCACATCCTGCGGGTCGTCAAGATCGAGCCGGCGGTGACCGAGACCTTCGAGCAGGCCAAGCCGAAGCTCGAGGCCGAATTGACGCACGAGGAGGCGGAGGATCGCGTCTACAAGGTCGCCAATCAGGTCGACGACGCTCTGGCGGGCGGTGCGACCCTTGACGATGCGGCAGCGAAATTCGGGCTCAAGACGACCGAGGTCGCCGCCGCAGATGTCGGCGGCCACGACCCCGAGGGCAAACCGGTCACACTGCCGCTGCCGGCCGACGAGGTGTTGAAGCTGGCCTTTGCGACGGATGAGGGGCAGACGAGCCGTGTGACCGAGAGCCCCGACGGCGCCATTTTCGCGGTGCGCGTCGGCAAAGTGACCCCTCCCGCGGTCAAGCCGCTCGCCGAGGTCAAGGATCAGGCCGTTGCGGCCTGGCAGGCCGACAAGCGGCGCGAAGCCGTCGCTAAGACCGCGGACGAGCTTGCCGCGGCGGTCAAGGGCGACACGCGGCTGGCCGCTGTCGCCGCCGAGAAAGGGCTCAAGGTCACCACCTCACCGCCCTTGGGGCGTCAGCCGGGCCGCGACGACGCGGTATCGCCAGCGCTCGTCGCCAAGCTGTTCGCGGCCAAACCCGGCGAGGTCGTCACCGCCGCCGACGCGACCGGGTCCTATGTCGCCCAACTCGACGAGGTGCAAGCCCAAGAAACGCCGTCGGAGACCCAGACGGCCGACCTTTCGCGTGAACTTACCGCGGCGATGCGCGCAGATCTCGGCGCGGAATTCACCCAGGCCCTGCGCCGGCGTTTCCCCGTCGAAATCCGGCGCGAGGCGCTCGACCGGCTCTTCTGACCGGCGCCGGGCTCACCCTCACCCACCCGCCCCTCACCGCTTCGGGTCGATAGCGGGCCTTCAATGTTTCAAAATTCTTGATTAACCAGCAAAGGCTATGAATAGGCTTTGCCGTTCAAGTCTCTCCAGTATTACTCGTCCCTGCCATCAAATCGTCGGCGAATCTCCGCAGCAGACGTGTCAGGTCGTCGAGATCCTGCTCACTCCATGCCGCCAGTATCGACGTCGCCAAGCGCTCGCGTGCTACGTCGATAGCGTCCGTCATCGCCTGCCCTTTATCGGTAACGACCGCCTCGTTGACGCGTCGGTCGGCCGGACTTGTCCGTCGCGCGACGAGCCCGAGGCTTTCCAGCTTCGCCACCTGGCGACTGACGGTCGTGTAGTCACGCCCGGCCCGATCCGCCAGCTCACCCACGCCGATCGGCCCCCGCCGCTCGATGACCACCAGCAGCGGAAAGAGCGCCCGGTCGAGCGCGAGGCCGGCCTCCCGCAGCAGGATCATGTCGGCTTGCGGCCGATTGATCACCCCGACCAGATCGACGAGCGCGCCATGCAATCGCCGCATCACCTGATGTATATGTGTATTTTGCACCTTATTCCTTGACGGCATCCACGCCTCCGCCATATATGTGCATTATACACATATCACGGAGCAGGCAGTGCCGCAAAATTCCACCACCGATGTCCTGATTTGCGGCGCCGGGGCGGCGGGCCTCACGCTGGCAATCGACCTCGCCCGGCGGGGCGTCGCCTTCCGGCTGATCGATAAGATGAAAGACCCGTTCCGCGGCTCGCGCGGCAAGGGCATCCAGCCGCGCAGCCTGGAAGTGTTCGAGGACCTGGGCATCGTCGACCGGCTCGTCGCCGGCGGCGGCCTTTATCCGCCGCATCGGGTGTATCGCGACGACGGCAGCTACGAGGACTCGGCGATGACGAAGCATGGCGACCCGACGCCAGCCGAGCCCTATCGGATGCCGCTGATGCTTCCGCAATTCCTGACCGAGGGCGTGATGCGCGAGCGTCTGGCCGAACTCGGCCATCACCCGGAGTTTGGCCGCGAATTGACAGGTGTCGCGCAGAACCCCGAGGGCGTTACCGCGCGCATCGCCGGTCCGATTGGCGAGGAAACCGTCAGGGCCCGCTATCTCGTCGGCAGCGACGGCGGCCGGAGTTTTGTGAGGCAAGCGCTCGACATCGGCTTCCCCGGCGAGACTCTGGATGCGCGCGCGGTCGTCGCCGACGTGATCCTGGAGGGACTTGGCAGGGACGCGTGGCACCGGTTCAAGGTGGGGTCGACGGGACAGGAGATCATGCTGTGTCCCCTCATGGGTACCGATCTGTTTCAGGTGCAGGCGCCCATTCCTCTTGAAGGCGATGTCGATCTTTCCGCCGAGGGGCTAACTGAGATCGTCGCCACGCGGACCGGTCGCCGGGACATCGTGATTCGCTCGGTCTCGTGGGCCTCGGCGTTCAACATGCACGCGCGCCTCGCCGATCGCTATCGGGTCGGTCGCGTTTTCCTGGCGGGCGATGCGGCCCACACCCATCCGCCGACCGGCGGCCAGGGCCTCAATACGAGCGTCCAGGATGCCTACAATCTCGGCTGGAAGCTGGCCGCCGTGCTCGCCGGCGCGCCGGAACGCCTACTCGCGACCTATGAGGAGGAACGGCGGCCGATCGCCGCCGAGATGCTCGGCCTCGCCACCAGAACGCTCGAAGCGGCAAAACGGGGCTCCATGCGCCGCGGCCGCGAGTTCCACCAACTCGACCTCGGCTATCCGGGATCTTCTCTGGCGATGGAGAAGCCGGAACGCGGCGGCGGCATCCTCGCCGGCGATCGCGCGCCGGATGCACCCGTTCGCGGTGCGGCGGGGCAGCCGACGCGGCTGTTCACGCTCTTCCAAGGTCCACACTGGACCTTGCTGGGATACGATGTCGATCCCGCCTCGATCGTTCCACCGCGCGCCGGCCTTCGCAGCCATACCATCGGCCCGCGCGGCGAGATCATCGATGATGGCGGCCACATGCGCGATGCCTATGGCGTCTCGCCCGGAGACTTGGTGCTGGTCCGCCCGGACGGCTACGTTGGTGCCGTTGTCTCGGCCGGCGAGATTGCAGCTCTTAGCGGGTATTTGGCTGAGGTTGGCGTCGCAGCGCGGGATTATGGTTTGTGCGGAATTGATAATTCACCCTGTTTTCCAGGTCTTACAGGTGGTCGGAGTTAGGGAGGGGCGAGACCGGACAGCACCGAGGCGATGATCGGCATCCCGATCTCGCTCGGCGAGGTCATCACCGACTCGGGGTGAAACTGGACGGCGGCGATCGGCAAGTCGGCATGTTCGATCGCCATGATCACCCGATCCTCGGTTTCTGCGGTGACCGAGAGCACCGGCGGCAAGGTGCTGCGGCGGGCGTAGAGGGAATGATAGCGGCCCACCGTGAACTCGCGCGGCAGGCCGCGCAGCAGTCGCCCGCCGAGCACCCTGACCAACGACGGCTTGCCGTGCACCGGGACATCCAGCACGTCGAGCGCGCCGCCGAAATATTCGACGATTCCCTGTAGGCCGAGACAGACCCCGAACACCGGGAGACCACGCCGCACCACCAGATCGAGCGTTGCGGCCATCGCGAAATCCGTCGGCCGGCCCGGCCCCGGCGACAGCACCACGAGGTCGGGCTCGGCCCTTTGGCGCATCTCCGCGCGCGCCAGCTCCGGGCGCATCGTCACGACTTCGGCGCCGGTCGTCCGAATGTAGTTGGCCAGGGTGTGAACAAACGAATCCTCATGGTCGATCAACAGCACCTTCCAGACGCGGCTGGCCGCGGTCGGGAGCTGCGCGCGGGCGGCAGCCGCGGCGGGCCCGCGGATTGCGGTGAACATGGCGGCGGCCTTCAGGCGGGTTTCCGCTTCCTCGGCCTGCGGATCGCTGTCGTAGAGCAAGGTGGCGCCGGCGCGGACCTCGGCCACGCCATCCTTCATACGGATCGTGCGCAGGGTCAGCCCGGTGTTCATGTTGCCGTCGAAGGTGACACGCCCGATCGCACCACCGTACCAGCGGCGGGACGAGCGCTCCTCCTCTTCGATAAAGCGGATCGCCCAGAGCTTCGGCGCGCCGGTCACCGTGACCGCCCAGGCGTGGCTCAGAAAGCCGTCGAGCGCATCGAACGGCTCGGCGAGCATGCCCTCGACATGGTCGACGGTGTGGATCAGGCGCGAGTAGAGCTCGATCTGCCGCCGGCCGATGACACGCACGCTGCCGGGCACCGACACCCGTGATTTGTCGTTCCGATCGACGTCGGTGCACATCGTCAGCTCGCTCTCGTCCTTTGTCGAATTAAGCAGCTCGCGGATGCGCTCGGCGTCCTCGACTGGGTCGCGGCCGCGGGCGATCGTGCCGCTGATCGGGCAGGTCTCGATCCGCCTTCCTTCGACCCGCACATACATCTCGGGCGAGGCGGCGACGAGGAATTCCCCCTCGCCGAGGTTGATCAGCGCGCCGTAAGGGGCTGGATTGGCCTGGCGCAGCCGATGGAAGATGACGCTCGGCAGATCCCCGCAGGCATCGGCAAAGAGCTGGCCGACCACCACCTCGAAGAGATCGCCGCGCGCAAAGGCGGCCCGGGCGCGCTCAACGAGGGCCGCATATTCGCCCGGTCCGTGATCGCTCTCGCTCGGCCGGGTGGCGGCCTCGCGGTCGAGACGGTAAGGATCGGGTGCGGTCGAGCGCGGCAGAGCGGTCGTCGAGACACCGGCCATTTCGAACTCGTAGCGGTGAAGCGCCGCCGACTGCCGCATATGGTCGACGACGAGGATCTCGTCGGGCAGATAGAGAATCAGATCGCGCTGATCGTCGGGGCGCGGCAGGCGCAGTTGCATCGGCTCGAACTGGAAGACCAGATCGTATCCGAAGGCGCCGTAAAACCCGAGATGCTGATCTTCGCAGCTTCCGAACAGATGGATCAGCGCGCGCAGCACCGAGAATACCGACGGCTGCCGGCTGCGGCTCTCCTCGGGGAAGCGCTCTCGGGTCTCGCGGATTTCACCTGAGAGACGGTCGTCGCCGGTTCGTTCCACGCTGGTCTCCGCGAGACCGGTGACTGCCCCCGCGATGGGCTCCAACAGAATGCGGCCGCGCCGGTTCAGCGCGTCGATCGAAAACCGGCGGCCGCGCGCGGTGAACACCAGCGGCGGATCGACAAAACCCATGTCCCAGCGCGTGTAGCGGCCGGGAAACTCGAAGCTCGACGAAAAGAGGACGCCGCGTCTCGTGTCGAGCGCATCGGCGAGCGCATTGTCGGCCGGGCGGTAGGGGCGGTTGCTGATCTCGCGCCGGATGCGGATGCCGCCCTCGGTCAGGTAGCTCTCGAGCTGCATTTGGATCCCCTCTGGCTCATGGCTGCGGCGGGAGATCCGGGAACGTCCGCTCTTGAAACTGCGAAGGCCGCCCGGTGCTTCCGCGGCGGCCTCTATCGGAAAGGAAAACGATGGCCGCCCGTTTCAGACGGGCCACCACCAAGCTGTTGATTGCGCGAAGCGAGCCATGGAATGGTTCTTAGCAGTTCGACGGCGCCGCCGCAACCGTTAGCTGCCTGATTCCGGCGATTCGCCCGCTCCCTTCCCTCCCCCAGGCGGGCCAGTGGTAATCAGACCGATGGCGCCCTCCGGCTCAGAGAGCCGTAGGTCGCTCCTCGACCCACTCCGGCCCCTCGACTGCCAGAGAGAGGACAACGGCATGGGTCGGTGGTGCCGTCAGGGTCGAGGCATCCCGCCATCCCTCCGTGAAGCAGTCGCAGGAGAGGGGAGGCCGGACGGCGCCCGAAGCCGCGCCCGGAGTTTCGACTGTGTCGGTTTTTTTTACACAGCCTTGCGGCGACGGCCGACGATCCAACCCAGACCGATCAGCGCCGAGCCGAGCAGCGTCAGCGAAGCGGGTTCCGGAACGAGCGGGGTTGAGGTGGCTTCCAAGACGGCGGGAATGCCGTTGACCTCCGCATACCATAGATCATAGGTACCCGGCCCAATGGTGACCGAACTGAGTTCGGCGCTCGTGGGTTCAGCCGCCGACGTCGGCAACAGATCGCCGGGACAGCTGGCGATCGTGCAGGTTGTGGTTTCGGTCCCCGCGACGAACAGGCTGATGCCATCGTCATGAGTGGCAGTGAAGGTCTCCGCTGTAGTTTCCGTAAACGTGAATCGCATAACTGTTGCCTGCGCGAAACCTCCCAAGCTCAGCGGATTGGTCAGGCACGCAGTTGAAGTACAGGTCGCCGGAGTTGGCGCGGCTGGTGTATCAGAGGCAAAGAAGCCCGGGATCGTATTGAGGGTCGTGTCATCGTAGTTGATCGGAGACGTGAAGGGGGTGCTCGCCGCCACCAGTGGCAGCGGGCCTCCGAATAACCCTACCGCCGTCGGCAGTCCCTGCTGGCTGATCGAAGTGTCCGTCGCGCCGGGAGTGGCTGCATTCCAGATCGTTACGGTGGTGGAGTCTATCACTGCAGCGCTCGCCGTGCCTATCATCCCGGGCAGACCAAGAGCTGCGGCTGCGAAAAGCAAACGTTTCATAAGTCCTCTCCCACTTTTGACCGTTCGTATAGGGTGCTTAATTCGCAGCAAAATCCGCGCCAACACTCTACCTCCTTGTTTTACAACCATATTTTAGGGACCCGCCCCTGTCGGTGTAAAATTTTCCGACACCCTCTAACGGGTGAGATCAAGCAATTTGCGACTGACCTCTTTGAAACCAGACTTGTTAACCGATTGAGGTTTAACCATTATCTCCGGCCGTGCAACCGCCGCGAGAGGCGACCTGTATGATTACAAGTCTGCTATGCCTGTAAAGTTTGCCGACGGTGATCAGTCTTCCTTACTCGCGCGGCCAGACAGCTGTTCGGAGGATTCCTGCGGATCAGGAGCGGCCTGTCGCTGATAATTTCCTGCAAAAACAGGAAAAACAGCGGGGCCTGTTCGAAACGGGCCGGTCAGAAAATGTGTGGATCCCTCAGCGCAGGCGGCAGACGATTGGGGTGCGGGCGTATCAGGGTTAAGCTCCTGGTCGGGGATCTTCAGCGGGAGGAAGGAGAAAACCCATGCGGCTCGACGGCAAGATCGGCATCGTCACGGCGGCGGCCTCCGGGATGGGGAGGGCGGGCGCGTTGCGCTTCGCCCGCGAGGGTGCCGCGGTCGGGGTGGTCGACATCGATCAGGCGGGAGTGGAGGCCGTCGTCGGGGAGATCACCGCCGCGGGCGGCCGCGCGCTCGGCCTCGTCGGCGATCTGCGCCAAGACGATTTCGCCCGCAATATCGTACGCCGCACGGCCAATGCCTTCGGCGGGCTCGATTTCGTGTGGAACCATGTCGGCCACCCCGGCCCCGCCTCGATCGAGGGGATCGAGATGGCAGATTTCGAGGTCGCGATCGACCTCAACCTGCGTACCGTGCTGGTGACCACCGAGGCGGCGATCCCCGAGATCCGGGCGCGCCTCGGCGGCAGCCTGCTCTACACCGCCTCGACCTCGGGCATCCACGGCTCGGCCTTCAGCCCGGTCTATTCGATGGCCAAGTTCGGCGTCGTCGGGTTTGTCCGCTCGCTTGCCAAGCGCCTCGCGCCGGAGAAGATCCGGGTCAACGCGATCTGCCCGGGCCCGATCGATACGCCGATGCTGCGCGTTTTTGTCGCCCGGCCTGACCAGCAGCGCACCGCCGGTCAGGACAGGGAGGCGCTGGTCGCCCTACGCGGCCGGCAGAACCCAATGGGCCGCACCGGCAAGCCCGAGGAGATCGCCAACGCCGCTCTCTTTCTGATCTCGGACGAGGCCTCGTTCGTCTCCGGCGCCGCACTCCCGGTCGACGGCGCCGCCACCGCGTGAGGAATCACCCCAGCCGGAAATAGTGGACGCTGAACAGCGCGGCCGGGTCGGTCCAGGTCTCGACCGCGCGAAAGCCCGCCCGTGCCGCCAACGCGCGGAATTCCGGGACCGAATATTTGTATGAGTATTCGGTGTGGATCAGTTCGCCCTTGGCGAAGAGGATCGGTTTGCCGGCGATCCATGCCTCCTGATTGGCCAAGCTGCGGATGTAGATTTCGATCCGCCCTTCGGTCTCGTTATAGAAGGCGACGTGCTCGAACCGGCCGATATCGAGATCGCCGTCGAGCTCTCGGTTGATGCGCACGAGGAGGTTGAGGTTGAACTCGGCGGTCACTCCGGCCCGATCGTCATAGGCAGCCTCGAGGATCTCGGGATCTTTCTTGAGATCGACACCGATCAGCATCTCGCCCCCGGGTCCGAGAATGCGCGCATAATTGGCCAAGAAGTCCACCGCGCCATCCGGCTCGAAATTGCCGATCGTCGAGCCGGGAAAGAAGCCGACCCGCTTGCCGCTCGGACCCGGTAACGGCGGCAGCGGGAAGGCTCGGGTGTAGTCGGCGCAGACGGCAACTACCGGCACCGCCGGAAAGTCCTCGGCGAGGCTGACGGCGGCGTCGCGTAGATGCTCGCGCGAGATGTCGACCGGCACGTAAGCCGCCGGCCGATCGAGCGCCCGCAACAGGATGCGCGCCTTGGTGCTGGCGCCGCTGCCGAATTCGATCAGTCGGGTGTGCGGGCCGATCCGTGCGGCGATCTCGGTCGCCTTCTCTCCAAGAATCGCGATCTCGGTGCGGGTCGGATAGTACTCCGGCAGGCGGCAGATCGCTTCGAACAAGGCCGACCCGCGCGCGTCGTAAAAGAATTTGCACGGGATCGCCTTGCGCGCGCCGCCGAGCCCCTTGAGCACGGCATCGCGAAAGCTCTCCTCGCCGGGAGCCAAATCATGAAACGTAAAGCGCGCGCTCTTGGTCATGCGAGGTCCTCCGCCAGCCGCAACCCGGCAAAGGCCCAGCGCGCCGAGGGCGGAAAGAAATTGCGGTAGGTGGGCCGAACATGCCCGGCCGGGGTCACCGCGGCGCCGCCCCGCAGCACCATCTGATTGCACATGAACTTACCGTTATATTCGCCGACGGCACCGGCGGCCGCGCGGAAGCGGGGATAGGGAGTGTAGGGGCTCGCGGTCCATTCCCACGCATCGCCGAACATCTGGCGCGGAACCGGTTGGGCACCCGCGGGCGCGACCGGTCCGTCGGCGCGAGGGTGAAAATGCCGGCTGTCCGCAAAATTGCCTGCCACCGGCAGGCCCGTCGCGCCGACCTCCCACTCCGCTTCGGTCGGCAAGCGCTTCCCGGCCCATTTGGCGAAGGCGTCGGCTTCGTAGAAACTGATGTGGCAAACGGGTTCGATCGGGTTCAGTCGAGAGCGGCCGGACAGCGTGAAGATCGACCACTCGCCGTCTTCGCGGAACCAGTAGAGCGGCGCCTCCCAGCCTTGCTGGTGAACGGTCGCCCAGCCATCGGAGAGCCAGAAATCCGGCCTCTGGTAGCCGCCGGCCTCGATGAAGCCGAGATATTCGCCGCAGGTGACCGGCCGGGTGGCCAGGCGAAACGGTTCGAGCCATACCTTGTGGCGAGGGTTCTCGTTATCGAAGGCAAAAGCCTCCCCCTGATGCCCGATTTCGGCGAGTCCGCCGGCGAAATCGATCCAGGCGAGCGGCGTTGCCGATCCCCTCACCTGGGGCCGGGGCGCCTGATAGGCCGGCAGCAACGGGTTGGCCGAAAAGACGTGCTTGATGTCCATCAGGATCAGCTCCTGATGCTGCTGCTCATGCTGAACTCCGAGCTCGACAAGGGGTGCGGCCTCACGCCAGGCTTCCGCGGGCGCCTCCTCGGCGAACCGGGTCATCGCGGCGGTGACATGGTCGCGATAGGCGGCGACGACATCGATTGCCGGACGCGACAAGAGCCCGCGCTCGGGTCGCGGATGACGCGGGCCGGCGGCCTCGTAATACGAATTGAACAGGTAGGCGAAGGCCGGGTCGAACACCCGGTAATCGGCATCGAACCGGGTCAGGATGAAGGTCTCGAAAAACCAGGTTGTATGCGCGAGATGCCATTTCGTCGGGCTGACGTCGGGCATCGACTGGATCGACTGGTCTTCGGGCGTCAGGCTGGCCGTCAGCGCTTCGCTCTCGCGCCGTATGCCGGCGAACCGCTCCAGCGCAGCATGACGATCGGCGCCCCAAGCCTCCACCTTCTCGGCATTGTCGAACACGGCATCCCCCAAACCTGTTGCTTCGTCCCGGTAAACGCTTCGGCTCCCGGGTGGTTGCGCTAACCCAGATAACGATCACGCAGATGGCGCTCGAAACTTGCCGTCCCGAGCGGCCGGCCCGTGGCATTCTCGACGAGTTCCGCCGTCGTCAGCAGCGAGCCTTTCGAATGTATCTGTTCGCGTAGCCAGCCGAGCAACCGGCAAAATTCGCCCGCGGCTATCGCCTCGAACACATTCGGGATGGTTGCGCGAGCGGCTTCGAAGAGCTGTGCGGCGATCAGCGCGCCGAGCGTATAGGTCGGGAAATAGCCCCAGACCCCGTCATACCAATGGATGTCCTGCAGGCAGCCTTCGCGATCGTTCGCCGGCGCAACGCCGAGCAATTGGTGCAGCCCCTCGGCCCAAGCGTAGGGGAGATCCGCCGGCTCAAGGTCGCCAGCGATCATCGCCCGCTCGAGGCGATAGCGCAGAATCACGTGCGCGGGGTAGGTTACCTCGTCGGCATCGACCCGGATCAAGCTACGCTGGACGCGGATCTGCCGGCGATAGAGCGCCTCGACATCCCAGCCCGGCCCGTCGCCGGCAAAAGCCTCGCGCAAGATCGGCGCCGCGAAGCTCAGGAAGGCGCGGCTGCGGCAAACCTGCATCTCCAGCAGCAAGGATTGGCTCTCGTGAACCGCCATCCCGCGGGCGCGGCCGACCGGCTGCAGCCGCCACGCGGCGGGAAGACCGCGCTGGTAGAGAGCGTGGCCGGTCTCGTGCAGAATTCCCATCAACGCGCGCGCAAAATCACCCTCGTCATAGCGTGTGGTGATCCGCACGTCGTCGGGGATGCCGCCACAGAACGGATGGGCGCTGATATCGAGCCGGCCATGCGCGAAATCGAAGCCGATGCACTCCATCAGCCGCATACCGAGCCGCCGCTGCAGCTCGATCGGAAACGGACCGGCAAGGGACGGCACCGGCGGCAGAGCCGCCTGGCGGGTCAGGGCGGCTTCGAGCAGATCCGGCAGGAAACTGGCGATTTCACCGAACAGGCGGTCGATCGTCGCGACCGACCCGCCGGGCTCGTACTGATCTAGCAGGGCCTCATAGGGGCTCTTCCCCAGGCGTTTGCCTTTGATGGCGGCGATCTCGCGCTGCAGGCGCAGCACCTCCTGTAGTAACGGCAGCACCGCAGCGAAGTCGTTCTCCTGGCGGGCCGCGCGCCACACCTTCTCGCATTCGGAACAGGCCCGTGACTCGGCCTCGACAAGCGTACCCGGCAGCGCGGCCGCATGGACCCTGCGCCGGCTGATTTCGCGCAAATTGGCCCGCTGCCAGCCGTCGAGCGCGTCGCTCTCCATCTCGGCCTCGGCCAGGAGGTCGCCGAGCTCCGGGGTGGTCAGGTGCTCGTGGGTGAGGACACGCAAGGTCGCCAGCTGCTCCGCCCGGGCCCCTGCCCCGCCCGCAGGCATGATAGCCGCGGTGTCCCAGTGGAGCACCGAGATTGCTTCCTCGATCGCGCCAATCCGGCGAAATCGCCTTTCCAACTGACGATAGGCGGTCATCCCAACCCCGCGTTGCGGCGGAGATAGAGGAAATAGATGACGGCTAACGCAACCGCCAGGGAAAACCACGTGATCGCATATTGAAGGTGGTCGTTCGGCAGCTCGAGGCGGGTGACGCCGCCCCGTGGCCAGCCTCCCGGGTTCGGTGTCGCGTCGGCATCGATATAAAAGGGCGCGACCCGATCGAGCTGATCCGCCGCAGCCATCGCCGGAAGGTCGACCCAGAACCAGTAATTCAAGTCGGAGCGATTATCCGGCAAGAACCAAGCCGGTTTTTCGGCCGGCGGGAGCCGCAGCAAACCTTGTACTCGGACGATACCCGCGATCTCGCCGGCGGACCGCTTCGCCGGATTCTTGAGCTCGGCGGGAATGAACCCGCGATTGACAAAGACGATGCGGCCTCCGGGTTCCTGGAGCGGCGTCAGCACTTGGTAACCATTTCTGCCCGCCTCCGACGTGGCGCCGAGAAAAATCTCCTTGTCGTGCAGGTAGACGCCCTCGTCGGTGACATGGTGGAACTCCATCCCGCGCGCTTCCGCCAGGGTGCGCGGTACGGTGACCGGGGCCGCCGTCACTGCCGCCTGGCGCTGCGCGATCAGCTCGCGCTTCCAGAAGAGCCGCTCGATCTGCCAGGAGCCGAGGCCGAGCAACAGCAGCATGACCGGCACCGTGAAAACGGTCGGCCAGAACAGCGGACGAAACCGGGTCATGCGGCCATGAGCAGACCCGGGTATCAAGTCGGTGGCGTGGTGCCGAGCTCTCGGCGAAGCGGAGTGACGACGGGAGCGCCTGTTGTCGGCACCGGTGGATCAGCCGGCCGGCCCGGCGCCGCCGCTCCCTTCACCCCACCAATAAATGCAAGTAAAGAGAAAAAGCCAAACCACATCGACGAAATGCCAATACCAGGCGGCTGCCTCAAACCCGAAGTGATGATCGGGTTTAAAATGCCCGAGCCACGCCCGCCATAGGCACACCGCGAGGAAGGTCGTGCCGATAATGACATGGAACCCGTGAAATCCGGTCGCCATGAAGAAGGTCGACGGATAAATGCCACCGGTGAAGTGAAACTCCGCGTGGCTGTACTCGTAGGCCTGGAGGCCCGTGAAGCACAGGCCAAGCAGTACGGTCACCGTCAAGCCGCGCAACAACCCGCTGCGATCGCCCTCAATCAAGGAGTGATGCGCCCAAGTGACCGTAGTGCCCGACAGCAGCAAGACTAATGTCAGCAGAAACGGGAATTCAAAGGGTGCCGGGGGATGGATGGTCTTGGGCGGCCACACTCCGCCAACCGGAAATAGGCTCGACGAAAAGAACGCCCAGAAGAAGGCGACGAAAAACATCACCTCCGAGGCGATGAACAACGCCATGCCGTAGCGCAGGCCGAGCTGCACGATCGGGGTGTGATAGCCCTGGAAGGTGGCTTCGCGGATCACGTCGCGCCACCACACGGCCATAATCGCCAGAATACAGAGGATGCCGATGATCATCAGCGTCCAGTTGTTGCCGTGCAGATAGAGGATGCCGCCGCCGAAGGCCAGACCGGAGGCAACCGCGCCGAGGAGCGGCCAGGGGCTGGGATCGACCAGATGATAGGGGTGCTTTGGTGCTGCATGCGCAGCGTGCGCCACGTGCGTCTCGCTCATCGGTTCGGGCCTCAGTGGATCAATTCGCGGAACCCACCGGTTCGAGCGGAGCCGGTGCGGTTTGAGCGCTGGGAGACCCCGCATCCGCCGCCCGGAACATCGTGTAGGACAAGGTGATCGAGCGCACCTCGCGGGTGTCGGGATCAGTTAGAATATCAGGATCGACGAAGAACGACACGCCCATATCGACGCTTTGTCCCGGGGTCAACGTCTGATCGCTGAAGCAGAAGCATTGCAGCTTGTCAAAATATATTCCGACTTTGTAAGGCGTCACATTATAGACCGCGCGTGCGGTGATTGGCGCCGCGGTGTTGTTGACCGCGCGATAGAAGATTTGCCGCTGCTCGCCCGGATGGACGGTTACCGCGTTCTGCAGCGGGCGAAATTCCCATCCAAGGCCGGGTGCCGTCTCGGCATTGAAGCGAACCGTAACCAGCGCCGCCGCGGCCCTGCTCGGCGGCTTCTCGGCGCGCTGGGTCGTGCCGCCATAGCCGGTTTCCGCGCAAAAGATGCGATAGAGCGGCACCGAAGCAAAGGACATTCCGACCATGCCGGCAACGACCGAGCCAAGCATCAGCACAGTCGCCCCGAAGCGTCGCCGCTGTCGCACTAAAGCCGTCGGCTTGCGCGAGGTCGTCACGATTTAGCCCGCGATCCGCACAATCGTGATGGCGTATAGCAGTGCCGCCAGTACTGCGAGCACGGCGAGAAGAGCTCGGTTGCGCGCGCGGATTGTTCGTTCGCGCTCGTGTTCCCCGTCGTCCATCGTCGTCACGGCCAACCTCCCCAGGCCGGCCCCGCCGCGGCATGATCGATCAGTACCAAGCTGAAGATCAGCAGCAGATAGAGCAGCGAAAAGCCAAACATCATGCGCGCGCTGCGCGCGCGCTCATCACGGCACACCCGGATCGCCAAACCCGTGAAGAACGCACTCAAAACCAGCGCCGACGCGCCGTAGAACGCGCCCGCGATCCCTGCCGCCCAAGGTGCCAGGCTTACGGGCCACAGCACAAGGGTGTAGAGCAGCATTTGGCGCCTGGTTTCGCGCGGACCAGCCACGACCGGCAGCATCGGCACGCCGGCTTTTGCGTAATCGTCTGTGCGATAGAGCGAGAGTGCCCAGAAATGCGGCGGGGTCCAAAAAAAGATGATCGCAAACAGTGCGATGGCCCCCCAGCCGATGTCGCCGGTGGCGGCCGCCCAGCCGATCAGCGGCGGGAACGCGCCCGCAGCGCCGCCGATGACAATGTTTTGCGGGGTCCGCCGCTTGAGCCAGACCGTGTAGACGAAGACATAAAAGCAAATGGTTAGCGCCAATAACCCGGCCGCCAACCAGTTGACCGCGAGCCCCATGATCAGCACCGCGCCGACCGCCAGGACGACGCCAAAGCCGAGCGCCTCGCCCGGCATCATCCTGCCCGTCGGCAGCGGCCTGCCGGCAGTGCGGCGCATGATCGCATCGATGTCGCGGTCGTACCACATGTTGAGGGCGCCCGCGGCGCCGGCGCCGACCGCGATGCACAGCATCGCCACCGCGGCGAGGACCGGATGAAGATGTCCCGGTGCGACAACGAGCCCGACCAGTCCGGTAAAGACCACGAGCGACATGACCCGCGGCTTGAGAAGCTCAATATAGTCGCCGACACGCGTGGTCGATGCCGCCGCCAGACGCAGAGCTACCACTGGCGGGGTTGCAGACAATTCGGACAAGAAGACGGTCCTTCTCCGGCAAACCACCCGCTAAGCAATAACCGGCAGTTCGTCGTAGCTATGGAATGGCGGCGGCGAGGACACTTTCCATTCGAGCGTTGTCGCCCCCTCGCCCCAATAATTGGCCCCGACCCGGCGCCCGGCGAACAAGGTGTGAAACACGATAAAGACGAAGAATAGCGTGGAGGCGTAAGAGATAAACGAGCCGAGCGACGCGATCATGTTCCACCCGGCGAACGCATCGGGGTAATCCGCCAAGCGCCGCGGCATGCCGGCCGCTCCGAGAAAGTGCATTGGAAAGAAGGTCAGGTTGACGCCAATGAACGTCGTCCAGAAATGGATCTGTCCGAACCTTTCATTATAGGTCCGCCCCGACATCTTCCCTATCCAGTAATAGAACGCGGCGAATAATGAGAACACTGCTCCAAGCGACAACACGTAGTGGAAATGTCCGACGACATAGTAGGTGTTGTGCAACGAAAAATCCACGCCGGCATTGGCGAGAACGACGCCGGTGACGCCGCCGATCGTGAACAGGAAGATAAAACCCAATGCGAACAACATTGGCGTCTTGAACTCAATCGAGCCGCCATACATGGTCGCGATCCATGAGAAGATCTTAACCCCGGTCGGCACCGCGATGACCATCGTTGCTGCGGTGAAATAGGCACGCGCATCGACCGAAATCCCGGTCGTGAACATGTGGTGGGCCCACACCACCGAGCCGAGAACTCCAATCGATACCATCGCATAGACCATGCCGAGATAGCCGAAGATCGGCTTCTTCGAAAAGGTCGAAACTACTTGGGAAATCATGCCGAACCCCGGGATGATCATGATATAGACTTCGGGATGGCCGAAGAACCAGAACAGGTTCAGAAACAGCAGCGGGTCGCCGCCGCCCGACGGATCGAAAAATGTGGTGCCAAAATTGCGGTCGGTCAGCAGCATCGTGATCGCTCCGGCGAGCACCGGCAGCGCGAGCAGAAGCATGAAAGCGGTCACCAGCACCGCCCACACGAAGAGCGGCATCTTGTGCAAGCTCATGCCGGGGGCGCGCATGTTGAAGATCGTGGTGACGAAGTTGATCGCACCGAGAATAGATGAGGCCCCGGCGAGATGCAGCGCGAAGATCACCATGTCGACGGCGGGTCCGGGATGGCCGACCGATGCCGAGAGCGGCGGATAGATCGTCCAGCCGGTGCCGGCACCCTCGCCAACCAAAGTCGACCCGGCGAGCAGCGCAAAGGAGGGGACGAGAAGCCAGAAGCTGATGTTGTTGAGGCGCGGGAACGCCATATCCGGCGACCCGATCATCAGCGGCACCATCCAATTGCCGAACCCACCCATCATCGCCGGCATGATCGTGAAGAAGATCATCATCAGCCCGTGGGCGGTCACGATCACGTTGTAGGCTTGATGGTCCGTAATAAAGGTGTTTTGCGGATGCAGCAGCTGGGTCCGCATCGCAACCGACAGCCCGCCGGCGATAACCCCGGCGGAGATCGCGAGGATCAGGTAGAGGGTGCCGATATCCTTGTGATTGGTCGAGCAGAACCAGCGGGTGAAGAAGCCGGGCGCGGCGCCGTGCCCATAGGCGCCATGATCGGCATCGGCAGCGTGGGTAGCCGGCTGGTAAGTCATCCCTTGACCCCTTTGATCTCAGTTTCCGGCAGATGCCGCGCCGATGATGTCCGGCGAGCCCCGAACCGCAGCTACACGCACCGCACTTCCTTTGTCATCATGGGCGAATTTCTTCTCGGCATCGACCAGCCAACGTTGAAACGCGTCCTTGGGGACGGCCTTGACCTCGATCGGCATGAAGGCGTGGTTGAGGCCGCAGAGCTGATCGCACTGGCCGCGATAGGTGCCCTCGTGCTCGACCCTGAACCAGCTCTCGTTGACCCGGCCGATGATCGCATATTCCTGGACACCAAAAGACGGGACGAACCAGACGTGCATCACGTCGGTCGAGGTGATCAGCACGCGGATATCGGTGTCAACCGGGACGACGAGTGGGTTGTCGACCGTCAGCAGCCGCGGTTGATCCGGCTTCAGATCGGCGTCCTGAACGATGTTGCTGTCGAAGGTGAGCCCCTTCTGGTCGGGATACTCGTAGGACCAATACCATTGATGGCCGGTGACCTTGATCGTCATCTCCGGGTTCGGCACCCGGTCCATGTAGTACATCAACTTGAACGAAGGGATCGCGATAATGACCAGAATCAGCACCGGGACTACGGTCCACAGCATTTCGATGACGGTGTTGTGAGAGGTGCGTGTCGGCACTGGGTGACGGCGATGGTTGAAGCGCACGATCGTATAGAGAAGCAAGCCCAGCACGAACGCAGTGATCAGGCCGATGATGACTGTGAGCTCGTTGTTGAACGCCTCGAGCCGAGCCTGGACCGGGGTGGCCGCAGGCTGGAAGCCGAGCTGCCAGGGATGCGGCTCGGCCGCCTGCGCGAGCCCCGCGACAATTATTAGATCGATGCCGGCAAGCGGCAACGCCACCAACGCTCGAGTCGTGGCCTTCTTCGTCACCAATCTTGACACCGCATCATGAGCCCGATTCATCTCACCCGCCGGAAGCGACTCGGGAGGGCTTCTGCCCGAGAAGGCTCTTCGCGCTGAACCCTCCGGCCTCGTTCCGCTTTGTCAACACGCGCTTTGCCAGCACGAGGCGGCGGCAAGCTACACCAAGGCTCGCCTTAACCTGTTGCGGCAAGCCGCCGCATGCGGTGCCCGAGGTGACGAGGTCTCGGAGTCGCTGATCGCGCCTTTCCCTCGCCCGGGCTTGCGACCATATTGGAGCCGACCGTTTATGGGAGTCGCGGATGACCGATCTCGCCGTTACCGACGCGTTGTTCTTCGACCGCACCGGCATGGACCCGGCTCGCATCGAGGCGCTCGTCACCCGATCGCTGGCTGGGATGGACGACGGCGAGCTGTACCTCGAATACAGTCAGTCCGAGAGCCTGGCGCTCGACGACGGCCGCATCAAGAGTGCCAGCTTCGACACCTCGCAGGGGTTTGGGCTGCGCGCGGTTGCCGACGAGGCCGCCGGTTACGCCCATGCTTCCGAACTCTCGGAAGCCGCGATCCGCCGCGCGGCGGCGACTGTACGGGCGGTGGCGAGCGGCTATTCCGGGGTCATGGCGGCAGCGCCGGTTGGCACGAACCGCAGCCTCTATACCGAAGAGAACCCGCTCGGCCTGGTCGATCTTGCGGCCAAGACGCGGCTGCTCGCCGAGATCGACGCCTACGCCCGCAGCCGTGACGGCAGGGTGAGGCAGGTCATGGCTTCGCTGAGTGGCCTATGGCAGGCGGTGCAGATCATCCGTCCCGACGGTCGCCGTTGTGCCGATATCCGGCCGCTGGTGCGCTTGAATGTCGCGATCGTCGTCGGTGAAGGCGACCTCATGGAGACCGGGTCCGCGGGATCCGGGGGGCGCGTCACCTATGACCGTTATCTCGATCCGCAGCACTGGAAGGCCCAGGTCGACGAGGCGCTGCGCCAGGCGCTCGTCAACCTCGCCGCGGTGCCGGCGCCGGCAGGGGAGATGACGGTTGTTCTCGGTCCGGGATGGCCGGGGGTGATGCTGCACGAGGCCGTCGGACATGGGCTCGAGGGCGATTTCAACCGCAAGAAGACCTCAGCCTTCTCCGGCATGATCGGGCAACGCGTCGCCACGAAAGGGGTAACCGTGGTCGATGATGGGACATTGCCCGACCGGCGCGGCTCGCTGACCGTGGACGACGAGGGGACGCCGACCAATCGCACCGTGCTGATCGAGGACGGGATTCTGAAGGGCTACATGCAGGATCGCATGAACGCTCGCCTTCTCGGCGCAGCCCCGACCGGCAACGGCCGGCGGCAGAGCTTCGCCCATGCGCCGATGCCGCGGATGACGAATACCTACATGCTGGCCGGCGGACACGACCCGCAGGAAATCATCGGCTCGGTCAAGCGCGGGCTCTACGCGGTCAATTTCGGCGGCGGCCAGGTTGACATCACCTCCGGCAAGTTCGTGTTTTCTGCGTCCGAGGCCTATCTGATCGAGGACGGCATGGTCGGGCCCTCGGTCAAGGGCGCGACGTTGATCGGCAACGGACCGGACGCTTTGACCAAGATAACGATGATCGGCAACGATCTGCGTCTCGACGACGGGATCGGCACGTGCGGCAAGGACGGGCAGGGCGTGCCGGTTGGCGTCGGCCAGCCGACGTTGCGGATGGACGGTCTGACGGTCGGCGGCACGAACGCGTGAGGCGCGCCGCTCGCCGACGCGCGGTTTTCATCGCGGCCGCGGTCGCGGCGGCGTTCGTTAGCGGCCGCAGCTTTGCCTGCGCCGATTTTGCTGCAGCGCCCTCGACGCGCTGGTCGCTGACCAGGGAAAACGGAGTGTCCTGGTTGGTGACGCCGTGCGGCGAGCGTTTCTTCAGCCTCGGCGTCAACATTCTCGACGGCGGCTATCCCGAGCGCGAGAAGGACGGCAAGATCTATTACAGCTGGAAGGCGTTCGCGCCGACGCTCACGGATTGGGCTGCCGAGACGCGGCGGAGGCTGTTTTCATGGGGGTTCAACAGCGCCGGGGGTTGGGCGTTGCCGCCGCCGGTGCTCGGGCTCCCGACGATCATCGACCTCGAGCTCGGGCGGCTCGCGCGCTTTCACTGGTTCGACCCTTTCGCGCCCGAGACCGAGAGCCGGATGAACGCGCTCGCCCGCGAGCTCGTCGCTCCCTACCGAGACACCCCCTACCGGATCGGCTATTTCTCCGACAACGAGGTCGGCTGGTGGGCGGGCGCTCTGTTCATCTTCTATTCGTCGAAGCCGGCGACCTCGATAACCAAGCAGCGCTGGGTCGCGCTGTTGCGCCGGCACTACGCCGGCGATTGGTCGCGTTTCACCGCTGATTTCCTGCCGCCGGCAGGCGTCGATTCGTGGGATCGGCTCCTCGCCGCGACCGAATTGACGCGGATGAAGCCCGGCGGGGCCGGGATACATGTCGTGCGCGAATGGACCGGCATGGTCGCCGAGCACTACTACACTCTGGCCGAGAGGGCGATCCGCGCGGCCGATCCCGACGCGCTATTCTTCGGCGACCGGCTGCCGATCTACTACGACCCGGCGGCGGTGCGGGCGATGGCGCCGCATGTCGACGCGATCGCGACCAACTACAACGTCGACAGCGGCGACGGCTGGATCGCCGATTATTTCTTCGACGGGCTGAGAAAATTGTCGAGCGGCAAGCCCGTGCTCGTTTCCGAGTGGTTTTTCGCGGCGCGCGAGAACCGCACGGGAAACCGCAACAACGGCCATCTGATGACGGTCGAGACCCAAGCCGAGCGCGCCGCCGGCGCCGCTGCGGCAACCGCGAATTTCGCCGCGATCCCGGAGCTCGTCGGCGCCCATTGGTTTATGTATTACGATCATCCGAAAGGCGGTCGCCCCGACGGCGAGGACTACGATTTTGGCCTCGTCGACATCAACGACCGTCCTTATGAGCGGCTGACATCGGCGCTCGCCGCGGCAAATCGGCGGGCTCCTCAGATCCATGCATCGGCGGCCGTCCCGCTGCCGCCAACCGGGACGTTCGTGCTGCCCCACGCGGCGATCTCGGTCGACGACCACTCGCTTTCCGACTGGCCGAAGCCGGCGAGCCTGCTGCCGCGGCTGGTCGCCTCGCCGGGTGCGGTCGAATTCGCCGAGGCCTACCTATCGTGGAGCGAGCGCGGTCTCGCTCTGGCGACGATCGGTCAGGACTATTTCGAACCCGACCTCTTGGCCTATGACGGCCCCTTCCCGCTGGTCGACGCCTACCGGGTCGAGCTCGGGGTCGATTTCGGCGCGGGACCCAAGCGCTTTACCCTCTTTTTCATTCCGCCACGGACCAAAGTGCACGACCATCCGCCAATGAGGGCAGAGCTCTGCGCGGGGGTGGCGCAGACCGCGATCAGCGACGGCTGCACCGAAGTGAGCGGCGCCGAAGCCCGCTATTTTGGCGCCGACCAGCCCCGCATCACCGCGGAGATGGTGATTCCATGGTCGGCGCTCGGCATCACAGCACCCGCGCCGGGCACTCGGTTCCGCGCCGAAGTCGCCGTCACCTCGTGGGATCGTGAGCGCTCGATGTCGCTCTCGGGCGGCACCCCGGACGCGGCGATGAACCATCCCGAGGCGTGGCGCGCAATGCGGCTCGGCAACAGTCGGCATCTGATCGAGACCTCGCCCCGGTTCCCCGCTTTCGCGCCGGGTTAGTTCAGCGATTGGGCAGGTCGAGCGGATAGATCGGCCGTCTGACTTTGTTGAACTTCAGCTGCCCGTAATCCGAGGTGCACACCCCGACCCCGGCGCATTCGACGACCGCCTTGGCCATCGGGCCGAGCCCCGCGCGCCAATGGATCCGGCTCTTCAGCATCACGTAACGCTTCTGCAGCGGGTCGATGCCGAGGCCTAAGAGGCAATTGAGGTCGGACGGTTCGACATGGCGCGAGATCAGCACGATCTCGACCGCCCCGGTGTCGAGTACCACAGCGGTGCCCATGTCCATCGCCACACCGCGCGCCATCGGGCCGCGATTCTTGTAACGGCCGTTGGAGATGGTCTTGACCCGCCCGGTCACGGTCAAGGGCGGGCTCTCGGCCGGGATCGCCGGCATCCCGATCTTGCCGCCGATCGACAGGGTGACCTCGGCGCCGATGCCGGCGGCGATCGCTTGCTCTACCGCCTCGGGGTCATAGATCGCGAACGCCGCTACGTCCTCGAGCCCCGCCCGCAGGATCTCGGCGAGCACCGCGGTCGTGTCCATCGTGCCACCCGAGGCGCAATTGTCGTAATGGTCGAGGAGCACGATCGGACCCTCGCCCGGCTGGGGCGGCGCCATCGCCCTGGCGCGGGCGACCGACTGCTGCAACGGCTCGATCTTATAGACAAAAGCCTCGCGCTCGCCCCATGCCCGGTCCAACAGCTCGTCGCGCAGCTCTTCGGCGAGCGTGCGGTCGCCATCGGTGACCACGACTGCGCTCAACCCCGCATTGGAAATATCGGCATGGGGAAAGCCGGTGAAGAGGCTCGCGGCCAGCGCGCCTTCTGCGGTCATCGCCGCGCAGCGATGCTGCAGTTCCTTGTTCGGGTGATCGTCGGTGCCCTGCCGCATGACATGGGGCAGCATCGGCACATTGCCCCACGCCATCACCGGCTTCGCCGCGCCGCGGATCGCGCGCAGCAGGATCTCGCCGGCGAGCTTGCTGGTCTCGTAGGTGTCGATGTGCGGGTAGGTGCGGTAGCCGGTGACGACCGTCGCATTGGCGATGATCTCGTCATAGAGATTGGCGTGCATGTCGAGCGAGACGGCGATCGGCGTCACCGGGTCGATCGCCCGCAGCCGCGTCAGGAACGCTCCCTCGCCATCCTCCAGGCTCTCGGTGACCATCGCACCGTGCAGGTCGAGCATGATGCCGTCGAAGCCGCCGCGCGCAGCCGCCTCGCAGATCCTGTCGGTAATATGCGCGTAAGCGGCGTCCTCGACGGGACCGCTCGGCGAGGCGCCGGCGGCGATCGGCAATACGACTTCCGCCCCCTCTCGCTCGGCGAGATCGAGATAGGCGCCGAGCCCGCTGCCGGTGCCGCGATAAGCGCGGATCGCTGCCTCGCCATAGAGCGGCCCCGGGCCATGCCCAAAGCGCGCGAGCGGTGTGGGCACCGGCGAGAAGGTGTTGGTCTCGTGCTTCATCATCGCGATCAACAGCCGCATCAACCAAACTCCTCTTGAGCCCCCAATCACGATAGCGCAGCTTCAGGGCGCGAAGGAGAACGGAAATGCCGGCCAATCCCGTCGAGACCCACTACACCCGCGGCGATCTCGGCGAGGCGATCCTCGCGGCGCTCAAGGCGGCCGGAAAGGACCTCGATCATCTAACCCCGGACGACCTCGCCCCGGTCGACGAGTTCCACGGCGGCCAGCGGCCCGCGACGATCCGGCTAGCGGAGCTGGTCGGCTTCAGCGGAACCGAGCGGGTCCTCGATGTCGGCTCGGGGCTCGGCGGGCCATCGCGGTTTCTTGCCTGGCATTACGGGTGCCGAGTCAGCGGCGTCGAACTGACCGCCGAATTCGTGCGTGTCGCCGAGATGCTGACACGGCTCACCGGGCTCGTCGGCCGTGTCGATTACCGGCAGGGTAACGCGCTCGACCTGCCGTTCGACGACCGGAGCTTTGAGGTGGTGTGGTCGCAGAATGCCGCGATGAACATCGCCGACCGCGACAAGCTCTATGCCGAGATGCGGCGGGTGCTCAAACCCGGGGGGCGGCTTGCGCTTCAGGAGGTCGCAGCCGGCCCGGGCGGCGAGCCGCACTATCCGGTTCCCTGGGCGCGGGAACCGAGCATCAGCTTTCTGCTGTCCACCGAAGCGACGCGGGCAAAGCTCGAAGCCGCGGGCTTCCGCGTGGTCGCCTGGCAGGATACGACCGAGCCCTCGTTGGAGTCGGCGCGGCGGCGGGCGCGCGCCGCAGACGCGCCCGCGGCACTCGGCACGCATGTGATCCTGGGGCCCGACTGGCAGGCAATGGCGAAGAACTCGCTGCGCAATCTCGAGGAGCGCCGGGTCGCTTTATTCAACGCCGTGCTCGAAGGGATCGGCTGAGCGCTTACCCCCAAAGGCGTCCGGGTTGCGCTGACCTTTCTGCTCACGTCTCGGCCGGAGCGTCACCCCGCGGGCGGACCCACAGCTTGCGAAGCAGCGACCAGCCAATGGCACCGATGGCGACGAGGCCGACGAGCGGGAGCAGACCGGCATCCTGAAGAACACCGATTAAGATCTCGACCGCGATAGCCGTCAGAAACGCCAAGACGGGGCTCAGCAGGACGGCAGCTGCGACGATCGCCAACGCCCAACCCGACAAACTCTCCATGGCCTGCTTATCCCCGCGCGCGAATCCGGCCGGAGACTACCCATGGAATGGTTCACCGAGCGTTGACGGGCGGCCGTTCGTCGATCAGGAGATTCGAATAATCAGGCCGATCATGGAGACCCCGTCGATCGAGCCGCAAGGCGGGGATGTTGGGCTTATAGCCTGACCCATTGAAAAGTATGGTGGGCGCGACTGGGATTGAACCAGTGACCCCTACGATGTCAACGTAGTGCTCTCCCGCTGAGCTACGCGCCCGTCGCCAACGATCGGATGGCGGCACACGGTCTAGCGAAAATAGCGGCGAGCGGCAAGCATCGACCCGTGCCGTCTGCCCGCGATGCGCTTGCTCGGGTTATCAGAATATCGCAATTGTCCAATTCGCATTATATATTCTGGCGGCTTTTGTATATGCAATACTTTGTTGCGGTGGCGGTTGCCCTGAGAGAGCCGAACCCTTTCGGGAGGATATCGCATGGATACGCCTGCTGCTCATGAGGTAATCGTCGAGCGCGATCTGCTGGTGCCGGCGCGCGACGGCGTCAGGCTCGCGACCGACGTCTACCGGCCGGGCGCCGGCGGGCCGTTTCCGGTCCTGCTCGAGCGCACCCCATACGGCAAATCCGCCCCGAGCCGCTCCGAGCGCACCGCCGCCGTCGCCCAACCTCGCTCGCGCGCCGAGGTCGCCCGCTATTTCGTCCGCCACGGTTATGCCGTCGTCTATCAGGATTGCCGCGGCCGCTACGGGTCGGAGGGCCGCTTCACGAAATATCTCAGCGAAGCCGAGGACGGCTTCGATACGCTCGCCTGGCTGGTGCGGCAGCCCTGGTGCGACGGCCGGATCGGCACGTTCGGCCTCTCCTACGCGGCGCATACCCAGGCCGCACTCGGCTGCCTCGACCCGCCCGGTCTCGCCGCGCAGTTTCTCGATTGCGGCGGGTTCTCAAACGCTTATCGCAGCGGCATCCGCCACGGCGGCGCCTTTGATCTGAAGCAGGCGACCTGGGCCTACAACAACGCGCTCGCCGACGCCAAGGATGCGGCCGTCAAAGAGGCACTCGCGGCGCAGGACATCAAGGCATGGTTCGCCCGGATGCCGTGGCGCAAAGGCGCCTCGCCGGTGAGCGCCGCTGCGGAATACGAGGACTATCTCTTCGAGCAATGGTCGCACGGCACATTCGACGATTTCTGGAAGCGGCCCGGGATCTATGCCGAAGGCTATTACGACCGCTACGCCGACGTGCCGATCGTGCATCTCTCCGGCTGGTACGATCCCTATGCACGGACGGCGACCGAGAATTACCTCGGCCTGTCGCGCAGGAAACGCGCGCCGATGCGGCTGATCCTCGGGCCGTGGACCCATGGCGACCGCTCGCTGAGCTATGCGGGCGAGGTCGATTTCGGTCCCACGGCACCGGTCGACGGCAACCTCGCCGAGGATTTCTTCGCGTTGCGTCTCGATTGGTTCGATCGCTGGCTCAAGAGCGGCTCGGAGGGTGCGGCGACCGAGCCGGCCGTGCGCATCTTCGTGATGGGCGGCGGCTCGGGGCGGCGCAACAGTGCGGGGCGGCTCGATCACGGCGGCCGCTGGCGCACGGCCGCGGATTGGCCGCTGCCGGAGACCCAGTGGACCCAATTCTACCTGCAGCCGGACCGGAGCTTCGCCCGCGCCCTGCCGCCGGAGGGCGCTCGACCGCTCGAGTACGCCTTCGACCCGCACGATCCGGTGCCGACGATCGGCGGCGCGCTGAGCTCGGGCGAGCCGGTGATGCGCGGCGGCGCCTATGACCAGCGCACGGGACCCAATGTGTTCGGCGCCAGCGAACCCTACCGGCCGCTCGCCGAACGCCCCGATGTACTGGTCTTCGCCACCCCGCCGCTCGACCGCGATCTAGAGGTAACCGGCCCGGTGACGGTCCGGCTGTGGATCGCATCGGATTGCCCCGACACCGACTTCACCGCCAAGCTGGTCGACGTCCATCCGCCAAGCGACGATTACCCCGAAGGCTTCGCGATGAACCTGACCGAGGGGATTCTGCGGGTGCGCTACCGCGACAGCTGGGAGCGGCCGTCGCCAATGGTGCCGGGCGAGGTCTACGCGATCACGATCGAGCTCTTCCCGACGGGCAATCTGTTCGCAGCGGGCCACCGGCTGCGCCTCGACATCGCGAGCAGCAACTTTCCGCATTTCGACGTCAACCCGAATTCGGGAGAGCCCGAAGGCGCGATGGAGCACCCGCGCATCGCCAGAAACCGGGTCTTCGTCGACCGGGCGCACCCGTCGCATATCGTGCTGCCGGTTATCCCGTGAAGGGTTGTGGAAGCGTTGCGGCAGCTCGCCGGCGGCGATACTCTCGGCAAGAACACAGGCAGCGAGGTGCGCGATGCGGACGGGGGCGTTGCTGCTGGCGGCTCTGCTGGCCGCCGGTTCGGGTGTGGCCGCGCTGGCGGCGGGAGGGTCGGGCAATTCTGCCAACGACAGCCTCCTCGCCATGTCACCGGACCAGCAAGCGAAGATGCTGACAAAGGGGATCAAGGGCTGCGTCGGAGAATCGCCCTTTCCGATGGGGGTGACCACGACCGGCAAGGCAAAGGGCTATGCGTATTGGAGCGTGCGCTGCAAAGACGGCAGAAGTTTTGCCGTTCAAATCACCCCGAAGTCGCAGGCGACCGCGGCGGATTGCCGAGCGTTGGAGGGCTCCGGCAAGGAATGCTTCAAGAAGTTCTGAGGCTGTCGCACCGCCGGCGGTCACCAGCGGAACGGCTGCCGACAGACCGAATACCAGAGACCGAGATTTTCTTCCTTCCACTGCGGATCCGCGCAGTCCTTCTTGAGGAGTGCGGCGGATGCCTGCGGATCCGAGGGGGGAACCGGCGCGGTGCTGGAAGAGCACGCCCCCAGTACAAGCGCCAGGGCAAGAATTCCCGATCTCACCGCGTCTCTCCTTCCCCCCTGATCTCGCCAGCCGTCCCGTTCTCGGCGCTCTGCGCGATCGATTCTCGGCTGCTGCCACGGCGATTGCAAGGCGCGCCGCAGCCACACCCCGCGGTGGTGCTGGGCGGCAGGCCTTAAATCGGTATAATATTCATTATCGGCAGGGCGCATCGGTCCCCGAGCAGCGCTGAGCCGGCGGAGTGTACGTATGAAAAGCGGCGGCATAGCCCGGAATTATCGCAAAGATACGCTGCTCGCCCATGCCGGGCGCCACCCGGAGGGACAGCACGGCGCCGTCAACCCGCCAGTCTATCACGCTTCGACGATCCTTTCATCGGATATGGCCGAATGGGAAGCCAAGCGCGACCCGAAGACGCGCTTCGACGTGGTTCGTTATGGTCTGCTCGGCACGCCGACCACCTTCGCGCTCGAAGAGGCGGTGGCGGCGATCGAGGGCGGCTATCGCGCGATGCTGATGTCCTCGGGCCTCGCCGCCATCACCGCACCTTTGCAGGCCTGCCTCAAATGCGGCGACCATCTGCTGATGGTCGATTCGGCCTATGGGCCGGCGCGCAACTTCTGCGAGAGGGTGCTGACCCGCTGCGGGGTCGCCACGACCTATTACGACCCACTGATCGGCGAGGACATCGCCCGGCTGATGCGGCCCAACACCAAGGTCGTCTATGTCGAGTTGCCGGGCTCGCTGACCTTCGAGGTGCAGGATGTGCCGGCGATCGCCGCGGCGGCGCACGAAGTCGGTGCCAAGGTGCTGATGGACAACACTTGGGCTTCGCCCTACCTCTTCCCGTCCTTCGCCCGCGGCGTCGATGTCTCGATCCATGCGGCGACCAAATACATCGTCGGTCATTCCGACGTGATCCTCGGCGCCGTCATCACCACCGAGGAGATGTATCTGAAGGTGCGCACGATGGCGGCCGATCTCGGCCACTGTGCCGCACCCGACGACGCCTACTACGCGTTGCGCGGCTTGCGGACCTTGGGCGTGCGCCTCGAGCGGCACGAAAAGAACGCGCTCGCCGTCGCGCGCTGGCTGCAAACCCGGCCCGAAGTGTCGCGCGTGCTCTACCCGGCTTTGCCGGAAGACCCCGGCCATGCGCTGTGGAAGCGCGACTTTCTCGGCGCCAGCGGGCTGTTCGGGGTGGTGCTCAAGCCGGCACCGAAAGCGGCGGTCTACGCGATGATCGATGCGCTCGATCTCTTTGGCATCGGCTCCAGCTGGGGCGGCTTTGAGAGCCTGATCCTGCCGACCCATCCGGAGCGTATGCGCACCGCGACCCGCTGGACGGCGGAGGGCCCAACCCTGCGCCTCCACATCGGCCTCGAAGACCCGCATGACCTGATCGAGGACCTCGAGCGCGGCCTCCATCAGCTGCGCGCGGTCGCCGCGGCAGCCTGAACCGCCGGTCAGGCGACCCCGAACCGCCGGATCGTCTCCTCGTTGAATTTGAGACCGAGCCCGGGAGCGGCCGGCATGGCGAGTTCGCCGTTCTCGGGTACCGGGACTTCCTCGAAGAGGCGAAACAGCCGAGGCATGTACTCGACGGTCAGCCCGTTGGGGACGGCGCCCACCAGATGGACATGGATCTCCGGCACGCCGTGGCTGACCACCGGCAGGTTGAAGGCTTCGGCCATGCCGGCGATCTTCAGCCACGGGGTGATGCCGCCCGACCGGACCTGATCGATCATCACGATGTCGACCGAGCGGGCTTCGAGCATGTGGCGGAACGGCACGATGCCCCAAAGGTATTCGCCGCCGGCGACGGGTGTCGACAAGGCCGCGGTCACCCGGGCGAGCCCAGGGTAATCGTCATGCGCCGTCACATCCTCGAGCCAGTAGAGGCCAACGCCGGCATCCTCGACCCGCTTGCCGATATCGATCGCCTGCTCGACCCGCCAGCGCTGGTTGATGTCGCACATCAAATCCATGTCGGGGCCGACCGCCTCGCGGATCAGCCGGGCCTGCTCGACTTCGCGAGCGGGCGAGGTGACGCCCGGCAGGCCGAGCTGCATCTTCGCCTGGCGATGCCCTTTTTCGCGCAGCCTTCGGGCTGCGGTCACCGCCTCCTCGAGTTTGAGGCCGCGCCGCAGAGCCCCGCTGGCGTAGGTGGCGATGCGATCTCGACCGCCGCCCAGGAGCTTCCACAGCGGAAGCCCGAGCGCCTTGCCCTTGATGTCCCAGAGCGCCACGTCGATCGCCGACAACGCCATCGTGAAGATCCCCGCGGGGCCGGAGCTGCCGGCCGCGGCGCGCAGTTTCGCGGCCACCGCCTCCACACACAGCGGATCCTCGCCGATTGCCAAGGCTCCCAGTTCGTCGACCGCTCGCCTCAACGTGCCGGTAAGCGCTCCGCCGAAATAGGTCACGCCAATCCCTTCGATCCCGCCATCGGTGCGCACCCGCAACGTGACGATCGGGTTGGTCGCGTTCGGGTTCTCCGAAAACCCGGCGAGCGGCTCGTCGTTCGGCAGTCGGACAATACCGGTCTCGATCGACGCGATCTTCATTCGGCCCCCCGGGTCATTGATGTACCGCCTCGAGCTTATAGCCATCGGGATCGAAGACGAAGGCGGCGTAGTAGGTCGCGCCATAATGCGGTCTGGGTCCCGGCGGGCCGCAGTCCCGGCCACCCGCCTTCAACGCCTCGGCATGGAACGCATCCACCGCCTCGCGGCTCGGCGCCGTGAAGGCGAGATGGAAACCAGGACCCGGAGCGATAACCCGCTCGGATTGTGCGAACAGCGCCAGCTTATCGCCGCCGCCTTTTTCGCCGAAGCCCACGCCGCGTGGGTTGGACCAGACCCGGACATAGCCGAGCGGACCCAGGATCCGGTCGTAAAATTCGGCCGAGCGGGCGAGTTCGCTGACCCCGAACGACAAGTGTCCGAGCATCGTCACTCGGTCACGCAGCAAACCTCTTGACCGCCGCCTCGTCGAAGGCGAGGCCCAGACCCGGACGGTCCGACAAAACCAGCTCACTGTTTTCGAGGCCGGCGGTCCCTTCGAACAATTGCAGCATCCAGCCCATGTATTCGACCGTAAGCCCGTTCGGCACCGCCGCGACGAGATGGGCGTGGATCTCCGGGATGACGTGGCTGACGACCGGCAGGTTGAACGCCTCGGCCATGCCCGCGACCTTCAGCCACTGCGTGATCCCGCCGACGCGGATCAGGTCGATCATCACATAGTCGACCGAGTGCCTTTCGATCATGTGACGGAACGGGACGATGCCCCAGACCAGCTCGCCGCCGCAGATCGGCGTCGCCAAGGCCGCGTTGACCCGCGCCAGCCCGGCGTAATCGTCATGCGCGGTCACGTCCTCGAGCCAGAAGAGCCCGACCCCGGCATCCTCGACCCGCCGGCCGATGTCGATCGCCTGCTCGACCCGCCAGCGCTGGTTGATGTCGCACATCAGCTTGATGTCGGGTCCGATCGCCTCGCGCACCCGCCGCATGCGCTCGACCTCCTTGGCGGGCGAAGTGTCGCCGGGCAAGGCGAGCTGCGTCTTCATCTCGCGAAAGCCCTTGTCCTTGAGCCGGCCGGCCGCGGCCACGACCTCTTCAAGCGACAAGTTGCGCCGCAAGGCACCGCTCGCATAGGCCGGGACGCGCTGGCGCGCCCCGCCGAGCAGCTTCCACAGCGGCTGGTTCAGCGCCTTGCCGCGGATGTCCCAGAGCGCAATGTCGATCGCCGACAGCGCCAATGTGAACATCCCCGCCGGACCGGAGCCGCCGGCCGCGGCGCGCAGCTTCGCCACGATTGCCTCGATGCGGAGCGGGTCTTCGCCGATCGCCAGCGCGCCGAGATCGTCGGCCGCACGCTTAAGCGAGGCAGTGATGGCACCCCCATAAAAGGTCACCCCGATCCCTTCGATCCCGTCATCGGTGTGGAGCCGCACGATCACCATCGGCCGGGCGGCGTTCGGGTCTTCCGGCGTGTTGGCGAGCGGATCCTGTTGCGGCATGACCAGGATCTGCGAGCGGATGCGCGATATCTTCATCGGTTACCTCCCGAGATGAATTCCGCTGTCGGCAGGGAAAAATGCGGCTCAGAGCCCGAAAACCGCCCGATCGTCGGCGAAAATATCTTATTTATCAGTACCTTGTTTATCATTTTGCTATGCTCGTCGGCAGCGGAATTTGCCGCGGTCGGCAGCGGATTGGCAGCGGAACTTGGCAGTGGCCGCGAACCTTGATATAAAGACATCTTTTAACCATATCATAATTAACATTATAGCATTATCGGCCTATATAATCACGAACCTGGCCGCGACAAGGGTCCGGGCGTTGTCGCCTTCAAGCAACGCGGTAACGGTCGAGCGTGGCCTGGTCGAGTTTAAGCCCGAGACCGGGTGCGGTCGGCATGACGAGCTCACCATTCTGCGGCTGCGGCACCTCTTCGAAGAGGCGCATCAGCCACGGCATGTACTCGACGGTCAGCCCGTTCGGCACGGCGCCGATCAGATGGACGTGGACCTCGGGGATCAGATGGCTGACGACCGGCAGGTTGAAGGCCTCGGCCATGCCCGCGACCTTCAGCCATTGGGTGATCCCGCCGACCCGCACCAGGTCGATCATCACGATGTCGACCGAGTGCCTTTCGACCATGTGGCGGAACGGGACGATCCCCCAGAGGTACTCGCCGCCGGCCACTGGTGTAGAGAGCGCCGCGGTGACGCGTGCGAGCCCCGGGAAATCGTCCGCCGCCGTCACGTCCTCGAGCCAGAAGAGGCCGACACCGGCATCCTCGACCCGCTTGCCGATGTCGATCGCCTGCTCGACCCGCCAGCGCTGGTTGATGTCGCACATCAGCTTGATGTCGGGGCCAATCGCCTCGCGCACTCGCTGCATGCGCTCGACCTCCTTGGCGGGTGTGGTCTCGCCGGGCAGCGCCAGCTGTGTCTTCATCTCGCGGAAGCCCCGCTCCTTGAGCCGCGACGCGGCCGCCACCACTCGGTCGAGCGAGAGGCCGCGCATCAGGGCGCCGCTGGCATAGGTCGGGACCCGCTCGCGCGCGCCGCCGAGCAATTTCCACAACGGCAAGTTCAACGCCTTGCCGCGGATGTCCCAGAGCGCCATGTCGAGCGCCGACACGGCGAGGTTGAAGATGCCCCCGGGTCCGGCAGAACCGGCAGCGGCTCGCAGCTTTGCGGCGACCGCCTCGACGCGCAACGGATCCTCGCCGACCGTCAACGCGCCGAGCTCGTCGACCGCACTCCGCAGAGCGCCGGTCAGCGCGCCGCCGAAATAGGTCACCCCGACCCCGACGGCGCCCTCGTCAGTCTCGACCTGCAACGTGACGATCGGACGTGTCGAGTTCGGATTTTCCGCGGCGTCGGCGAGCGGCTCGTCGGCCGGCAGGGCAACGATCGAAGAGCGAATACCGGAAATCTTCATCGCATCAGCCTCAGGGTTCGAAGCGGGAAGAGTTGCATTGCCCGGCCTGCTAGGGAAGCGATCGGCTTCAGCCGGCAGTGATATGGCTGCGAAAGTCCAGCGGATTGCCGATATTGCGGATCGGCTCGAGGCTGCCGCCAGTGCCGCGCACAACAATCGTGCCATAGCCGAAGATGCGGCCCATGAGCGTCTGGTCGACATCGACGCTCTCGACCTTGTCGCGGTTCATCTCGATCGTGTGCCGGGAGAGCAAACCGGACTTGTAGATGACACGGTGATCGGTTACCGCGAGCTCGGTCGTCGCCCGCCGGATAAACGCGCGCAGCCCGGCCGAGATCGCCAGCAGCGCGAATATGACCGCCGCTATTCCCAGAGCCAGGCTGATATTCTGATTGTCACTGGTAGAAACTGCTGCTCCTGCGAGGATAATGCATGCAATCAGAAGCAATATCGTCTGTGTATAGATTCGCCAATGAAGTCTCGTGGCATAGACGATCGTTTCGCCCGGCTGCAGTACCCGTCTGACATAGCGCATCGTCCTCGCCCTACCCGCCCAGGGCCGCCTTGTAGGCGCGAACCGCCTCGGCAAAACCCATTACCAGCGCGTCGGCGGTCAGCTCGTGCCCGATCGAAGCTTCGGCGAACCTCGGTAAGGCTGCTGTCAACAGCGGCAGATTGGCGAGGTTCAGGTCGTGGCCGATATTGACGACGAGGCCGAGTTCGGCGGCGCGCGCGGCGGTCGCGGCGCAGGCCTGCAGCAGCGCTTCGGGGCTACCTGCGCGAAAGGCCGCGGCATAGGAGCCGGTGTAGATTTCGATCCCGTCGGCGCCGGTATTATGGACGGGTGCGACGGCGGCCGGGTCGGGATCGACGAACAGGATTACCCGGCAGCCGAGCGGCTTGAGCTCGTTGAGCGCGGCGTCGACGAGGCGGTGCTCCGCGGCATCGAGCTTCCACCCTTCCTCGGAAGTGAAGGCGTCGGGGCTGTCGGGTACCAGAGTGCACTGTTCCGGCTTGATCTCTGCGACGATGTCCAGAAAGCGGCGGTCGGGATAGCCTTCGAGGTTGAGCTCGAAAGCCGGGCGCCACGGCCGCATCAGCTCGGCCAGCGCGAAGACGTCGGCGCGCCGGATATGGCGCTCGTCGGGGCGCGGATGCGCCGTCAGGCCGTCCGCGCCGGCGTCGTGCGCGATCCGGCCGAAGCGCAGCACGTCCGGCACCCCGGTCCGCCGCGAGTTGCGCAACAGCGCGATCTTGTTGAGGTTGACGCTGAGGCGGGGCATGGAGCCGAGATTACACCTGCAGCCCCACCCTGGTCAGCCTCCTTATCTCCGAGGCAACCGCAACGAGGCGCCCCCGTCCCTCCCCCGGGGGCTAAGGGATCCACAGATCTGTTCTAGCCGGCCCTTCCCGCTGTGTTTGCTGTTTTTTTACAGGAAATTAACAGCGAGGGACCGCTTGTTCGTCGCATGAATCTTCCAAAATCATCGGTCCTCAAAATCACGGATTGCAAAAATAGCATCACCAGGAGAGCTCTATCAATCGGTAAATGCCATTCACTCACTATCCGCCTCGGGTATGGGCGCGCATGCTCCACTTACTGCGTAGCGTTGCCTGAGAGGGCAATGGCAACCCCGCCGATGACGGCGATGCTCTGAAAGGCGGTGATCCGCTTGTTTGACGGCATCGATGGTCATGGCGCGCGGCCTGGGGTGGGATGACATTTTTCGCTACAGCAAATATGCTTCCCTCCTGTTTTCCGCTGTAGCATATTTTTATGGCTGTGACGTTCGACCCGGAGAAAAACGCGAGGAACATTGCCCAGCGCGGGCTGTCCTTCGAGAGGGTGGCTGCGCTCGATTGGGAAACGGCGGTGATTGTGCAGGATACCCGCCGCGATTACGGCGAGCCGCGCCTTCTCGTGATGGCCCGCCTCGATGGCCGTCTGCACGCGGCGGTCGTGACGCCTCGCGGCGAGGATTTGCACGTCATCAGCTTCCGCAAGGCAAACAGACGAGAGGTAAGACGGTATGGCAAAAAAGACGAAGGATGATCGAGCCTCGCGCCCGGACGACGACAACCCCGAATGGACGAAGGAGGATTTTGCCAGGGCGCGGCCAGCGGCGGAGGTGCTTCCGGAATTTATCGGAAAAAACGCAACTGAGGAACTCGTGCGCCGGGGCCGTGGCAGACCGAAGAAGGCCGACAGGAAGGTCAATCAGACGCTGCGGCTCGATCAGGACGTGCTGGACGCATTCCGCGAGGAGGGAAGCGGCTGGCAGGCGCGCATCAACCAAGTGTTGCGGGAGAACATGCCACGGCGCGAGCGGTGAGGAGGGTAGAAAGCGCGGCGCTGAGCAAGCATGGGAGGCGACCCTGCGACAGTATAAAATTTCAAAGAGCTTGACGACAATGATGTCAAAGCTTTGTCGTTAGCGATGTTTCAGGCCATCCCGGAGTTCTCGATGCACATTCGGAATAAGCAATGGCTCGTGCTTGAGGCATCATCGGACGATGGTTTTTATATTTCCGACAACCCGATAGGATTTCATAACTATAACAATTTCGAGCCGTTTGGTAACTTGGGGTTTGCGGTGCCGGGCATTGAAATTTACCTGCCTCTGTCGCCCACGTTGACGCTAGTGGATAGCACCTGACGAATCGCGCCCGCCTATCCGTCATACCGGCGAAGGCCGGTATCCAGGCCAGACTGTAGATCCCGGCCTGCCGCCGGGATGACAAGAACGGAGTCAAGTGTCTGGTTTCTTCCACTAGCAATGTTTTGCCATTCCATACTCGAAAATTCGCGCGCAATTCAGCGAAGACCTAAAAAATCCTTCGATGGGGTATGCAGCGGCACGCCCAACACGATGAAGCATCACGGCTCTCGCTGTTTTTGCAAAATTGTTGAATTTCGCAACAGACGCGGCGCGTGGCCTAGCGCCGGGATCCGTCCGGGGCCGTCTCTGATACCGTCGGCGGCGTGCCTGGCGTGAGCGTTCCGACGGGGGTGGGGACCTCGATCGCCACCCTGCGGTGATGCCTCATCGTCGCCCTCGCCGGGACCCTCCCGAGGTGCCCTTGCTGCAATTCGCCGATCCGAAAAGTAGCAAGAATTCTGCGATTTCTGACGCAGCTAAGACTCAGCCCTCCGGCTCAGATACTCTTGCCTGGGCGGTCGCCGCATCGCGGGATGAGGACCCTCTATCGTAGACGCTCAGGCAGAAACAGGAGGAGGCAGGCTGGCCGGCTCTACGTAAAATCCGAATTCCGGGGCGGGATCTGTCATCAATGAAGCGGGCATCACCGGCCGACGGCGTAGCCTTGCATGCCGCGGGGGTTGGCGGCGGCTTTGAGCACAGTGCCTTCCGGGGTCTGCTCGCGGGCGCAGGCCGAGAGGCGGCCTTCCGACCATGGGTCGCCGATCCGCAGGCGATGGCCGCGGCGCGCCAGCGCCGCGCGCGTCGCCTCCGGGAAACGCGCTTCGAGTGCCACGAGGCCGGGCTGCGCGGCGCGCGGATAAAACGAGCTCGGCATGTGCTCGTTGTGAAAGGCCGGGCAGTCGATCGCCTCCTGCAGGTTCATGCCGTGATGGACGTGGTGCAGGAACATCAATACCGACCATTGGTCCTGCTGGTCGCCGCCCGGCGTGCCGAAGGCGAGATAGGGCTCGCCGTCCTTGAACGCCAGCGACGGCGACAAGGTGCTGCGCGGGCGCTTGCCCGGAGCGAGGCTCGCCTGGAGCCCCTCCTGGAGCCAGAACATCTGCATGCGCGAGCCCAGGCAAAAGCCGAGCTCGGGAATGACCGGCGAGCTCTGCAGCCAGCCGCCGCTCGGCGTTGCCGAGACCATGTTGCCCCAGCGGTCGACGACATCGACATGGCAGGTATCGCCGGCGACGATGCCGAGCGGGCTGGTCGTGGGCTCGCCGATGGTCGGCTCGCCGAGCCCGGCGCCGGCGATGACCGCCTCATGCCCGCCGACCAGCACCCGCGGCGTGCGGCCGTCGGGGTGGCCCGGACGTAACTCGAGCGAGGCGGGCTCGCCGACCAGCCGGCGCCGCGCATCGTTGTACGCGGTGCCGAGCAAGGCCTGCATCGGCACATCGACAAAATCGGGGTCGCCATACCAGGCTTCGCGATCGGCGAAGGCAAGCTTGGCGCATTCGACGACGACATGGACGAAGTCGGGACCGAGCGGATCGAGATCGTCGAGATCGAAGCCCTGCAACAACGCCAATTGCTGCAGGAAAACCGGCCCTTGGCTCCACGGACCGCCTTTGGCCACGGTATAGCCGCGATAGTCGAAGGTCAGCGGCGCCTCCACCGGGGCCGCCCAGCGCGCCAGATCATCGCCGGTCAAGAGCCCGCCATGACGCCGCCCCGAGGCGTCGAGCACCTTCTCGTGCCCGCAGAAATGGTCGATCGCCTCAGCGACAAAGCCGCGATACCAGGCGGCGTGGGCGCGCTCCATCTGATGCTCCCGCGCGCCGGCGCCGGCTTCGGCAAGCACGCGGCGGTAGGTGGCGGCAAGTGCCGGATTGCGGAAGAGCCGCCCAGGCTCGGGTGGGATGCCATGGGGGAGATAGACTGCGGCCGAACTCGGCCATTCCCGGCGGAACATGTGGGCCACGACGGCGATGGTCTCGCTGACGCGGCGCGCCATCGGGTAGCCGTTTTCGGCATAGCCGATCGCCGGCCCGAGGATCTCGGCGAGCGGCATCGTGCCGCAGTCGCGCAAGAGCCGCATCCAGGCGCCGAACGCCGCCGGCACCGCAGCGGCGAGCAGCCCGGTGCCGGGGATCAGATCGAGCCCGAGCTCGCGGAATTTGGCGATCGTCGCAGCTTGCGGCGCCACACCCTGGCCGCAGATCATGTCGCAGCGGCGGTTCGCCTCACTCCACACCAGCATTGGCGCCTCGCCGAGCGGGCCGTTGGTGCTGGGCTCGACCACCTGCAGGGTGAACCCTGCGGCGGCGGCCGCATCAAAGGCGTTGCCCCCCTTTTCGAGAATGCTCATGCCGACGGCGGACGCCAGCCAATGCGTCGAGGCCACGACACCGAAGGTGCCGCGGATCTCGGGTCGGGTGGTAAAGCCGGCCATCGCTTGCTCTCTCCGATGTCAGTTTCGTGACCCGAGGTTAGACGACATTACCCGGCGAGGGAACGGCCGCCCCATCGCAACCGCAGCCGACTATCCTATCTATTAAATGGCCGCTTTCGGGCGTGCCGTGCCGATCTGCTGTGCGAATGGTGACGAGCATGCCCCTGGACATCCCGCCCGACACGACAACGAGCGGCGAAGAGTTCTTCCGCACCGAAGGCGCCTACACCGGCTTGGGCGCGCCAATACCGGGGGGCGGAATCGACCGCTGGATCCTCAGCGAAGGCCCGCACATCGAGAATGGTGTCGAGCTGTTCGACGAGCTGTGCTGGCGCCTGGTTGGGGACGGCGTGCCGCTGTCGCGCGCCACGCTCTACATGGGTACGTTGCATCCGCTGATCAGCGGCCTCGGCGCGCGCTGGCTGCGTAAGCTCAAGGTTATCGAAGAATTCCGGATCCTGCATGGCTCGCAGTCGACCGACGAGTATTTGCGGAGCCCGATCCGCGCGACGATCGAACGCGGGACGCCCTTTCGCCGTCGGCTGATCGAAGACACGCCCGAATATCCGCTACTGTCGAAGCTGAGGAAAGGCCGGCGCCACCGATTATTTCGCGCTGGCGCTCAACCGCACCTACCGGTCGTTTCCGACGGTGACCTGGGCGACCGACCGGCCGGGCGGGTTCAGCGATGCCGATATTGCCGCCCTCGAAGACATCAATCCCGCTCTCGCGGCGATTGTCGAGACCCGGCAGGTTCGCCGCATCAGCGCCAATCTGCTCGACACCTATTTCGGGCCGCAGACCGGGCGGCGCATCCTCGCCGGGCAGATCCGTCGGGCCGAGGGCGAGCGGCTGCGGGCCGTGATCATGATGACCGACCTGCGCGGATTTACGGCACTCTCCGACCGGCTGCCGGGCGAGGAGGTGATCGAATTGCTCGACGATTATTTCGAGGCGCTCGCAACGCCGATCGAGAAACGCAAGGGCGAGGTGCTCAAATTCATCGGCGACGGCATGCTGGCGATCTTTCCGGCCGAGGACGACGACGATTTCTCCGCTTCGAGCGTGCACGCCCTCGATGCGGCGACCGAGGGGCTCGAGCGCCTCGCCGCGATCAACCAAGAGCGGCGCGTCGATGGCCGCAGCGAGCTCCGAACCGGCATCGGCCTGCATCTCGGCGAGGTCATCTACGGTAATGTCGGTGCGGCCGGCCGGCTCGACTTCACGGTGATCGGGCCGGCGGTCAACCTCGCCTCGCGGCTCGAAGACCTGACCAAGCGGCTCTCGCGTCCGATGCTGTTCTCCAGCGCCTTTGCCCGGATCTGCCCGCGCCCGCTGGTTTCGCTCGGCTTTCAGCCGGTGCGCGGCCTCAACGAGCCCGAGGAGGTCTTCGGCCTGCCGGAGTAGTTTCCGTCGACCCAAGATGTTGATGGGGGCTATCCCCAAAATCCGGGGATAGGCCGGTTGAAAATCGGCGCCCAAAGGCGCGTAGCGCGGGCTTCTAGTGGTTGCTCAAAAAAGCGGCACGGATCTATCGGTGGGGTTTAACGGACTCTCCGCGGTCAACCGTTGGGCTACTCCGCCGCGGCGTCGCGCAGCCGCAGGCGCGCATCGAACTCATCCGCCACCTTCGCGTCGTTGTCGAGCTGGGCCGCGGCGTCGACGCCGGCGAATTCGATCGCCCCCATCGCCGCGAAAGCCTCCTGCACGCGCGGGCCCCACAGGCCGATGTCGCGCACCGTCGGCACGATGCGGCTGAAGATCCGGCTGCGGAACATGTTCATCGCCTCCGACTGATCGACGAGCCGCAGGCAGTCCTCGACCGGCAGGCCGAGCCGCTGCCACACTTCGAGCTGGTTGAAGCGGTCGCGCATGTGCCAGCACGCGTCGACGACGAACTCTTCGCGCTCGTTGCGCTCGGCGTCGCTGAGCTGCGGGTAGTAGTCGCGCAGCGCGATCCGGCCGAAGGCGACATGCCGGGCCTCGTCCTGCATCACGTAGGCGTTGACCGCGGCGGCGAGCGGGTTCTTCGACTGGTCGCGAATCCGCTGAAACGCCGCCAGCGCCAAGCCCTCGATCAGGATCTGCATCGTCAGATAGGTCATGTCCCAGCGGCTGTCGCTGAGCCCCTGCTCGAGTAGTGATGAAAGACCGTGGGTGATCGGATAGGCGAGCTCGAACTTCTCGTGCAAGAGGCGCGAATAGGCCTCGACGTGGCGCGCCTCGTCCATCACCTGGGTCGCCGCGTAAAATTTGGAATCGAGGTCGGGCACAGTCTGCACGATCTTCGAGGTGGCGATCAGCGCGCCCTGCTCGCCGTGCATGAACTGCGAGATCTGTGAGGCTTGCAGGTGGTGGCGCACCTCACGGCGCTCCTGCTCGGTCATCCGGTTCCAGATGTCGGTGCCAAAGATCGGAATGACGCGGTCGTCGAGCATCATCGGGTTTTCGGGGTCGAGGTCGAGCGACCAGTCGATCCGTTCTGCGGCGTCCCATTGCTGCTTCTTGCCCTTGTCGTAGAGCTGCAGCAACGCCGCGCGCGAATCATCGTATTCCCAGGTAAAGCAGGTCTCGGTCTTGCCGTCGAACTTCCACTTGGTCTGCTCGACCGGCAGGGTGTAACGATACGTCGTCGACATTGTGTTTCTCCCGAGAACCGCAGGGTGAATATGCCGCCGCGCGCGGCACTTTCAAGCCACGCGCCGTGCCCTGAGGGCGTAATGCCGCGGCGGGTTCGGTGACGAACTCGAAGGCGCCGAGTTCGCCGGTGCGGCGTCGCCGCTCGTCGTCGCCATGGGAAAGTGCCGCTTGATCTCGCGAGCGAGCCTCCGTCAGGGACGATTGAAATACGGAAATAATTCGTCCGGGTCGTTGACCCATACGAACGGTATGCCGTGCTGATCGGCGCAATCCAGGACGTGCCGAAACTCTATCTCTACGGGACTGTCGGGTTTGCTCCGGTCGATTGCGGTCGACCAACTTCCCAGAACACGATTGGGGTCGGACGGGCTCCGATAGACTCTGAATTCAATGTAACGCGCCGCACCCGCGCCATCTTTCTCTTCGATGACCGCAACCACAGGTGTCTCCTACATTATGAACAGCTGCCCGCCCTGGGCACCGGCCTTCGCCGGTGTGGCAGAGTTTTTTGGTAGCG
Organism: uncultured Alphaproteobacteria bacterium; assembly: GCA_963796155.1. Taxonomy (GTDB): domain Bacteria; phylum Pseudomonadota; class Alphaproteobacteria; order ATCC43930; family CGMCC-115725; genus AP-15. The sequence goes on along the minus strand of CAWCKT010000019.1, from coordinate 85,475 downwards.
GCATCGGTCGACCGGATAGTTGATCCCGGTTGGCTGGTGTTCAGACCCATTCATACGATTCTTTCGTCGACGCTGTCATGAGGAACTGATGCAGAAGCATGCCGCCGGTCATGCGGCGATCGGTGCCTTGACCCGCCGCACACAGCCCCAATCCGCGTCAAGATAGTGACCTGTCGTTAACTTTCTTTGTTGACATATTGTAATAACTTAAGGCGGAATGGTTAATATCGTTTGGGGACCGGCGAACCAGCGTACAGCCCTCAACGGGCTTGGCCGAACGGTGGACGCTTTGGGGGGATGACGCATGTCAACAACGGATCGAGCACGGGCGAAATCCTGGGGGACGAACCGCATCGGGCGCGCCGGTCTGCGCGGGCCAGCCGGCGCAGGAATCTTGGCGGGAATGCTGTTCTCTACGTTTGCCTTGGCGTTTGACGCCAATGCCGATGTTCAGCTCATCACCAATGGCGGCTTTGAAACCGGTCTGACGGGATGGACGGTGACCTCTTCCGCCGGCTCGGGGGGTAGCTGGTTTGCGGACACCAACCCCTTTACGCCTTTGACCGGCCACTCGACCGTCGGACCGTTCAGCGGCACAGGGTACGCCGTGACCGATCAAGTCGGCCCCGGAGTAAACGCCCTGTCGCAGGACTATACCGTCCCCGGAGGCACGACCTCTCTGACATTGACCTTCGATATGTTTATTAACGATTGGGCGCCCTCTGCCGGGGACGAGAGTATGAGTGTTCTGATATTGGGCATCGGCGGGAATCCCGTGACCGGCGCGGGTACGACCCTCATCTCGACGGATACTTTGGTAACCGCTGGCGTGCCGAACCCTTACATCGCGTATGACTTCGCTATCGCCGGTTTCGTTACGGGAGATACATATGTACTAGACTTCCGGGAGACCGACACTGTGTTCAACATGAACGTGGGCCTCGACGACGTCTCCCTGGACGCGGCGGTGGCGGGGGTGCCCGAGCCCAGCACTATCGTGTTGCTGCTCGGAGCTCTCGGGGCCATCGGCGTTTTTGGCCGGCGCCGGCTTGGGGCGATTCGCCATCTTGGAAAGCCTCTGTTCGTCTTGGCCGCGATCGCGCTGTTGAGCCAACCGGCCCACGCCCGAAATCGAAACGCAGCCTATCCGGTCGTGCCCAGGGACACGCTCGAGCCTGGGCACTCGCGGCCCTATGCATGGAGAGTGTCGATCGACGACCCGTCGGCTGTGGTACATGGGCCCGGGCAGACCAACTGCGGCGGCGGCCCAGGCCAAAACGTTTGTTATTACCTTCCTGCGGACGTCAATACGGCGTATACCACGAACTTCATTGTTAAAGGGAACGGCGGCGGGGGAACAATCGTAGCTATCGTGGACGCTTATTTCAATAGCCAGACAGAGTCTGATTTACTTAACTTCACCACTGATGTCGGCTTGCCGGCGTGCACAATCGCGAACGGCTGCCTGACGATCGTGGGTCAGACGTGCGGGGCTCCCCCGCCGCAGCCCAGCCCAATAACCTCCGTCATCGAAGGCTGGTTCCAGGAAGAGGATTTGGACGTGCAGTGGGTGCATTCGATCGCTCCGAATGCCAAGATACTGCTCGTGATCGCCAACAGCAGCAGTAATGCGGACTTGTTCACGGCGGTGCAATGCGCGAAGGCCAACGCGGATGTCGTCACGGATAGCTGGGGCGCGCTCGAATTTTCAGGGCAGGGTCCGAATTCGGACTTTTCTTCCGCGGTCCCTATCTTGTTTTCCGCGGGGGATATCTACGCGGAGACGCAGTATCCATGCACAAGCCCCAACGTGACGTGCGTCGGCGGTACGCATCTGCTGGAGACTGCCACCAGCTATCGAAATGTCGAGTTGGTTTGGGACGAGACCGGCTTCACCCCCGACGGGGGCACTGGCGGGGGTTGCAGCCCCTATGAAAGCGAGCCGCTATTTCAAGTCGGATTCAGCACCTGTGGCAGCCAACGGGGCGTACCGGATATCGCTGCCATTGCGGACGAATACACCGGAGTGCTTGTATACTTGGGGAGCAACGCTGGGGGGCCAGGTCTTTTCGTTTTCGGTGGGACTAGCCTCGCATCTCCCGTAACGGCCGCAATAGTAGCCAACATAGATGCTTCGCGGGCTTCCGCCGGCAAAACGATTCTCGGCGGAAGCGCCACTTCGTTCAACCTCGCTGCGCTGCTTTACGAAGCCGCTGGGAATCCTTTCTACCATTATCGCTTCTACGACGTAACGACGGGGACCGGAGCCACAGCCGGTTGGGACGCCCTGACAGGCCTCGGCGTCACATTGAATCCTGCGCTCACAGCGTACTTGGATAGCCTGCCTTAGGCGCTTCAGGGCGAAGGCTCCGAGCGGGAAGAGGTCGAGGGCCCCGCCGGTCTTAATCGCCGTCTAACTGCCGAGCAGCGCCGACGAAGGACGCGCAGCGGCCCCGATGGCGGCGCCCTCGGCCCTCCTGCGAGCGCGGCTGATCATCATGCGGAACACGGCGTATTGCAGCACGAAGGCGGCGATCTTCGCGCCGATCGCACCGACCGAGATGAACCATACCCAGATCGCGAATGGGGCGTAGAGTGCCATCAGGATGTTGGCGAGGCCGAGCCCCGCCATCAACCCGGCCCAGGCATAGCCGGCGACGACCGGCGCATTCTCGGGCAGGTAGCGCAGTGCGATCTCGGGCAGATAGCGGCTCATCCACCCGCGTTTCAACATCGCCGCGGCGATCGCGAAATGTCCGAGGCTCGGCTTCAGCATCACGAAGCGGGGGCTTTGCGTCGCAATCGAGGCGGCGCTGAGGACAATGACGACGGCGAGGCTGATCCACTGCATCGGCCAGATCCGCCTTCCGGTAAACCGCTGCACCGCAATCTGGGCGAGCCCGACCGTGATCGCGACTGCCGCAGCGGCGGTGATGTTCGCCGTCGTCAGGTAGACAGCGAGGAACAGGATCGCCGACAGGAGGTCGTTGAGGAGATGCGAGAGGGCCTCTTTCATCGGGTTGCGTCCTTCGGTGGGGTTTTGCCGCCGGAGGACGGCAGCAAGGCTTCGAGGTGGGCGACGTAATCGAGCAAGGCCCTGCGCCCGCTTTCGGTCAGCGAATAGAGGGTCTGCGGCCGGCGCGCGACGAAGCGCTTCTGCATCGCGACATAACCGGCGTCTTCGAGTTTGCGCAAATGGACGCTGGCGTTGCCGTCGGTCGTCTGGGTGGCGGCGCGCACCGCCGCGAAATCGGCGGTCTTGGCACCGGCGAGAAAGGCGACGATGGCGAGCCGCACGCGGCTGTGCAAGATCTCGTCGATCGCCGCGTGGTTGAAATCGGTCATGCTCCGGCTCGGCCGCCGCGCCGCTGCAACAGGACGTAGCCGGGCCCCGCGAGCAGCAGCAGCATCAGCGCCGCCGCCAAGGGCAGCGCCTCGATACGGTGGCGGAGCGCGAAGAGCGCCAGCTCGCCGACCCACCAGGCGACCCCGACCCAGCGCAGCCACGGCAGCCGGGCGAGCGAGGCGCCCGCGAAGAAGGCGATCCCCATGACCCCGGCGACGACGGCGCTGAACCAGCCGTCGCGCGGCTCGGCGATCATCGACCAAATTCCCAGGGGCGTCAGAAAGATGCCGCAGCCGAGCCACAGCATCGCCAGCGCCTGCGCCATCGGGCCGCGGACGCGGATCCCACCGCCAACGAGGCCGCGCGCCAGCCGGCGCAGCGAATAGAGCCACGGCAGGCCGATGCAGGCGGCCCACAGCGGTCTGGGCGCCATCGGCGACCAGCCGCGGACCCAGCCATAGGTGCCGAGATAGCCGATCGCCACCGCAATGCCCCAGACCAGCAGGTCCGGGCCGCGGGCGGTTGCGTAGGCGCCGCCCTCCTCGATCGTGCGGCGGATAAAGGCGATGTCCTCGCGCGCCTGGTCTTCGATCATGGTGACCTCCAGTTGGCAATGGACTTTGAAATAAAAAGTACACTGCATGACGGAAACATGTCAAGTGGCTTTCGATCTCGATCGAGCAGGAGGCACGGCTCGAACAAAAAATGATCATCTCGGAATTTCTACGGACACCACGATGTTTCGCGATGCCGGTGTTGCTGCTTGACATATTTGCATATTGATGCTATTATAGCAAATGTTGACGGATATCAACGATCGTCTTATGGACACTCACCATTGCGCGCAACCATGCACCCCGGGATCCTTGCACTTTCGTCAAGGAGCAGATTGGCCGTCCGGCATCGGCTGTCATGCCGCTGTTCTTTCGTTCGCTACGCCGCCGAAAGTCGAGGATTCCTGCGGGGAAGGAGCGGTCCGCCGCTGATAATTTCCTGTAAAAACAGCAAAAACAGCGGAGGCCGTTTTTCAGGAGGGACCGGTCAAGGGCGGCCCGAGTGGCCTCCGACCTGTTCCTATCCTGCAGAAGCAGGTGGGCCGGGGCCGATCCTGTCCGCTTGGTGAGTCAGCTACATAACTCCGTTTTTTCCCTGATTTCCCGTGCGTCAGGGAATTCCGGGAGCGGCTCGGTCGTCTCGCGCGTCGCGGTTCAGGATCTCGACGACGCCCTGGGCGGGGTCGACGCGCAGCACGTCGCCAGTGCGGAAGAGCGCCGTCACGTCGCCGGCGAAGCGGTCGACCAGTGCGACACCGCCAAAGGCGGCACCCTGCGCCAGGATCGGATTGACGCGGTTGAAGATCAGAGCTCGGGGTACCAGCCCGCGCGAAGCCATGTCATACAGCATCCAGGCGGTAGCGACACCGCCCTTGGCGCCGTCGAGGACCAGGATGCGACCGGCATAGCTCTCGCCGGCGAGCTTGTGGCTCGGCCGCGAGAAGATCCCGCGACTGCGGTCGAGATCGTAGCGAGCGCTGAAATTGTCGGCGGCGACGAGGGCGGTCCCGGTCACCGCGGGCCCGACACCCCGATGGCAGCGCACGAGAATCGGCACCTAGAGCACCCTCCCCGCCACCGCCGAATTGATGCAATCTTCGAGGCTCGCCAGGCTCGGCCGGTAGCCGTAGCCGCCCAGGATGTTGACGAGCTTTGCCGAGTTGGTCATCAGGCGCGTCCAGCCGTTAGCCTCGGCCATCTCCCGCGCGTAGCTCTGGTAAAAGCAGATCCCCTGCGTGACGACCGCACCCGAGGCTTCGATGCGGGCGCTGAGGCCCATACGGTCGGCGGCGTGTTTGATCTCGGGCGAGGTCGCCACGATCACCGTGGTGTCGGGATGAATCCGGCGCCCGTCGAGGGCGCCCGCCACCGCCGCGATCTCGAACAGCGATAGCTGCGGTGCGGCGAAGACGACGACGTCGAGCTTGTCGCCGGATGACGCATAGCGCGCGAGAAAGGCCGCAATGTCGGCCGGGCCGATCGGGACCGGATCGGGCGCAGAGCCGGCGAACACCGCCTCCTCGGCGGTGATGCCGGGCATGTGGAAGAGCGCCACCGACCCGAAGCTCGCCAGCGCGGCGCCGAAATGCTTCAACGCATCCGAGCCGGGGATCGCCGCCAGCCCCTCGATGACCGGAACCTGCCAGTAGGAGCCGCAGGCCTCGCCGACGATGCCCCCCACCGCACCCCATTCGCTGAGGTCGCGCGGGCCCGCAGTCAGCCGGAACCGCCGCGTGGCGCGGCGGCATTGATCGAGGTGATAGCCGTAGCGCGGGGTGCGGCCAGTCAGTGCTGCGGCGAGTGCCGAGGGTCCGCCCTCGAAATTGCTGCGGGCGCCGAGGACGCTGTTGGCATAGATGACCGAGCCCGTATCGCCCCACGCGACGTGCTCACCGCGCAGCGGCGCCATGACCGTCTGATAGTTGATGCAGGTGTCGGTCATCAGCACGCCGAAGGCGCGGAGTGCGTCGATCGCCCGCGTCTCGAGCGCTGCCATCGCCGCGGTCTGGCCGAGCCGGCGATAGGTGGCGAAATCGATCCCGCGCGGATCGGTGACGGCCGGCACTCGGACGTGCCGCTCGGGCTCGGGCATCGCAGCGAGACTTTCGAGAAAGCTAACCCCGGCCTCACCCAAGGACTCGGTGTCGGCCATGATGTGCGCCTGCGACACCGGCACGAAATCGGCGGCGTCGAAGAACTCGCCGACGGCGATCTGGTGGGCGATCGCCCAGCGCCTCGGCTCGCCGAGCTCGCCCGCCAACATCGCCCTTTCTTCATCGGTCAGCCGCATTAACGAAACCTTTATCCGGTTCGGCTAACGGTTGGGCATGACACTGTTTTATCTCGGATGCGCCGCCCTGCTGATCGCTGCAGTCATGCTCGGCCTGCCGGCGAAAATGCGGGCCGGACTGTTTACCGTGATGATCCTTGCGGCGATCGCCGGCGGGCAAAGCCCGCAGGTCAAGCACGTGGCAACCCAGATCGTCGCCGCGGTGGACTAGCACGAGGCCGCTTCGATCGCGATCCTGCGGGCGAGGAGATCTTCGATCTCGCGCTCGCCAAACCCGGCCTCGCGCAGGATCTCGCGCGAATGCTCGCCGAGTCGCGGTGCCGGATGCCGGAGCGCGCAGTCGGCATCGCTGAACCGCACCGGCGGCCGCACCACCCGGATCGGTCCCTCCGAGGGATGCTCGGTCAGCGGAAAGAAGCCGACAGCCGCAAGATGCTCGTCGGCCGGCAATTCGGCGAGCGGGTTGACCGGGCCGCACGGGATGTCGGCGGCCTTCAGCCTGTCGAGCCAATATGCTGTCGGCGCGCCGCGCACGCAGTCCGCGACCAGCGCGTAGAGCTCGGCGACGTGGCGGCTGCGCGTCTCCGCATCGGCCAGGCGCGGGTCGTCGGCGAGCTCGGGGCGCCCGGCGAGGCGGAAGAAATCGCGCCAGTGCCGGTCGGTGTAGGGGAGGATGCAGATATGCCCGTCAAGGGTGCGATGCGGCCGCCGGTCCGGGGCGAGCATCCGGGCATAGCCAGGCGGCCCTATCGGCGGGTCGAAGGTCAGCCCGCCCATATGCTCGGCCATGACGAAGGCGGTCATCGTTTCGAGCATCGGCACCTCGACCGCCTGGCCGCGGCCGGTGCGTTCGCGCTGCAATAGTGCGGCCATCACCGCGTAGACCATGGTCAGCCCGACTGTCTTGTCGCCGATCAGGGTCGGGACGAAACGCGCCTCCCCGCCGGTCGCCATTTCGAGCGCGACGAGCCCGCTTGCGCCCTGGATGATGTCGTCGAAGGCCGGCCGATCGGCGAGCGGGCCGTCCTGCCCGTAGCCGTGCGCCGAGCAATAGACGAGCCGCGGATTGACCTCGCTCAGCCGCTCCCAGGCGAAGCCGAGCCGCGCCATCGCCTGCGAGCGCATGTTGTGCATCAGGACATCGCTGCGTGCTGCGAGCGCCAGCAACACCGGTGCGGCTTCGGGCTGCTTCAGATCGAGCACCAGAGAGCGCTTGTTGCGGTTGAGATTGAGGAAGACGTGACCCATCTCGCGGTGCCGGGCGGGTCCGGCATAGCGCATGATGTCGCCTTCCGGTGATTTGATCTTGATCACCTCGGCACCGAGGTCGCCGAGGATCTGGCTCGCAAGCGGCCCGAGTACGACCGTGGTCAGGTCGAGCACCTTGATCCCGGCAAGCGGTCCCGGTTTCGAAGCGCGCGTCCCGGCACCCGGCTCTTGCATTACCTGCTCCTGCGCCTTACCCCGTCCTCGCTCCGATCCGAAGGAGGAAGGCGATGTCGGTCACGATGTACCACAACCCACGCTGTAACACTTCGCGCAGAACGTTGGCTCTGTTGCGCGAGAAGGGGGTCGAGCCGACCATCATCGAATATCTGAAGACGCCCTATACGGCGGCACAGCTGAAGAAACTCCTCGGCCAGCTCAAGATGCCGGCGAGCAAGCTGGTGCGGCGGAAGGAGGCCGCTGCCGCCGGCATCGACGCCGCGGCGTTATCGGAAGACGCGCTGATCGAGGCGATGGCCGAGAACCCGATCATCGTCGAGCGGCCGATTGTGGTCTCGGGGCAGAAGGCGGCACTCGGCCGCCCGCCGGAAGCGGTGCTCGCGGTGCTGTAGCCCACGCCTCACGGCCGGGGGGTCTGCGCCGAATACTCGGCAGCGCAGAACGTGCCGCCCTGATAGCGCTCGGCGATCGGGTCGGTCGGCTGCCCGGCTTCGGCCGCGAGCACGTCCTCTGCATAGGGCTCCGAATTGTCCTGCGGCCGGTAGCCTAGCCGCTCCGCGTTGGAATTGTCGTACCAAGAGCGCCGGTTGTTCGAGACGCCATAGACGATCTCGTAGCGGATGTCCGGATGCTCGAGGCCGATGCGCACGAGCTGGGCGTAGTCACGCGGACTGATCCAAATTGACAGCCGCCGCTTGTCGATCGGTTTTGGCCCGAAATTGCCGATGCGCGTGCACAGGAAACCGATCCCGTGCTTGTCGGCATAGAGGCTGGCGAGCGCCTCGGCGAAGGCTTTGCTGACGCCGTAGCGGCTGTCCGGGCGCGGCACCACCCGGTGATCGATCCTCTGGTCGCGCGGATAAAAGCCCACCGCGTGGTTGCTCGTCGCCACGATGATGCGCTCGACGCGGGCCCGTCGCGCCGCCTCGAACAGGTTGTATGTCCCGACGATGTTCGACCGGAGAATCGCCTCAAATTCGCTCTCGCCGGAAATGCCGCCCAAATGAATGATGCCGTTTACATCGGCTACCATGCGTTCGACCGCCGCCATATCGGAGAGTTCGGCGTGCTCGACCTCCTCCCCGGGGCGCGCCGCGCCGAGCGGCACACGATCCGAAACCCGCAAAACCGGATAGACGCCCCGCAGAATCTCGCGCAACGACCGGCCGATGCCTCCGCCCGCACCCGTAATCAGCACCCGATGCATTCCCTTCCTCCCTCGCTTCCGTGCCGGCAGCCCCCGAGCCTCTCCCAAAGCCGGCGAGGCGACAATGGTCCTGCATCGATCCATCGCCGCATGGCCGGCCGTCGTTTACCCTTTGTGAAGCCAGATCCTTCAGGATGGGACCTCGGCCGCTGATCGGATATCGGCTCTTTGCGTTCTTAGCCCGAAGCAACTGGGATGCATCGATCGCGCAAAGGACCGGCAGGCTTCGAGACCGGTCGAATGCCGAAAACGCGGCTGGAGAATCAGGAAATCCTTAACAGAATAAGCCTGCCAAACGACAACTACATTGCGCAGCGAGCGCCTTGGTGCTATAGCGCGGTCTCACGCGGTAGTAGCCGGCTGCGAATCCGGATCGTCGAGGGCCGCGGATTCGCGCCGCCATTTGCTACGGGTAAATATTCCTTGCGGTTTGGGAACGCTGGACAGGAGCGCAGAGTGCATCGCACGTCTATTCGTGCTATGACAGCCGCCATCGCCCTCGTCGTCAGCGGGTGCGGTGGCGCACCGCCGTTACCGCCGGCGCCGCCGGCTTCCTCGCTACCGTCGGCCGAATATCGTATCGGCCCGGGCGACAGCTTGAACATCTTCGTGTGGCGCAACCCCGAACTGACGGTAACGGTACCGGTGCGGCCCGACGGTCGCCTCTCGATCCCGCTGGTCGAGGACGTCGTGGCAATCGGCAAGACGCCGACGGCGCTTGCCCGAGAATTCGAGCAACGCCTCGCAAAATATGTCAAAGAGCCGCTCGTCACGGTCATCGCGGAAGGTTTTGTCGGTCCGATTCCCGACCAGATCCGCGTTATCGGCGAGGCTGCACAACCGCGGGCACTCCCTTATCGGGCGGATATGACGGTGCTCGACGCGATGATCGCGGTCGGCGGTCTCACGAGGTATGCGGCAGGTAACGACAGTGTCATCGTGCGGACAGTGAATGGGGAGCAGACTACCTATTCGGTCCATCTGAGCAGTCTTATCAGAGATGGCGACGTCGCGAGCAATGTCGCGCTCGAACCCGGCGACATTCTGATCATTCCACAGCGCCTGTTTTAGATATGCCATATCTTGCCGCGGCGGATTACCGCCGCCGGGCTGATTGATCGGACCGAGAAGATTCACCGGGGATCATTATGCCCGATAAATACGCTTGGAGCCGTTGATGAGGTCGATACAGTCGCAAGCAATGCCGCTCGTGCAAGCCCTGTGGCGCCATCGATGGCTTGCTGTGGGCACCGCTTGGCTGGTCTGCACCGCTGGATGGATCGGCGCCGCTTTTGTACCGACGAAATACGAATTTACGGCGCGGGTCTACCTCAATGCCGATCCGCTCCTGACCCCGCTCCTGCGCGGATTGGCGGCGGATACCGACCCCAGCCGCCATCTCGATTTCATGCAGCGCACGCTGCTGAGCCGGCCCAACCTGGAACAGCTGATTCGTCTCACTGATCTCGATACCGGAATCCGCACCCCCGGGGAAAAGGAGGCCCTGTTCAAACGCTTGGCCACCGATATCGAGGTCAGACCGATTACCCTGAACCTGTTGACCCTCTCCTATCGTGACAGCGATCCGGTGTCAGCTAAGAATGTCGTGCAGTCGTTGCTGACGATCTTTGCCGAGAAGATGGCCGGCAGCAGCCGGGCCGAGATGGACAGCGCACAACGTTTCTTGGACGGCGAGATCGCCTCCTACCGGGATCAACTGCGCGCCGCCGAGAAGCGGCGGGCGGACTTAGCCGAAAAGTACCCGGATATAGTTCAGAACAAAACCCCGGACGCGCCGGCCAGCGACGATAACGGAACCCGGCTCGATCAGGTGCGCGCAGCCGTGGTCAGCGCCAAATTTGCACTCGCCGATGCGGTAACAAAGCGGGATGCCTTGCAAAAGGAGCTCGCCTCCGTGCCCGCGACGCTGACCGTCGATAGCGCCCCGCAGGTCGTCGTCACCGGCGGCCGGTTGTCACCGGTCGAAGAGCGGCTGCAGGAGATTCGCCGCAATCTTGACGGCCTGCGGTTGAAATACACCGAGAACCATCCGGACGTGAAAGCCGCCCGGCAGGCCATCGCGCAGCTCCAGGCCGAGGGGGCGAAAGGGTCGGGCGGGGGTGGTGGACAAGCCGCCAACGGCACGAACAAAGGACAGATCCCCAACGGCGTCTACGACCAAATCAAGGTCAAGCTGGTCGATGCCGACGCCGTTGTCGCCTCTCTTCAGCGACGTCTCGCCGAGGCGGAGGACGAACAGCGAAAGGTGGAACAGATCGCGCAGTCGGCGCCGGGTGTGCTCGTGCAAGCCCAAGATCTCGATCGCGACTACGGCGTCCTGAAGAAGAATTACGAGGAACTCGTCTCGCGGCGCGAAGCGACGCAAATCGCCAATGCCGCCGACACCAAGACCGAGAAAATCCAGTTTCGTATCGTCGATCCGCCTCAGGTGCCGGTCGTTCCGGCCGCGCCGAACCGGCCGCTATTGGTATCCATTGTGCTCGTCTTCGGTATCGGCGCCGGCCTGGCCACACCTTTGTTGGTCATGCAGCTCGACCGCTCTTTCGCGACGCTCGGTCAGTTGCGCAATCTCGGGCTTCCGATTGTCGGAAGCGTATCGCGGCTCGCGCTCGGCGCGACCCAGCGCCGTGCTGCGCTACAGATGGTAGGGGTCACCGCGAGCGCTTTGGTTCTGGTCGCGGTGTACGGAACCTTACTTATGCTGAGCCTCGGCCTCCATTCGGTAGGTGTGTCCTAAATGGCCGAATTGATTGGATTGATCGAACGGGCTGCGGCGCGGCTGCGTAAACAGGAAGCGAGCGAGCTCGGACCGCCGCCGCCGCCGCTCGCTGAAGAGGCCGCTACCGGCCATAACGGTCCCGAACTGATCCTCGATCGCGGTCGTCTTGCCGGTTACGGGATTACCTTGCCTTCGTCGGCGCGCTCGAGAACCGTCGAGGAGTTCCGCCTCGTAAAGCGGAACCTGATGAGTCAATTTACACAAGGCAATTCACTTGCTGATCAACGGTCGGGCCGGCTGATTATGGTAACCAGCGCCCGGCCGGGCGAAGGCAAGACATTCATCTCGCTCAATCTCGCTCTTGCTTTCGCCTCGGAGCGAGATGTCAAAGCGCTGCTGGTCGATGTCGATACGCAACACTCTGCAGTACAGACCATTCTTGGAATTCCCAGCGAGCACGGAATCGTCGACGTGCTTGCGGGAACCCGCGAGTTGTCCGAGGCGCTCTTCCAGACGAATATTCCAAATCTGATGGTTCTGCCGTCCGGCAGGGGCGGCCCGCATGTACCTGAGCTGTTTTCAAGCAATCAAATGGCCGTCCTGATGGCCGAAATGACGCGGCGCTTTCCCGATCGCTACATCATCATCGACACCCCACCCTGCATGGCGAGCAGCGACGCCGCCGCGCTTGCGCCGTTGGTCGGACAGATCGTGTTTATCGTCGAGGCACATCACACGCAGCAGGTGGAGATCGAAGCCGCCCTAAGTATGCTCAGCGCTTGTCCGCGGATCAGTCTCCTCCTGAATAAGACCGATACACAGTCGAGCGAGCATTTCGGCTCTTACGAGTATTATTATTATTCCCATGGTCGCGAGAGTGATGCGCCGCGCTTCGACAAACCCGCGTAACTTCACTGCGGGGCGCATCTTTCGGCGGCGGCACCTCGGTCTGACGTTCTTACTTCTGTTCTTGGCCGGCGTCACGCCGGAGAGGCCGGCGGCCGCGCAGGCTTCCGGCGGGGCCGAAGCCCCGCCCGCAGCCGGTGCCGGCGGGCCCGAAGCTGCGCCCGCGGCCGGTGTTGGTCCCGCAGCCCAGCCAGCTTTGCCGGGAGTGGGACCCGATATTCTGCCGCCTCCGCCGGGAGGGGGGTTCGGTTTCCCAAACCCGCTCATCCCGCCGAACGCGGTGAACAACGCGATTCCACCGCCGGCGGCGCCGGCGCTGCCTTCCAGTCCGCTCGGGCTGCCAACTCCCGGGGCGGGTGTCGTCCCGCTTCAGCAATACGATCCTAACGCGCCTGCCATCCTGATCCAGCCCCGTGCGACGATAGCCGAGACCCTAACGGACAATGTGAACTATCTCCATTCCCCGCGCGACGCCGCCGCCTACACCAACCTCGCACCGGGGGTATCAATCTCGGCCGATACTCCGAGGTTCCAGGGCGTGCTCACCGGCAACGTCAACGGCTACCTCTACGCGCCGTACTCTAGTCTCGATGAGGTTTTCAGCTCGCTTTATGCAAGCGGTTTTGGAACGGTCGTGCCCGACACGCTGTTCGTCGATCTTCATAGCATCATAACACAGTCCACGACCTCACCTGGCTTCGGCTTTCAGAACCTGTCGCAGCTCCCAACAAGCCAGCAAACGCAGGTGTACTCCAATAGCATCTCCCCATATATCAGAAAATCGTACGACGGTCTGGTCGACAGCGAGCTGCGGTATACCTTTGGCGCGACGAATTTCGGGGGCAATACTACTGGTCGCGGCATCGCCTACGCCTACAGCCCCATCCAGCCTTTCTTCCGGGGTGCTCAACGAGGGAACCCTTACCGTCGCTACCGGGCGGGACTTCGAGCGCGCGCTTTCCCGGCTGACGCTTGACGCCTCAAATTTCAACTCTTCCTCGACTACCCGCAATTCGAGCGTCAACGCCTATGACGATCTCGAATATCGGATCACGCCACAGATCTCTGCACTTGCGCGCGCCGGATATCAGAACATCCAATACCCTTTTGCCCCGTCGGCAACCTTCGCGGGCCCAACTTGGCTGGCCGGAGGGCGGATCGGAAGCTACGGTCCGGACCAAGGATTTTTCTCCTTAGAGTACGGCGTGCAACAGGGTGTCTATGGCTTTACTGGCTCGGCCCGGTACAACATTACGCCCACCATGGTCCTGACTGCCAGCCTCGTGCAAGGGATCAGCTCGCCGACGCAATTTATCCAAAATACGCTGGCGAGCTCGACGCTGGACCAGTATGGCGCGATCGTCGACGAGTATTCCGGTTTGCCAACTGCATTCTACAGCCCGGGGTTGGGTCTAACAAATAACGTTTACAAGGAGCATTTGTTAAGTGTCGGCATCAGTGAATTGATCGGACCGAACCGATATTCGTTGTACGGCAGCTACGCCAGCCAGCAGGCACTGACCCCGCCGACGACAACGACTCCCACCAAGAGCTACGGAATAAATTTGAGTTGGAATCGCGATATCAGACCCGACCTCAACGGCGTCGCGTCGGTCGGTTACTACAACTCTTCCAATGTGCTCACGACGACGGGGGCGGTTCCCCTCAGCAGCCAAAACAACGTCACCGCAAATCTCGGGGTCAACTATCTCATCACCCAAACTCTGACCGGCTCGATCCTCTACAGTTTTTCCTACCAGACCAACGGTGCTACTGGTAGTGCTGCCGGGCGGAGCGCCGATATCGTGGTGAATCAGTTGACTTTCCAACTGAGCAAGACGTTCTGAGACGACGATGTACGCCGAATTCTACGGGCTTGCCGCACAGCCGTTCCAGCTTACCCCCGATGCGCGTTTCTTTTTCGAGAGCACGGTGCATCGGCAGGCGATGGCCTATCTGGTCTACGGGCTTCACCATGCCGAGGGTTTCATCATCATCACCGGCGAAGTCGGCGCCGGCAAGACGATCCTGGTTGAAAATCTGTTGTCTACGATCGATCCAAAAAACTTCGTCACGGCAAAGATCGTGACCACCCAACTCGCCGGAGACGACCTTCTCCACATGGTTGCCGCCGGTTTTGGCATCGGCAAAGAAGGGCTCGCCAAGGGATCGCTGCTGCAGCGCATCAACGAGTTCACCATGGCTCAACACCGCAACGGCAAGCGTGTGCTCCTGATCGTCGACGAGGCGCAAAACCTGTCCTTTGAGGCGCTCGAAGAGCTCCGCATGCTGTCGAACATCGTCTTTGACAGGACGATGGCGCTGCAGAGCTTCCTGCTCGGGCAGCCGCAATTCCGGGCGATCCTCGGCAGCCCACGGCTAGAGCAGCTGCGTCAGCGGGTAACGGCAGCCTATCATTTAGGTCCGCTGAGCGAGGCCGAGAGCAGAGCCTATGTCGAGCATCGGCTGCGCCGGGCTGATTGGAAGGGCGATCCGAGTTTCACGGAGGACTGCTTTCCGTTGATCCATCAGCGTACCGGGGGCGTACCTCGCCAGATCAATACCCTGTGCTCGAGGCTGCTCCTCTTCGGTTTCCTGGAGGAATTGCACACGCTGACGGCGAACGCCGTAGAAAAGGTCGCCAATGACCTGCGCGAGGAAATCGCCCTGGTCGCGGCGCCGGGGGCCGTCCCCGGCTCTCCCGCCGAGCCCGACGGCAGAGGGGGGGCCATCTCGCAGATCAGCCAGATCAGCCGACGCCTCGATGTGCTGGAAGACAGTGTCCACAGGCATGAGCGCGTGATCAAACGCGCCCTCGAGATCGCTGCAAGCTATTTCCCTGGCGAACGGGCGTGAGGACGGCCGCCAAACCGCATCGGCGCGGAGCGGCCGAAGCCGTCATGGAAGGGCGCTCGCCCACTTTTTCGGGCAGTTCGTGTCGCCCGACGCCTATACGTTCGGGGTTCGCAAATGCGATGACGATCGACGTCGAGGATTATTTTCACGTCGAAGCATTTGCGTCGACCATCGACCGCAACGATTGGAACCGTCTGCCGCGACGGGTCGAGCGCAACACCGAGCGCCTGCTCGATACTCTCGCGGAGTTTGAAGCTCAGGCGACCTTTTTTGTACTCGGCTGGGTTGCCCAACGGCACCCCGCATTGGTGCGGCGGATCGTTGCGGACGGGCACGAATTGGCGAGCCACGGGTTCGATCATATTCGGGTCGACCGCCAGTCACCCGAGGCCTTTCGCGCCGATATACGCCGCAGCAAAGACGTTCTCGAGGATGCCGGAGGTGTCGTCGTCCGCGGCTATCGGGCTCCGACTTTCTCGATCAGCCGCAATAGTTCCTGGGCTCACGCCATTCTCTCGGAAGAAGGCTATCATTACAGCTCCAGCGTGTATCCGGTGAGGCATGATCTCTACGGGAGCCCCGGCGCGCCGCGCACAGCCTTTGCGCCGCTTCCCGGATTGGTTGAAGTGCCATTGAGCACGGTTCGCGTTCTTGGCGTCGATGTGCCGGCCTCGGGCGGTGGTTATTTTCGCTTCTTTCCTTATCCGCTGACCCGGTGGTTACTGGAGCAAGTCAGTCGAGGAAATCGGGCGCCCGCCGTCTTCTACCTGCACCCTTGGGAAATCGATCCGGACCAGCCCCGCCAGCAGCGAGCTCCATTCCTGTCCCGGGCTCGCCATTACCTCAACCTTGGTCTGACCGAGTCGCGGCTACGGCGTCTGCTCGGCAATTTCAAATGGGCCCGGATGGACCAACTATTCCTCAACGAGGCCTCAGGGCCGATCCCGGTGATCCCCTCATGGATGGATCGCAGGTCGCCGTCGCGGTGAGACCGTTCCGGGCGGGCGATGAACGTCGATGGGACAAGTTCGTCTTTGCCCGCTCGAGCGGCACGTTCTTCCATCTTTCCGGATGGAAACGGGTGATCGAGCGCGCCTTCGGCCACCGCACCCATTATCTGATTGCCGAGCGCGGCCCGGTCGTGACCGGGGTGCTCCCGCTGACCCACATCAAATCACTGCTGTTCGGCTCCTCGCTAATATCGAATGCATTCAGCGTGCATGGCGGGCCGATTGCCGAGGATGCTGAAAGCCTCGGTAAGCTCGAAGCCGAAGCCATGCAACTCATGGACGCGATCGGGGTTCCCGTACTCGAGCTGCGTGATTTCTCGGAGAGTCGCGCTCATTGGCCGGCCAAGAGAGATCTTTACGTCTCGTTCCGGCGCGCGCTCGATCCCTCCGCTGAACAGAATCTGAAATCGATCCCGCGCAAGCAGCGCGCGATGATCCGCAAGGGTATGTCCAATAAATTGAGTTCGGCGATTGACGACGATGTCGGGCGTCTACATCGCGTCTACGCCGAAAGCGTCCGTAATCTTGGGACACCGGTATTTGCCAAATCCTATTTTCGCATTCTTCGTGAGGAATTTCAGACATGCTCCGATATTATCAGCGTAACCTACAATGGACAAGCCGTTGCCTCGGTGCTCAATTTCTATTTCCGGGACCAGGTTCTGCCGTTTTATGGGGGTGGGGTTCGCGCAGCGCGGGCCCTCGCTGCCAACGATTTCATGTATTGGGAGGTAATGCGTAGGGCGTGTGAGCGAGGCTACCGTACATTTGATTTTGGGCGCAGCAAGATTGGCACCGGGTCGTACGATTTCAAACGCAACTGGGGCTTCCAACCAACGCCGCTCGTCTATCAATACCGGTTGTCGCCGGGAACTTCGATGCCCGACTTAAATCCCCTCAACCCTAAGCTCGCAATGTTTATCGCGGTCTGGCGGCGATTGCCGCTGGCTGTGGCCACTCGGCTCGGCCCCTCGATCGTCAGGGGGATCGGCTGACCAGAAAGAGCTGCGCGGGGTCTTACGGCAAGGTTGGTTGGTCGCCTGCCAAAGGCGAGCGGACCCGCACATTGTGTTCCCTCTACCGACTGCCGGCGCGCTGTCGGATTTATCGCTGACCGCGAGCACGCCAAGTCCGTTTCATAGCTGGATGAGGTCCGTGACAGTCTTTCCCTCTACCCCAGACGGAGAGCGAATTGTCGGCTCTTCGACTGTGCACGGATGGCGACCGGCATTGATCCTGATCGGCGTGGCGAGCCTCGTCTTTGGCGCCGTGTTCTGGCAAGAAATAGCCGGCGCGGTGAGAGTATGGAGCGGCTCGACAGCCTATAATCATTGTTTTCTGATCTTGCCCCTTATCGGGTTCCTGCTTTGGGAGAGGCGGGCGGTGATTTCATCGCTGTCGCCGCGCCCGGTGCTGTGGCCGTTGCTGATGATGCTGCCGCTATCGGCAGTTTGGCTCGTCGCCGCGATTCTCGACATTCAGGAGGGCCGACAGCTCGTGATGATGGCGATGTTTGAGGTCGTCCTTCTCGTCGCGCTCGGCCCTCGCGTCGTCTGGCTGCTCCTGGCGCCGCTTCTCTTTCTGTTTTTTCTCGTGCCGAGCGGGGCCTTTCTCGTTCCCTCTCTGCAGACAATTACCGCCGACATCACCGTCGCCGGGTTGCGCCTCCTCCACATCCCCGTCTTCTCGGACGGCTATATGATCGAAATACCGGAGGGACCGTTCGAGATCGCCGAGGCCTGCGCCGGCCTGCGTTTTCTGATTGCCTCGAGTGTTTTCGGGTGTTTTTTTGCCGTGGTGATGTACCGGAGCTTTCTGCGCCGCACACTATTCATCATAATGTCGGTCCTCGTCCCGATCGCCGCCAATGGGTTGCGTGCTCTCGGCATTATCGTGCTGGCTCACCTCGAGGGCAGCGCGGCGGCGGTCGAAGCCGACCACATTCTGTATGGTTGGCTGTTCTTTACACTCGTGATCATGATCCTGATCGCGATCGGCATGGCATTTGCGGAGAGGGCTGACCGGCCTGCCCCGACCCGGTCGATGGCGATGCCCCGGCCCTCTCCCTGGCGGTTCGCCATCGCAGTTCCGGCTGCTGTACTGCTCGCCCTGGCCGGCCCGGCCTACGCCTATCAGCTGGACAGCTTGTTCCCGGCGGTCCCGATGCCTCAGGCCGACAGCCCGCGGGCCGCTCCATCGTGGCAGGCCCTACCCGGAGTACTTCCGAACTGGCGCCCTCTGGTGCACGGCGCCGATCGCGAATTTCTCGAAAGCTATAAGGGGTCGGGGTCCGACATCGTCGTCCGGTACATTGCGCTCTACCGGCTGCGCGCCATCGGGAACTTGCTGACCTCGACCGAAAATCGGCTTACGGACGACAATGAGTGGCGCATCGTCGAACGCGATCGAGCCGAACTCTCCCTAGACGGTCAAAAGATTACGGTGACGAGCGCCGAGATAGTCAGCGGCATACATCGCCGGCTCGTCTGGTCGTTCTATATCGTCGATGGAAGAATCACGGCCAGTCTTCTCGAGGCCAAGCTGTTGCAAGCCCGCGCTGTGCTGCTTCGACAAGCGCCGGTAGCGGCACTGGTCGCGGTCTCTGCGAGCATGGACGACCCGGGCGACCCTGCCGCGGGACAACTTGCTCGCTTCTTGGCGGCAAACCAGTCGTTGCCCGGATATGTCGATTCGCTCCGCGGCAGGGCCGAACCCGGCTCCTGAACTCCGCGAAACCGTGCCGTCCCGGAAGCCTGATCTGCAACGGATCATGACCGGGCAGGCTGCTGCTCCCGGCCGCCTGTGTCAGCACATTCTCCATGTCTTCCCGAGCTTCGGGATCGGCGGCGTACCGCTCCGCATGGTTCGCGTGATCAATCACATGGGCAGACGCTTCCGCCATACCGTGATCGCGCTCGATAACAATTTCGAAGCGGCTGACGGCTTCACCGGCGACCTCGACCTGACGCTGTCGCCGTCGCCGGATGGCAAAAAAGGCGCCCTGCACGGCGTGCTCGGTAGCGCTCTCGCATTGCGCAAGCTGCGGCCCGATCTTCTGGTCACTTACAATTGGGGGTCGATCGAATGGGCAATGGCCAATCGACTGTCGCCGGTTTCACGCCACATCCACATCGAGGCGGGATTCAGCCAGCGCGAGGCGGATTGGCAGATCGGCCGACGGGTGCTGTTCCGCCGCTGGGCGCTCGCCCGCTGTGCCCTGGTGGTGGTTCCTTCGCGCCTGCTGGAGGACCTGGCGCATCGCACATGGCGACTGCCCCCGGACCGCGTGACTTATGTGCCGAACGGCGTCGATGTCGCGCGTTTTTCCTCACCTCTCCGTGACATCGTGCCCGGCTTCACTCGCCGGCCGAACGAACTGGTGGTCGGGACGGTCGCACCGCTGCGGCCCGAGAAGAATGTCGGACGCCTCCTCCGGGTATTCGCGACCCTCAACTCTTCGCTCGCCGCGCGGCTGGTCGTCGCGGGGGATGGGGCCGAGAGGAGTGCGCTCCAGCGGCTGGCGGGCGAACTAGGAATAGCCGACCGCGTCATCTTCACCGGCCGGGCGGCCCCCGAGATGGTCCTAGGCACGTTTGACATATTCGCCTTGTCGTCCGATACGGAGCAGATGCCAAACGCGCTGCTTGAAGCGATGGCGGCGAGCTGCGCGGTTGCGGCGGTGAATGTCGGAGACGTGAAAAGTATCGTGTGCGAAGACAATCGCGACTTTATCGTCGCACGCGATGACGCCCCGGCGTTTGCTGCGGCGATCACGCAGCTGCTTCGCGATCCTGAAAAGCGCCAATCGCTCGGATTGAAGAACCGTGAACGCGTTGCTGCCGCGTTCTCGCAGGAGCGAATGTTCGCCGCCTATTCGGAGCTCTTCGCCGCGGGGAAAGGGCCCTGAGGCGATCCGATCTTTTACCATCGAGCCATAGGACATGTGCGGGATAACTGGGATCTTCGATTGTCAAGGGCGGGCCGAGATCGATCGAACCCTGCTGCGGTGCATGACCGACATCCTCGGTCATCGCGGACCAGACGGCGATGGCTTCCATTTCGCGCCGGGGGTCGGGCTTGGCCACCGTCGCCTGGCGATCATCGACCTCGCGACCGGCGATCAGCCGCTCTTCAACGAGGATGGGACGATCTGCGTCGTCTACAACGGCGAGATCTACAATTTTCAGCCGCTGATGGCCGAACTCGTGGCGTTGGGCCATGTGTTCCACACGCGTTCCGATACCGAGGTGATCGTCCACGCCTGGGAGGAATGGGGTGCCGCGTGCCTCGACCGCTTCAACGGGATGTTCGCCTTTGCGCTGTGGGACGCGGCGCAAGAGGTGCTGTTCCTGGCGCGCGACCGGCTCGGCGAGAAACCGCTTTATTATAGCTTTCTGTCCGACGGCCGGCTGATCTTTGCTTCCGAGTTGAAGTCGCTGCTGTTGTGCCCGCGGCTCGATCGACGGCTCGACCCTCGGGCAATCGAAGAATTCTTCGCCTTCGGCTATGTACCGGATCCGCGGTCGATCTACCGCGGCGTAAAGAAGTTGGCGCCGGCGCATTGCCTTCTGGTCCGACGCGGCGAGCCGGTGCCGGAACCGCGCGCCTATTGGGACGTGCGGTTTGTCGACGGCATGCCCGCGCACCGGGACGAGGTCGCGGAAGAGCTGATCCTCCGCCTTCGCGAAGCGGTCCGAATGCGCATGATCGCCGACGTCCCGCTTGGCGCGTTTCTCTCCGGCGGCGTCGATTCGAGCGGCGTGGTGGCGATGATGGCCGGGCTGAAGACCGAGCCGGTCAGCACCTTCTCGATCGCGTTCGGGGCCAAAGGGTGGGACGAATCTGCTTACGCCGAACAGATTGCCCGGCGCTATGCCACCGACCACCACGTCAGGACGGTCGACCCAAATTCTTTCGATCTGCTCGACCGTTTGGCGACGATCTACGACGAGCCGTTCGGCGACAGCTCGGCGATGCCGACCTTCCGCGTCTGCGCGGTGGCGCGCGAGAACGTCACCGTCGCCTTGTCGGGTGATGGCGGGGACGAGGTCTTCGCCGGCTACCGGCGCTATCGCTGGCATTGTTTCGAGGAGCGCGTGCGCCGTCTGCTTCCGGGAACGCTGCGCCGTCCCTTGTTTGGCCTGCTTGGTGCCGCTTATCCAAAGCTCGACTGGGCGCCGCGCCCGGTGCGCGCGAAGGCGACCCTGGAGGAGCTGGCGCGCGACACAGCCGACGCCTATTTCTCGTCCGTCTCGATTTGCGGTAGCGATCTTCGCCGCCGGTTGTTCAGTCCAGACCTCGCGCGTGATCTGCAGGGTTACAATGCCGCCGAGGTGTTGAGGTCGCACATGATGCGGTGCGACAGCGAGGATCCGCTCTCGCAGGTCCAGTACGCCGATTTCAAGACCTACCTGCCGGGCGACATCCTGACCAAGGTCGATCGGGCAAGCATGGCAAGCTCGCTCGAGGTGCGCGTTCCGTTGCTCGACCACACCTTGGTCGAATGGGCAGCGCGGCTGCCCTCGCACCTCAAGCTGCACGGCCGCGAGGGCAAGTCTGTCTTCAAGGCCGCCCTCGAACCGCACGTCAGCAAGGAGATCCTGCACCGCCCCAAACAGGGATTTGCCGTGCCGCTCGCCGCCTGGTTCCGCGGCCCGCTGCGCCAGCGTCTGGGCGAAATGCTGTACGGGCGCGTGCTGCGCGACGCGGGCCTCTTTGACATGGCGACGATCGGGACCCTGCTCGATCAGCATCAATCGGGCGAGCGGGATCACAGCGCCGCGTTGTGGTCCCTCTCGATGATGGAAGCATTTCTGCGGCAGGTCGACGGCGGCGCCGCGCGCGCCGACATCGAGGCCAGGACGGTCGAGGCCGCCGTCTAGTCAAGATTGCTTCGTCGCTCCGCTCCTCGTAATGACGGCTATTTGCGGTGTCATTGCGAGCAAAGCGAAGCAATCTCGGTGGTTCCGGTGTCAGGTTCGCACCGCTGGCAAACAGCGCGCCGGAAGAGTACTCTCTCGCTAACGTCCCCGTAGCTCAGCCGGATAGAGCAACAGTTTCCTAAACTGTGGGTCGCGTGTTCGAGTCACGCCGGGGACGCCAATTTTTACACGCGCTAGATCCCGAACAGAGTGAGCTCCTGCGGCCCCGCCCCCTGGAATCGTGCACTGGTCGAGCACTGCCGGTAGTGTGCCGGTTTGTAAAGAACCCCGTGAATTCTTAACATGTGATCAAGCTTTTGATCGGAGGCTGGGCGTGATTGAACCCCGCGCAGGGAGCCCGCTGATGCTGACCTTTTTGGCAAAGCTCATCAAGGACGAGGCCGGTGTCACGGCCATCGAATATGGTCTGATTACGGCGCTGATCGTGGTCGGTTCCTTGGTGGCCGTGAATTCGGTCAGCCTCTCCCTCAATCTCACCAAGACCTTCACCACGGTCGCCAACAACCTGTGAATGCGTGTTCAAGGCAAAACGGGATGCACCCTGACCGGAGATTGATAGAGGGCAAAACTAACTTGGCAGGGTTCCGTTTTATTCTACTCACGCACATTCTCATTTGTCCTCGATCGAACCCACACCCATACTCGCACTTGATCCGATCGACGGCCAGCTAATGTTTCGCCATGCCAATCAAGAGGCGCTCGCCCCATCCATCTTCTGACCCAGGCGATTGACGGCGATCGCCACGCGGTGTCGCCGCGCATCAGGATGCTGCGCGCCATCCGGGCAAAGTTTCCGGCGGCACCGCCCGGGCCGAGGCCAGCGGGACCGCCGACGCCCGAGGAGATGCGTAGAAGAGCGATCACCTATTCTATTTCTGATTGGAGTTGGGCCGGCTTTATACGGTTTCCCGAGACCCAAACCGAAGCCGATCCTTACCCGCGTCTGCCTGCACCACAGTCCCGTAACGGCGGATTGGGTGCCGATGGCCGCCCCTATTCCCGCTCGAGCGCGGCGCCCCGGGCGAGATCGGCATAGAAGTGGAACGAGTCCTTGGGCCGCCGCTCGAGCGTCTCGTAATCGACGTGGACGAGCCCAAACCGTTTGCTGTAGCCGAATGCCCATTCGAAATTGTCGAGCAGCGACCACACGAAATAACCGCGCACCGGCACCCCATCGGCGATCGCGTCGAGCACTGCGCCGAGATAGTCGCGCAGATAGGCGATACGCTGTCCGTCGCGGATCCGGTCGCCGGCCTCGATCTGGTCGGGGAAGGCCGCCCCGTTCTCCAGGATGTAGATCGGGAGATCACCGCCGTAGCGCTCCTTGGCCTCGATCAGCACCGCACGGAACGCCTCGGGCGCGATCTCCCAGCCCATCTCGGTGACCGGGGTCCCGGGTGACGGCGGTACGGTGGCAACCCGAAAAGGATGGTCAGGATCGTAGCGCACTCGCGTTCGGGTGTAGTGGTTGATCGCGAAATAGTCCGGCTTCCGGCGGATCAAGTCGAGGTCGCCCGGCTCCACCAGCGGCTCCATCTCGGCGGCGAGCGGCTCGGGATAATGCCCGTGGATTTGCGGGTCGGGAAACGAGCGGTTCCACAGCGCATCGAGCATCAGGGCGGCGGTCTCGTCTTCTTCGCGATCGCTCGCCGGCTCTCGCGGGTGGAAATTGTAGATATTGCCGATCAGCAGATCGGCGCGCTCCGACCGCATCGCCTCGACACCGAGCCCATGCGCGAGGTTCATGACGTGGATTGCGCTCAGCGCGGTCATCCGTCCGCGAATGCCGGGAGCGTGGTCGCCTTCGCAATACCCCTTCACGCTCGCGGCGTTCGGTTCGTTGAACGTCGCCCAATGCTTGACCCGGTCGCCGAGCCGCCGCACCGTCAAATGCGCGTAGTCGGCAAACCAGGAAGCCACGTCCCGGTTCTGCCAGCCGCCGCGGTCCTCGAGCGCTTGCGGCAGGTCCCAGTGGTAGAGGCAGATCCAGGGCTCGATGTCGACCGCCATGATGGCGTCGACGAGGCGATCGTAAAATTCCAATCCTTTGCCGTTGGGGCGGCCTCTACCCTCGGGCAGGATCCGCGGCCAGGCGGTCGACAGGCGGTAGGCGCCGATGCCGAGTTCGCTCATCAGCGCCACGTCCCGCGGCCAGCGATGGTAATGGTCGCACGCGATGTCGCCGTTGTCGTCGCCGAGAATCCTGCCGGAAAGATGGCTGAAAGTATCCCAGATCGACGGCCCGCGCCCGTCCTCCGTGACGGCGCCCTCGATCTGGTAAGCCGCCGTCGAGGCGCCCCAGAGGAAGCCGTCCGGGAAGGTTGTCGCCATGATCCCGCCTCCTGATGCTCGCGAACGATTCGAATCATGCCGACGCCGGAGGCGCAATCAAGCGCTCTCAATCCTGATCCTCAGGCATAGAGCTCGGGTGGCAGGCGGGGCGCCGTCCGGCCGCGGGTGTGGAGGTAGGACTGCCAGAAAAGACACGCGGCGACCGAGCGCCAGGGCCGCCACGCCTCGCCGAGCCGGCGCATCCCGACCTCGTCCGGACGCGAGCCGAAGCCCAGATGATCGGCGATCGCGACCTGCAGACCCAGATCGGCGGCCGGCCAGACATCGGCTCGGCCGAGCGCGAAGAGCAGATAAATTTCGGCGCTCCACCGCCCAATTCCCTTGATGGCCAGCAGCTCGGCAAGGGCAGCCTCGTCCTCGGCGGCGCCGAGCCGAACGAAATCGAATTTGCCGTTGGCGACCATTTCGGCAAGATCGCGGGCATAGCCCATCTTTTGGCGGCTGAAGCCGCAGGAGCGGAGGGTGACGTCATCGAGGGCGAGAAATGTTTTCGGCATCATGGGGCAGCAGACCCCGAGAAGCCTCCGGTACATCGCTGCGGCGGCGTCGATCGACACCTGCTGCTCCAGGATGATGTGCAACAATGTGCCGAACCCATTACGCCGGCGGCGAAAGCGCGGCGGTCCGGCCCGTTCCAGGATCCCTGCGAAGACCGGTTCGGCCGCGAGTATGGAGATCCCCTCGGCGAGCCCTTCCGGCGCGTAGATCGCGGGGTCGCCCCCCTCCCCCGCTCCGCTCACCGAATGAGGCTCTTGCCGTCGGGCTTGCTCGTGCATGTTCGCGCCTTCAACACGAGTGTTCTTATGGCATAGTGGGGTTCGAGCCTCTAGCCAGGCCCGCTCGCCGTGGGGGGGAGGGTGCGCGTCGGTCGCCCAATCAGGACGGCGCTGCTCGGAACCGGGTTCGCGATCTTGCTGCCCGGGCTCGCGTTGCGGATCTATATGGGCAGCGGGGCCGAGGATCGGCTTCTTCCGCAGGACACCATTGGCATCCCCGAGCTGCGCTCGCCGTTACCGAAACCGGGCTTTCTCGCCTGCCCACCCGGTTATTGCTCGGCCGCCGAAGCCGTCGCGAGCCCGGTTTTCGACATGCCGTGGGACCGGTTGCGCGACTATTGGACAGAGCTGATCTCAGGCGAAACGCGCATCGTCCGCGCGGTCGCCGATTTTGGGCCCCGCCGCTACATCTACATCCAGCACTCACGGGTGTTCCGTTTCCCCGACATCGTAACGGCAGAATTGGTTCCGCTCGGGGCCAACCGGTCCAGCATCGCCTTGTACAGCCGCTCGCGGTACGGCGAATACGATTTCGCCAAGAACCGCAAGCGGGTCGAAAGATGGCTATTCCTGCTGCAGAAGGTCGCCCGACCGGCGGGTCCGAGCCAGGTTCGAGCTCAATAGAGAGCGGCCAGGGTCACTCCCAGGGGCTCGACGCCCGCCGACGCGCACGGCCAGCCGAGGGAACCGAGCCGCGGGGAAAAGTTCGGCGCCCGGTGAAGGCACCGGGCGGCGCTGTCGCGAAGACGCGGCTACGGGGCGGCTGCACCAGCGCTACGCCGCTCGGCCGCAATAGCGCGACGAGGATTACGCCGCTGACGAAGCCCCCGACATGCGCCCAGAATGCCACCCCCGGGGTTCCAGGCGCCCGCGCCAGCCCGCTGACGAGCTGCGTCGCAAACCAGAGACCGAGCAATATCCACGCGGGAACATTGACGATACGGAAGAAGATCACGATCCAGACGAAGACGTGAACATTGGCGCTGGGATAAAGCAGCAGATACGCACCGAGCACTCCGGCGATGGCGCCACTGGCACCCACCATCGGCACGTGCGCGCCATAGCTCGAGAAGGCCTGGGTCAGCGCCGCCACGATCCCGCAGCAGAGATAGAAAAAGAGATAGCGACCACGCCCGAGCACGTCCTCGATATTGTTGCCGAAAATCCACAGGAACAGCATGTTGCCGATCAGATGGAACCAGCCGCCGTGCAGGAACATGCTGGTCACCAGCGTTGCCCATGCCGGCACGACCTGGTAGGCGCGCGGCGGATGCCAAAGGCCGAACAGCTCGGCCGGTATCATCCCATAGCTGTACAGGACCGCGCGCTCGTTTTGCCCGAGCTGCCAGAGGAACGCGCCGACGCACAGGCCGATTAGCAAATAGTTGACAATTGGCTCGCGCCGAGTGGGATTGTCGTCATAAAGCGGAAGGGCGAAGATCATGGCGAGCGATCGCGACTTCGCCGCGTCGCCCCGAGAGGCGGAATTGGTTGCTCGCTAGGAGCCGACGAGACCCAGCTGCGGGCTCGACGGCTCGGCGAAACGGCGCTTCGGGATCCGGCCTGCGAGCCGCGCCAGACGCCCACCTTCGACCCCGGCGCGCATCGCTGCCGCCATCCGCAAGGGGTCGTGAGACCTGGCGATGGCGGTATTGACCAGTACAGCATCGCACCCGAGCTCCATCGCCAGAGCTGCGTCCGAGGCCGTGCCGATACCTGCATCGAGCACGACTGGAACTGGGCTGCGGGAGCAGATCAGCTCGATTGCGGCAGGGTTGGCAATACCCATGCCTGAGCCGATCAGCGAGCCGAGCGGCATCACCGCAGCGCAGCCCACGTCGGCCAGCTTCTTGCAGGTCACCGGATCCTCGTTGCAATAAGGCAGCACGGTGAAACCACTGCGTACCAGTTTTTCGGCAGCCTGCACGAGCTGCTCGACATCCGGGTAGAGGGTCTCCCGGTCGCCAATCAGCTCGAGCTTCACCCACGCGGTCTCGAGCGCCTCGCGGGCGAGTTCAGCGGTCAGAACGGCGTCGCGCACCGTAGCGCAGCCGGCAGTGTTCGGCAGCAGCCGGTAACGCCCGCCGAGCAGCTCGACTAGACTCTCGGCGTAGCCTTCGAGGCTGATGCGCCGGATCGAGACCGTCACGATCTCGGCACCGCTCGCCTCGAGGCAGTCGAGCAGCACCTGCTGGTTCGGGTAACCGGCGGTGCCGACGAGAAGCCGCGAGGAGAGCGCAGTGCCGGCGATTAGGAGCGGGTCGGTCATCGGGTGAAATCCTGAAACGGTGGCGTCAGCCGCCGGAGAACGGGCGCACGATCTCGACCTGGTCGCCCGGCGAAAGAGGTCTGGAAGGCCACTCCGACCGGCGCACGACTGTTCCGTTGACGGCGACGGCAAGAAACCGCGTTGCCGGGTCGAAACCGCGGGCGACGATCAGTTCGGCAACGGTCTTCACCGCGACTTCCTCCTCTTCGCCGTTGATCCGCAGCCGCGTCATCGTGCATCGGCGCCAATCGTCGGGCGAGCCCCACGGACAACGCCGGCCCGAGCATTGACGAAACGTTCGGGCGTGAACGGTCGCACGTTGTCGGGCAAGCAGCCCGTCAACAAGTAGGCACTGATCGATCTGGCCGTCACCGGGGTAAGCAAGATCCCGTTGCGATGGTGTCCGGTCGCCATCACGAGGCGATCGATCCCGCTCGGACCGAGCATCGGCGCGTCGTCGCGCGAACCCGGCCGGAAGCCTACCCAGGTTTCGGCGACCGCCAGCTCCTCGATCGCCGGCACCGCACGCCAGGCGCCTTCGATCAGCGCGAGCAAACCGCCCGCCGTCACCGTGACGTCAAAGCCGCGTTCTTCGACTGTGCCGCCGACTATGAGCCGTCCGTCCAGGCGCGGCACCAGATATCCGCCGCGCGGCAGCCAAATCACGTGACGCAAGAGTGGCGCATCTGCCTCCATGCGCAACGCCAGCATCTGTCCTTTGATCGGGCGAACCGGGGGAAGGTGCGAGGGTGGAATGCCGCCGATCTCCCGTGACCAGGCGCCGGCCGCGAGGACGACGAAATCGGCCTGATCGCGGCCGCGATCCGTAACCACGCCGCAAGCACGCTCGCCGGCGAACTCGACTTCGCGGACGGGGCAATGCTCGTGGAGCACGGCACCAGCCCGGCGCGCCGCTTCGGCGAGGGCGCGGCCGAGCAGACGATTTTCGACCTGATGATCTCGCGGGCTCAGCACCGCACCCGGAACACCAGGCCGCAAATGCGGCTCGCGGTGCCGCGCGTCCGCGCCCGAGAGCCAATGGAGATCAAGACCCAGGCTCGTCTGAAACTCATAGCTGAAGCGAAGCTGCTCGGCGTCGTCGCGGGTCAGTGCGACGACCATCGTGCCTTCGTCGCGGTAGTCGACTGAGATCCCGGATGCGGCTTCGACTTCGCGCGCGAAGTCAGGCCACAGCCTCTGGCTCTCGAGCGTCAGCGCCAGCAGCGTTTCCTCGCCGGGCTCGGTCTCGACCGCCGCGGCCAGCATCCCGGCAGCCGCCCAGCTGGCGCCGCGCCCGGCTTGGGCGCGATCGTACACGGTGACCGGCCAACCGGCCTGCGCCAGACGCCAAGCGATCCCCAGCCCCATCACACCGGCGCCGATGACGACGGTTTTCGGGCGGTACGGCGAGACGACGATCGACGCGGTAATAACGGACTCCCTTCACCGGGCGCGCCCGGCCAGGTTCAGTGGGTCTGATCTCAGCCGCTTCTGCCGCGCGGCTTGCGCCGCGTGGCTAGGCGGCACCCCAGCCTTGCGCCAATTTCGGACCGGGGCCTTGCCGATGCAAGGATTTTCTTAAACCGGCCGTGCTACGCCCGACGGAGCGATTGGCCGACCATCACCGCGGTAGGTAAATGACCGCTTGAATATTTTCTACCTGACGCCGCGATGTATGCTGACGCGCTAGCCCGCCGAATAGCCTAGTGATCGAAGATGATGCTGACCTGCGGCAAGTGGTATTTGAATTCCTGCGCTTGTCTATCCATGGAAGGCCTCCTGCGGCGTCGGCGGAGCGTGCTCACGGCGGCGATTTTCGTGGTCGCTGCCGTGTTGGCGCTGGGATCACCGGCAGGAGAAGCCGAGGTCAATCTTGACCGCTTCAAATCCGAGATCGACCGGTTTGTGGCCCGGCTCGAGCCGAGCACCAACGGCATCGTTAAATGGGCCGGCTCCGATCCCTACGAGATCCGGGTCGAGGGCAATGCGCTGGTGGCGACGATCACCAATGTACGTCTGTCTCTAAGGAGTGAGGCGGTCGATCAGCTTATTTTCGATCGAGTTGAGATCCGGCAGACCATGCAGAAAGAGGGGGACAAGCTGATCGAGCTGTCCATTCTTTTGCCCAAGGAGGGGATGCTCGCCGTGTCCGGGATTACGCTAACCAAGATCATCCTGCAGGAGGCGCGGGCGCAGGTCGTGGTCGAAGCGGAGTTGGGGCGTGGTCGCGGTACTTCGATCGAGATCGCAGGCGCGCGCCTCGAGCAACCCCAGACCGGCGCTTGGGTCAGTTTTGGGCCGCTCTCGATGACATCGAAGCTCGAAGCGGAACCCGATGGCAGCTGGAGCGGACCGATCGACTTTGAGCTGAGAGGCGTCGAGTTTTCCTTCCTCCAGAATTCGGCCAATGGTGTGATCCAGAGGATCGCCTTCAGCGGGAGCTCCTCGGGACCTCGGCTCGAGGGTCTAGAGAAGCTCCGCGATGCACTCGACACGCCGCAGAACGGCGGGGATGGGGCGCGCCTCAGCCAATTTTCGGCCATGCTCGCAGGAATGCCGGCTCTTTTTGGCACAGCCGAGAGCGATGCCACGATCGAGGGTCTGACGGTGCGGGGCGCTGGCGCCGAAGCGCTCGTCTCGCTGGCCAAAGCCGAGATTGTGAGCGCGGTGACAGGTCTCGACAGCGATGCTGCGGCGATTCGGTTCAGCGTTCGCGAAGAGGGTTTGGAGCTGTCGCCAACGCTTCTCGACGAAGTCAAGGTCCCACACCGGGTCGTCGTCGATCTCGGGCTCGGGAATCTGAGCACCACGGGCCTGCGCAGGCTGCTCGAGGCCGCCAGCCATGTGCGCGGAGACGGCGCTGCCGATGGCGGGCGGGAACGGCAGCAGGCGACCCAGCAGATGCTCGGCGCCATCGCGATGCTGGACCCGGTTTTCCACATTCATGAGATCGCAGTGGACACCCGGGATGTCGGCATCGCGCTCACGGCTGAAGCCAGGGGTTCGCCGCTGGCGCCCAAAGGCTATGCCGCCGGGGCCGACCTCGTCGTTCGCGGCTTCGACGCGATCCCGCGTCTGGGCCTCGACATCCCCTTGGCCGAGTACCTGCCCGTGCTCGAGGAGCTGGGGGTCGAGGCAAAGGCACCGGACGGAACGCCCCGGGTCCAATTTCATTTTGCCTCGGCGCCGACCAGCTGGATTACGATCAACGGCGAAGACGTCAGCGCCTGGTTCACAGCCGGCGAGGCGAAGCCCGGCCAACCACGGCTCTTGAAGCCCTCCGATCCGCCGATGCAGGGAACCGACGTGAAGGCTGTGCAGCGCGCCCTCGCCGCGGCGGGGATCGCGGTCGACCAGGACGGCGTCTACCGCCCGGCGACCGCCGCGGCGGTCGCCCATTTCCAGAAGGAACAGGGGATTAACGTCGACGGCGTCGTCGACATCGTGACGCGGCAGCGACTCGGTCTTGCGGCGGATACGCCGCAATAGGGTGGCGGAGATTGGTGGCCTGAGGGTATGTTGGCCCCTCGCGGTACGCGGAGGAGCGCCT
Organism: uncultured Alphaproteobacteria bacterium; assembly: GCA_963796155.1. Taxonomy (GTDB): domain Bacteria; phylum Pseudomonadota; class Alphaproteobacteria; order ATCC43930; family CGMCC-115725; genus AP-15. Next base: position 54,231 of record CAWCKT010000019.1, on the reverse strand, counting down.
AATGAACAAAGTCTATCCCGATGCTCATGCCGCGCTCGCCGGCTTGTTGCAGGACGGTATGACGATCATGGCGGGGGGGTTCGGCCTTTGCGGCATACCGGAGAAGCTGATTGCCGCGATCGCGAGTTCGGGGGTCAATAGGCTGACCGTGATCTCGAATAATGCCGGGATCGATGGCGCCGGACTTGGATTGCTGCTCGAAACCCGGCAAATCCGCAAGATGATCTCGTCTTATGTGGGCGAGAACCAGCTTTTTGCTGATCTTTATCTGAAGGGCGAACTTGAGATCGAGTTCAATCCGCAGGGGACCCTGGCGGAACGGATCCGCGCCGGCGGCGCCGGGATACCGGCGTTCTTCACCAAGACGGGTGTCGGGACGCTGATCGCGGAAGGCAAGGAGGTCCGCGAGTTCGACGGGCAGAGCTACGTGATGGAGCGCGGTCTCATCGCAGACCTCGCGATCATCCACGCCTGGAAGGCCGATCACGAGGGCAATCTCGTCTATCGCAAGACGGCGCGCAATTTCAATCCGGTGATGGCAACCGCCGGGCGGGTCACCGTCGCTGAAGTCGAGCACCTGGTTGAGCCGGGCGCAATCGGTCCGGATCAGATTCATACGCCCGGTATCTTCGTCGACCGGGTCGTGCACGCGACAGCTTTCGAAAAGCGAATCGAGCAGCGCACGGTGCGCAAGCGCGGCGATTGAGACGGAGGAGCAAGCGACATGCCTTGGTCACGCGACGACATGGCGCGCCGTGCAGCGGCAGAGTTGAAGGACGGCTTTTATGTAAATCTCGGCATCGGCATCCCCACACTTGTGTCGAATTTCATCCCGCCCGGGATCACCGTTCAATTGCAGAGCGAAAACGGCATGCTCGGCATGGGCCCCTTCCCGTTCGAAGGAGACGAGGATCCGGACCTCATCAATGCCGGCAAGCAGACCATCACCGAACTGCCGACGACGAGCTATTTCGATAGCGCTCAATCTTTCGGGATGATCCGCGGTGGCCATATCGACCTGTCGATCCTCGGAGCGATGCAAGTGGCCGAAAATGGCGACCTGGCAAATTGGATGATCCCGGGCCGGATGGTGAAGGGAATGGGCGGTGCCATGGACCTCGTCGCCGGTGTCCGGCGCGTCATCGTGCTGATGGAGCATACCGCCAGGAACGAGCCCAAATTGCTGCGGCGCTGCACCTTGCCTCTGACCGGCCAGGGTGTTGTCGACACGGTGATCACCGATCTCGGCGTCTTCGCGATCGACCGGGGAGGAATGACGCTGACGGAGCGGGCGCCCGGCGTGTCGCTCGAGGAGATACGCCGGAAGACCGAGGCATCGTTCGGCGTGCGCCCCGGTCGCAGCTAATCCACGTGAAAGAGCCGGCAAAGCCGGCTCTTTCGAAAGGTCAGATCAAGGTTCTTACCCGCCGCGTAACGGAATATGTCAAAATATATCCCGTCGGCAACAAGAACGCAAGCGATTTTGCATGTCGGTCACATTGTGCCCATGATCGCAGCAATCTGCCTGCCAACTAGCCGCTGGCGGACCGATCGGGACGTTCTCAAAGGCCGGGAGCACAGGATCGTCGGCGTCCACAGCCGGTCGCGGAGCGCCGCTGCTGGCGCCACCTTTATCACTGTCCTTCGTCGACGAGCCACTTGGCTTCTGCTAGGGTTGCCGCGTCGCGATGCCGCCTCGTCGGTCAGAGTTCGAGGGCCCAGCCGTGCCTTCACAACCGCGCGATCTCCGCCTCGATTTTTTTCGCGGTCTCGCTCTAATCTTCATTTTCGTCGATCATATTCCGGAGAACGTCCTCAGCTACTTCACCCTTCAGGCTCTCCAGCCCTTCGACGCGGCGGAGGTCTTCATCTTCATTTCCGGCTATACTGCCGCCCTTGTCTATGGTCGGACCCTCGTGCTGCAAGGCCCATTCTATGCGACGGCGCAGATTTTGCGGCGGGCTTGGCAGCTCTACATCGCTCACATCTTTCTGTTCACGATATTCATCGCCGAAGTGTCCTATACGGTGACGACTTTCAACAATCCGATGTACAACGATGAGATGCGGGTTGCAGACTTTCTCGGGGAGCCGCACGTTGCCATCGTCAAGGCGCTTTTGCTCGAGTTTCAACCAACGTTTCTCGACATCCTGCCGCTCTACATCCTGCTCCTGGTCACCTTCCCGGTGATCCTGCTGGGATTGCGTCTGCAGCCCTTGATGGTCTTGATCCCGTCGTTCCTCGTCTATGCCGTCGTGCAGATGACGGACCTGTCCGTTCCCGCCTACCCGGAGGGGCATGTCTGGTATTTCAATCCGCTCGCCTGGCAATTCCTGTTTACAGCGGGAGCCGCTCTCGGCTTCGGCGTGGCGCCGAGGTGGCGCCGCGCGCACCTCAAACGCGCGCTGCCGTTGGCGGCGGCCATTGTTGCGATAGCGCTCGTTATCAAGCTAAGCTGGACGATCCACGGGATTTGGGATGCGTTCCCGGGCTTCTTCCTCAAAGAGCTTTGGCCGGTCAACAAGAACAATCTATCTCCGATCCGTCTGGTGCCCTTCTTCGCGGTATTGGTCCTGGTCGCCGCCCTGGTGCCGCTCGACGCAAAATTCTTGCGTTCGCCGGCGGCCAAGCCCTTGATCCTTTGCGGCCAACAATCCCTGGAGATTTTTTGCCTCGGCATTCTGCTGTCGGCGCTCGGTCATTTTGTTCTGTCGGAGTATGATTCGGCGATCGTGATCCAACTCGCCGTCAACATCGCCGGCGTCCTCGCGATGGTCGTCACGGCGAAAATGATTGACTGGTATAAAATTATGGGGCGAGGGTCACAGCAGGTCGCGGGGGCGCCTGGCCGCGGGACCCGTATCGGCTCATGATTTGGGGTCGCCGAGTTGGCAGCTTGACGCACCCGGCGCTCTATCTCGTCGGCGGCATGGCGGCAGCGGTGATCGCATCCGCACCGTCCGCCGTCGGCGGCGAGGAGCAGTGCGATGTTCCGGCCGAGCTGACGCGGGTTGAGGTCACGTTGCCACACCTGAGCGAGAGGCTGCGGGCCGGCAGCCCGACCAAGATCGTGGCCATCGGCGGAGCCTCGACCACCGGCGCCGCGGCGGGATCGCCCGACCTCGCCTATCCGCATCGGTTACAGGAAATCCTTGATCGCCAGTACCCGACCGTCCCGATCACCGTCGTCAACAAGGGCGTGCCGCGACAAACCGCACAGCAGATGCTGGAGCGGTTTTCGAGCGACGTCATCGCGGAGGATCCGGTCCTGGTGATTTGGGAGACCGGCACCACGGACGCTGTGCGAGGGGTCGAGATCGATGATTTCGCGGCGGCCCTGCAAGGCGGGATCGACCAACTCAAGACACGCAGCATCGACATCGTGCTGATCGATATGCAATTCTCGCGCAGCACAGTGACGGTGATCGACTTCGAGCGCTATTTGAACACGCTTCATCAAGTCGGTGAGGAAAACCAAGTGTATGTACTCCCGCGGTTCGAGATGATGCGCTACTGGAGCGAGCAGAACTTGTTCAACTTCGATGGAGTTGCCAAGGACGAGCGGGCGAGCCTAGCGGCGAGCGTCTACGCGTGCATCGGCCGCAAACTCGCCGAAGCGATCCGGGTCGCGGTCCAATGATCAACCTTTTCGCGAAGCACCGCCTCGCCCCCGTTGTCGCCGCAATGCTCGCGTCGAGCGGTCCGACTCTAGCCGAGCCGCCGGGGACCCTTGGCGTTCCGAGCTGTGCCGCGCCGCCGGCCCTATCTGCGATCGATGCGGCGCTCGATCGCAGCGCCAGCCGAATCGATCGGGGCAAGCCCGTGACCATCGTCGCGATGGGCTCGTCTTCGACGCAGGGGGTCGGCGCGAGCGCGCCGGAGATGAGCTACCCGAGCCGCCTCGAGCAGGAGCTCCGGGATCGCTTTCCAGCGGTCGACATACAGGTTCTGAACCGCGGGGTCGGCGGCCAGGACGTAGGCGAGGAGATCGTCCGGCTCAGCCGGGACGTCATTGCTGCGCATCCCGATTTGGTGATCTGGCAGGTCGGTACCAATGCCGTTCTGCGGCGCGAGGACCTGGGCGCCGACGAACAGTTGATCCGGCACGGCGTCGCCTTGATGAAGGAGGATGGGATCGACGTCGTCTTGATGGACATGCAGTACGCGCCGCGGGTTCTCGCGCGACCGGCTTGGGACGAGATGGAGCGGATCATCGCAGAGATCGTCCATCACGCCCATGTCGGCCTGTTTCGTCGGTTCCAGATCATGCAGGAATGGGATCATACTCGACAGCTCGCACCTGCGGCGATGATCGGCCCGGACGGGCTCCACATGACGGATGCGAGCTACGGCTGTCTCGCCAGCCAGCTGGCCGAGGCGCTGGCGTGGAATTGGTGGTCGCACTCATTGGCGGCGGCGAAATCCGCCCGCCACGCCGCCGACGCTGTCGCCAAGCTCGAGCGGCTCGGAAGTGTGCCGGTTGCGGGGGTCTCGCGCCCACACTGACGCTGGCGGGTCGGGTCCAAGCCCTGTGGCGGTAGTGGGCGCCGCCCCGCGCCACACTGCCAAGATGACGAAGATACCAACTCATTTTCACCACGCCAATGCGTCCTCCGGACGCAAATTTGTCCCGTTGAGAGGCAGGGATCACCGGCGATGAGCCAAAGTGGCCTCTTGAAATTGCGAAATCATCATCTTATGATAACAGCCCCTTGCGACGGCTCCGCGAGTGACCCGCAACGAGATGTTCGATGCTCATTTATTTGGCCGAAAAAGCGGCAGAAGCGCCGGTATTGGCGCCGACGGTCGGTCCATTTCTACAACCAAAGAGAGAGGTGCACCTGATTCCGTCCTACAGAATCAGGCTAGTTCTCGAATTATACTCATCTTAAGCTTGAATCCGAGCTCGGCGTGCGCGGGGATGGAACGGGTCGCGCCATTTCATCGCGGCGGAGGGATGTCCGCCGTTGCCGGTCGAGGAGCGTGCTGACCGCGATCGCCGCCTCGAAACCCGGCGGGTCCGTGCCTTGCACGACGCCGAAATAACTATTTATATTGACAAATTAGCATTCTTGGTGTAGCAATCGCAGTTATGTGTCGCGGCAACATCGACCCCGGGACTGGGTTCGCAGCTGCGATCTTGCCGGTCGTCGACGGGGCTGGCGATGCGGCAGTTTGCGCACCAAATTATTGTCGGCATCTGGCGGCACCGAGGCAGTCATGCGTCAACCAAATTTGGCTTCCCCTCAACGAAAGCAGAGCGGTCTTGGCGTCGCGTTGAGCGCCTGGGCATCGCCGATTCGCCCAGCCGGGTCCGCTGTTCCCCAAGGGAATCGTCTCGACCGTCGCATTGCCTCAAAGCTGCGTTCTGCGGCAGAACGCCGCGGAAAGGCCGCGTTGGTGGCAGGGCTGAAGGCTGCCAGAACCCGACCCCTGCTCCCAATCGTCCATGTTAACTTATATTTTCATTGGGATTTCCCAATTTTTAATATATGATGATGAAAATTGGCTGGATTGCCACAATATGTTGTTGGCTCTAAAGAGGGTAGATGCATCACCAAGGGTCGATCCCCAACCGTTCGTATCCGCTGCGGCGTTGCGGGTCTATTCGCACTCTCGCCACAATGCGTTGTTATTCAGTTACTGGCAGCGAGCGCCGGGTGAGCGGGCGTGGGTGGGTTTGAGAAAGGGTGCGGGCTTGGCAGGGAGCTTGCATAACTTGCATGAGCGGAGAAATCGCGGGATCCGCGTATCCGTTCGGTTAAAAAAAATTACCCCGGCTTACAACAGATTACAAGAGCTTCTGAAACGTTATGTCGCGGCCCGCCGTACACTACCTGAGGCTGACTGGGTTGCGTGCGGGCAGCGGTTGAGGTGAGAAATGAGATTTGACGATGGGATCTTCGGGCTCTATTCCCGGTTGTACGAGAACCGGCGGGAAATCGAGCTCTCGCTTGAGGACTACCTCGGGAAATGCTCCGACGATCCGGCCTACTATGCGGGCGCCGCCGAACGCATGTTGCGCGCGATCGGCGAGCCCGAGATGGTCGATACGAGCCAGGACCCTCGCCTCGGCCGTATCTTCATGAACCGCACGATCAAGGTGTACCCCGAGTTCTCGGATTTCTTCGGCATGGAGGAGACGATCGAGCGCATCGTCGGCTTCTTCCGGCACGCCGCCCAGGGGCTCGAGGAGCGCAAGCAGATCATTTATCTGCTGGGTCCGGTCGGCGGCGGCAAATCCTCACTCGCCGAGCGCCTGAAGCAACTAATGGAGAAGGAACCGGTCTATGTGTTGAAGGCGGGCAACGATATCAGCCCTGTCTTCGAAAGCCCGCTCGGCCTGTTCGATCCGGTGACGCTCGGTCCCGAACTCGAGAAGCGCTACGGGATCCCGATCCGTCGCCTCACCGGCACGATCTCGCCCTGGGCCGTCAAGCGGCTCGAGGAATTTGAGGGCGATATTACGCGGTTCACCGTGGTGCGCCTGCAGCCTTCGCGGCTGAAGCAGATCTGCATTTCCAAGACCGAGCCCGGCGACGAGAACAACCAGGATGTGTCGAGCCTCGTTGGCAAGGTCGATATCCGCAAGCTCGAGTTTTTCAGCCAGAACGATCCCGACGCCTATTCCTACTCCGGCGGCCTGAACCGCACCACTCAGGGCCTGATGGAATTCGTCGAGATGTTCAAGGCGCCGATCAAGATGCTGCACCCGCTGCTGACAGCGACGCAGGAAGGCAATTACGTCGGTTCCGAGAACATCGGCGGCATCCCCTACCAGGGCATAGTCCTGGCGCATTCGAACGAGGCCGAGTGGCAGACCTTTAAGAATAACCGGAATAACGAGGCCTTTATCGACCGAATTTCGGTCATCAAAGTACCATATTGTTTGCGTTCTACCGAAGAACGTAAAATATATGAGAAGCTTCTACAGAACAGTGAATTGGCAAACGCGTCTTGCGCCCCATCTACCTTGGACATTCTCGCGCGGTTCAGTACGCTTTCACGATTGAAGGCGCATGAGAACTCAAACCTTTATTCCAAGATGCGGGTCTATGACGGTGAAAGCTTGAAGGACACCGATCCACGTGCGAAGTCCGTGCAGGAATATCGCGATGCCGCAGGGGTCGACGAGGGGATGGACGGCATCTCCACCCGCTTCGCCTTCAAGGTGTTGTCGAGCACCTTTAACTTTGACACGCAGGAAGTCGCGGCCGATCCCGTCCATCTGATGTACGTGCTCGAGCAGGCGATCTGGCGCGAGCAATTCCCGGACGACGCCGAGAAAAAATACCTCAACTTCATCAAGGCCGAACTGGCGCCGCGCTACGCCGAGTTCATCGGGCACGAGATCCAGAAGGCCTACCTCGAATCGTATTCCGATTATGGACAGAACCTGTTCGACCGCTATGTCGCCTATGCCGACGCGTGGATCGAGGACTCCGACTACAAGGATCCGGACACCGGGCAGCTGATGAACCGCGAGCTGTTGAACCAGGAACTGTCCAAGATCGAGAAGCCGGCGGGGATCGCAAACCCGAAAGACTTCCGCAACGAGGTCGTCAAATTCGCCCTGCGGGCGCGCGCCCACAATGCTGGAAATAATCCATCCTGGACCTCGTATGAGAAGTTGCGCGAGGTGATCGAGCGGCGCATGTTCTCGCAGGTCGAGGATCTCTTGCCGGTGATCAGCTTTGGTTCAAAAAAGGATTCCGAGACCGAGAAGAAGCACGCCGACTTTCTGGAGCGTATGGTGTCGCGCGGATACACCGAGCGGCAGGTCCGCAGGCTCGTCGAGTGGTATATGCGGGTGAACAAGGCCGGGTAGGCACACAAGGCGCCCATCCGGCCCGGAGGACAGCCCAATGAACATCGTCGACCGGCGACCCAACCCCAAGGGCAAGAGCCTCAGCAATAGGCAGCGCTTCCTCGGTCGTGCCCGGGCGGAGGTCAAATCGGCGGTCCAGGAAGCGCTGCGCAAGCGCAAGGTGGCCGATGTCGGGCAGAGTGAGAAGGTAGCAATCCCGACCCGCGGGATCACCGAGCCGATCTTTCACCACAGCCGGCGCACCGGCCGCGCCGAGCATGTCGTTCCTGGCAACAAGGAGTATCTCAGGGGCGACGAGATCCCGCGGCCGACCGGCGGCGAAGGTCGCGGCGGGTCGCAGGGCAGCCCGGACGGATCGGGCGAGGACGCGTTCGAGTTCACGCTATCCAAGGAAGAGTTCCTCGATATGTTCTTTGAGGATCTCGAGCTTCCCGATCTCGTCAAGAAGAGCCTCAGGGAGACGTTCGCGGTCGATCTGCAGCGCGCCGGCTACACGGTCACCGGCAGCCCGGCCAATCTCAGCGTGCGTCGCACGATGCGCAACAGCATGGCCCGGCGCATCTCATTGAGGCGGCCCAAGCAGTGGGAGCTCGAAGCGATCCGCGAGGCGATCGAGAACGCTCGCGCCCGCGGCGCCGACGGCGAGGCGGACAGGCTCGTCCGCGAACTCGAGCGGCTCGAGCATCGCAGCAAGATAATCCCCTACATCGACCCGCTCGATGTCCGCTACAACCGGTTCGAACGCGTGCCTCGCCCAAATACCGAAGCGGTGATGTTCTGCCTGATGGACGTGTCGGGATCGATGACCGAGGCCATGAAGGATCTTGCCAAGCGGTTCTTCATGCTGCTGCACGTCTTTCTGATCCGGCGTTACCGGCACGTCGATATCGTATTCATCCGTCATACCAGCACGGCGGAGGAGGTGGACGAGGAGACCTTTTTCTACAGCCGTGAAACGGGCGGCACCGTGGTCTCGACCGCACTCGAAAAGATGCTGGAGATCGCCCGGGCTCGCTATTCCACCGACCGCTGGAACATCTACGCCGCCCAGGCCTCCGACGGCGACAATTACGGCGCGGACAGCGGCCGCTGCGTAGCGCTGCTGGGCGGAGAAGTGCTCCCGCTCTGCCAATATTTTGCTTATGTCGAGGTCGGCGACGGTATGGGGGGCAGTCTCACCGGGCTGTCGCGGGACAGCGATCTCTGGCGAGCCTATAGCGAGGTTGCGCCCGCCAACCCCCACTTCGCGATGCGCCGGGTCGGCGACCCGTCCCAGATCTTCTCGGTGTTCCACGAATTATTTGCCAAAGGGGGCGTCCGTGCCTGACACACGCTTGGGGGATGCGGTACGGCTAGAAGCCTCGACCCCTCTGTTCGCCGGCCCCAACTGGGACTTCACGGCGCTGCGGCAGGTCTATGACGCGGTCGAGCGGATCGCGCTCGACGAACTCGGTCTCGACGTCTATCCCGTGCAGATTGAGGTGATCACCTCCGAGCAGATGCTCGACGCCTACGCCTCGGTCGGCTTGCCGCTGATGTATCGTCACTGGAGTTTCGGCAAGCGTTTTGCCTTTCACGAAACCCTCTACCGCCGGGGTCTGCAGGGGCTCGCCTACGAAATAGTGATCAACTCTAACCCCTGCATCTGCTATATCATGGAAGAAAATTCCATGACCATGCAGACGCTTGTTATTGCTCACGCGGCCTTCGGCCATAACCATTTCTTCAAAAATAACTACCTGTTTCGCCAATGGACCGACGCCAACGGAATTCTTGATTACTTGAGCTTTGCGCGCGACTATGTCGCTAAGTGCGAAGAGCGGCATGGGGTCGAGGCGGTCGAGCGCGTTCTGGATGCTGCACACGCGCTGAGGGATCATGGGGTCAACCGTTATGCCCATCGCACCAAGCCGAACCTCGCGGAGGAACAGCGGCGGGCCGACGAATGGCGGGCGCATTCCGAGGCGACCTACAACGATTTGTGGCGCACCGTGCCGGGGGCCGGAAAGGACAAGGAAGATCCCGACACGGCGGAGGCTCGTCTGCAGGAGATGAAGCGGGACCTTGGCCTGCCCGAGGAAAACCTGCTCTATCTGATCGAGAAGCGGGCTCCGCGGCTCGAGGATTGGCAGCGCGAGTTGGTCCGCATCGTCCGGTTGATCTCGCAGTACTTCTACCCGCAGAAACAGCTGCAACTGATGAACGAAGGGTGTGCCACCTTCGTCCATTACGAGATCATGCGACGCCTGCACGACAAAGGTCTGATCACGGAAGGCTCGATGCTGGAGTTTCTGCACTCACATTCGAGTGTCGTGTTCCAACCCGATTTTGATGACCCTCGCTTCAGCGGGTTCAACCCTTACGCGCTCGGCTTCGCGATGATGAGCGACATCCGCCGCATCTGCGAGGAGCCGACCGAAGAGGATCGGGAGTGGTTTCCCGACATCGCCGGCGGGGGAGACGGCTACGGCGTCCTGCGTCACGCGTGGGCGAACTATCGCGACGAGAGCTTCGTGCTGCAGTATTTGAGCCCGGCGATGATCCGCCGCTTTCGGCTGTTCCAGGTCTCGGATGACAGCACCAAGCCGGCTCTCCGGGTCGAGGCGATCCACGACGATGTCGGCTATCGCAAGATCCGCAGCGCCTTGTCGCGTCAATACGACCTGTCCCGGCGCGAGCCGGACATCCAGGTCGTCGATGTCGATCTCCGAGGCGACCGCTGCCTCATTCTTGCGCATCATGTCCATGATGGCGTCTTGCTCGAGGAAAAGAGCAGCCGCGCCGTCCTGCGCCATGCGGCAATGCTGTGGGGCTATTCGGTCAAGCTGCTGGAGATCGACGCCGCGACCGACAAGACGCTCAAGACCTACGAGGTCGCGCCGCCCGACTGAGCGCATCTCAGGGCGCTCGCCGGAGGTTTGCGACCTTCAGAGCGCGGCCAGCCTTGCCCGATGATTGTCCTCGGCATTGAAACAAGTTGTGACGAGACCGCCGCAGCGATCGTCGCCGCAACGCCCTCGGGTCCAACGATCCGCGCGAATCGGATTCAAACACAATTCGGCGAGCATGCGCCCTTTGGCGGCGTCGTACCCGAGATCGCGGCGCGAGCGCATCTCGATCATCTCGACACGATCATTGAACTCGCACTCGCCGAGGCCGACGTCAGGCTTGGCGAGATCGATGGGGTAGCTGCCGCCGCGGGCCCCGGACTGATCGGCGGTCTGATCGTCGGCACGATGATGGCGAAGGGGATCGCCTGGGCCGCCGGCAAGCCTTTCATCGCGGTCAACCATCTCGAAGGTCACGCTCTGACCGCCCGTCTGACCGACGGTGTCGGGTTTCCCTATCTTCTGCTGCTCGTCTCCGGCGGCCATTGCCAGCTTCTGTCATGCACCGGCGTGGGGTGCTATGCGCGCCTCGGCACGACGCTCGATGACGCGGCCGGAGAGGCGTTCGACAAGGCCGCGAAGCTGATCGGTCTCGGGTATCCCGGCGGTCCAGCGATCGCGCGCGCGGCGAGCGAGGGGGATGCCGAGCGCTTCGTTCTGCCGCGCCCGCTCAAGGGCAGGCCGGGTTGCGATTTCTCGTTCTCCGGGTTGAAGACGGCCGTGCGACAGCTGATCGCCGAACGGGGCGGCCTCGATCGGCGTGATATGGCCGACCTCGCCGCATCCGTCGAACTCGCTATCTGCGATGCGCTGGCCGATCGAACAGCAAATGCGATCGCCTGGTTTCGCCACCACCATCCGGAGGGAACCTGCCTCGTCGCCGCCGGCGGCGTCGCGGCCAATAGCCGGTTGCGCCGCACTCTGGCCGCGCTCGCCCAAAGGGCCGGGCTGGGCTTTGTCGCGCCGCCGCCGACCCTGTGCACCGACAACGCGGTGATGATCGCCTGGGCGGGGCTAGAGCGGCTTCGCCTCGGCCTGGTCGATGGTCTCGATGCAGCACCCCGGCCGCGTTGGCCGCTCGACGCCGCCGCGCCGCGGCGGCCGGGAGCAGAGGTCAAGCGGCGGCGGGTGAGTTCGGCCCGGTGAAGCGGCCGGCGATTATCGGCGGCGGCGCCTGGGGGACGGCGCTTGCCATCGTCGCCCGGCGCGCGGGCTCGAAGCCCGTGGTGTGGGCGCGCGACCGCGATGTCGTCGCGGCGATCAACGAACGACATGAAAACCCATTTTTCCTACCTGGCGTGGCGCTCGACCCCGCGATTGTCTCGACGAGCGACATCGATGCGGCGATGGCCGGGGCAGAGATGGCTCTGTTGGCCGTCCCGGCCCAGTTCCTCCGCGGGGTGATCCATGTGCTTCGGCCCGCCCTGCCTGTAGGGCTGCCGGTGCTGCACTGCGCCAAGGGTATCGAGGCCGTCTCGCTCAAGACCATGTCGGAAGTCTCCACCGAACTGCTGCCGGACTCGCCATTCGCAGTGTTGTCCGGACCTACCTTCGCGGCCGAGGTCGCCCGCGACTTGCCAACGGCGGTCACGATTGCCGCCGCTGACGCCGCGCTCGCGCGCGCTTTTGTTGCCGCACTCGGGAGCAGCCGGTTTCGTCCCTACCTATCGGACGACCCGACCGGCGCCGAAATCGGCGGCGCTGTCAAGAACGTGCTGGCGATCGCGTGTGGCACCGTCCTCGGCCGCGGATTGGGTGATAATGCTCGAGCCTCGCTGATCACCCGCGGGCTCGCCGAGATGATTCGGTTGGGGCTGGCCAAAGGCGCCCGCGCCGAAACCTTCCGAGGACTATCAGGGCTCGGCGATCTCGTGCTGACCTGCAGCGCCGTTCAGTCGCGCAATTTTGCCCTCGGGTTTGCCCTCGGTCGTGGCCAAGATCTCGGCGCCGTACTTTCCGGCCGTCGCTCGGTCGTCGAGGGAGTGGGGACGGCCAGAGCCGTCGCGGCATTGGCCAGGCGGCTCGGAATCGAGATGCCGATCAGTGAGGCTGTCGAAGCCGTGCTGCATCGTGGCGTGTCGATCGATACGATGATCGATGGCTTGTTGCGCCGCCCCTTTGGGACCGAGTAACCGGCGTTGCCGCAAGCTGTATTCAGGGCTTGGTCGAAGTGAGGAAAAGACTTTTGCGCAGCGGCAGAAAGCCAATATCATCGGGCAGCGAGCAGCGTCATCGCCTCGGGCCGACATGAGCGAAAACGGAAAGCGCGGCGAGGAAGGGCCGGGTACGGGCGTCGTCGTCAAGCCGAAGCCAAAGACGAAGAAGCCCTCGATGTACAAGGTATTGATGTTAAACGACGACTACACACCCATGGAATTCGTCGTCCACATCCTCGAGCGGTTTTTCAACAAGAATCGCCAGGAGGCGTACCGCATCATGATGCACGTGCATCGCCGGGGGGTCGGGGTGTGCGGCGTCTATACCTACGAAGTGGCAGAGACGAAGGTTACCCAGGTCATGGATTTCGCCCGGCAGCACCAGCATCCGCTGCAGTGCACGCTGGAAAAGGACTAGCCCCCGAGCGATGATCGCCGGGGTGGGCAAGGAAGGATAGCGGGCGTGTTGTCGCGCAATCTCGAAAAGTCGCTGCATCGGGCTCTCGCCTGCGCCAATGAGCGCCGGCACGAATATGCTACCCTCGAACACCTGTTGCTCGCGCTGACCGAGGATCAGGACGCGGTCGCCGTCTTGCGCGCCTGCGGCATCGAGCTCGAGCGGCTGCGCCGCGAGGTGCTGAACTATGTCGACAACGAGCTCGCCAACCTGATTGCCGCCCACAGCGATGACGCAAAGCCGACGGCCAGCTTTCAGCGCGTGTTGCAGCGCGCGGCGATCCACGTCCAATCTTCGGGCCGCGAGGAGGTGACCGGCGCAAACGTTCTCGTCGCCATGTTCGCGGAGCGTGAAAGCCACGCTGTCTATTTCCTGCAAGAACAGGACATGACCCGGTTCGACGCGGTCAATTACATCTCTCATGGCATCGCCAAAGCGCCTGGGCGCTCGGAAACTCGGCGCGTACAGGGAGCCGACGAGGATGAGCGCGGCGAAAAGTCGCAGAAGCGTAATCACGACGCGCTCGACGCCTATTGCGTCAACCTGAACAAGAAGGCCAAGGGCGGCAGGATTGATCCGCTTATAGGTCGCGAAGCCGAAGTCGAACGAACGATCCAGATTTTGTGTCGGCGGGCTAAGAACAATCCGCTCTATGTCGGCGAGCCCGGTGTGGGCAAGACGGCGATCGCCGAGGGGCTCGCTCGTCGCATTGTCCAGCGTGAAGTACCCGAAGTATTGCTCAACTCGACGATCTACGCCCTCGATATGGGCGCCCTTCTCGCGGGCACCCGTTATCGCGGCGATTTCGAAGAACGGCTCAAGGCGGTGTTGGCGGAGCTTGAGGCGCAACCCGGCACCATCCTGTTCATCGATGAGATCCACACGGTGATCGGCGCTGGCGCGACGAGCGGCGGGGCAATGGATGCCTCGAACCTGTTAAAGCCGGCGCTCGCCGGCGGGGTGATCCGCTGCATCGGCTCGACCACCTACAAGGAGTACCGCAACTATTTCGAAAAGGATCGCGCGCTCGTCCGCCGTTTTCAAAAGATCGACGTCAACGAGCCTACCGTCGAGGATTCGGTCAAGATCCTGCGCGGCCTGAAACCCTATTATGAAAGGCATCATAAGGTCCGCTACACGAGCGACGCGTTGCGGGCCGCGGTCGAACTGTCGCATCGCTACATCGGCGACCGCAAGCTGCCCGACAAGGCGATCGACGTTATCGACGAGACCGGGGCGGCCCAGATGCTCGTCCCCGAGAGCCGACGCCGCAAGACCATAACCGCGAGAGAGGTGGAGGCGTGCATCGCGACGATGGCGCGGATCCCGCCAAAGAGCGTGTCGCGCGACGATCGCGAGGTGCTGAGGCATCTGCAGCGCGACCTGAAGACGATGGTATTCGGCCAGGACACGGCGATCGAGGCACTGGTCTCGGCGATCAAGCTGGCCCGAGCCGGGTTGCGCGATCCCGAGAAGCCGATCGGCAGCTATCTGTTCTCCGGTCCGACTGGGGTCGGCAAGACCGAGGTCGCGCGGCAGCTTGCCCGCGCGCTCGGCATCGAGATCACTCGATTCGACATGTCCGAGTACATGGAGCGGCATACCGTCTCTCGGCTGATCGGTGCGCCGCCCGGTTACGTCGGTTTCGATCAGGGCGGGCTGTTGACCGATGCGATCGACCAGCATCCCCACAGCGTGCTGCTGCTCGACGAGATCGAGAAGGCGCATCCCGATCTCTTCAACATCCTGCTTCAGGTCATGGATTACGGAAAGCTGACCGATCACAACGGCAAGATCGTCGACTTCCGCAACGTCATCCTGATCATGACAACGAATGCCGGCGCCTCGGACCTCGCCAAGCCCGCGATCGGCTTCGGCAGCGGGATCCGCGAGGGTGACGATCACGAAGCCATTAATCGCATGTTCTCGCCCGAGTTCCGCAACCGGCTCGACGCGACGATCTCGTTCTCCGCGCTGTCGACCGAGACGATCGGCCGGGTCGTCGACAAGTTCTTGCTCCAGCTCGAAGAGCAGCTCGCCGATCGCAATGTCACGATCGAGCTCGACGCGAGCGCACGCACTTGGCTCGCAGAAAAAGGCTACGATCCGCTTTTCGGTGCGCGCCCGCTCGCCCGCGTCATTCAGGAACACATCAAGAAGCCGCTCGCCGACGAGCTGCTGTTCGGACGGCTGGCCAAAGGCGGGGTCGTACGGGTCACGCGGAAGCCGGAGGAAGACGTGCTCGCCTTCTCCTTCGAGGAGCGCCCGGTCGCGGCCGTGCCAAGCGAGCCTGAGCTGGTTGAGTAGCCGGGGCCCTCTAAACCCTGCCGGCGGTGCCGGTTAGGGAGCTGAGGCCTCCTCACAGCGGAACGGAGAAAACTCCGCGAGGCCCTCCATCTTGTGCTCGATCATATTGCGTTCGCGGGCGAGGAATTGCGCGACCGCGCGGCGAAAGGCCGGATCGGGGATCCAGTGAGCGCTGTAGATCGGCGCAGGGAGATAACCGCGCTGGATCTTATGCGGCCCCTGCGCGCCCGCCTCGACGCGCTTCAGCTCGTGGGTGATCGCAAATTCGATCGCTTGATAATAGCAGCATTCGAAATGGAGGAACTTATAGTCGCCGTAGCTGCCCCAATTACGGCCGTAGATCGTATCCTTGCCGAGGAGGTTGAACGCTCCGGCCACGTAGTTAGCCCCGCGTCGTGCCATGAAGAGGACGATCTTCTCGGGCATCCGCTCGCCAATCAGCGCAAAGAAGCGGCGGTTCAGGTAGGCTGAGCCCCATTTGCGGTCCGAGGTCGCGAGATAGAATTCGTAGAACGCGTCCCAATGACGGGGCTTGAGCTCGGCCCCTGTCAAGACCTCGATCTCCAGGCCCGCTGCAAGCGCCTCTCGGCGCTCCTTTTTCACCGCCTTGCGTTTGCGCGAGTTCAACGCCGCGAGGAAATCGTCGAAATCGCGATAGCCATCATTCGTCCAATGAAACTGCTGCCCGAGTCGTTGCAAAAACCCCGCCTCGGTCAACGCCTCCAGATCCGCGCTCTCAGGGAAATTGACGTGCAACGACGAAATGCGGCGCCGCTTCGCGAGTTCGATCATTGCTGAGATCAGGTGCGCCCGCGTCTCCGGGGGCGCGCCGGTGCGCAGCATCAGCCGCGGTCCGGGCACCGGTGTAAACGGCGAGGCTGACAGCAATTTCGGATAGTACCGACCGCCGGCCCGCTCGTAGGCGTCCGCCCACCCGTAATCGAAGATGTATTCTCCATACGAATGGGTCTTTGCATATAACGGCACAACGCCGACGACTGTGGCTCCCGGACCGGCCAGCGCTAGATGCTGCGGTGTCCAGCCCGTACGGGCTGTCGTGGAGCCGCTCTCCTCGAGCGCGTTCAAGAAGGCGTGCGAGACGCTTGGATTATCGTCCCCGGCACAGGCATCCCAGGCGCCGGCCGGTATGTCGGCGATCGCGGCATGGACTGTAGCCGTGATCGTCCCGTCGTTATCGTTCATCGCGCGCTCGGAAATGCTGGGATCCCAGCATTGATCCTGCCGTTCATTGCGATCGCCCCGTCTCAAACGTTGATGGTTCCACCCGCCTCAAGAATAGGCGTTGCGTTGCTGCTGTCCAGCGCGTCGCGAAGCCGCCGTATTCGTTGCCTATCAGCTGCATCGGGCCATGAGCCATGCGCGCCCTCTCTCTTTTTTCGATAGCGTCCTCACTCGCGGTTGTGCTGACGACCCATGTCGTGGCCGAGACGATCGGCGACGCTCGGGTCGGCTTCAGTGCAGAGCGGGTGCTGATCCTCGATGGGCGGAGTTATACCGGCAGGATGTGGCACATGCCGGGCGAGCAACGGCACGAGCAGGATTTGCGGGCAATAAAGCCCGTCTTTCTGCTACACGCCGGCAGCTCGCTCGGCGAGGTCGTGCTGCCCCAACTCCGTACCGTAGTCGAATTTGTGCTGCCGAGCGGCCTCTCAGTCTTGAACCACCCTGATCTGAGCAAGGCTATCGGGCAAGCGAGCATCGAGGGCATCGCGACGACGCAATACCAGGTGGACCAGAATTCGCCCGAAGGCCGTGCGACGGGGTCGCTCTGGCTCAGCCGCGATGGGATCCCGATGAGGTGCGTCGGCAAATTTGTGTCGCGAAACGGTAAAGTCTCCACGATCGATTGGCAGCTGCACCACGTCAAGATCGGCAGACAGGACGCCATGCTGTTCGAGGTTCCGCGTGGTTACACGAAGCTCCCGCCGGAAGCGGCCGCACCGCTCCTAGGCATGCGTTTGGCCCCCGCTCCGGCCCGCTGAGCGCATCGTCGAGGCCGGTGCGGCGCCGCCATCCTGCTCCCCGGTCGACGAACTCAGGATAGAATTGCGAGACCGCGGGCGCGGCGATAGGCTCCGCATCTCTACCGGACTCGAAGTCGTGCGCTATCTCAGCACCCGCGATCCCCACTCCTCGCCATCGACCCTCTCGTTCGCGGAGGTGCTTCTGGCCGGCCTCGCCGAGGACGGCGGGCTCTTTGTACCGGACCGGTTGCCTGAGCTCAGCGCCGCGGACTTGCAGGACTTTGCCGGGTTACCCTATGCCGAGCTCGCGGCCCGCGTCGTGTCGCTGTTCGCCGGCGATGCCCTTTCGATGGATGAACTGCGGCGGCTTACCGCGGTGGCCTACAGCGGGTTTCGCCATGCCGCGGTGGCGCCTCTGACGCAGCTCGACGAGCGGGTGTGGCTGCTCGAGCTTTTTCACGGACCGACGCTCGCCTTCAAGGATCTCGCGCTGCAACTCGTGGGACTGCTGTTCGATGCAATGCTGGCACTACGGCGGGAGCATGTGACGGTCGTCGGCGCGACCTCGGGTGATACCGGCTCTGCCGCGATCGAGGCGTGCCGCGACCGGGAAGCGATCGACATATTTATCTTGTATCCCCATGGCCGCACCTCCGAGGTGCAACGCCGGCAGATGACTACGGTCGAATCGACGAATGCGCATGCGATCGCGATCGAAGGCACGTTCGACGACTGCCAGGATCTCGTCAAAGCCCTGTTCGCCGACCCCCAGCTGCGGCGCGAGCTCAATCTTTCGGCCGTCAATTCGATCAACTGGGCGCGGATCGCCGTCCAAACTGTCTATTACTTTGCCGCCGCTGCCGCGCTCGGCGCTCCAGCGAGGCCGATATCGTTCAGCGTGCCGACCGGCAATTTTGGCAATGTCTATGCTGGGCATATCGCCCGCAGCGTCGGGCTGCCGATCGACCGCCTCGTGATCGGCACCAACCGCAATGATATACTCGCGCGCTATTTTGCGACCGGGCGGATGGCGCTTTCCCCGGTCGAGCCGAGTCTCAGCCCGAGCATGGACATCCAAGTGTCGAGCAATTTCGAGCGACTGCTGTTCGAGCTGAAAGGGTGTAATGGTGTAGCTGTCGCCGAGGCGATGCGACGCTTCCGCCGGGATGGCAGCATGCCCGAGGATGACCAAGGGTGGCACATGGCGCGCCGCTTGTTTTCCGCACACAAGGTCGACGACACTCAGACGATGGACACCATCGCCGAGACCTATGCCCGATCGGGCACGCTGATCGATCCCCATACCGCGGTCGCCGTTGCCGCCGCACGAGCCGAGATAGGCATGAGCAACGGCAACCTGCCAGTGATCGCCCTCGCCTGTGCCCATCCGGCGAAATTTCCCGATGCGGTCGAACGTGCGACCGGCGTTCGACCAGGATTGCCGCCCGCCCTCGGCGATCTCCTCGAGCGGCGCGAGCGGCTGGTCGTGTTGCCCGACGATCTCGGCGCCGTGACACGCTTCATTCGCGCCCATGCCCGGCGTTCCGGAAACTCCTGATCGGATGAAAGGATGACGACGCAGCTCTCCACTTTAGCGAACGGATTGCGGGTCGCCACCGATCGCGTCGACACCGTCGACACGGTCTCGCTCGGCATCTGGGTCGATGTCGGCACGCGCCACGAGGCGGCTGACATCAACGGGGTCGCGCATTTCCTCGAGCACATGGCCTTCAAGGGCACCGAACGGCGCAGCGCTCTCGCCATCGCCGAAGAGATCGAGGCGGTCGGCGGCCATCTGAACGCCTACACCTCGCGCGAGAGCACAGCCTACTACGCCAAGGTGCTCAAGGAGGACGTGCCGCTTGCGCTCGACATCCTGTCCGACATCCTTCAGCACTCCACCTTCGAGCCGCAGGAGCTTGAGCGCGAGCGAGCGGTGATCCTACAGGAAATCGGCCAGGCGAACGACACTCCCGACGACATCATCTTCGACCATTTTCAGGAGTGCGCCTATCCTGACCAGGCGATGGGCCGACCGGTGCTGGGAAGGCCGGAAATCATCCGCCAGCTCGGGCGCGACGCGGTTCTCGCCTATCTGCGCGATCATTACGGTGCCCAGCGCATGGTTCTCGCGGCGGCCGGGAATCTCGATCACGACCATGTGGCGTCGCTCGCCGAGAAGCTGCTCGGGGGCCTGCCGGCCGAACGTTCGGCGACAACCGAGGCGGCGCGCTACGCCGGCGGTGACCGGCGCGAGGAGCGTGATCTCGAACAGCTGCACCTCGTCCTGGGCTTTCCCGGGCCGGTGCTGGGTGATCCGGACTTCTACGCCGCCACGGTGTTGTCGACGGCGTTCGGAGGCGGCATGTCGTCCCGCCTGTTCCAGGAGATCCGCGAAAAGCGTGGCTTGGTTTACACGATCCACTCGTTTGTCCATGGCTACCGCGATGGCGGGCTGTTCGGGATCTATGCCGGCACCGGCGAAATCGAGGCGGCCGAGCTCGTGCCCGCGTTGTGCGCGGAGGTGAGCCGTCTCGAGGATGGGTTGACCCCGGTCGAGCTCAATCGCGCCAAGACGCAGATGAAGGCGGGCCTCCTGATGTCGCTCGAGAGCACATCGACCCGCTGCGAGCAGCTGGCGCAGCACCTCTTGATCCACGGCACGCCATTCGATCCGCCTGAGATCGTCCGGCACATCGAAGCGGTCGACGATGCCGCAATTCGCCGCGTCGTCGCTCGCTGGCGCTCTGGCCGGCCGACCCTCGCCGCGCTCGGGCCGGCTAGTCGGCTCGAGGAATTCGACCGCATCAGGGAGCGCCTTGCCACGTAACGCGACAGCGATGGCGCCGCAACGCAAATCGTTTCCCCGTCTTTTTCTCGCCCGCGCGGAGCCGTTCCGCTTGGCCGGCGAGCGCGTCTCCCTCCGCGCACCGGAACGCGGCGATTACGAGGATTGGGCCAGCCTGCGTGCCCACTCGCGAGATTTTCTCGCGCCATGGGAGCCCAGCTGGCCAGCCGACGCCCTGAGCCGAGCAAGCTTCCGCGCTCGCGTGGCCCGCTACGCGGAAGACTGGCGGACCGACCAAGCCTACAACTTGTTTATCTTCAACCACGATGAGACGCTGATCGGCGGGATCGGTCTGTCCAATCTGCGGCGCGGTGTTTCCGAGACCGCCAGCCTCGGCTATTGGGTTGGCGAGCCCTTCGCGCGGCGAGGTTACATGACCTGCGCACTGCCCCTCGTTCTCGACTTTGCCTTCGACCGGCTTCGTCTTCACCGGATCGAGGCGGCCTGCCTACCGAGTAACGTGCCTAGTCGGGCGCTGTTGATCCGCGCCGGTTTTCGCCAGGAGGGCTACGCCCGTCAATACCTCTGCATCGGGGGTAAATGGCAAGACCATCTCCTCTTCGCGATGGTGCGCGAGGATTGGGGAGGGTCCCGAAGCTGATCAACCCCGGTGATCGAAGCCTTCCGGAAGGCCCGCCGCAAAGAACGAGAGGGTGCTCGTTATGCGTGTCCGGCGTCGCTCGACAGCATCGACAGATCGATGCCGAGCTTGGCGAGCGCGCGGCGCCATTTGGCGTCGTGATCGGAAGCGAAGACGATCTCGTCATCAGCTGCGACTGACAGCCAGCCATTGGCTTGGATCTCGGCGTCGAGCTGACCCGGTGCCCAACCGGCATAGCCGAGGGCGAAGAGGCTTTGGCGCGGGCCCTGACCCTTGCCGATCGCGCGGAGGACCTCAAGCGTCGCGGTCACCGCAATATTGCCGTCGACATGAAGTGTGGCCTCCTCGCGATAGTCGGCCGTGTGCAGCACAAAGCCGCGGCCTGCTTCGACCGGGCCGCCACAATAAACCGGGCGCGAGCCGGCGGTGCCACCCGATTCGATTTCCAGTTGAGCAAACAGCTCGCCCAAGGTCAGCGACCCCAGCAGCTTGTTGATGACGAGGCCCATCGCCCCTGCGTCGTCGCCGTGGGCGCAGAGATAGATTACCGACCGGGCGAACCGAGGATCCGACATCTGCGGCATCGCCACCAGCAGCTGGCCCGCGAGCGACTTCATCGCACCCTCCGACCGACCATTTGCGTCTCTCATCTTATACGCCCATGTGTGGAGTTTGTTGCGCGTTCGTGGCCAAAAAGCGCTGGCGCGAGACCCGCGGTCGGATTTGCTGTGCGATCAGCCCTATGCTATCGGTCTGCCGCTGGACCCCTGCGCGACGGAAGTGCAAGCCGCGCCCAAGGCTCTTGGTTCCGCATACCACCGGAGGGATACCATGACCATCAGTGTTGGTGACAAGATACCATCGGTGACACTGAAGCAGCTGACGCCCGAGGGCGTAAAGGAGTTCACCACCGACGAGATCTTCCGGGGCAAGAAGGTCGTCCTGTTCGCGGTGCCGGGGGCGTTCACGCCGGCCTGCTCCCAGCGGCATCTGCCCGGCTACGTCGATAGGGCTTCGGACATCAAGGCAAAGGGGGTCGACGAGATCGCCTGCGTGGCGGTCAATGATGCCTTTGTCATGGGAGCCTGGGGCAGAGACCAGAAGGCCGAAGGAAAGGTCAGAATGCTGGCCGACGGCAGCGGTGATTTTGCTCGCGCTCTCGGCCTCGAGCTGGATCTCACAAGGGGCGGGCTGGGCATCCGCTCGCAACGCTATTCGATGCTGGTCGACAACGGCGTTGTAAGGTCGCTCAATGTCGAGAAACAACCGGGCCAGGTGGACGCCTCCGGCGCCGAAGCGATGCTCAAAGCGCTCTAGGACCTGCCCGGCCTCTGCCCAGCCACTCGCCTTCCCGCCGGCGCCGGATCCCTCCTCTTCTCCCCGCCGTGCGGGGAAACGAGGAAGGAGTGGGGCTCCGCCATCACTTTTCCGGCTCGATCAACCCCTTGACGAACCAGCGCTGCATCGCGAGCACGACGGCGATTGGTGGCAGCAGCGCGAGGAGTGCGGTCGCCATGACGAGGTGCCATGCGGTCTGCGCGTCGCCATTGCCGATCATTTGGCGAATGCCGATCACGATCGTCGTCATCGCCGGGCTATTGGTGACGAGCAGTGGCCAGAGATATTGGTTCCAGCCATAGATGAAGAGGATTACGAACAGCGCGGCAATGTTGGTACGCGACAGCGGGATGACCATGTGGATCAAGAAACGCCACGGGCCGGCGCCGTCGATCTTGGCCGCCTCGACGAGCTCGTCCGGGATCGTTAGGAAGAATTGGCGGAACAGCAATGTTGCGGTCGCCGATGCGATCAGCGGCAGGGCCAAGCCGGGATAGGTATCGATCAGGCCGAGGTCGGCGGCAATTTTGTAGGTTGGAATGATACGCACCTCGACCGGCAGCATCAGCGTGACGAAGATCGCCCAAAAGCACAATCGGCGCAGCGGAAACCGGAAGAAGACGACCGCATAGGCCGAGGGCAGCGAAATCGCGATCTTGCCGATGGCGATGGCGAGCGCCATGACGAGGCTGTTCAGCATCATTGCCGCCACCGGCTGACCATTTGTGCCGGCCGTCCCCAGAGTGAGCGCGTCACGATAATTGGCGAGGAGGTTCGGCCCGGGAATGAGTGTCATCGGCGCGTCGAGAATGTCGCGGAGGCTGAGGCTCGAAGCGACAAAGGCGACGTAGACCGGGAACAGCACCAGCCCCAGCCCCAGAACCAGAACGGCATGGGGAATCCAAGCGCTTCTGCCGGTGCCGGCCATGTCACGCGCTCATGCGTAATGCACGCGCTGCTCGATGAAGCGGAATTGGATTGCGGTCAGCGCAATGACGATCGCCATCAGAATCGCCGATTGCGCGGCCGAGCCGCCAAGATCGAGGCCGATGACCCCATCGTACCAAACCTTGTAGACAAGGATCTCGGTGGCCCTTGCCGGCCCGCCTTGGGTCACGTTGTGGATGATCCCGAAAGTGTCGAAGAAGGCGTAGACGATGTTGACGACCAGCAGAAAAAAGCTGGTGGGTGCGAGCAGCGGGAAAACGATCCTCCAGAACCGGCGGTGTGCGCCGGCACCGTCGATCGCCGCGGCTTCGACCAGCGTCTTTGGGATCGCCTGCAGGCCGGCGAGAAAGAACAGAAAATTATAGCTGATTTGCTTCCAGGCGGCGGCGAGGATGACCAGCAGCAAGGCCTGGGGGCCGTTCAGCAAGTAGTTCCAGTCAATACCGACGCGGCGCAGCGCCGCTGCGATGATGCCGACGCTCGGGTTGAATAGAAACAGCCACAGGACGCCGGCAATGGCCGGTGCAACCGCATACGGCAGCAACAGCACCGTCTTATAGAAACCGGCGCAGCGCACGAGTTTATCAGCCATCACCGCGAACAGCAGCCCCAAGGCGAGGGCCAGAAAGCCGACGGCAAGACTGAAGATCGCGGTGACCTCGACCGAGGCGAGATAAAAAGGATCGGCAAGGACGGTGGCGAAATTCTCGAGTCCGACAAAGCGCGTGGACAGACCAAACGGATCCCCGCGCTGCACCGATTGCAGGATCGCCTGTCCGGCCGGCCAGAAAAAGAAAACAAAAGTTACCGCGAGCTGCGGCGCCAGCAGAAGTACAGGAAAGAACCAGCCCGGAAAGACGACTCGCCTCTCCATTCGGTCGGTCCTCAGAGCGTCGCGTCGGCCGTTACTGCTCGGTGTTCCGCTCGAACTGCCGCAGGAGGACATTGCCGCGCTTGACCGCGTCGTCGAGTGCAGGCTGCGCGTCCTCTTTGCCGGCGAAAGCCGCTTCGAGATCCTCGGCGATGATGTCGCGGATCTGCACCAGATTGCCGAGGCGCAGCCCGCGCGAATTCTCGGTCGGCGGTTTTGCCGTCATCTCGATGAGCGGGATCTCACGGCCCGGATTCTTGTCGTAGAACCCGGAGGCCTTGGTCGCCGCATAGGCCGCCTTGGTGATCGGCAGATAGCCGGTCACCTCGTGCAGCTCTTGCTGCAATCCGGTTTGCGACAAGAAGGTGAAAAACTTGGCGACGCCCTTGTATTCCTCCAGCCTCTTGCCGCCCATGACCCAAAGGCTGGCGCCGCCGATGATCGTGTTCTGCGGCGCCCCAGCGACGTCCGGGTAATAAGGCAGCTCGGCCATGCCGAAATCGAACTTCGCGCCGGCCTTGAAAATCCCGAAGGCAGCAGACGAGGTCTGGATCATCCCGCACTCGCCGTTGAGGAACTTGCCCTCGGGCTCGCTCGTCCGGCCGCCATAGTCGAAGCTCTTGTCCGTCTGCGCCTTGGCCAGGTTGTGAATGTGCCTGGCGAGGATCGGGTTGTTGATTTCGAGCACGGCGTCCGCACCTTCGAGCCCGTTCGCTTTGGTTGCGAGCGGGATGTTGTGCCAGGCGCTGAACTGCTCGATCTGCGTCCAGCTGATCCACGCCGCGGTCAATCCGCAGGCGACACCGGCGGCGCGCAGCTTCTGCGCCGCCGCGAAGGTGTCGGGCCAGGTCACGGCAGCTTTCTGCGGGTCGAGCCCCGCCTTTTTGAAGGCGTCCTTGTTCCAATAGGTGATCGCGGTCGAGCTATTAAACGGCAGCGACAGCATCTTGCCGTCCGCCATGCTGTAATAGGCGGTCACCGCGGGCAGATAGGCATTCTGGTCGAACGGCTCCCCCGCCTCGGCCATCAGTTGATAGACCGGCTTCACCGCGCCCCTGGCGGCCATCATCGTCGCCGTGCCGACCTCGAATATCTGGATGATGTGCGGGGCATTGCCGGCGCGATAGGCGGCGATTCCGGCATTCATCGTCTCGGAGTAGGAGCCTTTGAACACTGGGACGATCTTGTAGGCGGTTTGCGAGGCGTTGAAGTCCGCAGCGATCTTGTTGACGCGGTCGGCGTTGACCGAAGTCATCGCGTGCCACCACTGCAACTCGATAGATTCCGCCTTGGCCGCAGCAAACGGCGCGGCAAGGCACGCCGCCAGACCGGCGGCTGCGACTGTCCATCTCATACGCACCCCCCTCCGAGACCGATTGCCGTCGTGAACGTCATCCAAGGATCTGCAGATTGCCAAACGGAGACTGCCACGGGAAGCTTTTGTGACGATACAAAAAGCGCAGTTTCATGGCCGCGGGATCGGACCGTTCCGGCCCGCTTCGGCGATGCGGGCGCGCGCCAGCGCATCGGCCCGCTCGTTTTCGGGATGGCCGGAATGGCCGCGGACCCAGATCCAGGCGATATCGTGCCGCGCCGCGGCGGCATCGAGTCGCTGCCATAGGTCGACGTTCTTCACCGGCTGCTTGTCGGCGGTGAGCCAGCCGCGCCGCTTCCAGCCGTTGATCCACTTGGTGATGCCGTCGCGCAGATACTGGCTGTCGCTGTAGAGCCTCACCCGGCAGGGGCGCTTCAACGCCTCCAACCCCGCGATCGCAGCCATCATCTCCATGCGGTTGTTGGTCGTATCCGGCGCGTAGCCGCTCAATTCCTTCTCCGTCCCGCGATAGCGCAGAATCGCGGCCCACCCGCCGGGGCCCGGGTTGCCGCGGCAGGCGCCATCGGTAAAGACCTCGACCTCGGACAGCTCAGGCATCGAGGCCGTACCCGCGCGGGTCGGTTACGCCTTGGTGAAACCGCAGCTTGCGCAGATATTCGAGAGGGTCTTTCGGCCGGACCAGCGCCCCTGGCGGTTGGTTGAGCCAGTCGAAGAGCCGTGTCAGCAAAAAACGCAAAGCGCTGCCGCGCGCGAGCAGCGGCAACGCGGCGAACTCCGCTGGGGTGAGCGGCCGCTCGCGCCGATAGGTCTCGAGGAGCAGCCGCGCCTTGGTGACGTTGAGGCTGCCATCGGATTCGAAGCACCAGGCGTTCAGGCAGACGGCCAAGTCATAGGCGAGAAAATCGGTGCACGCGAAATAGAAGTCGATCAGACCGGACAGCTCGCGGTCGCGGAAGAAGACGTTGTCCGGGAAAAGGTCGGCGTGGATCACCCCGGTCGGGAGATCGCGCGGCCACTGGGTTTCGAGGCACGCGAGTTCGGCAGCGAGTTCCTCGGCAAGTCCGGGCTGCACCTCGGCGGCACGGATGGAGCAGGATTCGAACAAGCGGCGCCAACCGCGAACCGAGAGATCATTCGCTCGGGTCATCCCGAACGAGGCGCCGGCCCGATGCAGCATGGCGAGTGTCCGGCCGAGCGCGGCGCAATGGAACGGCAGAATTCGTCGCGGCCACATCCCGGCCAGAAATGTCACGATCGCCGCGGGCCGACCGCACAGCTCGCGCAAGGCAATGCCGTCGCGACCCCGCACGGGGGTCGGACACGCGACACCATGCCGCGCGAGATGCTCCATCAGCGCGATGAAAAACGGCAGGTCCTGCGGATCGACGCGCTTTTCATAGAGGGTCAGGATGAAATTGCTGTGTTCCGTTGTAAGCAAAAAATTCGAGTTCTCGACCCCCTCGGCGATCCCTTTGCAGGACAACACCTCGCCGATCTCATAGAGCGCAGCGAAAGCTCTGAGCTCGTCATCGGAGACATCGGTGTAGACCGCCATCGGCGTTATTACACTCCCGAACACGACCCGGCTTGTGCGCCGGAGGCGGCTCGAATACAGTCCGCCGCGCGCGCCGGGGCGCCCGGAAAGTAGCAAGGACGACGGCAGGGAAGAAACAATGGCCGAACCGATACCCGCACAAAAGGAGCCCTACGGCGTCACCGTCGAGGCGGGCAAGAGGTATTTCTGGTGTGCTTGCGGGCGCAGCGCCAACCAGCCTTTCTGCGACGGCTCGCACCAGGGTACCGGATTGACCCCGGTGCCGTTCACCGCCGAGGCCACCGAGGAAGTCTGGCTCTGCGGCTGCAAGTCGACCGGCGGCAGACCGTTCTGCGACGGTACCCACGCCAGTCTGTGATGCATTCGCGCACCGCTGCGAGTGCGGTGCTGATCGGCCTCCTCGCTCTCTCCGGCTGCGGCTGGGTTCCGTCGTTTTCGTCGAAGCCGACCGAGGCCTGTCCCGGCGCGGTGATCTTGCGGCCCCTCGCCAACACCGCCGTATTCGGGCCCGCTCCGGAACGTCGTCCCGACAATGTCGCGTTCTACGGGCTGCTGAGTGAGGCCGATATCAAGTGCGAATATACCGGCGACGCGATGCGCATGACACTCGATGTCGTCGTCGTCGGTGAACGCGGCCCAGCGGCGAAGGCGGATTCGGTTGACCTCCAGTATTTTGTGGCGGTGACCGGCCCCGATCAATCGATCCTCGGGAAAAAGGAGTTTCCGGTGCGCATCACCTTCGACACGCCGCAGAAGCGCGCGGGGGTCACCGACCACATCGAGGAGACGATCCCCCTCGGCGGCCGCAAGGGGACCGATCTCACCGTCGATCTCGGATTCCAGCAAACCCCCGAGGTCGTCGACTTCTACAAGCACTTCCGCGGACGCTGAGCCGGCTGCCCCCACCCACCTCGCGAGCCGGCCCAGCCGAACGAAGCCGCTATCTTTCCCTGCCGCGCAGGGAAACTCAGGGTAAAAAATTTTTTCGGGCGCCCCCGCGCCGAAAAACCGCGTGCGATCATAGGCTTGGGCACGACGCTCGGCGTTTGGCAGGGAACCGGCAGGGAAACCCGAAAACCGTCCGATCGGGGTTTGGCATCGACCGCTCATTGCTATATGACAATTCCTTAATTGATAAATACGCACCGTTCTGTTATATAGGGCGGGTCTCCGCAGGGGCAAGAGGGCGGCGGTGTCACCTGCGCCGCGCGGAGTCAAATGGGATGACCGGAGGCTCATCTCCGAGAACAAGCTCGGCCCTCCGTTCGGCACAAGCGTATAAAACGACGCGCGGGATGGCCATCATGCGATCGGGAAAGTGTTCCCCGCGCACGCGGGGATGAACCGGGCACTTCGACCTCTGGACCATCGCCTGTGTCGTGTTCCCCGCGCACGCGGGGATGAACCGCAACAAACTGGCCACGAGCCCCGGCTGGTGCTACACAGGGGACGCTGTATGCACGCCCGCAGGAGAGCCCGCGCGAAGGCGCGGCGCCGAAGGAGCAACCGCCCCGGAAACTCTCAGGCAAAAGGACCGCGGGCGGAAGGGCGCTCTGGAAAGCAGCGGGTGAACTCCCGCTCACCGAAGGAGTAAGCCTGCCCCCAGCCCCACCCTACCCTGCGAGCGGGAGGGTAGGGTGGGGCTGGGTGAATCTCTCAGGGTCCACGACAGAGGGGGCAGCGATCGGGCGCTTCGGCGTCTGCTCTGTCGGAGGTGTGCGGGTGACCCTTGCTGCTGCCGCGCCGCTCAAGCGGACGCCGCTCCACTCTCTCCATCTGGCACTCGGCGCCAAGATGGTGCCGTTTGCCGGCTACGAGATGCCGGTGCAGTACCCCCCCGGCATCCTCAAGGAGCACCTCCACACCCGCGCCCAGGCCGGGCTCTTCGACGTTTCGCATATGGGGCAGGTGCGGCTCGCCGGAACGGATCCTATCAGGGCATTCGAGACCCTCATCCCCGGCGATCTCTCGGCGCTGCCGCCGCTACGCATGCGCTACACGCTGCTGCTGAACGACCAGGGTGGCATCCTCGACGATCTGATGGCTACTCGGCTCGAGGACGGGCTCTTTCTCGTCGTCAACGCCGCGTGCAGGGAGGCCGATCTTGCCCATCTGCGCGACCGTATCGCCAGCCCCGTGACGGTCGAATCGCTGGATGATCGGGCGTTGCTGGCACTTCAGGGACCCGCCGCCGCCGCCGTCCTGTCCCGCTTTTCCGACGGCATCGCACAGCTCGCTTTCATGACCGCAGCCGAGGCGGCGCTCGGCGGCCGCACATGCTTCATCACCCGCTCCGGCTATACCGGGGAGGACGGGTTCGAGATTTCACTGCCGGCAGGCGACGCGGTGGCGGTCGCCGAGATGCTGCTCGCCCAGCCGGAGGTATGGCCGATCGGCCTCGGCGCCCGCGATTCGCTGCGCCTCGAGGCCGGGCTCTGCCTCTACAGTCACGACATCGACGAGACGACGACCCCGGTCGAGGCCGGCCTCGCCTGGACGATCGGCCGGCGGCGGCGCGCCGAAGGCGGGTTTCCCGGAGCAGCGATCGTGTTGCGTCAGCTCGCCGAGGGGGCGCCGCGCCTGCGCATCGGCATCCGGCCCGACGGGCCCGCTCCGGCGCGCGAGAAGACGCCGATCCTCGATACCGCCGGGGAAAGGATCGGGCAGGTGACGAGCGGCGGGTTCGGCCCGTCGGTCGGCGGGCCGATCGCGATGGGCTATGTCGATCGCCGCCATGCCGCGGAGGGCACGACTCTCGCCCTCCTCGTGCGCGGCGTCGGCCGTCCGGCCCGTGTCGTGCGCCTGCCCTTTGTCGCGACCCGCTATTACCGCGGCTGATGCCGCAGGAGGAAATTGCCGATGACCGCGCTTCGCTTTACCAGAGACCACGAATGGGTTCGGCTCGACGGCGATCTCGCCATCGTCGGCATCACCGACTACGCCCAGTCGCAGCTCGGCGACGTGGTCTATGTCGAGCTTCCGGAAATCGGACACCGGGTCGAGCAAGGCAAGGAGGCCGCGGTCGTCGAATTGGTGAAGGCGGCTAGCGAAGTCTATGCCCCCGTGGCAGGGGAAGTCGTCGAGGTCAACGAGGCGCTCACTGCTCAGCCGGCAAAGGTCAACGCCGATCCGATGGGCGAAGGCTGGTTCCTCAAGCTCCGCCTTGACGATCCGAAAGAACTCGACGGCCTGATGGAGGAAGACGAATACAAGCGGTTTGTCGAGGAGCAGCACTGATGCGTTACCTGCCGCTGACCGATCGCGACCGCCGCGAGATGCTGGCGGCGATCGGCCTCGATTCGATCGACGCGCTGTTCGCCGACGTGCCTGATGCGGCGCGACTCGATGGTCTCGTCGACCTCCCCGGGGCGATGGGTGAGATCGAGGTCGAGCGCGCGATCTCGCGGATGGCGGCGCGCAACGTCACGGCTGGTTCCGTCCCGTTTTTCCTCGGCGGCGGCGCTTATCGCCACCACATTCCGGCGGCTGTCGACCATCTGATCCAGCGTGGCGAGTTTCTGACCTCCTACACCCCCTACCAGCCGGAGGTCTCCCAGGGGACACTGCAATATCTGTTCGAGTTCCAGACCCAGGTGGCGCTGTTGACCGGCATGGAGGTCGCGAACGCCTCGCTCTATGACGGAGCGACCGCCTGCGTCGAGGCCGTGATGATGGCCAACCGCCTGACCCGGCGGGGGAAGGCAGTGCTGTCGGGCAGTCTGCATCCGCACTACCGCGAGGTGTGCGAGACATATGCCCGCTTCGTCGGCTTCGAGCTCGCCGCGGTGGATCCGGCTCCCGGCGGCGACGAGGACCTAGCCGCGCTCGTTGGCCGCGATACCGCCTGCGTCGTCGTCCAAAACCCCGATTTTTATGGCGAGATTCGCGACTATTCCGAGCTTGCGCGAATCTGCCACGACGCCGGCGCGCTGCTCGTCGTCGTAGTGACGGAAATCATTTCGCTGGGCGCTATTCGCCCGCCGGGCGAGATGGGGGCGGATATCGTCGCGGCCGAAGGCCAGTCGCTTGGCAACGCGCTCAATTTCGGCGGACCCCATCTCGGCCTGTTCGCCAGCCGCGATAGGTTCGTCCGCCAGCTGCCGGGACGTCTCGTAGGCGAGACAATCGACGCGGACGGCCGACGCGGCTGGGTGCTGACCTTGTCGACGCGCGAGCAGCACATCCGGCGTGAGAAGGCGACCAGCAACATCTGCACCAATTCGGGCCTGTGCGCGCTCGCCTTTACGATCCATCTGGCGCTGCTCGGCGAAGCCGGACTGACCCGCCTCGCACGGCTGAACCACGCCGCGGCCGTAGCGCTGGCCGAACGGCTCGAGCGAATTCCGGGCGTGCGTCTCGTCAACCGGAACTTCTTCAACGAGTTTGCGCTGCGGCTGCCGCGGCCCGCGGCGCCAGTCGTCGAGGCGCTTGCCCGGAAAGGCGTTCTCGCCGGCATCCCGCTCAACCGCTTTTATCCGAACCGCCCCGAATTGGCCGAGGTCCTCGTCGTAGCAGCGACCGAGATGGTGACGGCCGAGGACATGGACCGCCTTGAAAGGGAGCTGGGGGAGGCGCTGTCGTGAGCGATTGGAGCCGAGCGGTGAGCGCCCGCCCCGCCGAGGATTTGCCGATCCCGGTCGCGACGATCACCGGCAATCGTGGGCTGCAGATCGAAGAGAAGCTGATTTTCGAGCAGGATTCACCGGGTCATTGCGGCGTCGACCTCAATGACCCGGCGCCTTTCCACCCTCGTCTCGGCGGGCTCGAGCGGCGGAAAGCGATCGGCCTGCCGGGTCTCAGCGAGCCGCAAGTCGTGCGTCATTTCACGCGGTTGTCGCAAAAGAACTACGCGATCGACAGCGGACTTTATCCGCTCGGCTCCTGCACGATGAAGCACAACCCGCGGCTCAACGAGAAGCTGGCGCGGCTTCCGGGATTTGCCGATATCCACCCGCTTCAGCCGGTGTCGACAGTGCCGGGAGCGCTCGCGCTGATCGACACAGTGGCGTATTGGCTCAAGGCCTTGACCGGGATGCCCGCCATCGCGTTGAGCCCGGGGGCCGGAGCCCATGGCGAGCTCTGCGGCATTATGTCGATCCGCGCTGCCCTCGAAGCGCGCGGCGAGCGGCGCAGCCGGATTCTCGTGCCCGAATCGGCGCACGGTACAAACCCCGCGACTGCCGCCGCCTGCGGCTACATCGTCGATCCGGTGCCGGCCAATCCGCAGGGACGGGTCGATCTTGCGGCGCTCAAGGTTAAGCTCGGGGCCGACGTGGCTTCGTTGATGCTGACCAACCCGAACACTTGCGGGCTGTTCGAGAACGAAATCATCGAGATCGCCGCGGCTGTACACGCGGTCGGTGCGTTCTTTTACTGTGACGGCGCGAACTTCAACGCGATCGTCGGGCGCGTGCGACCAGCCGATCTCGGCATCGACTGCATGCATCTGAACCTGCACAAGACCTTTTCGACCCCGCATGGCGGCGGCGGGCCGGGTAGCGGCCCGGTAGCGCTGGCCGCGAGCCTCGCTCCTTTCGCGCCCTTGCCGTGGTTGGTGCACGGCGCCGGGGGGCTGCAACCGATCGAGCACAAGAGCGGCCTGGCGCGCGACGCAATCGGAAGGCTGAAAGGGTTCCACGGCCAGATGGGCATGTTCGTGCGCGCTCTCGCCTACATGATGAGCCATGGTGCCGACGGGTTGCGGCAGGTGGCCGAGGACGCAGTGCTCAACGCCAACTACCTGCGTGTTCGGTTGGAAGACGACCTCAGCCTTTCCTATCCAGGCCGCTGCATGCACGAAGTGCTGTTCGACGACCGTTTCTTGAAGAACACCGGGATCACCACGCTAGACTTTGCCAAGGCGCTGATCGACGAGGGGTATCATCCGATGACGATGTATTTCCCGTTGGTCGTGCGCGGAGCCCTGCTGATCGAGCCGACCGAGACCGAGAGCAAGGCCTCGCTCGATCAGTTCGCAGGGGTGCTCAAGTCGCTCGCTGCCGCGGCCCGCTCCGGCGATGCCGCCCGTTTCCACGCGGCGCCGCGGCTGACCCCGCGCCGGCGCCTCGACGAAACCGCCGCCGCTCGCAAGCCGGTCCTGCGCTGGCGGCCGGAGCCGGAACGCCCTCCGGCGGCTGACTAACCGAGACTCTGGGCTTGGCCGAGCCGCATGGAATCCCCCATCTTTGTCACGGGCGCTTGACGATAGATCGGCTCAGGGCCGCGCAACGGGGGACGTTAATCGGCTGATTAAAAACGCTCGCGCGCGGCGCGACATCAGGGCCCCACGCCGAACGCTAGCATTTGGCTCGTCTTGTGTGTAATGAGGGCAAGGCAGCGTGCCACGTGGCTGCCGATCCTGCCTCCCGGGGAACCTGAACAAGCACTAGCGGTATGAAAGACGGATCGATCGCGATCGTCGGAGCGTCCTGCCGATTTCCGGGGGCCGAGGATCTGGAGGGATTCTGGCGGTTGCTCGCCTCCGGGGTGGATGCTGTCTCGGAAATCGACCCCCGACGATGGTCGACGCGGTTTTTCTACCATCCCGATTGGAATGAGCCGGGCAAGAGCTACACCTGGGCGGCCGGGCTGATCAGCGGCATCGATCTGTTCGAGCCGGCTTTTTTCGGCATCTCGCCTCGTGAAGCGGCGCAAATGGATCCGCAGCAACGGTTGCTGCTGGAACTTGTCTGGCACGCTATCGAGGATGCCGGCATACCAGCAGGCAAGCTGTCCGGTAGCACAACAGGGGTGTATATCGGAGCATCCACGACTGATTATTCGGATTTGAGGCTGGAGGATCCGGCCGGAGCGGACCCCTATTTCATGACCGGGAACACCTTGAGCATCCTGGCCAACCGGATTTCCTATGTCTTCGATCTACATGGGCCGAGCCTTACCGTCGACACGGCCTGCTCATCCTCGCTCGTCGCTCTGCATCATGCCTGCGAAGCGATCCGCGGCGAGCGGATCACGACCGCGATCGTCGGCGGGGTCAACCTGTTACTGGCGCCCTATCCCTATCTCGGCTTCTGCCGCGCCGCGATGCTCTCCCGGCGGGGACGCTGCTTCGCATTCGACGAACGCGCGGACGGTTATGTCCGCGGCGAAGGTGGGGGGGTGATAATCCTCAGACCGCTCGAGGATGCCATCGCCGATGGAGATGCGATCCGCGCGGTCATCCTAGGCTCCGGGGTAAATTCGGATGGCCGAACGATCGGATTGTCGCTACCGAACGAGGCGGCACAGGCTGCCTTGCTCCGCTCCGTCTATTCGCATGCGGGCGTTGCTCCCGAAAAGCTTGCGTTTTTCGAAATGCACGGCACTGGAACACCGGCGGGAGATCCGATCGAAGCCGCCGCGGTCGGCCACTCCATTGCCCAGAGCCGGCCCGATCCGCTCCCGATCGGTTCGGTAAAGACCAATATCGGTCACTTGGAGGCGGCTTCCGGAATCGCCGGGTTGCTCAAGGCGGCGCTCTCCCTCGACCACGGTGTGTTACCGCCGACATTGCACTGCGAGACGCCGAACCCGAACATCGCTTTTGATGCGTTGAACCTGAGGCTGGCTCGCGACGCCCAGCCGATCGCAGCGGCGCGTGGGGAGCGTTACGGTGGCGTCAACTCCTTTGGTTTCGGCGGGACCAACGCCCATGTCGTGCTCGCCGCGCCGCCACAGCGCGACGAGGTACCGGCGCTGCCGCTGCCGACGCCTCCTCTGGTGATCTCGGCGCGCTCCGAGGCATCGCTGCGCGATCTCGCCCGAAACTGGCGAGACACGCTCGCCGAGTTGCCTGCCGGGCGGGCCCCCGGGCTGATGCGTGCGGCCAGTCGGCACCGCGATCACCATGTCCATCGGCTCGTCGCCCTCGGGCAAAATTCGGCAGCGACCGCGGGAATGCTCGGAGACTTTCTCGACGGCACCCCGACCCCCGCCGTGATCACGGGAACCGGGGTGAGGGAGGACGGCCTCGCCTTCGTGTTCTCGGGTAATGGCGCACAATTCCCAGGAATGGGACAGGACGCGTTGCGCAACAACGCCGTCTTTCGCGACGCGATCGAGGACCTGGATAGATTGCTTCGGCCAGCGCTTGGCTGGTCGATGGCCGAGGTTCTCGAAAGCGGGGTCGCAGCCGAAGCGCTGGCGCGGGCCGACGTTGCACAACCGCTCCTCTTCGCAATTCAGGTTGGCATCGTCCGGGCGCTCGATGCCATCGGTATCCGCACTTCCGGTAATATGGGGCATAGCGTCGGGGAGGTCGCCGCGGCCTGGGCCGCGGGCGCCCTCTCCCTCGCCGATGCGGGGCGCGTCATCGTTGCGCGCAGTCGCTGCCAGCAGCGCACCCAGGGCACGGGCCGCATGGCCGCGGTCGCACTCGCCTCCGATGCAACGCGAGAGATTCTCGCCGAGCTCGACAGCCCCGCGGAGATCGCCGCAATCAACTCTACCCGTTCGGTGACCATTTCGGGTCCGAGCAAGGAAATCGAGCGGCTGGAAGTCGAGGCGCGCCGCCGCGGCCTGGGCTTTCGCCCACTCGATCTAGATTTCGCGTTTCATTCCAAAGAGATGAACCCTATCCGGGAGGATCTGCTGGCGGACCTAGCCGGCCTCGCTTCGCACTTGCCGAGGGCGGGGCTGGTATCGACCGTAACCGGCGAGTCGGTCGAAGGCGAGGCGCTCGACGCGGAATACTGGTGGCGCAACGTCCGAAATCCTGTGCGCTTCGCCGAGGCCACCGCGCGGCTGATCGGCGAAGGTTATCGGATCTTTCTCGAAATCGGCCCCCGCGCCCTTCTTCGCTCCTACCTTACGGATGGACTGCGGTCTGCCGCAGTTCAAGGGCGCGTGCTCACGAGCCTTTCGAGAAAGCGCGTCGATGACGATCCATTTCCGGAAATCGCGGCACGCTGTCATGTCGCAGGATATGATTGGACCGCAGCGGCAGCATTCGACGGCCCAGCTGACCCGCGCGGCCTTCCCCTCTATCCCTGGCATCGGGAGAGGTTCTGGTTCGACACGACGACCGAAGCGGTCAATCTGGTCAACCCGCCTTTCGACCACCCTCTCCTCGGGTTTCGCCAACGCGGTGTGATACCTTGCTGGCTCAATCACCTCGACGATCAAGTACTGCCCTGGATCGCCGATCATGCGATCGAAGGAGTGGCGGTCCTGCCGGCTGCTGCGATGCTGGAACTCGCATTCGCTGCCGCGCGGTGGCGATGGCCGGATGCGCCGACGCTCGAAATTTTGGATGTCGAGTTGCGGCGCCCGCTACCGTTCGAGAAGGGACGGATGCGCGAGCTGCGCACGGTCCTCCGCTCCGAAGAGGAGGACTGGGAGCTGGCGAGCCGCCCACGCTTGTCGCGCGAGCCGTTGACCGTACATGCGGCTGGCCGCGTCTGCTCTGCAACGGATAAACGACCGATCCTGTGCCGGATCGCAGCTGCGCCGGTGCAGCGGCGGATCGAAGGCGAGAGGCTCTACCGTCTTGCTCGCCTTACCGGTCTCGATTACGGCAGTAGTTTCAGGACGGTCACTCACATTGACATCGGCGATTCGGATAGCGCCATCGCCTACCTCGATCCCTCGCCGGTCAGTGAAACCCTCGATCCTTATCTGATTCATCCTGCCTTGCTCGATGGTGCGCTGCAGGGACTTCTGGGGCTGCTGGCCGATCGCTTGCACCAAATGCCGGGCGTCGGCTTTCTCCCTTGGCGCTTTGGACGCGTTCGGCTTTTCGCACCGTTCGGGCGGGCTCCCCGGCGCGCCGAGTTGAGGTTGACCCGCAGCGGGGTTCGGTCGGTATCCGCTGACATCGTATTGTCCGATGATGCCGGCGACATTGTTGCGGAACTCGCCGATTGCTGGTTTCGCCGCGTCGAGATGACCCGGCGACGACCGGCCGACGAGCGCGCGCTTCGGGTTGATCTTGTGCCGCTCCCGCTCTCCGAACCCGGCAGTGCCTGGCCCCTGCCCGGTTTTGGCGCCGTCTTATCGCGCCGTGCCGCTGCCCGCGAGCCGGACAGGTTACGGCAAGAACAGGCGCTGCTGCTCGACGCATTGATCGGCTCGGTGGGGCTCCGATCACTCGGAGGGCTCATCGAGCCTGGGCGCTCTTTTACCGTAAGCGAGATAGTAGGATCTGGCCAGATCGCGCCCGATTCGGCCGAATTGGCCGAGTGCCTGTTACGGTTGCTCGAACGGTTCGGCGCGGCTATTGAGACCGATCTTGAATGGCGACTCGAACCTTCGGCCGATCTGCCGGAGGTGTCGGAACTGTGGCGGTTGCTGCTTGCCGAGGCGCCGGATTTGGTGGCGGAACTCGCCCTCGTCGCGGCCGCAGTAGAGGATCTGCCCAAGATCCTTGCCAACGGCACCAGGCAGCCGGACACACAGCTCTCCCCGATGATCGAGCATCTGGTGCAAGCGTCGCCGGCGAGCGCACCTGGCATCGAATTGCTGTGTGATGCGTTGGACGAGTTGGCGACCGCATGGCCAAGGGGCCGGCCCATGCGCATTCTCGAACTCGGAGCGAGCGGCGGCGGAGCGACCCGCCGCGTCCTCAACCGTTTGGCACAATCCGGGGTGGCGCTCTCCTACACCGGAGCGTGCACCGATTCGGAACAGACTGCTCGGCTCTCCTCCCTGGCTAGATCCTTCGTCGGGGTCTCCGCCTGCCGCTGGTCTCCAGTCGACGGGAATGATGGTCTGAATGGGGCGACTTTCGACATCATTTTGGCAGTGAATGCCTGTGCTCGGTTGCAGCTCGACGCGGCTTCCTTCGCCGGCCTACGGGATCTGCTTGTGCCTGGCGGGCTGTTCCTAGCCGTAGAAGCCGAACCGAACGCGCTTTGGGACCTCGTCTTCGGTCAAAGTGCGAGTTGGTGGCAGCCTGCATCACAACCGCGCGATCCATCGCCACTGCGCGCGGCCGAAGATTGGCGGGGCGAACTTGCAGCAGCAGGGTTCGAACTCACGGGCACAGCGTCGACCACGACGGCCCCGTGGCCGAGTGCTTTGCTCTGGGGCTCCGCGCCGCCTTTCTCGGAGCCTGCACTTGCCGTTCCGGCAAACCAGGCCTCAGTTACCCTCGTCATCGGCGATGCCGCCTTTAGTGCGGCCCTGCAAGCTCGCTTGCCCGAGGCGGGTTACCGCGTCACGCTCGTACGACCTACCGATCTTGCCGCCATAATCGCGCCTGATATCGCGCTGCGGTCTGGCGAGGGAACGGATGAGATCCTCCTTTTCTTGGCCGAAGATCACGGCGACGGTGACCCCGTCGAGCACGTGTCGCAGCAAATCGCCGCGCTGGCACGACTTGCGGCTATTGCCGCGGAGCGCCAGGCCGTGCTTTGGGTCGTCACCTCCGGAGCGCAGCAAACCACACTTGCGCACCAACCCGCCCAGCTGGTCGGTGGCGCTCTTTGGAGCTTCGGGCGCGTGTTGGTCAATGAGTTGCCGCGGTTATCGACCCGCCTGCTCGACCTGCCAGGAACAGCCGCTCTGGGCGAGCGAGCGCGATTGGTCGCCGTCGAGTTGGCCGCCGCGACGGCCGAGACCGAGATCGTATGGACGCCGCAGGGACGCCATGTCCTTCGCTTGCGCCGGGGCCTTTCGCCACGCTGGGCGAGGGCATCGGATCTGCTCAGCGTCGCGACCACCCATACCGGGGGTCTCGACGCACTGGGTTGGGAAGTTCGCACGCCCAGACCGGTCGGACGGGGTGAAGTCGAAATCGAGGTGCATGCTGCAGGCCTCAACTTCCGCGACGTGATGTGGGCGATGGGGTTGCTGCCGGAGGAGGCTCTGAGCGACGGTTTTGCCGGCGCAACATTGGGGCTCGAATGTGCGGGGATCGTCCGCTCCATTGGCCCGGGGGTCGGCGGCTTGGCTGTCGGCGAGCGCGTCATGGCATTCGCTCCGGCTTCGCTGAGCACACGCGTCGTGACGATCGCCGACGCTGTCGCACCGATCCCCCCGCAAACGAGTTTTGCCGAGGCCGCCACGATCCCTGTAGCCTTCGTCACCGCAGTGTACGCTCTGGGTCACCTTGCACACCTGGCACCGGGCGAGCACGTCCTCATCCACACCGCTTCCGGAGGCGTTGGGCTCGCCGCCATCCAGTATGCCAAACAGCGCGGCGCAGTCGTGACCGCTACAGCCGGATCGGAAGTAAAAAGAGCATTTCTGCGATTGGCAGGCGCCGATTATGTCCTCGATTTGCGCGACCTCGCCTTTTGCGATGCCGTGCGCGAGTTCACCGGGGGTCAGGGCGTCGACATCGTGCTCAACTCGCTGAGCGGTGAGGCGATGGAGCGTAGCCTCGAGGTGCTCAAGCCGTTCGGTCGGTTTCTCGAACTCGGCAAGCGGGACCTCTACCTCAACCGGCGCATCCACCTGCGCCCCCTACGGCAAAACATCTCTTATTTTGCAATCGACATCGATCAGTTGCCGATTTGCCGGCCGGATCTCGCGCGCCTCCTACTAGCCGAGGTCTCCACCGCGCTCGTTGAAGGCAAAATCCGACCCCTTGCGCACCGGATCTTCTCATTCGCCCAACTCGACGAAGCCTTCCGGCTGATGCAGTCGTCGGGTCACATTGGCAAGCTCGTCCTCGTACCCCAATCCAATCATGGCGTGCGGCTGCAGAAGCCGCCGGAGCTCGCGCTGCGCCGGGACGGGACCTATCTGGTCACGGGCGGCATCGAGGGATTTGGCTTCGAGTGCGCACGTTGGTTGGTCGCTCAAGGGGCTGGTTCAATCGCGCTCATCGGCCGGCGGGGGTCAGCGACACCAGGCTGCGCGGCGAAAGTTAGCGAACTTACCGAAGCGGGCGCACGGGTTCGCGTCTATCAAGGCGATGTCGCCGACACCGGTTCACTGGCCACGATCCTCGATGCGATCCGGGCGAACCAGCCGCCGCTTCGCGGCGTCGTGCACGCCGCGTCGGCGATCGAAGACGGTTTTGCCGCAGAGATCGAGCTCGCCAGCATCGGTCCGATCCTGCGGCCCAAGCTCGGCGGGGCAATCGCCCTCGACGCGCTGACGCGCAACGATCCAATCGACCTCTTTTTGCTGTTTTCGTCGGCGACAACCTTGGTCGGGGCACCCGGACAGGGTGTCTATGTCGCCGCGAACATGGCGCTCGAGGCACTCGCCCGACAGCGACGAGCCGAGGGCAGACCAGCGCTTGCCATAGCCTGGGGACCGATCGAGGATGCTGGCTATTTGGCCGAGCGGCCCGAGGCCCTGGCGTCGCTCGCGCGTCGGCTCGGCGCAAAGCCCATTCCCGCAGCACAGGCTCTCGCGGGGCTCCCCGCGATGCTTGCGAGCGGACTGCCGATGGTCGCGTTCGCCGATGCGAACTGGGCCGAAGCCCGGCAGTTTCTGCCGATCCTGTCAACGCCGCTGTTCTCCGAGGTTCGTGCCAAGGCATCTGCTTCAGCGGCTGACGAATCGCTCGCCGAGCGGCTCGCTAACTTGGATGCCGAGGCGGCGCTGGCATTGCTGAAAACAGTCGTTGCCGAAGAGGCGGGGACAATACTGCGGCTTCCTGGCGAGGGCATTGACCTGTTGCGTCCATTATCTGAAATGGGGATGGATTCATTAATGGCGGTCGAACTCCGCCTGGCACTGGAGAACCGGCTGCGGGTTAATCTGCCGCTGGTTTCACTCACCGAAGGCACGAGCGTGGCGTCGATCGCCGCGCGGTTAGCCGGAGTTGTCTCGACAGGAACCAGGGACGGGGAGGTCATTGCGCTCGTTGCGCGCCACGAGCTTGTCAACGGGGCGCCAATGCCAGCGGATCCCGACAGAGTTGCAGCGGAGTAGCATTTGGGCGCGAGCCGCAACCTGTTCGGTCTATCGGCGCAGGCAAAGGCGCAGTTGATCGCGAAGCTGTCGTCGGCATCCTTGGTCCGACCGGTGGAGCGCTCCCCGCGGCGCTCTGGCTCGGATCGAAGCGGCATCGCCTCTCCGAAGCTGGATGTGTCAGAACTAGAGGGGTTCCGGGAGATCCGCATGATCCGCGAAGCCGCGGATTTTCTCGGAATTGCCGATCCATTCTTTCGCGTGCATGAGGGTATCGCCGGTGCCGAAACCCTGATCGACAACGTAACCCACATCAACTTCGCCTCTTACAATTACATCGGGCTCAACGGGCACCCGCGGATCGCCGCGGCGGCGAAGGCTGCGATCGACCGGTATGGGACCACGGTCTCCGCCAGCCGGCCGGTTTCCGGTGAACGGCCGATCCACCGCGATCTCGAACGCGCACTAGCTCGGGTTCACGGAACCGAGGACAGCGTCGTCTTGGTCGGCGGTCACTCAACGAACGTTACCGTCATCGGGCATTTGCTCGGTCGCAACGATGTGATCGTTCACGATGCGTTGATCCACAACAGCATTGTCCAAGGAGCGATGCTGTCCGGAGCGCGCCGGGTGCCGTTCCGACATCTCGATTACGAAGCTGCCGACCGGGTACTCGGCGAAGCGCGTGTGCGCAGTGGGCACGCGCTCCTCGTCATCGAGGGCCATTACAGCATGGATGGCGATGTGCCCGACCTGCCGGCCTTCGTCGCTGTCGCCCGACGCCACCGCGCCTGGCTGATGGTCGATGAGGCGCACGCCCTGGGGGTGTTGGGTCCGCGCGGCTTCGGCACGGCCGAGCGATTTGGGGTCGATCCCGACGATGTCGACATCTGGATGGGGACGCTCAGCAAGAGCCTGGTGTCGTGCGGCGGCTACATCGCCGGGAGAAAGGAACTCATCGAATATTTGAAGCTTGCCGCGCCGGGCTTCGTGTTTTCAGTAGGGATGGCGCCAGCCGCCGCCGCGGCGGCGCTCGCGGCGGTGGAGTTGCTGGAGCAAGAACCGGACCGGGTGCGCCGGCTTAATGACAGGGCAGCGCTGTTCCTGAGGCTTGCGCGCGAAGGTGGCCTTGATGTCGGCGGCTCTATCGGCGCCTCGATCGTACCGGTCATAACCGGAAGCTCGATCCGCGCCGGGCGCCTTGCGCAGGCGATGTTCCGACGAGGCGTCAATGTTCAGCCCATCCTTTACCCGGCGGTGCCAGAGCGTGCCGCCCGTTTACGGTTTTTTCTGACCGCGTCGCATACCGAGGAGCAGGTCCGGGACACGGTGCGGATTCTCACGGAAGAAAGCCAGCGAGTGGCGTCTGAGCCTAGCGAGCTAGCCGCTGTCGCGCGGCATCTCGGCAAGTTGGGCTCGGCCCGGTACTAGTAGCAAGCTAGTAGCAAGCACAGGACCGCAGGGCGCTGAGGCCCCCTCATGCGCTTCCCCGCTGCGGGTCTTCGAGCAGCGACCGGATGCAGCGGGCTACTTCCGCCAGGCGGTATGGCTTTGGCAGGAAAGGCGCTGCGATCTCCCCGGCTCGGGTGGCATTGCGGATGCCCGAGGTGAGGATCACATGAACGCCAGGGTGATGGTGGGAGATCCACAGAGCAAGCCCGATCCCATCCATGGGGCCGGGCATATCGAGGTCGCTGAAAACGAGATCGATCACCGTCCCGGTGACGAAGACCGCGACAGCCTCCGCCGCATTAGCCGCTTCGACGACCTTGTACCCGGCCGCTCGCAGAAAATCTGCCACAGGGCTGCGGATAAGAATCTCGTCCTCGACAACCAACACTATGGGTCGTCGGGTTACTTTCTCTATCGCTGAGGGTATCGCGCTCAACATCAGGCTGGAACACACCATTCCATGTTAGAACACCCTGTGAGGCCTGCTGTTCCGTGCCGACGGTCCATCCTTTCAAGCTTTAGACGCCGTTCGCCGTCGTTCGATAAGGCTATTGATGCGGCGCAGAACCTCCTGCGGATGATAGGGCTTTTCCAAAGGACCCTCCTCGCAAAGATCCCCGGCTTTCTCGGCCGCCCTGGCTGTTCCGGAGGTGAGGATCACATCGACGCCCGGGTGTTTTTCGCGAACCCATCGGGCAAGACCGAACCCGTCCATGCTGCCGCTCAGCTGAACTTCGGCGAAAACAACGTCAATCTTTTGTTGGGACCCAAGGACGGTCACCACATCGTCAGCCGTGACACCCTCGAAAACCTTGTATCCGCAATTGCGCAGATAGTCGGCAATTACCATGCGGACGAGGATGTCCGGCTCCACAACGAGAATTGTACTCGGCGTGCTTTCGCCAAGGCTATGGTGATCTAAAGACATACTTCACCAACGCGCACGGCTCGAAGAAAGTTCAGCCCGAGCAGAGGCGCCGCTCTCAAGGTTCCGTCTGCAACATCAGCCCAAGTCAGTGCTCGAAGGCAGCGCTTTGTTGAGGTGCGGATCTATTTGTTCGAACCGCCGGTCGTGTGCGGTCATCTACTGGGCGATCTCACCCACCTGCCGCGCGACCTCGCTGAGTAGCTGATAGACGGCGGCAATGTCGATATCATTGCCCTCGCGCGTGCACTCGGCCAAACTCGATTCCCCTGCACCTCCTCTACGTCCGTTCGGCTCCGGAGAGGGAAAATTTGCGCCTCGGGCTGCCGCAAATGGACAGTGTCGTCGCCATCTGAGCGGGAGAAAGCATCGTGTTTGTCAGCCTATCCGACGAGCAGCGCCGGTTTGTGCAGACCGTCCGTGACTTGGCGCAAAGCGAGTTCCGGCCGCGCGCGCTCAAATATATGGATGGGACCTTCCCGTGGGAGAACATGCGCGCTCTTGCCCAATTGGGCGTCCTCGGAATGGCGGTTCCGGAAGAGTACGGCGGTCTCGGGCTGCCGGTCTTCGACACCGCCCTCGTCCTCGAGGAGATCGCCAAGGTCTGCTATGTGACGGCGATGGCCGTGCTCGGCGAGGTCGGGGTGCAGACGCGGATCATCGCGACCTACGCGCCCGAGCCGATCAGGGAGCGCATCCTGCCGGCGGTGTGCAGCGGCGACTGTCTCCTTGCGATCTGCATGACCGAGCCCGACGCCGGCACCGACGTCGCCAACTACAAGACCAACGTCGACC
This sequence comes from uncultured Alphaproteobacteria bacterium, assembly GCA_963796155.1. GTDB lineage: Bacteria > Pseudomonadota > Alphaproteobacteria > ATCC43930 > CGMCC-115725 > AP-15. The sequence goes on along the minus strand of CAWCKT010000019.1, from coordinate 10,132 downwards.
GTGTCGGCAACGCGCTGCGGCTCAACGGCGTCAAGACGCTGATCAGCCGAGCCGACGAGGCCGGGATGTTTGTCGTCTTCACCCGGGTCGACCGCCAGCCCGGCCGCGCCGGCATCGGGTGCGTGCTCGTCGAGAAGGGCACCCCCGGGTTCTCGGTCACCGGCACCTACCACACGATGGGCGGCGAGAACCTGCACGAGATCCGCTTCGCGGATTGCGAATTGCCGCCCGAGAATTTGGTGCTGCGCGAGGACGGGTTCCGCAAGCTGCTGTCGGCCTTCAACACCCAGCGTTGCCTCAACCCCAGCATCTCCTTGGGCCTCGCCGAGGGCGCCTTCGAGGAGGCGGTGCGCTATGTCAAGGAGCGCCGAGCCTTCGGCCGCGCGATCGCCGAGTTCCAGGGCATGCGCTGGAAGATCGCCGAGATGTACAAGGACATCGAGACGGGCCGCAGCATGCTCTACCGCGCCTGCGCCACCGCCGACCCGTTTCCCGACCCGCTGCTGGCGGCGGTCGCCAAGGTCTATTGCAACGAGATGGCGCTGCGCGTCACCAGCGAGGCGATCCAGGTCCATGGCGGCTACGGCTTCACCGACGAATTCCCGGTGTCGCGCTTCTACCGCGGTGCCCGCTACGGCACCTTGGGCGGCGGCACCACCGAGACCTTGCGCGACCTGATCGGCAGGCGCGTCCTCGCTGGCCTCGATCCGGTCGACGGCATCCTCGGCCTCGGCATGTTCTGACCCCGCCGCCGCGATTTTCCCTGCCGACAGGTAAACGGCAGGGAAGTTTTTCGTTTCCGCCCGCAAAGCGGCCCGCTCGGACCCACAATATCCCGTATTTTCAGATGCTTGCGGAGCGTTCCGTGACGGCATTGGCAGGGAACGAATTTTCCCTGCCGCGGGTTTGGCAGGGAAATGGCAGGGAAGTGCAACAGCCGAGCCCGAACCGCTTTGCAGCCGCCGCGACCCCGCGTCTTTTGCGATCGCCGCGGCCGCCCCAATGGCGCGCACAACTAAGCGGACGGCCAGAACGAGAGCGAAAATCAATACAATCATGCCACAAACGATATCACGGAATTATGGCAATTTTGCGTAACGCGAAATAGTCGGGGACGTACCGTCTCATTCGAGCAGCTCGACGATTCGACCAATGAATCTCTGGGCCGCCTCGATAGCGGATATCGCTTCCGCAAGCGGCACGGTCGCGTCCGGCCCAATCTCGTAATCAGCAACGGTCTTGAAGTCATAGGCCTGCGACAGGAACCGCGGCAATTCGCCAATGCGCGGGTCATTCCTCGTCAGCCGGGAGAATTGGGCGTGAACACCGTGGTGCGTTTTGGGCACCTTGCCGATGCGCTCGAAGATCAAAGCTTGTGCAGCGTGGAACGCCGCGAGGTAAGCAGCGCGACCCGCTGCTTCTGCGAGTTCGATGCCGGCAACGGCACGAGCCTCATTTAGCATCTGGCGTGCCTTATCGAGGTAGCGCTCCGCCTCCGGCTTCAAAAATCGATGCCCTCGCGCCGGATCTCATCCATTAACGGGGTGCGCTCTAAGTGGCCGCCAGCCCGGAACGGCCGGGCCTCTATAAAGACCCCGGTATCGGCGAGAATATCGGTTCTGAGATCAGCCAAGCGATGGAACTCGCGCCAGCGATCGGTCAGATCCTTCAGGAATACCGCGATGTCGTAATCGGACGCTTCGTGCGCATCGCCGCGCGCACGGGAGCCGAACAGCACGACGCGTTCGATCCGATCGCCGTAGAGCTCATCGAGGGCGGCGCGGAAGCGCCGCAGGATCTGATCATCGATTGCAGTCTCGGGCACTGCACGGATTGGACGCGATTTAATCCGCTTGAGGAATCTCATTCGGCTATCCGGATTTGGGACCCGTTTGCGCTTGATTATAAGCGGCAGACCCACGAAGGCCTACCGCGCCATGCGCAGCACGGGCTCAACAAGCGCCGATGCGACGGTAAGCAACAGCCCGGCCGACCTTGATCGCCGGGTTGTGGAAGCTCAGCCCGCTGTTCACTATCTCCCCGGTCCATACACCCGCACGCGGCGGCGGGTTAGGGTGAGGCTTGACGATCCGCGATCTGCGAATAGGGGGACCGCATGAAGCGGGTGTTCGGTCCGGCGACATAACGGCTCGATTTTGCTGCAATACGATCAATGGACTCGCTTCACTCGGGAACCGGTGTCGCGGACTTTCTCGGTCGTTGCTACTCCACACGCGCTCTTAACTCGAAACGAGTTATAGTCGAAATTCTCGCCCTAATAGGCAGCGGGGCGCATCAAGACCGGATCTACGGGAGAAAACGATGCCTAATACCACCCAGGAGACGCGGGCGGCAGAGTACAAGAGACCGAAAAGCCGGATCACATTGACGAAAGCTCAGAGGGAAGGCTTGTTAGGAGAGTATTTTGATCATTATCGCGCAATTGCGAAAAATCATCCGGCACTTCTAAACCAAAAGCTACCGCGCGAAATCAGTAAGGCATTTTTGGATGTCATTGGAACCATTTTGCTGGACCAGACGAAAGAGCTCGCTGTCAAACCTGGACCTGTTAGAGAATTCCTCGAACTCAACAGTTTGCCACCCTCCCTTGCGTCATTGCTGCCTCCCGGTTTTAGAGCATTTTGTCTGGCCCTAAATGCGCTGAAACAATGGGTTGCAGCGGAACAACAGGCTACAGACCGTCTTCTCCTGGGTGGCAAGGCACGCGACGAACTGCGAGCGATAGCGGGATCGTGCATAGTGACAGGGAAAAGCCTCGACGGCGACTGTGAACTACATCATCCCGTCCGAGACGGCAGACCGCCGATACCGTTATGTCATGAGGCACACGATGAGATCGAAAGGCAGAAGTCGAAGGCCGATGCATCGTCCGATCCGAATTTTCCGACCATTTCCAAGATCCGCCGCGAAAGTAACAATTCGTGGAGGAATCTCAGAAAAGGCTGCCTGGACCTATCAGGAAATAAAGTGAAGCACTCGACGCCAGCCGTGGGCGCGGGAGCGCGGGCTTTTGCTCGTAAGGTATCGAACGCCACGAGTTTGAGCTTCGAACAGGTCATCGATTTCTTGGACTTAAACGATCTCGGGCTGGAATAGCCCGTCGACAAGCTGGCGGGAGCACAAGCCATGCCGAGCGTGCTCAGTAAAGCTGAAATGGACAGGCTCGAACGCCCGCCGATCCCAATTCCTACTTACAATCCGAGGCCGGGACAAAGATTTACGCAACCTTTCTCGGTAAGTGTACCTATCAGGAAATATAGGCCTCATGAGCTATTGAAACGAGAATCAAGCCAGCCGCGTACGATCTGGTTTTCAGAACAACTGAAGTCGATTTGTTGGGATCTCGGGCGAGCAGTGCCCTATGCATTTCGGACAAATGATGGGACTCCTCGATCGCTTGATGCGGGTTGCTTGGGGCATCTTCTGAACCGTGATCGCCCCGAATTTCGAGCGAACCTGGACGCAGATGGCTTCATCGAATCTGTGGAGCTAATCGAGCCTCTGCGCGAGCACGACCGCTTACCTCTTGTATCGGATACGAGCTCGCACAGACCGACCACGGAAATCGGCATAGGGGATGAGCCGACGCCCGATCCGCACCCGGCCGCGGAGATCGTGCACGTTCGTGAGTTTCCGGTGGACATCGATCCTGAGCAGCCGGTCGATGAGCGCCGTCGTGAGGAGTCGCGACGGGTTATACGGGAGAGCGGGAAGGAGTTCAGGCAGGATCAGATTACGATCTGGAAGGGACGATGTATCGTCACGGGCACTTCGATTAGAAGAGTTCTCGATGGCGCCCATATATTCCGATACCTTGGGGAATATACAAACCACCCATCAAACGGATTACTCCTAAGGACCGACATTCATCGTCTCTTTGATTGGCACATGCTCAGTATATCGTTGGAGATCGACCATGTCGTAGTTCACGTTTCGTCAAAGCTGCGGCAGAGCGAGTATTGGAATTTCAATGCGAAGCGCGTCGCCGTACCGAGGGGACATTCATTAGCGCGTAGATATGTGGAACATCATTATCGGGAGTTTGTGAGGAGGGGCAACACGGAAAGGGTTCAGGGCGTCGGCCCATTTCAATAAGACCCCTCGGAGAAATTCTTGGCCCAGCAGAGGGCGTTTACCAGGCGCATCTGCTCGATGGTCGAGCACGATGTCTCCAGAAGCCGCGGCGACGCGACAATGACGGCGAGGCATCGCGCTCGCGAGATCGCAACGTTGAGCCGGTTGCGGGAATAGAGGAACTCGATCTGCCGGGGCAGGTCGTCGCCCGAAGATGTAGCCATCGAGATCAGCACAACCGCGGCCTCCTGGCCCTGGAATTTATCCACAGTGCCGACGCGCGCGCCGTCGGGCAAGCGCGACCGCAAAAGATTGACCTGCATGTTGTAGGGGCTGACGACGAGGATGTCGTCGACGCCGATCGGACGGACCCGCCTATCTCGATCGGTCCAACCCTGGCCCAAGAGGCTCTGGTATAGCTGGTGAACCCGCTCGGCTTCCGGCTGAGATTTCTGCGAGCATCCCTCATGCTCGACGCTGATAAAGCGCAGACAGGTCGGCGCGAGCGCCGGATCGGCATCAGGGTTCAGGACCAAACATTGCTGCTCGTTCCCAGCCTCGGCCGACAATCGGCCATCGTAGAACGCGTCCGATATAAAACGGCACAGATCCGGGTGCATCCGTCGCGTCCTGCTGAGAAAGATACCGCGCCGAGTCGGGACGGTTGCGGCACCGTCGAGCAGATGTTCGAGCGCGGAGCGACCGGACCGCCCCGGATGACTTCCCTTGAGCGGCTGCGACAATTGCATCTGGTCGCCGACCAGGATCACGTTCTTGGCGCTCAGACCCATCGCGACCGTATTGGCGAGCGAGACCTGTCCCGCCTCGTCGACAAACAAGTAATCGATCTGCTGATCCAGCTCCTCTCTCGCGAACAGCCAGGCGGTTCCGGCGATCAGGTCATGTCCGCCCGCCGCCGCGTAACCGTTGTCGGTCGTGTCCTCGATGATCGAGCCGTTCAGACGTTGCTCCTCGTATGAGGATTTCTTGACCCCTCGGAACGGCAGCTTTCCAGCTGCCGCCACCTTCTCGATCTCGACCAGCAGATTGTTGATCGCCTTGTGGGAGTGCGATGAGACGCCAACCCGTTTGCCGCGGGCAATCATTTCGACAATCGCATGCGAGGCCGTGTAGGTCTTGCCGCCGCCTGGAGGGCCTTGAATGAGCAGATGACTGCGATCCAAGCGCCCGATCGCATCAATCGCTCGGGCAACCTCATCCGGGTCGTCGCCGATACCGGTTAAACCCTGAAAGCGGGGATAGTCGCAGCGCAGGATGCCCGTGATTGCCGAATATCGATCCTCGTCGCCCTCCAGCACAGCACCGATATAGCGGGCGATGGCCGCGCGCAGGACCTTGTCTCCGAGCGGACCCTTTGGGATCAGCGAAAACCGGTGCGGCAGCGGCTCTCGATTCTTCCCGCGCTTCAGCGAGATCTCGAATTTCTCTTCGTCCAGCCGGACGATCTTGCCTGCGGGGGCGAGCGTGTCGGCGATCAACACCTCGCCGCCGAGGCGCATCTTGAAGTCCTGGGCCGGAAAGTGAAACGAGTGGACGGTCGACCGCTGCTCCGGGAATGGCGGGCGGTCGGGGTTAGGCTCCAACCCGCCGATGCACTCGGCGTCGTCGATCAGCTCTTCCTCGGTCATGTCCTGTCGATTGAACATGGCCCACCATTCGGGTTTTGCCTCGCGCTTATGGAAATCGACAAGCTGGCCGCCGAGCTCCCGCCACCCGCGATCCGCTTCCGTCACGCCATCCATCAGCCTTGCCACGACCGCGGCGTTCCGTTCCTCGTCCTCCTTCCTCTTGGCTGCGCGTGCCGGATCCTCAGCGAGGATATCGGTATCTGCGGCGCTCTCGGTCCCGAACCACGGCACCTCGGATGGTCGCAACCGCAGCAACCAATCCTGGCACAGCAGCAGCGAGCGGCAGTCGGCCTCGTTGTAGGCCCTGATCTGATCGAGGAGGGCTTCGTCGGCGGTCTGCTGCCATTGGTCATAAACGACCATGCTGTCGAGAGCCGTCTTCACCTCGCCCGCGCGATCCCCGCCAAAGAAAACCTCCACATTCTTCAGCGAATAGCCGGGTTCGGAGATCCGGACGCCTTCGCGAACGACCTTGTAGAGATCCACGAGCTTCTGACGCCGCAGCAGGTCGTCCAATCGGGCTTCTCTTGTCCCGTGGACCATCGCGAGCCGTTTGAGCGCAGTCTCCTCGTAGTTGGCGTAGTGGTAAACGAAGGCATCGGGGTGTGCCTCCAGCCTCGTCCCAATGAAGTCCATGGCGGCCTCGAAGGCGCGTTTTTCGGCCTCTCGATCATGCGCCCAATACGCCGTAAATCGGGGTTCGCCATCATCGACGGTGATAAAGCCAAAGAGGTATTCGAGACTGCCATCCTCGAAGAACTGAGAACCCTCCATATCGAAGAAAATATCCCCGGCGTGGGGGCGCGGCAGCCGGGCGAAACCCTTCCCCGCCACCACCGGCAGTGTCTCGACATAGTCGGCTTCGGTGTCGCGTTTGGCAGTTTGCAGCGTCGCCTGATGCCGCAGGCGATTGAGCGTCTCCGACTGGATTCCGGCAACTCTTGACGCCGCGGGCAGTGCCGCGAGCGCGCGGACGGTCGAGATCCCGCCCTCCCACAGCCGCCTGATCTGATTGCGGGTGATATTGGCAACGAGGGTCAGGTGATCGGCTGCCAGCCAATCCGCCTCGCAGCGAGTCGACCAGCGGCAGGTACGGCAGTGGCTGCATGGCTGCGCCGTCGATACCTCCGGTAGTTGGTTCGCGAATGTCTCCAATCTCTGCCGTGCGATCGAGTGGTAGTGAATAAAGTCGGCTATCCGCAGCGACACCCTTTCGTTGGTTCCCAACTGCACGTGCATCTCGGTCGGCGTGCGGCCCTGCTCGTCGCCGATCAATGTGGAATAGCTCGCGAGCTGGATGACGTGCTCGGGTTTGGCCCTCCGCGGCAACTTGGTGTCGAGCGCTTCGTAGCTCCAGCCACCGAGGTTCGATGCTTTCTCGACCCGCTCCAAGAAGTCGGCATAGCCGAGCCAGGGAGGCACGACTAAGGCCGCCTGATAGATCACCGCCGCCCCGGCCCGCATCACCTCCCGAGTGAGTGCGGTTCGCTCGGCGAGGTCGAACCCTTCGCCGGGAACCTCTACGACAATAAGCCCGCGTGCCTTGAGCGAGGCGAGATGCCGCTTCTCGTGCTCGATGCCCTTCTCGAAGATCAGCACCGTCGCGGCGTCGCGCGCGGGAAGCTCCACCGGGTCGGTCAAATCCCGCAGATCGAGGTAGGTCGCGTGTCGACACCCGAGAAAGTTCACCAGATCGGTGGCCGAGAGCAGCAGATGCCCGGCGACGATTTGCATCGTTAACCATACAACCAAACGGAAGACACCGCGTGATCATACTAAACCATCGGATGTTTGCTGAAAAGGAATTCACGCCGCGGGCCGCGAGGGCCTCGGCTGCGTCTTGGCCCTCACCCACCCGGCTATGCGGGCTGGGTCCACCCCCTCCCGCACCGCGGAGTAGGGCCGGCGGGCCTACGGCGCGATTGTCGTGCCGCCGTCGACGACGATCGTCTGGCCGGTGATGTAGGAGCCGGCGCGCGCGGCGAGCATCAGCGCCACACCGGCGATGTCTTCGGGCTCGGCGAGGCGCTTCAGTAGAGTGCCGGCCTCGCGCGCCGCGCGGCGTTCCGGGTCCTCGTAGAGCACGCGGGCGAATTGGGTCGTCACGACACTCGGCGCGATGCAGTTGACCCGCACATTGTCGGGGCCCCATTCGGCGGCGAGGTTGCGGCACAACGCGTAATCGGCGGATTTGGTCACGCCGTACATGCCGAGCATCGTGCTGGCGCGCAATGCCGCGGTCGAGATGATGTAGATGATGGCACCCTCACGCCGTTCGCGCATCTCGGGCGCCACCATGCGCGACAGCCACAGATTGCTCAAAACGTTGTTGACCATCATCCGCTCGAACACCTCGTCGGTCAGCTGTTCGAGCGAGCCGTAATGCGGGTTGACCGCAGCATTGCACACCAGGATGTCGATCCGGCCCCAGGCCTCGCGCGTCTTGGCGACGAGGTTTTCGAGCTGCGCCTTATCGGAAATCCGTGCCGTGACAGTGATCGCCTCGCCGCCCTTGGCGCGAATCGCCGCCGCCACCTCCTCGCAGGGTGCCGCATTGCGGGCCGAGATCACGACCCGTCCTCCCGCCTCGGCAAACGCCTCGGCGATCGCCCGGCCGATGCCGCGGCTCGAACCGGTGATGATCGCGACTTTTCCGGACAGATCGAACAGCTTCATGACGCCTCTCCCGCCTTGGATCGCGATAACCGATCATGCGGGATCGTTGGGCTTTTCGGAAGAGGGGTCGGGCAGGAGACGGTCGATCGCAAGATAGCGTCATAAAGTTGTCCATATAGGGAAGGCTAGGCTTGTTAGTTGAAAGTTCATCCAATCCGGGATATCATGGCTAATTAGTTAATCGGAGCCGAGAGGTTCCTTCGAGGCACGATCATGTCTACCATTTCGCAGCCTTATTTCTGGGATGAGCAGGCGGCGCACGCCAAGCTCGAAGAAATCGTCTGGCCGAATGGCCCGGTTTGCCCACGCTGCGGTGCCACCGATCGCATCGGCGCCGTCACCGGAAAAGGCGCGCGCGCCGGGCTGAAATTCTGCTGTCGCTGCCGCAAACAATTCCGCGCCACGATCGGCACGATGTTCGAAGGCAGCCACGTTCCGCTCCACAAATGGTTCCAGGCCTGCTTTCTGCTGAGCGCCGCCGGAAGCGCGATCAGTGCGCACCAGCTGCATTCGCGGCTGGAAGTGACCAACAAGACCGCGCTGGGCATCGTCCAGCGCCTCGCAGCGCTGATCAGTAGCGTCGAGTGCAGCTCACTCGATGGCGGCCTCGGCTTGCCGTGTCATGCGCAAACGGTCGGCCGCTCACCACACCCGTCGCACCGAACGCTGGCCCGAGCACCGAGCGCAATCGGCTGGGAGGAGCTGCCGTGGATGGAATTTCCGACGCAACCCCGAAGGCAATTCCTCCGCTTTGTCGAGACCGTGCGAGATCTCGGCTGCGTCGATGACGATGGCAAATTCGATCGGCTCTTGACGAAGATCGGCACTCATCGGTTGAACGGCACCCGCACAGCAACGGATTCGTCTGCCGGTGCGGCGCCGGCGCTCGGCTTTGTTCGGCCGCCGCGCGGCAATCCAGAACACCTGACGGCATAGCGGCGGCTTTTGCAACGAAGCACCAGCTCGGTCCGCTCCCGAGCCACAGGCTTAGACTTGTGCGGACCAACCGAAAACTGCCGGGCCGGTCAATTCGCAGTAAAGAATGCTTCGCTTTGTCGGCGTTTTGCCGTATGTAAGGCGGAGCGAAAATGAATCTTCCGGGGAGAGAAGCAAATCATGGACAGCGGCGACGCAACGGGGAGCGTCGATCTACGCCCCGTAACGAAAATCATCGCGAGCTATGTCGGCAATCATACCCTCGCACCGGAACAGCTATCGGCGCTGATCATTTCGGTGCAGCAAGCGATCAGTCAACTCGGCAAACCGGTCGAACCGGAACCGGCTCGCACGCCCGCCGTACCGGTCAGGCGATCGGTGCAGCGCGACCACGTCGTCTGCCTCGAGTGCGGCTTCAAGGGTAAGACCTTGCGCCGGCACCTCGGGATGCGGCATGGACTGCAAGTCACCGAATATCTGAGGCGCTGGGACTTATCGAGCGACCATCCGCTCACCGCCCCGGCGTACTCCGAACAGCGCTCGGCGATGGCCAAGCAGCTTGGTCTCGGGCGCAAACGCAGCCGGGGGCGCACCAGAACCCGCCGCGCGAAAGCGTGACGGCCCGTAGCTGCTTGTTCAATCGGCAAGCGGCAGACTGAGCGGCACGATCTCCTCTGCGCCGCGGCCGCGGTAGTCCCGACGAGGCGCCGCTTCGAGCATGCGGCGTTGCGCAAGGGCGAGGCGTTCGGCAGCATCGGCTTGGTCGAGTGTCACCA